>NZ_JAGOPN010000037.1 GCF_017991995.1 Pseudacidovorax sp. | reverse complement strand
TCTGTGGTTCCTTGCTGGTGATGATCTTCGGGCGCATGCCGGCCGCCAGTGCCGACGCGGTGGTCGCCTTCACGGGGCTGGACCCTCGCCCGAACGACTCGGGCAAGAAGACGGGGCAAAGGCGCCTGTCGAAGAAGGGCTGGCCCGAGAGTCGGCGCCTGCTGTACGCCGCGGCGATGTCGGCCGCGCGCACGAAGACATGGAAGGACTTTTACCAAGCGCAGCGCAGCAAGGGGCTGAGCACGACTGCGGCTCTGGTGGTGCTGGCCCGAAAGCTCATGCGCGTGGCCTTCTCGCTGTTCAAGCGACAGGTGATGTTCGCCCCCCGCTTGGCCGCTGCCAACACTTGACGAGAACCATAGAACCTCAGCCCGAACGGTCTGGGGTCGACTGGCTCGCATTGCCGCATTGCCGCGTGACCCGATGACTCCACGACTCCGTGGCTCCATGACTCCATGACTCAAAGACTCAATGCCTCAATGCCTCAATGCCTCAATGCCTCAATGCCTCAAGGGCTCAAGGGCTCAAGGGCTCAAGGGCTTCACGGCCCCGCGACCTGAAAAGGGGAGGACTCGCGCGCAGCGTCGAGGCGGAGGATGGCGGTGTGCGTGCGGAGGTGCCATTCGCGGCGCCGTGCAGTGCGGCAGGCGCGTCGGTGGAGAGCGAGCACCCGTGTGGTGAGGCAAGCCGGTCGGCGCGAGCGTGCACCGGGAGCGCGCATGCCGACGTCCTCTGCCGGGTTACCGTTCCGACGATTGGTGCGATTGGTGCGATTGGTGCGACTGGTGCGACTGGTGCGACCGATGCACCGATGCACCGATGCGACCGGAAAGACCGGAATGACCGGAATGACCGGAATGACCGGAACGACCCGCCCGACCAGCCCCCCTCAGTTCGCCTGCGCCAACTGCTCCAGGATCGCCGGGTTCTCCAGCGTCGAGGTGTCCTGCGTGATCGCCTCACCCTTGGCGATGCTGCGCAACAGCCGGCGCATGATCTTGCCGCTGCGCGTCTTCGGCAGGTTGTCGCCGAAGCGGATGTCCTTGGGCTTGGCGATCGGCCCGATCTCCTTGGCCACCCAGTTGCGCAACTCGTTCGCCAGTGCCTTCGCCTCCTCGCCCGTCGGGCGCGGCCGCTTGAGCACCACGAAGGCACAGATCGCCTCGCCCGTGGTGTCGTCCGGACGGCCCACCACCGCGGCCTCGGCCACCAGGTCGGTCTTGGCCACCAGGGCCGACTCGATCTCCATCGTGCCCATGCGGTGGCCCGACACGTTCAGCACATCGTCGATGCGGCCCGTGATCGTGAAGTAGCCCGTCGTCGCATCGCGGATCGCACCATCGCCCGCCAGGTAGTAGCGGCCCTGGAATTCTTCCGGAAAGTAGCCCTTGCGGAAGCGCTCCGGATTGCCCCAGATCGTGCGGATCATCGACGGCCAGGGCCGCTTGACCACCAGGATGCCGCCCTGCCCCCAGGGCAGATCGTTGCCCGTCTCGTCCACCACCGCCGCCGCGATGCCCGGGAAGGGCAGGGTGCACGAGCCCGGCACCAGGTCCGTCGCGCCCGGCAGCGGCGTGATCATGTGCCCGCCCGTCTCCGTCTGCCAGAAGGTGTCGACGATGGGGCAGCGCCCGCCGCCGACATGCTGGTGGTACCAGGTCCAGGCGGCCGGGTTGATCGGCTCGCCCACCGAACCCAGGATGCGCAGGCTCGACAGATCGTAGCGGGCCGGGTGCACCGCCTCGTTGGCCTCGGCCGCCTTGATGAGCGAGCGGATGGCCGTCGGCGCCGTGTAGAAGATCGTCGCGCGGTGCGCCTCGATCATCTTCCAGAAGCGGCCCGCATCGGGGTACGTCGGCACGCCCTCGAACACGATCTGCGTCGCGCCCAGCATCAGCGGCCCGTAGGCGATGTAGGTGTGGCCCGTCACCCAGCCGATGTCGGCGGTGCACCAGAAGATGTCGTCGGCCTTCATGTCGAAGGTCCAGTGGCAGGTCAGGGCCGCATGCAGCAGGTAGCCGCCGGTGGCGTGCTGCACGCCCTTGGGCGTGCCGGTGGAGCCCGAGGTGTAGAGCAGGAAGAGCGGATGCTCCGCCTCCACCCATTCGGGCTCGCAATGCTCGCTCTGGCCGTCGACCAGCTCGTCCAGCCACAGGTCGCGCGGCGCCTGGAAGGGCACGGCCGCACCGGTGCGCCGGGCCACCACCACATGCCGCACGCTGGCGCAGCCGCCCTGGGCCAGCGCCTCGTCCACGATGGCCTTGAGCGGCAGCTGCTTGCCGCCGCGCACCTGCTGGTCGGCCGTGATGACCACGCAGGCGCCGGTGTCGGCGATGCGGTCGCGCAGGGCATGGGCCGAAAAGCCGCCGAACACCACCGAGTGGATGGCGCCGATGCGCGCGCAGGCCTGCATGGCCGCCACGCCGTCGATGGACATGGCCATATAGATGACGACGCGGTCGCCCTTCTTGACCCCCAGGGCGCGCAGCCCGTTGGCGATGCGGTTGACCCGCACCAGCAGCTGGCGGTAGCTGACGTGCGTGACGGCACCGTCGTCGGCCTCGAAGATCAGTGCCGTCTTGGCGCCCAGGCCGCGCTCGATGTTGCGCTCCAGGCAGTTCCAGCTGGCGTTGAGGGTGCCGTCGTTGAACCATTCGAAGAAGGGCGCCCGGCTGTCATCCAGCACGCGGGTGAAGGGCGTCTTCCAGCCCACATACTCGCGGGCCAGGCGGCCCCAGTAACCCTCGGGGTCGGCCTCGGCCTCGGCCACCAGGCGGTCGTAGGCGGCGCGGCCGGAGACATGGGCCTTCGCGGCCAGGACGAGGGGCGGGGGATAGAGGGCGGCGGTGTCGCTCATGGTCGTCTCCATGGAGGAAAAGGGGGTCATTCGATGGCGCTGGCGGAGTGCACCCGCTCGCGCAGCACGAACTTCTGGGTCTTGCCGGTGGAGGTCTTGGGCAGCTCGCCGAAGACGATCCGCTTGGGCATCTTGAAGCGCGCCAGCAGCGGCCGGCAGAAGTCCAGCAGCGTGGCCTCGTCCACCGTGGCGCCTGGCTTGAGCTCGACGAAGGCGCAGGGCACCTCGCCCCACTTGGCATCGGGCATGGCCACCACGGCGGCGGTGAGCACGGCGGGGTGGTGGTGCAGCGCGTCCTCCACCTCGATGGACGAGATGTTCTCGCCGCCCGAGATGATCACGTCCTTGCTGCGGTCGGTGATCTTCACGTAGCCGTCGGGATGCAGCACGCCCAGGTCGCCGGTGTGGAACCAGCCGCCGGCAAAGGCTTCCTCGGTGGCGCGCGGGTTCTTGAGGTAGCCCTTCATCACCGCATTGCCGCGGAAGAAGATCTCGCCCACCGTCTCGCCGTCGGCCGGCACGGGCTGCAGCGTGGCGGGGTCGAGCACCGTCACCGCCTCCTGCAGCGGATAGGGCACGCCCTGGCGGCCGTTGAGCCGCGCACGCTCGACCGGCGGCAGCTGCGCCCACTCGGGCTTCTGCGCGCACACGGCGGACGGGCCGTAGACCTCGGTCAGGCCGTAGACATGGGTGATGGCGATGCCCGCGGCCTCGCAGCCCTCAATCACGGCGGCCGGTGGCGCTGCCCCGGCCACCAGGCCCTGTACCGGATGGTCGATGCCCGCGCGCAGCGCGGCGGGCGCGGCAATGAGCAGGCTGTAGACGATGGGCGCGCCGCACAGGTGCGTGATGCGGTGCTCGCGGATCAGCCCGTAGATCACCGCGGGATCGACGCGCCGCAGGCACACGCTGGTGCAGGCCATCAGCGCCGTGGTCCATGGAAAGCACCAGCCGTTGCAGTGAAACATCGGCAGGGTCCACAGGTAGACCGCGCCCTGAGGCAGGTTCCAGGCCAGGGCGTTGCTGGCGGCGTTGAGGTAGGCGCCGCGGTGGTGGGTGACCACGCCCTTGGGATTGCCGGTGGTGCCGCTCGTGTAGTTGAGGGCGATGGCGTTCCATTCGTCGGAAGGCGGCTGCCAGTCGAAGGCGGGGTCGCCGAAGGCGAGCAGGGCCTCGTAGCCGATCTCGCCCAGCCGGGCGCCGGGCGGTGCCGTCTCGTCCTCCACCTCGATCACCAGCGGCCGGTGCGCGCCCAGGGCGCTCAGCGCCTGCGCCACCACGCCGGCGTACTCGCGGTCCACGAGCAGCACCTTGGCCTCGCCATGCTGGAGCATGAAGGCGATGGCCTGCGCGTCGAGCCGGGTGTTGAGCGTGTTGAGCACGGCGCCCGTCATGGGCACGCCGAAGTGGGCCTCGTACATGGCCGGCACGTTGGGCAGCATGCAGGCCACCGTGTCGCCAGGGCCCACGCCGCGCTGGGCCAGGGCGCTGGCCAGGCGCCGGCAGCGCTCGTAGGTGGTGGCCCAGCTCTGCCGCAGCTCGCCATAGATGAGCGCGGTGCGCTGCGGAAACACATGCGCCGCCCGCGCCAGGAAGGACAGCGGCGTCAGCGCCACGAAATTGGCCGCATTGCGGTCCAGGCCCAGGTCGTAGGGATTGATGTGCGTCAAGCTTGTCTCCTGCGCAGTCGTGCCATCGTTCGACGGCGGTCATTTGTTGGCTTGGGGTCAGCCACATGCAGCAGACTCCGCCGCCGCAAGGATGAACCCCGAAGATTGCAGGAGACGCCGCCGAATATGACGAATGTTTGCAGCCCTGCTGCAGCCGAAGACGGCGGCGGCCCGGCGCCCCTGCAGCGCTACGTCACGCTGCAGACCGGCCTGGACATGCTGGACGACGGCATCTCCATCTTCGATGCCGAGCTGCGCCTGGTGGCCTGGAACAAGGCCTACCTGCGGCTGCTGGACTTTCCGCCCGCGTTGGTGTGGCTGGGTGCCCCGTTCCGCGACTTCATGGAATTCAACGCCCGCCGCGGCGACTACGGCCCGGGCGACCCCGAACAGCTGGTGGAGGCGCGCATGGCGCTGGCGCGGCGCTTCGAGCCGCACGACGTCGAGCGGGTCCGACCCGATGGCCGCGTGCTGCGCATCCGCGGCCAGCCCGTGCCGGGCCTTGGCTTCGTCACCCTGTATTCCGACGTCACCGAGCGCCACCGCGCGGAGGCCACCATCCGTCGCCAGAACGCCGAGCTGGAAAGCCGCGTCACCGCGCGAACCACAGAACTGCAACGCAGCGAGCAGCGCGTGCGGCTGGTGATGGACTCCATCCCGGCGCTGGTGGCGTACTTCGACGCCGGGCGCGTCTACCGCTACCTCAACCGCGGCTACGCGGACTGGTTCGGGGTCGACACCGCTCGGCCCGAGGGCGTGAGTGCGCGGCGCTTCCTGGGCGAGGCGGTCTATGCGCATGTGCGCCCGCATGTCATGCGCGCACTGGCGGGCGAACCACAGAGCTTTGCCTACGACCTGTGCACGCAGGACGGCCAGATCCGCACGGTGCGCACCTCGCTCGCGCCCGAGCGCGCCGCTGACGGCCGCGTGGCGGGCTGCTTCGAGCTCACCTTCGACATCACCGAGCAGCGCCGCGCCCAGGAGCTGGTGGCGCGGGCGCAGAAGCTGGAATCGCTCGGCCACCTCACCGGCGGCCTGGCGCACGACTTCAACAACATCCTCACGGTGGTGATCGGCAACCTCGATGCGCTGCTGCGCCGCGGCGCCGCCGACGAGACCACGCGCGAGTTCGCCCAGCCCGCGCTGGACGCTGCGCGCCGTGGCGCCGAGCTGGTGCGGGCGCTGCTGAGCTTCGCGCGCCGGCAGCCGCTGCAGGCGGCCTCGGTGCATGTGGGCGCGCTCATCGAGACGGTGGCGCGCCTCGTGCGCCGCGCGCTGCCCGACACGCTGGCGCTGGAGGTGGACGCCGGCCCTTCGGCGCTGTGGACTTGGATCGACGCTACGCTGCTCGAGCAGGCGCTGGTCAACCTGATCCTGAACGCGCGCGACGCCACCGGGCCGCTGGGCCGCATCGTGCTGCGGGCGCGCGCTGCCCGGCTCGACGCCGCCCGGGCGGCGCCGCTGCAGATGTCGGCCGGCGACTGCGTGTGCATCGAGGTGCAGGACGATGGCTGCGGCATGGACGCCGACACGCTCGCCCGCGTGTTCGAGCCCTTCTTCACCACCAAGCCGCCGGGCAGCGGCACGGGCCTCGGCATGGCCGTCGTCTACGGCTTCATCCGCCAGTCGGGCGGTGCCATCGACCTGCGCAGCGCGCCGGGGCAGGGCACCACCGTCACGCTGTGGCTGCCCGCGGCGGAGGCACCCCCGACCGCAGCCGACGAACTGCCCCCGGGCCAGGCCGCAGCGCCGGCCTCGCAGGGCCTGGCGCTGCTGGCCGACGACGACGCGCAGGTGCGCCGCGTGATCCGACGCAGCCTGCTGGAGCTGGGCTACTCGGTGTTGGAGGCCGAGAGCGGCGCCGAGGCGCTGCAGCTGCTGGCCCACATGCCCGGCCTGGCGCTGGTGCTGTCGGACGTGCAGATGCACGGCCCGGTCGACGGCGTCGCCGTGGCCACCGCCGCCTGCGCCTTGCCGGCGTCGGACGGCGCGCCGGCACCGTCCGTGGTGCTGATGAGTGGCCACGCGCCCGAGGCCATCGCCCGTCCGGCGGGCGTGCCCGTGATCACCAAGCCATTCACCGCCGAGCAACTCGCGCGGGCCATCGAGGAAGGGAGACGACGACCATGAATACGCCACGCCACGGCATACCCCCAGCACCGGGTGCGCGCAGCCCCGGTGCCCACGACGAGGGCGGCGCGTCCGACCTGATCTATGTGATCGAGGACGAGCCCGAGGTCGCGCGCATCGTGCGCGCCACGCTGCAGGACTTCGGCTTCGCCTGCGAAGTCTTCGCCAGCGGGGCGGCGGCACTGCGCCGGCTGCAGGTGGAAAAGCCCGACCTGTGCATCATCGACCTCGGCCTGCCCGACATGGACGGGCTGGACCTGATGCGACGCATCTCGGCGGCCAGCAGCGCCGGCGTGTTGATCCTCACCGGCCGCGGCCACCCCGCCGACCGCGTGATGGGCCTGGAGCTGGGTGGCGACGACTACGTGACCAAGCCCTTCGAGGCGCGCGAGCTGGTGGCGCGGGTGCGCAGCATCCTGCGCCGCCGCGGCCAGGCGGGCGCTGCTGCGGCCACCCAGCGTCGCCGGGCGCGCTTCAACGGCTGGTGCATCGACTGGGCCTCACACGTGCTCACTGCGCCGGACGGCACCGAGCACCTGCTGGGCACGGCCGAGGCGCAGGTGCTGCGCAGCTTCATGGAACGGCCGCACCAGATCCTGACGCGCGAGCAGCTGCTGGGCACCCGCGACCTGCTGCCCACCGACCGCAGCATCGACGTGCGCATCTCGCGCCTGCGCAAGAAGATCGAGGCCGACACCGAGGCGCCGCAGGTCATCAAGACGGTCTACGGCGCGGGCTACCTGTTCGCGGCCAACGTGGAGTGGGACTGAGCCTCGTCGTCAGTTCCACGCAAGCCTCGTTTCGCGACTTGGCTTTCAATGTGACGAATGATTGCGCCGGGTCCGCGCGCCGGGACCGGCATCGAAGAATGCAGCACAGGCTCATTCCAGATGCCAGGAGACAACCCCATGAAAGACCCGGTCGCGGAGCGCATCCGCTCCCATCCCAAATACCTTGAGCTGCGGCGGCGCCGCAACCGCCTGGGCGGCTGGCTCACCGCGATCATGCTGCTCGTCTACTACGGCTATGTCGCGCTGATCGCCTTCGACAAGCCCTTCCTCGCGCGGCCCATCGGCCAGGGCGTGACCACGCTGGGCATTCCCATCGGCCTGGGCGTGATCGTCTTCACCATCGTCATCACGCTGGCCTACATCCGCCGCGCCAATGGCGAGTTCGACCGGCTCACGGCCGAGATCCTGAAGGAGGCCGGCCAATGACGCGTCTCTCCTTCCGTTCCACGGCGGCCCGCCTGGCGCCGGCCGCGCTACTCATGCTGGCCGGCCTGGCCCACGCCGCAGGCGGCGACGTCGGCCAGGTGGCCAAGCAGCCCACCAACTGGATCGCCATCGGCATGTTCATGGTGTTCGTGGCGGGCACGCTCTACATCACCAAGTGGGCCGCCAAGCGCACGCGCTCGGCGGCCGACTTCTACACCGCGGGCGGTGGCATCACCGGCTTCCAGAACGGCCTGGCCATCGCGGGCGACTACATGTCGGCGGCCTCCTTTCTGGGCATCTCCGCCGCCGTCATGGCCACCGGCTACGACGGACTGATCTACTCCATCGGCTTCCTCGTGGGCTGGCCGGTGCTCACCTTCCTGATGGCCGAGCGGCTGCGCAACCTGGGCAAGTTCACCTTCGCCGACGTGGCCGGCTACCGCTTCCGGCCCGGCCCCATCCGCGCCTTCGCGGCCAGCGGCACGCTGGTGGTGGTGGCCTTCTACCTGATCGCCCAGATGGTGGGCGCGGGCCAGCTCATCAAGCTGCTGTTCGGCCTGGACTACTGGGTGGCGGTGGTGATCGTGGGCGCGCTGATGATGGTCTACGTGCTCTTCGGCGGCATGACGGCCACCACCTGGGTGCAGATCATCAAGGCCGTGATGCTGCTGGCCGGCGTGACCTTCATGGCGGTGATGGTGCTGGCGGCTTTCCACTTCAGCCCCGAGGCGCTGTTCGCCAAGTCGGTCGAGGTGCGCACGCAGATCGCGGCCAATGCCGGCAAGTCGCCTGAAGAGGCACGCAGCATCGGGCTGGCCATCATGGGGCCGGGCGGCTTCGTCAAGGACCCGATCTCGGCCATCAGCTTCGGCATGGCGCTGATGTTCGGCACGGCCGGGCTGCCGCACATCCTGATGCGCTTCTTCACCGTGCCCGACGCCAAGGAGGCCCGCAAGTCGGTGGGCTGGGCCACGGTGTGGATCGGCTACTTCTACCTGCTGATCTTCATCATCGGCTTCGGCGCCATCACGCTGGTGCTGACCAACCCGGAGTTCGCCAACGTGGCCACGGGGGTGATCCACGGCGGTGCCGGGGCGACCAACATGGCGGCCGTGCTGGTGGCCAAGGCGGTGGGCGGCAACGTGTTCTTCGGCTTCATCTCGGCGGTGGCCTTCGCGACCATCCTGGCGGTGGTGGCGGGGCTGACGCTGTCGGGCGCCTCGGCGGTGTCGCACGATCTCTATGCCACGCTGATCAAGCAGGGCCGTGCCGAGCCGCGCGACGAGTTGCGCGTCTCGCGCATCACCACCGTGGCGCTGGGCGTGATCGCGGTGCTGCTGGGCATCGCCTTCGAGAAGCAGAACATCGCCTTCATGGTGTCGCTGGCCTTCGCCATCGCAGCCTCGGCCAACTTCCCGGTGCTGTTCATGAGCGTGCTGTGGAAGGACTGCACCACGCGCGGCGCGGTGATCGGCGGCACGCTGGGCCTGGCGGCCTCGGTGGGGCTGACCATCGTCTCGCCCTCGGTGTGGGAGGCGACGCTGGGCTATCCCAAGGGCTCGGCGCTGTTCCCCTACACCTCGCCGGCGCTGTTCTCCATGGCCATCGGCTTCGCGGGCATCTGGCTGTTCAGCCTGCTCGACCGAAGCCGCCAGGCCGCGGCCGAACGCGCGGCCTTCCCTGCGCAGCAGGTGCGGTCGGAGACCGGGCTCGGCGCATCGGGCGCGTCCGGACACTGAGCGCAGCATCCCGCGGGGGTGGGGCCTCCATCGTTCCGCGCCTTGCCCGGGGCGGCGGCCCCTGCCAGGGGTGCGCCGGCAAGGACAGCTGGCGGCAAGGCGCAGCGAGCATGATCGGGCCATGCCGTCTTCCGTCCGACTCCTGTCGCAGCTCTCCCGCCGTCGCCTGCTGCAAGGCGCGGCGGGCGCGGCGCTTGCCGCCCCCTTCCTCCGATTGCATGCCCAAGGCGGCGACAGCCGGCCGCTCTTCACGCTGGGCGTGGCCTCCGGCTGCCCCACGGCCGAGGGCGTGGTGCTGTGGACCCGGCTCGCCCCCGAGCCGCTGGCGGGCGGCGGCATGGACGAGGCGCCGGTGCCGGTGGACTGGGAGCTGGCCGAGGACGACCGCTTCGTCCGCATCGTCGCCCGCGGACGGGCCATCGCGGTGGCCGACCTGGCGCACTCGGTGCACGTCGAGGTCGCGGGCCTGGCCCCCGGCCGCGACTACTGGTACCGCTTCACGGCGCAGGGCATGCGCAGCCCCGTCGGCCGTACCCGCACCGCGCGGGCGCTGCAGGACGCGCAGCCGCTGCGGCTGGCCTTCGGCTCCTGTCAGCAGTACGAGCAGGGCTTCTACAGCGCCTACCGCGACATGGCCACGCATGACCTGGATGCGGTGGTGCATCTGGGCGACTACATCTACGAGTCCTCCTGGGGCCGCCACCACGTGCGCCGCCACGAAGCCGGCCTGCCGCAGGACCTGGCCGGCTACCGCAACCGCTACGCCCTGTACAAGGGCGACGCCGACCTGCAGGCGGCGCATGCGGCCTTCCCCTGGTTCGTCACCTGGGACGACCACGAGGTGCAGAACGACTATGCCAACGACCGCTCGCCGCAGACGCCCGATCCGGCGCAGTTCATGGCCCTGCGCGCGGCCGCCTACCAGGCCTGGTACGAGCACATGCCGGTGCCGGCCTGGATGCGCCCGCAGGGCGTGCAGGCCCGCATCCACGGCCGCTGGCAGATGGGCGGCATGGCCGAACTCTTCGTGCTCGACGGCCGCCAGTACCGCTCGGCCCATCCCTGCGTGCCGGTGACCGGCAACAAGGGCTTCGTCGACTGCGACGAGCGCAGCGCCGCCAGCCGAAGCTACCTGGGCGCCGAGCAGGAGGCCTGGCTCTACCAGGGCCTGGCGCGCGCCCAGGGCCGCTGGACGCTGATCGCGCAGCAGACGCTGATGGCCACCGCCCCGCGCAGCCGTGGCGAGGAGCGCGGCTACTGGGTCGACGGCTGGGACGGCTGCGCCGCCAACCGCGAGCGCCTGTACGGCGCGCTGGCGGCGCGCGCCGAGCGCAACGCGCTGGTGCTCAGCGGTGACGTGCACTGCTTCTGGGCCGCCGACCTGCAGCGCCCCGGCGATGCCGCGCCGCTGGCCACCGAGTTCGTGGGCGGCTCCATCAGCTCGCAGGGCCCGTCGATGGCGACGGTGGCGGCGCTGCAGGCCAACAACCCGCAGCTGCGCTGGGGCCGTGGCGACGTGCGCGGCTATGCGCTGGCCACGCTGGCGCCGGCCGAGGCGCGCGTGGAGTTCCGCGCGGTGGACGACATCCGGCGCGTCGATTCCGGCGTGAGCCGGCTGGCGCGCTTCGTGGTCGAGCACGGCTCGCCGGGCGTGCACACGGTGGCGGGCTGATGCCGCTCGGGGCCACTGCCGCTCCACGGGCGTACGACGCGCCGCGCGTGACGGCATGGGGCGCCGTGCGGCCCCAGACGGTGCTCCGTGGCCGTCCGCAACCGCCGCACGGGAAGACCCCGCCTGCCGACCCGGATTCGCCCCCCTGTCGCCGCCGTGCCCGCCGACGCTGTTAGGGTCGGCGATTCCCGGGTTTTCCCTCATCCTTGGCCGACTGCCGGTTCCACTTGCCGATCGGCAATGCCGGCAGGCGTCCTGCGCCCTGTTCTGTCCCGCGCCTTGCCCATGACTTCCGCCGCTTCCCTCGCCGACGCCCAATCCGAACGCACGCTGCTGCGCGCCGTGCTCGCCCTGGGTCTGGGCGGTTTCTCCATCGGCACGGGCGAGTTCGTGATCATGGGCCTGCTGCCCGAGGTGGCGCGCGACATCGGCACCAGCATTCCGCAGGCCGGCCACGCGATCAGCGCCTATGCGCTGGGCGTGGTGGTGGGCGCGCCGGTGCTGGCGGCGCTGGCCGCGGGCTGGCGCCGTCGCGTGCTGCTGATGGCGCTGATGGCCTTCTATGCCATCGGCAACATCGCCAGCGCCCTCGCACCGGACTACCTGTCGCTGCTGGGCCTGCGCCTGTTGACCGGCCTGCCGCACGGCACCTATTTCGGCGTCGCGGCGCTGGTGGCGGCGGCGCTGGCACCGCCCGGGCAGCGGGCGCGGGCGGTCGGGCTGGTGATGCTGGGGCTGACCGGCGCCACCCTGGTGGGCGTGCCCATCGCCGCCTGGCTGGGCCAGCACTTCGGCTGGCGCGCCGCCTTCGTCTTCGTGGGCCTGATCGCCGCCGCGGCGGTGCTGTTGATCCGCCTGTGGGTGCCCGACATGGCGGCGGCGCACGGTGCCAGCCCCATGCGCGAGCTGGGCGCGCTGCGCCGGCGCCAGGTGTGGTTCACCCTGGGCATCGCGGCCATCGGCTTCGGCGGCATGTTCTGCGTGTTCAGCTACGTCAAGCCCACGCTGACCGAGGTGGCCGGCCTGTCGGTGGGCCGCGTGCCGCTGGTGCTGGCGCTGTTCGGTGTCGGCATGGTGGCGGGCAACTTGGTCGGCGCGCGCCTGGCCGACCGGGCGCTGATGCCGACCATCGGCGGCATCCTGGCCTATGCGGCGGTGGTGCTGGCGGCCTTCTCGGTCACGGCCCACCATCCGGTGGCGGCATCGATCAACATCCTGCTGGTCGGCACGCTGGTGGCCATCGGCCCGGCGCTGCAGATCCGGCTGATGGACGTGGCCGGCGACGCCCAGACCCTCGCCGCGGCGCTGAACCATTCGGCCTTCAACATGGCCAACGCGCTGGGCGCCTGGCTGGGCGGCGTGGCCATCGACGCGGGGCTTGGATGGACCTCCACGGGCTGGGTGGGCGCGCTGCTGGCGCTGGCCGGGCTGGCGCTGTTCGCGGCGGCCGTGGCGGATGGGCGTCGCATGTCGCGGGGTGCGCGGCTGGCTTGAGTTCGTTGTTCTTGTCGGGGGCCTCTGCTGGGCGCTTCGTGTTGGATGGTGAGCCGGGATTGCGTGTGTTCGGTGGTTGGGCCAGGGTGACTTGCTCATTGGCTGGCCCACGACTCTTGTTGCTTGTCCTGCCAAGTGCCAACTTCATCGGATGACCACCGGCAGGGGGTGCTAACCGGCGGAGGGCGCCGGCATGCGTGCTCCCGGTGCACGCTCGCGCCGACCGGCTTGGTGCACACGGCGGGTGCTCGCTTTCCACCGACGTGCTTGCCGCACTGCACGGCGCCGCGAATGGCACCTCCGCACGCACACCGTCATCCTCCACCTCGACGCTGCGCCCGAACGGCTGGGTTCGGCCGCCCTGGTCCTCACTCCGTTCGCCCTGAGGTTCTATGGTTCTCGTCAAGCGACAGTGGCCGCCAGGCGGGCATCGAACATCGCGTGTTGCTTGAACAGCGAGAAGGCCACGCGCATGAGCTTTCGGGCCAGCACCACCAGAGCCGCAGTC
>NZ_JAGOPN010000009.1 GCF_017991995.1 Pseudacidovorax sp. | reverse complement strand
ATGCGACAGCGGCGAAGCTGTTCGATGCGCTCGCAAAGCTGCGCGTCCAGGCAGGAGCGCGTGCGAGCCGGGCGTGAGCTGCGGTCCAGCAGGCCGCGCTCGCCATGCTGCTCGAAGCGCTGGAGCCCCTGGACAGCGATGCGTTGGACAAGCAATTTGCGCCCTTCGAAGGTCAATCTGGCATTCTTATGGCTGTTCACTCGGAAGGTCCCTCTGGTGACTGAAGCGTGGTAACTCCAGTCTCCCAGACCCTTCCGGGTGAACAACCTATTGAGACATGACACCTAGACCGAGGCCGACCCTCGAGCTACGGCCAGGTCATGGCCATCCCGGTAGGCGGCGCCGACAGGCGAGCCGATGATCTGAATGTCCGTTCCTGGCCGAAATCGGAAGTATGGGGCCGACTGCCGGTACTTCGGCTATCAGTCTGAAGCCGCCTTTCAACCACCACAATCAAGGCTCCCGGACAGTCCATCACGCTGTGCCCAGCGCCTACTTCTCGCTCCAACTGACCTTCGCTGCACATTACGCGGCCGCGGCAGGCGTGCCCTTCGACGTAGCGGTCGCACGCTGCACCAACCTCCGCCGCCGCCTGCATCTCTGGGGCGAAAGTGGTGCCGAACAATGGACCATCTTCCTGGCTGAACTGGGCACGGTCAGCCATGACCAAGCAACCCTGCTGTCGACCACGCTCAAGTTCCACAAAGCCCGCCCACCGCTCGCTCCTGCGCCGACCTTCGGATGCTTCTCATACGACAGCCCCAACGCTGCAGGCTTGCTGCGTATCCACTTCATGCCGCCGGAAGGTCTAGCCGCCAGTCCGCTCGCCGCCGCTGCGGTGGATGCGCGCCAACATGAACTGCGCGCGATGTTCCAACACATCCGCAGCGCCCATCCCGAAGCACGGTCGGTCATGGGCGTCTCCTGGCTCTACAACCTCCGGGCCTACACGCGCTTGTTCCCACAGGCCTTCGTCGAATCGATCCAGCCCGTCAGCGGTCCGCTGCACCTGAACGGCAGCTCCACCTGGGGCCAGGTGCTCGACTGGCGCCAGCAGGTGAAGCCAGCCGTGCGTGATGAGCTGCTGCGCCGGCTGGTCCACATGGACGTGGCCGCGCCCTGGCGCGTGTTTCCCTTGCAGGCCCAGGTGGCCATGTGCGACGTGACGGCGTTCCATGAGGTCTTCACGTGAAGGTCGAGCGTGACCAGCTCCTTCTCCGCAGCCCCCGCCGCGCTGTTAAGCTGGCCCCGCCATGACCGTCCCGCGCATCACCTCCATCATTCGCTTCATTCCGGGGCGGGTGGGTTAGCGCGCGGCCCAGGTCGCCATCCGCAACCCGCCCGGTGAGGCGGGTTTTTTCTTTCTGTCTCCCGGGCCCTCGTCATAGGAGATCGAAATGAACCCACCGCAAGTCCCACCCCGTTCCGCGCCCCTTTCTTCCGTCGCCACGCTGCACTTGGTCTGCGGCAAGATCGGCTCGGGCAAGTCGACGCTGACGCAGCGCCTGGCCTCCGCCCCCAACACCGTGCGCATCAGCGAGGACGACTGGCTGTCGCGGCTCTATCCGAACGAGATCCATGCGCTCGCCGACTATGTGCGCTGCGCGGGCCGCCTGCGCGACGCCATGAGCGGTCACGTCGAATCGCTGCTGCGCAGTGGCGTGTCGGTGGTGCTCGACTTTCCCGCCAACACGGTCGCCACCCGGGCCTGGGCGCGCGGCTTGTATGAGCGGGCAGGCGCCGCCCATGCCCTGCACCTGCTGGACGTGCCCGACGAGGTCTGCAAGGCCCGTCTTCGCGCCCGCAATGCGGCCGGGGACCACCCCTTCGAAACGAGCGACGCCGAGTTCGACCAGATCTCTCGCTATTTCGTGGCACCGACGGCGGACGAAGGCTTCAACGTCATCCGTCACGGCTGAGCGCCGCGGCGCATCCAGGCGCTCTTCCATGCGGGGCCGAGCAGCCCGCATGCCGCAGGGGTTCAGTCGCCCCGCGCGCCCAGCACTTCCTGATTGACGATGTTGCGCGGCTCCCCCTGCGCAAAGGCCACGATGTTGTCGAAGGCCGTGCCGAAGTAGTGCTCGTAGTTGTCGCGCTCCACGTACCCTATGTGCGGGGTGCACAGGGCATTGGGCAGGTCGAGCAGCGGGTGGCCGCCCTGCAGCGGCTCCAGGTCCTGGTCGAACACGTCCACCGCGGCAAAGCCCGGACGTCCGGCGCGCAGGGCATCGACCAGGGCACCGTCCTCGATCAGCTCGGAGCGGCTGGTGTTGACCAGCACGGCGCCGGGCTTCATGCGGGCCAGGTCGGCGCGGGTGACGAGGCCCTGCGTCTGCGGCACCAGGCGCACATGCAGGCAGACCGCATCGCTCTCGGCAAAGAAGGCCTCGCGCGAGGGCGCCACGTCGAAGCCATCGGCACGTGCCGCAGCGGTGGAGGCTTCGCGGCCCCACACCCACACCTGCATGCCGAAGGCGCGGCCGTAGCGGGCCACCTGGGTTCCGATGCGGCCATAGCTCCAGATGCCCAGCCGCTGGCCAAAGAGCTGCTGACCCAGGTGGCCCTGCCACTGGCCGGCGCGCAGCCGGTTGGCTTCGTCCACCAGGTGCCGCCGGCTGGCCAGCAGCAGCGCCCAGGTCAGCTCGGCCGTCGCGGCACCGGAGCCGCGGCCGTCGGCCACGGCCACGCCGTGCGCAGTGCAGGCCGCCAGATCCACATGGCCGGCCACCCTGCCGGTCTGGCTGATCAGCTTCAGCCGCGGCAGCCGCGCCAGCAGCTCGGCGCCGACGCGGGTGCGCTCCCGCGTGAGCACCACGGCGTCGAAGTCCTGCAGACGCTCGGCCAGCGCGGCCGGATCGTGCAGGGTGTCGTGGAAGACGGTGACCTCGTGCCCGGCGAGCTTGCCGAAGCAGGCCAGCCCGCGCACGCAGTCCTGGTAGTCGTCGGGAATCGCGATCCGCATGGTGGCCTTCAGTCGAGCTTGATGCCGAGTTCGGCAATGGTCTTGCGCCATTGCACCAGGTCCTTGCGGATGATCTCGCCGTATTCGGCGGGCGGCATGCCGCCGGGTTCGATGCCCTGTGCGCGGAACATGGCGCGCAGCTCGGTGTCAGAAAGTGCGGCCTTGACCTCGCGGTACAGGGCATCGACCACCGGCGCGGGGGTGCCCGCCTTCACCAGGAGCCCGTACCAGCCATGCACATCGAAGCCCGGGTAGCCCTGCTCGGCAACCGTGGGCACCTGCGGCAGGCCGTCGAAGCGCTGGGCCGGTGCCACGGCCAGCGCGCGCAGCTTGCCGGCCTGGATCTGCCCGAGGGCCGTGCTCATGTCCAGGAACATGAACTGCACGCGGCCGCCCAGCAGATCCTGCACGGCCGGGCCGGCGCCGCGGTAGGGCACATGCGTGGCCTGGATGCCCGCGCGCTGCGCGAACAGCGCACCGGCCAGATGGGCGGAGGTGCCGATGCCCGAGGACGCGTACGACAGGCTGCCTGGGTTGGCCTTGCCCATCTTCACCAGCCCCTGCAGGTCGGTGGCCGCAAAGTCCGGCTTGACGACCAGGGCGTGGGGGATGAGGCCGACGATGGTGACCGGACTGAAGTCCTTCAGGGTGTCGAAGGGGTAGTTGGGCATCAGCGCAGGGTTGGTCACCGCCAGGATCGAGGGCATCACCAGCGTGTAGCCGTCGGCGGGGTTGCGCCCGATCTCGCTCAGGCCGATCACGCCACCGCCGCCGGGCTTGTTGTCGACGATGAAGGGCTGCCCCGTGGACTGGCCCATGGCCTTGGCGATGGCCCGGGCCATCAGGTCCGTGGGGCCGCCGGCTGCGAAGGGCACGACGATGCGCACCGGCTTGTTCGGAAAGGGGGCCTGGGCCCAGGCGCTGGGCAATACCGCGCCGAATGCGGCGGCCTGAAGAAGCGAGCGGCGGCGAAGCCGAAGAGAGGTGGAAATGGGGGTCATCGAAAGTCTCCGGGCCGAACCGGTTGCATGACCGGCTCGTGCATCGGAAACAGCTTAGGCCAGGCCCCGCCCTGCGCGAAGACCGCCATTCCACCTGTTGGAACAGCGCCGGCAGCAGCCCGCCACCGCCACCATGCGCTCAGAGTCCAAGCACCTGCTTGGCCACGATGTTGCGCTGGATCTCGTTGCTGCCGCCGTAGATCGACATGGCACGTCGCCAGAAGTAGTTGGCTGGGGCGCCGCGCAGGCTGGCATCCAGGCTGGCCAGGTCGCCCTTGCCGTGGGCAAGGGCCGGGTCCAGCCGCTGCCCGAGCGGGCCGGCCGCCTCGAAGAGCAGTTCGGTCAGGCTCTGGCCGATCTCGGTGCCGCGGATCTTGAGGGCGGAGGCAAGCCCGGCGCCGGGCGAGCTGCCGCTGCCCATGCTCGACAGCGCACGCAGCGTGGTCATCTCCAGCGCCTTGAGCTGGGCCTCGGTGCGCGCGAGCTTGGCGCGGAACAGCGGCTGCTCGACCAGCGGGCGGCCCCGGTCCTGCACCGCGGCGACCATGCGTCGCAGGCGGCGCAGCGCAAAGGTCGAGAAGCCGATGTTGGAGTTCTCGACCCGCTCATGCTCCAGAAGGAACTTGGCGTAGCGCCAGCCCTGGCCTTCCTCGCCCACCAGGTTGGCCTTGGGCACCCGCACGTCGGTGAAGAACACCGCATTGAAGGAATGGGTGCCCTCCAGCATGGGAATGGGCTGCACCTCGATGCCCGGCGTGCGCATGTCGATCAGCAGGAAGGAGATGCCCTCCTGCTTGCGGCTTTCGCGGCGGGTGCGGACCAGGCAGAACATCCAGTCGGCGTGGTGCGCATACGAGGTCCAGATCTTCTGGCCGTTGACCACGTAGTGGTCGCCCGCGTCGTCCGCCCGTGTCGCCAGCGAGGCCAGGTCCGAGCCCGAGGCCGGCTCGGAATAGCCCTGGCACCACCATACCGTCGAATCGCGGATGCCCGGCAGGTGCTGCGCCTGCTGCGCTGCATTGCCGAAGTTGTAGATGACCGGTCCGACCATGCGCGGCCCGAAGGGCTGGATGGTGGGGCAGTTCATCTGCCCGCTGATGGTCTCGAACAGGTAGCGCTGGATCACGCTCCAGCCCGGCCCGCCCTGCGACTCGGGCCAGGTGTAGGCATGCCAGCCGCGCCGGCCCAGGATCTGCTGCCAGCGCATGTAGTCGTCGCGCTCCAGGTGCAGGTCGTGCTCCACGCGCTGGGCGATGTCGGGGGGCAGGTGGCCGGCGATGAAGTCGCGCACCTCGTCGGCGAAGGCCCGCTCTTCGGGGGTGAATTCGAGTTCCATGGCATGTCTCCTTGTTGATCGGGGCGAGTGCGGGACGGGTGACGGATCAGGCCGCCTGCAGATGGAATTGCACGCCGCCGACCGTGACCTGGCCTTCGCGGCAGGGCAGGCCGCGTGCGCGGGCGGCGGACTCGATGGCCGCGGCGTCGCGCGTGTGCAGCAGCAGGGCGGCCAGGCCTTCGCCGCGGCCGTCGCCCTCCTGCACGAAGCGTAGCGTGGCGTTGTCCAGCGCCAGATGGTCCTGCGCCAGATGGTCCTGCGCCAGCGGACGCTGGAGGATCTGCGACCAGCGGCGGGCCAGCGCCTGAGGCTCGGCCGACTGGAGCACGGCGCCGGCGATGCCGCTCACCCGTTGTGCGCGCACATGCTGCTGCCAGTGCGGCCCCGCCGGCCAGTAGGGGCCATCGAGCGCCGCGCCGCCCAGGGTGGTGTTGAGCTCCAGCAGGGCGCCGCCGGTATCGCGCGGATGCAGCTGCATGCCTTCGTACTCGCCCAGGGCCAGCGGGGCGGCCACACGCACGCCGATGGCTGCCACATGGGTGCGCCAGCGCGGAAGGGCGTCGGTGTCCAGGATCACCATGTAGCCGCCATCGCCGCCGCGGCGATCCAGATAGCGGCCCGCCGCCGTGTCGGGCCGGGTCGGCGCGACCACCTCGATGAACTGCTGGCCGAAGGGCATGAGCGCGTTGTGCAGCCCGAACTGACCGACCTCGGGGTCGCGGTGGCAGACCTCCACGCCGAAGACGGCGCACAGGTCCTCCACCACGGGATCGAGTTCAGTCGCCACCAGACAGATCTGGCGCAGCCGCAGGAAGGCGCTGGCCTGCGCCGAGGCGGGCGGGGCAGAGGGGGTGAAAAGATGGACGGTCATGCTTTGTCTCCGATAAATCTGTTATAACAGATAAAAATCGCGTCGCGGAGTCGAGATTAGGCAGACGGCGCGCATCCACACGGAGACATTTCCCATGACCTCGCTGGCCGGCCTGCGCGTCCTCGATCTCTCGCGCTTCATCGCGGGGCCCTATTGCGCCATGATGCTGGGCGACATGGGGGCCGAGGTGGTCAAGATCGAGCCGCCCGGCGAAGGCGAATACGCCCGGCAGGCCTTGCCCGCCGTGGAGGGCCAGAGCCTCTATACCTTCATCGTCAACCGCAACAAGAAGAGCCTGGCGCTGGACCTGCGCCACCCCGAGGGCCTGGCGACGCTGCGGGCGCTGATCGCCGAGGCCGATGTGCTGGTCGAGAACTTCCGCCCGGGCACCATGGAGAAGATGGGCCTGGGCTGGGAGGCGGTCCATGCCCTCAACCCGCGCCTGGTCATGGCGCGCATCTCCGGCTTCGGGCAGGACGGGCCGCTCGCCAACAAGCAGTGCTTCGACGGCGTGGCCCAGGCCATGAGCGGCCTGATGGACATGACCGGCCAGCCCGAGGGGCCGCCGACCATGATCGGCTCCTTCATCTGCGACTACACCACCGGCATGTATGCCGCTCTGGGCATCCTGGCCGCGCTCAATGCGCGCCATGCCACGGGCCGTGGGCAACTGGTGGACGTGTCGCTGCTCGAAAGCGCGCTCTCGATGCTGATGACGGCCATCCCGCAGCAGCTGCTCTTCGGCACCACGATGACGCGCGTGGGCAGCCGCGACCGCTTCGTCGCGCCCTCCAACACCTTCGCCACCGGCGACGGCCGCCATGTGCTGCTGGTGGGGGGCGACGACAACATGTTCCCCCGCGTGCTGCGCGCCATGGAGCGCCCGGGCCTGATCGACGACCCGCGATTCGCCACCATGGCCAGCCGACTGGCGCACCGCGATGCGGTGGAGGGCCTGGTGGCCGACTGGATGGCCGGGCTGGAGGCCGACGAGATCGTGCGGCGCCTGGAGGCGCAGGGCGTTCCCTGCGCCAAGATCGCCCGGCTCGACGAAGTGGTCCACAACCCGCAGCTCGCCCATCGCGACGCGATCGTGCGCCTGCCCTTCGGCGGCACTGAAGTACCGATGCAGGGCGTGACCATCCACCTGTCCGACACCCCCCTGAGCGTGCGCAGCGCATTGCCGCAGGTGGGCGCGCACAACGACGAGGTCCTGCGCCAGTGGCTGGGCCGGACCCCCGCGCAGGTCGACGCCCTGCACCAGGCCGAAGCCCTTTGACGACGAAGGAGACATGATGACCACCGAATTGATCGAGCAGCTGCAGGACGGCGTGCTCACCCTGACGCTGAACCGGCCCGAGCGGCTGAATGCGCTCACGCCCAGCATGACCGACGCCCTGCTGGCTGCCCTGCGCCGCGCAGCCATCGATGCGCAGGTGCGTGCCGTGCTGCTGACCGGCGCCGGCCGCGGCTTCTGCGCCGGGGGCGACGTGCAGGCCATGGCGGCATCGGAAGGCGCCGAGGCCACGCTGGAGGCCCGTACCCACCAGCTGCGCGAGCACATGGAATGCGCCCGCCTGCTGCACGAGATGTCCAAGCCCACGCTGGCCGTGGTGCGCGGCGCCTGTGCGGGCGCCGGCCTGTCGCTGGCCCTGGCCTGCGACCTGCTGGTGGCCGGCTCCACCCTCAAGATGACCTCGGCCTTCGCCAAGGTGGGTCTTTCGGGCGACTTCGGCAGCACCTACTTCCTCACGCAGTTGCTGGGCCCGCGTGCGCGGGCCTTCGCGCTGCTGTCGCCCGTGCTGCAGGCCGACGAGGCCTTGCAAATGGGTCTGGTCACGCAGGTGGTGCCCGACGAGGCGCTCGACGACGAAGGGCAGCGGCTCGCACGCCAGCTGGCGGCCGGCCCGACCATCACCCTCGGCCACATCAAGGCCAACCTGAACGTGGCGGAGCAGGGCGCCACGCTGGCGCAGGCGCTGGACCACGAGGCCATCCGCCACATCCGCTGTGCCATGACCGAGGACCACCTCGAAGCCGCCCGGGCCTTCATGGACAAGCGCACCCCCGTCTTCCACAACCGCTGATGCGCCCACCGGCGCCGGAGTACCCCATGGACAGCTTCTCGCTCAAGGACAAGACCGCCATCGTCACCGGCTCGTCGCGTGGCATCGGCCGCGCCATCGCGCTGGCCTTCGCCCGCGCGGGTGCACGGGTCGTCATCACCAGCCGCAAGGCCGATGCCTGTGCCGCCGTGGTCGACCAGATCCGCACCGAAGGCGGCGAGGCCACGGCCATCGCCTGCAACATCTCGCGCAAGGACGAGGTGCTTGCGCTGGTGGACCAGACCGAATCGCGCTACGGAAGCGTCGACGTGCTGGTCTGCAATGCGGCGGTCAACCCGTACTACGGGCCGATGTCCGGCATCACGGACGAGGCCTTCTCCAAGGTCATGGATGTGAACATCCGCTCGAACCTGTGGCTGGTCAACCGCGTGGCACCGGGCATGGCGGCCAAGGGTGGCGGCAGCGTGGTGATCATCAGCTCGATTGCCGGCCTGACCGGTTCGCGGGTGCTGGGCGCCTACGCCATCTCGAAGGCGGCAGACATGCAGCTCGCGCGCAACCTGGCGCTGGAGTGGGGCAAGCAGGGCATCCGCACCAATTGCATCGCGCCGGGCCTGATCAAGACCGACTTCGCCAAGGCGCTCTGGGACAACCCCGACACCCTGGCCGCCGCGCTCGCGTCCAGCCCGCTGAACCGCATCGGTGAGCCGGAGGACATCGCCGGTGCGGCACTGCTGCTGGCCTCCGAGGCCGGCCGCTTCATCACCGGCACCACGCTGGTCATCGACGGTGGCGCCACCGTCGGTGGCGAGGCCTGAACGCGGACCGCCGCCCGCCCATCCTTCCCCGGAGCCACGCATGCCTTCGCACGACGACTACCAGCAGATCGCCACCGCGGTGGACGACGGCGTCATGACCCTGACGCTCAACCGGCCCGAGCGGCTCAACGCCTGGACCGAGGCCATGGAGGCCGAGTTCCGCCGCGCCATCGAAGCCGCCGAGGCCGACACGGCGGTGCGGGCCATCGTGGTCACCGGCGCCGGCCGGGGCTTCTGCGCCGGGGCCGACATGGACATCCTCGAAGCCGGCACCCGCGGCACCGCGGCGGGCGACGCCACGGCCGCCGCACCCGCGGGCGGTGCGCAGACGGCCGCGCCAGAGGGACTCGACCGCAACTACGCCTGGCGCTTCAGTTACCTGCTGAAGGTGCCCAAGCCCATCTTCGCGGCCATCAACGGGCCGGTGGCGGGCATCGGGCTGTGCATGGCGCTGTTCTGCGACTTCCGCTACATGGCCGAGGGCCAGAAGCTCACCACCGCCTTCGCCAAGCGCGGACTGATCGCGGAGCATGGCGCGTCGTGGATGCTGCCGCGCATCGTCGGCCTGACGAATGCGCTCGATCTGCTGATGTCGGCCCGCACCCTCCTGACGGACGAGGCCGAGCGATTCGGCCTGGTGCGCGCGCGGCCGGCCGAGGGCTTTCTGGCGGGTGTGCAGTCCCTGGCCCGGGAATGGACGCAGTCGGCCTCGCCGCGGTCCATCGGTGTGATCAAGCGCCAGGTCTACGACGGCTTGTTCCAGGACCTGGATGCCGCCTGGCGCAGGGCCGACGCCGACATGGTGGCCTCGTTCGACAGCGAGGACTTCCAGGAGGGCGTCGCGCACTTCCTGGAAAAGCGCCCGCCGCGCTTCACCGGTCGCTGACGGACCGGCCTGTACGATATAACTTATTGCAAATGACTTTCGGCCCAGCCGCTGCAGCCATGGACGACGCGCCCCTGACCCGTGAGAGCCTCAACGGCCTGGCTTATGGCCGCCTGTGCCGCGACCTGAAGGCGGGGCGCTTCGCCCCGGGCGAGAAGCTCAAGCTGCGCGACCTCGCGGCCGAGATGGGCATCAGCCCGACACCGGTGCGCGAGGCCTTTGCCAGGCTCATCTCCGAACAGGCGCTGGAGCAGGTCGGCCACCATTCGGTGCGTGTGCCCGTGATGTCGGCAGCGCGCTTCGCCGAGGTCTGCGAACTGCGGCTGATGCTCGAAGGGCGTGCGGCCGCGCATGCGGCGGCCCTGGCCGGCCCGGAGGACATTGCGCGCCTGGAGCAACTGCACCGCGACATGGCCGCCCGTCATGAGGCGGCGGACTTTGCCGGTGAGCTGCTCGCCTCCGAGCGCTTCCACCTGGCGGTGTATGCGCTGGCGGGCAAGCCCGTGCTGCTGCGCATGATCGAAGGCCTGTGGCTGCAATGCGGGCCGCTGATGCGGGCACTGCAGACGCGGCCCATGGCAGAGCCGCGGCGCCAGCACCCGCACCAGCGCGTACTGCGCGGCCTGCGCAAGGCGGATGCGGACACCGCGCGTGCCGGCATCGAGGAAGAGATCGAACGCACGATGGCGCCCATCCTGGCCTACCTGCACGAGCAGCAGTCCGCCACGGCGGGCGCCACGGCCGCGGCCGGCGCCTGATCCACCCACGCGCCGCGCGAGGCAGCCGGGGGCTGCGGACAGCGGGCCGTGGTTTGCTGCGCCGCGCCATGCAGCCCCGGCATGCTTGCCCATGCCCAACATTCATCCGGCGCGCCTTGCGGTGGCGCTCTGCGCGGGTCATCATCCGGGAAGAAGCCGGAACCGCCCCGCGGTATCCGGTCGCATCGAATGATCCGGAGACAAGCCAGGATGATCGACTTTCGCCACGGCGAGCGACCGCTGCATGACTACCTGCGCCTGCATGCGCGCGCCACGCCCGACAAGACAGCCATCGTCTGGTACGGCCGGCGCATCAGCTACGCCGAACTCGACGACCTGAGCGACCGTTTCGCCCAGAGCCTGCGCCAGCGCGGGCTCTCGCAGGGCGACGTGCTGGTGCTGGTGCTGCACAACTGCCCGCAGTTCGTGATCGCGCACTTGGGTGCGCAGAAGCTGGGGGTGGTCGTCAGCGCCTGCAGTCCCCATGCCCGGCGGTACGAACTTGCGCACCAGTTCGCTGAACTCGACGTGCGGGCCGTGGTCGCCGGCGAGGAGGACCTGCCCACGGTCCATGAGTCCCGGCCGGGCGGGCGCGATTGCACCGTGTACGGGGTGCGGGCAGGCGACATGCTGCCTGGCATGCTGGCCATGGACGTGCCCGCCTGCATCCGCCTGCCGGGCGAGCCCGCCAAGCCCTGGCCCGACGGCGTGGTCGATCTCATGGACGAGCTCGAGGCCATGCCGCCCTTCGAGCCCCTGGCCGACCTGGCCATGGACGAGGTGGCGCTCATGGCCTGCACCTCGGGCACGACGGGCCTGCCCAAGGCGGCCATGCTGGGCCATGACGTCGCGCTCTACAAGTCGGCCGCCACGTCAAGCTGCTGGGGGCTGACGGCCGACGACGTGCTGCTGGCCGACGTGCCGCTGCACCACATCTCGGGCCTGGTGGCGGGACTGGACGTCGTGCTCTACATGGGCGCCACGGTGGTGCTGCTGGCCCGCTTCGATGCCACGGCCGTGCTGCAGGCCATCGAGGCCTGCCGCGTGACATGGTGGTACACCATGGCGCCTTCGCTGGAGCTGGTGATGGGCGCGGAAGATGCCCCCACCTACGACCTGTCGTCCTTGCGCGGCACGGCCAGCACCAGCTTCGGCACCATCCTGACCCGTGCGCTCGCCGACCGCTGGCACCGCTTCACCGGCGGCGCCCAGGTGTTCGAGGCAGGCTACGGCCTGAGCGAGACCCACAGCTCCGACGTGATGATGCCTGCCGACGCCGTGCGCTGGGGCACCAATGGAAGGCCGGTGCCCGGCACCGAGGTGCGCATCGTCGACCCCGACACCGGTCAGCCCCGGCCCTGCGGCGCCGTTGGCGAGATCCTGCTGCGCGGCCCCCAGCCCTTCAGGGGCTACTGGATGCGGCCCGAGGCCACGGCGGCCATGGTGCGCGACGGCTGGGTGCGCACGGGCGACATCGGCCGGCTCGACGAGGAGGGCTACCTCACCTTCGTGGGACGGCGCAAGGAGATGATCAAGGTCTGGAGCTACAGCGTCTTCCCCGAAGAGGTGGAGGCCATCCTGGCGACGCATCCTGACGTGCGGCAGGCCGCGGTGGTCGGCCTGCCCGACCCGGACCGCGGCGAGGCGCTGCAGGCCTACGTGGTGCTCAAGGACCCAGCGGCGCGGCAGATCCGGGTGGACGGCTTCGGGCGCCGGCGCGACCGCACGGACCAGGTGCTCATCGAGTGGTGCCAGGCCCACATGTCGCACTACAAGGTGCCGCGCACCATCGTCTTTCGCGACGGCCTGCCCGCGGCCGACAACGGCAAGCTGCTGCGGCGCATGCTGCGCGAGCCCGGCTTTGCCGCGCCCCGCGCCAGCGGCGCCTGAATCGCCGCCGCGGGCCGGCGTCGCAGGGCGCAGGCCCCGCGGCGCCCGCGCTCAGGCGACCTTGGCGCGGTAGGGCCCCAGCTCCTGCTTGGCGACGGCGTTGGTGTGCACCTCGTCCGGGCCGTCTGCCACGCGCAGGTGGCGTGCATAGGCCCAGAAGTTCACCAGCAGCGTGTCCTGGCTCAGGCCCATCGCGCCGAAGGCCTGCATGGCGTCGTCGATGACCTGGATGCAGTTGTTGGGCGCGATCACCTTGATCATGGCGATCTCCTTGGCCGCCACCTTGTTGCCCACGGTGTCCATGCGCCAGGCGGCGTGCAGCACCATCCAGCGGGTCTGGTCGATCAGCATGCGGCCCCGGGCGATGCGCTCGCGCCAGACGCCCTGGTCGGACAGCGGCTTGCCGAAGGCCACGCGCGAGACGGCGCGCTCGCACATCATCTCCAGCGCCGATTCGGCCATGCCGATCATGCGCATGCAGTGATGGATGCGGCCCGGCCCGAGGCGGCCCTGGGCGATCTCGAAGCCGCGGCCCTCGCCCAGCAGCAGGTTGGAGGCCGGCACCCGCACGTTGTCGAAGATCACCTCCGGATGGCCGAAGGGCGCGTCGTAGTGGTTCACCAGCGCCATGTCGCGCACCACCGTGATGCCGGGCGTGTCGCGCGGCACGATGATCATCGACTGCTGGCGATGCCGGTCCGGGTTGTCGGGGTCGGTCTTGCCCATCAGGATGAACAGCTTGCAGCGCTCGTTCATGGCACCGGTGATGTACCACTTGCGGCCGTTGATCACGTAGTCGTCGCCGTCGCGGCGGATGCGCGTGGCGATGTTGGTGGCGTCCGACGAGGCCACGGCAGGCTCGGTCATGGCGAAGGAGGAGCGGATCTCGCCGTCGAGCAGCGGCTGCAGCCAGCGGGCCTTCTGCTCCTCGTTGCCGTAGCGCGCGATCACCTCGGTGTTGCCGGTGTCGGGCGCACTGCAGTTGAAGGCCTCGGCGCTCCAGTAGCGACGGCCCATGATCTCGCACAGCGGTGCGTATTCCAGGTTGGTCAGGCCCGCGCCGTGCTCGTCCTCGGGCAGGAAGAGGTTCCACAGGCCCGCGGCGTGGGCCTTGCGCTTGAGCTCTTCCATGAGCGGCAGGCCGGTATAGGGACCGCCGGTGCGCTCGGCGTTCAGATACGACGCATGCGCTTCCTGCGCATGGCGCTTCTCGTTGGGATAGATGTGCTCGTCCATGAAGGCGAGCAGGCGGCGGCGCAGGTCCTGCACCTTGGGGCTGTGTTCGAAGTCCATGTGGTGTGTCTCGGTTGGATCGGATGGAAGCGGGAGGACGCGGGCGCGCGCGTCAGTCCCAGGAGAACAGGCCCAGGCTCACCGCCACCAGCGCCGGCTTGTCCTGGTCCTCGATCTCCATGGTGTTCTCGCACCGCAGCAGCGTCCAGCCGTCGTCGCGCGCCTCGGCGGCCAGCAGTCGCATGTGGTTGCGCACCCGTGCACCGGCCTTGACGGGCGACATGAAGCGCAGCTTGTCCAGCCCATAGTTGACGGACTTGGTCGGCGCCAGCCCTTCCAGCAATTCATAGCTGGTGATGGGCAGCAGCGACAGGGTCAGGAAGCCGTGGGCGATGGGCGCGCCGAAGGGGCTTTCGCGCGTGGCGCGTTCCACGTCGATGTGGATCCATTGCCGGTCGCCGGTGCAATCGGCGAACGCGTCGATGCGCGACTGGGGCACATCGACCCATGACGAGGTGCCGATGGACTGGCCGACGAAGTCGTGGAGGTTGGCGCGGGTGAGGGTGGTCATGCTGTCATTGCGAGGGCAAAAACTGGTGCCCCGATGGTGCCGCCATGCCGCGCGCCGTGAGTCGCCGGGGCATGCAGTGTTTTCATCGGAGCGATTCAAAGTGCTGATGCGTGGCGTCGCGCGGGCGACTGAACATCGGACCGCCGGCCTTCCGGGCCGCCGCATTCCCCCCACTCCATGACCCGACGAGGAGAGCACGCATGAGCGGCAGCTACGCGATTCAGGACGGCATCGCCGTCATCACCATGGACACGCCGCCCGTCAACAGCCTGGGCCTGGCCAACCGTCGCTTCATCGCCGAATCGGTCGCACGCGCCGGCAGCGATCCGCAGGTGCAGGCCATGGTGCTCACCGGTCGCGGCCGGGCCTTCTGCGGCGGCGCGGACATCCGCGAGTTCAATCGACCGGAGGCGACCATGGCGCCCGACCTGGTCGACGTCATCGACCTCATCGAGCGCAGCGACAAGCCCATCGTCGCGGCCGTGCATCGCGTGGCCATGGGCGGCGGGCTGGAGCTGGCGATGGGCTGCCACTACCGCCTGATGCAGCGCGGCACGCAGGTCTCGCTGCCCGAAGTGCGCATCGGCATCCTGCCGGGCGCCAGCGGCACGCAGCGGCTGCCGCGGCTCATCGGGCTGGAGCCGGCCCTGAACATGATCGTGACCGGCGAGACGGTGATGAGCGAGGACCTGGCCCGGCTGCCGGGACAGCGCCTGATCGACGAACTGGTGGACGACGACGTGGTCGGCGCTGCGGTGGCCTTCGCGCGGCAGCACGCCGCGGTGCGCCCGCTGCCGCGCGTGCGCGAGCTGCAGGTGGTGCATCCGGCGCCCGAGGCCTATCTGCAGTTCGCGCGCAACCAGGTGGCCGCGGCGTCGCGCCACTTTCCGGCCCCCTTGCTGTGCCTGGACTGCGTCGCCCAGTCGGTGCGTCTGCCCTTCGACGAAGCCCTGGCCTTCGAGCGTCGAGGCGTGACCGAACTGGTCTGGACCTCCGAGTCGGCGGCGCTGCGCAACATCTTCTTCGGTGAACGTGCCGCGGCCAAGATCGCCGATGTGCCCGACGACACGCCGCAGCGCGCCATCAAGACGGTGGGCGTGATCGGCGCCGGAACCATGGGCGGCGGCATCAGCATGAACTTCCTGAACGCCGGCATCCCGGTGACCATCCTGGAGATGAAGCAGGAGGCGGTGGACCACGGCGTGGCCACCATCCGCAAGAACTACGAGGCGCAGGTCAAGAAGGGCAAGCTCAAGCCCGAGAAGTACGAGGAGCGCATGGCGCTGCTCAAGACCACGCTGAGCTACGACGACCTCAAGGACTGCGATCTCATCATCGAGGCCGTGTTCGAGGAGCTGGGCGTCAAGGAGAAGGTGTTCACCCAGCTCGATGCCGTGGCCAAGCCCGGCGCCATCCTGGCCTCCAACACTTCCACGCTCGACGTCGACAAGATCGCGGCCTTCACGAAGCGTCCGCAGGACGTGATCGGCATGCACTTCTTCAGCCCGGCCAACGTGATGAAACTGCTGGAAGTGGTGCGCGGCGCCAGGACCGGCAAGGACGTGCTGGCCACGGTGATGAGCCTGGCCAAGAAGATCAGGAAGACGGCCGTGGTCTCGGGCGTGTGCGACGGCTTCATCGGCAACCGCATGATCGAGCAGTACAGCCGCCAGGCGGGCTTCCTGCTGGACGAAGGCGCGACGCCGACGCAGGTGGACAAGGCCATCGAGAAGTTCGGCTTCGCCATGGGCCCCTTCCGCATGGGCGACCTGGCGGGTAACGACATCGGCTGGGCCATCCGCAAGCGCCGCTCGGTCGAGCAGCCCGACATGAAGTACAGCCGCACGGCCGACAAGCTGTGCGAGCTGGGCCGCTTCGGCCAGAAGACGGGCGCCGGCTGGTACGACTACCAGGCGGGCAAGCGCGACGCGATTCCGTCGAAGCTGGTGGAGGACATGATTGCCGAGCACCGCAAGCAACTGGGCATCACGCCGCGCAAGATCAGCGACGAGGAGATCGTGCAGCGCCTGGTGTATTCGCTGGTCAACGAGGGCGCGCACATCCTGGAAGACGGCATCGCCAGCAAGGCCAGCGACATCGACATGGTCTACATCACGGGCTACGGCTTCCCGATCTTCCGCGGCGGCCCGATGCACTACGCCAGCCAGCAGGGCCTGTTCAACGTGGTGCAGGCGATGCAGCGCTTCGGGCGCAACCCCAACGATGACGCGAAATTCTGGGAGCCGGCCGGGCTGATCCGCCAGCTGGTGAGCGAAGGGCGGACCTTCGCCTGAGGCGCGCGCCCGGCCGGCGTGCCGCCCTCAAGTGCACCGCAGCGTCAGGCCGCCGATCCGCCAGGGGCCGGCCGGCGGCGGCTGGAGCCCCAGCTGGTGGGTCCACGTCTGCAGGGCGCCGGCTTCCTCGGGCCGCATCCACAGCCCGTCGATGCCGGCGTCGGCATGCTCGGCCGCGGGCATGAAGCGCAGCGCGCCGCAGGCGGTCGCCACGGCGGGCAGGCCCTCCTGGCGCACGGCCGGCAGGGCGAGCAGACGGCTCCAGTGGGCGGCCACCCGTTCCGGCGCGCGCACGCGCAGGTCGATGGCGGCCAGCGGCCGGGCACGGGCGCGGGCCGGTACCCCCACCGCGGCGGGTGTCGCGATGCCGTGGGCGTCGTGCCGCTCGCTGAACTCCAGCACACAGCCGCCGGTGTCCTCGGCGGCCAGCTGAAGCGCGCTGTCGGGACCGAGCAGGCCTTCGTCCGTCACGCTGAGCCCCTGGCGGTGGCAGTGCCGCTGCCAGTCCAGCAGGTCGGGCACCTGCCAGCCGAGCAAGTCGGGGCCGGCCGGACCGTCGGCCGCTGCCGCCGTCGTCACCTCCACGTCCAGGCCGGGGCCGCGGAAGAGCCGCCGGCCCCGGGCCTCGGACATCGACCAGCCCAGCAGGTCGGCGAAGAGCGCGCGGGCCAGGGCCGCGTCGGACATGCGCAGGCGCGCGAAGCGCAGCCGGGGAGCAGGGCGGACCACATCCATGCGCGGTGGGCCGGTCCGTTCACACCTTCTCACGCGTCGCGGTCCACGCAGCGCCAGCCGAGCTCGGCGAGCTGCCGCGCCTGGCGACCGGCCTGCAGGGCTTCGCTGCTGGCCGCATTGCCCGCCAGGGCGCGGCCCATGATGCCCTGGGCGATGGCGGCGGCGCGGAACAGGTTGAAGGCCTCGTAGAAGCGCCAGGTCCGGGGATCGACCGGGGGCAGGGCGCGGCGTTGCAGGTAGCGCGCGAGGTAGGCGCTGACCGTCGGAATGCCGGCGGCCTCCAATCGCGCCGCATCCAGGTCGCCGAGGCCGCGCACCTGCGGCGGCAAGCGCCAGGCCATGCAGTGGTAGGCGAAGTCGACCATGGGATCGCCCAGCGTCGACAGCTCCCAGTCCAGCACCGCCACGACGCGCGGCGCGTCCTGCGCGAAGACCAGGTTGTCCAGCCGGAAGTCGCCATGCACCAGCCGCGTGCCGGTGTCGGCGGGTTGATGCCGGGGCAGCCAGTCGATCAGCTGCTCCATCGCCTCGATGGGCTCCGTCTCGCTGGCGCGGTACTGGCGGCTCCAGCGGTCGATCTGCCGGGCGATGTAGCCGCCGGCGCGTCCGTAGTCGGCCAGGCCGACCGCCGCCACGTCCACTTCGTGCAGTGCGGCGATGGTGCGGTTCATGTCGTCGTAGATCGCGGCGCGCTCGCTCTCGGCCATGCCCGGCAGGTGCGGGTCCCAGAGGATGCGGCCGGGCACGCAGTCCATGACATAGAACATGGTGCCGATCACCGCGGCGTCGGTGCACAGCGCGTGGACACGGGGCACGGGCACCGCGCTGTCGGCCAGTGCCCGCATGACGCGGAACTCGCGGTCCACGGCATGGGCCGAGGGCAGCAGCGTGCCGGCGGGCTTGCGCCGCAGCACATAGCGGCCGTCGGGTGTCTCGACCAGGAAGGTGGGGTTGGACTGGCCGCCCTTGAACTGCGCCAGGCCGAAGCGCTGCCGGGCGCTGCCGTCGACGTGGTCGATCCACCATTCGCGCAGGGCCTGCTCGTCCAGGCGGTGGCCGGGTCGCACCGCGGTGGTGTCGGCAGAGGTGTCGGTCTGGGGCAAGGGGCTGTCTCCGGAAGGCATGCAGGGCGCCCCGCTTGCGGGCATCATCGGGGGCCGCCAAGGCTAAGCGCCCCGGCCCGCGCTGCCCAATGAAAGCGCGGCATGCCCGCCGATACAGTCCATGCATATTTCGAGGGTCGATCTCAACCTGCTGGTCGTGCTGGACACGATCTACACGGAGGGCGGCATCACCAAGGCCGCCGACAAGCTGCATCTGACCCAGCCGGCGATCAGCCATGCCCTGGCGCGGCTGCGCGACCTGTTCAACGATCCCCTCTTCGAGCGCCAGGGCCACCGCATGGTGCCCACCGCGCTGACCAAGCGCATCATCGATCCGCTGCGCGGCTCGCTGCAGTCGTTAGGCTCGCTGCTCAACGACACCCAGAGCTTCGACCCCACCACCAGCACCAAGCGCTTCGTGATCGGGCTGCGCGACTTCATGGAGTCGACCGTGATGCCGCCGCTGATGCGCACGCTGGAGCGCGAGGCGCCGGGCGTGGAGGTGGCCAGCGTGCGCGCGAGCCGTCGCACCCTCGAGGGCGAGCTGGCAGCCGGCACGCTCGACCTCGCCGTCGACGTGTTGCTGCCGCTGTCGGATGCCGTCAAGTTCACCCGCATCACGGTCGACGGTGCGGCGGTGGTGGCGCGGCAGGGCCATCCGGCCATCCAGGGCAGCGTGGACATCGACACCTACCTGGCGCAGCGGCACGTGCTGGTCACCACGCGGCGGCAGGGCCCCGGCTTCGAGGACATCGAGCTGCGCCGCCTGGGCATGCAGCGGCAGGTGGCGCTGCGCTGCCAGTATTACTTCGCGGCCTGCCGCACCGTGTCGCAGACCGACCTGGTGCTCACCATGCCCGAGAGCTACGCCCACATGGTCAACAAAACCTTCGGCAACCAGGTGCTGCCCATGCCGGCGCCGCTGTCCTCCATGGACGCCTACCTGTACTGGCATGCCAGCGCCGACAACGACGCCGGCAACCGCTGGCTGCGCTCGGTGATGCTGCGCTGCTACGCCCGCTGAGGGCGTCTTCGCCTCCTCGCACTCCCATCACCGCGGCCAGGCGCCGCGGCTTCGCTTCGCCTGCTGCCGGCGACCCTTAGGGGTTAATGCCGGTGACAGCGCTCGCCTGCACGAACACCATCGCAAATCTGTTATAACAAATGCGCCTACCCAAGGCGGAACTGGAGACATGCGATGAAGACCGATCGACGCCATTTCCTTCAGGCGACTGCGGCGGCTGCCGTCCTCGGCAGCGTCGGCGCGCGTCCCGCGCGGGCCCAGGGTGGCCCCGTTCGCATCGGGCTGATGCTGCCGATGAGCGGCATCGGCGCGGAGGCGGGCGCCGCGTGGCTGGCCGGGGCGCGCGTGGCCGTGGCCCAGTGGAACGCCAAGGGCGGCGTGCTCAAGCGGCAGGTGGAACTGGTGGTGCGCGACGACAAGTTCACCAGTGCCGGCGCCGTGGCCGCCGCGCGCGAGCTGGCAGGCAGTGGCGTCAACCTGCTGATTGGCGGGTCGCAGTCGCCCATGGCGCTGGCGACCGCGCCCATCCTGCCCGAGCTCAAGGCGCTGATGGTGGCGCCGTGCCCCACCGTCATGTCGCTCACGCACGAGGGCTTCCAGCGCAACTTCTTCCGCCTGTCCTGGAACGCCTACATCGCCTTCGCCGGCATCGGCAACATGCTGACCGACCGCTTCAAGGAAGTGCAGACCTGGTCCTGCATCGTGCCCGACAGCGAGAACGGCCGCGACATGGCGCGCTTCTTCAGCGTCGGTGTGCAGCGCGCCGCGCAGAAGGCCGGCCGCACGGTCAAGGTGCTCGACCCCGTCTTCGCCAGCCTCAACAAGGCCGACTACAAGGTGGAGATCAACAGCCTGATGAACGCGCCCTCGCAGGGGTTGTTCGTCGGCCTCACCGCGGCGCCCTGCATCAGCCTGCTGCAGCAGGGCCGGGCGGTAGGCATGGACCGCAAGTTCAAGGTGATCGGCGATGCCGGCACCGAGCTGATGATCGCCAAGGCGATGCAGAAGTCGACGCCGGCCAACCTCTGGAGCATCAGCTACTGGGTGCCGGGCACCGAGGCCGGCCGCCGCCATGCGATGAGCAAGGCGCTGTACGAGGACTACGTCAAGCTCACCGGCGACCGCAATCCGCCGAGCATCGTGCAGTCCAGCCACCGCTGCGCGCTGGCGCTGTTCAACGGCATCGAGAAGGCCGGCGGCACCGACACCGACGCCGTCATCGCAGCGCTCGAAGGCCTGGAGTTCGACACCGCGGTGGGCCGCTACCACATCCGCAAGGAAGACCACCAAGGGCTGGGCGAGGCCTACATCGCCCAGGTGGGCGCCCGTGAGGCCGACCCCGGCTACGGCATCGTCGATGCCATCGCCTACCGCGAGGCCGACGTGGCCGAGCCGCCGAGCCCCGGCAAGCCGCTGTCGATGTGAGGAGCAGCACCATGTCGCTGCAACGCAGAACCCTGATCCAGGCCGCCGGTGCAGGCGCCGTGCTGGCCGCGACGGCGGCGCCGTGGGTGCGCGCCCAGCCCGGGCCGGTGCGCATCGGTGCCATGCTGCCGATGAGCGGCATCGGCGCCGAGGCCGGTGCCAACTGGCTGGCCGGCATCCGCGCCGCCCAGATGCAATGGAACGACCAGGGCGGCCTGCTCGGTCGCCAGATCGAGATCGTCGTGCGCGACGACAAGTTCACCAGCGCGGGTGCCGTGGCGGCTGTGCGCGAGCTGGCGGGCGAGGGTGTCAACCTGTCGGTGGGTGCGGGCCAGTCGCCCATGGCGCTGGCCATCGCGCCCATCCTGGCGGAGCTCAAGGCGGTGGTGGCCGCGCCGGCGCCGACGGTGATGTCGGTCACGCACGAGAACTTCAGCCGCCACTTCTTCCGCGTGGCGTCCAACGCGCTGATGCTCTTCGGCGGCATCGGCAACATGCTGGCGACCAAGTTCCCGCAGGTGGGCAGCTGGGCGCTGATCCTGCCCGACAGCGAGAACGGCCGCGACATGGCGCGCTATTTCCGCCTGGGCGTGGAGCGGGCCGCCAAGGCCGGCGGCACGGCGCCCAAGGTGCTGGAGCCGGTGTATGCCTCGCTCAACAAGGCGGACTACAAGGTCGAGATCAACAGCCTGATGAACTCGGGCGCCGAGGGGCTCTTCGTGGGCCTGACGGCCGCGCCCTGCGTGAGCCTGCTGCAGCAGGGCCGGGCCGTCGGTATGGACCGCCGCTTCAAGGTGATCGGCGAGGCCGGCACCGAGCTGATGATCGCCAAGGCCATGGGCCGCTCCACGCCGCAGAACCTCTGGGGTGTGAGCTTCTGGGCGCCCGAGCTGGAGCCCTTCAAGAGCCAGTACCCGCTCAGCCGCCAGTTGTCCGAGTACATCGTCAAGGTCACCGGCACGCCCCATGTGCCGGGCATCGTGCAGGCCTCGCACCGCTCGGCGCTGGCGCTGTTCAATGCGGTGAAGAAGGCGGGCAGCACCGAGACCGAGGCCGTGATCCCGGCGCTGGAGGGCCTGGCCTTCGACACGGCGGCGGGCCCCTACCGCATCCGCAAGGAGGACCACCAGGGCATCGGCTATGCCTACTTCGCGAAGATCGGCGCGCGCGAGGCCGCCCCCGGCTATGGCCTGGAGCAGGTGATCCGCCTGGACGAGTCCGAGATCGTCGAGCCGCCGTCGCCCGGCCGCAAGTACGAGGCCTGACGCGATGGCCAACGAGATCCTCTTCGCCTTCTTCAATGCCGCCGCCTTCGGCATGGCGATCTTCCTGGTGGCGGCCGGGCTGACGCTCATCTTCGGGCTGCTGCGGCTGCTCAACATGGCGCAGGGCGGCTTCTTCATGATCGGCGCCTACACGGCCTATTCGGTCATGGGCCGCGACGTCCAGTCGCTGGGCATGTTCCTGCTGGCCGCCCTGGCGGGCGGCGTGGTGGTGGCGGTGCTGGGGCTGGTCACCGACCGGCTGGTGCTGCGGCGGCTGCGCCATGTCGATCCGCACTACGTGCTGATCGCCACCTTCGCGCTCATGATGGTGTGCACCGGCGTGACCAAGCTGGTGTGGGGGGTGGACTTCTTCTCCGTCAACCCGCCGCCGGGGCTGGACCAGCCGCTCAATCCCTTCGGGCTGTTCTTCTCGGCCTACCAGATCTTCGTGATCGCGGCCGGCCTGGTGATCTACGTGCTGCTCGAGATCGCCATCCATCGCATGTGGTTCGGCAAGCTCATGCAGGCGCTGGCGGCCGATCCGTGGATGTCGGGCGTGCTGGGGCTGAACGTGTCCTTCGGGGTGGCGCTCAGCGTCATGGCCAGCTTCATGCTCGCCGGCCTGGCGGGCGGGTTGCTGCTGCCCAACCAGAGCCTGTCGACCGGCCTGGGCGACTCCTACCTCATGTATGCCTTCTTCGCCGTCATCATCGGCGGGCTGGGCAACATCCGCGGTGCCTTCATCGGCTCGCTGGTGCTGGGGCTGGTGCAGAGCCTGAACACGGTGCTGCTGCCGCAGGTGCCGGGCCTGGCGGTGTACGTGGTGCTGGCGGTCTTCCTGCTGTGCAAGCCCAGCGGCCTGTTCCCGGCGGTGGGCAGCCAGGACGCTGGCCACCACGAGGCCGGCGGCGGTGGCAGCCTGCACCGCCCGCAGGTGCCGCGCCCGGTCTGGCAGGCGCTGGGCACGGCGCTGGTGCTGCTGCTGGCGACGCTGCCCTGGTGGGTGGGCGCCGGCCCGCTCTATGTGGTGGGCACGGTGCTGATCCAGGTGGTGTTCGCGCTGTCGTGGAACATCCTCTTCGGCTACACCGGCCTGGTCTCCTTCGGCCATGCGGGCTTCTTCGCCATCGGCGCCTACCTCACGGCGCTCGCGCTGCGGCATGTGGCCGGGGTGCCCTTCCTGCTGGTGATGGGCGGCGCGGCGTTGCTGGGCGCGGCGGCGGCCTGGCTGGTCGGCGTGCTGGCGCTGCGGCGCATGAGCGGCGTGTTCCTGGCGGTCCTGACCGTGGCCCTGGCCGAGGCGCTTCGCCTGGTCATCGGCTTCAGTGCCTTCCTGGGGCGGGAGGACGGCATCACCGACATTCCCCGGCCGGTGCTCGACCTGCTGCTGCTGCGCGTGGACCTGGGCAGCTCCAACGCCTACTACCTGTTCCTGCTGGCGACCTGCGTGCTGATCACCGGGCTGCTGTGGTGGCTGCTGCACAGCCGCTTCGGCCGCACGCTGCAGACCATCCGGCAGGATCCGGAGCGCGCGGCGTTCATGGGCACGCCGGTGGCCAGCTACCGGCTGGCCGCCTTCGTCATCTCCGGCGCCGTGGCCGCGGTGGCCGGCTGCCTGTATGCGCCCTGGTCGCGCATCGTGACGGTGGAAGAGGTGCACTGGCTCGCCTCGGCCCAGCCGATGCTCAACACGCTGCTCGGCGGCGTCAGCTCCTTCTGGGGCCCGGTGGTGGGTGCTGGCCTCTTTGCCGCCATCGCCTATGCCACGCGCACCCTCGTCGGGCTGTCGGAGTTGATCGTGGGCTGCGGCCTGCTGGCGATCATCCTGCTGGCGCCGAACGGGGCCGTGGGCCTGTGGCGCAGCCTGGAGGCCCGGCTGTGGGGCGGGCGCGCCCGCACCCCCGCGCCGCCGGAGCCGCATTCGCAGGCGGCCGCTCGTGCCGCTGTCCATCCGCTGCGCGCAGGGGGCACGCCATGAGCACCGCATTGCTGGAGGTGAGCCAGGTGCGCAAGAACTACGGCCCCATCGAAGTGCTGCGCGGCGTCAGCCTGGCGGTGGAGCCGGGCCAGGTGTTCGCCATCATCGGACCCAACGGCGCGGGCAAGACCACCATGTTCCGCGTGATGACCGGCGAGGTCGCCAGCAACGGCGGCAGCATCCGCTTCAAGGGCGAGGACGTCACGCGGCTGCCGGCGCACGAGCGGGTGCGCCGCGGCTTCGGCCGCACCTTCCAGGTGGCGCGGGTGTTCGCGGACTTCAACGTGCTGGACAACGTGGTGGTGGCCATCGAGGCGCGCCGCCGCCATACCGGCGAGCCGCTCGGCTCGTGGCGGCGCTGCGCGCCGTCGCCCGAGGTGCAGGCCGAGGCGCGCGCACTGCTGGCCGACCTGCGGCTGGCCGGTCATGCGCAGCAGGGCGCGCGCTTCCTGTCGCATGGCGACAAGAAGCGGCTGGAGTTCGCCATCGCGCTGGCGGGGCGTCCCGCCATCCTCATGCTGGACGAGCCCACCGCCGGCATGTCGCCCAGCGACCGTGCCGACGTGGCCGCGCTCATCGCCCGCATGCAGCGCGAGCGCGGCATCACGGTGGTGATGACCGAGCACGACATGGACGTGGTCTTCGGCCTGGCCGACCGGATCATGGTGATGAACTACGGCGAGGTGGTGTCCACCGGCAGCGTCGAGGCGGTGCGCGCCGACCCGCGCGTGCGCGAGGTCTACCTCGGCAAGGAGATGGTCCATGCTTGATGTGCGTGAACTCGACGCCTTCTATGGCGACAGCCACATCCTTTTCGGCCTGCGGCTGTCGGTGGCGGCCGGCCAGCGCGTGGCGCTGCTGGGCCGCAACGGCGCCGGCAAGTCGACGCTGCTCAAGAGCGTCATGAACGCCGGCCCGCGCGTGCGCGGCACGGTGCGCTTCGACGGGCAGGACCTGGCCACCCTGCCCACGCACCGGCGCACCCGCCTGGGCCTGTCGCTGGTGCCCGAGGACCGCCGCATCTTCACCCACCTGACCGTGGCCGAGAACATCGCCATGGCCCGGTATGGCGCCGGACCGGGCCGTCCTGCGGTGCCCGTGGACGAGATCGTGCAGCGCTTTCCCATGCTGGCCAGCCTGCTGCAGCGCCATGGCGGGCAGCTCAGCGGCGGGCAGCAGCAGCTGCTGGCCGTGGCGCGGGCCATGGCGGCCCATCCGCGGCTGCTGCTGCTGGACGAACCCACCGAGGGCCTGGCGCCCATCATCGTGGAGGAGATGGCCCACGACCTGGTGCGCAGCTGCACCGACAACGGCGTGGCCCTGCTGCTGTGCGAGCAGAACATCTGGTTCGCCCGCCGCTGCACCGACCACGTCTACGTCATCGACACGGGCCGCCTCGTCTTCGAAGGCGACTGGGCCGCCTTCGACCGCCATCCCGAGATCCAGCAGCGCTACCTGGCGCTGTGACTGCCGAGCGATACCGACCATGGACCTGCAATACACCCCCGAACAACAACAGCTGCGCGAGAGCGTGGAGCGCTTCGTGCGCGAGGCCTACGACTTCAGCCACCGGCGGCGCGTGGCGGCCAGCGAGCTCGGCCATGACGCCGCCTGCTGGCGCCGCTATGCCGACTTCGGCTGGCTGGCGATTCCCTTCTCCGAGGCCGAGGGCGGCATCGGCGGCGATGCGGTGGACACCGGCATCGTCATGGAGGGCGTGGGCCGCGGCCTGCTGCTCGAGCCCTACCTGGCCAGCGTGGTGCTGGGCGGCGGCCTGCTCAGCCTGATCGGCAGCGAGGCGCAGAAGGCGGAGTGGCTGCAGCCCATGATGGCGGGCGAACTGCGCCTGGCCCTGGCCTATGCCGAGCCGGGCTCGCGCTACGACCCCTTCCACATCGCCGCGACGGCGCGCCAGGAGGGCGGCGTCTGGCGCCTGGATGGCACCAAGACGCTGGTCTACGGCGGCGACTGCGCCGATGCGATCGTGGTCATCGCCCGCAGCGCCGGTGCGCCGGGGGAACGCGCGGGGCTGCAGGCCTTCGTGGTGGATGCGGATGCGCCGGGCCTGTCGCGCACGGCCTATGCCATGCACGATGGGCAGCGCGCGGCCGATCTGCGCCTGGACGGCGTGACGGTGGACGCGTCGCGCCGGCTGGTGCCCGCCGACGGCACGGAGGTGGGCGATGCGCTGGAGCGGGTGGTCGACCACGGCATCGCGGCGCTCGCCGCCGAGGCCGTCGGTGCGATGGCGGTGCTGGTCGACACCACGCTGGACTACCTCAAGACCCGGCAGCAGTTCGGACGGCCCATCGGCACCAACCAGGCGCTGCAGCACCGCATGGTCGACATGACCATCGCCCTGGACGAGGCCCGCTCCATGGCGCTGTACGCGGCGCTGATGCTGCGCGAGACCGATGCCCCGGCCCGCCGCCGTGCGCTGTCGGCCGCCAAGATGGAGATCGACCGCACGGCCCGGCTGGTCGGGCAGGAGGCGGTGCAGATGCACGGGGCGATGGGGGTGACCGAGGAACTGGCCGTGGGCCACTACTTCAAGCGCCTGTCGATGATCCGCCTCGGCTTTGGCGATGCCGACTGGCATGCCGAGCGCTACATGGCGCAGTGAGGCGCGCACGATGGACCTCAGCCTCAGCGACCAGGACCGTGCCTTCGAAGCCGAGGTGCGCGCCTTCATCGCCGCCGAACTGCCGCCGGACATCCGCGAGAAGGTGCGTCTGGACCGCACCCTCGCACGCGACGACTTCATGCGCTGGCAGCAGATCCTGGCCCGGCGGGGCTGGTTTACCGGGGCGTGGCCGGGGGCCCAGGGCGGCCTGGACTGGACGGCCCTGCACACGCTGATCTTCAACCGCGTGGCCGGCGAGATGCATTGCCCCGAACTGCAGGTCTTCGGCCCGGCGATGGTCGGGCCGGTGATCTACACCTTCGGCACTGAGGCGCAGAAGGCGAAGCACCTGCCTGCCATCCGCGACTCGTCGGTGTGGTGGTGCCAGGGTTATTCGGAGCCGGGTGCCGGCTCGGACCTAGCCGCCCTCAAGACGCAGGCGGTCGACCGGGGCGACCACTTTCTCGTGAACGGCCAGAAGATCTGGACCTCGTACGCGCACTTCGCCGACTGGATGTTCTGCCTGGTGCGTACCAGCACCGAAGGGCCGAAGCAGGCGGGCATTTCCTTCCTGCTGATCGACATGAAGACGCCGGGCGTGCAGGTGCAGCCGATCCGCATGATGGACGGCCGGCACTACCTCAACGCGGTCTTCTTCGACGATGTGCGCGTGCCGCGCGAGAACCTCATCGGCGAGGTCGACCGCGGGTGGACCTACGCCAAGTTCCTGCTCGCCCACGAGCGGGTGGAGAACGCGAACCTGCGTTTCATCACCCAGGAGCTGGCGCGCCTGCGCGAGGTGGCCGCCGAGGTGGGCTGCGGCGGCCGGCGACTGATCGACGAGCCCGCCTTCGCGCGTGAACTTGCGCAGGTGGAGGCCCAGTTCAAGGCGCTGGAGATCGGGCTGCTGCGCCTGCTCTCCGATGCCCAGGCGGGCCAGGCGGCGGCGCCGGGCACCTCGTCCTTCATCAAGATCCGCGGCACCGAGATCGCCCAGCGCATCACCGAGCTGCGGGTGATGGCGAGCGGGCCGGACGCCCAGCGCTTCCAGCCCGACTGGCTGTTCGGCGACGGCGAAACGCCGCTGCTGGGGCCCGAGCATGCGCTGGGGCCGGTGGCAAGCTACCAGTTCTGCCGGGCCATGACCATCTACGGCGGCAGCACCGAAGTGCAGAAGAACATCATGGCCAAGCATGTGCTGGGCCTCTGAGATGAAACCACCCCGTTTGGACTTCCTCACTGCGTGTGGAAGCCCAATCCCCCTCCAGGGGCGCACCCGGCGGCCGGGCCAAGCCCGTTCCGCGGGTGCACTGGCATGGCCTGCTCCGCGGCCCTTCGATCAGAAAAGCGGCGCCGGCTTCATGCCTCGCGTGTGGCGCGACAGCGCTATGGAAAGCTGACACCATCATGAGCCCAACCCCCATCGACTATCCGCTCGGCGAGCAGCCGCTGCATGAATACCTGCGTGCCCACGCGCGCCACCAGCCCGACAAGGCGGCCATCGTCTGGTACGGGCGGGCGTTGAGCTATGCCGAGCTCGACCGCATGAGCGATGCCTTCGCGCAGACGCTGCACGACGTGGGTGTCGGGCCGGGCGACCGGGTGGCGCTCTTCCTGCAGAACTGTCCGCAGTACCTGATCGCCCATTTCGGCATCCAGAAGCTGGGCGCCATCGTCAGCCCCTGCAGCCCGATGTTCAAGGCGCACGAGTTCGCCTACCAGGTCGGCGACCTGGGCGCCAAGGCCATCGTGGCGGCCGACCATCTGCTGCCCATCGTGATGTCGGTGCGCGACCGGGTGGCGGTGCCGCATGTGTATGCAGTGCGTTATGCGGACCTGTTGCCGCCGGATCCGCCGGTGCAGGTGCCACCGGAGTTGCTCGCCCGCATGCCGCTGCCCGACGGCGTGGTCGACTTCGGCGAGGCCGTGGCCGACGCCCATCCACAGCCGCCGCGGCCCGTGCTCGCGATGGACGACGTGGCATTGATGACCTACACCTCGGGCACCACCGGCATGCCCAAGGGCGCGATGCTGAGCTACCGCAATGCGCTCTACAAGACGGCCGTGGGCGCGCAGATGTTCGGCATCCGCGCGGAGGACACCATGCTGGCGGTCGCGCCGGTCTACCACATCGCCGGCATGATCTGCGGCGTGACGCTGCTGGCCTACACCGGCGCCACCATCGTGCTGCTCAACCGTATGGATCCGGTTGCGGTGCTGCAGAGCATCCAGCGCTTCCGCGTCACTTGGTGGTACGCCATGGCACCCATGCTCGAGGCCACGATGAAGGCGCCCGGCGCGGCCGAGTTCGACCTGTCGAGCCTGAAGACCACCATGGCCACCAGCTTCGGCATCAAGCTGACCCAGGAGCTGGCCGAACGCTGGAGCGCCTTCGCCAACGACTGCCTGGTGTACGAGGCGGGCTATGGCCTGTCGGAGACCCACACCAACGACGTGCTGATGCCCCGCGATGCGGTGCGCTGGGGCACCAACGGCGTGCCGGGCCCGGGCGTGGAGCTGCGCATCCTGGACGAGGCGGGCCAGCCGGTGCCGGTGGGCGAGAGCGGGCAGATCGTGGTGCGCAGCCAGGGCGTGTTCCATGGCTACTGGAACCGGCCCGAAGCCACGGCCGAGGTGCTCCAGGACGGCTGGGTGCACACCGGCGACATCGGCAGGCTGGACGCGCAGGGTTATCTCAGCTTCATCGGCCGTGTCAAGGAGATGATCAAGGTGTCGGGCTACAGCGTCTTCCCGGAAGAGGTGGAGTCGATCCTGATCCTGCATCCCCAGGTCGCGCAGGTGGCTGTCATCGGCGTGCCCGACGCCGACAAGGGCGAGGTGGTCAAGGCCTTCGTGGTGCCGTCGGCTGCTGCCGGCGACCCCTTCGACCGGGACGCGCTGCTGGCCTGGGCGCGCGAGAACATGTCCCACTACAAGGTGCCGCGCCAGCTGGAGCTGCTGGATGCGCTGCCCGCCACGGGCACGGGCAAGCTGCTGCGGCGCCTGCTGCGGGGCTGAGGCTGCCGGCAGAAGGTGCGCTGGTCAGCGCCCCCAAGCGATGCACCAGCGGATGCCTGTCGCTACGCCGGTCTGCCGAAGTCTGCTGCCATCGAATGGGCCGCGCGGACTTGCCGCTGCAACGCATTTGCAGCACAATTTTCGGATGAAGTCAGCCATCCTTCCGCAGGTGCGCGTCGATCCCGAACTTCGCGCCGACCTGGAATCCATGCTTCGCGAGGGCGAGTCCCTGTCCGGCTTCATCGAAGACAGCGTCCGCAGTGCCGTGGCATACCGGCGCGCCCAGGCGGAGTTCTACGCGCGGGGGGAGGCAGCCTGGCAGGCGTATTCGCGCACGGGTGTGGCGCATCCTGCCGATGAGGTCATCGGCGAGATGCGTCAGCGTCTGGAAAGCAAGCGCAAGGAGTTGGGGGCTGGCCGAGCCAAAGCGCGATGACCTTTGCCGTGGTGTTTGCGCCGCAGGCCCGCGCGGACTTGCTGAGACTCTTCGAATACCTGATCGATCGGGCTGAGACGGCGGCGGACCTCGATCTGGCAGAGCGCGCCATCGCGGCGGTCGAATCGGCTGCGCAACTGCACCTGTCCCGGACGCCCTTCATCTACCGCAAGGCGGCCCAAGGCGGGGGGCTGCGTCGCGAGCTGATCGTTCCCTTTGGGGCCAGTGGCTATGTGCTTCTCTACGAAATCGCTGATGCCACCACGGTCGTGATCCTGGCCGTGCGGCATCAGCTGGAGCAGGACTACCACTAGCCTCGGTGGTCCGGCGCCTTTCACGCCCGAACCCTCACCGCCCCCAGCGCAGCACCAGCGGATCGAGCCGTCGCGCGATGTCGATCAGCTCGCGGCGCGTGGCCGGGTGCATGGGCGGCAGGGGGTGTCGGGGCGCCTCGCAGGTGATCACGCCGCCTTCCTTCATCAGTGCCTTGGCGGCCAGCATGCCGGCCTGGCGGTTCTCGTGGTTGATCAGGGGCAGCCAGCGCTGATAGAGCGCGAAGGCGCCGTCCATGTCCCCGCGGCGATGCGCCTCCAGGATGGGGCGGATGCCGTCCGGGAAGCCGCCGCCGGTCATGGCGCCGGTGGCGCCGGCATGCAGGTCGGCCAGCAGCGTGATGGCCTCTTCGCCGTCCCAGGGGCCTTCGATGGCATCGCCACCCAGCTGGATCAGCTCGCGCAGCTTGTTGGCGGCGCCGGCGGTCTCCATTTTGAAGTACGACACATGGTCGATCTCGCGCGCCATGCGGGCCAGGAAGGTCGGGCTCAGCACCGTGCCGCTGGCCGGCGCGTCCTGGACCATGATGGGGATGTCGATGGCGTCCGACACCTGCTGGTAGAAGGCCTGGATCTGCGCCTCGGGCACGCGGAAGGTGGCGCCGTGGTAGGGCGGCATCACCATCACCATGGCGGCGCCCATGTCCTGCGCGCGACGGCTGCGCTCGGCGCAGATGCGCGTGGCGTAGTGCGAGGTGGTGACGATCACCGGCACGCGGCCGGCCACATGCTCCAGGGCCGTGCGGGTGAGCACCTCGCGCTCCTGGTCCGACAGCGAGAACTGCTCCGAGAAGTTGGCGAGGATGGCCAGACCATCCACGCCGGCGTCGATCATGAAGTCGAGCGCGCGCTTCTGGCTGGGCAGGTCGAGCTCGCCGCTCTCGGTGAAGGTGGTGGGCACCACCGGGAAGATGCCGCGGTACGGGGTGGCGGGATGGGCCATGGGGCGGTCTGTGCGTCTTGGCGTGTGGAAAAAGGACAGGGCGGGCTCAGTGCGAATGGCGCGGCACGGCCGCACCGCGGCAGCCCACCAGGAAGTCCAGATCGCAGCCCTCGTCGGCCTGCAGCACATGCTCCACATAGAGCTTGCGGTAGCCGCCGCCGGGGGGCGTCAGGCTTTTCTGCACGTCGGCCATGCGGCTCGCGTATTCCTCGTCGGAGATGTCCAGGTGCAGCCGGCCGGCGTCGCTGTCCAGCTCGATCCAGTCGCCATCGCGCACCATGGCCAGGGGCCCACCGGCCGCGGCCTCGGGGGCCACGTGCAGCACCACGGTGCCGTAGGCAGTGCCGCTCATGCGGGCATCCGAGATGCGCACCATGTCCTTGATGCCCTGGCGCAGCAGCTTCGGGGGCAGGCCCATGTTGCCCACCTCGGCCATGCCGGGATAGCCGCGCGGGCCGCAGTTCTTGAGCACCAGCACGGAGTCGGCGTCGACGTCGAGGTCTTCGTCGACGATGCGCTCCTTGTAGTGCTCCAGGTTCTCGAACACCACGGCGCGGCCACGGTGCTTGAGCAGGGCCGGCGTGGCGGCCGAGGGCTTGAGCACCGCGCCGCGGGGTGACAGGTTGCCGCGCAGGATGCGGATGCTGCCGTCGCCGATCAGCGGCTTGTCCAGCGGGCGGATGACTTCGGGGTCGTGGATGGCCGCCTCGCGCACGTTGTCCCACAGGCTGTGGCCGTTCACCGTCAGGGCCTCGGGATGCGGCAGCAGTCCGGCCTCGCCCATGCGGCGCAGCACGCCGGGCAGCCCACCCGCGTAATAGAACTCCTCCATCAGGAAGCGGCCCGAGGGCATCAGGTCCACCAGCGTGGGCATGCCCTGGCCGACCCGCGTCCAGTCCTCCAGCTCCAGGTCCACGCCGATGCGCCCGGCGATGGCCTTGAGGTGGATCACCGCGTTGGTCGAGCCGCCGATGGCCGCGTTGGTGCGGATGGCGTTCTCGAAGGCCTGGCGGGTGAGGATCTTCGACAGCGTGAGGTCGTCCTTGGCCATCTGCACGATGCGCTGGCCCGACAGGTGCGCCAGCACGTAGCGCCGCGCGTCCACCGCCGGAATGGCCGCGTTGTGCGGCAGCGTGACGCCCAGCGACTCGGCCATGCAGGCCATGGTAGAGGCGGTGCCCATGGTGTTGCAGGTGCCCGCCGAGCGCGACATGCCGGCTTCGGCCGAGAGGAACTTGTGCAGGTCGATCTCGCCCGCCTTGAGCGATTCGTGCAGCTGCCACACCGAGGTGCCCGAGCCGATGTTCTTGCCGTCGAGCTTGCCGTTGAGCATGGGTCCGCCCGAGACCACGATGGCCGGCACGTCGCAGCTGGCCGCGCCCATCAGCAGCGCGGGCGTGGTCTTGTCGCAGCCGGCCAGCAGCACCACCGCATCGATGGGGTTGCCGCGGATGGCCTCTTCCACGTCCATGGCCGCCAGGTTGCGCGTGAGCATGGCGGTGGGCCGCAGGTTGGACTCGCCGTTGGAGAACACCGGGAACTCCACCGGAAAGCCGCCCGCCTCGTACACGCCGCGCCGCACATGCTCGGCGATCTTGCGGAAGTGCGCGTTGCAGGGCGTCAGCTCCGACCAGGTGTTGCAGATGCCGATCACCGGCCGGCCGTCGAACTCGTGGTCGGGGAAGCCCTGGTTCTTCATCCAGCTGCGGTACATGAAGCCGTTCTTGTCGTTGTGGCCGAACCACTCGGTGGAGCGCAGCTTTTTCTTGGGGGTTGTGTCGGACATGGTGGCTTTCAGGAGGTCGGAGGCAACGGTCTTTGAGGGGGCGGAAGGCAGGGTCAGCGGCGCGCCGTGCGCAGCGACACCACGCGCTGGAGCAGGCAGAAGGCGAAGAGCAGCAGGCCGACGACGATGCGCGTCCACCATGAACTCAGGGTGCCGTCGAAGGCGATGAGGGTCTGGATCACGCCCAGCATCAGCACGCCGAACAGCGTGCCGGCGACATAGCCCACGCCGCCGCTGAGCAGCGTGCCGCCGATCACCACGGCGGCGATGGCGTCCAGCTCCAGCCCCACGGCATGCAGGCCGTAGCCCGAGAGCATGTAGAAGGTGAAGAGCACGCCGGCCAGCGCCGAGCACAGGCCCGACAGGGCATACACGCCCACCAGCGTTCGGCGCACCGGCAGCCCCATGAGGTGGGCCGAATGCTCGTTGCCGCCGATGGCGTACACCGTGCGGCCGAAGGGCGTGCAGTGAGCCACGTACATGGCGAGCAGCAGCACCGCCACGCCGATCACGGCGCCCAGCGACAGCGAGGTCTCGGCGAAGAAGGGCACACGCAGCTGCGCCAGCTCGGTATAGGCCTCGCTGGTGATGCTGATCGAGTCGATGCTGATCAGGTAGCACAGCCCGCGCGCCAGGAACATGCCGGCCAGCGTGACGATGAAGGGCTGCAGCCGGAATCGCTCGATCAACAGGCCCATGAAGCCGCCGAAGGCGGTGCCCATCACCAGCACCACGGCGATGGCGGGGGCGGGGCTCCAGCCGTGCTGCTCCACCAGCGTGGCCAGCACCATGGTCGAGAAGGCGATGACCGAGCCCACCGACAGGTCGATGCCGCCGGTGAGGATGACGAAGGTCATGCCCACCGCCACCACCAGCAGGAAGCTGTTGTCGATCAGCAGGTTCAAAAAGACCTGCAGCGAGAAGAAGCCGTCGTAGCGCAGCGAGCCGGCCAGCACCACGGCCGCGAAGAGCGAGATGGTGGCGGTCAGGGGCAGGTACTTGGGGTCGAGCCGGCGGCGTGGTCGTGCCGGCGCCGTGGGGCTTGCCTTGTCGGCGGCGCGGGCGTTGGGCAACACGGCGCTCATCGCAGCTGCTCCCGCGGCGCCGGCCGCACCGCCAGGGTGCGCAACATGGCGCGGAATTCAGCGGACTGCAGCAGCATCACGACGAACACCACGGCCGCCTTGACCACCAGGTTGACCTCGGGCGGCACGCCCAGCGAGTAGATGGCATAGGTCAGCGTCTGGATGATGAGCGCGCCGATGGCGCTGCCCACCAGGCTGAAGCGCCCGCCGGTGAGCAGCGTGCCGCCCAGCGTGACGGCCAGGATGGCGTCCAGCTCCATCAGCTGGCCGGCGTTGTTGCCGTCCGCGCTCTTGACGTTGGAGCTGATCAGCAGCCCCGCGATGCCGGCGCACAGCCCGCACACCGCATAGCAGCCGATGATCAGCCGGCGTGCCTTCACGCCCGCCACCCGCGCCGCCGTCGGGTTGATGCCCACGGCCTGGATGAACAGGCCCAGGGCCGTGCGGGTGCAGGCCAGGCCCAGCAGCGTCAGCACCGCGGCCGCCACGTACACCGAGAAGGGCAGGCCGAAGAGGTAGCCGCCGCCGATGAAGAAGAAGGGCTTGTAGTAGATGGTCAGGATCTGCCCGTCGGTGATCAGCTGCGCCAGGCCGCGGCCGGCCACCATCAGGATCAGCGTCGCGATGATGGGCTGCATGCCGATGGCACCTACCAGCAGGCCGTTCCACAGCCCACAGAGCAAGGCGACGCCCAGGGCGCCGGCCACGGCGAGCGTCAGGCCGAAGCGGGCGCTCTGGCCGTCGACCGCACCGCCGATGAGCCAGGCGGCCACGGCCGCGCAGATGGCGACCACCGCGCCGACCGAGATGTCGATGCCGCGCGTGGCGATCACCAGCGTCATGCCCAGCGACACCACCACCAGCGGCGCCGCGCGGTTGAGGATGTCGACCAGGCTGCCGTAGAGGTGGCCGTCACGCCACTCCAGATGCAGGAAGCCCGGGTTGAAGACGGCGTTCACCGCCAGCAGCAACGCCAGCGTGAGCAGCGGCCAGGCGAGCCTGTGCTGCATCAGTCGCGAAGGGAGGGAAGTGGGCATGTCAGTGCGTCTGTTCTGCAGCGATCAGCTCGTACACGTCGTCCTCGCTGCTGCCGGCGGGCAGTTCGCCCACCTTCGTGCGGTCGCGCAGCACGACGATGCGGTGGGCCACGCGCACCACCTCGCTGATCTCGGAAGAGATGAACAGCACCGCCATGCCCGCCTTCGCGAGCTGGAGGATCTGCTCCATGATTTCCTGCTTGGCCGCCACGTCGATTCCGCGCGTGGGCTCGTCGAGGATCAAGAGGCGCGGCGCGGTGGCCAGCCAGCGGGCGATGACCGCCTTCTGCTGGTTGCCGCCGGAAAGCAGTCCGATGGGCGTGTCGATGCTGGCGGTCTTGATGCCGAGCGCCGCCACGTAGTGCTCGGCCATGCGCACCTGCTCGGCATGAGGAATGAAGTGCAGCGCGCCGCGCCGGGCCTGCAGGGCCAGCGCGATGTTCTCGCGCACCGACAGCTCGGCGACGATGCCGTCGGTCTTGCGCTCCTCGGGGCACAGCGCCAGCCCGGCGGCGATGGCCTCGGTGGGGCTGCCGAAGCGCTGCGCCTGACCATCGATCCACAGCGTGCCGCTGTCCGCCGGCTCCAGGCCGAAGAGCAGGCGGGCCAGCTCCGTTCGGCCCGCGCCCAGCAGGCCGGCCAGGCCGACCACCTCGCCCGCGCGCACCTGCAGGTCGATGGGATGCAGCTGGGTCTTCTGGCCCAGGCCCTCGGCCTTGAGCAGCGGCGTCTCGCCGACGGCGGCCGGCGGCAGGGCGGCAGACTGGCCCTGCGCGGCGGCCAGCTCGCGGCCCACCATGGCCGAGATCAGCGCCGGTGCCGGCAACTCGGCCGTCGGCCATTCGCCCACGAAGCGGCCGTTGCGCAGCACGGTGATGCGATCCGAGACGGCGTACACCTGGTTCATGAAGTGGGTGACGAAGACGATGGCAAGGCCTTCGTCCCTCAGCCGACGCATCACCTCGAAGAGCTTGCGCACCTCGTCGTCGTCCAGGCTGGAGGTGGGCTCGTCCAGGATCAGCACCCGCGCATCCACGCCCAGCGCGCGGGCGATGGAGACCAGCTGCTGCACCGCCACCGGATAGCTGGCCAGCAGCCGCGTGACGTCGATGTCCAGGCCCACGCGCGCCAGCAGCGTGCGCGCGCCCTCGTTGACCGCGGCCCAGTCGATGCGCCGGCCCTGCAGCAGGCCGCGGCGCGGGTAGCGGCCGGCGAACACGTTCTCGGCGACGGAGAGGTTCGGGCAGAGGTTCACTTCCTGGTAGACGGTGCTGATGCCCAGTGCCTGCGCCTGCGCGGGCGAGGTCGGCACGATGGGCGCACCCGCCAGCACCATGCGTCCTTCGTTGGCCGGGAAGACGCCCGTGAGCACCTTGATCAGCGTGGACTTGCCCGCGCCATTCTGGCCCATCAGCGCATGGATCTCGCCGGGGTACAGGCGCAGTTGCACGTCCTGCAGCACGGGCACGCTGCCGAAGCGCTTGCCGATGCCGGTGAGTTCGAGCACCGGGGCCGTGGAGGCAGAGGGGACAGCAGCCATGGCTTCAGCGGTTCTTGTGCCAGACGTCGATGAACACCGCGGCCAGCAGCACCAGCCCCTTGATCACCTGCTGGTAGTCGATGCCGATGCCCATGATCGACATGCCGTTGTTCATCACGCCCATGACGAAGGCGCCGATCACCGCGCCCGTGACCTTGCCCACGCCGCCCGAAGCCGAGGCGCCGCCGATGAAGCAGGCCGCGATCACGTCCAGCTCGAAGCCCAACCCCGCCTTGGGCGTGGCCGTGTTGAGCCTCGCCGCGAACACCAGCCCGGCCAGCGCCGCCAGCACACCCATGTTGACGAAGGCATAGAAGCTCAGCCGCCGGGTGTCGATGCCCGACAGCCGCGCCGCCTTCTCGTTGCCGCCCAGCGCATAGACGCGCCGGCCCAGCACCGTGCGGCGGGTGACGAAGTCGAACAGCACGATCAGCACCGCCATTACCACCAGCACGTTGGGCAGGCCGCGGTAGGAGGCCATCATCCAGGCGAAGCCGATCAGCAGGCCCGCGAAGATCAGCGTCTTGGCGGCGAAGAAGCCGGCCGGCTCGCCGCCGATGCCGTGCGCCTGCTGGCGCTGCCGCGCCCGCCAGCCGGCGATGGCGAAGGACGCCGCCATGGCCACGCCCAGCAGCAGCGAGGTCAGCCGCAGCCCCTGGTTGCCGAAGGCGTCGGGGATGAAGCCGGAGCTCAGCCGCTGAAACGTGTCGGGAAAGGGCCCCACCGACTGGCCCTGCAGCAGCGCCAGCGCCAGGCCCTTGAACACCAGCATGCCGGCCAGCGTGACGATGAAGGAGGGAATGCGCGCATAGGCCACGAACCAGCCCTGCGCGGCGCCGATCAGCGCGCCGCCCACCAGGCAGGCCAGCGCCGCGGGGATCACCGGCCAGTCGTGGTTGACCATCAGCACCGCCGCCAGCGCGCCGATGAAGCCGCTGACCGAGCCGACCGACAGGTCGATGTGCCCGGCCACGATCACCAGCAGCATGCCCAGCGCCATGATGACGATGTAGCTGTTCTGCAGCACCAGGTTGGTGAGGTTGAGCGGCTGCATCAGCGTGCCGTCGGTCAGCACCTGGAACAGCACCATGATCGCGACCAGGCACACCAGCATGCCGTACTCGCGGAAGTTGTGGCGCAGGAAGGCGGCGGTGGAAGGTGCCGGCGCGGCCGCGGATGCGGCGGCGCGGGGCAGGGATGCGGCGTTGTCGGTCATGCAAGGGCTTCCGTCTTGACCGCCGGCCCGCGCGCGGTGCCATGGCCGCGCACGATGGCGCCCATGATCCGCTCCTGCGTGGCCTCGGCCGTGGGCATCTCGGCGACGAAGCGGCCTTCGTTCATCACGTAGATGCGGTCGGTGATGCCCAGCAGCTCGGGCATCTCGGAGGAAATGACGATCACGCAGCGGCCCTGGGCGGCCAGCTCGGCGATGAGCGTGTAGATCTCGTACTTGGCGCCGACGTCGATGCCGCGCGTGGGCTCGTCGAGGATCAGCACCCTGGGCTCGGTGAAGAGCCACTTGCCCAGCACCACCTTCTGCTGGTTGCCACCCGACAGGTTGAGCGTCTTCTGCAGCACGTCGGGCGTGCGGATGCGCAGGGCGCGGCGAAAGCGCTCGGCCACGGCCGTGTCCTGAAGCGGGTCGATCACGCCGGCACGGGAGACACCCTTCAGGTGGGCCAGCGAGGTGTTGAAGCGGATGCTCTCGTCCAGCACCAGGCCAGCGCCCTTGCGGTCCTCGGTCACGTAGGCCAGGCCCTGGGCGATGGCCTTGCCGACGGTGCTCACGTCCACCTCGCGGCCGTCGATGCGTGCGGTGCCTGCGACGCGCTGGCCCCAGCTGCGGCCGAACACGCTCATGGCGAACTCGGTGCGGCCGGCGCCCATCAGGCCGGCGATGCCCACCACCTCGCCGCGGCGTACGTGCAGGTTCAGGTCCTGCAGGAAAGGGCGATCGGGCCGCTGCGGATGGTGCGCATGCCAGTCCCGCACCTCGAAGCCCACGTCGCCGATGTTCGGTGTGCGCGGCGGGTAGCGGTCGGCCATGGCGCGGCCGACCATGGCGCGGATCACCTCGTTCTCGTCCACCGGTGCGGCGCTGCAGTCGAGGGTCTGCACGCTGCTGCCGTCGCGCAGCACCGTGACGGCGTCGGCCACGCGGGCGATCTCGTTGAGCTTGTGCGAGATCAGGATGCAGGTGATGCCCTGCACGCGCAGCTCCATCAGCAGGTCCAGCAGGGCGGCGCTGTCGTTCTCGTTGAGGCTGGCGGTGGGCTCGTCCAGGATCAGCAGGCGCACCTGCTTGGCCAACGCCTTGGCGATCTCCACCAGTTGCTGCTGGCCGATGCCCAGCTCGCCCACCGGCGTTTCGGGCGACATCTTCAGGCCCACCTTGGCCAGCAGCTCGCGGGTTCGCCGGTGCGCCTCGGTCCAATCGATGACGCCGCCGCGGGCCACCTCGTTACCCAGGAACAGGTTCTCCGCGATGGAGAGCATGGGTACCAGCGCCAGCTCCTGGTGGATGATGATGATGCCGGCGCGCTCGCTGTCGTGGATGCCGCCGAAGCGCTGCACCTGGCCGTCGTAGACGATGTCGCCCTCGTACTCGCCGTGCGGATAGACGCCGCTCAGCACCTTCATCAGCGTGGACTTGCCGGCGCCGTTCTCGCCCACCAGAGCATGGATCTGCCCGGCTTGCACACCCAGCTCCACCCGGTCCAGGGCCACGACCCCGGGAAAGGTCTTGCGGATGTGGCGCATCTCCAGAAGAAGACTCATGGCAGTGGGGCTCCCTCTCCCACAAGGGGAGAAGGGCTTCGGCGGGCGCTTGCGGTGACGCGGTTCATGAGCGCCGGCTGAGCCTTACTTGAACTGCGCGGCCTTGTAGTAGCCGCTGCCCACGAGCACCTGTTCCCAGTTGCTCTTGTCCACGCTCACGGGCTTGAGCAGGTACGACGGCACCACCTTGACGCCGTTGTTGTAGGTCTTGGTGTCGTTGACCTGGGGCTGCTTGCCCGAGACCACGGCGTCGACCATGTCGGCCGTGACCTTGGCCAGCTCGCGCGTGTCCTTGAACACGGTAGAGGACTGCTCGCCGCGCAGGATCGACTTGACCGAGGGCACCTCCGCGTCCTGCCCGCTCACCACGGGGCAGGGCTGCTGCGCGGTGCAGTAGCCCACGCCCTTGAGCGAGGAGAGGATGCCGATGGACAGCCCGTCATAGGGCGAGAGTACGGCGTCGACGCGGGCGTTGCCGTAGAAGGCCGACAGCAGGTTGTCCATGCGGGCCTGCGCCACCGCGCCGTCCCAGCGCAGCGTCCCCACCTTGTCCATGCCCATCTGCTTGCTACGCACCACCAGCTTGCCACTGTCGATGTAGGGCTTGAGCACGCTCATCGCCCCGTCGTAGAAGAAGAAGGCGTTGTTGTCGTCGGGCGAGCCGCCGAACAGCTCGATGTTGAAGGGGCCCTTGCCCTGCTTGAGGCCGAGCTTGTCGACGATGGAATTGGCCTGCAGCACGCCGACCTGGAAGTTGTCGAAGGTGGCGTAGTAGTCGACGTTCTTGCTGTTGCGGATCAACCGGTCGTAGGCGATGACCTTGATGCCCCGGTCGGCCGCGTTCTGCAGCGCCTTGCCGAGCGTGGTGCCGTCGATGGAGGCGATCACCAGCACCTTGGCGCCGCGGGTGATCATGTTCTCGATCTGCGCCAGCTGGTTGGGGATGTCGTCCTCGGCGTACTGCAGGTCGGTCTTGTAGCCCCGGTCCTTCAGCACCTTGACCATGTTGTCGCCATCGGCGATCCATCGTGCCGAGGACTTGGTGGGCATGGCGATGCCGACCAGGCCCTTGTCCTGGGCGTGCGCGGCCAGCGGGCCGAAGGCCGTCAGCGCAGCCGCTGCGGCAAGAAGGTGACGGATGAAGACGCGGCGCATGGGTTGTCTCTCTGAGTGGTGTTGTTCGAACTGGACAGCGTGAGGGGCCGGGGCGCTCGCAGCGCCTGCCAGGGCACCCGCGGATCTGGCTCCGCCAGGCCGCTGGGTGCGCCCCCTTCCCGCGAAGCGAGAGAAGGGGGAGCCGCGAAGCGGCATGGGGGTTGTTCAGTACTTCCGCTTTGGAAACTCGGCAGCGGCGGTTTCCATCGGGAAGATGCCTTCCTCCGTCACGATGCGCTTGGCCACCGGCTTGCCGGCCACGATGTCCTTCACCGCCGTCATCAGCTGCGGCCCCAGCAGCGGTGAGCATTCGACGGACACGTTGAGCTTGCCGGCCATCATGGCCTCGAAGGCGCCCTTGACGGCGTCGATGGAGATGATGGTGATGTCCTTGGCCGGCTTCAGGCCCGCTTCCTCGATGGCCTGGATGGCGCCGATGGCCATGTCGTCGTTGTGCGCGTAGAGCACGTTGATGCCGTTCTTGCCCTCGGCTTTCAGGAAGGCTTCCATCACCTCCTTGCCCTTGGCGCGGGTGAAGTCGCCGGTCTGCGAGCGCACGATCTTGAACTTGGGATCGGCCTTGATGATTTCCTCGAAGCCCTTCTTGCGGTCGATGGCCGGGGCCGAGCCCACGGTGCCCTGCAGTTCGACGATGCGCACCTCGCCCTTCTGGTCCTTCATCTTGTCCACCAGCCAGCGGCCGGCCTTGCGGCCTTCCTCGACGAAGTCGGAGCCCATGAAGGTGACGTAGAGCGAGGTGTCCTTGGTGTTGACGGCGCGGTCCGTCAGCACCACCGGGATCTTGGCGGCCTTGGCCTCGCGCAGCACGTTGTCCCAGCCGGTCTCGACCACCGGCGAGAAGGCGATCACGTCCACCTTCTGCGCGATGAAGGCGCGGATGGCCTTGATCTGGTTTTCCTGCTTCTGCTGCGCGTCGGAGAACTTGAGCTCGATGCCTGCGTCCTTGGCGGCCGACTTGATCGATTCCGTATTGGCGGTGCGCCATTCGCTTTCGGCGCCCACCTGGCTGAAGCCGAGCACGATCTTCTTCTGCGCCCAGGCGGCACTGGGCAGCGCCATGGCGAGGGGCAGGCCGGCGGCCAGGGCGACGAGCTGACGACGGGAGGGGCGCATGGGTTGTCTCCTGATGAAGGAATCGATGGTGTTGTGGGCGCCGTGCGGCGCACCCGCACCGCATCGAACGTGAGGGCAGTGTATGAAGCAAAAAAATATCCATCCAATGGTTTTTTGGAGAGAATGGATATCAATAGGAGCATTCGCACAAACCCTCGCTGGCCACCGGCGACACCGCATTCCTCGATGAACAGCCCCTCGACTTCCAACCCGCACTGGTTCCTGCGCGCCCGCCTCAAGACGCGGCAGTTGCTGCTGCTCACGGCCCTGGCCGACGAGGGCAACATCCACGCCGCCGCCCGCGCGCTCAACATCACGCAGCCCGCGGCCAGCAAGCTGCTCAAGGATCTGGAGGACGTGCTGGAGGTGCCGTTGTTCGAGCGCCTGCCGCGAGGCATGCGGCCCACCTGGTACGGCGAGACCATGATCCGCCATGCCCGCCAGGCGCTGGCGAGCCTCAACCAGGCGCACGAGGAGCTGATGTCGCTCAAGGCCGGCCGCTACGGCCAGGTGGGCGTGGGCGCGATCACCTCACCCGGTCTCGCGCTGCTGCCGCAGGCGGTGGCGGCCGTGAAGCGCGAGCAGCCCAGCCTGCGCGTGGTGCTGGAGATCGAGACCAGCCCGGTGCTGGTCGACTACCTGCGCCAGGGCCGGCTGGACATCCTGGTGGCGCGCATCTTTGCCGACGACGACAAGTCGAACCTGCGCTACGAACCGCTGACGGGCGAGCCCGTGTGCGCGGTGGCGCGGCCCGGGCATCCGCTGTCGAGCGCAGCCGGGCTGACGCTGGGCGACGTGGCCACGCGGCCCTGGATCGTGCCGCCCGCAGGCAGCGTGCTGCGGCACCGTTTCGACCTGATGTTCCAGGAGGCCGGCCTGGCGCCGCCCTTCGACGTGGTGGAGACGGCGGCCCTGCTGTTCATCACCCGCATGCTGCAGCAGAGCGACATGCTGTGCGTCATGGCCACCGAGGTGGCGCGCTACTACGCGGGGCACGGCATCCTGAGCATCCTGCCGCTGGACATGCCCTGCCACATGGACGACTTCGGCCTCATCACCCGCACCGACCGGCAGCTGTCGCCCGGCGCCACGCTGCTGATGCAGGCGCTGCGCACCGCCTGCAGGCCCGTCTACGGCCTCAGTCCCTGACCCCGCCTTGCTCCTCTCCCCGCTGGGGAGAGGCAGGGTGAGGGGCCGCGGGCGCCCGATTCGCCACGCCGCTGGCGTTGCCGCCGATCTTCAAACCCACCCCGCATCCACCGTGAACTCCTGCGCCGTGCACATGCGCCCCGCATCGCTGGCCAGGAAGGCCACCATGTGCGCGATGTCCTGCGGCGCCAGACGGTCGGGCAGGCACTGGTTGCGGGCGAGCTCCTTCTCGCCCTCGGCATCCAGCCAGAGCGCGATCTGCCGCTCGGTCATCACCCAGCCCGGCGAGACCGTGTTGATGCGGATGCGGTCCTGCCCCAGCGTGCGGGCCAGCCCGCGTGTCAGCCCGTTCACCGACGACTTGGCGATGGCATAGCAGGGATAGCCGCTGCCCTTGCCCTGCCAGCCGGTCGAGCCCAGGTTGACCACCGATCCGCCGCCCAGCCGGCGCATGCCGGGCACCACGGACTGGATCGCGAAGAAGGCCGGCCGCTCGTTGATGGCCATGCGCTCGTCGTAGTACTGCGGCGTCACCGATTCGAGCGTGTGCCGGTCGTCGCTCGCCACGTTGTTGACCAGCACATGGAAGTCGCCCAGTGCCGTGGCCGCGTCGGCGATGGCGGCCTGCAGCGCGGGCACGTCGCGCACGTCGCAGCGCCGCCACCAGGGCGCCGGCAGGCCATCGGCCGCCAGCGATTCCGCCAGCGTCCGGCTGGGCGCCTCGGCGATGTCGATGAAGGCGACCTGCATGCCCTGGCGGGCGAGCTCGCCCACGATGGCGGCGCCGATGCCGCTGCCGCCCCCGGTGACGAAGGCGCGGCGGCCCTGAAGGCCCGGGTAGCGGGCCGAACCAGCGCCAGCGGTGTTCGAAGATGGGATATTCATTTGTGTATCGAATGAGGCAAAGAAATCATGCAATGCTCATCAATATGCCCGGCTAGCATCGATGGCGTCAAGACGAGACAAACGCGAGACAACCATGGCAAGGCCCTGCGCATGACTTCCTCCTCCTTGTTGCCCGCCGCCCGCGGGCCGGCGCTGCATGCCGGTCCGGCGCGGTGCGTGCTCGATGCCCGCGCCCAATTGGGCGAGGGCGCGCTGTGGTCGCCGCGCCGGCAGGCGCTGTGGTGGGTCGACATCCTGTCGCACCGGCTCTTCCGCTGGCGCCCGTCCGATGGCGAGGCGCTGTGCTGGCAGTTCGGCGAGGAGGTCTCGGCCGTGGCCGAACGGCGCGATGGCACCGGCCTGATGCTGGCGCTGCGCCGGGGCATGGCGCACTTCGATCCCGACGCGCCGGGCACGCAGCCGGTCTACCTGCACCAGCCCGCAGGCGAGCCGGCCAGCAACCGATTCAACGACGGCCGCTGCGACCGGCATGGGCGCTTCTGGGCCGGCAGCATGGATTTCGACGCGCGCCAGCCCACTGGCCACCTGTACTGCTACGACGAGGCGGGCCGCTGCGACCGTCTGCTGCTGGGCTTGCGCGTGACCAACGGTCCGGCCTGGTCGCTGGACGGGCGGCGCATGTATGTGAACGACACGGTGGGCCGGCATGTGCTGGCCTGCGAGGTGGACCCCGTCAGCGGCCCGCGTGTGCCGCTTCGCCCCTGGTTGACCTTCGGCGCGGGCGATGGCCATCCCGACGGCATGACGGTCGATGCGCTGGGGCGCCTGTGGATCGCGCACTGGGGCGGCGGCTGCGTCAGCGCCCACGACCCCGACACGGGCGAGGAGCTGGACCGCATCGCCGTGCCCGCCAGCCAGGTCACGCACTGCGCCTTCGGCGGCGAGGACCTGCGCACGCTCTACATCACGACCGCGCGCGTGGGCCTGGACGAGGTGGCACTGCATGCCGAGCCTCTGGCGGGTGGGCTCTTCGCCGTCTCCATGAACGTGGCCGGCCTGCCGGCCCAAGCCTTTGGAGCTCCCGCATGAACATCTCCGCGATCGCCGGTTCCTCGGCTGCAACTGCCGATTCGATCCACGGCGCCGGCCCGGGGCAGCTCATGCCCGACGCCGAAGGCCGCCACTGGCTGCAGCATGCCGGCCAGCGACTGGCGGTCGTCCCCTCCCGCGGTGGCGCGGTGGCCGCCTGGCAGTGGCTGCCGCCGCAGGGCGCGCCGCTGGACCTCTGGCGTCCGTGGGACGGCAGCGACGACCTCTACCGCCAGGCCTCCTTTGCGATGGTGCCGTGGTCCAACCGCATCGCGCAGGGCGGCTTCGAGGCGGCGGGGCGCTTTCATGCCATGCAGCCCAACCGCGAGGGCGAGCCCTATCCGATCCATGGCGACGGCTGGCTGCAGCCCTGGCAGCTGCGCCAGACGGGGCCCGGCGAGATCGAGATGACGCTGCACTCCGGCGGCTTCGGTGGCAGCCCCTATCGCTTCAGCGCGCGCCAGGGGCTGCGCTTGCGTGAGGGCGGGCTCGACCAGTGGGTCGAGGTGCGCCACGAAGGCGTCGAGCCGCTGCCCTACGGCCTGGGTCTGCATCCGTGGTTCATGCGCGCGGCCGACACCCGCATCCACGCCGCAGTAAAGGGTGTCTGGCTGAGCGGCGCCGATCCCATTCCCACCGGGCGCAGCGCCGTGCTGCCGCCCGACTGGAACCTGCCGGCCGGCATGCCCGCCCATGGCAGCTTCATCGACAACGCCTTCCACGGCTGGGACGGCGTGGCCACGGTGCGCTGGCCCTCGTGGGGTCTGCAGGTGCAGCTTCGGCAGATCGAGCCGGCGGTGCAGGGTGACGGCCACTGCCTGGTCTACCGGCCGCCGCACGGGGAGGCCTTCTGCCTGGAGCCGATCACCCACCCGATCGACGCCTTCCACCTGCCGGGCCAGGAGGGCCTGCGGCTGCTGGAGCCGGGCGGATCGATGCGGCTGTCCGTCGCCTGGAGCGTGTTGCCGGACGGCGTCTGACAAACGCGCGACGGTGGGACGCCCCGCCGGCAATACGTCGTGCTCCTCGGCGGATCGCTCCGATGCATGGGGGCCTTCTGGTGATCTTGTCCGATGCCGGCCGTTGAACTTGGCCGACCCGGCTGCCAGACGTCGCCTCTATGCTGCCAGCGCAAGAGTCACCACCGCCGCGCCCCATGACAACACATCGCCTCCTCGCCTGCCTCGCCGGCAGCCTGCTCATCGCCCCCACGCTCGCGCTGGCCGATCCGCCCAACGGGCGCGGGCCGGGCAAGGGCCACGGTCCCGGGCACAAAGAGACCTACTGGGACGGCCCCTGCAAGATCGAGCGCAAGTGGAAGAAGAACGGTGACTTCGACGAGAAGCGCAAATGCAAGGACGGCGGACCGGTCGGGTATGCACCGGTGCCAGCGCCTGCCTATGTGCCCGTGCCGGTACCGGTCTACCCGGCGCAGCGCGAGCCCGGCGTGGTCATCCAGGGCACCGTGCGACTGCCCTGAAAGCGTTCACTGCCGTCGTGGCGAGGCGCCCAGTAGCCTCAGTCCACCACCCTATGCAGCTCCGGCCTTCAGACCCTACCGCTGACCGGGATCGCCGCCCCATGGATGGCGCGCGCCGCATCCGAGGCCAGGAAGGCGATCACCTCCGCCAGGGCCTGGGGCGTCACCCATCGGCCGAAGTCGGCATCGGGCATGGACTGCCGGTTGTCCGGCGTGTCGATGATCGAGGGCAGCACGCAGTTGACCCGGATGCCCTGGTCTTTCAGTTCCGCCGACATCGACTCGGTCAGGCGGATCAGCGCGCTCTTGGACGCACTGTAGGCGCCCATCTGCGCACCGCCGCGGGCGGCGGCGCCGGCGCCCACCGTCACGATCTGGCCGCCGCCCTGCTTGAGCAGCAGCGGCACGGTGGCCGCGGCCACATGCAGCAGCGAGCGGGCGTTCAGGTCCATCAGGAAGTCCCAGGTCGCGGCGCTGGTCTCGTGCACTGCCTCGCCCATGCGAAAGCCGCCGGCGATGTGGCAGACGGTGTGCAGGCCGCCCATCTGTGCGGCAGCCTCGCCGATGTGCTGCACGACCTGCGCGCGGTCGGCAAGGTCCGCCGTCACATGGCGCAGGTCCTCGCCATCGGGCAGCTCGCCGCGGTGACGGTCCAGCAGGATGAGCCGCGCGCCCTGGTCGATGAAGGCCTGCGCGACGGCGCGGCCCAGCTGGCCGGAAGCACCGGTGATCAGCACGATCTTCCGGGTAGGGGAGGGGGGTGTCATGGACTGCAGTTCCTTCAGGCCGTGGCCGCGTTGCGACGCGCCGCGTGGTAGCGGCCGCTGCCGCGTGTGAGCACCGTGTCGCCGGGCAGCACGTCGCCCGGCTCATGCTCCGGCGCATCGGCCAGGCGCTGGTAGAACGGCGCGAAGTCGATGCGGGCCAGTTCCAGCAGCTCGTCCAGGTGGCCCAGCACGAAGTACGTCTCCTGGAAGTCGTCGATGCGGTAGTGCGTCTGCATCACCCGCGCCAGCTCGAAGCGGATGCGGTTGGGCGAGTCGTCCTCGACGGCGAAGCGCGTCTCGCTGGCCGAGGAGGCGATGCCCGCGCCATAGATGCGCAACCCGTCGCTCTGCTGCACCAGGCCGAACTCCACGGTGTACCAATAGACGCGGGCCAGCTTCTCCAGCATGCCGAGCCGGTTGGCCTTGAGGCCGCCTTCGCCGTAGGCCTGGATGTAGTCGGCGATCACCGGGTTCATCAGCATCGGCACATGGCCGAACACATCGTGGAAGACGTCGGGCTCTTCCAGGTAGTCCAGCTCATGCGGCTTGCGGATGAACTGGCCGGCCGGAAAGCGGCGGTTGGCCAGGTGCTCGAAGAACACGTCGTCGGGCACCAGGCCCGGCACGGCCACCACCTCCCAGCCGGTGCGCTGGCGCAGCACCTTGGACATCTGTTCGAAGTCGGGAATCTGCTCGGGGCCGATGGGCAGGTCCTGCATGCCGCGGATGAATTCGTCGCAGGCCCGGCCAGGCAGCAAGCGGCTCTGGCGTTCGAAGAGCGTGCGCCACACGCCGTGTTCTTCGGCGGTGTAGCGGCCCCAGTCCTGGTCGATGGTCCAGTCGGGTCGCGCGGGGGCGTGTTCGCTCCCCGCCGCCAGGCCATGCTTGGCCGGCGCGGTGTCGGTGGTCTGCAGCATGGAGGGCTCCTAGGTGGAGGAGGCGGGGGCGCGGGCGCCGAGGGCGGTGGCCAGCCGGTCCATCAGGCCGGCCATCTCGATGTCCTTGGCCGAGAGGCCGTTGGCATCGTGCGTGGTCAGGGTGACCTGCACGCGGTTGTAGACGTTGAACCACTCGGGGTGGTGGTTCATCCGCTCCGCATGCAGCGCGACCTGGGCCATGAAGCCGAAGGCGGCCACGAAGTCGGCGAAGACGAATTCGCGCACGATCAGGCCGCCGCGCTCCGGTGCATGGCGCCACTGCGGCAGCGTGGCGAGCTGCGCCGCGAGCGCGTCGCCGTCGAGGCGGACGGGCGCTGCGCTCACGCGGCTTCCTTCTCGGCGGTCTTGTCGTCCACCTTCAGCACGCCGCGGTTGATCTGGTCGCGCTCCAGCGACTCGAACAGGGCCTTGAAGTTGCCCTCGCCGAAGCCCTCGCGGTAGTCGCCCTTGCGCTCGATGAATTCGAAGAAGACCGGGCCCAGCGTGGGCTCCGAGAAGATCTGCAGCAGCAGGCGCGGCTGGCCGCCTTCGGTGGTGCCGTCCAGCAGGATGCCGCGGGCCTGCAGTTCGCCGACGGGTTGGCCGTGACCGGGCAGGCGCTTGTCCAGGTTCTGGTAGTAGATGTCGTTGGGCGCCGTGAGCAGCGGCACGCCGGCCATCTGAAGCCGGTCGATGGACTCGAGCAGGTTGTCCGTCAGCAGGGCGATGTGCTGGATGCCCTCGCCGTTGAACTGCATCAGGAACTCCTCGATCTGGCCGCCGCCCTGGCGCGATTCCTCGTTCAGCGGAATGCGCACCAGGCCGTCCGGTGCGGTCATGGCCTTGGAGGTGAGGCCGGTGTACTCGCCGCTGATGTCGAAGTAGCGGATCTCGCGGAAGTTGAAGAGCTTGCTGTAGAAGTCCGCCCAGTAGCTCATGCGGCCGCGGTAGACGTTGTGCGTCAGGTGGTCCACCACCTGGAAGCCGTGGCCTTGCGGATGGCGCTCGACGCCGGGCAGGAACTCGAAGTCGATGTCGTAGATGGACTTGCCGTCCTCGTAGCGGTCGATCAGGTACAGCGGCGCGCCGCCGATGCCCTTGATGGCCGGCAGGCGCAGCTCCATGGGGCCGGTGGCGATCTCGACGGGCTGGGCGCCCAGCTCCAGGGCGCGCCTGTAGGCGTGGTGCGAGTCCTTCACGCGGAAGGCGAGGCCGCAGGCCGAGGGACCGTGTTCGGCGGCGAAGTAGGCGGCCGGGCTGCGCGGCTCGCGGTTGACGATGAAGTTGATGCCGCCCTGGCGGTAGAGCAGCACGTCCTTGGAGCGGTGCCTGGCCACCAGCGTGAAGCCCATCTTCTCGAACAGCGGCTCCAGGACATTCGGCGTGGGGGAGGCGAATTCGACGAATTCGAAGCCGCACAGGCCCATGGGGTTGTCGAAGAGGTCGGACATCGTTGGCTCCAGAGTCGTAGGGATGGTCGGAAAGGCTCTACTGTAGGCAGAGGGCTGCGCACATATCCTGCAACTTCTGGATCGATTTCGACCGGGATCAACGATTTCCTGCGGATGTTGAGGTAGGCATGCGTGTCTGGAGCGTGATTGGCCTTTGTTGTGCAAGGAAAACGCTCAGGCGGCCAAGCCGCCTGCACGCGCCCGCGCCCGTCAGCCGCCGCGCGGGCGCCGCCCCATGTCGGCCGCATCCAGCCACTGGCGGGCCCGGATCAGCACGGGCTGGTCGACCATCCTGCCGTCCACGCGCACCGCGCTGCCGCCGCTGGCGTCCATGGCCTCGACCACGCGCCGGGCCCAGGCCTGTTCGGCCTGTGTGGGCGCCCAGGCGGCATGCACGGTGCCGACCTGCTTCGGATGGATGCACAGCCGGCCGCCGAAGCCCAGGGCGCGCGAGCGGCGACTGTCGGCGTCCAGCACGGCGGCGTCGTCCAGCGCCGTACAGACGCCGTCCACGGGCGGCGGCAGGCCTGCCAGCCGCGAGGCCAGCACCAGCATGCTGCGGAAGGGCAGCAGGCCTTCCTCGCTCTCGATGCCCAGGTCGGCCTGGAAGTCGATGCTGCCGAAGGCCAGCCGTGCCACGCCCGGCGTGCGGGCGATCTCCTGGGCCAGGGCGATGCCACGGGCCGTCTCCACCAGGGCGAGCAGCGGGCAGTCGGCCGCCGTGGCCGCGGCGAGCAGGGCGGGCGCAAGCGCCTCGGCCTTGGGCACCATCAGCCCTGCCAGGCCCGGCCGGCCGATGAGCTGCAGGTCGCCCTCGAAGGCCGCCGTGTCGCCGGCATTGATGCGCACCCACACCGGTCGCTCGGCCGACAGCCAGCCGGCCACCGCCGCCCGGGCGGCGTCCTTGTCCTGCGGCGCGACGGCATCCTCCAGGTCGAGGATGACGGCGTCGGCGTCGCTGTCCCAGGCCTTGGCGAAGCGCTCGGGCCGGTCGCCCGGCACGAAGAGGTAGCTGCGTGCCGGGCGGTGCAGGGCGGCCATCAGACGGTGCGCCCGCCGTCCACCGGCATCTCGATGCCGGTGAGGAACCCGGCCGCGTCGCTGGCGAGGAACAGGGCCGTGGCCGCGACGTCCGAGGGGCGCGACATGCGGCCCAGCGGAATGGTCGCGATGAATCGGGCGCGGTTCTCGGGCGTGTCGGGCACGCCCATGAACTTCTCCAGCAGGCCGGTCTCGCCGATCACCGGGCAGATGGCGTTGACGCGGATGCGGTCGGGGCCGAGTTCCACCGCCATCGACTTGGACAGCAGGTTCACCGCGCCCTTGCTGCCGTTGTACCAGGTGAGTCCGGGCCGCGGCCGGATGCCCGCCGTGGAGCCCACGTTGAGGATCACACCGCCCTGGCCGCGCTCGCGCATCCTCGGCACCACGGCATGCGCCATGTGGAAGATGGATTTCACGTTGACCGCGAACATGCGGTCGAAGGTGGCTTCGTCCACGTTCAGCATGGGCTGGTTGGCATGCGTGGTGCCGGCGTTGTTGACAACGATGTCGGGCACGCCGAAGGCCGCGACGCACGTCTGGACCAGCGCCTGCACGTCGCTGCCGCTGGAGACGTCGCAGCGGCAGAAGCGCGCTGCGCTGCCCAGCTCGGCGGCCAGCGCCTCGCCCTTGGTGGCGTCCAGGTCGGCGATGACCACGCGGGCGCCTTCCGCCACGTAGAGGCGGACGATGCCTTCGCCGAAGCCGGCGGCGCCGCCGGTGACGATGGCGATCTTGTCCTGGAGTTGGCCTTGGCTCATGGTGTTCACCCGTGGTCTCGTGCATGCAACGCATCGCAATGTAGGCAGCGCGGCCGCAGCCGTGAATTGGAAAGCGATCAACGCCGCCTTGCACGAACTGCAAGACAAGCCGGTGCGACGGCAGAATCGGCCGCCATGCTCCCGGACATCGATTCCCTGGCCCTCTTCGTGCGCGCGGCCGAACTGCGCAACCTCACCCGCGCGGCCGAGGCCAGCCACATCACGGTGCCGGCGGCCAGCCGCCGGCTCATGCAGCTGGAGCACCAGTTCAATGCCACGCTCTTCGCGCGCCATTCGCGCGGCCTGGAGCTCACGCCGGCCGGCGAGCACCTGCTGCGACTGGCGCGCAACGTGATCGCCGACGTCCAGCAGATGCGCGCCGAGATGGTCAACTACGCGGCCGGCAACTTCGCGGTGCTGCGGGTGCATGGCAACACCTCGGCCATGTCGCAGTTCCTGCCCGGCGACGTGGCGCGCTTCCAGGCAGGCCATGCCGGGGCGCGCATCGTGCTGGAGGAATGCTGGAGCGACGAGGCCGCCCGCCGCGTGCGTGCCGGCGAGGCCGATGTGGGCGTGGTGGTGGAAGGCTGCGACGTGTCGGGCCTGTGGGTGCGGCCCTACCGCAGCGACCGGCTGGCCGCCGTCACCCGCGAAGCCGATGCGCCGGTGGGCGAGACGGTGACCTTCGCCGACCTGCTGGACCGCGACCTGGTGGGCCTGGAGGGCAGCAGCACGCTCACGCGCCTCATCACCGCCCAGGCCTCGGCGCAGAGCCGGCCGATGGCGCTGCGGGTGCAGGTGCGCAGCTTCGAGGCCGTGTGCCGCGCGGTGCAGGCCGGCCTGGGCGTCGGCATCCTGCCCCTGGCGGCGGCTGGCAGCTTCTCGCATGCGCTGCAGCTCAAGGTGCTGCCGCTCGCCGACGACTGGGCCGTGCGCCGCATGCAGCTGTGCACGCGCGTCCAGCCGCCGGGGCAGACGCCGCTGGGCACGCTGATGGCCCACCTGGAGGCGTGCGCGGCGGCGCCCCAGGAGCGAGGCGGCTGACGGGTGCCCGCAGGCGCATGGGCACTTCAGCGGTCAGCTGCGCGGGCTCACCCCGTTCTCGCGATGGGGCGCCGCTTCAGCACCTCGATGACGATGTGGGTGTCCAGCAGATGGTCGTCCCGCCTTTGGGAAAGGGCAGCCTTGCCTGCCCGGCAAGGCTGGATTTGCACGAAAGCAATTCCGGCGCAGGGTGGCGCGCTTCCAGAATCCAGCCCATGACGACCCATGACCAAGCCCCGGACCCGACTTCCTCCCGCGCCGCCGACCGCCGGCCCGCCGGCCCGCTGGAGGGCGTCCTCGTGGTGGCCCTGGAACAGGCCGTGGCCGCCCCCTACTGCAGCAGCCGCCTCGCCGATGCAGGCGCCCGCGTCATCAAGATCGAACGCAGCGAGGGCGACTTCGCCCGCGGCTACGACCGCACCGTGGGCGGGGAGTCGTCCTACTGGGTGTGGATCAACCGGGGCAAGGAATCCATCGCGCTCGACGTCAAGAAGGCCGACGACCTGGCCCTGCTGGAGCGCCTGCTCGCCCGCGCCGACGTGTTCATCCAGAACCTGGCGCCCGGCGCCACGGAGCGCCTGGGCATCGGCTCGGCCACGCTGCGCGAGCGCCACCCGCGCCTCATCACCTGCGACATCACCGGCTACGGCGACGAGGGCGCGCTGCGCGAGCTCAAGGCCTACGACCTTCTGGTCCAGGCCGAGAGCGGCCTGGTGTCGGTGAGCGGTGCGCCGGGCGAATGGGGCCGCATCGGCGTGTCGCTGTGCGACATCACGGCGGGCATGAATGCGCTGATCGGCATCCAGCAGGCGCTGATGCAGCGCGAGCGCACCGGCGAGGGCGCGGCGGTCAAGGTGTCGCTGTTCGGATCGGCCGCCGAGCTGATGAGCGTGCCCTACCTGCAGACCCGCTACGGCGGCAGCGCGCCCCAGCGGGTGGGCCTCAGGCATCCGACCATCGCGCCCTATGGTGCCTTCCGCTGTGCCGATGGCCGCGACATCGTGCTGTCGATCCAGAACGAGCGCGAGTGGGCCGACTTCTGCCGCACCGTGCTGCAGCGGCCCGAGCTGCTGCAGGACCCGCAGTGCGCCGGCAACGCGGTGCGCGTGGCCAACCGGGCCTATGTGGACGGCGCGGTGGCCGAGGTGTTCGCCGCCCAGACCAGCGAGGAGATGCGCCGGCGCCTGAGGCAGGCCCAGACGGCCTACGGCAGCATCAATTCGGTGGACGACCTGATCGCCCACCCCCAGCTGAAGACGCGGCCCATGGCCGTCAACGGCATGACGGCCCAGGTGCCCGCGTCGCCCTGGTCGGTGCCTTGGGAGGCGGAAGAGTTTGCGCCCGCGCCGGCGCTGGACGCGCAGGGCAGTGCGATCCGCCGCGAGTTCGGGGACGCCGCTGCGACTGCGGACGCCTCGCCCGTCTCAGCCGGCGCCCGGGGCGCCATCGTCTGAACGGCGCGAAGGGCGCAGCCCCGGCGCGTCCTTGCCGGCGTCGAGCAACGCCTCGTAGTTGCGACGGAGGATGAGGCCGGCGTAGTAGACGTGCTCGCGCATCAGCTGCTCGGCACGTGCGGCGTCGCCGCCGATCACCGCCTCGACGATGCGGTGATGGTCGCCGTGCGAGCGCAGGATGATCGGATGGTCGTCCCACAGGATGATGCGGTCCGACGCGAAAGGGATGTTCTGCGCCTGCTCGGCAAAGCGGCAGACCCAGTCGTTGCCCGAGGCCTCGAGCAGCGTGTCGTGGATCTCGACATTCATCCGCTGGTAGGGCTCGTGGTCCGCCGGCTCCAGCCTGCCCTTGGCCAGGATCGCGTCGCCGATGGCCAGGTTCTCGCGCAGGCGGCCGACCTGTGCGGCGTCCAGGCCGCGCTGGGCCGCATTGCGGCAAGCGAGCCCCTCCAGCACCGACCGCACCTCGTAGGCCGCCGCGATCGCCTCCAGGTCGAAGCCGCGCACCACATAGCCGCGCTTGGGCTGGTGGTCGATCAGGCCCTCGCTGGCGAGCGTGGCCAGTGCCGCGCGCACGGGCGTGCGCGACACCTGCAGCTGCTGTGCAAGCGGCAGTTCCTCCAGCCGCGTCAGGGGCTTGAACTGGCCATGGAGGATCCAGTCGCGGAGCGTGTCCGTGACGTTCTGCGCCAGCGTCTTCATCGGAATACCCCCTGTTTCTAGTCGGCATTGAGTATACATGTGAGGCCTAAAACGCCAATTAAACGGGTTAACCCGGACGTTCTATTCGTGTCAGGTATACATAATCCGCCGCCTGTGATGATCCGACGGAGACAACGTTGAACGATTCCCCGGCCACTGCGCCGAATTGGCTTGGCCTGACCGACCGCGTCTGCGTGGTGACCGGCGCCGCCGGCGGCATCGGCACCGAGGTGGCGCGGCAACTGCTGGGCGCCGGTGCGCGCGTGGCCCTGCTCGACCTCGACGGTGCCAAGGCGGCCCGCGCGCTGGACACGCTCGGCGCCCCCGCCGGCCGCGCCATCGCGTTGGCCTGCGATGTGAGCCGCGAAGCCAGCGTGCAGGCCGCGGCCGAGGCCGTGCACCGCCAGCTTGGGCCTGCGCAGGTGCTGGTCAACAACGCCGGTGCGCTGTACGCGGGCGCGTTGCTGGACCTGCCCATCGACCGGTGGAACCAGCTGCTGGCCGTCAACCTGGGTGGCTACCTGCTGTGCGCCCAGCAGTTCGGCCGCCAGATGCGCGAGCAGGGCGGCGGGGCGATGGTGCATGTGGGCTCCGTCTCCGGCAGCGTGCCCCAGCCCTTCAGCGGTGCCTACAGCGTCAGCAAGGCTGGCGTCGCCATGCTGTCGCGCCTGCTGGCGGTGGAGCTGGCCGAAAGCCGCATCCGCAGCAACCTCGTCAGCCCCGCCATGATCCGCACCCCCATGAGCGAGGGCATCTACGCCCAGGACGCCGTGCGCACGCTGCGCGAGCGCATCGTGCCGGCCGGCCGCATCGGCACGCCAGCGGACATCGCCCAGGCGGTGCTGTTCCTGGCCAGCGACCAGGCCGCCTATGTCAATGGCCAGGAGATCCTGGTCGACGGCGGCCTCACCCAGACCTGGCTGGGCCTGATCCCCCGGCCCGGCTTCCAGAAAGAGGACGCCGCAGCGCCTGCCGCCGTGCAGGCCTGACGCCGCGTTCCGCCCCATCCATCCCAAGGAGACACGCATGACCCCCCTGTTCAAGAGACTGCTTGCCGCCGCGCTCACGGCCGCGGCTTTCGGTGTCCAGGCGCAGGCCGACCCCGGCCTGACCGACAAGACCATCCGCATCGGCATGTTCGGCCCGCTCTCGGGCAACTCGATGGCCTACGGCTTCGACGTCATCAATGCCGCCAAGATGTACTACGACAAGGTCAACAAGGAAGGCGGCATCCACGGCCGGCAGATCGAACTGGTGGTCGAGGACGACCGCTGCAACGCCAACGATCTGCTGGCCGCGGTCAAGAAGCTGACCGAGCAGGACAAGGTGTTCCTGCTCAACGGCGGCTCGTGCTCGGGTCCGGTGGTGGGTGCGCGCGAGTACGTGGAGCGCTCGCAGATCCCGATGATCATGCTCAACGCCTCGGGCGATGGTGCGCTGTATCCGCCGTCCAAGTACATCTACGGCGCCTTCTCGATCTCGCAGCGTGCGGTGGGCGGCTCCATGGTGCAGTTCGCGGCGGAGCACCTCAAGGCCAGGAAGATCGGCTACCTCAATCACGACGACGCCTACGGCGGATGGAACCTGGAGGCGGCCGAATTCCAGGCCAAGAAGCTGGGCGCCACGCTGCAGGTGCAGTCCATCAATCCCAACATCACCGACGTGACGGCGCCGATGCTCAAGATCCGCGCCGCCAACCCCGACGTGCTGCTGGTCACCACCTACGCCCGTCCCGTGAGCCTGCTGGTCAAGAAGGCGCAGGAGCTGGGCTGGAACAAGCCCATCGTGATCGCCGTCAACGGCACGGCCGACCTCAAGCAGCTGGTCGAGAACGTGGGCAGCAAGGACGCCTTCAAGAACGTCTACCTGCAGGAGGTGATGCTGGACGTGGCCGGGGGCGACAAGCTCAAGTGGGTGTACGACATGTACAAGCAGTACTACCCCGAACTGGCCGCCAAACCCGGCTATCCGCAGACCTACATGCCCTACGGCATCCCGTCGGCGATGGCCGTGGTCAATGCGCTGAAGGCCGCCGGCCCGCAGCCCACGCGCGAGAAGTTCCTGGATGCCATGTCGAAGACCAACTTCGACTCCAAGGTGATGGCCGGTCCCATCGTCTTCACGCCGTCGGACCATGCGGCGCAGAAGTCCGCCATCTACCTGAAGTTCGACGGCGAGAACAAGACGGTGGTGCCCGGCAGCTACGCCAGCGCCTGGACGTACCAGCCCAAGTGAGTGCACCGCATCGCCACCCACGGCCGCCCCGCGGGGCGGCCCGCCTGCAGTCGACGCACAAGGTCCACGCATGAGCCTCGATGAAATCTGGCTGTTCCTGCAGCAGGGTCTGCTGTCGGGCCTGGTGACCGGCAGCGTGTACGCGCTCCTGGCGCTGGCCATCGTCGCCATCTTCAAGACCACCGACGTGCCCAACTTCGCCCAGGGCGAGATGTTGATGATGGCGGGCTACGTCGCCCTCAGCCTGCTGCTGCTGGTCAAGCTGCCCTATGCCGCGGTGATCCCGATCACGCTGGTCGCCATGGCGGTGGGCGGGGCGCTGTTCCAGCGCGTGGTGATGGAACGCGTCACCCGCTCGCGTGGCGTCGGCGTGCAACTGGTCATCGCGACGCTGGGCCTGGCCTACCTGCTCAAGGGCCTGGTGCGGCAGACCGGCCTGGGCGACACGCCCCGGTCGCTGCCGGCCCTGGTCTCCAACGACACGGTGATGATCGGCGACGCCGCGCTCACGCACCTGGACATCGCCATCTTCGGCGTGGCCGTGGCGGTGATGCTGCTGATCTACTTCATGTTCACGCACACCCGCATCGGCAAGGCCATGCGCGCGGTGGGCATGAATCCCAAGGCGGCGCAGATCGTGGGCATCCGTCTGTCGAGCATCCGCATGATGGTGTGGGCGCTTGCGGGCCTGATCGCCGGCATCGCCGCGCTGCTGATCACGCCGAAAGTGCTGGTCACGCCCGACATCGCGCACATCGCCATCCTGGCCTATGCGGCGGCCATCGTCGGCGGCTTCACCAGCCTGCCGGGCGCCGTGCTGGGTGGCCTGCTGATCGGCGTGGTCGAGAACATGGTGGGCCTGTTCATCTCGACGAACGCCATCGTTGTCGCGCCCTTCCTGGCGATCCTCGTGACGCTGATCGTGCGGCCCCAGGGCCTGCTCGGCGGCAAGGTGCAGGTGAAGAAAGTATGACGACCCCCACCCGACGTTTCCCGCTCGACGCCTGGGCCCTGGCCGCGCTGGCCGTCGTGCTCTGCGCGATTCCCTTCTTTGCCAGCGGCTACGTGCTGTACGTGGTGAACCTGCTGATGGTCTTCGTGATCCTGGCGCTGGGCATGCATGTGGTGATCGGCGAAGCCGGGCAGTTCGCCCTCTCGCACACGGCCTTCTACGGCATCGGCATCTACGTGGCCGGGCTCATCAACACGCACTGGCATCCGCCCTTCGTGCTGTCGATCCTGGCCGGTGGCCTGGTCGCGGCTGCGCTGGGCTACGTGATCGGCCTGCTCGCGCTGCGCATGCGCGACATCTACCTGGCGCTGGCCACTTTCGCCTTCGGCGAGGCCATGCAGTGGGTGTTTCTCAACTGGGAGTCGGTGACGGGTGGCTCCAACGGCATGCGCATGCAGCCGGCACAGATGCTGGGCCTCACGCTCACCAACGACCTGCAGGCCTATCCCTTCGTGGTGGGCATCGCGGCGCTGATGCTCGGGGTGACGGTGTGGCTGTCGCGCTCGCAGTTCGGCTCGGCCCTGCGCGCGGTGCGCGAAAGCGACGTTGCTGCGATGGCCATGGGTATCGATGCGCGGGCGATGAAGCAGTCGGCCTTTGCAGTGTCGGCCGCCTTCGCGGGCATCGCGGGCGGCACCTACACGCTGTTCATCTCCTTCATCCATCCGGAAAGCCTGGGCTTCCAGACCACGATCCTCATCCTCACGATGGTGGTGGTCGGCGGCATCGGCTCGGTGCGCGGCGCGGTGGCCGGCGCACTGGCCTTCGGCATCATCTCGGAGATGCTGCGCCAGGCGCTGTCGATCCAGGAGATCCTGTATGGCGCCATCCTGCTGGGCTTCATGATGTTCAAGCCGCGCGGGCTGTTCGCCGATGCGAAGAAGCGCGTCGCCCGACCGCACGCGCAGGCGGCCGCCGGCGCTGCCGCACTCAAGGGCGGTGCCGCATGAACGCCCTGGTCATGGACGCCGGGCTGCAGGCCCAGGCCCCCACACGGTCCGCTGGCGCGCAGCCGGCGGCGACGACGCAGCCCTTCCTCGACGTGCGCGGCATCACCGTGCGCTTCGGCGGCCTGACGGCGGTGAACAACCTGTCGTTCCAGGTGGCGCAGGGCACGGTGCATGCGCTGATCGGTCCCAACGGCGCCGGCAAGTCGACCACCTTCAACTGCATCTCGCGCTACTACCAGCCCACCGAGGGCGCCATCGTGCTCGATGGCGTGGACGTGAGCCGGGCGCGGCCGCACCAGATGGCCGGCATGGGCGTGGCCCGCACCTTCCAGAACCTGGAGCTGTTCGGCGAGCTGAGCGTGTACGAGAACGTGCTGCTGGGCTGCCATTCGCACAGCGCCCGCGGTCCGCGTGCGCTGCTGCGCCGCCCCACGGGCGAGACGCGCGACCTGGTCGACAGCCTGATCGAGCGCGTGGGCCTGACGCACGACCGCGACACCGTGGCGCGCGAACTCGACTTCGGCCACCAGAAGCTGCTGGAGCTGGCCCGGGCGCTGGCGCTCAAGCCGCGCCTGCTGCTGCTGGACGAGCCGGCCGCCGGCCTGCGCAACCGCGACATCGAGAGCCTGGACCATCTGCTGTCCGACCTGGCGCGCCGCGACGGCATCACGGTGCTGCTGGTGGAGCATGTGATGCAGCTGGTGATGTCGATCTCCGACCGCATTACCGTCATGTCCTTCGGCGAGAAGATTGCCGAGGGCACGCCGGCCGAGATCGGCCGCAACGAGCGCGTGATCGAGGCCTACCTCGGCAAGGGAGCGGCGAATGAGTGAATGGATGCTCGAACTCAAGGGCGTCAGCGCCTCCTATGGCGCCATCCAGGCCTTGCAGGGCGTGTCGCTGCGCGTGCGGCAGGGCGCCATCGTGGCGCTGCTGGGCAGCAACGGGGCCGGCAAGAGCACCACGCTCAACGCGATCTCGCACCTCATCGAGCCGTCTGCAGGCGAGATCCTGTTCGACGGCGAGCCCATCCGCCGGCTGCGCTCGGACGAGATCGTGCGCCGCGGCCTGGTGCAGGTGCCCGAGGGGCGCGAGGTGTTCAAGGACATGAGCGTGCGCGAGAACCTGGAGCTGGGCGCCTACCTGCGCCGGGCGCGTGCCGAGATCGCGCAGGACCTGGAGCGCGTGTTCCAGACCTTTCCGCGGCTCAAGGAGCGCAGCGAGCAGAAGGCTTCGACCCTGTCGGGCGGCGAGCAGCAGATGCTGGCCATCGGCCGGGCCCTCATGGCGCGGCCGCGCATGATCCTGCTGGACGAGCCGTCGATGGGCCTGTCGCCGCTGCTGGTGGAGCAGATCTTCGAGACCATCCAGCGGCTCAACCGCGAGCAGGGTCTGACCATCCTGCTGGTCGAGCAGGACGTGCGGCTGGCGCTGCGGGTGGCCAGCCACGCCTACATCCTGGAGAACGGCGAGCTGAGCCTGGAAGGGCCCTCGGACCGCCTGCTGACCGACCCGGCCGTGCGCCGCGCCTACCTGGGTGTCTGAAGGCCCGCGCGTCCTTTCATCCAACAACGACATGCACCTTCTCGACGACAAGCTTGCCCTCATCACGGGTGGCGGGGGCGGCCTGGGCCGCGCCATGGCCCTGGGCTTCGCGCGCCAGGGTGCTCGCGTGGTGGTGGCCGACCTCGACCTGCCGCGCGCCGAGGCCGTGGCGGGCGAGATCCGCGCGGCCGGCGGCACCGCCTGGGCCGAGGCCATCGACGTGACCGACCGGGCATCCACCGCCGCGCTGGCGCAGGGGCTGGAGGCCCGCATCGGCGCCATCGACGTGCTGGTCAACAACGCCGGCATCTCCGGCCGGGCGCGCATCGACGACCCGCAGGCCGCCGACGTGTGGGACCGGCTCATCGACGTCAACCTGCAGGGCCTGTTCAACGTGACGCATGCCTTCGTGCCGGCGCTCAAGAAGACGCGAGGCTGCATCGTCAACCTGTCGTCCATCGTCGCCTTCGTGAGCGGCATCTCCTCTGCGGGCTACATCGCGTCCAAGGGCGCGGTGCGCTCCTTCACCCAGGCGCTGGCACGCGACCTGGCGCCGCACGGCGTACGCGCCAATGCCGTGGCGCCGGGCCTGATGCTGACCGAGATGGTGCGGCCCCAGCTGGAGGTGCCGGGCGGCACCGACTGGTACATGGACCGCGTGCCCATGAAGCGCGGCGGCGAGCCGGAGGAGATCGTGGGCCCGGTGGTCTTCCTGGCCTCGTCCATGGCCAGCTATGTCAATGGCGCCGTGCTGCCGGTGGACGGCGGCTTTCTTTCGGCATGAGCAGGAGTGCATCGATGAGCGACGACCGACTTCCCCTGGCCCTGGTCACCGGCGGTGCCAGCGGCATGGGCCTGGCCACCGTGGAGCGTCTGGCCCGGGACGGATTCCGGGTGGTGATGGTGGACCGCGCGGCCGCGCTGGTGGCCCAGGAGGCGGGCCGGCTGGCCGCCGAGGGCCTGGCCGTGGAAGGCCGGGTGCTGGACCTGACCGACGAGCCGGCCGTGCGTGCGCTGGTGCAGTCGCTGGGGCCGGTCACGGCCCTGGTCAACAACGCGGGCGTGTTCGACGAGCGCAGGTTCGCCGAGGTGAGCAGTGACGACTTCCGCCGCGCCTACGAGGTGAACCTGATTGCGGCCGCGACGCTCACGCAGGAGGTGGCACGCACCATGTCCGAGGGCGGCCGCATCGTGAACATCGCCTCGCGCGCCTACCTGGGCGCGCGCAACCATCCGCACTACGTGGCGTCCAAGGCCGCCATCGTGGGCTACACCCGGGCCAGCGCCATGGAGCTGGCGCCGCGCGGCATCCTGGTCAATGCCATCGCGCCGGGGCTGATCGACACGCCCATCCTGCGCGCACTCACGCCCGAGCGGCTGGCCGCGCAACTGGCGCTGCAGCCCACCGGCAAGGCCGGCCGGCCGGAGGACATCGCCCAGGCCGTGTCCTTCCTCGTCTCGCCGCAGACCGGCTTCATCACTGGTCAGGTGCTGTTCGTGGACGGTGGCAAGTCGCTCGGAGGGTCCGGCGCATGAGCGGCGTCACTGCACCGACGTGGGACGAAGAGGTCGACGTGCTGGTCATCGGCAGCGGCGCCGCGGGCATGAGTGCGGCGCTGGGCGCCAGCGTGGGCGGCTGCCGTGTGCTGCTGGTCGAGAAGACCGAGCGCATCGGCGGCTCCACCGCGGTGTCGGGCGGCGCCGTGTGGGCGCCGCTCAACAGCCAGAGCGCGGGCGCCGGCCATCCGGACGACTTCGACAAGGTGTGGACGTACATGCGCCACACCGTCGGCGACGCCGCGCCGGCCGAGATGCAGGAGGCCTTCCTGCGCGCGGCCGGTCCGGTGATGGATGCGCTGGCGCAGCACACGCAGGTGCGGCTCGCCGCGCGCACCCATTCGCCCGACTACTACCCCGACCGGCCCGGTGCGGCGATGGGCGGGCGCTCGCTCGACCCGCTGATGTTCGACGGCCGCACCCTCGGCGCGCACTTCAAGGAGCTGCGCGATCCGCTGCCCGAGTTCATGGTGCTGGGCGGCATGATGGTGACGATGACCGACGTGAAGCACCTGCTGGCCGTCACCCGCTCGTTCACGGCCTGGAAGGAGGGCGTCAAGCTCGTCCTGCGCTACGTCGGCGACCGTCTTCGCGGCTATCACCGCGGCACGCGACTGGTGCTGGGCAATGCACTGGCCGGGCGCCTCTTCCGCTCGGTGCTGGACCGCGGCATTCCCTACTGGCTGCGTGCGCCGCTGGTCTCGCTGCAGGTGGATGAGGGCCGCGTGGTGGGGGCCTGCATCGAGCGCGACGGGCGGGCCACCTGGGTTCGGGCGCGCCGCGGCGTCGTGGTGGCCACGGGCGGCTTCCCCTGGAATGCGGCGCTGCGCGAGCGGCTGTATCCCTCGCCCACCGGGCCCTGGTCGATGGCACCGGCGGGCAATGCCGGCGACGGCATCATGCTGGCCCAGGCGGCCGGCGCCACCATGGGGACCGGGCATTTCAGCCCGGCCTTCTGGGCGCCGGTGTCGATCCTCACCCGGCCGGACGGCACGCAGGTGCGGTATCCCCACCTGGTGTGGGACCGGGCCAAGCCCGGGCTCATGGCGGTGAATGCCGCGGGCCGCCGCTTCGTCAACGAATCGACCTCGTACCACGAGTTCGTGCTGGCCATGTACCGCTCGCATGCCGAGGTGCCGAGCCTGCCGGCCTATCTGGTCTGCGACAGCGACTTCATGGAGCGCTGGGGCCTGGGGCTGGCGCTGCCGGGCGGGCGACCGCGTGACCACCTCGTGCGCGCGGGCTACCTGGCCAAGGCAGACACGCTGGAGGCGCTGGCCGCGCAGATCAAGGTCGACCCCGCCGCGTTGCGCGCCTCGGCCGAGGCCTTCGACCAGGCCGGTGTGAATGGAGTGGATCCGGAATTCGGCAAGGGCAGCACCGCCTACAACCGCTACCTGGGTGACGCGGAGCACCAGCCCAACCCGTGTCTGGGCCGGCTGCGCCAGGCGCCGTTCTACGCCGTGGCCGTGGTCGCCGGCGACATCGGCACAGCCTGCGGCATCCGCTGCGACGCCAACGCTCAGGCCCTGTCGGCCGATGGCACGCCTGTGTCCGGCCTGCACGTGGTCGGCAACGACATGCACTCGGTGATGGGCGGGCAGTATCCTGCGCCCGGCATCACGCTCGGCCCGGCGCTGACCTTCGGCTGGCTGGCCGGCCAGCACCTGGCTCACACCCTACCTGCGGAGTCCCACGCATGAAGATCCTGTTCTCGCCCTTCTCCCCCTATGTGCGCAAGTGCCTGGTCACCGCGCACGAACTCGGCCTGGATGGGCAGATCCAGCTGCTGCCTTCCAACGCGCATCCGGTCCAGCGCGACCAGGCCATCATCGGCCACAACCCGCTCGGCAAGGTGCCCACTTTCTTCACCGACGACGGTCAGGTGCTCTACGACAGCCGGGTGATCTGCGAATACCTCGACACACTGGCAGGCCGTCGGCTGATCCCCGCCTCGGGCGCAGCGCGCTGGACCACGCTTACGCTGCAGTCGCTCGGCGATGGCATGCTGGACGCGGCACTGCTCGCGCGCTATGAAGACGTCGCGCGGCCCGAATCGATCCGCTGGCCGGAATGGCGGGCCGCACAGCTCGACAAGATCGAAACCTCGCTCGCCCACCTCGATGCTCATCCGGACCTGCTCGCCGGCCGCGTGGACCTGGGTTCGCTCACCATCGGCTGTGCGATGTGGTACCTCGACTTGCGCTTTCCGGACCTCAGTTGGCGCGAGCGCCATGCGCCCACGGCCAGCTGGTACGAAGGCTTCCGCCAGCGTCCCAGCATGGCAGCGAGCTGGTCTTTGTGATGCAGGAGGCGGGCGGCATCAGCCCACACGCGGGCACTCAGTGCCGCATGGGATCGTGTCCCCAGTTCATCAACGACTGGCGCCAAGGTGTGTCGCGCACCGACCCGTCGGGGCGCTGCGCCAGGTGCCGCTTCACATAGCCCACCACTTTGCGCATATGCGCCACGTCGCCAGCGGTCAAGTCGTCCGTCTTCTTGTGCAGCAGTCGCACGATGCGGCGGCCGGAGCGGTGGCCTACGGACTCACCCCCTGCGGCACCCTTGAAGCCGACGGTCTTCGACGCTTCCGTCTCCAGCCACTTCTCCAGCTGGGCCGGCGTCATGTTCACGGCATGCTTGAACGCGCGCACGATCTCCGAGACGTCCTCACTCTTCGGCTGCGACATCGGATCAGGCCTTCTTCAGCGCATCGGCATGGTGGATCGCCTTCTTGCCGGTCTTGCGGCTCTTGACCTCGTACTGAGGGTGGGCCGGTGAGGCCTTGGCTTCGTGCCCGGCCACATGGGCGGTGTGCGTGACCTTGCGCACCACCTTGCCGGTGGTCTGCCCCTGGGAGGTGTCCCATTTCACCTTGTCGCCCGTCTTGAGGCTGGATGTCATCGTGTCGCTCCTGAAGTGATGATCGGCCTGCAACCTATCAGCGAGGCTGCGCCCTGGTGTAGGCCGGCGCGCCGAGCGCGCCGCGGGTCAGATGGGCGGCAGTCGGCGCCCGCTAAAGTGGCCGCATGCGACGGCACTTTCAACATGTCAACGGCACCCAGCGACTGACCTACGGCGGCCTGGCCGGCCTGAGCGTGGCAGGCCTGTGCATGGCGGGCGGCATGGCCGCACGGCCCGCCAGCCTGCTCGGCTGGTGCGCCGCGGTGGCCGCCTACCTGGGCTGGGCCACCTGGCAGGCGCGCATCTTCGACGCGGCGCAGGTCAAGGCCCGGGCCCGATCGCTCGATCCACCAGGGCCGATCATCCTGGCCATCGTGTCGGCCGCCATCATCAGCAGCGTGATCGCCATCGGTCTGCTGCTGCAGCAGGTCAAGCAACTCGGCGGCGTGGAGCGCGGCGCGCACATCGTGCTGGGCATGGTCGCGCTGGCCGGCTCGTGGCTGATGATCCACACCGTCTACGCCTTCCACTACGCGCACCGCTACTACCGCGACGACGGCACGCCCGACGAGGGCGGGCTGGACTTTCCGGGCAAGGCCGACCCGGACTACACCGACTTCATGTACTACGCCTTCGTCGTCGGCATGACCTCGCAGGTGTCCGACGTGCAGGTCACCACGCGCGAGATGCGGCGGCTGACGCTGTTGCACAGCGTGCTGTCCTTCGGCTTCAACATGGTGGTGCTGGCGCTGTCGATCAATGTGGCGGCGGGGGTGATCCAGTAGGGCCTGCGCCTGGACAATGGCAACTTCGAGAGGGCAAGCATGAAGTTGTTGTTGGCAGAGGACGAGGCGGCGCTGGCCGACTGGATGGTGCGCGCGCTCACGCAGAGCGGCAGTGCGGTGGACTGGGTGGCCGACGGGCGGCTGGTCTCCCGCGCGCTGCGCGCCGAGCGCTACGACGCGCTGATCCTCGATCTGGGCCTGCCCGGACTGGACGGCGAGGACGTGCTGGCCAATCTGCGCGAGGACGACGAGGCACTGCCGGTACTCGTTCTCACGGCGCGGGACACGCTCGCGCAGCGAGTGTCCACGCTGCGGGGAGGCGCCGACGACTTCATGGCCAAGCCCTTCGAGATCGAGGAGTTGGAAGCGCGCCTGCTGGCGCTGGTGCGCCGGGCGCGCAGCCGCGAGCCGGCCCGGCCGAGCTGCGGCTCGCTCAGCTTCGATCCGGTCGGCAAGCGGTTTCAGCTGGGTGCGGAGTCCCTGACCCTCACACCGCGCGAACACGCACTGCTGAGCGTGCTGATCCGTGCGCCGGGTCAGCCGGTGGGCAAGGCCGAGCTGATGCAGCAGGTGTTTCCTGGCGACGCCGAGGTCAATCCGGAAGCCGTGGAAGTGATCATCCACCGGCTGCGCAAGCGCCTGAGCGGCAGCGATGTGCAGGTGACGACGATGCGCGGACTGGGCTATGTGCTGGAGGCGGTCGGCCATGCGCCTTGATGCGCTGCACCGCACCAGCCTGCGCCGCACGCTGACCGTGGTGCTGCTGGCGGGCGTGCTGGCCGGCAGCGTGCTGCAGGTGCTCGCCACATGGCGCACGGCCGATGCGGCGGTGAATGCGGCCTTCGACCGCTCGCTGTACGGCGCCATCCGCGCCATCGACGCGAGCATCTCCACCGAGAGCGGCGGCATCGGCGTGGAGCTGCCCTATGTGCTGCTAGAGTTCTTCGAACTGACGGCCAGCGGCCCGGTGCATTACCGGGTGGCTACCGAGGATGGGCTGGTGGAGATCGGCAGCCCCGACATCCCGATGCCGGACGAGCCCACGGCGCTGCGCACCCCGCACTTCCAGACCGTGGACTATGTCGACGGCCCGGCACGCGTGGGCACCTACGTGCGGCCGCTCGACGAGCCGGCGAGCGGCAACATCGTCATCCAGGTGGCCGAATCGCTGGCCTCGCGCACAGAGTTCAGCCGGCAGTTCATCCTCCAGGCCGTCATCCGCGACGTGCTGCTGGCCGTCTTGGCGGCGGCCATGGTTGCGATGACCGTGAGCTGGTCGCTGCGGCCGCTCAAGCAACTGCGCGAAGGCGTGCAGGCTCGTCAGGCCGACGACCTCTCGCCCATCGACACCGCGCGGGTGCCGGTGGATGTGCTGCCGCTGGTGCAGGCGACCAACGACCACCTGGGCCGCTACCGCACGCTGCTGGCCACGCAGCGGCGCTTTCTCGACGATGCCTCGCACCAGCTGCGCACGCCGCTGACCACCTTGCTGACCCAGGCCGGTTATGCGCTGCGTGAGCCGGACGACCGGCGCGTGCGTGAAGCCATGGAGGCCATGCGCGTCCAGCTGCGGGCCATGATCCGGCGCGTCAACCAGCTGCTTGTGCTGGCACGGGCGGACACCTCGCCGCTGCAGTCCGAGCGCACCGACCTGGCGGGGCTGGCGGGCGAATTGGTGCGCAGGCTATGGCCCGTTGCACGCCGCAACGCGGTGGACCTGGGGCTGGAGCACGATGGTGCCCCGGTGATGGCGCTGGCGCATGCAGGCCTGGTGCAGGAAGCGCTGTCCAACCTGGTCGACAACGCCCTGCGCCACACGCCGGCCGGCGGCAGCGTCACCGTCGGCGTGCGGGCCGAGACGGGAGGATGCTGCATCGAGGTAACCGACGAGGGGCCGGGCATCCCTGAGGATGAACTGCCGCTGGTGACCCAGCGCTTCTTTCGCGCAAGCAATGCCCTGGGTGCGGGCACCGGGCTGGGACTGGCCATCGTGCTGTCCATCGCGACGCGGCTGCACGGCCGCCTGGAACTGGCCCGCGCGCCGGGGGGCGGGCTGCGGGCCAGCCTGTGGCTGCCGGCCGCGCAGCCGCGCGTCGATCAGGCAGCCGGTGCCTGACCGAGCGCTGCGGCACGTCGCCGCGCGCGTTGCTGGCGCAGGCGCAGCAGCGGTGGCACCACCAGCATCAGAGCCGCGCAGATCCACAGGCCCAGAGAGATCGGGCTTTCCACCAGGATGGCGGTGTCGCCCTGGGTGATGGAGAGCGCGCGGCGCAGGTTCTGCTCCATCAGCGGCCCGAGCACGAAGCCGAGGATCAGCGGTGCCATGGGCACGCCCTGCTTGCGCAACAGGTAGCCGGCCACGCCGAGCACCGCCATCAGCACCAGGTCGAAGGTGGTGGCATGCACCGCATAGACGCCCACGGTGCTCACCGTCAGGATGGCCGGCACGAGCAGCCAGTTGGGCACCGACAAGAGCTTGGTGAACAGCCCCACCATCGGAATGTTGATGACCAGCAGGATCACGTTGGCCAGGAACAGCGAGGCGATGAAGCCCCACACCAGGTCCGGCTGCATGCTGAACAGGGCCGGTCCGGGCGTGATGTTGTAGAGCGCCAGCGCGCCCATCATCACGGCGGTGGTGCCCGAGCCGGGCACGCCGAGCGTCAGCATGGGCACGAAGGAGCCCGTGGCCGCGGAGTTGTTGGCTGCCTCCGGTGCCGCCACGCCGCGGATGTCGCCGTGGCCGAAGGTGCCTTCCTTGTCGAGGAGGCGCTTTTCCATGCTGTAGGTCATGGCGCTGGCCACCGTGGCGCCCGCGCCGGGCAGGATGCCTACCACGAAGCCCACCACGCTCGAGCGCAGCGTGCTCACCCAGGTGTACTTGACCTCGAACCAGTTGAAGAGCTTGCGGCCGGTCTGGCGCACCATGCCGCCGGTGCTGTGGTGGGCCTCCAGCATGAGCAGGATCTCGCTGATCGAGAACACGCCGATCACCACCACCACGAACTGCACGCCGTCCGACAGGTGCACGTCGCCACCGGTGAAGCGGTAGATGCCCGAGTTGGAGTCCAGCCCCACGCAGGACAGCGCCAGCCCAAGGATCGCGGCAATGCCGGCCTTGACCGGCGCATCGCCCAGCAGCCCGGTGATGCAGGCGAAGGCAAAGCACATCAGCGCGAAGTACTCGGCCGGGCCGAACGAGATGGCCCATTGCGCCAGCAGCGGGGCCAGCATCACGATGCCGGCGGTGGCGATCAGCGAGCCTACGAAGGAGCTCCAGGCCGAGATCGACAGCGCCACGCCGCCCAGCCCTTTGCGGGCCATCGGGTAGCCGTCGAGCGCCGTCATGATCGCGCCCGCATCGCCGGGGATGTTCAGCAGGATCGACGAGATGCGCCCGCCATATTCGCAGCCGATGTACACGGCGGCCAGCAGGATCAGCGAGGTCTCCGGCGGCAGCTTCATGGCGAAGGCCAGAGGCATCAGGATGGCGACGCCGTTGATCGGCCCCAGCCCGGGCAGCAGGCCGACCACGGTACCGATGAAGGCGCCCAGTGCCGCCGTGATCAGGTTGACCGGCGTGAAGGCCACGCCGAAGCCGCTGAGCAGGAAGTGCAGCGTCTCCATCAGAGGGCTCCCAGCACCGGCGCCAGCCAGCCCATCGGCAGCACCACATCGAGCAGCCGGTCGAACATGTAGAAGGCGCCGGCCCCCAGCACTGCGCCGGCGGCCAGGCACTTCAGCGGCTTGCCGCCGAAGGCCATGCCCACGGGCACCGCCACCAGCATGGTCGCCAGCGCGAAGCCCAGCACCTCGAAGCACAGGGCATAGGCAAAGACAGCGCCCAGCACTACCGCCACCTGCTTCAGCGGCAGGCCGCGATAGTCGGTCGCATCGGCCGAGGGCTTGATGGCCAGCCACAGGCCCGCCACGGCCAGCAGGCCGGCCAGCAGCATCGGAAAGGCCCGCGGGCCCACGGGTTCATAGGAGATGTCGGCCACGTAGTGGCGTGCGGCGAGGGCCATGACGGCCGCCACCAGCACGCACGCCACGCCAAGGATTCGGTCGGTCATGCGTCGGTCGCTCGTGCGCTGTGCGCGGTGTTCAATTCGCGACCTTCAGCCCGAAGTCCTCGACCAGCTTGCGGTACTGCGCCACCTGCTGCTTGACGTAGCCGTCGAGCTCGCTGCCCACGATGGCCAGCGGGAACAGGCCGCGCTCGTCGCGCAGCTTCTCGTAGGCGGGCGTGGCCGTCATCTTCGAGAAGGTCTGGGCCCAGGTTTCGTAGTCGGCCTGGCTCACCTTGGGGCCCAGGTAGAAACCGCGCACGATGGGCCATTGGATGTCCGCGCCGGCTTCCTTGGCCGTGGGCACCTTGGCGAACTCGCCGGGCAGGCGCTTGTCGGACATGACGGCCAGCACGCGCACCTTGGTGCCGGCCTTGGCCTGTTGCAGCGTCTCGGCCGCATCGCCGGTGAACACATGGATGTGGCCGCCCTGCAGCGCGGTCATGGCCTCGCCGCCGCCTTCGAAGGCCACAAAGCGCATCTGGCGCGGGTTGACGCCCGCGGCGCGTGCCAGCAGCGCGGCCTTCATCCAGTCCTGGCTGCCGATGGTGCCACCGGCACCGAGCACAACCTTCGACGGGTCGGCCTTCATGGCGGCCATCACGTCCTGCAGGGTCTTGTAGGGCGAGTTCTCGGCCACCACCACGGCGCCGTAGTCGGTGCCGATGGCCGCGAGCCACTTCACGTCGTTCTCGGAATATCGGCCGAACTTGCCTTGCGCGAGGTTGAGCAGCGAGCCGCCCGAGAAGGCCACGATGGTGTTGGCCGCATCGGGGCGCTGCGCGATGACGGTGTTGTAGGCCACCGCACCGATGCCGCCGGGCATGTAGGTCACGCGCATCGGATCGGCGATGTACTTGCCCTCGAGCAGGCCGCTTTGAACCAGCTTGCAGGTGAGGTCGAAGCCGCCGCCCGGCTTGGCCGGTGCGATGCACTCGGTCTTGTCGAGCGGGCCGGCCAGGGCCGCCGTGGCCGCGGCCATCAGGACGAGGGACAGGGAAAGAGGACGAAAAGCCATGTGAGGTCTCCAATGGGATCTAGCGTCCCCTGACCTTATCGGCGCACGCCTTTCGTCCGGCTTTCAGCGAGATGCCGTAGAAACCCTGGTCCGCAGCTGAGCTGGAAAGCGACCCACGGCAACGGCGCCCTGCGCGAAGGTCACGCGCACCACTACATCGTCGGCCGGCTGCAGGCGCACGCCGGGGAAGAAGAGCGCGTTGTCGCCCTGCGGCTTGCCGCCATGACTTTTCTCCATGCCGTTGCGGAGAACGATCAGCGTCGGCGTGCTGCCTGCCGTACGCACGCGCTCACCGTGGTCCTCGACGTAGAAGTGCAGGCCGTCGCGGCGCTGCACCAGCTCGAAGGAGGTCTCGCCATCGTTCATCACCCCGCCATGCTTGGGCGGCCAGTCGCCGTGGGCGAAGGCCACCCATGGCGACGCGGCCAGCAGCAGCGCACCAGTGCCCCGCACGAGGGCGCGGCGCGACTTCAGTCGTACTTGCATTCCAGGGCGCCCGCGCGCGGGTTGGGGAACTGCTGGCCGGGGCCGGGGCCGGTCGCCGGCAGGCCGTAGGCGGCCTTCATCTTGTCGTTGGCCACCACCTTCACGCCGTCGCGGCCATAGGTCCAGGCGTCGAAATAATTGGCCGGATAGATCTGCGGGACCTCCACCGTCTTCAGGAACTCCTTCAGCTTGGGCTGGTCGTCCTCGCTGTAGGCATAGTGCATGCCGTAGGTCAGGCTGAAGGACTGCCCGCCCGCCGCACGCGAATTGAGGTGGTGCGGCATGAAGGTCTTCACCTCGAACTCCGGGATCACCGTGCGGGCCTGGTAGACCATGCGCGACTCGGGTCCCCCTTGCCACACGTCGAAGCTCTTGAGACCCGCGGACTTGAGGGCGTCCTTGAGGTTCTGCAGCGGCGAGCCGTAGGTGGTGGTGACGTTCTGGCCGTTCTCCACCGTGGTGACCACGCGCGGTGCAGTGAGGTCGGGGCCGCCGGCGCCGCTGTCGGAGACGAACCAGCTGAGCGTCTCGCCCGTTTTGATCTTGGTGGTGAAGAGGAAACCGAAGGTCTCGGGGCCGCCGGTGCCGTTGCTGAACTCGTCGCAGTCCACGCTGTGCACCCAGCGCACGGCGCGGATCTGGGTGAAGGCATCGAGGTCGATCACCTCGCCGCCCTTGAGCCCCACGCATTGGTCGGCCGGGATTCCGTTGCTGCCCACCAGCGTGGCGCAGGCGGCTGGCGGTGCGTACACGCGCTTGCTCGTCTGCTTGGCCCACTCGGGCAGTTGCACGGAATGGTCGGGATGCACATGACCGAGCAGCACGACATCGACCGAGTTGCCGGCCACGCCATCGGTCAATGCCGTCAGGGCCTTGGTGACGGCGGCGGCATTGGCGGTGCGCCCGGAGTTCACGACTTCGCCGTCGAGCATCACGCCCTTGTCGCCGATCTGGTAGTGCCAGTTGGTGATGCCGAACCAGGTCATCCGTACATCGGCTGGTGCCTTGGCCAGCGGATCGACGGCAGGCGGCGGTGGCGGCGGCGTGCTGGGCTGTTCGGAAGAGGGGGGTGGGGGTGCCACGAGGTCCACGCTGGTCTGCTTGCTTCCGCCGCCGCATGCGGCCAGCAGCACCACGGCTGCGCAAACGCCCGTCAGGGCAAAGGTTCTGTTCATCATGTCTCCAGAGGTGCGGGCGCCACGGTGGCCCGCGCGTAGCGACCATAGAAGGTCGCGCCTTTCAATTGGCTTTCAGTTCGTCCTGGGACCTGTACCGATGGAATGCGGCTCCAGAGTGGGAACAATCGTGTGCTGCGCTTGGCCATTCCGAACCCATGACCTTTCCTCGCGTTGCCGACCCACCGCTCGCGCATCTCCTGCGTCGCGTTCGGCTCGCATGCGCCATGCTTGTCGTTGCTGGCGTCCAGGCAGCATGGGCAGACGACGCGCCTGTCGTTCAGCTGGGCGGGACCGTGATGCATGCTGACGCGACCCGCAGCCTGGCGCTCATGGCCGTGGGGCCGTCGGGCTGGCAGTTGTATCGAGCCCGTTCCGCCGTCACGCCGGAGTGGACGATCGAAGCCGTGCGCGTCGACGAGGTGGTGCTGCGCACCGTCGAGGGGCGGCGCATCGTGGTGACCCTGAGCGCGACCCAGGCGTCGGGGGCCGGGCCTGGCGCGCCGGTGTCGATGACGGGTCGCACGCCGCCTCTTGCTGCGACGGCTGTCGATCCCTTGGTGCAGACGCCCAGGCCGGCGCGGCCGGTGGCCGACCGCCTGCCAATGTCGCCGCAGCGGGCTGCGGCCTTGCGATCAATGCCTTCGACCGCATCGATCCAGGCGGCGCAGCGCGAATTCGAGCTGCCGCCGAACGACTGAGCGGCGTTCGCTCAGTCCGCCGCATTCGCTTCTGCCGAGGCACCGAAGGTGCGCGGGCGATGCATGCATCATCCGCGGCGATGCGAACCATCGCCAGATTCCATTGGTGCCGCCCTGTCCGCACTCCTATGCTGAGCGCCGCTCATCACGGCCTCACACGCACCCTCTCCGCCAGGCGACTCCGGCGGTCCGCGTGCATGCCAAGGCCGTGGGTCGGCAGTGATCGACACCGCCGCCCATCGAAGCACGACAGCATGCGCCCACGACGCTGATCGCAGAAGGAGACAAGACTGACCAAGACATCCGCCGCTGCCAGCCCGAGAGGCTGAAGCGCGACCCCCGCCGGCCTCCGGCTCGACGATCCGCCGCCTACCGCCCAGCACCCATGCGGTCCTGGTGGCGCAGCCGTGCGCGGTCGCTATCTTCAACAACCGAGACGATGTTCGAATACTTCCCTGACAACTACGCCTGGAGCCTGGCGGTGATGATGGCCGAGACCTGTGGTGGCGCCATCGGCGATATCGACGAAGCATGCAGGCCGCTGCGACCCTACGCCTCCGTCAAAGGCGACGCCTCGTCCCTCGCATGGACGCAGAGTTGGCTGAAGGTCGCCGACCGCGTGTCGGCGCAGGCCGAAGTCGACCGGCGCGCCGGTCGCGCCTTCAGTGCGGGACGCAAGCTGCAGCGCGCCTGCACCTACTACATGATGGCCGAGCGTCAGATGCGCCACGCCGACCCGCAGCGCATGCCGGTCTACCACCGCATGCTCGACAGCTTCGCGGGCTGGCAGGCCACGCTGGAGCAGCCCGTGGAGCGCTGCGCCGTGCCCTACGAAGGCAGCACGCTGCCGGCGCTATTCGTACGCGCCGGCGACGGGCGGGGCCCGTGCATGGTGATGTTCGACGGCTTCGACATCATGAAGGAGACGATCTGCCTGATGCAGATCCACGAGGAGTTCCGCCGCCGCGGCATCTCGATGCTGATCGTGGACCATCCGGGCGTGGGCGAGGCACTGCGCCTGCAGGGCCTGCTCGGCATGCCCGAGACCGAGCGTCCGGCACGCGCGAGCCTGGAATACCTGCTGGGTCGCGATGACGTGGACCCTGCGCGCATCGGCATCATTGCGCCATCGGCGGGCGGCTACCACGCCGTGCGTTCGGCCGCACTGGAGCCGCGCTTCGCCTGCTGTGTGGCCTGGACCGGCGTGTGGGACTGGGGCTCGCTTTTCGAGAAGCGCCTGAAGGGCCAACTCGCACAGGCGGTGCACTTCCATCTGGAACATGCCGAGTGGGTGTACGGCGCGCAGGGCGTCGAGGACGTCGTCGCGAAGATGGCGCCCATGCACCTGGGCGGCATCGCCGAGCGCATCCGCTGCCCGCTGCTCATCACACACGGCGGCAATGACCGGCAGACGCCGGTGACCGAGGCGCACCAGGTCTACGCCGCCGCCGTCCATAGCGCGCGGCGCGAACTGCGGGTCTTCACCGCCGAAGAAGGCGGCTGCGAGCACTGCCACGTCGACAACCAGGCGCCTGCCACCGACTACATGGCGGATTGGGTGGCCGAGGTGCTGGGCGGACACACCGCGCCCGCGCGATGACCGCCACGAGGAGACAGAGCATGCCCACTTCCATCCCACGCCGCCGCGTGCTGACGGCGGCAGCCGCCGGTGCCGCCTCGCTCGCCTTCGGGGCCTCGGCCCAGAGTGGCTATCCCGACCGGCCCATCAAGCTGATCGTGCCCTTCGCCCCGGGTGGCGCCACGGACATCACCGCCAGGATGGTGGCCGACCGCCTGCGCATCGAGCTCGGCCAGCCCGTCGTCATGGACAACCGCCCCGGTGCCACCGGCACCATCGGCACTCAGGCGGCGATGCGCTCGCCGGCCGATGGCTACACGCTGATGTTCACGACCTCGACCAATCAGGTGATCGCGCCGCTCCTGCTGGAGAAGCCGCCCTACGACGGTGCGCGCGACTTCGCGCCGATCACGCTGCTGATCCACTATCTGGGCGTGTTGATGGTGAGCACCTCGGTGCCGGGCAGGACCCTGGCCGACTTCATGGCCTACGCCAAGCAGCGGCCCGGAAAGCTGAACTACGCCTCCTCCGGCGTGGGCAGCACCAACCACCTGCTGGGCGAGCTGTTCAAGAGCCGTACAGGGCTCGATCTGGTGCACGTGCCCTACAAGGGCTCTGCCGCCGCCGTGCAGGCCTTGGCCGCCGACGAGGTGCAGATGTACTTCGACACCGTGCCCAACGCGCAGATCTGGATGAAGCAGGGCAAGGTCAAGGTGCTGGCCTTGAGCAGCGACGCCCGCTCGAGCCTGATGCCCGGGGTGCCCACGCTGGTGGAACTGGGCGTGCTGGACGCCGGCGCAGACTACTGGATGGGGCTGATGGCCCCGCTCGGCACGCCCGCGCCCATCATCGCCCGCGTGCGCGAAGCGGCGGCCAAGGGGATGGCCTCGGCCGAGATGCAGCAGTTCGCGGCCAACGGGGGCGGCGAGATCAGCACCGGCACCCCCGAGCAGTTGGCCAAGCTGCTGGTCGACGAGCAGCGACGCTGGGGCGAGGTGATCCGCCGGAACAACATCCGCGCCGAGTGATGGCGCTGCTGCTGCATGCGGGGCCCGTGCCCCTGCCGGAGTTGCGCGCCGCGGTGCAGGCGCACTGCGGCGACGAACTGCCCGTGCGCATCTGGCCCGACGTGGGAGATGCAACGGAGATCGAGTTCGCGCTCGTCTCGCGCATCCCGCACGGCGCGCTGCAGGCGCTGCCCCGGCTTCGCCTCGTGGGCTCGCTGCACGCCGGCGTGGACCACCTGCTGCGCGACGGCGGCATTCCCGCCGGGGTGCCACTGACGCGCCCGGTGCCCCAGGGCGGCGATGTGCTCATGAACGAGTACGTGTTGACCCAGGTACTGCAGCTGCATCGCGAGCTGCCGGCCTATGCGCAGGACCAGCGCGCGCGGCGTTGGTGCAAACGGGCCCCGCTGCCCTTGCGCGTGCGTCGCGTCGGCTTCCTCGGTTTCGGTGCGATGGCGGCGCCCGCGGCACGCCTGCTGCGGCAGGTGGGCTTCGATGTGGCCGCGTGGGCGCGCCGGGGCCGGTCGGAGGACGGCATCCACGTCTTCGAAGGCGCCGCGGGCCTGCGGGCGCTGCTGGCCCGCTCGCAGATCCTGGTCAACCTGCTGCCGCTGACGCCCGACACCGAGAACCTGATCGACGCGCGCCTGCTGGCCCAACTGCCGGCGGGCGCCTCGCTGCTGAACGTCGGTCGCGGCGAGCACGTGGTGGACGCCGACCTGCTGGCCGCGCTGGACAGCGGTCACCTCGCCGCCGCGGTGCTGGACGTCTTCCGGCATGAGCCGCTGCCACCCGAAAGTCCGTTCTGGCAGCACCCGCGCGTGGTCGTGACCCCGCATGCCTGCCGCAGCGTGGACATCGAGGCCGTGGTGGCACAGTTCGCCGAAGAGGTCGCGCGGGTGCGCGCAGGCCTGGCGCCGCTGCGTGCGGTGGACCGCGGCGCCGGCTATTGACGCTGGCCGCGGGGGGCAGCCCCTCAGCTGCCTGTGCGGCTCCTGCGGCGCAGGCCCAGTTCCGCGGCCAGCTTCTGGTACTTGTCCAGCTCCGCCTCCACGAAGCGCGCCAGGGCTGGACCGGTGAGCGCGAAGGGATAGAGCGCATGGCGGGCCAGCAGCTGCGCATAGCCTGGCGCCTTCATCGCCTCCTCGAACGCGGCGGTCCAGGCGTGCAGCGCCGGCTCGGGCACGTCGGCGCTGAGGTAGACGCCGCGCACGGTGGGCCAGACGATGTCGATGCCCTGTTCGCGCGCCGTGGGCACCCCCTGCAGTACGCCGCCCAGGCGCTGGGCCGAAAAGACGGCCAGGAAGCGCAGTGAAGCGCCGGCGTCCATGGCCTGGGCGGCTTCGGCGGCGTCGCCGCAGAACACGTCCACATGACGCCCCTGCAGCGCATTCAGTGCATCGCCGCCGCCTTCGAAGGCCACGAAGCGCATCGTCTTGTGGTCGCCGCCGCTGGCGCGCACCAGCAGCGCGGCCTTCACCCAGTCCTGGCTGCCGACGGTACCGCCGGCGCCGAAGGCAATGCGCCCGGGCTTGGCGCGCAGCACTTCCACCAGGTCCTGAAGCCGGCGGTAGGGCGAGTCGCGGTGCACGGCGATCACGCCATAGTCGGCACCGAGCAACGCAAGCCAGCGCACCGCCGAGACGGGGTGCGGACCGAAGCGGCCCTGCGCGATGTTCAGCAGCGAGCCGCCGGAAAAGGCCACCAGCGTGCCGGGGCCGCCGATGCGCCCGGTGGCGATCTGGTCGAAGGCGAGGGCACCGATGCCGCCGGGCAGGAAGCGCTGGCCCAGCGAGGGCCGCTGCGGCCGCACCGCCTGCAGGGCGTCGCGCGCCAATGCGCAGGTGAGCGCGAAACCCCCGCCGGCCTTCGCCGGAATGACGCATTCGGCAGCCAGGACGCTTGGGTCCGGGATGGCCGGCAAGGGGGCGGCGGCTGCGGCGGCGAGGGCAGCGCCTGGCGCGCCCGCAGGCAGCACCAGGGCTGCGACGGCCCGCAGCAGCAACTGGCGGCGATCACGTGGGCGTGCCGGGGTGCGATGCCTCATGGGTGTCTCCTGTCGTTCTTGCAGTGTCGGCGCGGCGGTCGCGCGGCCACCAGAGCTCGGCATGCAGGCCGGACGACGGCGCACGGTCCCGCAGCCGCAGTTCGCCGCCATGGCGCTGGGCGATGGATCGCGCGATGGCCAGCCCCAGGCCGAAGCCGCCCGGCCGCGCGCCGCTGCCGCGCTGGAAGCGCTGGCCCAGGCGCGCAAGGTCCTCGGCATCCAGGCCGGGGCCGTTGTCCTCGACGGCCAGCTGCCAGCCCTGCGCGTCGCTGCCGGACAGCAGCGTCACGGTTCCTCCTTCGGGCGTGTACGCCACGGCATTGGCCACCAGGTTGGCGAAAGCCTCGCGCAGCAGATGGCGGTCTCCGAAGGCGGCCGGTGCGCCTTCCTCGGGCTGGATGCCCAGGTCGATGCGCTTGCGGCGGGCGGCCGGCAGCCATTGCAGCGCGACCTCACGCAGCAACTCCCCAGCGTCGAAGAGTGCGGCCTCCACCGGCACCGTGTCGCTTCGGCCCAGCGCCAGCAGCTGCTGCGCGCTGCGCGTGGCGCTGGCGATTTCGGCCTTGAGGGCGGCAAGCGCATCCTGCACCATGCCCGCGTCCTGCTCGCGCCGCGCATAGTCCACCTGCATCTGCAGCGTGGTGAGGTGGGTGCGCAGCTGGTGCGACGCGTCGTCCAGGAACTGGCGCTGCAGCGCCACCAGCTCCTGCGTGCGCGCCATCTGCCGGTTGACGGCCGCCACCAGCGGGCGGATCTCGGCCGGCAGGTTCTCCTGCGAGATGCGGTTCAGGTCCTCGGGCGGGCGCGCCTCGACCTCCTGCGCCAGCCGCGAGAGCGGCCGCAGCGCTGCCAGCAGCGCGGCCGTGGTGCCGCCCAGCAGCAGGAGCAGCACCAGCAGGTCGCGCAAGGCGGCACTGCGCACGAAGCGGGCGCTGAAGACCTCGCGCGACTGGGTGCCTTCGCCCACCTGGATCATCACGCGGCGCGCCGTGCTGCCGGCGGGCGCGCGCTCCAGCTCGCGCTCGTAGGCGGCCAGCCGCACCGGCTCGCCGAAGTACACCGCGTCGTAGAACACCGGCACGCCCAGGGGCGGCGGGGTGCCCGGCTGCGGGAAGTCGGCGCTGCCCAGTTCGACCAGGCCGTCGGAGGTGGCGACGCGAAAGAACACCTGGCCGCTCGCCGTCAGCTCGAAGAACTCGAACATGGTGTAGGGCATCTCCAGCGAGAGGCCGCCCGAGGCGGTGGAGATGTTGGCGTCGATGGACTTGAGGGCGCCCAGCAGCGACCGGTCGTAGGCCGAGTTGGCGGATTCGAGCGCATCGTGCCGGGTCATCCACAGCTCCAGCGCCGTGACCGCCGCCAGCCCCGGCAGCAGGAGCAGGGCCAGCCGCTGCCACAGGCTGCTGCGCTGCAGCCAGCGCGAGGCGCGAAGGCGCAGCCGCGGCGGCGCCGCAGGCTCATTCCGGCTCGAGCACATAGCCGAGCCCGCGCAGTGTGACGATGCGCGCGCCGCTGCCTTCCAGGCGCCTGCGCAGGCGGTAGACCAGCACCTCCACGGCCTCGGGATGCACCTCGTCCTGGTCCGAGAACACGCGGTCGATGATCTGCTGCTTGGACAGCGGCTCGCCGGTGCGCTGCGCCAGCGCCCGCAGCACGGCGGATTCGCGCGGCGACAGCGCGAGCACTTCGCCGTGCAGCGTGAACTGCCGTCGGGTGCTGTCGTAGACCAATGGCCCGCACGCCAGGCGCGGATGCTCCACGCCGCGGGCGCGGCGCACCAGTGCATGCAGGCGCGCCTCCAGTTCGGCAAGGGCGAAAGGCTTGGCGAGGAAGTCGTCGGCGCCCGCGTTCAGGGCCGCAACCTTCTCGTCGACCGAATCACGCGCGGTGAGGATCAGCGCCGGGATGCGCTGGTCGCGCTCGCGCAGGCGCTGCAGCACGCGGTGGCCGTCCAGTCCCGGCAGTCCCAGGTCCAGCACCAGGGCGTCATGGTCACGCTGCTGCAGGGCCCGGTCGGCGAGGCGACCGTCGTCCACCCATTCGACCTGGATGCCCGAATGCTCCAGCGCCCGGCACAGCCAGGTGCCGAGGGTGTGTTCGTCTTCCGCCAGGAGGATGCGCATGGTGGCCGATGCTAGCTGCGGCCCATGCCGCTTCGGCAGCCGGCAGCGCCGCTCAGTCGGGCTTGATGTTGGCGCGCGCGATGACCTTCTGCCAGCGGGCCTGCTCGGCCGCGATGAACTGCGCGAACTGCTCGGGGGTGCCGCCCACCACCTCGGCCGCATCGGCGCTCATGCGCTCCAGGGCCGGTGGCGACTTGGCGGCCTTCATCGTTTCGGCCGACAGCTTGGCCAGGTGGGCCGGCGTCATCGAAGCCGGGGCCATCATGCCGTACCACTGCGTCATCTCGAAGCCCGGGAAGCCCTGCTCGGCCACGGTGGGCACGTCGGGCAACTGCGGCAGGCGACGCGTGGAGCCGGTGCCGATGCAGCGCAGCTTGCCCGACTTGATGAAGGGAATCACGGCCGCCGCGCCGATGGCCGAGGCCTCCAGCCGGCCGGCCATCAGGTCGGTGAGCATGGGGCCGGTGCCCTTGTAGGGCACGTGCAGCATGAAGATGTCCGCGCTCATCTTCAGGTATTCCATGGCCAGGTGGCCGGCGCTGCCGTTGCCGGCCGAGCCGTAGCTCAGGCGGCCCGGGCGGGTCTTGGCATAGGCGACGAATTCCTTGAGGTTCTTGGCCGGCACGTCCGGATGGATCACGTACAGGCTGGGCACCTTGGCCAGCAGGCTGACGGGCTTGAAGTCCTTGTTGGGGTCGTAGGGCAGCTTGGCGAAGATGTACGGATTGACCGCCAGCGTGCCGATGTGGCCCAGGATGATCGTGTGCTGGTCGTCGGCGCGGGCCACGTCCTGCATGGCGATGTTGCCGGCGGCGCCCGGCTTGTTGTCGACGTAGACGCTCTGGCCCAGGGTCTTGCCCAGTTCGGCCGCGGTGGAGCGCGCGACGATCTCGGACGAGCCGCCCGGTGCGAAGGGCACCACGAAGCGCACCTGGCGCGTGGGCCAGTTGTCCTGGGCGAAGGCCAGGTGGGGCAGGGCGCCGGCGGCGACGGATGCGGCGGCACCCTGCAGCAGGCGGCGGCGGGTGGGCAGGGCGGGGTGGGCGAGCGGGTCGTGGTGCGTCATGGCGTCGTCTCCGGAACTGTTCTTGGGGGCGCGGCGGCGAGGTCCGCCAGAAAAGAATTCGGCCCGGCCAGCGCGATGCCGGCCGGGCTGGAGCGCATGGTGCACAAGGCAAGCTGTCAAAAGGCTTTCAGCGCCCGGCAGTGGCGCTTGCGCCAACGCCAGGCGTCAGGCACGTCGACGATGATCGGGTCGGTTCTGGGGCGGCCCTGCCGGCCCCGTCTTTTTTGGCCCGCTTCCAAGGAGTCCACCATGTCCCTCATCGATCCGGCCGTCGCGGCCGCCTTTGCGCCGCGCGGCGTGCTGCGCGCCTCCATCAACCTCGGCAATTCCATTTTGGCCCGCCGCGACGCGGACACCGGCGATGTGGGGGGTGTCTCGGTCGATCTGGCCCGCGCGTTCGCACAGAAGCTGGACGTAGGCCTTGAGCTGGCGGTGTTCGACACCGCGGCCGCGTCGGTGGCAGCGGTGAAGGCCGAAGACGCGGACATCGGCTTCTTCGCCATCGACCCGCTGCGCGGCGAGGGCATCCGCTTCACCGCGCCCTATGTGCTGATCGAGGGCGCGTACCTGGTGCGCGATGCCTCGCCGCTGCAGTCCAACGACGAGGTGGACCGCGCCGGCACCCGCGTCATGGTGGGCAAGGGCAGCGCGTACGACCTGTACCTGACGCGCGAACTCAAGGCCGCCACCATCGAACGCGCGCCCACCTCGCCGGCGGTGGTCGACAGCTTCATCGCCGAAGGCGCCGACGTCGCGGCCGGCGTCAAGCAGCAGCTGCAGGCGGATGCCGCGCGCATCGGCGGCCTGCGGCTGTTGCCGGGTCGCTTCATGGTGATCCAGCAGGCCATGGGCACGCCAAACAGCCGGGGCGGGGCCGCGGCCGCGGCGCTGGCCGCCTTCGTGGAAGAGGCCAAGGCCAGCGGCTTCGTGGCCGAGGCGCTGGCGCGGCACGGGATCGAGGGCGCGTCGGTGGCGCCTGCGGCCTGAGGGCCGCGCGGGGTGGCTGCGAGCGCGCCGCTCGCAGCGCGTGCCCTCCTGGCCGGTGAGTCTCGGCGCTTCAGCCCACGTCGCCCAGCCGGTCCGCCATCCGCACCAGCTCGGCCAGCGAGGCCGCCTGCATCTTGCGCATGGCTTGGCCGCGCCGCACCTTCACCGTGACCTCGCTCAGCTGCAGCTGCCAGGCGATCTGCTTGTTGAGCTGGCCCTGCACCACGAGGCGCACCACGGCCTGCTCGCCCGGCGTCAGCAGGGCCCAGCGCGCCCGCAGGTCCGCGCCCGCGGCTTCCTGCGCCAGGCGTTCGCGGTCGCAGGCGATGCCCTGGTGGATGGCATCGAGCAGGTCCTGCTCGCGGAAGGGCTTGGGCAGGAACTCGATGGCGCCGCCCTTCATGGCCTCCACCGCCATGGCCATGTCGCCGTGGCCGGTGATGAAGACCACGGGCAGGCCGATGCCGGTGGCCCGCATCTGCCGCTGGAAGTCCAGGCCGCTCTGGCCCGGCATGCGGACGTCGAGCACCAGGCACGCCGGGGCCGGTTCGCGGGGATGAGCCAGGAAGTCGCGCGTCGCGCCGAAGCCGATGGCGCGCAGCCCGACCGAGGCGAGCAGGTCTTCCAGCGCCGCGCGCACCGAATGGTCGTCGTCGACCACATAGACGATGGGTTCCGCGTCGGCGGGCGAGGTCGGCGGGGTCAAGGCAGCTTCTCCTGCAGGGCGGCGGGCAGGCTGAACCGGAACACCGCCCCCAGGCCGGCGGCGGGCTCGGCCCAGATGCGGCCGCCGTTGGCTTCGACGATGGTGCGGCTGATGCTCAGGCCGATGCCGATGCCCTGGGGCTTGGTGGTCCAGAAGGCGTCGAACAGGTGGGCCTGCACCTCCGGCGCCAGGCCAATGCCCGAGTCGCGGATGGTGAAGACCACGGTGTCGCCCTCGCGGGCGGTGTCGATGTGCACCTCGCGCGGCGCGCCGGGCGCGGCGGGCATGGCGTCGAGTGCATTGAGCAGCAGGTTGCCGATGACCTGTTGCACCTGCACCGGATCGGCCCACACCGGCGGCAGTCCGACGGCCAATGCCTGGTGCAGGTCGATGCCCTCTTCCTGCAGCCGGTCTTGCGACAGCGCCACGATCTCGCGCACGTTGGCGTTGAGGTCGAAGCGGCTGGCCTGGGGCGGTTCGCCCCGCGTGAGGCGGCGCACCCGGGCGATGACGCTGCTGGCCCGCTCGGCATCGGCCTGCATGCGCTGCAGGGCCTGGCGCGCCTTGTCGAGTTGCGGCGGTGCCTGCGCCAGCCAGCGCTGGGCGGCATTGCCGCTGGTCACGATGGCCGCCAGCGGCTGGTTCAACTCGTGCGCAATGGAGGTGGTCAGGCCCGACAGGTTCTGCGCCCGGGCGATGCGTTCCAGCCGGGCCTGTGCCGCCTGCGCCGCGGCCCGGGCGCGTTGCATGCGCAGCACCAGCCAGGTCACCATGGCGATGGCCGACACGCTCAGGCCCATGTTGATCAGGCCGGCGTGGTAGTGGCCGCGCGGCGTGAGCATGAAGCTCAGCACCGTCATCGCGATGCACGCCGCGCCCAGGGCGCGCAGCGCCCGCGGCTGGAGCGCCCGCTCGGCCGACAGCACTACCACCGCATAGAGCACCGCCGCCGCCACCTCGTAGTTGGTGAGCGTGTCCGCCACGAAGATGGCCGCCATCGCCACGGCCACGAGGGCGACGCGGAGGACGGAGCGGGTTCGGGCCAGGAAGAGCATGGTGCGGCGCGCAGCGAGGACCGTCATACACGCCGGGAGAGCGGCATGCGGCCAGGCGGGATTGTGCGCGACGTGGCCAGGTTGGCGGCCGTCGCGCGGCCGCACGGGCGCGCCCCGTTGCGACGATGCCATGCTGCACACGTCGGTTCCGGCGGTGCAGGGGCTATCCGCCTTTGCCCGTGCGACGACGGTTGGTCAGCTGCGGTTGGCGCGCGCTGCCTGCAGCGCGAGTTGCTCGTCGATCAACGACACCCAGGGATGCCGCGTCTTGAAGTCGTCCATGAGGCGCCGGTAGTTCTCGGGCGCCGTGGTCTCCGTCTTAATCATCGAGGCGGCGTGCACGCGGTATTCGGCGAGTGTCTGGGGCTCCCAGAGGCCACGCTGGCCCTGCTCGGCGAGCCGGCACCAGAAGTCGTAGTCCTCCCAGCCGTGCCTCACGTGGTCGTAGCCGCCGACGATGGCCCAGGCCTCCTTGGCCACCAGGGCCATGGCGTCCACGTAGTTGCCCGCCACGAAGCGTTGCGGTTCGTAGCGCGCGTCGCTGATGGTGCGGCGCGAGGCGCCGAAGTGCTGGATGGTGGGATAGACAAAGGCCACGGCGTTCGCCCGCATGACGCCGTACAGCGTTTCACAGCAGGTCGGCAGCAGCCGGTTGTCGGCGTCCAGCGGCAGCACGTAGGGCGTCCGTGCAAGTCCGAAGCCCACGTTGCGGGTCATGGCCAATCCGCTGTTGACCGCGTTCCTCGCCACCACTGCCCGGTTGAAGCGGTGGGCGTTCTCGCGGACCCAGGCCAGTGCCGTGTCCAGGGAGGCGTCCGTGGAGCAGTCGTCCACCACGATCAGGTCCAGCACCGCCAGGCTCTGGGCCTGCACCGACTCCAGCGCCTCGACGATGAATTGCGTGTAGTTGTACAGCGGGATGATCACCGAGATCTCGGCCACCTCCGGCTCCGCTGCCCAATGCTCGAAGAGCACGGTGGACGGCACCAGCGTGGGGCTGCGCCACGGTGTCGCTCGGATGCGCGCGTCCAGCGCGAACCCCCGCGCGGCCTGGACGTCGCCACGCAGTTGATCGAGCACGCAACCGAACCGCGCCGCGCGCTGCAGAGGACCGAACTGCGCCAGGGCGCTGAGATGCGCGGCGGCGGCGAGCCCGTCGCGCAGCGCCGGCTCGTCGACCAGCCGGGACAGGCAGCGGTACCAGTCGTCGCCGTCGGAGGCCAGCAGGCCGGTCGCTTCGTGCGAGATGGCGCGGCGGAAGGGGCCGGTGGGCGAGGCGATCGTGGGCACATGCAGCAGTGCCGCCTCGAAGAACTTGAGTTCGCTCTTGGCTTCGCAGAAGGGGTTGCCGAACTCCAGCGGTGCGATGTTGATGTCGAAGCGCGCCATCTCCTGCGGCAGGGTCTCCAGCGTCTGGAAGGGCCGCCACTCGATGCGGTCCTCCAGTCCTTCCAGCGCCGGGAATTCCTCCACTTCGACCAGGCGCACGCCCGCCAGCGTCTGGAACAGGACCAGCCGGCAACGCGCGTTCTCGCGCAGCACGCGCGCAATCGCCTCGATGGCCAGGCCGAGGTCGCGCTGGTGGGTGCGTGAGCCGCCGGCGTAGCCGATGCGGATCAGGTCGTCGCTGCGCGTGCTGCGCCATGCCTGCGCGCTGCGAAGCGAAAGCTCCAGCGTGCCGTGGTCGAAGCCATTGGGCACGACGTGGGTGCTCTTGCCGGCCCAGCGCATGTGGTAGGCCAGTTCCTGGGTGCTGGCCAGGCAGATGTCGGCGGCAAGCATCGCGCGGCGGATGTTGGCGAAATGCGCCCGGACATGCTCGGGCACATGGCCGTCAGAGCGGATGCCATCGATGAACTTGATCTGGGCGAGGTCCGGCTCGACCATCAGATCGTCGATGTCGAACACGACCATCTTGCCCTGCGCGCGCATGCGGGCGACCGCCTCCTGCAGTGCGGGCGTCCAGGGCGTGCGCCACAGCATCATCACATCGTGCTGGGCGGTCAGCGACAGCTTGTCCTGCAGCTGGTCCAGGCGCACCCACTCCGAGGGCACGCCATTCATCCGCGCCGCCTCCATGTACCGGGTCACGCGGTAGATGTGCCCGGGGGTGTCGGGTTCGCCGGACACGTAGAAGATGGAGAAGCGCTGGGCCGGCAGGGCCGGAAGGGCGGGCTCGCCCTGCGAGAGGCCGTGCACGGCGGCGTGGCGCCCTTCCTCGATGCCGTGCTCCATGTAGTGCAGCAGCGGATTGAGGCCCGCCGCTGCCACATCCGTGTATTGGGACAGGTAGGTGGCGGACGAGAACAGGGGGCCCGGGTCGCGGCCCTCGATCGCACCGTATCTCAGGTAGTGGTCCGCGGGGTCCAGCCCCGCTGACGCGACATCGGGATAGGTGAGCAGGTACCAGGCGCGATCGAAGTACGGGGAGCGGCGGATGGTCTCGGTCTCCCAGGTCTCGCCGATGGCAATCTTCCGGTTGCGCAGACGCTTCGCAATGCGGCGAAGCCGTCCCGGCTCCGCAGCCTTGGCCTGCGTAGCGGGATCGGTCTGGACGTCGCGAAAGCGCTGCAGCAGCGCACGGGAGTGTTCGCCTTGTGCCTGGGCGCGCTCCTTCCAGGCGACGGCGATCTGCTGCTGAAGGCCTGCCTGCCGGTCCGCGGTCACCGCGCGTTCCTGCGCCTGGGCCAGTTCCGTGGTCAGCTGGGCCACCATGCGGCGCAGTTCCGCCACCCGGCGTCCCGCTTGCTGCTGCACCAACTGCGTCGCGTGCGTGGTGGCCTCGGCGCGCTCGGCCCGCGCCTCGGACTGCGCGGCACGTGCCTCGGCCGCCTGGGCCTGCTGCGCCAGTGTCTCGAGTTCGGCACTGCGCTGCGAGTCGGCCTCGACGGTGCTGCTTTCCGTCGCGGCGGACCGCTCGGCGCGCAGTTGCGCCAGCTCGGCCTCGGCCTGCACCTGCTGGGTCTGTGCCGCTTGCAGGCGCTGATTGAGCTCGGCACTGCCCAGTTGCTCGCGGGTGGTCACGAACCATCGCGTGCCCAGGTGCGAAAAGCGGGTGCGCACGGCGTCCGCCTTGTCGGCCTCGAGCTTGCACAGGGCCTTGATCGCGGCCGGCGCGTTGCGGCCGACCGCCAGGACGCCCAGGCCGTGCCCGTGCAGGAACTCGAACGACGGGTACTGGCCGATCAGCTCGGCGAAGTAGCGAAACACCCCGAAGTCGCGGCTGCGGACGTTGGTGTCGTGGAACAGGACCACGGCCCGGTCGGACAGCTTGGGCAGCCAGGTCTCGAAGTCGTGGCGCACCGCTTCGTAGGTGTGGAAGCCATCGATGTGGAGCACGTCGACCGAGCCGTCGGCGAAATAGGGCAGGGCGTCGTCGAAGGTGGACTGCAGCAACTCGGAGAAGGCGCTGAAGTGCTTGTCATGGAAATCGCGCAGCGCGTAGTAGACCTGGGGGTCGAAGTGCCCCGCGTGCTCGTCGCCCGCCCAGGTGTCCACCGCGTAGCAGCGCGTGCCTGTCTCCAGTCGGGCCACGGCCTCGCAGAAGGCGGCGTACGACACGCCGTTGTGCGTTCCCAGCTCCACCAGCGTGCGGGGCCTGCAGGCCGACACCAGCCAGAAGGCGAAGGGGGTGTGGGTCCACCACGCGCTGGGCTTTCCCAGCAGATGGGGTGTCCAGAACAGCGGCGCCAGCGCCGGGTCCGTCAGGACGTCGAGAGAGCGGTCAAGGCGCGTGCACTCGACGGCGGGAAGATGAACGGGGGTGTCTTGCATGTATTGCCGCTCAGCGTGTGCCGAGGCCTCTCTTCAGATCGATGGCGTTCACTAGCGGGCGAGCTGCCACCGCGCTTCATAGGCGGCCAGCTGCGTGCCCGTGTACCAGTCCAGCCGCACGTTGGGGTTGTGGAACCGGTCTTCCGCGAAGCGGTCCGGCCACTTGGCGGTGATGTGTCCGAGCTCGCGCGCGGCGCGCTGCTGCTTTTCTTCGTTGGCGTGGTCGTGCCCGCGCGACACGCTTTCGAGGTGCAACAGGGTCGCGAACGGCGTGCACACGTTGCGGTAGCCGGCGTCGGTGGCCTTGAGGCAGAGGTCGACGTCGTTGAACGCGATGGCCAGGTGCTTCTCGTCGAAGCCACCGAGAAGCTGGAAGACCTCGCGCCGGATGGCCAGGCAGGCGCCGGTGACTGCGAGGTAACCGCGGGCGCCGGCCAGTCTGCCGTCCGCGCCGGGCGCCATCGCATCGTCCGTGCGGGACACGTGCATGGCCAGCCGGTCGGGTTGGAGGATCACCCCGGCATGCTGCACGGTGCCGTCGGCGTACAGCAGCTTGGCGCCGACGCAGCCGATGTCCGGTCGCATGGCCTGCGCCACCATCTCCTTGAGCCAGTTCGCATCGAGGATCTCTGTGTCGTTGTTCAGGAACAGCAGGACCGCGCCGGTCGCCGCACGGGCGCCGAGGTTGTTGATGCGCGAGAAGTTGAACGCGCCCGGCGTCTTCAGGATGCGTACGCGGGGGTCCTGGCGCAGCTGTGCGAACAGGGCATGGGTCTGGGGCTCGGTGCTGTCGTTGTCGAGCACCACGACTTCCAGATCGGGGTAGTCGGTATGCCGAAGCAGGCTGTTCAGGCAGTTGGCGAGCAGATCCGCGCGGTCCCGCGTGGGCACCAGGATGCTGACGCGCGGCGCGGGCTGCGGCAACGGGCGCCGCACCCAGTTGACGACGGGGGCCAGGACCGACGGGGCCACCTCGACGGGGGTGCCGCTCTGCATCGACGCCACCTGCTGGGCGGCCCGACGTGCCGCCGCGGCATAGGCTTCGATCGCGCGGGCCGTCGCGGCACTGTCCGGTGCGAGCGGTATGCGCCGATGGCAAAGGACGGCAGGAATGTGCCGCACCCGCCAGGCCGGCAGCGGCAGGCCGATCCGACAGCCCAGTTCATAGCGCGCGGCAGGCCCGAACTCGGGGCGCAGCCCGCCACTGTGCAGCACTTCGGCGCGGCGGAACAGGCACAGGCCTTCCAGCAGATCGAAGCCCAGCTGGGCCTCTGGATCCCAGCCCGGCTTGAAGCGCGGCCTGCAGCGCGTGCCGTCGGCGGCGATCCAGTCCTCGTCGGCGTAGACGATGTCGGTCTCGGGCCAGCGCGCGAGCGTCATCCGAAGGGCGGCCACCGCCGTGGGCGCAAGCTGGTCGCCCGCGCTGAGCAGGCCGACATGTTCGCCGCCGGCATGGGTGAGTGCCAGCTGCTGCAGCGCCGGCACGGTGACATCGTCCTCGGTGGCGACGATGACACGCACCTTCAGCGACTGCGGCACAAGGGCGAGGACACCTGACATCGCCGCCTGGCGTGCGGGGCTGCAACTGAGCAGGACGTCGAACTGCAGGCACACCTGCGCGGCGAGCGACGACAGCGTCGCCCGCACCGCGCGATCATGTGTGTCGTCGGCGACGACGAAGGTGATGCCAGCGGGGTGGGGGACCGCCGTCAGGGCAGCGCGCAGCGCTTCGCGCTCGGCGTCGGCAGACGATGATTCGCGTGCGATCCAGGCCCGGTACTCGGCGCTCGCGAAGGGTGAAAACGCACAGGCCGCCGACCAGTGCGCGCACCGGGCGGGGTCGAGAGACGAAACAACGGACAACGAAACTCCCCGAAATGGCCATGAACGCGCCACCCGTCGATCGCTGCGACAGCTGGTCCGAAGAACGCAACCTCACCTTTTGGCAGCTTGCAATTCTTTAGTAGCGTGAACATTGATGAAATTTCATGACACTGGTCGTCACAAGATCTCCCCATTCGGTGTAGGACAGGACGGACCAGGGTGACAGGGGCCGGCTCGTCCCCCGGGGCGCGTGGAGGTGGGGCTCCGCGAGGCTGTGCGGCCCCTCAGTCCGGTCAGAACTCCGTGTGAAGCCGCACCGAGCCGACATGCACCGGCCCGCGGTCGGCGTTGTAGCCGGGATGGCGGATGTGCTGCCAGTCGAGCGTCACCCAGAACGCCCGGGTCACCTGAATGGCGTAGAAAACCTCGACCACCGTTTCGGTGCCGTAGCGCAATGCGCCGTCGCCCAGGAAGGTGCCCATGCCGCCTGCCGCCAGGTAGTCGCGGCGTGCGTGCGAGAGGCCGTTCGCCGCGGCGGCCACGCCCACCGTGTCCTGACCCCGGCCCCAGGCGCTGCCGCGCAGCAGGGCGCCCGCGGAGAGCGAGCGGTCGATCTCGGTGAAGGCATAGGTCTCGGTGCCGCCGTCGGCCCGGCTCCAGCGGGCGAAGAGGCCCAGGTCGTCGCCCACGGCCTGCTCCAGCCCCAGGCCGATGCCGCGCTTGCTGCGGTCGCCGCCGCGCACGGCGTCGAGGCTTGGGGTGTCGCCCGTGGCCTGCGCAAGCGCCAGCGCGTCCTTGAAGCTGGCCATGCGCGCCCGGTTGCGGAAGACCAGCAGCCGCAGCTTGCCGGGCTGGCCGTCCAGCTGGTGGGCATGCTCCAGCTCGACCTGGTCGCCGTAGTGGCGCTGGAAGCGCGGATCCAGCGGCTGGCCGTTGGGCTCGTAGGGCTGGATGAAGCGGCCGGCGCGCAGGGCCCAGTCGTCGTGGTAGCGCTCCAGCACCGCGCCCCAGGAGTAACCGCGCCCGTCCGCCGCATAGTCGTAGGCGCCGTAGGTCATGAAGGCCCAGTTGAGGAACTGGGTGCGCGGGTCGTGGGCATAGGCGTTGTTGTCGAACACGTCCAGCACCGACAGGTTGCCGGCGGTCAGCACCCAGCGGCGCCGGTCGGCGGTGCCGGCGAGCTGGGTGAGGCCGGAGGCCTGCACTTCCTCGCCGCCACCCTCTCCCCAGGTCTGGCGCAGGAAGAGACGGGCGCGGTACAGGCCCAGGTTGGGCGTGGCCGAGCGGGCCATCTCGCCATTGGTGAAGCCGCCCAGGCCCGTGAGGCCCGACAGCGGCACGCCCTGGGCGCCCTCGGCATTGAAATACAGCTCGCCGCCCCGCCAGGGCCGCATGCCGACCATGGCGGTGACGGTGAACGAATAGCTCAGCGCCCGCTCGGTGCCCAGGCTGTTGTTGCCGGAATAGGCGGCGGGGAAAGCGGCCTTGTCTTGCCAGACGTAGGTGGACTGGAAGGCGGTGCCCCATTCCTGCTCGGGTGTCGCGGCGGGCGCCTCGACCGGCTCGGCCTTGGCGGCGCCGGCCAGCAGCAGGGCGAGGGCGGCGGCGATGGCGGACGGGACGCGCGGTGCGCCGCGACCGCGCACCCGAAGAGGAGCGGCACGCCGTGCCGGGGGGATCGATGGCTTCATTTCGTCGGTCGCGTGGGGTCCTCCCGCAGATCGGCCACCAGCCGCGTGCGGCGTGCCCGGGCCTGCAGTACGGCGTCGGGCTCGAGCTCCCACCCGTAGTCCATGTGCCAGAGCCCGGCCAGGGTGGCGATGTGCAGGTAATGCACCTCGCCCGCACGCCCATCGAGCGAGATGGTGTGCGGCGGGTGGCCTTCGGCGTGCAGCGTGAACGCATGCGCACCCGGCGGCACGCGCAGGCGCAGTGTGGTCGAGGGCAGCGTGTCCGCCAGCGGCTGGCCGTCCAGGGACACGGCCACGCGGTGCGGGCCGTCGCTCCAGTTCTGACGCACCACGTAGACGGTCAGGGCCTGCGGGTCGGGTGCGAAGTGCCAGGCCTGCTGGGCCGTGTCGGCGTCGGGCAGCGGTCCGTCGAGGCAGGGCCCGTGGTGGCCATGTGCCAGCGGGTTGAGGAAGCAGTAGGCGCCGCCGGCCTGCACCTCGCGGCCGGGCAGGGCGGCGCAACCCGCCAGGCCGAACAGGGTGGCGGGCAGGGTGAGCAGGGCGAGGCGATGCCAGCGCGAAGCCTTCATGGTCTTGTCTCCGGATCGTGGGTGCACGCGCCCATGGCTGATTGGAGAGGGCGTTCCAGGCTCGGCTTTGCACCATGGCGCGCCAGCCTATCGCGCCGAGCTGTCGGCCACCTGCCACCAGCCGCCGAGGGCTTGGTAGAGCGCCACGCAGTCGCCGAGCCGGGCGGCGCGCGCCTGGGCAGTGGCCAGCACCGCCTGCTGCAGCGTCTGCTGCGCCAGGACCAGGTCTGCCTGGGCGGCAGCACCCGCCTCGCGCTGCCGCTGCACGGCGGCCAGGCTGCGACGCGCGGCCGCCTCGGCCGCGGCGGTGGCGCGCAGCGTGTCGGCATCGCTCACGATGGCCTGCAGCGTGTCGGCGGTGTTCTGGAAGGCCGTGAGCACGGTGCTGCGGTATTGCGCCTCGGCCTGCTCGTAGGCGGCCTGCGCGGCGCGCTGCTGGTGCAGCAGCGTGCCGCCGTGGAAGACCGGCTGCAGCAGCGTGCCGCCCACCGACCAGAAGCCGCCGCTGCGCAGCAGTTGCGACACGCCCAGCGCCGAGCTGCCCAGCGTGGCCGTGAGCGTGAAGTTGGGCAGGCGCGCCGCCGTGGCCACGCCCACCTGGGCGGCGGCCGCGTGCAGCTGGGCCTCGGCGGCGCGGATGTCGGGGCGCTGTTGCACCAGTTGCGAGGGCAGGCTCACCGGCAGTTCGGCCGGCAGCTGCAGCGCATCGAGCGTGAACTGCTGCGGCAGCGGATCGCCCGGCAGCCGGCCGGTGAGCACCGCCAGCCGGCTGCGCTGCGCGGCCAGCTGCTTCTGCAGCGGCGGCAGCGTGGCCTGGACCTGGGCCAGGGCACTCTCCTGGGCGGCGATGTCGACGCCACCGATCTGGCCGGCCGCATGCTGGCGGCGGGCACCGTCGAGCAGGCGGGTGGCCAGGTCGACCAGCTGCTGCGTGGCGTCGATCTGCGCGCTTAGCGCGGCCTCCTGGATCGCGGTGCTCACCACGTTGGTGACCAGCGTGGTGCCCACCGCTTCGCGCTGCCAGCGCTGCACGTCGACCTGCGCGTCCTGCGCCTCCACGGCGCGGCGCGTGCCGCCGAAGACATCGGGCGCGTAGCCGATGCTGAGCTGCGCCGTGTGCAACGTGTAGCGGGTGATGTCGCCGTCGGCCAGCGGGCTGGAGAGGGCGCCGGAGGTCTTCTGGCGCGTGGGCGTGTAGCTCGCGTCCACCGTGGGCCAGAAGGCGCCGCGCTGGGCGAGGGCCGTCTCCTGCGCACTGCGCAACGCGGCCTCGGCGGCCTGCAGGTCGGGGCTGGCGGCCAGCGCAGCATCGACAAGGGCGTCGAGGCCGGGGGAGCCGAAGGCCTTCCACCATTGCGAGGCGACGCCCTGGCCCAGGGCGAAGCGCTGCGCCCCGCCGGCCGGGCCCTCGGCCTCGGCCGTGCGCGCGGGCAGGGGCGCCGCGGCCACCGACGGTGTGGCGGGTGCGGCCGGCGCGTGGAAGTCCGGGCCGACGGCGCAGCCCTGAACCAGGCCGAGCAGGGCCAGCAGCGGCACGGGAAGAAGTGAGCGGAGTCGGAGGGTTGTCACGGCTGGACCTCCTGCGTCGGGATGTCATGTGAGGCGGGCGAGGCACGCCGCCGCTCCAGCCGCGCTTCGATCAGGTGGTAGAGCGCCGGCAGCAGCGCCAGCGTCAGGACCGTCGCGCTGACCAGCCCGCCCACCACCACGGTGGCGAGCGGCCGCTGCACGTCGCTGCCCAGCCCCGTGGCCAGCATGGCCGGGGTGAGGCCCAGGGCGGCCACGGTGGCGGTGGTGAGCACCGGCCGCATGCGGCTGCGGGCGCCTTCCAGCACCGCCTCGCGCAGTGACCGGCCTTCTTCGGTGCGCAGCCGGTTGATCTGCGACAGCATCAGCACGCCGTTGAGCACCGCCACGCCGAAGAGCGCGATGAAGCCCACCGCACTCGACACGTTGAGCGTCATGCCCCGCAGGTGCAGCGCCGCCAGCCCGCCCAGCATGGCCAGCGGCACCGCGGCCAGCACCAGCAGCGGTTGGCGCAGGTTGCCGAAGGCGCCGAAGAGCAGCAGGAACATCAGGCCCAGCGTCATCGGCAGGATCAGCGCCAGGCGGGCCTGGGCCCGCTCCAGGTTCTCGAACTGGCCGCCCCAGCGCAGCTGAACATGCGTGTCGGCGGGCGTCACGTCGTGGGCGACGGCGGCCTGCGCGTCCTTCAGGAAGCCCGCCAGGTCGCGGCCGCGCACATTCAGCCGCACGATGATGTTGCGTTCGGCCATCTCGCGCACGATGACGCTTTCGCCGGCCACGGTGCTCAACTTGGCCACGGCGGAAAGCGGCACCTGCTCGCCCGTGGCCGACTTCAGCGTAAGGTTGCCGATGGCATCGACGCTGGCGCGGGCCTTCTCGGGAAAGCGCACCGTCATGTCGTAGCTCCTCTCGCCCACGTAGAGCCGGCCGATGGGCGTGCCGCCCACGCCGGTGGCGATCAGGTCGGCCACCGCGGCGGCGTTGATGCCGTGGCGCGCGGCGGCGGCCCGGTCGAGCTCGATCTTGAGGTTGGGCAGCGGCGGCTCCACATCCACTGCCACGTCGGCGGCGCCGGGCACGCGACGCAGCGTTTGGGCCACGCGGTTGGCCACATTGCGGATCTGCGCCAGGTCCTCGCCGAAGACCTTGACCGTGAGGTCGCCGTGGGCGCCCGAGAGCTTGTCCTGCACGCCGTCGATCATGGGCTGCATGAAACCCACCGTGTAGCCGGGCATCTGCGCGAAGCGCTGCGCCATGCGGTCGATCAGCTCCTGCTTGGTGAGGCCCGATGTCCATTCGCTGTACGGATGCAGCCCCACGCTGGCCTCGATGTGCGAGGGCGTCCAGTAGTCGGTGCCGTCGTCGTTGCGGCCGGTCTGCGTGACCACGTACGACACCTCGGGGAAGGCCAGCGTGGCCGTGCGCAGCTCGTCGGCCATGGCCGCGGCCTTGGCGAGGGTGATGCCCGGCGGCATCTGCACCTGCAGCCACAGCGAGCCTTCGTCCAGGTAGGGCAGGAAGTCGTGACCGGTGGTGGCAAACAGGCCGACCAGCGCCACCAGCGACAGGGCGCAGGCCACGAGGACGCCGCGCGCGCGGCCCACCGTGTGGGCCAGGAAGCGCCCATAGCGCACCGCCAGCCATTCGAGCACCGGGTTGTGCACGATGCGCCGCGGCTTGCGCAGCGCCAGCCAGGCCAGCCCTGGAATCAGCGTGAGGGCCACCAGCAGCGCGCCCGCCAGCGCCGCGCCCACCGCATAGGCCATGGGCGAGAAGAGCTTGTATTCGATGCGCTGGAAGGCGAAGAGCGGCAGGTAGGCGCACACGATCACCACCATGCCGAAGAAGATCGGCCGCGCCACCTGCAGCGTGGCCTCGATGGCGTCGCTGGCCGAAAGCGGCCGGCCTTCCGCCTCCTCGCGCCGGCGCAGGATGTTCTCCACCAGCACCACCGCGCCGTCCACCAGGATGCCGAAGTCGATGGCACCCAGCGACAGCAGGTTGGCCGGGATGTGGAACTGGTGCATGAAGATGAAGGCGATCAGCAGCGCCAGCGGGATCGTCAGTGCCACGATGGCTGCCGCGCGCGGGCTGCCCAGGAAGAGCAGCAGCACCACCGCCACCAGCACCATGCCCTCCATCAGCGTGGACGAGACCGTGTGCAGCGTGGCCTCGATCAGCGAGGTGCGGTCCAGGTAGGGCACCACCTTCACGTCTTTGGGCAGGATGTGCTCGTTGAGCTCCTGCACCGCCTCGTGCACCGAGGCCAGGGCCGTGGAGGGGTTGCGGTCCTTCAGCAGCAGCACGATGCCTTCGATGGTGTCGGGGTTGGCGTCCTTGCCCAGCACGCCGCGGCGCTCGACGTTGCCGTAGCTCAGGCTGCCCAGGTCCTTGACCAGCACGGGCACGCCGGCCTTGGTCTTGACCACCACGTTGCCCATGTCGTCCAGCGAGCGCAGCAGGCCCACGCCGCGCACCACGTAGCTCTGCTCGCCACGGTCGACGATGCTGCCGCCGCCGGTGGCGTTGTTGTTGTTGAGCGCATCCTTCACGTCCTGCAGCGACAGGCCGTACTGCTGAAGCTTGTCGGGCTCCAGCTCCAGCATGAACTGGGTCGTGAGGCCGCCGAAGTTGGCCACGTCCACCACGTCGGTGGCTTTCTTCAGGCGGGGGATCACGGTCCAGAACTGCAGCTCCGACAGCTCGCGCAGGCTGCGCGTCTTCGATTCGAGCGTGTAGCGGTAGATCTCGCCGGTGGGCGAGGTGTAGGCATCCAGCCCCGGCGAGGCGCCGTAGGGCAGGGTGACCGCGTTGATGCGCTCCTGCAGCCGCTGGCGGGCGAAGTAGCCGTCGGTGCCGTCCTCGAAGACGACGGTGATCAGCGACAGCGCGAACAGGCTGCGCGAGCGCAGCACGTGCATGCCGGGCGTGCCGAGCAGCGCGCGCTCCAGCGGCACGGTGATCTGCTGCTCCACCTCCTCCGCGCCCAGGCCGGGCACCTGCGTGACGATCTGCGAGCTGACGTCGGCGATGTCGGGATAGGCCTCGATGGGCAGCTGCTTCCAGCTCCAGTAGCCGTAGAGCGCCACGAAGACAAACAGCAGCCAGGCGATGCCGCGCCGCTGGAAGGCGAGGGCGACGAGCTTCTCAATCATTGAGCAGCACTCCGCCCTGCACCACGATGCGCTCCCCGGCCTTCAGGCCCGAAATGACTTCCACCTTGTCGTCGGACGAGCGGCCCAGCACCACCAGACGCGATTCGTACTGGAAGGGCGCCTGCTCGACGAAGACGCGCGTGGCCAGCCCGCTCTGCAGCACGGCGGTCGCCGGGATCAGCAGCGCCGGCTGCGCGGGCCCTTCCAGCGTGGCATGCGCATACATGCCGGGCTTGAACAGCCGCTCGCGGTTGTCGATGGCCACGCGCACGCGCACGGTGCGGGTGTCGGGATCGACCAGGTCGCCGATGTAGCGCGCCTTGCCTTCGAAGCTGCGGCCGGGATAGGCATCGAGCGCGATGTGCACCGCCTGGCCCACCGACAGGGCGGCGATGTCCTTCTCGGGCACGCTCGCCGCCAGCCAGACGGTGGAGAGGTCGGCCACGGTCATCAGTGAGGCCGTGGTGTCGTTCCAGTAGCCGCCCAGGGCTCCGCTCATGTCGACCACGCGGCCGGCGATGGGGGCGCGCAGCACGTACTCGCGGCGCGATGCGGCATCCACCGGCGCGCCCAGTTGAGCCAGCCGCTCCCGCGCGGCGCGGGCGTCGCTCTCGGCGGCGACGAGTGTCTGGCGGGCGGCCTGCAGGTCCTTGGCGGCGGCGATGTCGGCCTGGTTCAACGTCTGCTGGCGCTCGAAATCCTGGCGGGCCTGCAGCAGGGCGGCCTGGGCCTTGGCGTCGTCCCGATAGGCGGCGCCCAGGTCGGGCGAATCCAGCGTGACCAGCGGATCGCCTGCCTTCACCGCATCGCCCAGCTGGTGATGCAGCCGCACGATGCGGCCGGCCAGCGGCGGCACCATCTTCACCAGGCGCTCGGGTGCGGCCTCGATGGTGCCGGGGGCTTCGAGCGTGGGGGCAAAGGGCTGCGGCGCCACGGCCGCCACGACCAGAGCCTGCCGCAGGGCGGAGCCTTCGGGCACGCGGATGAGGGTGTTCTGGTGCTGGCGCGCCCCATCGGAGGGCGTGGCCTGAATTTGGGCGGTGGGTGCGGAGCGGCCGGCATCGCAGCTGGCGAGCGTGGCCAGGCACAGCAGAAGGGCGAGGGCGGGGATCGGCTTCATGGGCGTCTTCCGGGCGGTGTGAGAGAACGACGGACGTGGCGCGGCCATCGCCCGCTGCTCGGCAGCGGGCGTCGCCAGGGTCGGGTCAGATGGATGTCAGCCGGACGCGCCCGGCAGGGCGTCGCCGCATCGGCAGGGCGGGTCGTGCGTCAACGGCGGCGGGTGCGTGCCGCTGTCGTGCTGCCGCCATGGCCGGGCCGATGCGGCAATGGTCGCCGTGACGCGCCGCAGGAGCCAGCGCGCATTCGGTCGGTCAGGGATGCGGGAAGGATGGCGCGGCTATACCTTGGTATAGCGGCGGACCCGCGGACGCCGCGCCACCGGCGGCGGAATCAGGCCGCGGCGCGATGCGTGCCTCAGTGCGGCTCGGTCTCGTCGATGAAGGATTCGAGCAGCTTCTTGAGCTGGCTCGTCTTGCGGGGGCCCAGCGCCTCTTCGATCTGGCTGTGATGGGCATCCACGCTCTTGCGCAGGCGGGCGACCGTCTCCAGGCCGAGGTCGCTGATGTAGACCAGCACGCGCCGGCTGTCGGCCGGATCGGCCGCGCGCTGGACGAGGCCGCGGGCAACCAGCTTGTCGATGTTCTTGGTCAGCGCGGGGTGGTTGAGCAGCACCGCCTCGGCCAGGTCGCCCATCGAGCGGCCCTGCTCGTCGGCGAGCACCTGCAGGATGCGCCAGTGCTCCTCGGTCACCTCTTCCGCGGCGATCGATTGCGCCAGGCCGATGCGCATGCGCCGGTTGGCGGAGGCCAGCAGATAGGCCAGGTACTGCGATATGTCTTTCTCAGGCATGGCTCACGTCGGCGCGTGGGGGGAAGGGTTTCCGATGGTAGCGCGCAACCCTTGCCTTGGAAAGCATTGGCGCAGTTTTTGCGACGCTGTCCCTTCTGTTGCCAACTTGGTGCACTGTCCCGGAGTTCTCGATGTTCCCATCCTCAGGACCCGCCACGCCGCGCCTGCCCGCCGGTCGGCTGCAGCGCCCGCTGCTCGCGAGCCATGAACTCAACATCGCGCTGTGCGTGCCGCTCGGCGGCTTCGCGGGCATCTGGGCGCCGTCGGCGCTGGCCTGTGCCAAGCTGGCCGTCTCCGAACTCAACCGGGAGGCGGGGCTGGGCGGCCGGGCCTGCCGGCTGCTGACGGTGAACGCCGCGGACGACGCGGCCGACATCGAGGCCACGCTGACGGAGCTGGTGCAGGCCGGCGACATCGATGCCATCGTCGGCATGCACACCAGTGCCGTGCGCCACCGCATCCTGCGCGCCGTGGGCGGGCGCATTCCCATCGTCTACACGCCGCTGTATGAGGGCGGCGAGGCCAGCCCCGGCGTCTTCGCCATCGGCGAGACCGCCGAGCGGCAGCTGCGGCCGGCCATCCGCTGGCTGGGCGAGCGCAAGCGCCCGCGGCGCTGGTATGCGGTGGGCAACGACTATGTCTGGCCGCGCATGTCGCATCGCATCGCGCGCACCTGCATCGCCGAGACCGGGGCCGAACTGGTGGGCGAAAGCTACGTGCCCTTCGAGACGACCGACTTCTCGGCTGTGCTGGAGGCCGTGCGCAAGGCCCGGGCCGACGCGGTGCTGGTGTCGCTGGTGGGTCAGGATTCCATCGAGTTCAACCGCGCATTCGGCCGCGCAGGCCTGCACCGCCACATGCTGCGCCTGACCTGCGGCGCCGGCGAGAACGAGCTGCTGGGCTTCGGCGCCGACAACGCCGAGGAGTTCTATGCCGCCTGCGGCTACTTCGCCACGCTGGACACCGACGCCAACCTGGCGTTCAAGGCGCGCTACCGCGCCCACTTCGGCGAGCGCGCGCCCACGCTGAGCACCCATGGCCAGTCCACCTACGAGGGCATGCACTTCCTGGCCGCGCTGCTCGACCGCGGCGAATGCACCGGCCGCAGCCGCCCCACCAGCGTCGGCACCATCGCCTACCGCAGCGCCCGCGACGCCGCCTTCGAGGCCGGCGAACCGAGCGGTGTGCCCATCTATCTCGCGCGCGCCGAGGGCAATGCCTTCCGCGTACTGACACGACTCTGACTCGGCTTCGGCACCGCCTTTATTTTCCAAAGCAAACAAAAAGCTTGACCAGGAAAATATAAGTTCACAGAATCGATCCGTGAAACGCAGGGTGTCCGTCTGCTTCGGGCACCTCTTCTTCCCTCGTGACACGGAGTCCCTTCATGGCCATCAAGCGCCCCACCGTCGAGCAGCTGCAGGACGTCGCACTCAGCCTCGGCATCCATCTCTCCGATTCCCAGGCCGCCAGCTACAACGCGCTGCTGCAGTCCAACTTCGATGCCTACGACGCCGTGGATGCGATGCCCGACTACCAGCCGGCTGTCACCTATGCCCGCACGCCCGGCTACTTCCCCGCGGGTGAGGAGAACCAGTACGGTGCCTGGTACGTGAAGACCACCATCCAGGGGAAGCCCGGCGGCAAGCTCGCCGGCAAGACGGTGGTGCTGAAAGACAACGTCTGCCTGGCCGGCGTGCCCATGATGAACGGCGCCTCCACGCTGGAGGGCTATGTGCCCAACGTCGACGCCACCGTCGTCACGCGGCTGCTGGATGCCGGCGCCACCATCGTGGGCAAGGCCAAGTGCGAGTACTTCTGCTTCTCGGGCGGCTCGCACACCAGCTCGCCCTCGCCGGTGCACAACCCCTGGCGCATGGGCTATTCGGCGGGCGGTTCGTCCTCGGGCAGCGCTGCGCTGGTTGCGGCCGGCGAGGTCGACATGGCCATCGGCGGCGATCAGGGCGGCTCCATCCGCATGCCGGCCTCCTACTGCGGCATCTACGGCATGAAGGCCACGCATGGCCTGGTGCCCTACACCGGCGTCATGCCCATCGAGCTGACCATCGATCACACCGGACCGATGACGGCGAACGTGACCGACAACGCGCTGATGCTCGAAGCGCTGGCGGGGCCGGACGGCCTGGACCCGCGCCAGCATGCGGGCCAGGGCTCGAAGCCCTACAGCGAACTGATGAAGACGGGCGTGCAGGGCTTGCGCATCGGCATCGTGACCGAAGGTTTCGGTTGGCCGCAGTCGGACGCGGCGGTCAATGAGAAGGTGCGCAACGCCGCCGAGGTGTTCACGCGTCTGGGGGCCACCGTGAGCGAGGTGTCGGTGCCGATGCACGCACTGGGCCCGGCCATCTGGCTGCCCATCGCCGCCGAAGGGGCGACGCAGCAGATGATGAAGGACAACGGCCACGGCTTCAACTGGAAGGGCCTGTACGTGACCAGCCTGGTGGACTTCCATGCCGGCTGGAAGCAACGCGCCGACGAGCTGTCCGACACGCTCAAGATCACCATGGTGCTGGGCGAATACTTCATCCAGAACTACCGCGGCCATTTCTATGCCAAGGCGCAGAACCTCGCGCGCAAGCTGACGGCGGCCTACGACGCCGCCCTGTCGGACTTCGACCTGCTGCTGATGCCGACGCTGCCGATCACGGCCACGCCCATCCCGAAGCCGGGCGCGTCGCTGGAAGAAGTGATCACGCGCGCCTTCGAGGTGCTGCCCAACACCTGCCCCTTCGACGTCACGGGGCACCCCGCCATGAGCATTCCCTGCGGCCTGGTCGACGGCCTGCCTGTCGGAATGATGCTCGTCGGCCGCAACTACGACGAAGAGACCATCTACCGCGCCGCCTATGCCTTCGAGCAGGCCGGCGACTGGAAGAGCCTCTGAGCCATCCGACCCGGGCGGCGCGCTGCGCCCGCCCCGGAGCCCCGCGTTCCCGTTCCTTCATCCCTTTCACACACAACGACGGGCTGCGTCCGTCAGATCAACGAGGAGTGTTCCCATGGATCGTCGATCCTTCCTTCAAGGCTCTGCCACCGCCCTGGCCGGCACGGCGCTGCCGCTGCTGCCCATGGCCGCGATGGCGGCCGACGAGATCGTCGTCGGCAGCATCATCGACATGTCGGGCGGCCTCGACATCTACGGCAAGCCCATGGCGGACTGCATGACGCTGGCAGTGGAGGAGCAGAACGCGGCCGGCGGCCTGCTCGGCAAGAAGATCAAGCTGGTCACCTACGACCCGCAGTCCAACATGCAGCTGTATGCGCAGTTCGCGCAGCAGTCGGCCCTGCGCGACAAGTCCACGGTGGTGATGGGCGGCATCACCTCCGCCTCGCGCGAGGTGATCCGGCCGGTGCTCACCCGCAACAAGACGCTCTACTTCTACAACACGCAGTACGAAGGGGGCGTGTGCGACCGCAACACCTTCTGCACCGGCGTCACGCCCGGCCAGACGGTGGCCAAGCTCATCCCCTACGCCATGAAGAAGTGGGGCAAGAAGGTCTACGTGGTGGCGGCCGACTACAACTATGGCCAGATCACCTCGCAGTGGGTCAAGAAGTTCGTGCAGGACAACGGCGGCTCGGTCGCCTCCATCGACTTCTTCCCGCTGGATGTGACGAACTTCGGCCCGACCATCTCGAAGATCGAGGCCGCCAAGCCCGACATGATCGTCTCGGCCCTGGTGGGTGGCGCGCACATCTCCTTCTACCGCCAGTGGGCGGCGGCCGGCCTGACCAAGAAGATCCCGCTGGCCTCGACCACCTTCGCCGGCGGCAACGAGCACATCGTGCTCTCGCCCGCGGAGACCGACGGCTTCCTGGTCTCGTACAACTACTTCCAGAACCTCGACACGCCGCAGAACAAGGGCTTCAAGGAGCGCTTCTACAAGCGCTTCGGCAGCGACTATCCCAACATCACCGAGCTGGCCATGGGCACCTACCAGGGCTTCAAGCTCTGGGCCGAGGCGGTGAAGAAGGCCGGCTCCATCGACCGCGAGAAGATGATCACCGCGCTGGAGAGCGGCATCAGCATCGACGGGCCGAGCGGCAAGGTCACGGTCGATGCCCAGACCCACCACTGCGTGCTGAACGTGAGCATCGCCGAGGTGCGCAACAAGCAGCTGAACATCGTCGAGACCTTCCAGCAGCAGCCGCCGGTGGACACCAGCGCGGTGTGCAACCTCCAGAAGAACCCGAAAGACAACCAGCAGTACGTCATCAAAGCCTGAAGTGGAACGACCCGGACCGAGGAGTCAATCGACATGGATCTTGCGCTGATCGTGGTCATCCAGGTGCTGTACGCCGTGGCGGGCCTGGTGATCGTCTCGGCCGGGCTGGCCGTCATCTTCGGCATGATGAAGGTGATCAACCTGGCGCATGGCGAGTTCATGATGCTGGGGGCCTATGCGGTCATCCTGGCGCTCAAGCTGGGCATCAACCTCTGGGTCGCCATGCTGGTGGTGGCGCCCGTGGCGGTCGGCGCCATCGGCGTGGTGCTGGAGCGGCTGGTCATCCGGCGGCTCTATGGGCGCATGGTCGACACCATGCTGGCCACCTGGGGGCTGTCGCTGCTGCTGGTGGGCATCGTGACCTCCATCGCGGGCAACACCACGGCGGGCGTGTCGGCGCCGCTGGGCAGCTTCTCGGTGGGGGCCTACTCGGTCAGCGGCTATACGCTGGTCATCATCGCCGTGGCGGTGGTGGTGGCCTTGGCCATCCGCTGGGTGCTCACCCGTACCCAGTGGGGACTGATCGCGCGCGGCACCATGCAGAAGCCTGACATGGCCAATGCGCTGGGCATCAGTCCGAGCCGGGTGTATTCGGTCACCTTCGCCGTCGGCGCTGCGCTGTCGGGGCTGGCGGGCGGGCTGCTGGCGCCACTCACGGGCGTGGTGCCGACCATGGGCGCGGCCTTCGTGGCCAAGGCCTTCATCACGGTGATCGGCGGCGGGCCGGCCATCCTCGCCGGGCTGCTGGGCGCCTCGTCGCTGTTCGGTGCCATCAACCAGCTCGCCACCTTCGCCACCACGCCCGTGCTGGGCGAGGTGGCGCTCCTCGTGGCCGCCATCGTGCTTCTGCGCGTGTTGCCGCAGGGCATCACCGGCCGTTTCTTCAAGGGGTCCCTGTGAACCGTTTCGCCAATTCGTGGGCGAGCGCCATCGTCTGCCTGGCCCTCGGCCTGCTGCTGATGCTGGGGCTGCCCGTCGTGATCGACGACTACACGCTGATCGAAGTCACCATCTATGTGGTCATGGCCATCCTGTCGGTCAGTCTGGCCTTCATCTGGGGCTATGGCGGCATCCTGTGCTTCGGGCAGGCGGCCTTCTTCGGGCTGGGTGCCTACACCTATGCCATCGCGGTGATGAACCTGGGCGACAGCACCTTGCCCTTCCTGCTGGCCATCGTGGTGCCGGCGCTCTTCGCGGCGCTGCTGGGCTACGTCATCTTCTATGGCCGGCTGTCGGACGTGTACATGGGCGTGATCACGCTCACCGTGACGCTGATCCTGTTCAACCTGGTCAATTCGACGGCCGGGCCCGAATGGCGCATCGGCGATGCGCCGCTGGGCGGCTTCAACGGCATCCCGGCCATCCCCACGCTCAACTGGCCCGGGCTGAAGGACGAGGTGCTCACGCCCAAGGACCTGTTCTACCTGGCCTTCGCCTGCCTGCTGGTCGTCTATGTCGGCCTGCGTGCCCTGCTTGCCTCGAAGGTCGGCCGGGTGATCGTGGCGGCCAAGGAGAACGAGCAGCGCGTGCTGCTGCTGGGCTACGACGCACGGGCCTACAAGCTCTTCAGCTTCACGCTCGGCGGCGCCATCGCGGGGCTGGCGGGCTGCCTCTTCGCCAACTGGGGCGCCTTCACCAGCCCGACGATCTTCGGCCTGGCCCAGTCGGCGCAGATCATCATCTGGGTCATCGTCGGCGGGCTCGGGACGCTGGTCGGCCCGGTGGTGGGTGCGGTCGCCATCCAGTGGCTGACCACGCAGATCGGCACCCAGCAGACGCTCAATGCCAACCTCGTGCTCGGCGGCATCCTGGTGGTCTTCGTGCTGCTGGTGCCCAGGGGCATCGTGCCCACGGCCGGGCAACTGATCGAGGCGGCATGGCGCAGGCTGCGGCGCTCCCGGCCTGCCGTGCCTGCTGCGACGCGGCCTTCGGCGGCCTCTGCTGCTGATGGTGCAGGTGCTTCCCCCCTGGCCCCCATGGAGCCCACGCGATGACGCCGTTGATCGAGACCCGCGACCTCAACGTGCGCTTCGGCGGCGTGCATGCGACGCGCGACGTGAACTTCACCCTGGCCGAGAACGAGCTGCGCTGCGTGATCGGTCCCAACGGCGCCGGCAAGAGCACCTTCTTCAAGCTGCTGACCGGACAGGTCAAACCCACTTCGGGCCAGATCCTGTTCCGCGGCCAGGACATCTCGCGCATGCAGCCGCACGAGCCGGGGCGCCTGGGCATCGGCATCAAGACGCAGGTGCCCAGCCTCTTCAACGGGTTGACGGTGTGGGAGAACGTCTGGCTGTCGGCCCGGCGGCTCAACAGCAGCATGCAGGCCGAGCGCATCACGCGCGAGACACTGGAGCGCGTGGGCATGTCGGCCTACCGCGACGTGCAGGCCGGCCTGCTGGCGCACGGCCTGCGCCAGTGGGTGGAGATCGGCGTGGTGATCGCGGCCGATCCGCCGCTGATCCTGCTGGACGAGCCGGCCGCAGGCATGAGCGATGCCGAGGTGGCCCGCACGGCCGAATTGATCCTGGAGATCAACCGCCAGCATGCGCTGGTGGTGGTGGAGCACGACATGAACTTCATCCGCATGATCGCGCGCAAGGTCACGGTGCTGCACCAGGGCGCCGTGATCCGCGAGGACACGCCCGATCGCATCATGAGCGACCCGCTGATCCAGCAGATCTACCTGGGCAAGAAGCCCCATTGAGTGCGGAGACGGACCGATGCTCGAAGTCTCGAATCTGCATGCGGGGTACGGCGCCATCCCCGTGCTCAACGACGTTGCGCTGCACATCGCCGCCGGCGAGTCGGTGGGCATCCTGGGCCACAACGGCATGGGCAAGACCACGCTGCTCAAGACGCTGATGGGCGTGATCCGGCCCACGGCGGGCACGGTGCGCTTCGATGGCACAGACATCACGCGCCTGGCCCCCTTTGCCCGCGCGCGGCTGGGCATGGCCTATGTGCCGCAGGGGCGGGAGATCTTCCCGACGCTCAGCGCCCTGGACAACCTGCGCATGGGCCTGGTCAAGACGGGCGAGCGCACGCTGGACACGATCGAGGCGCTGCTGGAGCACTTTCCCCGCCTCAAGCGGCTGCTCGACCGGCCGGGCGGGTCGCTCTCCGGCGGCGAGCAGCAACTGCTGGCACTCGCGCGCGCACTGGCGGGCAAGCCCACGCTGCTGCTGCTCGACGAGCCGACCGAGGGCATCCAGCCTTCGATCATCGAAGAGATCGCCGAGACGCTGGCCGCGCTGCGCGACCGCACGGGCCTGACCATCGTGCTGGTCGAACAGAACCTCGAATTCATCGCCGCCGTGTCGCAGCGGGTGCTGGTGATCAAGCGCGGCCACATCGGCGGCGAAGTGCCGCGCGAGCACCTGGGCGATTTCGAAATCATGAGCCAATACACAGGAGTCCATGGATGAGCAACCAAGAACTGCATTACCTCGGGCTGGTCGAAGTCGGCCAGCAGATCCAGCGCAAGGCGCTGTCGCCGGTGGAGGTCACCGAGGCCCAGCTCGCGCGGATCGCCGCGCAGGACGGCGCGCTCCAAAGCTATGTGCGCGTGATGGCCGATCAGGCCCTGGCCGATGCACGGCAGGCCGAGGCCGAGATCGGCCGCGGCGAGATCCGCGGCCCGCTGCATGGCGTGCCGGTGGCCGTCAAGGACCTGTGCTGGACCGCCGGCGTGCCCACGGCCGCGGGCATGACGCTGTACCAGGACTTCGTGCCCAGCGAGGACGGCACGGCGGTGCGCAAGCTGCGCGAGGCCGGCGCCGTGATCCTGGGCAAGCTGCAGCTCACCGAGAGTGCCTACGCCGATCACCATCCGACGGTGGTGCCGCCCGTCAATCCGTGGAACGCCGCGCATTGGTCGGGCGCCTCGTCCAGCGGCTCGGGCGTGGCCACGGCCGCGGGTTTGTGCTACGGCTCGCTGGGCACCGACACGGGTGGGTCGATCCGCTTCCCCTCTGCCGCCAACGGCCTCACGGGGCTCAAGCCCACCTGGGGCCGCGTCAGCCGCTACGGCGCTTTCGAGCTCGCCGCCACGCTGGACCACATCGGACCGATGACGCGCAGCGCGGCCGACGCCGGTGCCATGCTGGGTGCCATCGCCGGCGCCGATCCGAAGGATCCCACCGCCAGCCTCGCGGCGGTGCCCGACTATCTCGCCGGCATGGAGCGCGGCCTGCAGGGTCTGCGCATCGGTGTCGACGCCCGCTGGAACAGCAAGGGCGTTGACGACGCCACCCGTCAGGTCATGGCCGGCGTGCTGGCGGCCGTGCGCGATCTGGGTGGCGAGCTGCGCGAGGTGGTTTTCCCCGATCCCACGCAGGCCATCGCCGACTGGTTTCCGCTCTGCGCCGTCGAGGCGGCCGTCGTGCACGAGTCCACCTATCCGGCGCGCAAGGACATGTACGGTCCCGCGCTCTCGGGCCTGCTGGACCTGGGCCATGCGCAGACGGGCACCGACTACCAGAAGATCGTGCTGCACCGGCACGACTTCAGCGGCAAGGTGCGCGCCCTGTTCCAGGACATCGACCTGCTGCTGGTGCCCGCCCAGGGCGTGGCCTCGCCCACGCTGGAACGCATGCTGACTTTCGGCACCGATGCCGACCTGATGTCGGCCATGCTGCGCTACACCTGCCCCTTCGACATGACGGGCAGCCCGACGATCACGCTGCCCGGGGGCTTCACCGACGCGGGCACGCCCATCGCCTTCCAGTTCGTGGCGCGCCACTTCGACGAGGCGCTGCTGGTGCGGGCGGGCTGGACCTATCAGCAGGTGACGGATTGGCATCGGAGGCATCCGGCGCTTTGAGCCGCTGACGCACGCGCGGCCGCGTGGGCCTCAATCCGCCGTCGCCCCCGTCTCCCGCACGATGCGGCCCAGCCGCGCGGTCTCGCTGCGGATCAGCTGGCCGAAGGCCTCGGGCGAGCCGGCCACCACAGGCGTGCCCAGTGCCTCCCAGGACTTGCGGAAGGCCGGGTCGGCAAAGATGTCCAGGAAGGTGGCATTGAGCCGCTGCACGGTGGCCGCGGGTGTGCCGCTGCGCACGGCGATACCGTGCCAGGCGGTCACCTCGAAGCCGGGCAGCCCGGCCTCGGCCATGGTCGGCACCTGCGGCAACGCAGGGCTGCGCGTGGCCGAGGTGACGGCGATGGGCACCAGCTTGCCCGCCTGCAGGTGCTGCAGCGAGCTGGCCAGGATGTCGAACATCAGCGGCACCTGGCCGCCCAATACGTCGTTGAGGGCCGGGCCGGCGCCGCGGTAGGGCACATGGGTGAGCGGCACCTTGGCCTCGCGGGCGAACAGCTCGCCTGCCAGGTGCTGCGGCGTGCCGCTGCCGGCCGAGGCGAAGTTGAGCGGCGCCTTCTGGCTGCCGGCATAGGCGATGAACTCCTTCAGGGTGCGGGCCTTGACCGAGGGATGCACCTCCAGCACCAGCGGAAAGGCCGACAGCTGCACCACCGGCAGCAGGTCGTCCTGCGCGTTGAAGGGCATCGACTTGTAGAGCGCCGCATTGACGGCCATCGGCCCGCTGGCCGCGAGCAGCAGCGTCAGGCCATCGGCCGGCGCCTGCCGCGCCACGTAGGCGCTGCCCAGGTTGCCGCCCGCGCCGCCGCGGTTGTCGACGATGACGGTGGTGCCCAGCCGGCGCTGCAGCTGTGGCTGCAGCAGCCGCGCCATCAGGTCGGTGGGACCGCCGGGCGGGTAGGGCACCACGATGCGCACGGGGCCCTTGGGGGCCTCCGTCTGGGCGAACGCGAGGGAAGGGGCGAGCACGCCGGCGGCCGCGCCCGCCATCCATTGGCGGCGATCGATCATGGGGTTGTCTCCGGTTGTTGTGGGAAAGGGGGCGTGGCGTCAGCGCGGGCGGAAGCGCTCGCGGATCTGCGCCGCCGTGGCCAGCGGCCGGCCCAGCGTAGCCGCGGCCTCGGCGGCCTGGGCGACCAGGGCGGTGTTGTCGGGCGCCAGGCTGCCGTCGCGCAGCCGCAGGTTGTTCTCGAAGCCCACGCGCGCGTGGCCGCCGAAGGCCGCCGCGGCGGTGACGCAGGCCTGCTCGGTGGGGCCGAAGGCGCACACGGCCCAGGGCTCGGGGCCGTCGCCATGGGCGGCCAGGAAGGGCAGCAGGTCGCGCGGGTCGGAGGTCTGGCCGGCGCTGTAGCGGCCCAGCACGAAGAGCAGGAACCACGGCGCATCGGGAATCGTGCCCGCCGCGCGCAGCGCCTGCCAGCGCGCCACGTCGGCCGCGTCGTAGAGGATCACCTGCACCATGGTGCCGCGCGCGGCCAGCTCGCCGAAGAAGGCGGCCAGGCCCGCTTCACCCACGGCCGGCACGTCCACCTCGCGCAGGCCGATGGAGACGGCCTCGGGCTGCAGCTCGCGCACCATGGCGATCTGCTGCGGCGCCTGGTAGACGCGGGCCGCCTCGCTGGTCACCTGCAGCACCATCGCATCGCCCACGGCCTGGTGCACCACGCGCAGGGCTTCGCGGTAGCCCTCGACGTCCAGGCTGTGGCGGCCTTGCGCATCGCGGATGTGCAGGTGGAGCATGGCGGCGCCGGCGTCCAGGCAGCGGCGGGCGGTGTCGGCCAGGGCCTGGGGGGTGAGCGGCACGGCGGGATGGTCGCTGTGTTGTTTGTAGGCGCCGTTGGGCGCCACGGTGAGGATGAGGGGGGCGGCGGTCACGTCGGGTTCCGGTCGGAGGAAGGGGCGCCAGCGGCACCCGGCAGCGGCGGCAGTTCGTCGGCCAGCAGTTGCAGACCGGCGCGGAGCAGGCGGTCGTAGCGGGCCCGTTCGGCAGCGCGCTCGGCCTCCGGCCAGTCGCTGAAGCCGGCACCGGCCTTCATGCCCACGCGGCCGGCCTGCACCTGCTGCTGCAGCACCTTCGCGGGTTGGTCGTCGTTGCACAGGCTGGGGTAGATGGTGGCGGCGGCGGCGCAGTGCACGTCCAGCCCGGCATGGTCGCGCTGCAGGATCGGCCCGGCCGCCAGGAAGCGGAAGCCGAAGCCGAAGCGCACCGCGGCGTCGATGTCCTCGACGCTGGCGACGCCGTCGTCCAGCAGCGCGAAGGCCTCGCGCGCCAGCGCATGCTGCAGCCGGTTGGCGAGGAAGCCCGGCCGGTCCTTGCGCACCAGCACGGGCACGCTGGCACAGCGGCGCATGGTCTGCATCAGGGCCTGGGCGGCGTCGGCGTCGCTGTCCGGGCCCATCACCACCTCCACCAGCGGCACCAGATGCGCAGGCATGAAGAAGTGCAGGCCGAACATGCGCCCGCGCGTGGGCAGGCCGTCGGCGATGCGGCTGATGGGCAGGCCCGAGCTGTTGCTGGTCAGCAGGGCCGAGGGCGGCGCCAGCTCGACCAGCCGCGCGAAGAGCTGCTGCTTGGGCGCCAACTGCTCGACGATGCATTCCACCACCAGCCCGATGCCGGCCCAGGCCACGTCCTCCAGCTGGTGCACGACGGCGATCGGCCCGGCGTGTGCGGCGCATCCGGCGGCTTCGAGCTGGGCGCCGATGTAGGCCGGCAGGCCGGCCGCCTTGGCGGCGTCGCGTTCCACCACGGTGACGGGCAGGCCGCCGCGGCTGAGCACCACGGCGACATCGGCGCCCATGGTGCCGCCGCCGATCACGGCGGTGCACGGGGCGCGGGAGAGGGAAAGGGTCGTCATGGCGGCGCAGTCTAGGAAGATGGCACTGATCGGTCCAACGCTATTGCCCGATAGACTGATCGCCAATCATGATCAATCTCTCGCTGCGCGAACTGCAGGTCTTCATCGAGCTGGCCGAGACGCTGAACTTCCGGCGCGCGGCGGCGCGGGTGCACCTGTCGCAGTCGGCCGTGTCGGGCGTGATCGGCCGGCTGGAGGAGACGCTGGGCGCGCGCCTGTTCGCCCGCAACACGCGCAGCGTGCAGCTCACCGATGCCGGGCAGGCGCTGCTGGCGCATGCGCGCATCCTGCGGGGCCAGGCCGAGACGGCCGCCAGCGCCGTGCGCGACGTGGTCGAGCTGCGCGAGGGCCGGGTGCGCATCGCGGCGCTGCCCTCGCTGGCGGCGACGGTGGTGCCGCCGGTGTTCGCGCGCTTCATGGCGGCGCATCCGGGCGTGCAGCTGGGCGTGGTCGATTCGCTGTCGGGCGCCTCCTTCGACCTGGTGCGCGCGGGCCAGGTCGACTTCGCCCTCACGGCCGAGAACCCGGCCTATGCCGACCTGGCCTACGAGACGCTGGCCAGCGATCCGCTGGTGCTGCTGCTGCCCGCGGATCATGCGCTGGCCGCGCGGCGCGGCCCGCTGCGCTGGGCCGAGGTGGCGGGCCTGCCGCACATCTCGATGCCCGCTCCCACCAGCGTGCGGCAGTACGCCGAGGCGGCGCTGCTGTCACTGGGGCAGCGCTTCGCGCCGCGTTTCGAGGTGGAACACCTGGCCACCATCAATGCGATGGTGGCGGCCGGACTGGGGGTGTCGGTGCTGCCCGCCCTGGCGGCGCAGGTGGCGCTGGGCGGGCCGGTGGTCCAGCGGCGGCTGACCGCGCCGGATGTGCAGCGGCCCATCGGCCAGGTGATGCGGCAGGAGCGGAGCCTGTCGACGGCGGCTTCTGCAGTGGCCGAGGCGTTGCGCGCCGAGCTGCTGCGCCAGCTGGGCCAGGCTGCTGCTGGTCCGGGTGCCCGGAAGCCGAAACGCGCGCCTCAGGCGCCGCGTGCGTAGGCGGCCAGCAGGGCCAGCACCTTTTCCTCGTCAAGCGGCCCGTCAGGGTGCCGCGCGCGAGTCGGGCGCCAGCGGCCTCGGTCGTGCGCAGCATCTCTGCCCGTGGCGGCTCTCCGGCGGCATGGCCCAGCGCGCGGCCTCTACCGGTTTGCGTCACTCGTTCGACCGACGCAAGAAGTCGCTCAGTCCAGCCTGACGCCGGCACGCCGAATGACCGCGCCCCACTTGTCCCGTTCGGCGGCGGAGAAGCGTGCCATCTGGTCGGGCGTGCCAGGCATCGGCTCGACGCCCAGCGCCTGCAGGCGGGCGCGAACCTGCGTAGAACCCAGCGCGTTCTGCAAGGCATCGGCGAAGGCGGCCGTGGCCTCGGCCGGGGTGCCGGTCGGCACGACCAGACCCTGCCACGCGTAGCCCTCGAAATCCTTGAGGCCCTGCTCGGCGAAGGTGGGCACCTCCGGCAACAGATCCAGGCGCCTGGCCGATGCCACGCCGATGATCTTCACCTTTTTGCCGGCAAGGAAGGGCAGCACGGTGGCGCTGTCGATCCACATGGCGGGGATCTGTCCTGCCAGCACGTCCTGCATGGCGGGCGCGGCGCCGCGGTAAGGCACGTGCTGCATCGCCAGGCTGGTTTGCTCGCGGAAGAGTTCGCCGACCAGGTGGTGCGGACTGCCAGGGCCGGCAGAGCCCCAGCTCACCGGATCCTTCTGCGCCTTGGCCCAGGTCGTGAACTGCTGCAGGTTGTCCGCCGGCACCTCACTGCCCACCACCAGGAACATTGGAAAGCGCACCAGCAGCCCGACCGGTTGGAACGCCTTCTGCGCGTCGTAGCTCAGCTTGCTGAAGAGAAAGGGGTTGGCGGCCAGCGTGGCGAAGTCGGCCGTGAAGAGGATGTTGCCGAAGTCCTTCGACCGGGCCACGTAGTCGGCGGCGATGTTGGTGCCGGCGCCGGGCTTGTTGTTGATGACGATGGGACGGTTGAGGGTGCGGCCCATGGCTTCGGCAATGGTGCGGGCCACCACGTCGGAGCCGCCTCCGGCGGCATAGCCCACCACCCATTCGACCGGCTTGCCCGTGCTTTGGGCCCAGACCGGTGCACCAAGGACCGCCGCGGCGAGGCCGAGGAACTGCTTGCGATTGATCATGGTTTTGTCTCCGTTGTGTTGTCGTGAAAAAAGGTGGCGGCGCCACGGCATGGCCCATCCGTGGCCGGCCCTGGCTCCATGTGCCTGTCCGGCGCCTGTAAGGTCAGCGCGTGGATGCGGATTCGCGGGCCAGCGCGAGCGCATCGCGCAGCACGTCGAGATCGCCAATGTGGTTGGCCAGCAGCAGCACCAGACGGGCGTTCAGCGCGTGGCTCTGGTCGAGCGGCAGGTCCTGGTGTGCGGCCAGCAGCGCTTCGTAGAAGTCGTCGAAGCGGGCGATGTTCGGTTGCGTGTTGAGCATGGTGCGCCTCCACCTTCAACTGCACTGACTGTTGGCGAGGCGCAGTGCGGCGCGCACGGCCTCCAGCGATGGCCGGCGCCATCGCGCGCACACGTGCTGGTCGGGCCGCACGAGGTAGGCGGTGCCCGGCAGCGCATCGAGGCGGCGGGCGAGCACGCCCTGCGCGTCGATCAGGTCCTGCCCCAGGCAGCGCACAGCCACCCCCGGCAGTTCGCGAACCCAATGCGGCGCCTCGCCGAAGACGAGCAGTGTGAAGTCCGGCCCCAGGCTGCGCAGCAGCCAGGCCGGGTCGCCTTGGGGTGTCTGCAGGGGCGCATCGCACAGCGGCGCGCCGGGCACCATCGCACTGTCGAAGGTCGCGACGTCGGGTGTGTTCAGCGGCGACGCCCGCAGCACGCAGGGCACGGACAGCCTTCCGCTGTTGACCAGCCGGCGGGCGAACTCGTGCGAGCGGGCGAGGGCCAGCACCTGGTCGCGGAAGAGCCGGCTGATCTCGCTCTTGGGCGTGATGAAGTCGGTGGCTCGGCTGGAGTTGAGGATGTTCTCGTCCGCCGCCGCCTCGCGCTCGCTGCCATAGGTGTCGATGAGCGCGGCGCTCGCCTGGCCGCGCAGCACGCGGTCGAGCTTCCAGCCGAGGTTGTCCGCATCCTGCACGCCGCTGTTGGCGCCCCGCGCACCGAAGGGCGAGACGCCGTGGGCACTGTCTCCGGCGAAGACGACCCGCCCATGCACGAAGCGCTCCATCCGCTGGCAGGCGAAGGTATAGACGCTGGCCCATTCGAGGCTGAACTCGGCGTCGGGACCGAGCAGTGCACGCACGCGCGCGATGACCTTCTCGGGCTGGCGCTCCGCCTGCGGATCGGCATCCCAGCCGAGCTGGAAGTCGATGCGCCAGACGTTGTCGGGCTCGCGATGCAGAAGCACGCTCTGGTTGGGATGGAAGGGCGGGTCGAACCAGAACCAGCGCTCGGTCGGAAAGTCGGCCGTCATGCGCACATCGGCGATCAGGAATCGATCGCGGAACACGCGGCCCTGGCTCTCCAGGCCCATCCGCTGCCGCGTCGGCGAGCGCGAGCCGTCGCAGGCGACGACCCAGTCGGCCTCGATGCGGTAGGGGCCGTCGGGCGTGTCCAGGGTCAAGGTGGCGCCGTCCGGGCGGGGTGCGATGTCAGCGAGCGTGTTCTTCCAGCGGATCTCCAGCCCGGGCAACTGCAGCGCGCGTTCCACCAGGTAGGCCTCGCAGTAGTACTGCTGCAGGTTGATGAAGGCGGGGCGCTCGTGGCCGTCCTCTGGGAGGAGGTTGAACTGGTAGAGCTGTTGGTCGCGCAGGAACACCTTGCCCAGGTTCCAGGACACGCCCTTGGCCACCATGGCGTCGCCGACGCCCAGCCGGTCCCAGATCTCCAGCGTGCGCTTGGCAAAGCACAGCGCACGCGAGCCCGTGGACAGCCGGTCGTCGTTGTCCACCACCAGCACGGGCTGGCCGCGCTGGGCCAGGTCGATGGCCAGCGTCAGGCCCACGGGGCCGGCGCCCACGATGACGACCGGGTGGCGCACGGGCGAGGGCGCCTCCTGGTCCGGCGAGCGCCGGTAGGCGAACTGGATGGCCTGCACCTGCTCGCCGGTGCCGCGAAAGAGGTGGGGCGGGATGTCGGATGGCTTCATGGCCGATGTCTCCTGTCGTTCTTGTCTTCGCGGCGGGGCGATCGAGCGTGCCCGTCGCCAGCCGGGGTGGGCGCAATGCACGCCCGTCGCGCTCTGTTCAGCCTTCGAGCGCCTCCCACATCTGACGGTCACGTTCTGCGGTCCAGATGCGCGGATCGGCATGCTGCGTGGCCTCGTCGTAGGCCCGCGTCACGTCGAAGGGCATGCAGTGGTTGAAGATGACCCAATGCCCGTACTTGGGCTGCAGCGTGGCGAAGCTGTGCTCGTAGGTGGCGCGCAGGTCCTTGCCGGCGGCAACGCCTTCCTGCACGCTGGCCCACAGGTCGCGGATGAAGTCGCGCGTGGACGCGAGGCCGGCCTGCACCCGTTCCTGCCCGAGCAAGGCCGGGCCGCGGCCCGGCACCAGCGCCTGCGGTTGAAGGGCGGCGATGTTGTCCAGCGTGGCCGGCCAGTCGCGGAAGTAGGCGTCGCCGGCATAGGGGGTGGCGTCGAACTCCACCAGGTCGCCCGACAGAAGCGTCTTCTCGCCGGGCAGCCAGACCACCGTGTCCCCTTTGGTGTGGCCGCGGCCCAGTTGCAGCAGCTGCACCTCGAGCTTGCCGAGCCACAGGCTCATGCGGCTGGTGAAGGTGATCGTGGGCCAGGTCATGCCCGCGGGCACCGATTCGACGTCGCGGAACAGGCGCGGGAAGCGCCCGATCTCGCTGGCCTTGTCGGCCTCGCCGCGTTCGACGATCAGATCGCGCGTGTCCTGGCTGGCGATCACCTGCTGCGCGCCGTAGGCCGAGGCGCCAAGGACGCGCACGGCGTGGTAATGCGTGAGTACCACGTACTGGACCGGCTTGTCCGTGACTTCGCGGATGCGGCGGATCACGTCCTGTGCCATGGCGGGCGTGGCCTGGGTGTCGGCCACCAGCACGGCGTCGTCGCCAATGATCACGCCCGTGTTGGGGTCGCCCTCGGCGGTGTAGGCCCAGGCGTGCTCCGAGAGCTGGGTGAAGCTGACTTTCTTTTCTTCGAGGTCGGCGGCGGATGCGAAGGTCTTGCTCACGGATGTCTCCTTGAAAGGACTTTGAATTCGCAAAGGGCGAACTCATTTGTTGGAAAAGAATGTACGGTTGTCGTGTGCGTATGTCAAACTCGTTTGTTCCATGAGAACGAAGAAGCCGGCGGCTCCCGCCTCTGAAGAACAGCCCGACGCCAAGCTCCAGCGCGCGGTTCAATCCGTCGAAGTTGGCGGGCGGCTGCTGCTGACACTTGCCGAGGGCGAAGGCGCCATGAACCTCAAGGACCTGGCCGCCTTGGCCGGACTCACTCCGTCGCGTGCGCATCCGTACCTGGTCAGCTACGGGCGACTGGGCCTCGTCGAGCAGGATGCAAGCGGGCGGTACGACCTGGGGCCGGCGGCCCTGAAGATCGGGCTGGCATGCCTTCAGCGGCTGGATCCGCTCAAGGCCGCGGAGCCGGCGGTCCTGCAGCTCGCGGCGCAGACCGGCCATGCTGTTGCGCTTTCGGTGTGGGGCAATTTCGGCCCGACCGTCGTTCGGCTCATCGAGGCCCGGCAGCCCCTGCATGTGGCGCTGCGGGTGGGCAGCGTGCTGTCCCTGTTCGACACCGCGACCGGGCGTGCATTCGCCTCAGCCATGCCGGACGAGACGCTTCGGCAGGCCATTGCGGGCCCGTTGGGCAGGATGGATGCCACGGGGTTCGACGGACGGGAAGCGGCACTGGCGCGCATCCGCGAAGAGATGCGGCAACGTGGAGTGGTGCGCGCGGTGGGCAGCCCCATCCCCGGGGTGAATGCCTTTTCGGCCCCCGTGTTCGACATGCACGGCCGGCCGGTGCTCGCAATCACCGTCACAGATCACCAGGACCGTCTGTCCAGCGCTTGGGAAAACAGCGCGGCGCGCGCGGTGGCAGAGGTGGCGAGACAGCTGACGCGGCGGTTGTCGGGTCAGCTTTCCACTTGAAGCCGCGGCGGTGCCGGATGCCGTGCGGGCCGAGCTGCTGCGCCAGCTGGGCCAGGCTGCTGCTGGCCCGGGTGCCCGGAAGCCGAAACGCGTGCCTCAGGCGCCGCGTGCGTAGGCAGCCAGCAGGGCCAGCACCTTTTCCTCGCCGCGCGGCGTGGCGGCCATCTGTGCCGGTGTCATGCCGCCCAGCAGCGGATGCGCCCGCTGGAGCCAGTCGATGGCATCGCTGCCCAGCACGCTTTGGGCGCGCAGGTGCACGGCGTCCATCGGCGGGCGCGGCTGCGACTTGGGTGCCGTCACGAAGGGTGCCGGCTTGATGACCGAGTGCCGCACGGGTTGTTCGACGGGCGGGGGTGCCGGCCGGGCGCGCGCCTGCAGGGCGTCGATGCCATCCTGCAGGCCGAAACCGGCGGCGCCCAACTGCTGGGCGAAGTGGTCGACCAGGGCCTTGAGTTCGTCGACCCGCAATTGCCGCTGCTGGCGTTCGAGGTCGCGGCGCTCCTGGGTGAGGCGCGCGATTTCGGCTTCCAGTGCTTCGACGCTCGAGGCACGTGCTGTCATGGAGGAGTACGGGCGCCTCGGGGGCGCCTTGTTGTGAGGGGAAGCTGGCGAGTCTAAATGCCTGGCGACCGGCGTCGGCCCTGGCACTTGGCGACAGGGTGTGTCTCCCGGCGGCCTACAGGGTGCCACTGGGGCTGCCGACATGGGCGTGCCTGGATGCGCTCGACAGTGCCTGGACGGCCGCAAAAGGGCCCATCCCGATTTCCGCAGCCATGCCTCAGGAGGTCGCCATGCACTTCGACATTCCCACCCACTGCACTGCATTGCTGCGCGAGCGGGCGTCGCCGGTCCGATGGCGCAGCGGTGTGCTGGCCGCCCTGGCCCTGGGCGTGAGCGCGGCGGCCTTGGCGCAGGCGCCGACGGCGCAATCGCCTCAGGCCGCCGCTGGCGACGCGGTTCGCATCCCCTTGTTCACGGCCGACCCGCGGCCCTCGCCCATGGGGGCGCCGACGTCGGATCGGTCCGTTGGCCCATCCTCCGGGGCACCGTTGGCCATGGGTACTTCTGCGCAGGCCGGCGGGACTGCCCCGCTGGCTCCTTCCCCGATGCGTCGCCTGGGCGTGGAAATGGCGGCGGTCCGCTGAGCGGCGCCGGCCGGCTCATTCCCAGCCACCGCCCAGCGCCATGAAGACGGCGACCTGCTCCTGCGCCACGCGCGTCTGCGCGGCGGCCAGGCTGGCTTCGGCGCTGGCCAGCGAGCGCTGGGCATCCAGCGTGTCCAGGTAGGCGCTGCGCCCGCCTACGTACAGGCGCTGTGCCTGGCTGGCGACCTGCGCGCTGTCGTCGCGCGCCCGCTGGAGCGCCTCCACGCCGACCAGCTCCTGCCGGTAGGCCGACAGGGCGGTCTCCGTTTCGCGAAGCGCCTGCAGCACGGTGCCGTCGAAGCTTGCCAGCGCCATCCGGGCCGAGGCCTCGGCCCCGGCGATGCGGGCGCGCGCGGCGCCGGTGTTGGGCAGGCTCCAGCGGATCAGCGGGCCGATGTTCCAGGCGAAGGTGTCCCGGCCCAGGAAGTCGTCGGCCGGCCCGGACGAGCTGGCCGACAGGCCCAGCGACACCTTGGGATAGAGCTGGGCCGTGGCCACGCCGATGCGGGCCGTGGCGGCGGCCAGTTGCCGTTCGCTGCGCCGGATGTCGGGCCGGCGCCGCAGCAGGGCGGCGCCGTCGCCCACCGGCAGCGCGCCGGCCACCTGGGGCACGGTGGCGCACTGCTGCACCTCGGCCGGCAGCGCACCGGGCGTGCGGCCCAGCCAGGCAGCCAGCTGGTACAGCGCGGCTTGGCGCTGCGCGCGCAGCGCGGGGGGCGCGGCCTGCAGTTGGGCCAGCAGCGCGCGCGAGCGGGCGAGGTCGGTGGCGCCCGCACGACCGGCGTCGTGCAGCCGCTGCACCACGGCCAGCTGTTCCTTCTGCAGGGCGACGGAGTGCTCGGCCACCTTCAGCTGCTGGCCGGTGGCGCAGGCGGTCGCATAGGCGCGCGCGGTACCGGCCGCGGCATTGACGCGGGCCAGGTCCACCGCGGCTGCGGCGGCCGCGGTGTCGGCGTGCGCCGCCTCGGCCGCGCGGCGCAGCTCGCCGACCACGTCGACCTGGTACGACAGGCCCGCGCCCAGGCTGTAGGCGAACTGGTCGGGTGGGCTGACGCCGGGCGCCAGTTCCGACAGTCCCGAGACATGGCCGAAGGCCGGCCCGCCGGACACCGACAGCTGCGGCTGTTCCTCGGCGCGCACCTGGGCCAGGGTGGCCTGCTGGCGTTCCAGATTGGCGGCGGCCACGCGCAGGTCAGTGTTGTGGGCGAGCGCTTCCTGCACCAGCGTGTCGAGCGTCGGGTCGCGGAACAGGTGCCACCAGCGTGCCGGCAACGGCTCGGCCGAGACGGCGGCCTGGGCGCCCGGGGCCTGCGCCTCCTGGAAAGGCTGGGCCGCGGCCGGGTTTTGCACTGCGGCCTGTGGCGGCACTTGATAGTCGGGGCCCACGGCCAGGCTGCCGCAGCCGGCCAGCAGCAGCGCACCCAGCAGGGCGGGTGCGCGTCGGCCGAAGGCGGCGGCCGTACGGTCGGGGCGCCGGGTCATGCCCGTCCCCCTTGGGCGCGATCACCGTGGCCCGCCGTGGCCGGAGCGGCATGGCCCTGGTCCTGCGGGGCGGCCAGGGCGGCCCCGGCGTCGGCCGCAGGGGCGTGTTCGCGCGCGTGGGTCGCCGTGCCGTGCGCCGCCGCGGCATCGCCTTGCGCCACCACCTCGACCAGCACGGTCTGGCCCGCCACCAGGCCCGTTGCGTCCGGCTGCGCGTCCAGCTGCACCCGTACCGGCACACGCTGCGCCAGCCGCACCCAGTTGAAGGTGGGGTTGACGCTGGGCAGCAGGTTGGCGCCGGTGGAGCGGTCGCGGTCGGCGATGCCGGCGGCAATGCTCTGCACCCGGCCGGCCAGCGGCACGCGGCTGCCCATGGGCGTCACGCGCACGGCGTCGCCGGGGTGGATGCGGGCCAGCTTGGTCTCCTCGAAATAGCCTTCGACGTAGAAGGAGCCGCGGTCCACCACGGCCATGGCGCCGCGGCCGGCGGCGGCGTAGGCGCCGGTGCGCAACTCCAGGTTGGTGACCCAGCCATCGACCGGCGCCCGCACCGTGGCGCGCTGCAGGTTGAGCTCGGCCGTGTGCAGCTCGACCTCGGCGCGTGCCAGGGTAGCGGCCGCCGCATCGACCCGGGTGCGGGACTGCTCGCGCAGCTCGCGCGGCACCAGGTCCGACAGGCTGGCATTGCGGGCGTCCTCGCGGCGGGCCTGCGCCAGGCTCACCTGCGCCGACTGCACGCCCACGCGCGCCTGCTGCACGGCGAGGGCGAAGCGCGCCGGGTCGATCTCGAACAGCACCTCGCCGGCCTTGACGGCCTGGTTGTCCTGCACGCGCACGGCACTCACCAGGCCCGACACGTCGGGCGCCACCTGCACGACGTTGGCGCGCACGCGGCCGTCGCGCGTCCAGGGCGCGAGTTCGTAGTGGTCCCACAGGCGCAGGCCGGCCCAGACGGCCAGGGCCACCATGCCGAGCGTCAGTAGCACCCGGGCGGATTGGGCCGCCAGGGCGCGGCTGCGTGTCGTCGTTGTCGTTGAAGTCGTTGTCATGAGAGGAATCCTTGGGCGGCCGTCAGTCGGCTCAGCAGAAAGAGGATCAGCACATAGAGCGCGGTGTCGAACAGGGCGGCATGCCAGACCCAGCGGTAGACGCCCAGGGCGCCGAGCAGGCGGCGTGCGCCCCAGCACAGGCCCCAGGCCACCACGGCCAGCACCAGCAGCCAGGGGACGTAGACGCCATAGAACGTGGCTTCGCCGGTCATGCGGGGACTTCCTGGAGGGTTGAAGGCGCGGCCGGCCAGGGCCGCGTGGGATAGAGGTTGCGGCGCAGGCCGACGAGGGCGGCCAGCAGCGCGCGGCGCCCGTCGGCGGCATCGGCTGCCAGGTCGGGCCCAGGGGGCGACGTGCCGGAAGGCAGCAGCGCCTGCAGGCCTTCGTCGATGCGCCGGGCCAGGGCCGGGCGGTCCTGCGCGGCCTGGCCGGTGGTCAGGCCGGCGGGATGCTCGCGGAACAGCCGCGCCACCTGCGCCAGGATGTCCGGCCCCAGCCGGCCCGGCAGCAGCGCGGCATGGCGGCGCAGCGCATGCAGGTCGGTGCCGATGCGCAGGTCCACCAGCGCGTCGTCGGCATTCACGCCGTCCACCGTGCCGCCGGCCTGCGCGATGCGCGGCGCCAGCAGGCCGATGCGGTCGAGCACGCGTGCCGCATGCAGCCGCGCCTGCGCGTCGTCGGCCTGCCGCGGCAGGCGGCCCAGTTCGCGCCAGGTCATGCGCTGGATGCGGCGTGCGCCCCAGTCGGCGCTCACCGAACGCACCAGCGCCGTCACCACGGCCGCCGCGGCCACGCCCAGCACCTGGCCGATCATGGCGTTGACGAAGCTGGCGAAGTCGGCCTGGCCGGTGTCGTGCAGCGAAAGCGTGCCGATCACGCCCGACAGCAGCAGCGCCATCGCCTTCATGAAGGTGGCCGGCCGGCCCAGGTAGACGCCCAGCACCAGGAAGGCCGGGGCGCACACCAGGGCCAGCGTGGGCAGGTCCACCACCAGGGGCATCAGCACCAGCACGTACAGGGCCGCCAGCGGCAGCGACAGCAGCAGCACCTTGAGGAAGGCGTAGATCGACGGCGCCGGGTCGTCCATGCCCGCGAAGAAGGAGCAGAAGACGGCCGCCATCATGGCCATGGCGGAGCCGCCGGGCCAGCCGGTGAAGATCCAGAAGGCGGAGCACAGGCAGATGGCCAGCGCCGCCGCCAGCGCGGACCAGGCGGCCATGCCCACGTCGCGGTGCAGCACGTCGCGCGCCGCCGGTGCGGCGCGGCCGGTGGTCGCAGGCAGCGGCACCGGGCGGCCGGCCAGGCCGGCGTCGATCTGCTGGCGCAACTGCACGCAGGCGGCCCAGGCGTCGATCAGGGCTTCCAGCCGCACGGCCAGGCCGGTGCGCAGGGCCAGCCCCCAGGCATCGGGCTCGGCCGCGGTTGCGGTTGCGCCCAGGCTCCGGGCGGCGGCGTGGAGTTCGGCCAACGCAGCGTCGGGCAGGGGCGTGGGCGTGCTGCCGGGCGCCGTGCGGCCGCTGTCGGCCAGGCGGGCGAGCACCTCGCCCACGGTGCGTTCCACGTCGGCCGGCAGGCGCCCGTCGGCATCGCGCAGGGCCTGCAGCCGGTCGTCCACGGCCGAGGCGAAGGGCGTGAGCGCCGCCACCTCGTGCTGCAGGGCCCGCACGGCGGACGCCGTCCACTTGAGGTGGCTGGTGTCGAAGGGCACATGCGTGGCCATCACGCGCAGCTGCGAGATATCGCCCGCCAGCTTGCGGCGCGCGGCCTGCCGGCCGGCGTCGGCATTCGGCGCGGCCTGCACCATGCCGCGCAGCCAGGCGCCGGCATCGGCCAGCGTGCGGTCCATCAGCCCGACCAGCGTGGGCGCCATGCTCACCGGCCACACCAGGCTGTGCACCAGCGTGCCGCAGACGATGCCGATGGCGATCTCCTGCACGCGGGCCGAGGCCGTGTCGAACACGCCCAGCGGCGCGCCCACCGACGGAAAGCCGATCAGCGCCGCCGAATAGCCGGCCAGCATGAAGAGGTAGGAGCGGGGCGTGCGGTCGAGCAGCGAGACGAACAGACACAGCGCCACCCACAGGGCCAGCGCCAGCGTGAGCAGCTCGGGCGCGTCGACCAGGGCCGGCACCAGCAGCAGCGTGGCCGCGCAGCCGAGCAGGGTGCCGAGCAGGCGGAACACCGCCTTGGAGCGCACCGCGCCGGCCAGCGGATTGGCCACGATGTAGGTGGTCATCAGCGCCCAGAAGGGCCGGGGCAGGCCGGCCCAGCTCGCCACCGTCATCGCGAGCATGGCGGCGCCGAAGCATTTCGCGGAAAAAAGCATCTCGGCCGCGCTGAAGCGCGGCAACTGGCGGGGCAGGCGCATGTCAGGACTCCGAGGCGACGCCGCCCCGGTCGGCCTTGCCCAGGCGGGTCCAGAGCGTGCCGAACACGCGCAGGCAGGCGCGCACGTCCTCGGCGGGGATGTCCTGGAACAGCTCGGTGCGCAGGGCATTGAGCGCTTCCTCGATGCGGGCCTGGATCTCGGCGCCGGACTCGGTCAGGTGCAGCGTGCGGGCGCGGCGGTCGGTCGGGTCCTCGCGCCGCTCCACCAGGCCGGCGCCCACCAGTTGGTCCAGCGTGCGGATCAGCGTGGGGCCTTCGATGCCCAGCAGGTCGGCGATCACGCCCTGGCGGGTGCCGTCGCCCTGCCGGCCAATGGTCACCAGCGCCCAGCCGGCCGCCTGCGAGATGCCCAGGTGCGCCACCGCCCGGTCGGCTGCGGCGCGATAGGCGCGCTGCAGCAGGCTGAGCGTGAAGGTGAGGTTGCGCAGCTCGGCGGGATCGGCGGCGGAAGCGGGGAGGGCGGCATCGGACATGCCCTCCAATATAGTTAGCTAGCTATCTATTTGCCCACGAGCAAGGGTTAACCCTTGTCCGTGAGGCGGTCTTCGCCGCGGGCCGGGCCCGCGGCACGCAGGCCGACAACGCGGTCGTCCCGCCCGGTTGCCGACGGTTCGGCGCGTGCGCCCGTCATCAGCGCTGCTGCCCCCACTTGCGCACCGTCAGGCGCTCCAGGGTGGCGAAGCCCAGCCCTTCCACCAGCAGCCCGATGATCACCACCAGCGCCAGGCCGGCGAACACGCGGTCGGTGTAGAGCTCGTTGCGGTTCTGGAAGATGTACCAGCCAAGCCCGCCCTTGCCCGAGCTGGCGCCGAACACCAGTTCGGCCGCGATCAGCGTGCGCCAGGCGAAGGCCCAGCCGATCTTCAGGCCCGACAGGATGGCCGGCAGCGCGGCCGGCACCAGGATCTGCAGCACGTAGCGCAGCCCGCCCAGGCCGTAGTTGCGACCCGCCATGCGCAGCGTCTCGGGCACGGCCTGGAAGCCGGCATAAGTGTTGAGCGCCAGCGGCCAGAGGACCGAATGCACCAGCACGAAGATCAGGCTGCCCTGGCCCAGGCCGAACCACAGCAGCGCCAGCGGCAGCAGGGCGATGGCCGGCAACGGGTTGAACATCGAGGTGAGCGTGCCCAGCAGGTCGCGGCCCAGCTGGGTGGAGACCGCCAGCGAGGTCAGCAGGAAGGCCAGCCCGACCCCGAGTGCATAGCCCTGCACCAGCACGCCCAGCGAGATGGCGGTCTTGGCGATCAGTTCGCCGCTGGCCAGCCCATCGAAGAGCGCGCGGGCGGTGGCGCTGGCCGTGGGCAGCAGCAGGTCGTTGTCCTGCCAGCGTGCCAGCAGTTCCCACAGCAGCGCCAGCGCCAGCAGGATCAGGCCCTTGCGCAGCCAGGTCTGGCGCCACAGCCGCGTGGACCAGGGCAGGGGCCGTTCGACGGCGCTGGCGGTGAAGGGTTCGAGTGCGTGTTCGTACTCGGGCCGCACGGGCGGCAGCGGGGGAAGGATGGCACTCATGGCGTGGGGCCTTGGTCGGCGCCGTGCGGCGGCGTGTCGAACAGCAGATGGTGGATGCGCTGGGCCGTGGCCTGGAACTCGGGGCTGCCCTGGCTGGCGAGGTCGAAGCCGTGGCTGTTGATCTCGGCCCGCATGCGGCCCGGGTGCGGCGACAGCAGCGCGATGCGGCTGCCCACCACCAGCGCCTCTTCGATGGAGTGGGTGACGAAGAGCAGGGTGAAGCGCAGCTCTTCCCACAGGGCCAGCAGCTCTTCCTGCATGCGGCGGCGCGTCAGCGCGTCCAGGGCGGCGAAGGGCTCGTCCATCAGCAGCACACGCGGCTGCATGGCCAGCGCGCGGGCGATGGCCACCCGCTGCTTCATGCCGCCCGACAGCTGGTGCGGATGCACGTCGGCAAAGCGGGCCAGGCCCACACGGTCCAGCCAGTGCAGGGCGCGCTCCTCGGCTTCGCGCCGGCCCAGCGTACGCGAGGCCAGCAGCGGGAACATCACGTTCTGTTTGACCGTCTTCCACGGCGGCAGCTGGTCGAATTCCTGGAACACGACGATGCGGTCCGGGCCGGGGCCCTGGACGCGTCGGCCGTCCAGGTGGATCTCGCCCTCGGCGGGCGGGATGAAGCCGGCGATGGCCTTGAGCAGCGTGCTCTTGCCGCAGCCCGAGGGCCCCAGCAGCACGAAGCGCTCGGCCTGATGCACGTCGAAGCTCACCTGGTGCGTGGCGCGCACCACATGCTCGGGCGTGCGGTATTCCAGGCTCACGCCCTGCACTTGCAGCAGGGCGGCGGCGCTGGCGGTGTCGGCCGCGGGCCGGCCGGGCTGGCTTCGGGGAAGGGGGGCGGCGGCGCGGGCCGGCGCAGGCGCGGCACGCAGGGTGGCTGTGGCAGCGGCGGTCATGGCAGAGGCGAAGAGAAAAGGGTGGCGCGGGTCGTCCGGGGGCGGGTGGGTGGCAGGGTGGGCAGCAGCATCAACTGCCCGGCCGGCTCCACGCTTCCTCGAAGAAGAAGTCCTTCCACGAGGCCGCCTGGTTGCGCAGCACGCCCAGCTTGAACAGCGCGTCGGCATAGACCTGGCTGCGCTGCGGCGAGACGGTGAAGTCGTTCTCCGGGTCCTGCACGATGCGGCGCACCAGGGCCGGGTCGAGCCGGGAGTTCTGCACGCGGATGAAGATGTCGGCCGCGGCGGCCTTGTCGGCCTTCACGATCTGCTCGGCCTCCACCAGCGCGTTGTAGAAGGCCTTGTAGACCAGGCGGTTCTCGTCGCGGTACTTCTGCGTGGTGTAGAGCACGTTGAAGGTGGCCGGCCCGCCGAGGATCTCGTAGCTGCTGATCACCTTGTGCACCGCCGGGTTGGCGGCCAGGGCTTGGTAGTAGAAGGGCGCGCTGGAGAAATGCGTGTTGATCTCCGAGCCGCCCTTGATGAGCGCGGCCGTCGCATCCGGATGCGGCAGGCTCACGGAGATGTCGTCCAGGCGCTTGAAGTTCTCGCGGCCGAAGACGCGCGCGGCCTCGATCTGCAGCACGCGCGACTGGAAGCCCACGCCGGCCGCAGGCACCGCGATACGGTCCTTGGGACCCAGGTCCTTCAGCGTGCGCACCTGCGGGTTGTTGCTCAGCAGGTAGTTGGGCAACGCGCCCAGCGCGGCCACGGCCTTGACGTTCTGGCGGCCCTTCGTGCGGTCCCACATCGTGAGCATGGGCGGCACGCCGGCCGAGACGATGTCGAGCGAGCCGGCCAGCAGGGCCTCGTTCATGGCCGTGGCGCCGGAGATGGAGGACCACTCCACCTCGACCACGGGCACACCCAGTGCCTTGGCGTGTTTCTCGATCAGCTTGCGGTCACGCACCACGTCCAGCAGCAGGTAGCCGATGCCGAACTGCTGCGCGATGCGGATGCGCCCTTCGGCGCGGGCCGCCATGGCGCCCAGGCCGAGCGCAGCGGCGGCGCCCGTCTTCAGGATGTCGCGTCGATTCAGCACGGCCATCTCAGTTCGATTGCGCGTTCAGCACGTCGTCGAAGAAATAGTCCTTCACCGACTGCGGCTGGTTCTTGATGGCGCCCACGCGGTGCATGAACTGGCCCAGCGCCAGCGTGTTCTGCGGCTCGGTCTTGAACTGCACCTCGGGGTTCCTGATGATCTTCAGCAGCAGCGCGCGGTCGGTCTTGGTGCCGCTGGCCTTCAGGTAGATGTCGGCCGCCTGCTCGGGCTGGCTGCGGATGAACTGGGCCGCCTCGTCCAGCGCGGCGACGAAGGCCTTGTAGGTCTTGGGGTTCTCGGCCCTAAATTTCTCGGTGGCGTACAGCACCGTGGCCGACGAGGGGCCGCCGAGCACGTCGTAGGAATTGAGCACGATGCGGGCGTTGGGGTTGCCGGCCAGTTCCTGCTCCTGGAAGGGCGGGTTGCCGAAGTGGCCCGTGATCTCGGTGCCACCCTTGATGATGGCCGCGGCGGCATCCGGGTGCGGCAGCGCGACGCTGATCTTGTCCAGCCGCGCGAAGTCCTTGTCGCCCCACAGCTTGGCCGAGGCCAGCTGCAGCACGCGCGACTGCACCGACACGCCGACGGCCGGCAGCGCGATGCGGTCCTTGTCGGTGAAGTCGGCAATGGACTTCACGTTCGGATTGTTGGTGACCAGGTAGTAGGGAAAGTTGCCCAGCGAGGCCACGCCCTTGACGTTCTGGCGGCCCTTGGTGCGGTCCCACAGCGTGAAGAGCGGGCCGACGCCGGCGCCCGCGACGTCGATGCTGCCCGACAGCAGCGCGTCATTGACCGCCGAGCCGCCCGACAGCTGCAGGAACTCGACCTTGGCGTCGATGCCTGCGGCCTTCGCGTGCTTCTCGATGAGCTTCTGCTCTTGCGCCACGTTCAGCAGCAGGTAGACGATGCCGAACTGCTGGGCGATGCGGATCTGGCCCTCGGCATGGGCGGCCAGCGAGGCGGTGGCCAGGCCGGCAGCGGTGAGCAGGGCGGCCAGGCGGCGGGTGATGGGTGTCATGGGCTTCCTCTCCAGGATGTGGTGGGCGCGGGATTTCTGCGGAAGCCGGACCCGTGGTCGTCTTCCTGTCCGTGTCGCCCGGGCGAGGCGGCCGTCGGGCCGCCAGGGTGATCAGAAGGGCTGGTCGCCCTCGATCGTGGTGCGGTAGAGCTTGCGCGGCAGGTGGTCGGGGGTGCCGGCGGCCAGGTGCGTGACCGAGCGGTTGTCCCAGAACACCATGTCGTGCGGCTGCCATTGATGGCGGTACTGCAACGCGGGCTGCGTGCTGTGGGTGAACAGCTCGGCCAGCAGGGCCTGGCTCTCGTCCTCGGGCAGGCCCACGATGCGGGTCGTGAAGTGCTCGCTGACGAAGAGCGCCTTGCGGCCCGTCTCGGGGTGGGTGCGCACCACTGGATGCACGACGGGCCTGACCTCGTCGAGCTGCGCGGCCGTGAGGGCCGGACGCCAGGGGCTGCGGGCCCGCAGCTCCTCGTACTTGGCCAGGTAGCTGTGCTCGGCCTGCAGCGTGGCCACGCGGGCCTTCAGCGCCTCGGGCAGCGTGTCCCAGGCGGCATGCTGGTCGGCGAAGAGCGTGTCGCCACCTTCGGCCGGAAGCACCTGCGCATGCAGCAGCGAGCCGAGGCTGGGCTTTTCCTTGTACGACAGGTCCGAGTGCCAGAAGTGGCCGGCATCGCCCAGCCCGATGGGCGCGCCGTTCTCCTTGATGTTGGAGACGATCAGCACCTCGGGATGGCCGGCGAGCTGGAACTTCTTCTGCACATGGATCTGCAGCGGCCCGAAGCGGCGGCTGAACGCCACGTGCTGGGCCGGCGTGATGCGCTGGTCGCGGAAGACGAGCACCGGATGCGCCAGATGGGCGCGCCGCAGGCGGGCGAAGTCCTCGTCCAGGATTGGCCGGCCGAGATCGAGTCCGACCACCTCGGCGGCAAAACTGCCGGGCAGCGGCCGGATGTCGAATTCCTGGAGAAGCGAATGGGCGTCGTCGAGAAGGGCGTGGGCGGTCATGGCCAGGGTGTCAGGTCGGGGCCACCGGTGCGGTGGCGATGGGCATGACTCTAGGGACGCACCTTCGATGCGGGAACGACAGAGTTCTCGCTTGCTAACAAGGGAATCGTCTAAGGCGGAAAGCGAGTTTGCTCATGCGCGAAGCGAGCAAGGGCGCAGGGTGGCACCGGGCAGCGCGCAGCCACGGTGGAAAATGCATCATTGGCGGTGATGCAAATTCCCGGGGCTCAGCGAATGGACCTATGATCTGCATCATGCCGATTGATGCAAATCTTTCAACCGTTGGCGGGTTGGCCTCGCTGCAAGGCGGGTACCCCTTCCGTGGCTCCATCGAGGAGTCGGCGAACGGCGGCACCCTGGCTGTGCAGATGAAAGACGTCGATCCCGACCACGGCGTGAACTGGTCGGGCGTCATCCGCACCTCCCTCGCCGGACGCAAGCAGCCGGGCTGGCTCAAGGCCGGCGACGTCCTCTTCGTCGCCAGGGGTGCACGGTTCTATGCCGTCTGCATCGAGGAGCCGCCAGGCGCCGCCGTGTGCAGCCCGCACTTCTTTCTGCTTCAGGTGCTGCGTGGGGCCGCACTGCTGCCGGCCTTCCTGGCATGGCAGATCAACCAGCCGCCGTTCCAGCGTCAGCTGCAACAAGCCGCCGAGGGCAGCAGCCAGCTGAGCATCCGCCGCCCCGTGCTGGAATCGCTCGCGCTGAGCGTGCCGCCGATGGCAGACCAACAACGCATCGTGGCGCTGGCAGACCTGGCCCGCCAAGAGCGCCGCACCCTTCACCAACTCATCCGCAATCGCGAGCGGCAACTCCATGCGCTTGCAGAAGGTCTGGCGCAAGCCGCCCAGCCCGCTCACTGAACACCCCGGAAAGCCATCTTGTGAACGACACCCTCAGCACCATCGCCCCGGTCAGCCAGGACGACATCAACGCCGCCGTCTGGGCAGCCTGCGACACCTTCCGCGGCACGGTGGATCCGAGCATCTACAAGGACTTCGTCCTGACCATGCTCTTCCTCAAGTACGTGTCGGATGTCTGGCAAGACCATTACGACGACTACAAGAAGCAGTATGGCGACCACCCCGAGCTGATCGAGGAAATGCTCAAGAACGAGCGCTTCGTGCTGCCGGCCCGCGCCAGCTTCTATGCCCTCTACAACCGGCGTCACAGTCCGGGCAACGGCGAGCGCATCGACAAGGCCCTCGACGCCATCGAAGACGCCAACATCACCAAGCTGCGCGATGTGTTCCAGGACATCAGCTTCAACTCCAACAAGCTGGGCGACGAACAGCAGAAGAACGACATCCTGCGCCACCTGCTGGAAGACTTCGCCAAGCCGGCGCTGGACCTGCGCCCCAGCCGCGTCGGCCAGCTCGACGTGATCGGCAATGCCTACGAGTTCCTCATCAAGAACTTCGCCTCCACCAGCGGCAAGAAGGCGGGGGAGTTCTACACCCCGCCCGAAGTCTCCACGCTCATGGCGCGGCTGATGGCGCCGCAAGAAGGCGATGAAATCTGCGACCCCACCTGCGGCTCCGGCTCGTTGCTGATGAAGTGCGGCCGCCTGATCCGCCAGAACACCGGCTCACGCAAGTACGCGCTCTATGGGCAGGAAGCCATCGGCAGCACCTGGGCGCTGGCCAAGATGAACATGTTCCTGCATGGCGAGGACAACCACCGCATCGAATGGGGCGACACCATCCGCAATCCCAAGCTGCTCGACGGCAAGGCCAGCCTCAAGCACTTCGACATCGTGGTGGCCAACCCGCCGTTCAGCCTGGAGAAGTGGGGCTTCGACGGGGCCGATGCCGACAAGTTCAGCCGCTTCCGCCGGGGCGTGCCGCCGCGTACCAAGGGCGACTACGCCTTCATCCTGCACATGATCGAGACCATGAAAACCGGTACCGGCCGCATGGCGGTGGTGGTGCCGCATGGCGTGCTGTTCCGTGGTGCGGCCGAGGGCCGCATTCGCCAGCGACTGATCGAAGAGAACCTGCTCGACGTGGTGATCGGCCTGCCCGAAAAGCTGTTCTACGGCACCGGCATCCCCGCCGCCGTGCTGGTGTTCCGCAAGAACAAGGCCGACGACAAGGTGCTGTTCATCGACGCTAGCCGTGACTTCGAGGCGGGGAAGAACCAGAACCTGCTGCGCGAAGCCGATCTGCAGCGCATCCTGACCACGGCTGCTGCAAGGCAGAGCGTGGACAAGTACGCCTACCTTGCCTCGCCGGCCGAAATCGCCGAGAACGACTTCAATCTCAACATCCCACGCTACGTGGACACCTTCGAGGAAGAGGCCGAAATCGACCTGATGGCCGTGCGCAGGGAGCGCGAGCAGCTCAAGGGCGAGCTGGCCCGGCTGGAAGCGCAGATGAGCGTCTACCTGAAGGAGCTGGGCTATGAATAAGCCAGCCGGCGCCGCCGGCAAGGCGAAGGCCAGGCTCGCGAAGTCGCTGCCTGCCATCACGCGTTCATCGGCGGCGGAGTACCTGACCTTCGTGGCCGCGGCGGGCCAGGGCGGCGTCGAGGCCCTCTATGCGGATGAAAACGTCTGGTTGACCCAGAAGATGATGGCGCAGCTCTACGACGTGAACGTCCGCACGATCAACGAGCACCTGAAGAAAGTCTTTGCCGACCGCGAGCTGCAGGAAGAGGCAGTTATCCGGAAATTCCGGATAACTGCCTCCGACGGCAAGAACTACGACACCCTGCACTACAGCCTGGGCGCCATCATCGCCGTGGGCTACAAGGTCAACTCCGAGCGCGCGGTGCAGTTCCGCAAGTGGGCCAGTGGCATCGTCGAGTCCTTCACCATCAAGGGCTTCGCGATGGACGACGAGCGCCTGAAGAACGACGGCTCCATCCTGACGAAGCAGTACTTCGAAGAGCAGCTGCAGCGCATCCGGGAGATCCGTCTTTCCGAGCGCAAGTTCTATCAGAAGATCACCGACATCTACGCCACGGCCGTCGACTACGACCGCCAGTCCCAGGCCACCCAGCGCTTCTTTGCCACCGTGCAGAACAAGCTGCATTGGGCCATCCACGGGCAGACCGCGGCCGAGGTGATCTACAGCCGCGCCGATGCGAGCAAGGACCACATGGGGCTGACCAACAAGCTCGACCGCGAGCAGTACCGGCAGCTGCTGGCACCGAAATTCGTGAAGGACGGCGGCGGCGAAGAGTACGACGAGCGACAGAAGCTGCGGGACGACTACTATGCCGCAGTGACCGCCTTCGGGCTTTGCTTGCAGACGGCGCTCTCGTCCCGCAGCTTCTTCGAGGACCCGCGCTTTTCCGAGGCGCAGATCGCCCGGTACAAGGCCGACCTGCGCTTCTTCGCCGAGCTGCGCCAGACCGCCCGCCGCGATGCCATGGAGACGGTCGATTACAGCGTCTACGAAGAGCAGATCCGCAAGCTGGTGGACAGACAGGTCATCGGCACCGAAGTGCGCGAACCGGAAGGCGTCTATCTGGTGCACCAGTTGGGGCAAGCAGAAGACCCACAGGACTGGTCCGCGGACAAGACGCGCAACGAGACGGACATGATCCGCACCCGACTGCGCAAGACCATCGAGCAGGAGCTGGCGGACGACCCCTATGCGCAGAAGGTGTTCGGCGAACTGCTGCGCCAGGCCATCGCCGAAGCGGAGGCCATGTTCGACCATCCGCTGAAGCAGTACGCGCTGTTCAAGTCCTTCGAGGACAAGCTGGAGGCGCGTGCAACCCCGGACATGCCCGACGCGCTGGCAGACAAGCCGCATGCCAGGGCCTACTTCGGCGCGATGCGCCTGGTCGAGGGGGAGGAGGCCTTTGCCGCGATGAGCGCCGAGGCCCAGGACATGCGGGTGCAACACGCGATCACCATGGACACCATCGTGCGCGATGCCGTGGCCGAGAACTCGCTCAATCCCCAGAACATCGAGGCGGCCATCCGCAAGGGCCTGCTGCCGCTGTTGTTCGACGCGCTCGGCCTGGACAACGCCAAACAGGTGGTCGAACAAGTCATCCAGATCACGCGTGTCGGATTGAGCAAGCCTTGAACATGCAAGTAACGGAACGCGTCTCGCAGCACCGCATCCCCTACGGCGACGAGATCATCGACTTCAGTCTGCGCCGTCAACCGTCGCGCGCCGTGACGCGGGTTGCCATCCATGTAGAGCCGGACGCCCGCGTGCTGGTGGATGCACCGGACAGCGCCGCTCTAGCGGATGTGCTGACGGCGGTGAAGAAGCGGGCGCGCTGGATCAGCCAGCATGTGCATGCCGCGAGGGCACGGTTGGCCCATGTTCTGCCCCGCGAGTACGTGAGCGGTGAATCGCTGCACTATCTGGGGCGACGCTATCGCCTGAAGGTGGTGGTCGATGCAGAGGCCAAAGCAGAGGCCCGGATGCGCGGCGCGTTCATCGCCGTAACGACGCCCGAGCCTGTGCCGGCCCGGATCAGGGCCGCGCTGGACGCCTGGTATCGGCAGCGCGCGCGGGAGGTGTTCGCTGAGCGGTTGGCAGCGGTCGCCGATCCCCTCCGATGGGTCAGGCAGCTTCCACAGACACGCCTGCAGTTCATGACGGTGCAATGGGGAAGCTGTTCACCGTCTGGCCGCATCACGCTGAACCCCCTGCTGGTGAAGACGCCACGGGAGTGCATCGACTACGTGCTGCTCCATGAGCTGTGCCACCTGCTGCACCATAACCACAGCGCCAGGTTCTACCGAACGCTGGACCGGCACATGCCGAACTGGCGAGCGGTGAAGGAAAGGCTCGACGAGATGGCTGAAGACGTGTTCCGCGCGTAGAGGCGTCGGGTCGGCACATCGGCTTGGGAGGGATTGACCGGCCCTTGCTCGCTTTGCGAATAAGGACCTGAGAACTGCGCGTTTCCCATGCAGGGCAGGCGGCCCAAGAATCCGCATCCCTTCCTTGCTGCGAGCGCCTGTTCCGACATGACTTTCCCGCTTCCCCTTTCCCGCCGTCGCCTGCTGCAGGTGGGCACTGCCGCTGCGGGCGGCGTGGCCTTCGCGGGTGCACCCGCCTTCGCCCAGTCCGCGTCGCGCGCGCTGCGCATCGGCAACCAGAAGGGCATCCTCAGCCTGCTCAAGGCCCGCGGCACGCTGGAGCAGCGGCTCGCGCCGCTGGGCGTCAAGGTGAGCTGGACCGAATTCACGGCCGGCTCGGTGCAACTGGAGGCGCTCAACGTCGGCTCCATCGACTTCGGCGATGTCGGCGAGGCGCCGCCGATCTTTGCCCAGGCCGCTGGTGCGCCGCTGGCCTATGTGGCGGCCACGGTGCCGCGGCCCGCGTCGGAGGCCGTGCTGGTGCCCAAGGATTCGCCCATCCGCAGCGTGGCGGACCTCAAGGGCAAACGCGTGGGCTACAACAAGGGCAGCAACGTCCACTACTTCCTGGTCAAGCTGCTCGAGAAGAACGGCCTGGCCTACGGCGACGTGCAGTCGGTCTTCCTGCCGCCGGCCGATGCGCGGGCGGCCTTCGAGAAGGGCTCCATCGACGCCTGGGTGATCTGGGACCCCTTCCTCGCCGCCGCCGAAAAGACGCTGGGCGGCCGGATCCTGGCCGATGCCACGGGCGTGGTGGGCAACCGGGCCTACTACTTCTCGTCGTTGCCCTATGCCGAGAAGAACCGCGACATCACCAAGGTGCTGATCGAGGAGATCTCCCGCATCGACAGCTGGGGCGCGGCCAACCGCGATGCCTTCTCGGCCGAGCTGGCGGCCATCTGGGGCCTGCCCAAGCCGGTGGTGGACACCACCTTTGCTCGCGTGCAGTTCGGCACCGGCCCCATCACCCGCGCCATCCTGGCCGAGCAGCAGCAGATCGCCGACACCTTCTACGCGCTCAAGCTCATTCCGAAGCCCATCAAGGTGCAGGAGGCCGCGGCATCGGGGCTCGCGTGAGCGATGGCCTTCCTGCACCTTTGCCTGCCATGAGCACGCCTGCCCTTCAGCTTCCCCTGGCAGCGCCGCCCGTGCCGGCGACGTCGGTGTGGCGCCAGCGGCTGAAGGCCCTGGCGCTGCGCCTCGCCGGCTGGCCCTTTCCGCTCGCGGTCCTGCTGCTCTGGTGGGTGGCGGCCGACCGGGCCTGGGTGGCCCCGCAGGTGCTGCCGGCGCCCGCCGCGGTCTGGGTCACGCTGGTCGGCCTGGTTCGCACCGGCGAGCTGTGGCCGCACCTGGGCGTGAGCCTGGCCCGCGTGCTGGCCGGCTTCGCGGCCGGCACGGCCATCGGCCTGCCGCTGGGCGTGGCGATGGGCCTGTCGCCGCGCTTCAAGGATTACGTCTACCCCTTCTTCAAGGCCTTCAGCCAGATTCCGGTGCTGGGCTGGCTGCCGCTCTTGATGCTGCTGGTGGGCATCGACGAGACGCTCAAGGTGCTGCTGATCGCCAAGGCGGCGCTGGTGCCGGTGGCGCTCAACACCTTCAAGGGCATCCAGGGCGTGCCCACCCGCTACATCGAGGTGGCGCGCGTGCTTCGCTTCACCCGCTGGCAGTTGCTGTCCAAGGTGGTGTTCCCGGCGGCCTTCGCGCCCATCTGGAATGGCATCCGCTACGGCTTCACCCATGCCTGGCTGGCGCTGGTCGTGGTGGAGCTGCTGGCATCGAGCGAGGGCATCGGCTTCCTCATCGTCTATGGGCGGCAGCTGTTCCAGCTCGACGTGGTGCTGGCGGCCGTGGTGGTGGTCGGTGTGGTGGGCTTTGCGCTCGACCGGCTGCTGGCGGCGGTGGAATCGCGCCTGACACGCTGGCGCCGTCCAGGGTTCTGAGCATGGCACGACCGACCGACAACAACGTTCCCGTCGCCACGCGTGTCGACGGCCATCCCGTGCCCGCCGCATTGCGCGGCTGGGTGCTGCCCCTGGCGCTGCTGCTGATCTGGTGGGCGGCCGTGCAGTTCAAATGGATCGACTCGCCGCTGCTGGTGTCGCCGCAGGCCGTGTGGCAGCGCGCGGTCGACTACACCGCCAGCGGCGAGCTGCGCGTGGCGCTGGGCGCGAGCCTGTGGCGCGACCTGGTGGGCTTTGCCATCGGCGCCGGTGGCGGGCTGGTCTTCGGCCTGCTGCTGGGCCTCTCGCGGCCGGCCGAACGGGCCCTGGGCCCCAGCTTCCACACGCTCAAGCAGATCTCGCTGTTCGCGTGGATTCCGCTGATCTCCGTCTGGTTCGGCCTGGGCGACGCCGCCAAGGTGGCCTTCCTGTCGCTGGCGGCCTTCTTCCCGGTGGTGCTCAACACCTACGAGGGCATCCGCAGCGTGCCGCGCGAGCTGGTGGAGGTGGCGCGGGTGCTGGGCTTCACGCGCTGGCAGCTGCTGTGGCGGGTGGTGCTGCCGGGCGCGACGCCGTCGATCTTCGCGGGCATCCACCTGGCGCTCATCTATGCGTGGCTGGCCACGCTGGGCGCCGAGTACCTGCTCGTGTCGGGCCAGGGCATCGGCAACACCATGATCGACGGCCGCGAGCATTTCAAGATGGACCTGGTGCTCTTCGGCGTCGTGGTGGTCGGCCTGGTCGGCTTTGCGCTGAACTGGATCGCCACCCGCATCGAGCGGCGCCTGCTCGCCTGGCGCGGGCAGTCCGTCGCGCGCTTCCAGTGACGGCGTCCATTCCCTTCCTCTTCTTCGATCCGGGTTCCCCATGAGCCATTCCGAGGCCGGCACGCTGGCCATCCGCCATCTCTCCAAGCAGTACGAGGTCGAGGGCCAGCCGCTGCCCGTGCTGCAGGACATCTCGCTGGACATCGCGCCCGGCGAATTCGTCAGCATCGTCGGCACCAGCGGCTGCGGCAAGTCCACGCTGCTGCGGCTCATCGTGGTGCTGGAGGCCGGCTTCGACGGCGAGCTTCTGCTCGACGGCCGCCCCATCGCCGGCACGGGCCTGGAGTGCGGCATCGTGTTCCAGGAGCACCGGCTCTTTCCCTGGCTCACGGTGCAGGACAACGTGGCGCTGGGCTTGATCAACGCCCCGCTGACCGAATCGCAGAAGGCGCGGCAGGTGGCCGACCACATCGCCCTGGTGGGCTTGCGCGGCTTCGAGCGCGCCTGGCCGCACCAGCTGTCGGGCGGCATGTCGCAGCGCGTGGCCATTGCGCGCGCCCTGGTGAGCCGGCCCGAGGTGCTGCTGCTGGACGAGCCCTTCGGCGCGCTCGACGCCATGACCCGCGCGCACCTGCAGCAGGAGCTGCAGCGCATCTGGCAGGCCGAGGGCATCACCACGGTGCTCGTCACGCACGACGTGGAAGAAGCCGTCTTCCTCGGCGACCGCGTGGTGGTGATGGCGCCGCGGCCCGGGCGCATCCAGCGCGTGGTGCCGGTGCCGCTGGCCCATCCGCGGCGCCGCGCCGACCTGGCCTTCGTGCAGATCAAGGATGCCGTGCTGGCCGAGTTCGCCGGTCCCGCCGAGGCCGAAGGCGAAGTCGCTCTCGCGGCCTGATTCGTTTCGTCAACAGGAGAGGTCCATGTCCGTCCAGAAATTTCCCGTCCGCATCGAGCCCGTCGACATCGCCGGCCGCTACCGCCACATCCGGCCGCAGCCGCAGCAGCCCAACTTCGCGGCGCGCATCGAGGGCGTGGACCTGACGCAGCCCATCGGCCCCGAGGTGCGCGCCGAGCTGCAGCAGGCGCTGCTGGACTTCGAGGTGCTGTTCTTCCCCGCCCAGCCGCTCACGCCCGAGCAGCACGTGGCACTGGCCGCCGTCTTCGGCGAGCTGGCGCCCGGCGCCTTCTTCCCGCGCAAGGACGGCCATCCCTTCGTCGAGGTGATCGAGTTCGACGAGAAGCGCCCGCCCGAGATCAACATCTGGCACAGCGACCTCACCTGGCTGCCGCAGCCGCCCAACGGCACGGTGATCCAGATCACCGAGCTGCCGGCCCAGGGTGGCAATACCGCCTGGGCCAGCCTGAGCAAGGCCTTCGCGGCCCTGTCGCCCGGCCTGCAGGCCTATCTCGAAGGCCTGACGGCCACCCACACCTGGGAGATCAGCGGCTGGCGCCAGGCGCTGGAGAAGTACGCCGGCCTGCAGGGCCTGACCGATGCGCTGCGCAAGTACCCGCCGGTGTCGCGGCCGGTGGTGCAGGTGCATCCCGAATCGGGGCGCAAGGTGCTGTTCGTCAACGAGAACTTCACCCGGCACATCGATGGCGTGCACTTCCGCGAAGGGCGCGGGCTGCTCGAATTCCTGCGCGAATGGATCGTGCAGCCCGAATTCGTCTACCAGCACAAGTGGGAGCCCCACGGCATCGCCGTGTGGGACAACCGCAGCACCCAGCACTACGCCCTGACCGACTACTGGCCGCACCGCCGGGTGACGCAGCGCGTGACCTTCAATGCCTTCGGCACCACGCCCACCACGCAGACCACCCGCGCCGCCGTGGTCGACGAGGCCACGGCCACCGCCTGAGCGCTTGTTGCTCCTTCCTTCCTCATCGCTCCCGCAGATCGCATCCGCATGACCACTGCCTCCCTCCGCCGCCGCCGACTCGTGGCCGCCAGCGCCCTCGCCATCGCCGCCACGGCGCTGCCCTTCGCCCACGCCCAGAACGCGGCCCTGCCCAAGGTCATCCGCCTGGCTGCGCCCGAGCAGGGCAGCCAGGGCAAGTCCTTCGCGGGCGCCGGCCCGGTTTCGCTCGCCTATGCGGCCAAGGCCATCGAGGCCGAATTCGCCAGGGACGGCGTGCAGGTGGAGTGGAAGTTCTTCAAGGGCGCCGGTCCCGCCATCAACGAGGGCATCGCCACCGGCCAGCTCGACGTGGTGTTCCTGGGCGACCTGGCGGCCGTCATCGGCCGCGCCAGCGGCCTCAAGACCCGGCTGGTGGCCGCCTCCGGCCGCGGCGCCAACAGCTACCTGGCGACGGCGCTGGGCAGCAACATCCAGGGCTTCAAGGACCTGAAGGGCAAGCGCGTGGCCGTGCTGCGCGGCACCGCCTACCAGCTGCCCTTCGACCGGCTGCTCAAGGCCGAAGGCCTGACCGAGAAGGACGTGCGCTTCACCAACCTCGACTGGCCCACCTCCAAGGCCGCCCTGGTGAGCAAGGACATCGACGCCACTTTCGGCGGCTCGGACCTGCAGTTGCTCAAGCTGGCGGGCACGGCCGACATCCCGGTCAGCACCAAGGGCCGGGGCGACCTGTACGCCATCCATTCGACCGTGATCGCCACGGACGCCTTCGCCACCCAGCATCCCGAGGCGCTGACCCGCATCGTCAAGGTGCTGGTGCAGCAGGCGCATGCGGCCAGCAGCGGCGCCATCGCCCGCGACGCGCTGTTCCAGCGCTTCGCCGACATCAGCGGGCTGCCGGTGCAGCTCTTCTCGAGCGAGTTCGAGGGCACCGACGTCAAGTCCCGCTATTCGCCGCTGCTGGACGAAGGCTACGTGGCGCACTTCGACGACGTGATCGAGGGCGCCAAGGCCGCCGGCATCGTGCGCCAGAGCTTCGACCCCAAGACCTGGGCCGATGCGCGTTTCGTCAACCAGGCACTCAAGGAACTGAAGCTCGAAGGCTTCTGGACGCCCACCAGCGCCGCCAGCGCGCGCGCTGCCACGACCGCGTCCCGATGAGCCGCGCCGCGCCCAACATCCTGTTCATCCTGGCCGACGACCTGGGCTGGGCGGACCTCGGCGTCTATGGCGCCACCGACTTCGCCACGCCGCACCTGGACGCCCTGGCTGGCGAGGGCGTGCGCTTCACCCAGGCCTATGCCAACTCGGCCGTGTGCTCGGCGACGCGCTTCGCGCTGATCACGGGGCGCTACCAGTACCGGCTGCGCGGCGGCCTTGAGGAGCCCATCGCCCGCAGCGGCCATGTGCATGGGCTGCCGCCCGAGCACCCCACGCTGCCCTCGCTGCTCAAGGGCCAGGGCTACGACACGGCGCTCATCGGCAAGTGGCACCTGGGCCATCCGCCGGCCTTCGGGCCGCTGCGCAGCGGCTACGACCGCTTCTTCGGCAACCTGGGCGGCGCGGTGGACTACTTCACCCACAAGCCGGGCGTGGGCGACGCCGTGCCCACCGACCTGTGGGAGGGCGAGGTGCCGGTCGAGCGCGTGGGCTACTACACCCAGGTGCTGGCCGACGAGGCCGAGGCCTATGTGCGCGGCCGGGCCGGCCAGGCGCGGCCCTTCTTCCTCTCGCTGCACTTCACCGCCCCGCACTGGCCCTGGGAAGGACCGGGCGACGAAGCGGTGTCGCGCGAGCTGCGCGACCTCTTCCACTACGACGGCGGCAGCCTGCGCAAGTACGGCGAGATCGTCGAGGCGCTGGACGCCGCCATCGGCCAGGTGCTGGCGGCGCTGGAGCAGACGGGCCAGGCGCGCGACACGATCGTCGTCTTCACCAGCGACAACGGCGGCGAGCGCTTCTCCAAGACCTGGCCGCTGGTGGGCCAGAAGACCGAGCTGCTCGAAGGAGGTCTGCGCGTGCCCACGCTGCTGCGCTGGCCGGCCCGCATCGCGCCGCAGGTGCAGGACCAGGTGGCCATCACCGCCGACTGGCTGCCGACCCTGCTGGCCGCCGCCGGCGCTGCGCCGCATCCCGACTATCCAAGCGACGGCGAGAACCTGCTGCCGGTGCTCGAAGGCCAGGCGCCCGCGCATCCGCGCACGCTGTACTGGCGCTACAAGGCGCAGGCCCAGCGCGCGGTGCGCGATGGCGACTGGAAGTACCTCAAGATCAACGACAACGAGTTTCTGTTCGACGTGGCGATCGACCCGCGCGAGCGTGCCAACCTGCGCGAGCGCCAGCCTGAGGTGTTCGCGCGGCTGCGGCAGCAGTGGCTGGACTGGAACGAAGGCTTCCTGCCGATCACCGAAGAGGTGTTCACCCACGGCGTGACGCCCGACGTGCAGGCGGACCGCTACGTACCGGAGCGGGCCACGCGGGCGCTGTGAGCGCCTGACGGGCCATGCACGGGGGCCTTTGCCAGAGCGAGCCGGCGCCGGACGCAGCCCGCTCAGTGCCAGCGCGCCAGCAGGGAAGGCAGGCCGCCCGCGAGCAACGCGAGCCCCGAGAGCGTCAGCAGGCCCAACACGAGTCGGCGGAACTGTGCCTCGTCCAGCCGGTGATAGAGACGCGCGCCGATCAGCGACGGCAGGAGCATGGACACCGCGGCGACACCCAGCAGCGGCAGCATCGGAGCCGTCACGGCGCCCCGCGCTGCGTATCCTGCGGCCGCGACCGCCAGCATGATGAGGTTGAAGTTCTGGATCAGCGCACGCTGCGCCTGGCGGTCCATGCCACGCAACTGGCACCAGAGCGTCGGCAGCGTGCCCGTGAGGCCACCCAGCGCGCCGAGGGCGCCGCCGGCCAGTCCCACCAGGCCATCTGCGGCGCGGCCGCCACGCACGCGCGGCAGGCGGCGGGCCATGAGCATCGCGGGGCACCAGACCACGAGCAGCATGCCGAGCCCGGCCTTGAAGAGGGGCGCGTCGATGCGGGGCAGCAACCACATGCCCAGCGGGACGCCCGCCAGGCCGCCGGCCAGCAGGGGCCACAGCCTCGGCAGGTCGACCGGCCGTCGGCCGGCCGCGGTGGCCGCGATCAACTGGCCGGTGAGGGAGCCGAAGACCGCCAGCACCGCAGCCAGCGGAGGTGGCAGCGTCCAGGCCCAGACGCTCATGGCCACCAGGCCGAAGGCGAAGCCGGACAAGCCCTGTACGAAGCCGCCTGCAGCGGCGCCCACGGCCACGATGAACAGCGTGGAGCTCATGCGACGAATTCCGGCTCTGTGCGCGGTGCGCGGTGCGCGGTGCGCGGTGCGCGGTGCGCGCGCCCTCGCCGGGGCGAGGCCCGCGTCCGGCGCGGCAGGTGCTGTCCTGCCGCCGTCAGAACGCCGGGATCAGCGCACCCTTGAAGGTCGTCTCGATGAACTGCCGGACCTCGGCCGACTGGTAGGCCGCGACCAGCTTCTTCGTCCAGGGCTTGTCCTTGTCGGCACGGCGCACCGCGATCAGGTTGGCATAGGGGCTCCGCGGCGACTCCTTGATGACCGCATCGCGCACGAAGGACAGGCCCGCCTTTTCGGCGTAGTCGTTGTTGATCGAGGCGATGGTCAGGTCGTCCAGGGAACGCGGCAGCTGGGCGGCGTCCAGCGGCACCAGCTTGAGCTTCCTGGGGTTGGCCGTCACGTCCAGCGGGGTGGCGGTGTTGTTCTTGACGGCTTCGGGCTTGAGTGTGAGCAGGCCGGCGGACTGCAGCAGCAGCAGCGCGCGGTTGCCGTTGGACGGGTCGTTCTGGATGCCCACCGAGGCGCCCTCGGGCAGTTCCTGCACCGACTTGATCTTGCGCGAGTAGAAGCCCAGCGGCGCGGTGATCGTCAGGCCGACGGGCACGATGTCGTAGCCGCGCGACTTGATCTGGTTGTCCAGGAAAGGCTGGTGCTGGAAGGCGTTGGCGTCCAGGTCGCCGGCGGCCAGTGCCGCATTGGGCAGCTGGTAGTCGCTGAACACCACCACCTGCACGTCGAGGCCGTCACGGGCCGCGACCTTCTTGACCACTTCGAAGATCTTCTCGGCGTTGCCGATCGAGATGCCGACCTTGATGGCCGCCTTGTCCTGGGCATGTGCGGCAGGCACGAGGGCGCCGAGGGAGAGGAGCGAGAGCGCGGCGATGGCGACACGGCGGCGGAGGAGGAGAGGCATGAAGCAGTGGAAAGCAGAGTGTGCGAACACGGGGTCGCCACTGTGCCGGGCCAGCCGCTGCACCACAACGAAGCATGGCGCATGTCGATATCCGGTGTCCGCATGTCCAGGGCCTGCAGTTGCGACGCCCTTGCGGCACCGCGCATGCCCGTCCTTACTGCCAGTCCGTCGCAGGCCTGCGCCACAGGTCGATGCCGCCGTCCACCGCGTGACGGTCGATCTCGGCCAGCTCCTCGGGCTGGAAGTCGAGCCGCTGCAGCGCTTGCACGTTCTCGACCAGCTGCTCGGGCCGGCTGGCGCCGACGAGCGCCGAGCTCACCCGCGGATCCCGCAGCGTCCAGGCCAGCGCGAGCTGCGCCAGGCTCTGCCCGCGCTGGCGGGCGATCTCGCGCAGCGCCCGCGCCCGCGCGAGGTTGGCCTCGGAAAGGTGCTCCGCCTTGAGCGAGCCGCCGCCGGGCCGGTGGATGCGCGCATCGGCCGCCGCGCCGTCCAGGTACTTGTCCGTCAGCAGGCCCTGGGCCAGCGGCGTGAAGGCGATGACGCCCGCGCCCAGGGCTTCGGTGGTCGTCAGAAGCTCCGGCTCGATCCAGCGATTGAACAGGTTGTAGGCCGGCTGGTGGATCAGCAGCGGCACCTTCCACGCCGCCAGCAGGTCCGCGATCTCGCGCGTCTTGCGGGCGGAGTACGACGAGATGCCCACGTAGAGCGCCTTGCCCTGGCGCACGGCCTGGGCGAGCGCACCCGCCGTTTCTTCCAGCGGCGTATCGGCATCGAAGCGGTGCGAATAGAAGATGTCCACATGGTCCAGCCCCAGGCGCTGCAGGCTCTGGTCGAGGCTGGCGAGCACATGCTTGCGCGAGCCGCCCCCACGGCCATAGGGCCCCGGCCACATGTCCCACCCGGCCTTGGTGGAGATGACGAGCTCGTCGCGGTGGGCCTTGAAGTCCTCACGCAGCAGCCGCCCGAAGTTGATCTCGGCGCTGCCGTAGGGCGGGCCGTAGTTGTTGGCCAGGTCGAAGTGGGTGATGCCCAGGTCGAAGGCGGTGTGCAGCAGCGCTCGCTGCAGCGTGAGCGGCGTGCTGTCGCCGAAGTTGTGCCACAGGCCCAGGGACAGGGCGGGCAGGACGAGGCCGCTGCGGCCCACCCGGCGGTAGGGGATGCGTTCGTAGCGGTCGGGCTTGGCGAGGTAGGTCATGGTCGGGCGGGTCTAAGAACAAGGGCGGCACGGCGCGAGGGCTGTGCCTCAGGCCAGGTGACAGGCCACCTGGTGGCCGTCGCCGGCATCGCGCAGCAGAGGTGCCTCGGTGCGGCATTGCGCGGTGGCCAGCGGGCAGCGCGGATGGAAGCGGCAGCCCGCGGGTGGATCGATGGGGTTCGGCGGGTCGCCCTGGAGCAGCGTGCGCGGTGCGCGCACGGCCTGCGGGCGCGCCACGGGCATCGCGGCCATCAGGGCGCGCGTGTAGGGATGCAGCGGCGTGCCCCACACGCGGTCGCGCGGCCCCTGTTCCACCACCTGGCCCAGGTACATCACGGCGATGCGGTCGGCCATGTGGCGCACCACGCCCAGGTCGTGCGAGATGAACAGGTAGGCCACGCCGAACTCCTCGCGCAGGCCCAGCAGCAGGTTCAGCACCTGGGCCCGCACCGACACGTCGAGGGCGGAGACGGCCTCGTCGCAGACGATCATGGCGGGTCGCAGCATCAGCGCCCGCGCGATGCCGATGCGCTGGCGCTGGCCGCCCGAGAACTCGTGCGGATGGCGCTCGGCCATGTCGGGCGACAGGCCCACGCGCGCCAGCGCCCAGGCCACCTGCTCGCGCTGCTCGGCCGCGCTGCCGGCCCGGCCCTGGACGATCAGCGGCTCGCGCAGCACGCGGCCGATGGTGGCGCGCGGGTTGAGCGAGGCATAGGGGTCCTGGAAGACCATCTGCAGCCGCGCGCGCAGGTCGCGCAGGGCGGCGCCGCCGGCATGGCTCAGGTCCTGGCCGTCGAAGTGCAGCTGGCCGCTGTCCAGGGGCACCAGGCGCAGGGCGACACGGGCGACCGTGGACTTGCCGCAGCCGCTTTCGCCCACCAGGCCCAGCGTCTCGCCATGGCCCACGGCCAGGTCCACGCCGTCGAGTGCGTGCACGACGCCGCCGGCCGTGGGGTAGTGCTTGACCGCGCGGCTCAGCTGCAGCAGCGGCGGTTCGGCCGCCGTCAGGGTGACCGGGAGGGCGCTCATGCCGCCTGTTCCCATGACGCCGCCTGCCCGGCCGGCAGCGGCAGGTGGCAGGCCACATGGACGCCGTGGCCCGCGTCCTGCAGCACCGGCGCCTGGGCGTGGCAGCGTGCCACGGCCCGGCTGCAGCGGGGGGCGAAGGCACAGCCCGGCGGCATGTTCGCGGGCGACGGCACGGTGCCCCCGATCTCGGGCAGCCGCGAGCCCGGCGGCAGGTGCTCGATGGCGAGCGAGGCCAGCAGGCCCGCGGTGTACGGGTGGGCCGGCGCCTCGAACAGCACATCCACCGGCGCCTGCTCGACCACGCGGCCGGCGTACATCACGGCGGCCCGGTCGGCCACCTCCGCCACCACGCCCAGGTCGTGGGTGATCAGCAGCAGGCCCATGCCGTGCTCGGCCTGCAGCGTGCGCAGCAGCGCCAGGATCTGCGCCTGGGTGGTCACGTCCAGCGCGGTGGTCGGCTCGTCTGCGATCAGCAGGTCGGGCTCGCAGGCCAGGGCGATGGCGATGACCACGCGCTGGCGCATGCCGCCCGAGAGCTGGTGGGCGAAGTCGTGCACCCGCCGCTCGGGCGAGGGGATGCCGACCTGCGCCAGCAGCGCCACCGCCCGGGCCCAGGCCTCGCGCTCGCGCACGGGCCGGTGCAGGCGGATGGCCTCCACGATCTGCCAGCCGATGGAGCGCACCGGGTTCAGTGCCGACAGCGGCTCCTGGAAGATCATCGAGATGCGGTTGCCGCGCAGCGCGCGCATGGCGGCCTCGGGCAGCGTCGCCAGGTCCTGGCCGTCGAACAGGATGCGTCCACCGCTGATGCGGCCCTGGCCCCGCGGCAGCAGCCGCAGGACCGAATAGGCGGTGACGGACTTGCCGCTGCCGCTCTCGCCCACCAGAGCGACGGTCTCGCCGCGCTCCACGCGCAGGGAGACGCCGTCCACGGCGCGGACCGGGCCGCTGCGGGTGTCGAAGGTGGTCTGCAGTTGCTGGATGTCGAGCAGGGCCATGGCTTATCTCTTGCGCAGGTGGGGGTTGAGCGCGTCGTTCAGGCCTTCGCCCAGCAGGCTGAAGCCCAGCACCGTGACGATGATGGCCAGGCCCGGCAGGCCGCAGATGTACCAGGCGTCCACCACCTGCTCGCGGCCGATGCCGATCAGCGTGCCCCAGCTCATCACGTTGGGGTCGCCCAGGCCCAGGAAGGCGAGGGCGGCCTCGGTCTGGATGGCATGGGCCACCGAGAGCGTGGAGACCACCACCACCGGCGGCAGCGCGTTGGGCAGGATCTGGGTGAGGATCAGCCGGGCGTGGCCCATGCCGAGCGTGCGGCCGGCCAGCACGAACTCGCGTTCGCGCAGCTGCAGGAACTCGGAGCGCACCAGCCGCGCCGTGGGCGGCCACGAGACGATGCCGATGGCGAACACGGCCGTGGCCACCGAGGGCTTGAACAGCGACACCAGCACCACGGCCAGCACGAAGCTGGGCACGGTCTGGAACAGCTCGATCAGCCGCAGCAGCACCGCATCGACGCCGCCGCGGAAGTAGCCGGCCAGCGCACCGATCGCCACCCCCAGGGTGGCCGACAGCAGCGTGCTGACCAGCCCGATCAGCAGCGAGACGCCGGCACCGGCGACGAGGCCGGTGGCCAGGTCGCGGCCCATGAAGTCGGTGCCCAGCGGGAAGGCGCGGTCCTCGCCCGGCCACAGCATGGGCGGGCCGCTCATCTCCCAGGGATCGCCGGGGAACCACAGCCGGCCCAGCGTGCCGGCCGCGACCACGAGCAGCAGCAGCACAAGTCCCAGCACCGATGCACGGCTGTGCAGCACCCGCCGTGCGAAGGAGGGCTGCAGCGCGGCGGCACCCGTGCGCGGCGCGGGGCGCAGGCGGCGCAGCAGCGAGGCGGCGGCGGTCATGCGGGCCTCCCGCCGGCGAGCTGCACCCGCGGGTCCAGCCAGGCGTAGAGCAGGTCCACCCCCACGTTGATCAGCGTCACCAGGATGGAGCTGAGCAGCAGGATGCCCAGCAGCAGGTTGAAGTCGCGGGCCATCACTGCCTCGAAGGCGAGCCTGCCGATGCCCGGCCAGTTGAAGACCGATTCCACCAGCACCGCGCCCGACAGCAGCGAGGCCACCTGGTAGCCCACCATGGTGACCAGCGGCAGCAGCGCGTTGCGCAGCGCATGGGCCAGGTTGATGCGCCATTCGCCCGCGCCCTTGGCCCGGGCGGTGCGGATGAAGTCGGCGCCGTAGAGCTCCAGCATGGCCGTGCGCACGAGCTTGGTGTAGACCGCCAGGTAGAAGGTGGACAGCGTGAGCGCCGGCATGAGGGCATGGCGTGCCACGTCCCAGGCCAGGGCCAGCCCTTCGTGGCGCACGCCCAGGTCGACCATGCCGCCCGAGGGCAGCCAGCCCAGCCGCGCCGAGAACATGACGATGGCCATCAGCCCGAGCCAGAAGGTGGGCATGGCATAGCTCACCAGCACCAGCACCGAGATCGCATCGTCCAGCCAGCCATGCACGCGCAGGGCCGAGAGCACGCCCAACACCACGCCGAGCAGCAGCGCGACGGCGATGGCCGCGCCCATCAGCAGCAGCGTGGCCGGAATGCGCTCGGCGATCAGGTCGAACACCGGCAGGTTCTGGCGGAAGGACCAGCCCAGGTCCAGCGTCGCGAGCCGGACCATGTAGTGCCAGAACTGCACGGCCAGCGGCTGGTCCAGGCCGAAGCTCTGGCGCAACTGCGCCATGTACTCGGGCGTGGCCGCGCCGGCCTCGCCGGCCATCACGTCCACCACGTCGCCGGGCGCGGCCTGCAGGATCAGGAAGTTCAGCAGCGCGATGCCCACCACCACCGGCACCGCCAGCAGCAGCCGGCGGCGCAGGAAGCGCAGGAAGGGAAGCGCCCTCATTTCTCCAGCCAGGCGTCGGCGTAGGACGCGAACAGCCCGTCGCCCTGCAGCGCCTGCTTGCGCAGGCGGGCGGTGGAGACGGTGACCCAGGTCTGCTCGATCAGCTCGATCAGCGGCACGTCCTCCTGCACGATCTGCTGCCACTGCTTGATGAGTGCCTTGCGCCTGGTCTCGTCGGGTTCGGCGGCGGCGGCTTCCATCACCTTGTCGAGCACCGGGTTGGAATAGCCCGAGCCGTTGGTCCAGGGCGCGCCCTTGACGATGTTCTTGGTCCAGTACAGCCGCTGCACGCCCAGCGTGGGGTCGGGCAGGCGGTGCAGGCTGGAGGTCATCAGGTCGTAGTCCTGGTCGGTGAAGATGCGGCGCAGGTAGGTGGCCGTGTCGCCCGAGCGCAGTTCCAGGTCCACGCCGACGCGCGCCAGCGACTGCTTGAGGAACTCGGACGAGCGCGAGCCGATGGGCCCGCCCGAGCCGTCGTAGTCCAGCGTGACCTTCAGGCGCTTTCCGTCGGCACCCTTCCTGAAGCCGGCCTCCTCCAGCAGCGCCTCGGCCCGCTTGGGGTCGTAGGGGTACTTGCGCACGTCGTCGCTGTAGTAGTTGACGACCGAGGACGGGATCGGGCCCGTCGCGGCCTTGCCGTAGCCCAGGAACACCACCTTGAGCAGCGCGTTCTTGTCGATGGCATGGGCGAAGGCCTGCCGCACCCGCTTGTCCTGGAACTGCGGCCGGCGCACGTTGAACTGCAGCAGGAAGATGGTCGAGAGGTAGCGGCCGTCGTCCAGGTTGATCGTGTACTTCTTCTTGTCGGCGAAGCGGTTGAGGTTGGTCAGCGGCACGATCGAGCCCGGGGCCACGTCGACCTCGCCGGCCTCGATGGCCACGGTGCGTGCGGCCGAATCGGGAATGAACTTGATGAGCAGGCCGTCCAGGTAGGGCTGGCGCTCGCCGCCCGGGCCGCGGCCCCAGTAATCGGGGTTGCGCTCCAGCCGCACATGGCTGCCGCGCACCCATTCCTTGAAGACGAAGGGGCCGGTGCCGATGGGCGCGTTGTTGGCGGGGTTCTTGAGCACATCCGTCCCTTCGTAGATGTGCTTCGGCAGGATCTGCGCGCCGTAGGTGTTGATGTAGTTGAGGATGTAGGGCGCCGGCGAGGACAGCCGGATCACCACGGTGAGCTTGTCCGGCGTCTCCACCTTCTCCACGTTGGCGAAGGCGGCGCGGCCGAAGGGATGCAGCTTGCGCCATACCTCTTCCAGCGTCCATGCCACGTCGGCCGAGGTGAAGGGCTTGCCGTCATGCCACTTGACGTTGGACCGCAGGCGGAAGGTGAGCGCCAGGCCATCCGGCGCGACCTGCCAGGACTCGGCCAGCGCCGGCACCGGCTTGAGGTCCAGGTCATAGCTCACCAGACCCTCCAGCACCTTGCTGGAGACCATGCCCACGTTCATGGTGGTGAGGTTGGCCGAGGTGAGCTGCGTGGGCTCGGGCGCCACGGCCACGTTGAGCACGCCGCCGCGCACGGGCGTCTTGCCCACGGTCTGGGCATAGGCCGTCGGCGCCAGCGCGAAGTCGAGCGAGAACAAGGCGCCCAGGGCGCCGGCGGAGGTGATCAGGTCGCGTCGGTTCATGGTGATGTTGGGTCACAGGCGCGCGATGCGCCGGAAGAGGATCGAATGGCCGCGGAGCAGGCCATGCCAGGGCACCCGAGGAACTGGCTTTGCCAGGCCTCTGGGTGCGCCCCCCTCCGAGCCGAAGGCGACAGAGAGGGGGGGAGCCGCGAAGCGGCATGGGGGGTGCCTCACTCCAGCCATGCGTCAGCCAGGGAGGCATAGAGGCCATCGCCCTGCGGCGTCTTCTTGTGGAAGCGCGTGCTCGACACGGTGGTCCAGTCGATCTCGATCAGGTCGAGGATGGGCACCTCCTCCTGCACGAAGACCTGCCACTGGTCGATGAGCGCGCGGCGCTTGGCCGGATCGGCCTCGACCGAGGCGGCCTCCATCAGGCGGTCCAGCTCCGGGTTGGCATAGCCCGAGCCGTTGCTCCAGGGCACGCCCTTGGCGATGTTCTTGCTCCAGTACCAGCGCTGTACGCCCAGCGTGGGGTCCGGCAGGTTGTGCAGGCTGGTGAGGAAGAGGTCGAAGTCGGCGTCGCCGAACACGCGCTTGAGGTAGACCCCGGCGTCCGAGACGCGCAGTGTCACGTCCACGCCCACACGCGCCAGCGACTGCTTGAAGAACTCGGCCGTGCGCACGTCCTCCAGCGAGCCGGCGCCCAGGTCGAGGTTGAGCGACAGACGCGGCGCGCTGCCCTTGCGCGCAAAGCCGGCCGCATCCAGCAGCGCCTCGGCCTGCTTCGGGTCGTGGCGGTACTGCCGACCCGACTTGCTGTGGAAGGCCGGCACGGTGGAGGGGATGGGGCTGGTCGCCACGCGGCCGATGCCGCGGAACACCACCCGCAGCAGCGCCTCGCGGTCCAGCGCATACAGCAGGGCCTGGCGCACGCGGCGGTCGGCCAGCGCCGGCCGGCGGGTGTTCACCTGGATCAGCTTGATCGACGCCAGGTAGTTGCCGTCGGTGGTGTTGATGCGCCACTTCTTCGCATCGGAGAACTGGTTCAGGTTGGACACCGGGATGTTGGAAGCCAGCGCCACCTGCACCTCGCCGCTGGCCAGCACCACGCTGCGCGCCGCCGCCTCGGGGATGAAGCGGAACACGACGCCGTCCAGGTAGGGCAGACCGGGCTTCCAGTAGTCGGGATTGCGCTCCAGCGCGATGTGGCTGCCCTTGACCCATTCCTTGAAGCGGAAGGGGCCGGTGCCGATGGGCGCGTTGTTGGCCGGGTTCTTCTGCAGGTCGGTGCCTTCGTAGATGTGGCGCGGCAGCACCTGGGCGCCGTACACGTTCATGAAGCTCAGCAGGTAGGGCGTGGGACGCGAGAAGCGCAGCACCGCCGTGTGTGCATCGGGCGTGTCGACGGCCGTCACCGAGGCATAGGCCAAGCGTCCGCCCGGGTGGAACTTCTGCCACACGTTCAGCAGCGAGAAGGCCACGTCGGCGGAGGTGAAGGGCTGGCCGTCATGCCACTTCACGCCGCGGCGCAGGTTCAGCGTGAGCGACAGGCCGTCGGGCGCGAAGGACCAGGATTCGGCCAGCTCGGGCTGCGGCTGCAGCTTGTCGTCGAACCAGACCAGCCCCTCGCTGATCTTGCCGGCCACCATGGTGGTCTGCATGGTGGTGAGGAAGGCGGCGGAGATGATCTGCGGCTCGGGCGCCAGCGAAATCGACGGCGTGCCGCCGCGCTTCGGCGTGGCGCCGGTCTGGGCTGCGGCCCAGGGCGCGGCCAGCGGCAGTGCGCCCAGCGCAAGGCCGCCCTGCAGCAGGGTGCGGCGGCGCGAGGAAAGGGGAGAGGACATGGAAGCGTAAAGAACGGATGGTGTCTGGATGAATGCCCGCGCGCCGATGGGCGGGGCGGCTGGGTGTGTGCGGCGCTGCGCGGGGGCTGTCCTCAGAACAGGCCGGTGGTCGGCGGTGCTTCGCCCTTGAGGAGCCAGGCTCCCACCGCCGCGGCCTTCCATTGGCGCGGGTTGTGGTTGGCCACCGTGCGTGCGTTGCGCCAGTGGCGGTCGAGGTTGAAGCGGCGGTCGGCGGCCGAGGCGCCGCCGACATCGAAGGCCAGTTCCGCGGCCTTGAGTGCCGCCTCCACGGCGAAGTGCTGCGCCTGGGCGATCTCTACCGAGGCGCGGTTGAGTGCCGCGTCGTCCAGCTGCGCGGCCCAGGCCGCGTCCAGCGCCTCGGCACCGCGCAGCACCACCGCCTCCGCGGCGAAGGCCTGGGCCGCGATCTGGCCCACGGCCTCGCGCACATAGGGGTCGTCCACCGAGGCCTGTGCGCTGCTGTGGCGGATGGGGCGCGCATGGTGGCGCGCGTAGTGCACCGCGTCGTCCAGGGCGTTGCGGGCGATGCCGGCCTCCACCGCTGCCAGCACCAGCTGGTAGAGCGGCGTCACGGGGTTGCGGCGGTCGCGCGCGAAGTGGCTGGCGCGCACCTCCTCGGCGGCGACCTCGGTGTCCACGAAGCGGGTGGTGCCGCTGGCCGTCAGGCGCTGGCCGCTGCTGTCGAAGTCGTCGATCAGCTCGACGCCAGCGCGCTCGCGGGGCACGATGAAGGCGGTCTCCTTGCCGTTCTCGTCCAGCGCGAGCGAGGTGATCCAGTCGGCGAACAGCGCGCCGGTGCTGTAGTACTTGGTACCGTTGACGCGGAAATGGTCGCCCTCGGGCAGGATGCGCGCGGCTGTGGCGCCGTGCGCGCCGCCGCGCTCCAGCCCGCCGTTGCCCAGGATGTGACCGGCCAGCAGCCGGTCGAACCAGCGCTTGCGGGCGGCCTCGTCCTGGCCGGAAAGAAGGCTCTCGATGAAGCCGAAGTTGGGCCGCAGCGCCTGCGCGATGTTGGAGTCCACCGCCGCCAGGTCGATCAGGAAGCGGGTGAGGTCGCGCACCGATCCACCGGGACCGCCGTAGGCCGCGGGAATGCGGAAGGTCAGCAGCCCAGCCTCGGCGATGCGGCGCACCAGCGCAAAGGGCAGTTCGCGCCGCAGCTCGCGCTGGGCCGCGCCTTCGGCGATGTCGGGAAGCAGGGCCTGCGCGCGGGCGAAGAGCTCGGCCACGTCGCGTGCGGGCGGCTGGGCGCGGCCCAGCGGGGCGGGGTGGGGGCTGGGGACCGGGGCGGTGCGTGGAGGGGGCGAGAGAGTCGCGGCAGTGCTCATGGGCGTGGATCAGAAGAGGGCGCGGGTGCAGGTCCGCCGGGGTCGGCGCGGACATCGCCCAGCGCAGGCAGCCGGCGACTATGGCGCGCGCGGCTGCGGCGGGGAACGAAGTTGTGCGTCCATCGATAGCCGGGCGCTGCATAAGGCCGGCAAGGACGAGCCGGGCACCGGCGTGCCTGCGTCGTTCAGGGGACGGCCGATACGCGGTGCGCGGGCGCGTGCTCCGGCAGTAGCGGCAGCTTCGGCAGCGCCGCCGCCAGGGCCGCGGTGTAGGGATGGGCGGGCCGCGCCAGCACCTGCTCGGTGGGGCCCTGCTCCACGATGCGGGCTTCGCGCATCACCAGCACCCGCTCGCACAGCAGCCGCACCACCTGCAGGTCGTGCGAGATGAAGAGGTAGGCCATGCCGCTGTCGCGGCGCAGCTGCTCCAGCAGCTGCAGCACGCCGACCTGCACCGAGACGTCGAGGGCGCTGGTGGGTTCGTCCAGGATCAGCAGCGCGGGCGCCGGCGCAATGGCCCGGGCGATGCCCACGCGCGCGGCCTGGCCGCCGGAGAGCTCGTGCGGCCGGCGGCCCAGCAGGGCCGAGGCGATCTGGCTGCGGTCGGCGGCATCGCGCACCGCCGCGGCCAGCGCCGCGCCGCGCAGGCCGCGCAGCCGGCGCAGCGGGTCGGCGATGGCTTCGCGCGCGGTGGCGCGGGGGTCCAGGCTGTCCAGCGGGTCCTGGAAGACCATCTGGATCTCGCGGCGCCAGGGCGCGCGGGCGGCGGAGTGTGCGGGCACGGCGGCGATGTCGGTGCCGCGCAGCAGGATGCGGCCCGCGTCGGCATCGGCGAGCCGGGCCACCAGCGCCGCCGTGGTCGACTTGCCCGAGCCGGACTCGCCCACCAGACCCAACGCCTCGCCGGCGCCGAGGCTGAAGTCCAGCGCGTCCACGGCCACGCGGGCCGCCCGGCCCGGCACGTCGAAGCGCTTGGTCAGGCCTTGGACCTGCAGCAGCGGCGGCGTCTCGCTCAGCATGGGTTCCAGCAGGCCACGCGCTGCTCGTCCCCGCGCAGCGCGAGCGGCGGCCGGGCATCGCAGCGCTGCGCCAGGCGCCGCTCGCAGCGGTCGGCGAAGCGGCAGGCGGGCAGGTCGGCGCGGTCCAGGTCCGGCACGCGGCCGGGCACCGCCTGCAGCCCGGCCAGGGTCACGCCAGGCCGCGGGGTGGCGGCGATGAGGTGCCGGGTGTAGGGGTGGGCGGCGGCCGCCAGCAGCCGTGGCACCGGCGCGTCTTCCAGCAGCTGGCCGGCATGCAGGACGGCGATGCGGTCGCAGCGCGAGGCCGCCAGGGCCAGGTCGTGCGTGATGAGCAGCAGCGCCATGCCACGTTCGCGCACGAGGCGGCCCAGCAGGTCCATCACGCCGGCCTGCGTGCGCACGTCCAGGCCGGTGGTGGGCTCGTCGGCCACCAGCAGCCGCGGCTCGCCGCTGAGGGCCAGCGCGATCATCACCCGCTGGCACAGGCCGCCCGAGAGTTCACCCGGCAGGGCGCGCCAGCGCTGCTCTGCATCGGCGATGCCGACCTGCGCCAGCAGGGCCAGGGCATCGCGCCGCGCCTGCGCCGCGGGGCGGGCACGGCGGGCCTGCAGCGCATGCTCCAGCTGGCGGCCCACCGGCAGCAGCGGGTGCAGGGCGCGGCGCGGGTTCTGGAAGATCATGGACAGGCTGCTGCCGCGCAGGGCCTGCCACTGCGCGGCCGGCGCGCCGCGCAGTTCCCGCCCGTCCAGGCGCAGGCTGCCGGCGTCGATGTGGGCCGTGGGCGGCAGCAGGCCGAGCAGCGCCAGCGCGGCCACCGACTTGCCCGAGCCGGACTCGCCCACCAGCGCCACCGATTCGCCCGCCTGCAGCTGCAGGCTCAGGCCGTCGAGCACCTTCACCGGCGGCGCGCCGCGGCGCCGGAACTCCACGTTGAGGCCGTCGACGTCCAGCAGCGGCGCGGTAGTCGCACCCGCTGACCCAGCCGCCGTGGGCAAGGGAGAGGCCGAACTGCTCATGCCCGACGACGTGGATCGAGCCGGTCGCGCAGGGCGTCGCCGGCCAGGGTGAAGGCATACACGGCGCCGAACAGCGCCAGCCCCGGAAACAGCGCCACCCACCATTGCCCGCCCAGGATGTGCTGCGCCCCTTCGTTGACCAGCACGCCCCATTCGGCCGTGGGCGGACGCACGCCCAGGCCCAGGAAGGACAGGCCCGCGCCGTTGAGCATGGCCCAGCCCAGGTTGATGGAGGCCTGCACCGCCAGCACCGGCAGCGCATTGGGCAGCAGCACGCGCAGCAGCAGCGCCGCGGGCCCGGCGCCCGCCAGTTGCGCCGCCTGCACATAGGGGGCGTGCCGGCGGATGGCCACTTCGCCCCGGGCGAGGCGGATGTAGAAGGGCAGGTTGATGAGCGCCGTGGCCCACACCACGCTGCCCACCGAGTTGCCGAGCACCGCCACCAGTGCCATGGCGACGACGAAGAGCGGGAAGGCCATGAGCACGTCCACCACCCGGCCGACCCAGCGGTCGAGCGCGCCGCCCGCGTAGCCGCAGACCGAGCCGAGCAGCGACCCCGCCGTGGCCGAGAGCGCCACGGCCGCAGCGGCGATGCCCAGGTCCAGCCGCGCGGCCACGACCACCCGGCTGAAGACGTCGCGGCCCAGCGCGTCGGTGCCGAACCAGTGCGACGCCGAGGGCGGCGCCAGGGCCCGGGCCACGTCGGTGGCCAGGGGGTCGTGGGGCAGCAGCGCCGGCCCCAGCGCCGCCACGGCCAGCAGCAGGATCAACGGCAGCAGCGGCGCAGGTGGCAGACGAAGGCGCAGACGGATGCCCGGCCCGATGCTGCCGGTGCGGGTGTTCATGCCAGCCCCCGTGCGCGCGGGTCGACGGCCAGGGCCAGCAGATCGACCGCCAGGTTCACCGCGGTGAACAGCAGCGCGACCAGCAGCACGAAGCCCTGCAGCGGTGCGCGGTCGGCGGCCATGAGGGCGTCCAGGGCGTAGCTGCCGATGCCGGGCCAGGCGAAGAGCTTCTCCACCACCACGTTGGCACCCAGCATGTACGAGAACACCATGCCCAGCGTGGTGAGCACCGGCAGCAGCGCACCGCGCAGCGCATAGTCCAGCACCACCTGCCGCGCGGGCAGGCCCAGCGCCCGGGCGCTGCGCAGATAGTCGCTGGCCAGGGCCGTGAGCATGGCCGAGCGCGTGATGCGGGCCAGCGGGGCCAGCGAGAACAGCGCCATCGACACGCCCGGCAGCAGCAGATGCCCCAGGGCCGAGCGCCAGGCCGCCGCGTCGCCCGCCAAAGCCGCGTCGACCAGCAGCAGCCCGCTGCGCAGCGGCGGCAGCTCCAGGGCGGGGTCGATGCGGCCGATGGGCTCGGCTGCCCATCCCGCCAGCACGTAGAACAGCTGGATCAGCAGCAGGCCGACGACGAAGGTGGGGGCGCATCCGCCGGCCGTGGTGACCCAGCGGCACAGCCGGTCGGGCCAGCCCTGCGGCCGCAGCGCCGCGGCCACGCCCAGGGGCAGGCCGAAGACGACGGTGATGGCGAAGGCGAAGCCCGTCAGCTCCAGCGTGGCGGGCAGGCGCGCCAGCAGGTCCGACAGCACCGGCTGCCCCGTCAGCAGCGACTGGCCCCAGTCGCCCCGCGCCAGGTCCGCCAGGTAGTGCAGCAGCTGCTCGGCCAGCGGCCGGTCCAGGCCCAGCTGGGTGCGCAGCGCCGCCAGCTCCTGCGGTGTCGCCTGTCCGGAGGCCAGCACCGCGGCGGGGTCGCCCGGCAGCCAGCGCATCAGCAGGAAGGTGAAGACCGCCGCGGCCAGCAGCACCGGCGGCGCGGCGGCCAGCCGCCGCAGCAGCAGCGCACCCCGGCGTCCGCTCATGCGGCCGTGCGCGCCAGAGGGCGGAAGTCCACCTGGCCGTGGATGTAGTAGGTGAAGCCGGCCACGTCCGGCTGCAGGGCGATGTCGAAGGAAGGCAGCCACAGCGGCACCAGCGGCACGTCGCGGAAGGCGATGGCGATGGCACGGCGGATCGATGCGTCGTAGCGGGCCTTGTCGCTTTCCCAGCGGGCGGCCTCGACCAGGGCATTCAGCTCGGGGTTGTCGTAGGCGCCGAAGTTCCAGCGCCAGTCGCCCTGGAAGAAGATGCGGAAGAAGTAGTCGGGGTCGTTGAACCAGGCGCTGGAGCTGTCGATGTAGAAGGGCAGCCGCCGCTCGGTCTGCAGCGTGCCCCACTGGGCGCCGGCCACCTTGTCGATGGTCACGCGAACGCCGATGCGCGCCAGCGACTCCTGGATCAGCAGCGCCGCCGGCTCGCCGATGGTGGCGTCGCCCACGTTGAAGCTGAAGCGGGTCTCGAAGCCCTCGGGATGTCCGGCCTGGGCCAGCAGCTCGCGCGCCTTCTGCAGCTGCGTCTCGTAGGGATAGGGCTGCGGGAAGGTGCTGCGCGACGGCGTCGCCGAGGCCGCACCGAACAGCGGCTGGCCATGGCCCAGGCTCGCGCCCCGGAACAGGCTGGTGTAGGGCAGGGCATAGGCGATGGCCTGGCGCACCCGCACGTCGTCGAAGGGTTTGGTGCGCGTGTTGAAGGCCACGAAGCGGAAGGCGTTGGTCACCGGCACGGAATGCACCTGCAGCGTCTTGCGCTCGGCCAGCGCATCGATCTCGCGCGGGGGCAGCTGCAGGGCCACGTCGGCATCGCCCCGCTGCAGCGCCGCGGCGCGGGTGGCGGGCGAGGGCACGGTCTGGAACACCGCGCGTCGCAGCGCGGGCAGCGGGCCGCTCTTCCAGGCGTCGAAGCGGGTGTAGACCACCTGCTGGCCCGGCGTCCACGATTCGATCTGGTAGGCCCCGCCGCCGGCCGCGTTGTTGCGCACCCATTGCGCGCCCCAGGGGTCCTGCTCGGTGGCATGGCGCTTGACCAGTTCGGCATCGAGGATCGAGGCGAAGGTGAGGGCCAGGTTGGGCAGGGTGTAGCGGTCGGCGCGCGGCAGCGTGATGCGCAGCGTGTGCGGATCCACCACCACGAACTGCGCGGGATCGGTGAGCGAGCCGGTGGCCAGCTGCCGCTTCGAGGCCGGCAGCGACACCCCCCGGTCGAGCGACCACTTGACGTCGGCCGCCGTCACCGGCCGGCCTTCGTGGAAGGTCGCGTCGCGGCGCAGGTGGAAGGTCAGCACGCGGCCGCCCTCGGTGGCCTCGAAGCGCTCGGCCAGCTCGCCCTGGAAGCGCGAATAGTCGTAGCGGAAGATGCCGCCCGGCAGCGGCTGGCGCTCGAAGGCGATCAGGCGGTCGTAGACATTGGTGAACACGCCCAGCGACTCGCGGCTCACGCCCTCGCCGTGCGGGTCGCGCGAGTTGGGCGCGCCTTCGGCCAGCACGCGCAGGGCGTCCTTGCGCGCCTGCGCACCGGCCGTGGGCAGCATGCCGGGCAGGCCGCCCAGCAGGCCGGCAGCGGCGCCGGCCTGGAAGAGATGTCGTCGTTGCATGGTGAGCTGTCCTTACAGGGAGGCATGGCGTCGCGGCGCGGTGCCGTTGAGCCAGTGGTCGCCGATGGCGTGGAACTTCCAGCGCAGGGGGTCGTGCACGGTGTGCGTGCGGGCGTTGCGCCAGTGGCGGTCGAGGTTGTGCCGCTCCAGCGTGGACTGCGTGCCGGCCAGCTCGATCAGGCTGCTGGCCGCATCCAGGCTCAGTTGCGTGGTCAGCACCTTGGCCTCCGCATTGGCGATGGAGGCCGCCGTCACCGCCTCGGGGCCTGGCCGGTCGCGCGCCGCGTCCAGAAAGCCGGCGGCGCGCGTCTGCAGGGCCTCGGCAGCGTGCAGGCGGATCACCAGCTCGCCCACGCGGGCCAGGGTGAGCGGATCGCGCGCGGCATGGTCCACGCCGCTGTCGGCCCAGGGGCGGGTGCGCTCGCGCAGCCACTGGCGCAGCTCGGCCAGCGCGGCGCGGGCGATGCCCAGGTCGATGGCCGAATGCAGCAGCTGAGCGAAGGCGCCGTGGATGGTGGGCGGCTCGAACAGGCGGTGGCGCGGCAGCACCTGCAGCGTGGTCACCTCCACGTCCTCGGCCACCACGGTGCCGCTGGCGGTGGTGCGCTGGCCGAAGCCCTCCCAGTCGTCCACCACGGCCAGTCCGGGCGCATCGCGTTCCACGTAGACCAGCACCGCCCGGCCGCCGTCGTCGACGGCGGCCACGGGCACCCAGTGGGCGAACAGCGCGCCCGTCGCATAGGCCTTGCGCCCGTTCAGGCGCAACCCGCGTGGCGTGCGCGACAGGCGGGTGGTCACCGTCTTGGCGTTGGGCGTGCCCAGCTCGGACACGGCATTGCCGAAGCGCCGGCCGGCCAGCACCTCGGCATAGAAGAAGCGCTGCTGCTCGGGCGAGCCGATGAGCCGCAGCGCATCCACCAGGCAGTGGTGGTTCTGCGGGATCTGGGCGAGCGAGGGGTCGGCTTGGGCGATCAGGGCCGTGACCTCCGACAGCGTGGCGTGCGAGACGTCCGGCCCGCCGAACGCGCGCGGCACGGTCAGGCCCCAGAGGCCGCTGCGCGAGTAGCGCTCGACCTCCTGCACGGGCAGGCGGCGCTCGCGGTCGCGCGCGGCGGCGCCGGCCGCGAACTCGGTGGCCAGGGCACGGGCCACCTCCAGGGCATGCGCGTCGTCGCGGATGCGGTCGGTGGAGGTGGTGGAGGACGGAAGGTCGGTCGGTACGGCGCTCATCGGTCAGGCCTGGGTCGTGGGTGGGGCGGTGCGGCGCCACGCGGCGCCGGGGTGGCCGGCAGGAAGATGGTCCCGGCCGTCGCCGCGCAGCCGCGCGCGCAGCGTGCCCGGGGCATGGGCGGTCTTGAAGCGCCCGCGGGCCTGCAGCTCGGGCACCACCCAGCGGGCGAAGTCCTCGAAGCACTCGGGCGTCACGGTGCGTGCCAGGTTGAAGCCGTCGACGCCGGTAGCGTCTGCAAAGTCGATCAGCGCCTGCGCCACCTGCGCACCACTGCCCACGGTGGGCGTGAAGTTGCCGCCCAGGCGCATGCCCTGCAGCAGTCCGCGCACGGTGGGCGGGCCGCCGCGTGCCAGCCCTTCCTGGATCGAGCGGATGCCGTTGCCGGCCGTGCCTTCGGTGGCGATGGGCTCGTCCGGGCCGTAGCGGGCGAAGTCGATGCCGGTGGCGCTGGCCAGCTGCACCAGGGCCGCCTCGGGCTGGGCATGGCGGGCGTATTCCTCCAGGCGGGCATGCGCCTCGCGCTCGGTGGCCGCCACCACGACCTGCGCCGTGGTGAGGATGCGCACCCGGGCCTCGGCCCGGCCTGCGGCCGACAGCCGTTCGCGCAGCCGGCGCACCAGCGCGGCGGTGGCCTGCAGGCCCAGGTTGGGGATGAAGATGGCCTCGGCATGCCGGGCCGCGAAGTCCATGCCGCGGGCCGAGGCGCCGGCCTGGAACAGCACCGGCGTGCGCTGCGGCGAAGGCGCGCTCAGGTGCAGCGCATCGACGCGGTAGTAGGGCCCGTCATGGCGGATGCGGTGTACCCGTGCGGGATCGGCATAGACACCGTGCGCGGCGTCGGCGAGTACGGCGCCATCATCCCAGCCGGCCTCCCACAGCTGATAGACGGCCGCCATGAAGTCCTCGGCGCGGTCGTAGCGCTCGTCGTGGCCGGTCTGCGCCGCGGCGCCCGTGGCGCGTGCCGCGCTGTCCAGGAAGCCGGTGACGATGTTCCAGCCCAGCCGGCCGCCGCACAGGTGGTCCAGCGTCGACATGCGCCGCGCGAACAGGTGGGGCTGCTCCTCGCTCAGGTTGACGGTGAGGCCGAAGCCCAGGTGCCGCGTGACGGCGGCCATGGCCGGCAGCAGCACCGCCGGATCGCCCACCGGCACCTGGACCGCATGCCGAACGGCCGCGTCGGCGCTGCCGCCGAACACGTCGTACACGCCGGTCACGTCGGCCAGGAACAGGCCGTCGAACAGGCATTCCTCCAGCGTGCGCGCCAGCTGCTGCCAGTAGTGGACGTCGTTGTGCCGGCGGGCCTGGTCGCGCGGATGGCGCCACAGGCCGTGGGCCAGGTGGCCCACGGCATTCATCTCGAAGGCGTTGATCTGCAGGTGCTGCTGCCGGGGCTCGTGCGTTGGCGGGGAATCACTCACGATGTCAGTTTTTCAGAACGCCGCTGCGGCACCTGCGTGGCATGAAACCGAAGCGGCAACACGGATCGAATGGCCGCGGAGCAGGCCACGCCAGTGCACCCGCGGAACCGGCTTTGCCGGGCCGGGGGGTGCGCCCCCCTCCAAGCCGCAGGCGTCAGAGAGGGGGGAGCCGCGAAGCGGCATGGGGGGTGTTTCACTTCAAAACGGACGGCTGCCGGCCAGGCTGATGCGGCGCAGGCGGCGGCGCTGCGCCGCATCGAAGCCGGTGCGGCTGTGCAGGGTGGCCTGGTTGTCCCAGTACACGATGTCGCCGGGCTGCCAGCGGTGGGTGTAGGCGAAGCGCGGCTGCAGGATGTGCGCGCGCAGCCGCTCCACCAGCGCCTGGCCCTCGATCGGGCCCCAGCCGACGACCTCGACCTCGGTGCTCTCGCCCAGGTAGATCAGCCGCCGGCCGGTGTCGGGATGGGTGCGCACCAGCGGATGGGCCTCCCATGGCGTCAGCGGCTCGATGTCGGGCGTGCGGTAGCGCGGAATGCGTGCCGTGCCGGGCAGCGGATGCAGGCGGCGCAGGAAGGGGTTGTAGGTGATCAGCTGCAGGCCGTCGATCTCGCGCCGTGTGGCCTCGTCGAGCGCCTCGTAGGCGGCCACCAGGTCGATCCAGGTGGTGTCGCCGCCCACGGAGGGCACTTCCAGCGCGTGCAGCATCGACCCCGAGGAGGGTTGCGGCGTCCAGTGGTGATCGGCATGGGCGCTGAGCTCGGCATGGCCCAGCACGCCGCCTTCGTCGGCATTGGAGACCCACACGATGTCGGGCGGGATGCCCTGCGCGTCCGAGCCCAGCACCGGTGCATTGGGCGGCGGGGCGAACACGGTGCCGAAATGGCTCGCGAAGCGCAGGTATTGCGCGTCGTCCGGCCACTGGCCGGGCAGCAGCAGGATGCGGTGCTCGCGCAGGGCAGCCTTGAGCGCGAACACCTGCTCGCCGCGCAAGGGCTGGCGCACGTCCAGGCCCTCGACGCGCGCGCCCAGCGGCGCATCCAGGGGCGTGATCCGCCAGGTGCTGGCAGCGGCGGTTCGGGCGGGTGAGGGGGCGATGGCAAGGTTGGTCATGGCGCGTGTTCAGGCCGTGGTGCCGACGGCCCAGTAGAAGGTGGGCCGGCTGGCGTTGAGGGTGTGGTCGCCCAGCACGCGGGCCTTGTAGATCACCGGGTTGTGCGAGGCGAGCGTGCGCGCATTGCGCCAGTGGCGGTCCAGGCGGCGGTCTTCCTGAAGCGCGGTGGCACCGCCGACATCGAAGAGCCGCGTGGCGGCCTGCAGCACCGCATCGGTCGTCACCACCTGCGCCTTGGTGGCGCGCAACTCGACGTCCACCAGCGCGGCCTCAGGTACGGGCTGGCCGGCCTGACGCAGGCGGTCGATGTCACCCAGCGCACGCGCCACGTCCTGCACGCCCAGCTGCGCGAGGTAGGCCGTGGCTTCGAGCTGGCCGATCACCTGCTGCACCAGCGGGTCTTCGCGCGGCGCAGTGCCGCTGCCGTGGCTGAAGACGCGCTTGCGGCCCTGCACGAAGGTGGTCGCGTCGCGCACGATGGCCCGGGCGATGCCGGCCATCGTGGCCACGTGGAAGAGCTGGAACACGGCGGGCAGCGAGGTCGCCTCGCGCGCGGGGAACTCGAGGATGTTCTCTTCCGGCACTTCGACGCGGTGCAGCCGTGTGGTGCCCGAGGCCGTCAGCCGCTGGCCGAAGCCGCGCCAGTCGTCGAGCCGCTCAACGCCCGCCGCGTCGGTGCGCACCACGGCCAGCGTGCGGGACGCGCCGGGTTCGTTGCCCTCGCGCTGCGCCGTCACGCTGACCCAGTCGGCGTAGAGCGTGCCGGTGCTGTAGAACTTCTCGCCTTCGAGCAGCCAGCGTCCGTTCTCGCGGAACAGCCGGGTCTGCAGCCGGCCCAGCGTGCCCTCGCCGGCTTCGGTGGTGGCATTGCCGAAGAGGGCGCCGTCGGCCACGCGTCGCAGCCAGGGCACGCGCCGCTCGGCATCGATCTCGGCCTGCAGCCGTTCGACGAAGCCGAAGTGCGCGCGCAGTGCCTGCGGCAGATTCGAGTCGGCCTCGGCCAATTCGATGAGCAGGTCGAACAGCTGCTCGGGCGTGGCGCCCAGGCCGCCGTGGGCACGCGGCACGCGCAGGGCGCCGAAGCCGGCCTGCCTGAGCGCATCGATGGCGTCGTGCGCCAGCCTGCGCTCATGTTCGCGCTGCGGCGCGGCCTCGGCGATTTGCTGGAAGAGGGGGCGAAAGCGCTGCGTCAGGGACTCGGCGTCAGAACGGTTTGAAGACATGGGAAGGCAGGGGGGGCCGGCGTGGCCGCGGACGCTAGGCCCGTGGGCGGCGTGCGGCGCATCCGTGCAGTGCGGAAAGCGTCGAAGCCTAGGCGGGGCGGCCTGCGCCGCCAACGACGTTTTTCGCGCTTGCTTGCTGTGGGTGCGCATAAGCGCGGCGGCCCCTGCGCGTGCGCGGGCGCATGCACGGCCCGGCCGCGCTGCGCTCCATGGCGCTTCCTTCCATCTGCATCACAGGTACTTCCGTGAGCATTTCCATCCGCCAGCTCCACCAGGGCGAATTCCGCGCCGTTTCCTATAGCAGGAGCCGGCATGTTCCGTCCCTGCCATGGCGGAGCGCGTGCACAGTCGGCGCATGCCAAGACCCGCAAGCCGTAAATCCACCGCCGGCCCAGCGCCGGCCGCAGCCGCAGGCGCGGCGAAGACGTCGGCACGTGCCGGCATGCCAGAGCACGCGGACATCGAGCGCTTCGTGCGCGTGCGCGGCGCACGCGAGCACAACCTGCGGGACGTCGACGTGGACATTCCGCGCGACGCCCTCGTGGTGTTCACAGGCATTTCCGGCTCGGGGAAGTCGTCGCTGGCGTTCGGCACGATCTTCGCCGAGTCGCAGCGGCGCTACCTCGACTCCGTGGCGCCCTATGCCCGCCGCCTGATCGACCAGGTGGGCGTGCCCGAGGTCGACCGCATCGACGGCCTGCCGCCGGCCGTGGCGCTGCAGCAGTCGCGCGGCACGCCGGGCTCGCGCTCCACGGTCGGGAGCCTGACCACGCTGTCGAGCCTGCTGCGCCTGCTGTTTTCCCGCGCGGGGCATTACCCGTCCGACCAGCCGATGCTCTATGCCGAGGACTTCTCGCCCAACACGCCCCAGGGCGCCTGCCCGACTTGCCACGGTCTTGGCCGCGTCTTCGACGTCACCGAGGCGTCGATGGTGCCCGACCCGTCCCTGACGATCCGCGAGCGCGCGGTGGCCGCATGGCCCACGGCCTGGCAGGGCCAGAACCTGCGCGACATTCTGGTGACGCTCGGCCATGACGTCGACACGCCCTGGCACCGACTGCCGAAGAAGGTCCGCGACTGGATCCTGTTCACCGACGAGCAGCCCACGGTGCCGGTCTATGCCGGATTCACGCCGGCCGAAGCCCGACAGGCGCTGCGCCGCAAGCTGGCGCCGAGTTACCAGGGCACCTTCACCAGCGCGCGCCGCTATGTGCTCCACACCTACGCCACCAGCCAGAGCGAGCTGATGAAACGGCGCGTGTCGCGCTTCATGGTGGGCGGGCTGTGTCCGGCATGCCAGGGCAAGCGCCTCAAGGCCGAGGCGCTGTCGGTGACCTTCGAAGGGCACGACATCGGCGAGGTCGCCGCCTTGCCGCTGGCGGCCGTGCATGCGCTGCTGGCCGGGGCCGCGCAGGGGCGGTCCGAGGCGACAGCGCCCCCCTCGCAGACGCTAGGCGCGGCGCAGTCCCGCACGGCGCGCGCCCTGCGATCTGCGAAGGGCCGGGCGTCCCACGCCGCGGCGCCCGACGTGCGCCGTACACCCGAAGGCTCGGAGGAGAAGCGCCTGGCCGCTCAACGCCTGGCCACGGAGATTCGCGAGCGCATCCAGACCCTGCTCGGGCTCGGCCTGGGCTACCTGACCATTGACCGCTCGACGCCGACGCTGTCGCCCGGCGAATTGCAGCGCCTGCGCCTCGGGGCGCAGATCCGCTCGAGCCTGTTCGGCGTGGTCTACGTACTCGACGAGCCTTCCGCCGGCCTGCACCCGGCCGACGGCGAAGCCTTGCTGGATGCGCTGGCGCAACTCCGGTGCAACGGCAATTCGGTGTTCGTGGTGGAGCACGACCTGGAGACGATGCGGCGCGCCGACTGGATCGTCGACGTCGGGCCCGGGGCCGGCAGCCGCGGCGGCGAGGTGCTCTACAGCGGACCGCCCGAAGGGCTCGCGGTGGTCGAGCGCTCGGTCACCGCGCGCTTCCTTCGCGCGGACCGGCTTCCCCCGGCCGGCCGTGGCCGCTCGCCCGGCCAGTGGCTGGCGCTGGAAGGGATCAGCCGCAACAACCTGAGCGGGCTCGACGTCCGCATTCCGCTCGGCGTACTGTGTGCCGTCACCGGCCGGTCCGGCTCCGGCAAATCCACGCTCGTCAGCCAGGTGCTGGCCGAACTGCTGCACCAGCGGCTCGGCCGAGGCGCCGCGCCTGACGAAGACCTGCCGGAGGGCGGCGACGAAGCCTGGTCGACCCCCATGGCCGGCAAGCTGGGGGCCGGTGCCGAGGCGGTGCGCCGGCTCGTGCAAGTCGACCAGAAGCCGATCGGCCGCACGCCCCGCTCCAACCTCGCGACCTACACCGGGCTGTTCGACGCCGTCCGGCAGCTCTTCGCCTCCACGCCATCGGCTCGCCGAAGGCGCTACGACGCGGGGCGCTTCTCCTTCAACGTCGCCAAGGGGCGTTGCGACACCTGCGAGGGTGAAGGCTCGGTGAGCGTGGAACTGCTGTTCATGCCGAGCGTGTATGCACCCTGTCCCGCCTGCCATGGCGCGCGCTACAACGCCGACACCCTGACCATCACCTGGAACGGCAAGAACATTGCCGAGGTGCTCGACCTGACGGTCGAGGAGGCGCGGGTGCACTTCGACGCGCAGCCGCGCATCGCGGCGCCGCTGAAGCTGCTCGGCGAACTCGGGCTGGACTACCTGCGCCTGGGTCAGCCAGCCACCGAACTGTCCGGCGGCGAGGCCCAGCGCATCAAGCTCGCCACCGAACTGCAGCGCGTGCCGCGCGGGGGCACCCTCTACATCCTGGACGAACCCACGACCGGCCTGCACCCGGCGGACGTCGAGCGGCTGATGGCGCCGCTGCAGACGCTGGTGGACGCCGGCAACACGGTGCTGGTCGTCGAGCACGACATGCGCGTCGTGGCGGCGGCCGACTGGGTGATCGACATGGGGCCCGGCGCGGGCGCAGAAGGCGGCCGTGTCTTGGCGCAGGGGACGCCCGCGCAGGTCGCCGCAACCCCGACCAGAAGCGCGACGGCCGCCTACCTGCGGCAGGCGCTCGCCGGGTAGGGCGGCGGTCGACGGGGGCCTCGCACGCATGGGCCGATGCCGGACTGGCGCGTGCCTTCGACGCGCTGCGCATAAGCAAGCGCGAAGACCGTGCGCCGCCGCGTGATCGACACGCTGGCGCAGGTGGGCATGCTCGAGCCCGAACAGCGGCTGAGCCAGCATGCGCACAAGCTGTCCGGCGGTCTGCGCCAGCGCGCCCGCGCGCTGGCCGCCGAGCCGCAGCTCATCGTGTGCGACGAGCCGGTCTCCGCGCTCGACGTCAGCATCCAGGCCCAGGTGATCGACCTCATCGGCGAGCTGCAGTCGCGCCTGGGCACGGCGCTGCTGTTCATCTCGCACGACATCAACCTGGTGCGGCATGTGGCCGACCGCGTGGTGGTGCTGGACCAGGGCCGCGTGGTGGAGCAGGGGCCGGTGGCCGAGGTGCTGACGCAGCCGGCGCATGCGTACACGCGCAGCCTGCTGGCGGCGGTGCCGCCGCCGCTGGTGGCCTGAAGGAGGGCCGATCGCCGGTGCGGGCCGGACCCCCCCTGCGGTGCGCGAGTCCGGTGCCGCCCGGTGCCCCGCCCCTTCACACCTTCTCAGGCGATGTGGCCCACCAGGAGCTGCACCGCCAGCCCCGCCGCGCCTGCCGCGGCGATGACCGGGATGACGCCGGCCTTGTACCGGATCAACGCAATGCCCGCCGCCAGGCCGATGGCGACAGACCACCCGTCCATCGCACCGCCGAAGCCCCTGGGCCATACCACGTGATAGGCGAAGAACACCGCCAGGTTCACGATGACGCCCACCACGGCGGCGGTGATGGCGGCCAGCGGCGCCGTGAACTTCAGGTTGCCGTGGGTGGACTCGATGAAGGGCCCCCCGAGCAGGATGAAGAAGAAGGAGGGCAGGAAGGTGAAGAAGGTCACCACGGTGGCGGCGACGGCACCGGCCAGCAGGAGCGAATCCGACCCGAAGATGGCGTGTGTCCACGCCCCGACGAAGGCCACGAAGGACACCACCATGATGAGCGGCCCGGGCGTGGTCTCCCCCAGCGCGAGGCCGTCGATCATCTGGGTGGCCGTCAGCCAGTGGAAATGCTCCACGGCGCCCTGGTAGACGTAGGGCAGCACCGCATAGGCGCCGCCGAAAGTCATGAGCGCGGCCTTGGTGAAGAACCAGCCCATCTGGACGAGCACGGAATCCAGCCCGTAGCGCGCCACCAGCGCCCCCATCGCGACAAGCCAGAGCCCGAGGCTCACCACCAGCACCGCGGCAAAGCGCCGCCAGGTGAAGCGGGCGTGCGCCGGTGTCGGCGTGTCGTCGTCGATCAGCGCGCGCCGGGCCGGCTCCCGGCCAGACGAGGGGCCGTGGCCGCCGCCGCCCCCGAAGGCCGACGGACGCAGCCGGCCACCCACGAACCCGATGGCCGCGGCCCCCAGCACGATGGCCGGGAACGGAACGTCGAGCGCGAAGATGGCGAAGAAGGCCGCGATGGCGATGCCCCATTGCCAACGGTTCTTCAGTGACCTGGACCCCACCCGGTAGGCGGCCTGGGCCACCAGCGCCGTCACGGCCGGCTTGATGCCGTAGAACGCGCCGGCCACGGCGGGCATGTCGCCATGGGCCATGTACAGCCAGGCCAGGCCGATGATGAGCAAGAGCGACGGCAGCACGAAGAGGGTTCCTGCGAGGATGCCGCCCCAGGTGCGATGCAGCAGCCAGCCGAGGTACGTCGCCAGCTGCTGGGCCTCCGGGCCGGGCAGCAGCATGCAGTAGTTCAGGGCATGCAGGAAGCGACGCTCCGAGATCCAGCGGCGCCGGTCGACCAGCTCCGCGTGCATCAGCGCGATCTGGCCGGCAGGACCGCCGAAGCTGATGAAGCCGAGCTTCAGCCAGAAGCGCAGTGCCTCGGTGAGCGAGAGGGAGGGTTGCGCCGGGTCGGCGCCGTCGGGCAGAGCGGTGTCCACGAAAACTCCATAGGGCAAGCCCAGCACTTGGACGGGACACCGTCTACCTTCGAGAGGGTCGGGAGGCTGCTTTCCCGGTGCGGTCGATGATAGTTGAGGGCCTCGCCGCGGCCCGGGTCCGGGCACCGGCGATGGCCTGTCCTGGCCTGGCCTGGCGCCGTCCCGCGCGTGCGCCGCGTCTGCAGCGCTCAGGCCGCCTGCCGCGTCGCCTCGCGCCCGGCGGGCCGCGCCAGCCCCAGGTGCTCGCGCAGCGTCCGGCCCTCGTAGGCCGTGCGGAAGATGCCCCGGCGCTGCAGGATCGGCACCACGCCGTCCACGAAGTCCTGCAGTCCGCCCGGCAGCTGGTCGGGCATCAGGTTGAAGCCATCGGCCGCGCCGGCCCTGAACCAGTGCTCGATGTCGTCGGCGATCTGCTCGGGCGTGCCGACGATGACGCGGTGGCCGCCGCCGCCGGCCAGCTCGCGGATCAGCTGCCGCACCGTGAACTGGCCGCGGCGCGCATGCGCCAGGGTGGCATGGAAGAAGGTGTGGTTGCCATTGCCGCCGCCCGGCAGGGCCAGATCCTCGGGCAGGCGCTCGTCCAGCTTCAGCCGGTCCACCGGCACGCCCAGCGTCCCCGCCAGGCGGGTCAGGCTGTAGTTCCACGGGATCAGGTCCACCAGCTGGTCGCGCCGGCGGCGGGCCTCGGCCTCGGTGCTGCCGATGATGGTGGTCAGGCCGGCCAGCACCTTGACGGCGTCGGGGCCGCGGCCCAGGGCTTCGGCCCGCTGCTTCAGGCCGCGGGCGTAGTCCAGCGATTCCTCGAAGGACTGCGAGGCGCTGAACACGGCCTCGGCATGGCGCGCGGCCAGTTCGCGGCCATCGGCCGAGGCGCCGGCCTGCACCAGCACCGGCCGGCCCTGGGGCGAGCGCGGCAGGTTCAGCGGGCCCTGCACCGAGAAGAACTCGCCCCGATGCCGCACCGGATGCACCTTGGCCAGGTCCACGAAGCGGCCGGTGGCCTTGTCGCCGATGAAGGCGTCGTCCTCCCAGCTGTCCCACAGGTCCTTCACCAGCTGGGTGAACTCGTCGGCGCGGCGGTAGCGCTGGGCATGGTCGGGCACGGCCTCCAGGCCGAAATTGCGGGCCGAGGGCAGATCGGCGGTGGTCACCACGTTCCAGCCTGCGCGGCCGCCGCTCACCAGATCCAGCGAGGCGAAGCGGCGGGCGATGTTGTAGGGCTCGTTGTAGCTGGTGGAGGCGGTGCCGATCACGCCCAGGTGCGTGGTGGCGGCGGCCACGGCGGTGAGCAGCACCGTGGGCTCCAGCGCGGTGATGGGGCGGAAGTCGATCTGGTCGACGATGGCCGCGTTGTCGGCCAGGAAGATCGCGTCGAGCTTGCCGGCCTCGGCGATGCGCGCGAGGCGCACGTAGTGGTGCACGTCGATGAAGGCGTCGGGCGCGCTTTCGGGCAGGCGCCAGGCCGAGGGCACGAAGCCCGAATGCAGGGCGTTGATGTTGAGGTGCAGCTGACGGGGACGTGGGGCGGTCATTGGAAGGTTCCAGGGGCGGGCGGCTGGCCCGAAAGAAAGTGGCGGCCGACGTTGCGGACCTTGTATTCGGCCGGGTTGTGCAGGGTGTGGATGCGCACGTTGCGCCAGAAGCGGTCGAAGCCGGCGCCGCGGTCGGCGGCCAGGGGCCCGAGCGCTTCGAGCAGGCCGGCCGCGGTCTGCAGCGCGACCTCGCCGGCCAGCACGTTGGCCGCGGCGATGGCGACGGCGGCTTCGCCGCGCTCTTCGACCGTGAGATGCACGCCGCGCGCGGCGGCGGCGTCCAGGGCGCGCAGGGCGCGGTCGGCCAGCGCGATGGCGGCGCGGGTGCGGCTCCAGAGTTCGCCCAGCAGGCGCTGCACGCCGGGGTCGTGCTGCAGCCGGCGCGACGCGGGCGCGTCCAGCAGCGTGTCGCGGGACGTGCGCAGGGCGCCCTGGGCCACGCCGACGAAGACGTTGAGCAGCACGCTCTGCTGCAGCAGCGGCGTGACGGTGCGCCAGGGCTCGGCCGGCGCGCGGGTCGGGTCCAGCGGCGCGGGCGGGCCCAGCACTTCGTCGGCATGCACGCGCACGCCATGGAAGCTGACCCGGCCGCTGCCGGTCTGCCGCTGGCCGATGCCGTCCCAGTCGTCCTCGATCACCACGCCCGCGCGGCCAGCCTCGATGGCGGCGGCGCGGCGCTCGCCGGTGGCCGGATCTTCCCAGGCGATGGAGAGCCAGTCGGCCACGTGCGAGCCCGAGGTGAAGGGCCGGAAGCCGTCGAGCACGAAGTGGTCGCCCTCGCGCCGGCCGAACAGGCTCTTGGAGAAGCTGTTGGCCGTGTTGCCCCAGAACCATTGGGCCTGCGCGGAGCGGCGCCACAGCGGCTCGACCTGGGCCGGCACCTGGCGCAGCCCCAGGCCGAGCAGGCTGACGTAGTGGTAGCCGTAGAGGTGGCCGACGGAGCTGTCCACCTGCGACAGCAGGCGTGTGATGCGCAGGGCCGTCGACCAGGGTTGGGCCTCGCCGCCCACGGCCGTGGGCAGCAGCAGGGCCAGCAGGCCTTCCTGGCGCAGCAGGGCGACCTGCGCCGAGGGCCGGCCGCCGGCGCGGTCGCGCTCGGCCGCGTCGCGGGCGAACAGCGGGCGCAGCGCGGCGGCGCGCGTGATGTACCGGTTGGCGCTTTCGGGCTCGAAGAGCGCGGGCGGTGCCTGTTCTTGCAAGGTGGGGTGGGGCAGGATGACGGCGCTCAAGGGAAGACCTCCGGCGTGGGCTGTGCGGCGGGCGCTCATGGCGATGGGGCCGCGAAGACGGCCGTAGGCGTGGCCGGCGTGGACAGGGGCACGGCGCCCCCCAGCAGCCAGCGGCCCAGGGCGCGCTGGCGTGCGTCGGTGCGCTGAGGCAGGCGCAGCGTGCGCGTGTCGCGCCAGAAGCGGTCGTAGCCGTTGGCCACGGTGGCCGAGCGGGCGCCCATCAGCTCGAAGATGCCGCTGCCCGCGGCGTCGGCGGCCTCGGCGGCTTCCAGGTGGGCGGTGGCGATCTGCACGGCCAGCGCATCGCGGGCGGCGGCATTCAGGTCGTCCCCGGCCGCCCGGGCCAGGTCGAAGTCCCGGGCTGCGCGCTCGGCCAGCTCGGTGGCGGCCTGCACGCGCAGCGCGAGTTCGCCGTAGCGGCGCTGGATCCACGGATCGTCCTCGTGGCGCTCGACGCCGGAATGGATCCAGGGCCGCGAGGCGGTGAGGGTGTAGGCGCGGCCTTCGTCCAGCGCACCCCAGGCGCTGCCGATGAAGACCTCCAGCTGGGCGGCCTGCTGCAGCAGGGCCGGCAGGTCGGCGCGCGGCGAGGTGGGACGGACCGCGGGGCCGAGCAGTTCGGGCTCGCCCAACTGCACGGCCGACAGGGGCAGCGTGCCGCCGCCGGCCTGGCGCAGGCCGAAGCCATCGTCCAGCAGGGCTTCGCCAACGCCGGGATGGTCCAGCCGCAGGCTGGCCGTCACGCGCGATCCGCGCACGTCGGGCCAGCTCAGCAGCAGGCGATCGGCGGCATGCAGGCCGGCCGTGGCATGCAACTGGCCGTCGAGCAGCCAGCCCGCGCCGATGCGCCGGGCGCCCAGCGTGGGCAGGTCGGTGTCCAGCGGATGCGTCCACAGCCAGCGCTGCCGGGCCGTGGCGTCCAGCAGGGACTGGGCCTGTGCACTGCCGTGCACCGCCAGGCCCAGCACGGCCGCGATGTGATGGCCCAGCAGCAAGGCGACCGAGGCATCGGTGCGGGCCAGCTCGCGCACGGCGCGCAGCAGGCTGGACACCGCGGCGCCCCCGCCGCCCTGATGCACGGGCACCAGGGCCGGCAGCAGGCCGCTGCCCTTGAGCAGTGCCTGCGCGGCCACGGGCCGGCCGCCGGCCCGGTCGCGCAAGGGCGCGTCCGCCTGCAGCGCCTGTCGCAACCCATGGGCGCGGGCCTGCCAGGTGTCGGCGGTGGGCCCGTCGAAGAAGGCTTGCGTGCTCATGGTCACTGCCTGGGCGCTGGCGCTCGACGAACGGGTCGGGGCTTCGTCTTCGGTGCGGGCGGTCATTGGGCCGCGGTGAAGTAGTCGGGCAGCCGGTAGCCGGCCCACACCGGGTTAGCGCGGAAGAGGCGCTGGAACTCGACCGAGCGGTAGGCCTCGGCGATGTCGCGGGCGAAGGCCGCGTTCTCGTTGCCGCGCTTCACGGCGACCACGTTCACGTAGGGCAGCGTCATGTCTTCGAGCTTGAGCGCCTCGGTGAGCTTCAACCCCGAGGCGACGGCGAAGTTGCCCTGCACGGCCGCCAGGTCGGCATCGGCCAGCGAGCGCGGCGCCTGCGCGGCGTCCAGCGGCACCAGCTTGAGCCGCTTGGGATTGGCGACGACGTCGCGCTCGGAGACGCTGATCGGGTCCACGCCCGGCTTGAGCTGCACCCAGCCGAGCGCCGCCAGGATGTTGAGCGCGCGCGCCGCATTGACCGGATCGGCCGGCAGCGTGACGGTCGCGCCGTCGGGCACATCGGTCAGCTTCCTGTGCTTCTGCGAATACAGCCCCATGGGCGGGGTCGGCACATGCACCACCGGCACCAGGTCGAAGCCCTGGCTCTTGTTGGTGGCCTGCAGGTAGAGGGTGTGCTGGAAGATGTTGGCGTCGATCTGGCCGCGCTGCACCGCGTCGTTGGGCTGCACGCCCTGGCTGAACTCGACGTAGCGGATCTGGTAGCCCTTCTTTTCGAGCTGGGGCGCAATGCCCTTGGTGAAGGCGTCGCGGTAGGGGCCGGGCATGAAGCCCACGGCCAGTTCGGCCGCGTGCGTCGCGAAGGCCGCGAGGCCGAGGAGCGAGAGCGCCGCAAGGCGGCGGGGACGGAGGGGAAAGGACATGGCGCGAATCGTCGGGAATGCGGCCTGGAGCAGCCTGGGAGGCGCACTGTGCGTCGACGGCCGTCCGGCATGAACGAAGCATTCCGCCATTGCTTAGCCGGGCGGCGCATAACGGCGCTGCGTTGAGCGGCGTGGCGTGCGGTGGCGCGCCAAAGACGTTTTCCGCATGAGCAACGCCGGATTCATTCGTTTGTTCTGGAACCGCGCCGACCCACAGTCGGGGCCTTCGCCATGCCGTGCCATGCGGTGCCTCGCCGCGTCGGCCCTTCCTGCCAGCCCCATGAGCCTTGTCCCCCACAACGTCGCCACCGACGAGCCTTTGATCCGGCTCGACGGCGTGCACAAGCAATTCGCCCTGCCCGACGGCCGGCGCTTCACCGCCGTGCAGCCGCTGCAGCTGGCCATCGGCCGCGGCGAGGTCTTCGGCCTGATCGGCAAGAGCGGCGCCGGCAAGTCCACGCTGCTGCGCCTCATCAATCTGCTGGAGCGTCCCGATGGCGGCCGGGTGCTGGTCAACGGCCGCGACCTCACCCGCCTGTCGCGCCGCGAACTGCGCGAGACGCGCCAGTCCATCGGCATGATCTTCCAGCAGTTCAACCTGCTGCAGAACGCGACGGTGGCCGAGAACGTGGCCTTTCCGCTGCGCATCCACGGCCGCCATTCGCGCGCCGACATCGAGGCGCGGGTGCAGGAATGCCTCGCCCTCGTCGGCCTGGCGGACAAGGCGGGCGCCTATCCGGCGCAGCTCTCGGGCGGCCAGAAGCAGCGCGTGGCCATCGCCCGCGCCCTGGCGCCGCGGCCCGACGTGCTGCTGTGCGACGAGCCCACCTCGGCGCTCGATGCCGAGACCACGCGCGCCCTGCTGCACACCCTGCGCGAGATCAACGCGCGCCTGGGCGTGACCATCGTCATCGTCACGCACGAACTGCCGGTGGTGCAGCAACTGTGCCGCCGCGTCGCCGTGCTGGAGCAGGGCGCGCTGGTGGAGCAGTTCGACGTCGACCAGGTCGCGGCCGAGCCCCGCCTGAGCAGCCTGGGCCGCGAACTGGCCGAACAGATGGCGCAGCGGCCCTGGTCGGCCCCGGCGGCAGCGTCTCCTGCTGCCGCTGCCGCCGACGCCGCCACAGCCGCTGCGACGGCGTCGGCCGCTCGCCCATCGCCTGCGGCCGACGCTGCCATGGCTTCCCTCTCCACCGCCCGTCTTGCCCATGTCTGAGAACATCGTTGCCATCCTTCCCGAGCTGTGGACCGCCACGCAGCAGACCCTGCTGATGCTGGCCATCGGCCTCGGTGCGGCCATCGTGCTCGGCGGCCCCCTGGGCGTGCTGCTCTTTCTGCTCGGCCCCGGCCAGTCGCTGGACCACCGGCCGTCCTACCTGGTGCTGAGCTGGGTGGTGAACACGGTGCGCTCCTTTCCCTTCATCATCCTGCTGGTGGCGCTGGTGCCCTTCACGCGGGTGATCGCGGGCACCTCCATCGGGCCGCTGGCAGCGGCCGTGCCGCTGTCGGTGGCGGCCATTCCGTACTTCGCGCGGCTGGTGGAGCAGAGCATCCGCGAGGTGCCGCGCGGCGTGATCGAGGCGGCCCATGCCATGGGCGCCTCCGAGCTGCAGATCGTCTGGCGCGTGCTGGTGCGCGAGGCCCGCTCGGGCCTGGTGCTGGCCCTCACCGTGCTGGCCGTGAGCTTCCTGTCGTACTCGGCCGTGGCCGGCGTGGTGGGCGGCGGCGGCATCGGCGACCTGGCCATCCGCTACGGCTACTACCGCTTCCAGACCGACGTGATGCTGCTGACCGTGGCGTTGCTCGTGGTGCTGGTGCAGATCATCCAGTTCGGCGGCAATGCCATCGCCCATCGGCTGGACAAGCGCTGACCGCTTCTCTCCTGTCCTTCTCTTCCCATCGGCTCTTTCCCATGTCCCTGTTCCGTCGTCACGTCGTCCTGGCCAGTCTGGCCGCTTCCATGGCCCTGCCGGTGCTGGCCCAGCAGCCTGCCGCCACCAAGAAGGAGCTGGTCATCGGCACCACCGCCGGCTCCAACATCGAGGTGTTGCGCCGGGGCATCCAGCCGCAGCTCGAGCAGAAGGGCTACAAGGTCAAGCTCGTCGAGTTCAGCGACTACGTGCAGCCCAACCATGCGCTGGCGCAGGGCTCGCTGGACGCCAACTACTTCCAGCACATCATCTACCTCAAGAACTTCGCCGAGAAGAACAAGCTCGACCTCGCGGAGGTGGTGCAGGGCCCCATCGCGCCCCTGGGCCTGTACTCGCGCAAGTTCAGGACCGTGGCCGAGGTGAAGGAGGGCGCCCGCATCGCCGTGCCCAACGACCCCACCAACCTGGCCCGCACCTTCGTCTTCCTGGAGCAGTACGGCCTGGTCAAGACCAAGGCCGGCGTCGATCCGCTCAAGGTGACCGAGAAGGACATCGCCGACAACCCGAAGAAGCTGCGCTTCGTGCCGCTCGAAGCGGCCCAGCTGCCGCGTGCGCTGGACGACACCGACTTCTCGGTCATCAACGGCAACTTCGCCATCTCCTCCGGCCTCAAGCTCACCGATGCGGTGGCCCTGGAGAAGACGCCCGACTACTACCTGCTGGTGGCGGCCGTGCGCACGCCCGACAAGGGCGCGCCGTGGGTGGCCGACCTGCAGGCGGCCTTCAGGTCGCCGTTCTTCAAGCAGGTGCTGGACCGCGACTTCCCCGGCTACGCGCGCCCGGCGGCGCTGCAGTAGGGTCTCAGGCACGGGACGCGACGCGCCACACAAGGACTCGTGCGCTCCCAGACAAGTGCGCACGGGAGGCCGTTCCTAAACTGGTTTGACGCGGTGCAGCAAAGCCGGACATGGTGTCCGGCCGGGCCGCCTCACCAGGAGTTTCCGTCCCATGAACAGCCCCCTCGTCGTCCCGGGCCAGCGCCCGTCCCGCCCTGCCTGGCCGGTGCGTCTGCGCCGGCTGCTGGCCACTGCCCTGGGCACCGTCGCCCTGGCGCTGGGTGCCGCCGGCGCGGCCCATGCCGAGGTCTTTCCCACGCCCGGCGAATGCGCGGCGTTGCAGGCCAAGTACCCGCAGTTCAAGGGCAAGACGCTGGTCAACGCCATCAATCCGCACACACCCGGCTACGAGACCATCGACCCCAAGAACCCCGAGCGCTACATCGGCTTCGACATCGACCTGGGCGAGACGATCGGTGCCTGCCTGGGCTTCAAGGTGAGCTACAAGCCCGTGACCTTCGCGGCGCTGCTCACCACGCTTCAGTCGGGCCAGGCCGACATCGTCATCTCCGACATCTACGCCACCGAGGAGCGCGCCAAGGCGGCCGACTTCATCACCTATTCCAAGGTGTTCGACGGCGTGCTGGTGGCCAAGGGCAACCCCAAGAAGATCACCGGCATCGACACCTCGCTGTGCGGCACCGTCGCGGCCGAGAACACCGGCTATGTGGAGGTGCCGCTGATCCAGGCCCTGGCCGCGCAGTGCAAGGCCGCCGGCAAGCCCGAGCCGCAGATCCAGCTCTACGACAACAACCAGAACTGCATCCAGGCCATCCTGGCCGGCCGCGCCGACACCTACATCAACGACGTCAACACGGTCGACAGCGCCGTCAAGGCCTACCCGGACAAGCTGGAGAAGGCCCTGGCCGTGACCATTCCCTACTCGGTGGGCATCGCCGTGCCCAAGGGCAAGACCGACTTCCGCGATGCCGTGATGGCCGCGCTGGTGGCGCTGCAGAAGTCCGGCGCGCACGCCGAGATGCTCAAGAAGAACGGCCTGCCGGTCGAGAACCTCGAAGCCCCGCGCCTGGTCCTGGCCAAGTGAGATGACCTGGTCCCGGGCGGCCCCGGCCGCCCGGGAGTGGCCCGATGGACCTGTTTCTTCATTACCTGACGATGCCCTACCTGCTGTGGGGCATCGGATTCACGCTCGCGGCAACGGCCATCGGCCTGGCCGGCGGGGCCGTGATCGGGCTGCTGCTGGCGGCGATGCAGCTCAGCCGGTTCCGCCCGCTCGCCGCCTTCGCCCGCGCCTATGCGGTGATCTTCCGCGGCACGCCGCTGATCCTGCAGATGGTGTTCTTCTACGACGCGCTGCCGCACGTGGGCATCCGCATGCCGGGCCTGGTGGCGGCCGGGCTGGCGCTGGCCTTCAACGAGGCCACCTTCATCGCCGAGATGGTGCGCTCGGGCGTGCTCGGCGTGGAGCGCGGCCAGGTGCTGGCCGGGCAGGCGCTGGGCCTGACGCCGCGCATGCTCATGCGCCGCATCATCGCGCCGCAGGCCCTGCGCGCCATGCTGCCGGCCATGGGCAACGAGGCGGTGAGCACGCTCAAGAACTCGTCGCTGGCCTCGGTCATCGCGGTGCAGGAGCTGACGCTGCGCAGCACGCAGCTGGCCTCGTCCACCTTCGACTTCTTCTCCGTCTTCTTCGCCTCGGGCCTGCTGTACCTGGTGCTGACCGGCGGCATCAGCCTGGTGCAGCTGTGCCTGGAGGCCCGCTTCGACCTCGACCGGCAGGCCACGCTGCAGGGCCTGGCGCGCTGGCTGCCCTGGCGCCGTGCACCGGTGCTGGCGGCCACGCCGGCCCCGGAGTTGTCAGTCGTGCATGACGATGAGAGTCCGCGCACGACCACCGGCGCCTCGGACGCCGCCCGTGCCGAGCGCGCGGCCGTGCTGGCCCAGGCGCCGACCGTGGTCCGCGTCAGCGGGCTCAGCAAGACCTACGGCGGCCAGACGGTGCTGGCGGACCTGGCGCTCGACGTCGCCGTGGGCGAGGTGGTGGCCCTGCTCGGGCCCAGCGGCTCGGGCAAGAGCACGCTGCTGCGCTGCATCAGCCACCTGGAGGACTGGGACGCCGGCCACATCGTGGTCGACGGCCAGCGCCTGGGCTACCAGGTCGGCGGCGAGCGCATGAGCCCGGCCGACCTGGCGCGCGAGCGGGCGCGGGTGGGCGTGGGCATGGTGTTCCAGCAGTTCAACCTGTTCGCGCACCTGTCGGCGCTCGAGAACATCGCCGGACCGCTGCGCTGGGTGCATGGCTGGACGGCCGAGCGGGCCGAGGAGCGGGCGCGCGCGCTGCTGGCGCGGGTGGGCCTGTCGCACCGCGCCGATGCGCTGCCGCGGCACCTGTCGGGCGGCCAGCAGCAGCGCGTCGCCATCGCACGGGCCATCGCGCCCGGGCCGCGCGTGCTGCTGATGGACGAGCCCACCTCCGCGCTCGACCCGGCCCTGGTCAACGAGGTGCTGGAGGTGATCCGCACCCTGGCGCAGGACGGCGGGCTGGCGCTGGTCATCTCCACGCACCAGCTGCATTTCGCGGCCGACGTGGCCGACCGCGTGGTCTTCCTGGCGGGCGGCCGCATCGTCGAGAGCGGGCCCGCGCGCGACGTCCTCACCCGGCCGCAGCATCCGCAGACGGCCCGCTTCCTCAACGTGATGGCGGCCGAGCGCTGACCATCGATTCCCATCTTCCCTGCAGAACCGACGATGCATCACCTTCTCCGTGTCTCTCCCCAAACGGTGCACTGGGGTTACTTCAGCAAGGCCGTGGCGCCTGCGCTCACCGTGCGCTCGGGCGACCGCGTCACCATCGAGACGCTGACCCACCATGCAAACGACGACCACGAGCGCATGGTGGCAGGCGACCCGGGCGCCGAATCGGTGTTCGCCTGGACCTGCGAGCACAAGGCCGTGCCGCGCCGCGGCGCTGGGCCCACCACCGGCCCCTTCACCTATGGCGAGGGCGAGGGCGTGGGCGTGCACCTGCTGACCGGGCCGGTGGTGGTGGAAGGCGCCGAGCCGGGCGACGTGCTGGAGGTGCGCATCCTCGACGTGATGCCGCGCCCCAGCTGCAACCATGCCTTCCTGGGCCGCAGCTTCGGCTCCAACGCGGCGGCCTCCTGGGGCTTCCAGTACCGCGACCTGATCGAAGAGCCGAAGCCGCGCGAGGTGATCACCATCTTCGAGCTGGACACCACCGCCGAGCCCACGGCACGCGCCGTCTACAACTACGTGTGGACGCCGCAGACCGACCCCGACGGCGTGGTGCATCCGACCATCGACTATCCCGGCGTGAAGGTCGACCCGGCCACGGTGCGCCGGCGCGAGGACATCCTGCGCAACGTACAGGTTCCGGCCCGGCTGCACTTCGGCACCATGGGGCTGGCGCCGGCCGAGGCCGACTTCGTCAGCTCCATTCCGCCCAGCTACAGCGGCGGCAACATCGACGACTGGCGCGTGGGCAAGGGCGCGCGCATGTACTACCCCGTGGCCGTGGCCGGCGCCTACTTCTCGGTGGGCGATCCGCATGCGGCGCAGGGCGACAGCGAGCTGGGCGGCACCGCCATCGAATGCTCGCTGACGGGCGAGTTCGAGCTGGTGCTGCACAAGAAGGCCGACCTGCCCGGCACCTTGCTCGAAGGGCTGGACCATCCGCTCCTGGAGACCGACGAGCTGTGGTCGGTGTATGGCTTCACCTATGCCAACTACCTGGCGACGCTGGGCCCCGAGGGCCAGACCACGGTGGCGGAGACCGCCTCGCTCGACCCGGCCATGCGCGATGCCTTCCGCAAGCTGCGGCGCTTCCTGATGACGGTGCACAAGCTCAGCGAGGACGAGGCCATCGCCCTCATGTCCGTGGCGGCCGACTTCGGCGTGACCCAGGTGGTGGACGGCAACTGGGGCGTGCACGGGTCCATCCGCAAGTGCGTCTTCGGGCCGCGCTGAGCGCGCGGCCGGCGACGTGCCGCCAGGGTCAGGCGCCGGAGGAGGCGCCGGCCCGGGCCTTCGCCAGCCGCTCCTCGAACAGGGCCTTGCGGATCACGGCATGCACCCCCCAGTTGCCGTCCACCACCTGCGTGACGCCGAAATCCACGGCGACCGACATCAGCGAGATGGCCTCGTCCTCCGTCAGCCCCATGGCCGTCATGAGGAAGCGCCGTGTCTTGCGAAAGGCGTCGCGCATGGCCGGGTCCAGCGAGGACTTCTCGTACACCAGGCTGCGCGCCCGGTCGCCGAACTCCTGCAGGTAGTTGGGATGCGAGAAGCCGTGCAGCACCCATTCGTCGGCCGTCTCGACCAGCGGGTAGTCGATGTCGGCATAGGGCTCATCGCGCAGGTCCTTGGCCTTGTGCAGGACGAGCTGGAACACGCCGGTCAGCGAGCATTCGATGGCGGTGCCGCACAGCTCGCTGTCGCCCTGCGACGCATGCGGATCGCCCACCGACAGCAGGCCGCCGTCCACCGCCACCCGCAGGTACACCGTGGCGCCCTTGGCGATGCGCCAGTTGTCGAGGTTGCCGCCGAAGGAGGAGGGCGGGATCGAATCCACCAGCCCCGTCTCGGCCGGTGCCAGCGCGATGACGCCGAAGTGCGGCCGCACCGGGATCTTCACGCCCTCCAGCACGCCGTGGTTCTCGACGATGGCACTGCGGTCGATCGGCACGCCGGGGTAGTCGATGGTGGTGTGCAGCACGCCGTGCGGATCGCGCTGCGGCGTCCAGCGGAAGTTGTAGACGGCATGGGCACACATGCGCCCGGGGTGGCAGTCCACCTCGTAGATGGTGATGACCTCGCGCGGCCTGGGCTCCTCGATCAGGTCGTCGTAATGGAAACCCCACCAGGCGGCCGCATTGCTGCCGAAGGCACGGCCTTCGTAGCGCGCATTGGCGGCCAGGCGGGGCGCGAGGTCGAGGATGCGCACCTCCAGCACGTCGCCCGGCTCCGCGCCCTGCACGGCCACGGGGCCGGTGCAGATGTGCACGCCGAAACCCTCGCCGTTGCCGCGGCCGTAGATGGAGGCGTCGGTGGGGCCGGCGCCGCGCCGGTCCACCGCCTTGTGCTCGCGCGTCCAGTGGAAGACGCGCTCGGCGCCCGAGTCGCCCTTGATCATGCGCTCGTGGTCGTCGTACGCATGCTGGGTCAGCGTCTCGATGGTCACGATGTCGCCCGAAGCCACGGTGAGCACCGGCGGGATGGTGCGGCTGAAGTAGCCCCAGTGGATGGTCTCGGGCGTGGCCGGCAGGTGGTGGTGGCGGCCGGTCTGGCCGGCGGCGGCCGAGGGGGCCGGTGCCTGCGCGCTCGCCGCGCCCCCGGGCGCGCCGCGTGGCGCATCGGCCTGCGGCTCGGACCGGCCGCCCGACTCGAAATAGCCCGAGGGCCAGCCGCGCTGGATGCGCTTGCGCAGGCTCTGCTGGCTGGCCTCGTTGGCCTGCTGCCGGTACTGCCGCGGCGACATGCGGTAGCGGTCGCGGAAGGCATGGCTGAAATGGGCCGCGTCGTTGAAGCCCCAGCGGAAGCAGATGTCCGAGATCGACAGGTGGCCGTACTGGCGGTTGGCCAGGTCGGCGCGGCAGCGCTCCAGCCGGCGCTGGCGCAGGTAGGTGGTGAAGGTCAGGCCCTGGCCTTCGAAGAGCTTCTGCACCAGGCGCTCGGAGACGCGCTCCTGGGCGGCCACCGCCGCCAGCGAGAGCGCGGGGTCGCTCAGCGCCCCTTCGATGAACTGGCACACGCGCCGGAACGTTGCGGCCTGCGTGTTGCTGATGCCGGCGGGGGCGTCGCCCGGCCGCGCGGCCATGCGTGCGGCGATGAGCTCGGACAGCGAATGTTCCAGCGGCGCGATGTCGTCGTCGCCCAGGCTGTCGAGAGCGTCCTCCAGCGCGCCGAGGGTGCCGGCCAGCAGGCGGCCCATGCCGCTGCGCCCGGGCAGGTGGCCCAGGGCCGTGCCCTGGCCGCCCCGCAGGCCGGCGGGGAAGGCACGCGCGGGCAGCGAGACGTGGAACTGGCGGAAGTCCGTCTGGAACACCAGCTGCGCCGCGCTGCGCGTGGCGCCCCACACCACATCGCCCGCGGCGAGGGCAAGGGCCGGCTGGCCGTCGCCGGGCTGCAGATGCGCCTCTCCGGCCTGCAGCAGCGCGATCCACACATGGCCCGCGTCGCCGTGCAGCGGCTCCAGCGTCTGCGGCGAGGAGGCCACGCGCGCCAGGCCCACGCCGCGCGCCGTCCGACCCGCTGCCAGCCGGCCGTGCAGCGGCGCGGCCGAGGGCGTCTCGCAGGCGCGAAGCTGGTGCGGCTCGAGTGCGGCACGCCACGCCTGCGGGCGCTGGTGCACCGGGTAGGACTCGGTCGTGAACTGTTCGAGCTGCAACGTCGGGATCCCTGCAAGGCAACACGACCGCGTCGCAAGACACATGCCACGCACCCTGGCGCCGGCCTTCCACCGCGCGGGCATGCCATTCCTTCTCTTCCCTCCATCGACTCACTTTCAGGAGCCTGACCCATGAACCCCATCTTCCACATGATCAGTGGCGCGCCGGACCCGGTCGCGCCCTTCAGCCATGCCGTCGAATGCGACGGCTGGGTCTTCGTCACGGGCCAGATGCCCTTCAGCGGCACGGGGCTGGACAGCGGCTATCCCGAGGGCATCGAGGCCCAGACCCATGCGGTGATGGCCAACCTGAAGACGGTGCTCGAAGGCTGCGGCCTGGGCCTGGCCCACGTGCTGTCGGCCCGCATCTTCCTGACCCACTTCGACGAGGACTATGCGCGCATGAACGAGGCCTACCGCAGCCACTTCCCGCCCGGTCGCCTGCCGGCGCGCACCTGCGTGGGCGTGACCGGGCTGGCCAATGGCGCGCGGGTCGAGATCGACTTCGTGGCGCGGCGCTGAGGTGGGCCGGCGGCCATGGCCGCTATGGGCGACCCTTGATCTGGCGCAGTGCGTCGGCACACTGCCCGCGCATGATGGCCCCGGTATCTGCCGCATAACCAAGCGCGTTTTCCTTCGTAGGTCTTGGCCGCCCGCACGGGTAGATTGCTCTCCAGGGTGCTCTTCGCGCCCGCCGGGGATCTTCGGGGTACTCGCTGGGGAGCGGGCCGCGAATTCGCGGGGCCGACGAAAGTCGGCTGTCTCCTTGGACCCGCCTCGTGCGGGTCTTTTTTTTGCCTGTGTCCGATTGCGCTGCCCGCCGCCCAGTGGCAGCGTGTTCGGCAATGACCATTCTTCTGACGGCGACGCCCTGCATCGGGCAATGCGAACTGAGCCCGGACAAGGCGCGATGCCTGGGATGCGGCCGCCTTCGCTCCGAAATCAAATCCTGGAAGTCCATGGCGCCGGAGCAGCGCCATGACGTGAACATCCGGCTGCTGGTCACCCAGGGCAAGAAGGTGCGCAAGCGCATCCTGCGGGAGGTTGCCAAGTCCGTCGGCAAGCGCCCATGAGCGACCGTGCGGACATGGCGGGTTCGCTCACACCGTCTCAAGGCGCCGGCCGCATGGCTGCGGTGGCGCACTCGCCGAAGTTCAATACGAGCGTCTGGCGCGGCGAGGCACGCAGCCACAGCAGGCCCAGGGCACGACGCGTGCGTGCCTGCGGTAGCGCGATGCGGGCCAGGGTCGGCTCGCGCATGAAGGGCGCGTCGATGTCCGGCACCATCGACACGCCCAGCCCGCGGGCCACCATCATGGCCACGGCCAGCAGCGAGTTCAGCTCGAAGCGCTCCCTGGGCGCGATGCCGGCATCGCGCAGGAACTGGTCCGCCAGCTTGCCGCCGCCCAGCGTCCGGTCGTAGCGGATCAGCGGCTCTTCCCGCAGCAGCTGCATCGGGTCCTGGCCCGCAAGCGCGGCGGGCGCGAGCAGGACCAGCGCTTCCTCGCGCAGGGGCTGCCAGCAGAAGGGCTTGGCGAGGTCGAAGGCCGGCCGCAGCGTCAGGGCCAGGTCCACCCCGCCTTCGGCCACCATCTCGTACAGCTGGCTCGCCAGCCCCGCGCGGATCGACACCCGGGTTTGCGGATGGCGCTGCGCGAAGGCCTGCAGGATGTCCGGCAGTGCGCTGTGCAGCACGGTGGCCAGGGTGCCGACGCGCAGCTCGTGCTGCAGTGCCTGGCCATGCACCCAGGCGCGCAACTGGCCGGCGTCGCGCACCAGCGCTTCGGCCCGTTCGATGAGCCGGTCGCCCGCCTCGGTGGGGCGCACCGTGCGGCCGGCGCGCAGCAGCAGCGGCGTGCCCAGCTCCCGCTCCAGCACCCGCATCTGCTGCGCCACGGCCGTGGGGCTCAGGTCCAGCTGCCGCGCGGCCTCGGACATGGAGCCCCGGCGCGCGACCAGCAGGAAGGTGTTCAGGAAGGCGGTCTCCATCTCCAACATTATGTGTGGTGTGAAAGTCGCCATATCTGGTTTTTTCTTTGTTCCGAACCGCGCAGACTCGCTCCTTTCCTAGAACGAACCCGGAGACCGCCATGCGCCCCATCCCTTCCTGCACCCGCCGCCAGTGGCTGGCCCTGTCTGCCCTGGCCGCTGCCCCGGCCTGGGCCCAGGAGGGCGGCCGGCCCGTGCGCATCGTGGTGCCCTTCGCGCCCGGTGGCGGCAACGACGTGCTGGCGCGGCAATTGGCCAACGGGTTGAGCTCGACCTTCGGCCGCACCTGGCTGGTCGACAACAAGGCCGGCGCGGGCGGCAACATCGGCACCGAGGCCGTGGTGCGCGCGCCGGCCGACGGCACCACGCTGCTCCTGGGGCACACCGGCACGGTCTCCATCAACCCGGCGCTCTACAAGGGCCTCAAGTTCGACGTGCAGAAGGACCTGGCGCCGGTGGCGATGTTCGCCAGTTCGGCGCTGATGCTGGTGGTGCCCGAGAGCTCGCCGGTGCGCACGGTGCCGCAGTTGGTGGAGGCGATCCGCCAGGCCAACGGGCAGTACGCCTTCGCCTCCAGCGGCTCCGGCACCGGCGGCCATCTCACGGCCGAGATGCTGGCCGATGCCCTGGGCGTGAAGATGAGCCACATCCCTTACAAGGGAACCAGCCCCGCCTTGACCGACCTCGTGGGCGGCCAGGTGCAGATGATGTTCAGCGTGATCCCACCCGCCCAGACGCTGGTGGCCGGCGGCAAGCTGCGCGCACTGGCGGTGACCAGCAGCCGGCGCCTGGCCCAGTTGCCCCAGGTGCCCACGCTGGCCGAATCGGGCATCGCGGCGCTGACCGGCTTCGAGAGCACGCTCACCTATGGCCTGCTGGCGCCGCGCGCCACGCCGGCACCGCAGGTGGCGGCGCTGGGCCGGCAGATCCTGCAGGTGGCGGGCACGCCGGCCTTCCAGTCCAAGCTGGGCGTCGAAGGCGCCGAGCCGCTGCTCGGCGACGCCACCCAGTACGCCGCGCGCATCCAGCAGGAGTCGCGCAAGTGGGCCGCCGTGGTCCGCGCCTCGGGCGCGAGCATCTGACGGGTTCCGTCGTCCGCACCGCCTGCCCGTGAACGCCTTCGCCCATGCCCTCCTGCCCGCCGCTGCCCGCGGCCTGTTCGATGACGAGGCGCTGTGCCGCGCCATGCTCGACTTCGAGTCGGCCCTGGCCCGGGCACAGGCCGAGGAGGGCCTGATCCCCACCGACGCGGCCGAAGCCATTGCGGATGCCTGCGCCGGCCTCGTGCTGGACGCGCAGGCGCTGACCGACGCCGCCCGCCACGGCGGTGCCATGGCCGTGCCGCTGGTGGCCATGGTGACGCAGGCGCTGCAGGCGCGCGGCGCGGGCGATGCCGCCCGCCATCTGCACAAGGGTGCGACCACACAGGACGTGGTCGACACCGCCCAGGTGCTGATGACGCGCGCCGCGCTGGCGCCGTTGCTCGCGGCGCTGGAGGAGGCCATCGCGCTGCTGCGGCAACAGGCGGCGGACCATGCGCGCACGCCCATGCTGGCCCGCACGCTGCTGCAGCCGGCCCAGGTGACCAGCTGGGGCCTCAAGTGCGCCGGCTGGCTGCTGCCGCTGCAGCGCAGCCATGTCCGCTTGCAGGCCCTGGCGGTGCAGGCCCTGGCGCTGCAACTCGGCGGCGCCGTGGGCAACCGCTCGGCCATGGGTGAGGCGGGCGAGCGCGTCGCGGCCCGCATGGCGGCGCTGCTGGGCCTGGCCGCGCCAGCGGGCAGCTGGCACACGCAGCGCGACACCTGGTTGCGCCTGGGCCTGGAGGCCGCGGTGCTGGCGGGCTCGCTGGCCAAGATCGCCAAAGACCTGGCCCTGCTCTCGCAGGCCGAGATAGACGAGGTGGCCGAGGGACCGGGCCCCGGCGAGGCAGCGCAGGGCTCGGCCCGCGGTGGCTCCAGCGCCATGCCGCACAAGCGCAATCCGGTGGCCTGCATGCAGGCCATCGCGGCCTGCGCGCCCGTGCCCGGCATCGCGGCCACGCTGCTGGCCACCATGGCGCATGCTCATGAACGTGCACTGGGCGAATGGCAGGCCGAGGTCGCCGTGTGGCCCCAGCTGTGGATCCAGGTCTTCGGTGCCACCAGCGCCATCCGCGACGCCCTGGCCGGCCTGCGGGTGGATGCGTCCCGCATGGCCGAAAACATCGGCCGCACCTGGGGGCTGGTGCATTCGGAATCGCTCACGCAGGCGCTGGCGAAGGCGCTGGGCCCGCAGGCCGCCCGCGCGCGCATCCAGTCGCTGGGGCCGCAGGCGATGGCCACGAAGACGCCCCTGCCTGAGTTGCTGTGCGCGGATGCCTGCGTGCTGGCGCTGCCGCCCGGACAGCGTGCGGCCCTGCAGGCGGCGCTGCATGCGGCCTGCGACCTGGAGCGGGCCGTCGAGGCCTCGGCGCGGCAGTGCCTGCAATGGCTGCACGAGGACGGCGATGATCCCGAGGACCCATCCTGAACTTCGCACTGCCCCGAACACCATGACGTCCCTGCTTTCCTACACCTTGCACGACGGCGGCAGCGGCCCGCTGCTGGTGCTCAGCCATGCCCTGGGCATGGACCGCGAGGCCTGGGCGCCCCTGCGCGCGCAGGTCGGCCCGCAGGCCCGCATCCTGGCCTTCGACCATCCGGGACATGGCGGCTCGCCGCCGCTGCAGGGCCCCGGCAGCATGGACGCGCTGGTGGAGGCCGCCGCCGCCCTGCTGCGCGAGGTGGCGCGCGAGCCTGTGGTGTGGGTCGGCATCTCGATGGGGGCCATGGTCGGCATGGGCCTGGCCATCCGCCATCCGTCGCTGCTGCGCGGCCTGGTGGTGGCCCACAGCGCCGCGCACTATCCCGACGCCGGACGCGCGCTCTGGGATGCCCGCATCGCCACCGTGCGCCGCGAGGGCGTGGCCGCCATCGCCGACGCCGTGATGGGCCGCTACTTCCACGCCGACTTCCGGGCGGCCCGGCCCGAGGCCGTGGCGCAGGCCCGTGCCACGCTGCTGGCGACCTCGCCCGACGGCTATGCGGCCTGCTGCGAGGCGGTGCGCGATGTGGACTGGCGAGATGGGCTGCCGTCCATCCCGTGCCCGGTACTGGTGATCGCCGGCGCGCGGGACGAGGGCACGCCGCTGGGCATGTCGCAGGCCATCGCGCAGGTCGTGCCCGGGGCCGAGCTGGCCGTGCTGCCGCAGGCCTCCCACATCGGTGCCGTCGAGCAGCCCGAGTCCTTCGCGCGCCTGCTGCGGGCCTTCGTGCGCGACCGCTGCATGGCACCCGGTACCGGCGAGCCGGCTGCCGAGCAAGCCGACGGCTATGCGCGCGGCCTGCAGCAGCGGCGGCGCGTGCTGGGCGACGACTGGGTGGACCGCTCGCTGGCCGGACGCACCGCCTTCAACACCGAGTTCCAGGAACTGATCACGCGGCATGCGTGGAACGACATCTGGGGCCGTCCGGCCCTGGGCGACCGCACGCGGCGCTTCATGGTGCTGTCGATGATGCTGGGCCTGCACGCCTGGGAGGAATTCGCGCTGCATGTGCGCGCGGCGCTGGACGGGCGGGACGATTCGCGGCTCACGCCGGACGAGATCAAGGAAGTGATCCTGATGGCTGCGATCTACTGCGGCGTGCCGACCGCGAACCATGCGATGGGTATCGCAGGCGGCATCCTCAAGGAGCGCGGCCAGGCCTGAGACCGCGACCGGCGACGTGCGCCGGGGCCAGGCCGACGCTGGCGCGGGTGCGCGTGCCCTGCGCGCTCGCAGGTACGACTCAAGCGGCCAGGGGCCAGGGTTGGCGCTGCCCCGAGGCCTCTTCCAGGGCATCGGCCGCACCATCGCCCGGCGGCACCACGGCGGTGGTTTCGCCCGACTCGCCGCGCACGGCGGCCTCCACCACCTCGCGCGTCAACGTCGGCGAGAACGATTCGATGAAGGCATACACATAGCGCCGCAGGTAGCTGCCCCGGCGCACGGCCAGCCGCGTGTGGTTGATGCCGAACAGGGCACCGGCATCCACGGCGCGCAGGCCGGTGTCGCGCTCGGCCTCGAAGGCCACACCGGCCACGATGCCCACGCCCATGCCCAGCTGCACATAGGTCTTGATGACATCCGCATCCATCGCGGCCAGGGCGATGTCGGCCTGCACGCCAGCCTGGGCGAAGGCGTCGTCGATGCGCTGGCGTCCGGTGAAGCCGTTGTCGTAGGTGATGAGCGGATGCTTCGCCAGCGACTGCAGGGTGAGCGGCTCGGCCAGCACCGGATGGCCCGGCGGCGCGATCACCGCATGGGTCCAGCGGTAGCTGGGCAGGGCGGCCAGTTGCGGATAGTCGGCCAGGGCCTCGGTGGCGATGCCCACGTCGGCCTCGCCCTCCAGCAGCATCTGCGCGATCTGCCGCGGCGAGCCCTGGTGGATGTGCAGCCGCACCGACGGGAACTGGCGGCGGAAATCCTGCACCGCCTCGGGCAGCGCATAGCGGGCCTGCGAATGCGTCGCCGCGATGGACAGCAGGCCTTCGTTCTGCGTGGCGAATTCCTCGCCGGCCTTGCGCAGGTTGCCGCTCTCGACCAGCAGCCGTTCGATGATGGGCAGCACATGGCTGCCGGGCTCGGTCAGGCCGGTCAGGCGCTTGCCGACGCGGATGAACAGCTCGATGCCCAGCTCCTGTTCCAGTTCGCGGATCTGCCGGCTCACGCCGGGCTGGGAGGTGTGCAGCACCTGGGCCACCTCGGTGAGGTTGAAGTTGCGGCGCACGGCCTCGCGGACCGAGCGCAGTTGCTGGAAATTCATGGCGGCGGGGCCCTATGGTTGTGTTCTTCACGCTCCTGATGCGGGTCAAGGCGCTGGGCCATCCATTGTGGAAAGAACGGGGCCCGGCACGAACGACCGAATCGTTGGTTCTTCATGAGCCAAACATCTGTGGCCAATGTCACGGCCGTAGGACGTTTGGGCGCCGGCGCAGCAGCCATGCCTCCTAAACTGCCGGCCGCCCGAGGCGAGGGAGCCCGAGGCACGAGGAGTCGGCGCGCCGCCAGGCGTGTCCGGAAGAGTCAAGACAACACACCCCGAGAACCATGAAGAAAGCAGCCCGTCTGCTGGCGCTGGCGGCCACCGTGCCCCTGGCCGCCTGCACCGCGATGACCCACATCACGACCGTCCAGCCCGATGCGCAGGTGAGCATCGCGACCTCCAAGGAGACCACGACCCCGCGCTCCGAGCGCTTCTCCACCACGAGCTTCGGCAACTACGAGTTCAAGGCCGAGGCGCCCGGCAAGGAGCCCTTCTACGGCATCCTGCCGCTCAAGTTCAACGGCGGCTACCTGGCCCTGGACATCCTGTTCTTCGCGCCCGCCACCTTCTTCAACCTGCGCGAGGTCTACCCGTACTACGAGTTCGACCTCGACAATAAGCATGTGCGCTACAAGAAGAATCCCGAGGAGGAATGGAGCATCTTCGTGCCGCTGAAGGCGGACGAGGAGCAGGGTCGTCAGGCGCTGAGCAAGCGCTGATCCTGCAGGGCCGCCCGCGTGCGGCCTGTTCTTCGGCGGCGGGCTGTCCGTTTTATGGACAGCCCGCCGTCTGCCTTTCATGCATCGGCGAGTCTCCCGCGCGGCCAAGTGCTTGATCTGACGTGTCCCCGCCTTTGGCACGCTTCTTGGAGCGACAACGGCGTTCTGCTGTCACACCCCGTCCCAAGCCTCCTGCCATGCGACTTCCCGGCGACCCCGATCTCCGCAGCCTGCTGCGCTCGGCGCCCTTCGTCGCGCTGCTGGTGGTCGCCGGCATCCTGTCCTTTCGCTACCACCAACTGCTGCTGTCGCAACGCGCCTCCATCGAGCACACCTACCAGGTGCTGACCACGCTCGAATCCACGCTCGTTTACGCCATCGATGCCGAGACTGGCCAGCGCGGGTTCATCATCACCGGCGAAGACCGCTACCTCGAACCCTATGACCGCGCCCTGGCGCAGATCGGGCCGCTGGCCAACCGGCTGCGCGCGCTGGTGAGCGACAGCGCCGTGCAGCAGCGGCGCGTGGACCGGCTCGAATACGCCGTGGCCCTGAAGCTGGCCGAGCTGCACGAGACGGTGCAGGCCCGCCGCAACCAGGGCCTGGAGGCCGCCCGCGCCCTCGTGCTGCGCGACGAAGGCAAGCGCACCATGGACGAGGTTCGCGCCGTGGTGGCCGAGATGCGCGTCGCCGAATCCGAGCTGCTCGACCAGCGCAACGCCCAGGCCCACGCCACCGAGCGCTGGCTGCTGGCGATCACGCTGGCCTGCACGGCGCTGTCGGTATTGGCCCGGCTCGGGCTTGCGATGATCGCCCGCTTCCATGTTTCGCGTGCGGCGCTGCCGGCCGCTCCGGCTACCGGCGCCTCTTGAATCCTTCATGCTGTCTTCCCACCTCACCATCTGGGCCATCGCCGCTGCCACCACGGCCGGCGTGCTGATCCGGCCCTTCAAGCTGCCCGAGGCCATCTGGGCCGTGGCCGGCGCGGCCCTCGTCGTCGTGCTCGGACTGCTGCCGGCGCAGCAGGCGCTGGGCGCCGTGGCCAAGGGCAACGACGTCTACCTCTTCCTCATCGGCATGATGCTGCTGTCCGAGACGGCGCGGCGCGAAGGCCTCTTCGACTGGGTGGCCGGGCATGCGGTCAACATGGCGGGCGGCTCGCCGATGCGGCTGTTCACGCTGGTCTACGCCATCGGCGCGGTCATCACCGCCTTCCTCTCCAACGACGCCACGGCCGTGGTGCTGACGCCGGCGGTGTATGCGGCGGCGCGCAAGGCCCGCACACCGGCGCTGCCGTACCTGTTCATCTGCGCCTTCATCGCCAATGCGGCGAGCTTCGTGCTGCCGATTTCCAATCCGGCCAACCTGGTGCTCTATGGCGCGCATGTGCCCTCGCTGTGGCCATGGATCAAGAGCTTCGGCCTGCCCTCGCTGCTGGCCATCAGTGCCACCTACGTCTGCCTGCGCCTGGTCATGCGCAAGGAGCTGGCCGGCGGCTGCGAGCCGCGCGTCGAGGTCGAGCCCCTGCATGCCGGCGGCTGGACGGCGCTGGGCGCGCTGGTGGTGACGGCCGTCGTGCTGATGACGGTGTCCTTCAAGGGCATCGACCTGGGCCTGCCCACGGCCATCATGGGCGGGCTGACGGCGGCCGTGGTGCTGGTGCGCGACCGGGCCAACCCGTGGCCGCTGGTCAAGGACATCTCGTGGAGCGTGCTGCCGCTGGTGGCGGGCCTGTTCGTGCTGGTGGAGGCGTTGCGGCAGACGGGCGTGATCGCGGCCCTGGCCCAGTGGCTCACGGCCGGCGTGCAAGGCAGTGTCCATGGCGCCGCGGCGGTGGCCGGCACCGTGCTGGCCGTGGGCTCCAACGTCGTCAACAACCTGCCGGCAGGCCTGCTGGCCAGCACCGTGCTGCAGCAGGCCAGGCCGCCGCAGGTGGTGATCGACGCCACGCTGATCGGCGTGGACCTGGGCCCCAACCTGTCGATCACCGGCTCGCTCGCGACCATCCTGTGGCTGGCGGCCATCCGCCGCGAGGGCGACGACGTGGGCTTCTTCCGCTTCCTGAAGGTGGGCGCGCTGGTCATGCCGCCCGCCCTTGTCCTGGCCATCGGGGCGCGGCTCCTGATCGGCTGACCCACGCAACCGGAGACCTCCCCGATGAGCAGCTCGCCCACCCTCGCGGCTTCCGCGAATGCAGCCGTCGGGGATGCGTCGGGCGGGGACAAGCGCCGCGCCACGCGCGCGCTGTGCGCGCTCAACTTCTTCATGGCCGACATGCAGGCCGGCATCGGGCCCTTCCTCGGCGTCTTCCTGCAGCAGCGCGGCTGGCAGCCGGGCGCCATCGGCTCGGTGATGACGGCCGGCGGCGTGGCCGGCATGCTCATGACGGTGCCGGCGGGCGCCTTCATCGACCACACGGCGCGCAAGCGCTGGGTGGTGGTGATCACCGGAATCTGCACGGTGCTGGCCTCTTTTCTCATCCTGTGGTCGCAGGCCGGTCTGGTGGTCACCGTGAGCCAGGTGGCCACGGCCATCGCCGGTGCGGCCATCGGCCCGGCGGTGGCCGGCATCACGCTGGGCGTGGTGCGCCAGCGCGGCTTCAATGCGCAGAACGGCCGCAACCAGGCCTGGAACCACGCGGGCAACATGGTGGGCGCGGCGCTGTCGGGCTGGCTGGGCTTCCGCTACGGCATGCCGGCCATCTTCTTCCTGGCGGCGCTGTTCGGTGTCTTCGCCATCGTCTCGGTCCTGGCCATTCCCGAGCGGACCATCGACCACCGCGCCGCGCGCGGTCTTGAAGGACCACACGACGGCAAGGCCGCCGCGGCCGACGACAGCCAGGCCCAGGGCCTGCGCACGCTGCTGCAGAACCGGCCGCTCCTGATCCTGGCCGCGGCGCTGGCCTGCTTCCATCTGGGCAACGGCGCCATGCTGCCGCTGTATGGCCTGGCGGTGGTCGGCGCCGGCAAGGGCAACCCGGCCATGTTCACCGCGCTCACGGTGGTGGTGGCGCAGGCCGTCATGATCGTCACCGCCCTGGCTGCCATGCGCCTGTCGGCCTCGCGAGGCTACTGGCTGGTGATGCTGGTCTCCTTCGCCTCGCTGCCACTGCGCGGCCTGATCGCCGGCAGCGTGATCGACAGCTGGGGCGTGTGGCCCGTGCAGGCGCTCGATGGCATCGGCGCCGGCCTGCAGAGCGTGGCCGTGCCGGGCCTCGTGGCCTGCCTGCTCGACGGCACCGGCCGCGTCAACGTGGGCCAGGGCGCGGTGATGACGGTACAGGGCCTGGGCGCCAGCCTGTCGCCCGCCATCGGCGGCTGGCTGGCCCAGCTCTTCGGCTACCAGGTCGCCTTCTATGTGCTGGGCGGCTTCGCGCTCGCGTCGCTGGCGCTGTGGATCGGCTTCGCCACGATGCTGCGGCCGGCCTGCGCGGGCGTGTGCGAACCGCATGCCGGCCAGCCCGCCTTGGGAGTTGCTTCGTCATGAAAGATTCTTCCGCTCATCCTTCCTCCATCGCTTGGATCCACATCGGCGACCTGCACATGGACGAGGCCGACGGCTGGGCCGCCCGGCCGCGACTGCAGGCCATCGTCGACGAGCTCAACGCCCATGCGCGTGCGGCCGACTTCGTCTACCTGCCCGGCGACAACGCCAACCATGCGACGCCCGCGCAGTACGCCGCCATCACCGAGGCGCTGGGCCCGCTCGCGCTGCCCTGGCGCGTGATCCCGGGCGACCATGACTTCGAGGGCGGCAGCCTGGCCGCCTACGAGGCCGCTTTCGCGCCGGCGCAGCGGCCGGAGCACGAGGTGATCGCCGGCCACCGCTGCATCTTCGTGGACGTGGTCGGCAGCGGCGCGGGCGGCCCGGACTTCCGACTGAACTCGCACCACCGCCACCGCATCGCCCGCCAGCTGGCGCTGGCCGAGGCGGCGGGCGAGGTGCCGCTGGTGTTCATGCACTGCTATCCCGGCGACATGGCCGCCGATGGCGAGGCGCTGGCCCGGCTCTTTGCCGATGCACGTGTGCCCTTCGTCGACACGGGCCACACCCATTACAACGAGCTGCTCAACGACGGGGCGGTGGTCTACGGCGCCACCCGCTCGACAGCGCAGATCGAGGAGGGCGGTGGTACCCCCGGCTTCTCGGTGGTGTGCGTGCACGACGGCGTGCCGAGCTGGCGCTTCCGGCCACTGGGCGCGTGCTGGCCGCATGTGCAGATCGTCGCGCCCTGCGACCTTCGGCTGGTCACGCGGGCCTCGCAGGCCCGGCAGGTGCCGCGGCCGGGCGTGGTGCGCGTGGTGGCCCGACGCTTCGGCGCTGCCGACGCGCCCATGATGGCGGCGCTGGACGATGCCGCCCCGCACCCCATGCGCGCGGGCGCACCGGGCTTCTGGGAGATCGACCTGCCGGTGGACGCGCCGGGCCTGCACCGCATCGATGTGAGCTGTGGCCGCGCGGCGGATTCCGTCGAGGTGCTGGTGCGCGCGTCCGACGGCGTGCCCCGGCGCGGACCGTTGGTCGCGCCGGGCCATGCCTGCCACGCGATCGGTGCCTGGCCGGTGGCCGGCATCGACGGCCTGCAGCTGGGGCCCAATCGCAACGGCGGCGACTGGTAATCGCGGAAAGGCCCACACCCCGCTCTTCATGACGTCGAGTGCCAAGCGCATCGCTTGAAGCCGGTGGCGCGCAGGGCATCAGACTGCCGCGGAGCAGGCCATGCCAGGGCACCCGAGGAACTGGCTTCGCCAGGCCTCTGGGTGCGCGCCCCTCCAAGCCGAAGGCGTCCGAGCGGGGCTGAGGGCCGCGGCTCCGAGCCTGCAAGTGCAGGCTTGGACGTGCCCGAAGAGCAGCCGCCTCTGGCGGCCGCCCGGAGCCGCGAAGCGGCATGGGGGGTGTTGACTCAGATACTGTCGATGCGCACCAGCACGGCGTTGGCGGTGTAGCTCACGCTGACCTTGCCGAAGCCCTGCACCGTCACGTTGCCGAAGCGGCCCTGGCGGCCGGCGGCCTGGATCACGGTGAGCGTGTCGCCCACCTTGGGGCTGTAGCCGCTGGCAAAGCGCACGGCCAGGTCGCCGCCGGCGATCACCGCATTGCCGCCCACCTTCAGCAGGCCGGCGCCGTTCGCGCCCGCCACCACGCTCAGCGTGCCGGCGGTCTGCGTGTAGCGGCCTGCCAGCGTCAGCGGCGAGGCGGCCACGGTGCTCTCCAGCGTGCCGCCCTTGACGAACACGTCGCCCGCCCCCAGCGCGGTGGCCGAGTCGGCGCCCAGCAGGCCTGCGGCCAGCACGGTGCCGCCGGTGTAGCCGTTGTTGCCCGACAGGCGCAGCTGACCCGTGCCCAGCTTGGTCAGCTTGCCCGCGCCGGCGATGTCGTTGCGCCAGCGGTCGATGGCGTTGAAGCCGCCCAGGCTCGTGTCCAGGGTCACGGTCACGTCGCCGTCGAAGCGGCCATAGCCGTCGGCGGCGGCGAAGAGGTTCAGCCGGCCCCAGCCTTCGCCGTCGTTGCCCAGCGGAAAGCCCGAGTCGATGGCCGTGCTCTTGAGCACCACGCGGCGCTGGTCGGCGCTCAGGTAGGGCAGGCGCGTCTCCAGCAGCACCTCGGCGCCCTTCGGCACGGTGGCCAGCTGGCCGGCGGCGCCGGTGCGGTCCAGGCCGTAGGTCAGGCGCTGAAGGTAGGTCTTGCGCCAGGCGGCGCTGTCGCTGAAGCGGTCGAAGTCGGGCTGCGTGCTGTCCTGGGTGCGCGGCGTGTGCGCATAGGTGTTCAGCGCATTGAAGTCGGCGCTGCCACTTTGCGTGCGCAGCCAGGCCTGGGCCTGGTCGTAGGCGGCCTTCTTCACGGCGGGCGTGTAGCTGGCCACGCTGGAGAGGTTGTAGGCCACCACGGCCGTGGCGTGCACGCGGCCGCCCATCACGTCCAGCGGCGAATGCATGCCGGCCAGGATGCGGTTCTCGCCCATTTCCATCGCCCGGGCCACCAGCTCCTGGTAGCGCTGCGGCACCAGGTACGCCATGGCCAGCGTGTCGCGCCAGGCCTCGGCGGTGTGGCCGCTGGGGAAGCCGCCGTCGGTGGCCGGCGTGGTGCTCTTGGCCGACTCGAGCGCGGGCACGACCTTCACGTCGCTGCTCCAGCGCCAGGGGCGGGCGTACTTGTAGAAGCGCTTGGGCGGTTCGGTGGAGCCGGCGGCCAGGCCGTTGATGAAGTCCACCGCCAGGCCCATGTTGGCGTTGCCGCCCGAGGCGCCCACACCCACGTTGTTGCCGCCGTCGTTGACCGCGGGGCTCAGCGCCGTGTTGGGGTCGACGGCCGTGATGGTGGTGGTCTGCTGCGTGCCGGCGCGCCAGGCGCTGGTGAGCGGGCCCATGCCATCGCTCACGCTGTAGCCCTTGCCGCGGCGGTCGTCCATGTACGCAGCCAGGCCCTGGGCCGGGGTGCGCGCCTGGGTGACGGTCTTGACGTAGTTGATGTTGGCGGCATGGACGGCGGCGTTCTTCACCGTGCCGTCGGTGCTGTCGCCGGGGATGCCGCTCCAGGTCGAGGGCGTCACGGCCGGGCAGCCGTTGGCGGCGGCCAGGGTCACGCCCGCATCGACCATGAGCGAACTGGGCGTCCAGATGTCCAGAAAGCCCTGCAGCACGCGCGCGCCGGCATTGGTGGCCAGGGTGACGTTGCAGGGGTTGTCGCGCTGGTTGGTGGCGCCGGTGTCGACATAGGCGACCGCGCTGGGGATGGGCGCGGTGTCGGTGCTGCCCAGGCCGGCGGGTTCGGCCGGAACGGTGACGGTCTCGGCGGCGGACGTGCTGCCGTTGCCGGACGACGCGGCGCTCGTGCCGACGGGCGTGAAGCTGACATTGCTGCCGCTGCCCCCGCCGCAGGCCATGAGGGCGGCGGCACTGGCGACGGCGAGGACGAGGGTGCGAAGGCGGAAGACCGGGGCGGGAAGCATGGGAATCTCGGGCGAGGGCAAAGCCCGGGATTCTGAAAAGAGTTTGTGACAGTTCTGAGGCCCTCAGAGCGCCGCGCTCAGCTGCCCGTCGCTGCTGCCTTGGTCGCAGCCCGCGGGCGCACCAGCATCACCGGCATCGCCGCGATGCGGGCGACCTGCTCGGCGTCGCTGCCCAGCAGCAGCCGGTCGACGCCTCGGCGACCGTGAGTGCCCAGCACGATGAGGTCGCAGCCGCATTTGCTGGCCTGGTTTGCGATCAGCTGCGACACGCGTTCGCCCTGGCTTTCGAGCAGCACGGTTTCCGCCGTCACGCCCTGGGCTTCGAGCGTCTGCCGCGCGGCGTCCAGCAACGCCTGGCCGTTGCGCAGGAAGGTGGGCCGCACCTCCTGGATGTGCACCAGCGGGGGCTCGAAGCCCGTGACGTGGTCCATGGCGTCGACCACATGCAGCAGCACGACGGTGGCGCCAGCCAGGCGCGCGAGCTGTGCGGCCTCGTCCAGCGCCAGCGCGGCGGTGGCGCTGCCATCGAGGGGAACCAGAAGACGGTGGTACATGGAGAAGGTCCTCTTCCTTGGGTGTTCAGGGGGTGATGAGCGCCGCCGCATGCCGCGCCGCGATCCATTCCTCGTTGGTGGGCTCCACGCCCACGTCGACCCGGCTCGCCGCGCTGGCGATGCGGGGCCGGTCGGCCTGGTTGGCGGCGTCGTCCAGTTGCACGCCCAGCCAGCCCAGCGCCGTGCACACGCGCGCGCGCAGCACGGCGTTGTGCTCGCCGATGCCGGCGGTGAAGACCAGCCGGTCCAGCCCGCCCAGCACGGCCACCAGCGCGCCGATCTCGCGCACGATGCGGCGCACGTAGAGGGCCAGCGCAGCGCGGGCGCGTTCGCCCTCGGGGCTGTCCTCGGCCTCGCGGGCCAGCAGCACCCGCGGATCGCCCGACAGGCCCGAGATGCCCAGCAGCCCCGACTCGTGGTAGAGCGCATGGCCCACCTGCTGCAGGCTCAGCTGCTCGATCTCCATCAGGTACAGCACGGCGCCGGGGTCGAGCGCGCCGGTGCGCGTGCCCATCATCAGCCCGTCCAAGGCCGAGAAGCCCATGGTGGTGGCGACGCTGCGCAGGCCCTGCATGGCGCACAGGCTGGCACCGCTGCCCAGGTGCGCGACGATGGTGCGGGCGGCCTCCGCCGACGCACGGCCGTGGCGCTCGGCCAGGGCGATGGCGATGTATTCGTACGAGAGGCCGTGGAAGCCGTAGCGCCGCAGCCCGCGCTCCCAGGCGTCCCAGGACAAGGGCAGCATCCGTTCCACCTGGGGCAGCGTGTGGTGGAAGGCGGTGTCGAAGCAGGCCACCTGCGGCAGGTCCGGGCGCTCGGCCAGCAGGATCTCCATGGCCTCCAGCGCGAAGGGCTGGTGCAAGGGCGCGAGCGGGATATAGCTGCGCAGCTCGGCCAGTACCTGCGCATCGACCCGCACCGGCACGAAGTGGCGGCTGCCGCCATGCACCACGCGGTGGGCCACGGCGGCCAGCGGCCGGCCGGCCAGCCAGCGCAGCACCTCGTCGCGGATGCGGGCCAGGGCGTCGTGGTAGGGCTGCGCCGCCGAGAGCGCCAGCGGCGTCACGGCCAGGTCGCTGGCGCCGATGTCGGGCGCCGGGCCGCCGATGCCCTGCACCTTGCCGTTCCAGGCCGGGCGCCGCGGCGGCTCGCCGCCGCCAGCCGCGAAGAGGGCGAACTTGATGCTGGACGAGCCGCAGTTCAGCACCAGGATGAAGGCGGTGGCGGTCGCGTTCACCGGGCCGCCTCCGGCTCGGCAGGCGGCACACGGGTCCTTCGGGACGGGAGGGTCTTCATGTCGGGCTCGTTCCGATGTTCATGGCGGCATCGTGCGCCAGCGGTGGGCCAGCAGCACGGCAATGGCACAGGAGGCGATGCGCGCGGCCCGCGAGTCGGCGCGGCTGGTCAGCACGATGGGCACGCGTGCGCCCATCACGATGCCGGCGCTGGCCGCATCGCCCATGTATTCGAGCTGCTTGGCCAGCATGTTGCCGCTTTCCAGGTCGGGCACCACCAGCACGTCGGCCTGGCCCGCCACGGGCGACTCGATGCCCTTGATGCGCGCCGCTGCGGCCGAGACTGCGTTGTCGAAGGCCAGCGGGCCGTCCAGCACGCCGCCGGTGATCTGGCCGCGCTCGGCCATCTTGCACAGGGCGGCGGCGTCCAGCGTCGCGCTCATGCGCGGGTTGACCGTCTCCACCGCCGCCAGCAGCGCCACCCGTGGCGTGGCCACGCCCACCGCCTGGGCCAGGGCGATGGCGTTGCGCACGATGTCGGCCTTTTCTTCCAGGCTGGGCGCGATGTTGATGGCCGCGTCGGTCACGATGAAGGGCCGCGGGTAGGCCGGCGTCTGCATCAGGAAGCAGTGCGACAGGCGCCGGCCGGTGCGCAGGCCGGCGGCGGCGTCGAGCACCGCGGCCATCAGCTCGTCGGTGTGCAGGCTGCCCTTCATGAGCGCCTCCACGTCGCGCGCGCCGGCCAGCGCCGCGGCCCGTGCGGCGGCGGCATGGCTGTGCGGCGCGTCCTCGATGGCGATGCCGGCCAGGTCCAGTCCGGCGGCCTGGGCGGCGGCCTCGATCTTTGCGCGCGGGCCCACGAGCACGGGCTCGATCAGGCCGGCCGCACGGGCATCGAGTGCGCCGCCCAGGCTCAGCGCGTCGCAGGGATGCACCACCGCCACGCGGATGGCGCCCAGCGGCTTCACATGGGCCAGCAGCCGCGGCAGGCCGTCGCCGGGCGCATGCAGCCGCACCTCGGGCAGGGTGGCGGCGGGGCGCTCGATCTTCTCGGTCGGCGCGAGCACGGTGGCCTCGCCCTCGATCACGTCCTCGCCGGCCTGGTTGGTGCAGCGGCAGTCCAGGGTGAGGCGCTTCTTGGCGGCGTCGCGCGTGGCCACGGTCACGCGGATGGTCAGCGTGTCGCCCACCCGAACCGGCCGCAGGAAGCGCAGCGTCTGCCCCAGGTACACGGTGCCCGGGCCGGGCAGCCGCGTGCCGAGCACGGCAGAGATCAGTGCGCCGCCCCACATGCCGTGGGCGATCACGCCATGGAAGCGGGTGGAGGCGGCGAATTCCGCGTCGAGGTGCTGCGGGTTGACGTCGCCCGAGAGCACGGCGAAGAGCTGGATGTCCTGCGCGGTCAACGTGCGCTGCAGGCTGGCGTTGTCGCCCACGGCGATCTCGTCGAAGGTGCGGTTGCGCACCAGCGCCAGGGGTGCGTCGGCTGGGGCGCCGCCCTCGGCCAGCTCCGGGGTGGGCGCGCTCATGCGCCGTCCTTGGGGCGGCCCTGCGGGGCCAGGGCCGCGGCCGTGCTCTTCTGCCACTGTGCCCAGGCTTCGCGCAGGCCCTGGGCCAGCTCGGTCTGGCTGGCCAGGCCGCCCTGCACCAGCGTGCGCCACGCCTCCAGGTTGCGCTGCGTGCCCCGCCAGAGCAGGTCGGCGGGCCAGGCGCCGAGCGCCTGCCAGTCGCCCGTGTTGGCCGCATGGCCCACCTGGGAGACAGCGTCTTCCTCGGTGTCGGAGAGCAGCCGCAGCCGGCGCTCCCAGGCCTCGCGCCCGGCCTGCTGCAGCAGGGCGAAGGTGCGCAGGGCCAGCGCGGTGTTGGCCGTGGCCAGCGCCACGGGCAGGGGGGTGACAGGGGCGTCATGCATGGGAATCTCCTTGCGATGAAAAACAGGGACGTTCAGGCCATCTGACTGATGGTGCGCCGAAAACGCGAGAGCGCCATGACGAAGAGCACGAGTCCGATGACGAACAGCGCCAAGAAGGAAGGCCACACCACGTCGATGCCGGCGCCGCGGTACAGGATGGCCTGGCTCAGCTCCACGTAGTGCGTGTTCGGCGCGGCGAGCATCAGGTCCTTCACCAGCGCGGGCATGCTCTCGCGCGGGGTGACCGTGCCCGAGAGCATCTGCAGCGGCAGCAGCGTGAGCATCAGCAGCAGGCCGAACTGCGGCATCGAGCGCGCCACGGTGGCCATGAAGATGCCCATGGCGGTGGTCGAGAACAGGTGCAGCGCCGTGCCGGCCAGGAACAGCGGCACCGAGCCCTCCACCGGCACGCCAAGCAGGCCCTGCACCACGAACTGCAGCGAGGCCGCCGCGGCCACCAGCACCACCACGCCCATGGACCACACCTTGGCCAGCATGATCTCGGTGGGCGTCACCGGCATCACCAGCAGGTGCTCGATGGTGCCGTGCTCGCGCTCCCGGATCAGCGCCGCACCGGTGAGCACGATGGCCAGCATGGTCACGTTGTTGATGATCTGCATCAGGCCGCCGAACCATGCCTTCTCCAGCGCCGGGTTGAAGCGGGCGCGCAGCGCCAGGTCCACCGGCAGCGTGGTGGTGGCGCGGTAGCGGCGCAGGAAGTCGTTGACCTGCTCGGTCACGATCTGCTGCACGGCGCCATTGCCCGAGAAGGCCTGGCTCATGCGGGTGGCGTCCACGTTCAGCTGCACCTCGGCGTGGCGGCCCGCCAGCACGTCGCGCTGGAAGCCGGTGGGGATGACCAGCGCGAAGGTGTAGCGGCCCGCGTCCATGCCCGCGTCCATCTGCGCCTGGCCGATGGCCACCGGCGCCGAGAAGTAGGGCGGCTGGAAGGCCGAGACGATGCGCTGCGACAGCGGCGACTGGTCCTCGTCCACGATGGCGATGGGCGCGTTGTGCAGCGTCTCGGGGATCGCCGTGGCGCCGGTGTAGACCGCCACCGAGAAGGTGTAGACGATCAGCACCAGCATGGTCGGGTCGCGCCACAGGCTCCACAGCTCCTTGACGCCCAGGCGCAGGATGTTGGCCAGGCGCCGGGCGATGGCGCTGCGGCGGCCGGCGGGCGAGGCGGCTGTGCGATGCGATGGGGCGAGCGGGGTGTCGTTCATGGTGGATCCGTTATCACCTGCTCAGGCCTCCTGCTTGCGCAGCAGCGCCACCGACGCCGCCACGATCAGCGGCGCCGCCACCAGCAGTGGCACGAAGGCCTGCTGCAGGTCGCCGAAGCCCAGCGCCTTGCTGAACACGCCGCGGCTGATGGTGAACATGTGCGTGGCCGGGTAGATCTGCCCCACCCAGCGGCCCACGCCCTGCAGCGACGAGACCGGATCCGTCAGCCCCGAGAACTGCGTGGCCGGGATCAGCGTGCCGATCATGGCGAAGAACATGGCCGCGATCTGGCTGCGGGTGACGGCCGAGGCCAGCAGGCCCATGCCGGTGGCGATGACGCTGAACAGCAGCGCCGCCACGGCCAGCGTGGCAAAGCTGCCGGTGAAGGGCACGCCGAACAGCGTGACGGCCAGCGCGCACATGAGCAGGAAGTTCAGCATGGCCAGCAGCACGTAGGGCAGCTGCTTGCCCAGCAGGAACTCGATGCGGGTGACCGGCGTGACGTAGAGGTTGACGATGGAGCCCAGTTCCTTCTCGCGCACCACCGCCAGCGCCGTCAGCATGGCCGGCAGCATCAGCAGCAGCATGGGGATGATGGCCGGCACCATGGCCGGCAGGCTGCGCACGTCGGGGTTGTAGCGGTAGCGCGACTGCACCTGCACGGCTGCCACCGGCGTGCTGCCCGTGCGTGCGCGCATCTGCTCGACCAGCCAGTACTGGTGGATGCCCTGCACATAACCTTGCAGCGTGTCCGCCCGCGTGGGCATGGCGCCGTCGATCCACGCGCCCACCTGCACGTCGCGGCCGCCCAGCACGTCGCGGCCGAAGCCCGAGGGGATCTCGATGGCCAGCGAGATGTCGCCGCTGCGCAGCCGCCGGTCCATGTCGGCGTCGTCGCGCAGCGGCGGCTGCTCGGTGAAGTAGCGCGAGCCGGCCAGGTCCAGCACATAGCTCTGGCTGAGCGTGCTCTGGTCGCGGTCGAGCACGGCATAGCGCAGGTTGTCCACGTCCATGTTGATGCCGTAGCCCATCACGACCATCAGCACCAGCGAGCCCAGCAGCGCCATGGTCGCGCGCACCGGGTCGCGCTGCAGCTCCAGCGCCTCGCGCCACAGGTAGCTCCACAGGCGCTGCAGGCTGAAGGCGGCGGTGCGCGGCGGCGGCGCAGAAGCCGAGATGGCCGGGGCGGCGGGCGCCTCGTCCGCCGCCTGGTCGGGCGTGCCACCGCCCGCGTCCACCAGGTAGCCGATGAAGGCCTCTTCCAGGCTGGCGGCGCCGCGGCGCGCCACCAGGGCTGCCGGTGCGTCGCTGTCCAGCACGCGGCCGGCATGCATCATCGACATGCGGTCGCAGCGCTCGGCCTCGTTCATGAAGTGGGTGGAGATGAAGATGGTGACCTTGTCGCGGCGCGACAGGGTCACCAGCAGGCGCCAGAAGTTGTCGCGCGCGATCGGATCCACGCCCGAGGTGGGCTCGTCCAGGATCAGCAGTTCGGGCCGGTGCACCATGGCCACGGCCAGCGACAGGCGCTGGCGCATGCCCAGCGGCAGGCTTTCGGGCAGGCTGTGCTGCACCTGCTGCAGGCCGAAACGCTCCAGCATCTCCTGCACGCGCGCGTCCTGCTCGGCCGCGGGCACGTGGAAGAGCCGCGCATGCAGCACCAGGTTCTGCCGCACGGTCAGCTCGCCGTACAGCGAGAAGGCCTGCGACATGTAGCCCACGCGCCGCCGGGTGTCGATGTCGCGCGGGTCCACCTCGTTGCCGAACAGCCAGGCCCGGCCTTCGCTGGCGGGCAACAGGCCGGTGAGCATCTTCATGGTGGTGGACTTGCCGCAGCCGTTGCTGCCCAGGAAGCCGAAGATCTCGCCGCGCCGGATGCGCAGGCTCACGTGGTCCACCGCCGTGAAGTCGCCGAAGCGCATGGTCAGGCCCTCGGCCTCGATGGCGATGTCGTCGTCGCCCGCTTCGAGCGGCGGGATCTGCACCGGCGCCCAGTCGCGCTTCTTCTCCTCGGGCAGCAGCTGGATGAAGGCCTGCTCCAGCGTGGGCGTGCCGGTGCGCGCCAGCAGGGCCTGCGGCGTGCCGGTGGCCAGCACGCGGCCGTCGTCCATGGCCACCAGCCAGTCGAAGCGCTGGGCTTCGTCCATGTAGGCGGTGGCCACCATCACGCTCATCTGCGGACGGCCCTGGCGGATGCGCGCGATCAGGGCCCAGAACTGCGCACGCGCCAGTGGATCGACGCCGGTGGTGGGCTCGTCCAGGATCAGCAGGTCGGGGTCGTGGATGAGCGCGCAGCACAGGCCCAGCTTCTGCTTCATGCCGCCCGAGAGCTTGCCCGCCGGCCGCGCCAGGAAGGGCTGCAGCCCGGTGCTGCGCGTGAGTTCGTCGATGCGTCGGCGGCGCTCGGGCCCGGCATGGCCGAACAGGCGGGCGAAGAACTGCAGGTTCTCTTCCACCGACAGCGTGGGGTACAGGTTGCGGCCCAGCCCCTGCGGCATGTAGGCGATGCGCGGGCACACCGCCGCGCGGTGGCGCCGGTCGGCCATGTCGCCGCCCAGCACCTCCAGACGGCCCTGCTGCAGCGCACGGGCGCCGGCCACCAGCGACAGCAGGCTGGACTTGCCCACGCCATCGGGCCCGATCAGGCCGACCATGCAGCCGGCCGGCACCTCCAGGTCCACGTCCTGCAGCGCATGCGTGGGGCCATAGTCCAGGCGCAGCTTCTGCAGGCGGACGACGGGCGGGGGCGAGTCGGTCATGGGCGGCTCAGCGCGAGGTCTTCACGGCCAGCTCCGCGGGCCATTCGGCCTGGGGGTCCAGCCGCACCCAGGCCACGCCGGGCAGGCCGGTCTTGACCTGTTCCAGGTGCTGCTGCAGCAGCGCCTTGTCGATGCTGGCCTTGACGCGGAACATGAGCTTCTGCCGCTCGCTGGCCGTCTCCACCGTCTTGGGGGTGAACTGGGCCGTGGCGTCGACGAAGCGGATGCGCGCCGGAATCACGAAGCCGGGCGCGGCATCGATCAGGATGCGCGCCTCGCTGCCCAGGGCCACGCGGCCGGCGGCCGTCTCGGGCAGGAAGAAGGTCATGTAGACGTCCGACAGGTCCACCAGGTTGAGCACCTTGCCGCCCGCACCCAGGACCTCGCCGGGCTGCGCCACGCGGAACTGCACGCGGCCGTCGCGCGGCGCGGTGAGCTGGCTGTCGGCGATGTCGGCCTCGATGCGGGCCAGCGTGGCACGCGCCGCGCCGACGGCGGCACGGGCGCCGGTGAGCTGGGCGGCGGCGGCCTGCACCGCGGCCCGACCGGCCTCGGCCTGCGCGTGGGCCGCGCCCAGGGCGGCCTGCGCGTTGCGGGTGCGGGCGCGGTCGTCGTCGGTCTCCTGCATCGAGGCGGCGCCCTCGGCGGAGAGCACTTCGGAGCGGCGGGCCCGGCGCTGGGCCGCGTCCAGCTCGCTCTCGCGCTGCACCACCAGCGCCAGCGCGGATTGGCGGTCGCTCTCGCGCATGGCCACCTGCGATTCGGCGGCCGCCACGCCCGTCTCGGCCTGCTGCAGCCGGGCCTGGGCCTCGGCGCGCTGGGCGTCGAGCGATTCGACGTCCATGGTGGCCAGCGGCTGACCGGCCTTCACGAAGGCGCCTTCGTCGACCAGGATGTCGCGCACCCGGCCGGCCTGCTTGGTGGCCACGTCCACGTCGGTGGCCTCGATGCGGCCGTTGCCGCTGGCGAAGCCCGGCCCGAAGCCCTTGTCGCGGCCGGCCTGCCAGTACCAGGCGCCGCCTGCGGCCAGCGCCACGGCCAGGACGATGAGAAGGCGCTTTGTGCTCGTGGGCTTCATGGCTGGGAAGAGGAGGGGGAGGAAGAGGTCGCGATGGGCGTGGCGGCCACGGTGTGGGCGCCGCCGCCCAGGGCGGCATAGAGGGAGACGCGGGCGGCGAGCAGCGCACGCTGCGTCTGCACCCGTTGTTGCTGGGCCGAGAGCAGGTCGCGCTGCGCGTCCAGCACTTCCAGGAAGGCGGCCGAGCCGGCGTCGTAGCGCAGCCGGGCCAGGCGGGCGCGCTCGGCCTGCGCGGCCAGTGCTTCCTTCTGGATGCCCAGCTGTTCGACCAGCCACTGGCGGGCGGCCAGGGCGTCGGCCACGTCGCGGAAGGCGCCCTGGATGGTCTTTTCGTAGTCGGCCACGGCGATGTCGCGCCGCACCTCGGACAGCTGCAGGTTGGCGCGCAGCCGGCCGGCGGTGAACAGGGGCAGCGACAGGCTGGGCGCGAAGGTCCAGGCGCGGCTGCCGGGCTCGAACAGCCCGTCGAGCGCCGCGCTGGCGGTGCCGAGGCTGGTGGTCAGCGTCAGCTGCGGAAAGAAGGCGGCCCGGGCCGCGCCGATGTTGGCGTTGGCCTGGCGTAGGCGGTGTTCGGCGGCGGCGATGTCGGGCCGCGAGGCCAGCATGGCCGAGGGTAGGCCCGGGGCCACATCGGCCACCATGGCATCGGCCAGCGGCTGGTTGCGCGGCGGCAGGTCCACGGGCACACCGGTCAGCAGGGCGAGGGCATTGACCTGCTGCGCGCGCTGCTGTTCGAGCTGCGCGCCCAGCGCCCGCGCCTGGGTGGCGAGGATGCGCACCTGCTCCAGCTCCAGCCGCGAGGAGGCGCCGACGTCGAAGCGGCGGCTGAAGATGCGCAGCGATTCGTTGCGGCTGGCGATGGCCTCGCGCGCCAGGGCCAGGCGCTCGTCGGTCTCGCGCAGGGCCAGCCAGCCCTGCGCCACCTGCGTCGCCAGCGACAGGGTGAGGCCGCGCCGGGCCTCGTCGCTGGCCAGCCAGGCCTGCAGCGCGGCCTCGTCCAGGCTGCGAAGGCGGCCCCACAGGTCGAGCTCCCACCCGGCCAGGCCCACGCCCACCTGGTACTGGCTGGCGATGACGGACTTGCCGCTGACGTTGAGGTCGGCCGGCACGCGGCTGCGGCTGGCATCGGTGGCCAGTCCCACGCTGGGCAGCAGCGCGGCCTGCTGGATGCCCCAGGCCGCGCGGGCCTCCTGCACGCGCAGGGCGGCGGTGCGCAGATCGCGGTTGTGCGCGAGGGCCTGGGCGATCAGCGCCTGCAGCTCGGCATCGGGAAAGGCCTGCGGCCAGTCCAGGTCCGCCGCGGCCACGGGCACGGCCGCTGTAGGCGCGGCGTCCGGGAATCGGGCAGGCACCGGCGACTCTGGCAGGGCCAGGGGCGGGATCATGGGCGCGCAGCCGGCCGCGATGAGTGCGGCGAGCAGCAGGGGGGCGATTCGGCGGGCCATGGTCATCCGAGCACGTGGTAGCCGCCATCCACGTACAGCGTGCTGCCCGTGATGGCGCGTGCCGCGTCGCTGACCAGGAAGGCGGCAAGGGCGCCCACTTCCGCGATGTCCACCAGCCGGCGCAGCGGGGCGCGCCGACGGGCGTCGTCGAGCAGGGCCTCGAAGTTGGGAATGCCCGACGCCGCCCGCGTGGCCAGCGGTCCCGGCGAGATGGCGTTGACGCGGATGCCCTTGGGCCCGAGTTCGGTGGCCAGGTAGCGCGTGCTGCTCTCCAGCGCGGCCTTGACCGGGCCCATCACGCCGTAGTCGGGAATCACCTCCTCGGCGCCCACATAGCTCATCGTGAGCAGGCTGCCGCCGCGGTGCATCAGCGGCTCGGCCAGATGGGCCATGCGCACGAAGGAATGGCAGGAGATGTCCATGGCCCGCGCGAAGCCCTCTCGCGAGCAGTCGGCCACCCGGCCGTGCAGGTCGCTCTTGGGCGCGAAGGCGATGGAGTGCAGCACGAAGTCCAGGCGGCCCCATTGGCGGCCGATGGCGGCGAACACGGCTTCGAGCTGGCCGGGCTGCTCCACGTCCAGCGGCAGCGCGATGGAGGCGTGCACCTGCTGCGCCAGCGGTTCGACGAAGGGCCGGGCCTTGTCGTTGAACCAGGTCACGGCCAGCTCGGCCCCGGCGTCGTGGAAGGCCTGCGCACAGCCCCAGGCGATGCTGTGCTCGTTGGCAATGCCCACCACCAGGCCCTTGCGGCCGTGAAGGGAGAAGAGATCGGCGTTCATGTCATCGCTCCAGGACGTAGTTGCCAGGGGCATCGGCCAGGCCCGTGCCCATGCGTGGCGGCTTGACGGGTGCGCCCGAGTGGGCGGCCAGCCATTGCTGCCAGGCCGGCCACCACGAGCCCGCATGCGTCGGCGCCGCGGCCAGCCATTCGTCGGGCGCCAGGTAGGGGCCATCGGCCGGCCGGGTGAGCAACCGGTGGCTGCGCCGGCTGTCGGGCGAGGGCGGGTTCACGATGCCGGCGTTGTGGCCACCGGTGGTGAGTGCGAAGGTGATCTCCGCCGGGCAGAGGAAGTGCAGCTTGTGCACCGAGCGCCAGGGCGCCACATGGTCGGTGACGGTGCCCACCATGAAGGTGGGCAGGCGCAGGCTGCCCAGGCTGACCGGCCGGCCGCCCACCGGAAAGCGGCCCTCGCTCAGGTCGTCGTCCAGGAAGAGCCGGCGCAGGTACTCGGAATGCATGCGCGCGGGCATGCGGGTGGCGTCGGCATTCCACGCCATCAGGGCGTTCATCGGCGCACGGTGGCCCAGCAGGTAGTCGCCCACCATGCGCGACCACAGCAGGTCGTAGCTGCGCAGCATGCTGAAGGCCCCGGCCATCTGCTGGGCGGTGAGATAGCCCTTCTGCCGCATCTGCGCTTCGAGCAGGCTGAGCTGGCTCTCGTCGATGAACAGGCCCAGCTCGCCCGGCTCGGAGAAGTCGGTCTGCGCCGCGAAGTAGGTGGTGCTGGCCAGCCGGTCGTCGCCGTCGCGCGCCATGGCCGCCGCGCCGATGGCCAGCAGCGTGCCACCCAGGCAGTAGCCGGCGGCATGCACCTTGCGGCGCGGGCACAGGGCCTGCACGGCGTCGAGCGCGGCATGCAGGCCGAGCTGCAGGTAGTCGTCCATGCCCCGGTCGCGCTCGGCCTCGCCGGGGTTCTTCCAGGAGATGCAGAACACGGTGTGGCCCTGCGACACCAGGTAGCGCACCAGCGATTCCTCGGGCGTGAGGTCGAGGATGTAGTACTTCATGATCCACGCCGGCACCAGCAGCACCGGTTCCGGATGCACGGTGGGCGTGGCGGGTGCGTACTGGATCAGCTCGATCAGCGCATTGCGCAGCACCACCTTGCCGGGCGTGATGGCCACCTCGTGCCCGACGCGGAACTGCTCGGTGCCGGCCGGGGCAGCGCCGGACGCTTGTCGGCCCGCGTCTTCCATCCAGTTGTGCAGGCCGCGCAGCAGGTTGGCACCGCCTTCGCGCAGCGTGGCCTCGATCACCTCGGGATTGGCCCAGGGCAGGTTGCCGGGCGAGAGCAGGTCCAGCCACTGGCGGGCGCTGAAGGCGACCAGGTCCTCGTGGTGCCGCTCCACGCCGAGCACGCCGTGCGTGGCCGCGTCCCACCACTGCTGGCTGGCCAGGAAGGCCTGCTGCCATGCCTTGAAGGGCGCGTGCTGCCAGGCCGGGGCGCGGAAGCGCCGGTCGGGCGCGGCGAAGGCGTCGGGCGTGGCGGGCGCCCATTCCCGGCTCAGGGCCTGGGCCTGCTGCGCCGCCAGCTGCGCCAGGGCCACCTGCTTGCCCGGCGAGGCCGCCAGGTGCGCGGCCCAGTCGAAGGCGGCCAGCAGCCCGGCCATGGGCGAGAGGGCGCCCGTGAGGCGGGCCGCGGTGGCCCGCGCCTGCATGTCGAGGGCGGCGGCCGCGGCATCGGCCGGGGCGTCGGCGGTCGGCACAGGATTGGGAGAAGGGGCGGGCATGGCGGCTGGACCTGAAGGCGCCCGAGGGGGCGGGTGGGAAACGGTGCGGCGCCGGGTGGCACCGCCTGCGAAAAACTGTAGGAGCCGGCCCGCCCGCGCTCATTGATCCAGGTCAACGGATGCCCGTCTAACGACTCGCAAGTCGTTAGCGGGGAGGTGCATCCATAATCGCCGGCCGCCTCGCTGTCCGCACCCACACGCACGCCCATGACCGCACCGACCGCCGACCCTCCGTATCCGACGTCCGACGAAGGCCTGCCCGGCGGCCGGCCTTCGCGCCAGCGCCTGCCGCCGCCGCTGCGCATGGCGCAGATCCTCGACGCGGCGCTGTCGGTGTTCCACGAAAAGGGCTTCGCGGCCTCGCGCATCGACGACATCGCGCTGCGGGCGGGCCTGTCCAAGGGCGGCGTCTATGCGCACTTCGACAGCAAGGAAGAGATCTTCGAAGCACTGATCGACCGCTCGCTCACCATGCCGGCCGGCCTGGACGAGGCGGCGCTCGCGCCGGGGCAGATGGTCACCATCGACCTGCTGGTGGAGCGCGTGATCGACCCGGTGTACCGCCTCTTGGCGCGGCCCGAGACGGCCATGACGCTGCGCCTGGTGGTGGCCGATGGCCGCCAGGTGCAGGCGCTGGTGGAGCGCTGGCAGCGCGCCGTGCTCGACCCCTTCGCCTCCGCCGTCGAGCGCCTGGTGCGCCGCGCCGTGCGCCAGGGCAGCCTGGGGCAGGGCGTGCTCACGGCCTCGCCCTGGTTGCTGATGGCGCCCATCGCACAGGTCGTGCTGTGGCAGCTGATGCACGGGCAGGGCGAGGGCGCGCCGGTCACGCTGGAGCAGCAGCGGCGCAGCCACATCGCGCTGCTGCGCGAGGCGCTGGCGCCATGAGGCGGCTGTTGATCGGCATGGGCCGGGGCCTGCTCGTGCTGGTGTTGCTGGGTACGGGCCTGTGGTCGGCGCTGGCGCTGTACTACCGGCTGCCGCTGCCCGAAGGCGGGCGCATCGCGGCCGCGGCGGCCTGGGGCCTGGCCGCGCTCGGGGTCATCGGGCGGCCGTGGCGGCCCTTCCATGGCCGTGCGCTGGCCGCCTATGTCCTCGCCTTCGCGCTGCTGCTGGTGTGGTGGGGCCGCATCGCGCCTTCGGACACGCGCGACTGGGCCGACGATGTGGCCCGGCACATCGAGCCCTCGGTGGCCGGCTCCATCGTCACCTTGCGCAACGTGCGCAACTTCGAGTGGCGCAGCGACGACGACTACACCGTGCGCTGGGAGACGCGCCAGTACGACCTCGACCGCCTGCGCAGCGTGGACATGGCCCTGTCGTACTGGATGGGCCCGGCCATCGCCCACACCCTGGTCTCCTTCGGCTTCGACGACGGGCAGGGCGGCACGCGCTACCTCGTGTACTCGGTCGAGATCCGCAAGGAGCGTGGCGAGTCCTTCTCGGCCGTGGCCGGCTTCTTCAAGCAGTTCGAGCTGGCCCTGGTGGCCGCCGACGAGCGCGACGTGCTGCGCGTGCGCACCAATGTGCGCGGCGAGGACGCCTACCTCTACCGCGTCGCCATGCCGCCGGCGGCCATGCGCTCGCTCTTCCTGGCGTACCTGGACCAGTCGACCACGCTGGCGGCGCACCCGCGCTTCTATTCCACGCTCACGGCCAACTGCACCACCATCGTGTTCGACATGGCGCGGCGCATCGTGGGTGGCCTGCCGCTGGACTGGCGGCTGCTGGCCTCGGGCTACCTGCCGGAGTACCTGAAGTCCATCGACGGCCTGGCTGCCAAGGCGGACCTGGAGACGCTGCGCGCCGCCGGCCGCATCACCGAGCGGGCGAAGGCGGCCGATGCCGACCCGCAGTTCTCGCAGGCCATCCGACGCGGTATCCCGGGCATGGAGGCCGCGCGATGAACGCGGCGGCGCCCTTGCGCCAGTCGGGCCGCGGCCCGTGGGCGGCGCTGTTCCTGCTCGCCGTGGCCCTGCTGGTGTCCGGTTGCGCGGCGGTGTCGGTGTCGTCCGTCTCGCCCGCGCGCTACCTGGCCGAGCGGCGAGGCGACGTGCTGACCACCGGGCGCCTGAGCGGCGCCGCGCAGGAGGTCGCGCGCGTGGCCGGCATCGACGACTGCGGCGAGGCCCCCGACACCTGCCGGCAGGCGCTGTCGCAGGCCGAGGGCATCACCGACGAGCAGCGGCTGTCGGCGCTGGCCGAGCTGTGGCTGCAGGCCGCGCTGGAGTCCGACCGGCAACCGGCCATCGCGCCGGACGCGCAGGCGTCCGGCCAGGGTGGCGACGCCGATGACACCGCGGTCGATGCCTGGCTGGAGACGGCACGCCATGCCTGGGCCTACCTCTTCCTCACGCGCCGCAGTCCGGGCGACCGCGCCTTCGAGGACCGGCAGACCCAGGTGCGCGACTACTACAACTTCGCGGTGCAGCGGACCGTGACGCGGCTGTTCCACCGCCATGCGCGCGACGCCCGCGCACCCGATGCCGGTGCCACGACCGGCGAGGTGGCCGAACTCGCCGTGGGCCGCTGGCAGCTGTCGGCGCGGCTCGACAGTCCCGGCTTCGCCAGCGACATGCCACTGCCTCAGGAACTGCTGGCGGCCTCGTCGTTGCGCTTCACCGGCCTGCGCAACACCTACCGGCGCGATGGCTTCGGCGCTCCGCTGGTGGCCGTGCTGCCGCCGCCGGAACGCGGCCCGGTCCACGCGCCCTTCGTCCCCATGCGCTACCCGGCCCTCACGGCCCTGCTGACCTTCGAGGGCCGCACGCCGGCCGAGGTGCTGCGTACGCACCGCGTGCAGGTGCGCCTGTACGACCCTTACCGCAGCGAGCGGGTCGACCTGGCGGGCGTGCCCGCGCCGCTGGCCGCCAACTTCACGGCCGGCTACGGGCTGTGGCTGGCCCGCTCGGGCTTCGCGACACAGGCGCTGCGCACGCTGCTGGGCCTGTCGGACGGCATCGTGCAGCCGCAGGTGCAGCTCATGCAGCCCTACGACCCCGAGCGCGGCATCGTCGTCATGCTGCATGGCCTGGCCAGCAGCCCGGAGGCCTGGGTCAACGTGGCCAACGAGGTGCTGGGCGACGAGACGCTGCGCCAGCACTACCAGATCTGGCAGGTGTACTACCCCACCAATGCGCCACTGGTGCTCAACCGCCGCAACATCGCACAGGCGCTGCAGCAGACGCTGGCGCACTTCGACCCGCAGGGCACGGCACCGGCCTCGCGCCACATGGTGCTGGTGGGCCACAGCATGGGCGGCGTGCTGTCGCGGCTGCTGGTTTCGGACTCGGGCCGCGCCCTGTGGTCGGTGCTGCCCCAGGGACCGGCCATGGACGCCGCCCTGGCGGACGATCCGACGCTGCAGCGCGAGCTGGCCGAGTATTTCGACTTCCAGGCCCTGCCCCAGGTGGACCGGGCCATCTTCATCGCCGCGCCGCACCGCGGCACGCCCTTTGCCGAGACCGGCCTGGCCCGGCGCGTGGCCAATCTCGTCACCCTGCCGCTGGCCATGCTCGAACAGGTGGGCGACCTGAGCCGCCGGCTGGCGCGGCTCGCGCCGATGCAGGAGAACGGCCTGCCGCCGCGCATCCCCAACAGCATCGACAACCTGAGCGACCGAGATCCCTTCGTGCGGGCCGTGGCCGATCTGCCCCTGAGCCCGCGGGTGCGCTATCACTCCATCATCGGCCGCGAGGACCCGCGGCTGCCGCTGGCCCAGTCCAGCGACGGCGTGGTGCCCTATGCCAGCGCCCACCTGGCCGGCGCCGAGTCCGAGCGGGTCATCACCTCCTGGCACAGCGTGCAGGAGACGCCGCAGGCCATGCTGGAGGTGCGCCGCATCCTGCGCGAGCAGCTGCGTCAACAATAGGCACAGCGATGCACTGTGGCGCCCGCGCGCCTGGTGGCATCGAGGCAGGGGAGCGGATGGTCGAGCCGACGAGGCGGGAGTCGCACCATGGCAGAGAACGACGAAGCGCGCGAGGCGTCCTACCGGGCCATGCTCACCCAGGTCACGGTGGACAAGCTGGCCGACATGATCATCTGGCTGGACGAGCACGGCCGCTACGTGTTCGTGAATCCGGCCACCACGCGCCTGCTGGGTTATTCCGCCGAAGAGCTGGCGGGCCTGCATGTCTGGGACATCGATCCCCATTTCGACGAGGCGCGGTGGCGCGAGCACTGGGCCGAGGTGCTGGCGCGCAAGAGCTTCCGGCTGGAGACCGTCAATCGGTCGCGCGACGGCGTGGACATCCCCATCGAGGTCACGGTCAACCTCGTCGAGTACGAGGGCCGGCGCTTCAACTGCTCCATCGTGCGCGACATCACCGAGCGCAAGCGTTTCGAGGCCGAGCTGCGCGCGCTCAACGACCGCATCTATCGGCTGAGCGTGACCGACGCGCTCACCGGGCTGGCCAACCGGCGCCATTTCGACATCCAGCTGGACGCGGAAAGCCGCCGGCAGCGGCAATGGGACCGACCGCTGTCGCTGATCCTGGCCGATGTGGATGCTTTCAAGGCCTACAACGATGCGCATGGCCACGTGGACGGGGACCTGGCGCTGCAGCGCGTGGCGGCGGCCCTCCAGGCCGCCGTCGCCGTGCCCGGTGCCACGGTCGCCCGCTACGGCGGCGAGGAATTCGCCTGCATCCTGCCCGGCACGCCGCACGCGCAGGCCCTCGCCGTGGCGGAGCAGGCCCGCCTGGCCGTCGCGGCCCTGGGCATCGCCCACACGCACTCCGACGTGGCTGCCCATGTCACGGCGAGCCTCGGCGTGCTCACTGTGGATGGCACCCAGCCGCACACGCCGGATGCGCTGCTGCGCCTGGCCGACGGTGCGCTCTACCGCGCCAAGCGCGAAGGCCGCAATCGGGTGGTGGGCGTCAGCGTCAGCGTCGGCGTCAAGGCCTGACTGGAAGAGTCACATCACTTGGACACAAGGGATGTGACCTGGGTCAGCACCTTCAGCACATCCGCGTACCAGGCGCAGTTCAGGCCGAGCGACTCGTCCTTGACGAGATCGCGGGTGCGCATGTCCATGCGCGTGGAGTGCACGCCGAGCAGCTGCCACGAGGTCAGCGACAAGCGCTGGCCCGGGTCGCTGCCAAGCCTTCGCCGGACCACCGGAGCGCCGCTGCTGCCGCGGTGCGTCCTCGCATCCGTCAGGAAGTAGCCCTTCTGCTGGAAGCGCACGCCATAGGCCGAGGCGATGGACGCGCTGCGGGCGACGGCCAGGTGATGGACCGTGTCGTGGAAGCCCAGGGGAAAGCCGATGACGGTCAGGTTGTCGCCCACGGCCACGTCCTCGCCGCGTGGCGCGAGGTGGGATTCGTCGAAGGCATGCAGCACCGAGCCCTCCGGCAGGTGCGCGGTCTGGATCTCGAGCGTGGCGATGTCCACCGGCCCGCCCGTGTCGGCCGCCTGCCGCCACAGCGCCAGCCCCTTCTCGTAGAGGGGCATCGAGAAGGTGGCGTACCGGGTGAGGTCGCGGGTGTCGGTGTGCAGCTCGATCTCGATGCGGTCCGGCGCATGGGCGCTGGCCGCGTCGGACAGCACGTGTGCGTTCGTGACCAGGAACAGCCGATCGTCGCGGCGGAAGAAGAAGCCGCTCGCGCCGGTCAGCAGCCGCGCGCCCGCATAGGTGCTGATGTGCGTCGTCGTCAGCAGAACAGACTCCACGGGCTGGCGCGGATCCGGGTTGGCCGGCGCGGGCGTGATCCCGGCGAGCACCGCCTGCGTCCGGGCAATGTCCCGTTCGAAGGTGATCAGCACATGATCCGACACGGGCGTGTTCAGGATGACCGTGCGCGCTGCCTCGGCATGGGCTTCGAACGCGCGCACCAAGGTGCCGTGTGCAGTGGATGGAAGGGCTTCCAGCAGTGACGGAAGCAAGGCGTCCAGGGCGATCAGGCTCCCCTTGAGTTCGCAGATGCGCTCGGTGGCCTCCTGCAGATTCTTCATGCGACGGTGCCTTCCGGAAATAAAAAAGCGCGGATGAACCGCGCTTGAGAGGCCAGGCCGTCCTGGAAGATCGGCCGGACCATCGGGCCCGGCTGTTTCAGCTCACGGCGCGAATGTTGGAGGCCTGGGGGCCCTTGGCACCCTGGACGACCTCGAACTGCACATGCTGGTTCTCGGTCAGGGTCTTGAAGCCGCCGCCCTGGATCTCACGGAAGTGGGCAAAGAGGTCCTTGCTGCCGTTGTCGGGGGCGATGAAGCCGAAGCCCTTGTCGTCGTTGAACCATTTCACGGTTCCGGTTTGTGTGGTCATGTCGATTTCCTTTCGAGGTTGCCGGGACGCAGGCGCGCACCCGGTGAAGAGACGCCAAGAAAATCAACAAGGGAGATTCGACACAGCCGAGGGACAAGCCCGTTAGACGCGGAAAAAGACCGATGCAATGAAGGCCTTGCACATATCAACGAGCCCATCGTACGCGCATCACGCCCTGCGTGCCGCTTTTCCCCACTTATCTTTTTCCGCGCGTCGGCGGCGGTGTCCGCGGCATCCACACCAGCAGCGCCAGGCCCATGGCGGCCGAGAACAGCGAGGCCAGGAAGATCCCGATCTTCGCGCTGTCCATCAAGGGTCCGACCAGGGCGAGATTGGCAATGAACAGCGCCATCGTGAAGCCGATGCCCGCCAGGAAGCTGCCGCCGGTGATCTGCCCCCAGCTCAGATCCGCAGGGCGCAGGGCCAGGCCCGAACGCAAGGCCAGCGCGCTGAAAAGAAGAATGCCGGCCGGCTTGCCGACGGCGAAACCCAGGAACACCGCCGCCGCCACAGGCTGCGCGACGCTCGTCCACGACAGTGCCAGGCCTGCATTGGCGAGGGCGAAGACCGGCATGATGCAGAAGCTGACCCACGGGTGCAGCGCCATCTCCAGCCGCTCGACCGGCGAGAGCGACTCGCGCGCGGCGATCTCCGCCACCTGCAAGGTCCTGCGGTCGCTGGTGTTGCCGCTGCCCTGCTGGCCCGCCGGATGCGCGATGACCTGCCCCAGGATGGCATAGAGCCGGCGGTCGCTCACCCAGCGCCGCGCCGGCGTCATCAACCCGAGGATCACGCCCGTGACGGTGGCGTGGAGTCCGGAGGCGTCGATGGCCAGCCAGGTGGCGCAGCCCACGATGACGTAGATCGGGATGCTGCGCAGGCCCGCGGCCGCCAGCACGCGCAGGACGCCGATGCACAGGCCTGCCAGGGCGAGCATGCGCCAGTCCATGTGGTGGCTGTAGCCCACCGCGACCACCACGATGGCGCCGATGTCGTCGACGATGGCCAGGAAGAGCATGAACACCCGCAGGCTGTGCGCGATGCGCTTGCCGAGCAATGCCAGGCAGGCGATGACGAATGCCGTGTCCGTCGCCATCACGATGCCCCAGCCGTGCTGGCCGGGCTGTGCCCACTGCAGCGCGAGGTAGAGCGCGGCAGGTGCGACCATGCCGCCCAATGCCGCGGCCACCGACAGGGCTGCCATGCGGGGGTGGCGCATCTCGCCCAGGACCGCTTCGCGCTTGAGCTCCAGCGCGACGAGGAAGAAGAACAGCGTCATCAGCCCGTCGTTGATCCAGCCCTTGAGCGAGCGGCCGAATTCCAGGTCCCCGAGCCGCAGTTCCAGCCGCGTTTCCCAGAGGCCGGAGAAGCCGGCGGCCCAGGGGGAGTTCGAAAGCAGCAGGGCGACGAGGGTGGCCACCAGCAGGACGGCGCCCCCGGCCGCCTCGATGTGCAGGAAGCGCACGAACGGCGGCGCGATCCGGTCGATCAGGGCCCGGGGAAGCCGCACGGGCGCGGCGGGGTCGGTCGGCGCATCGGTCATCGCCCCTCCTGGTGGCTGGCAACCGGGCCTGCCGCGGCAGGCGCGTGCCGGGGCGGGCCGTCAGGTGCTCTCAAAGCGCAGGGGGCCGCGCAGCCGGCAGGGCGAGGAAGAAGCGCACCATCTCCGCCGAGGCATCCGGTCCGCTGGCATCGGTGTACGAGCCGCGCGCATCGCCCCCGGACCACGCGTGGCCTGCGCCGTGGAGCGTCCAGGACTCGATGCACACCAGCCCTTGTGCGCTCGCATGGACCGTGCGGCTGTAGGGACGCCCGCCCGGCGCTTCGCCGCGGTGGGTGCTGCGGGTCGACGGCTCATGCGCCTGGCAGGCCTGCTCGACGATCCGCGCCCCGTTGCTGTGCTGGACGGTATGGTCCCGGTCGCCGTGGAAGACGATGAGCGGCACGCGCTGCACGGCATGGAGGTGCGGCTGCCCCGCCGCAGGGGCGGCGCGGGCGCCGTGACTCCCGGCGGCGTGGCGTCCGCCCTTCATCGCGGCCAGCGCAGAGGGAATGTCCTGCGCGCTGCCGTAGGGCAGGCCCGAGTGCACGCCGATGCCGGCGATCAGGTCCGGGTAGGTCTCGCCCATCACGACCGCCATCGCCGCGCCCGCGGACAACCCCGCCACGAAGATGCGGTCCGGATCCACGGCGTGCCGGGTCGCGACCTCCTGAACGATGCCGGCGATCAGTGCGGGCTCGCCGGCATCGCGCCGCTGGTCCTGCGGCTGGAACCAGTTCCAGCATCTCGACGCATTGGCCTGCGCCGACTGCTCGGGATAGACCACCAGGAAGCCGTGCGCCTGCGCCAGCCGGTTCATCCGCGTGCCCGCTGCGAAATCGTCCGCCGACTGGGTGCAGCCATGCAGCATGACGATCAGGGGGCAGGGTGCCGGCGGCCTGTGCGCGGGCACGAAGAGCTTGTAGGCGCGGGCACCGGCCGGGCTGTGGAATTCGTGCCGCTCGAACGAATCCGCGGCCCTGTCGGAATCGGTCACGCGGGCTGGCACGTCGATCACGGCATCGCGCTCGGGGGCCGCGGGCGTGGCGACGCGACCCGCACTGCCCGGATGCAGCGCGTGGCGCAGCGTGGCCCGCAGGCCCTGCATTGGCGCGGACGAGGTGTCGAGGCCCGCGCTGGCGAACGCCCGCTCGATGACGGCCGTGATCGCCTCGGCGTCGTAGCCGGGCGCCTGCGCAGGGAATGGGTTCTTCATGGGTGCTTTTCGAAGTGGAGGAACAGGGGCGATGACGGTTCGGCGCCAGGCGTTCAGGGCAAGGTGTGGCGCGGCATGGCAATGGTGAACACGCAACCGTGATCGGGCGCGTGGCGCACATCGAGGGTGCCGTCGTTCAGTTCAACGCTCCGACGGGCAATGGACAGGCCCAGGCCGATGCCGCTACGGTCGTCTCCCAACTGCGTGAAGGGTTGGAAGAGCGCCTGCATTGCGACATCCGACAAGCCCGCGCCGTTGTCCTGCACGGCGATCAGTATGCGTTCCTGCGCGGCGTTCGCCTGCAGGGTGACCACGCCCCCGTCGGCGCGCGAGAACTTGAAGGCGTTCTGCAGCAGGTTGCCCACGGCAGCCAGTATCAAATCGCGATCGGCCTCCAGCGCGAGCGTCGGGTCGGCGGCGGAGGCGCTGAACACGCAGCCCCGGCTTTGCGCCTCCATCTCGGCGGAGACCTTGATTTCAGCGATGAACTCGGCCAGAGAGAAGCGTCGCCGCTGCGGGGGCATGCCGGCAATGATCCGTACCTCCGCCAGCGATCGGTCGATCAGCTTGCCCATGCCGGACAGTGCGCGATCCAGCACGTCGGCTGTCGCCCCGTTGGTGCCCACGTTGCCCGCCTTGATCGCCCGGTGCGCCAGCCTGGCAGCAAAGAGCATGTTGCGCAGTTCGTGCGCGAAGACGCCCAACCGCTCGTTGAGTTCCTGGGCGTTCCGGTCGGCCGCCTCGAGTTCGCGGCCACGGGTGTACTCGGTCACCGCGCTGGCGATGGCGTTGTCCAGGCATCGGTTCAGGGTTCTGAACTCATCCACGCCGATGTCGGTGCCGGTTTCGCACGCCATGTCGGAGATGGCTTGGCAAAGGTCGCCGTAGTCGTGGACCACTTCCTCGATCGTGAAGCCGTGTCCCATCAGTTCCCGTCCATGATGGGCGGCGGATTCGGCGATGTCCGAGATGGCGCGACTGCTGCCGCCCGAGACGCCGGAGACCTGACGGCTGCGCTGCGTGTCGTCCGCACGCTCGGCCAGCAACGTGTGGATCAACTGGTCCAGGAATTCAGTGATCCCGTGCGCGAGTTCCTGTTCGGCCACGGGGGGGGTCGATCGCAGGGCGACCTTGTCCCGGCAGCGGGCGATCAGTGCGCCCCGGTTCGCGGTGAGGAACTGGTGCATCATTCCTGCGCCATACGCTGGGGAGGGCGCCCGCGGGGTTCCGCGCGCGGAAGAACGTTTCGTCATAGCGTGACCTCCAGTCGATGTGCGCCGGGCGCGAGCGGTATGCGCAGGGCGCCGCCGTCGCAGGCCAGCGGCACGCCGTCCAGCGACGCCGAGGCGATGCCGGCACACCGCGCGCCCGGCGCGTCGACCCGGATCGCATAGTGCGCCGCGCCGAGCACGACGCGGGCCTCGAAGCCGGGCCACTCGGCGGGAATGCACGGATCGAGGACCAGGGTGTCGCCCTCGCGCCGGATGCCCAGGATGCCTTCGATGCCGGCGCGGTGCATCCAGCCCGCGGCGCCCGTGTACCAGGTCCAGCCGCCGCGGCCGGCATGCGGCGGCACCGAGTACACGTCGGCGGCCACCACGTAGGGCTCGACCCGGTAGCGCGCCGCCTGCTCGGGGGTGCGGGCATGGTGGATGGGATTGACCAGCGCGAACAGCGCGTGGGCGTGCGTGCCGGCCTGCGGATCGGCCCGCAGCTGCGCGAGCGCCAGGATGGCCCACATGGCCGCGTGGCTGTACTGGCCGCCGTTCTCGCGCAGGCCGGGCGGATAGCCCTGGATGTAGCCGGGGTCGCGCGGGCCGCGGTCGAAGGGCGGGGTGAAGAGCAGCGCCAGGCCCGGGTCGGGCACCAGCAGCTGCGCGCGCAGCGCGTCCATCGCGGCCTGCGCGCGCGCCGGGTCGGCCGCGCCGGAGAGCACGGCCCAGGACTGGGCGATCGAGTCGATGCGGCAGGCCTCGGCATCGCGCGTGCCCAGCCAGGTGCCGTCGTCGAAGGTGGCGCGCCGGTACCAGTCGCCGTCCCACGCCTCGCGCTCAAGCGCCGCGGTCACGGCCTGCGCATGGCTGCGCCAGCGCGCGGCGCGGGCGGGATCGCGCGACTCGGCCAGCGGGGCGAACAGCGCCAGCGTGCGCACCAGCAGCCAACCCAGCCACACGCTCTGGCCCTGGCCGTGCTGGCCGACGCGGTTCATGCCGTCGTTCCAGTCGCCGGTGCCCATCAAAGGCAGGCCCAGGTCGCCGGTCAGCGCGATGCTCTGGTCCAGCGCAAGCGCGCAGTGCTCGAACAGCGTCGCCGCGGTGCCGGCGGGCATCGGCTGGAAGAAGGCGTCGTGTTCGCCCTCGCGCAGCGCGGGCCCTTCCAGGAAGGCGATGGATTCGTCCAGCACCGCCATGTCGCCCGACACCCCGAGGTAGTGGGCGCAGGCGAAGGCCAGCCAGACGCGGTCGTCCGAGATGCGCGTGCGCACGCCCTGGCCCGAATGCGGCAGCCACCAGTGCTGCACGTCGCCCTCCACGAACTGGCGGCCTGCGGCGCGCAGCAGGTGCGCGCGTGTCTCCTCGGGCCGCGCGAAGGCCAGCGCCATGCCGTCCTGCAACTGGTCGCGAAAGCCGTAGGCGCCGCTGGCCTGATAGAAGGCCGCGCGGGCGCGGATGCGGCAGGCCAGCGTCTGGTAGAGCAGCCAGCCGTTGAGCAGGATGTCCATGGCGCGGTCGGGCGTGCGCACCTGCACGGCGCCCAGCAGGCCGTCCCAATGGTCGCGCACGCGCTGCAGTTCGGCGTCCAGGTCGGCATCGCGCCAGCGGGCGGCCAGGGCCAGGCTGTCCTGCGCGCTGGCGCACTGCCCAAGAAGGGCAACCACGTCCACCGTCTCGCCGGGCTGCAGCAGCACGCGGCATTGCAGGGCGGCGCACGGGTCCAGCCCCGCGCCGACGGCGCCCGACAGCGGCGTGCGCCCGCGCAATGCGGCCGGTGCGGCCAGGCTGCCATGGCGGCCGAGGAACTCGGTGCGGTCCGCGGTCCAGGCGCTCTGCCGGCCGCCGAGGTCCGCGAAGGCGACGCGGCCGGGAAAGGCCGTGCTCCACGGGTTGCGCGCCAGCAGCACGCCGGTGCCGGCGTCGACCTCGGTCAGCAGGAAGGGCGCGCAGGCGGCGCGCGACGGGCCCAGCACCCATTCCGCATAGGCCGTGACCGACAGCTGCCGCACCTGCGCCGTGCGGTTGTGCAGCCGCAGGCGCGAGACCTTGACGGGCTCGTCCAGCGGCACGAACTGCAGCAGTTCCAGTGCGATGCCGTGCGCCTCGTGCTGGAAGGTGCTGTGGCCATGGCCGTGGCGCGCGACGTAGGTGCCGCGGTCCCGGATCGGCTGCGCCGTGGGGCTCCAGAGCTGGCCGCTGGTCTCGTCGCGCACGAAGAAGGCCTCGCCCGTGGGGTCGGTCACGGGGTCGTTGGACCAGGGCGTGAGCGGGTTCTCGCGGCTGTTGACGGCCCAGGTGCTGGCGCTGCCATCGGCCGAGACCTGGAAGCCGAAGCCCGGGTTGGCGATGACGTTGATCCACGGGGCCGGGGTGGTCCGGCCCTCGGCGAGCACGGTCACGTATTCGCGGCCGTCGCAGTCGAAGCCGCCCAGGCCGTTGAAGAACTCCAGCCCGGCCGTGTCCGGGGCCCATGCCGGCATCGGCGGCACGGTGGCGGTGGGCGCCGCTACGGCAGGTTCGGGCGCGGGGCGCACGGCGGTCGCTGCCAGGGGCGCGCGCGCGAGCTGCCGCGCGATGTCGCCCCGGCGCGCCAGCAGCACGACGCGCGCGGCCGACTGCAGCAGGGCACGCGCCGGGGTGTCCATCAGGTCGGCGCGCAGCGTGTGGACCGTGCCCCGCCCCGGCGCCTCGCCATCCAGGCGGGGGCGCGACTGGCTGCGCCGCACGGCCGTCTCGATGGCCATCTGGAGGTCCTGCACATAGGACGAGGCGCGTTCGTTGACGATCACCAGGTCGACGCTGAGCCCCTTCATGCGCCAGTACTCGTGGGCGCGCAGCAGCTGGCGCACCACGGCGATGTCCTCGATGTCGTCGATGCGCAGCAGCACGATCGGCAGGTCGCCCGAGACGGCATGCCGCCACAGCCCCGATTGCGGGCCGGCGCCGCGCGCCATCGCTTCGGCCGAGGTGCGGAAGCGGGCGTCTGCATAGAGGATCGGCGCCGCCAGCCGCTGGAAGTCCGCGGCTTCATCGGCCTCGATGCCGATATGGCGCAACTGCACCTGCGCCTGCGTCCAGGCCAGCGTGCGGGCGCGGCCGAAGGCGCTGCGGTCGTGGTGCTGGTCCAGCAGGTCGAGCAACGCCTCGCGCGAGGCGGCCACCAGGGTCCAGAAGGCCAGGCGCGCGGTGCCCCCGGGCGCGATGCGCACGCGGTGCCGCACCGCGAAGACCGGGTCCAGCACCGTGCCGGTGGTGCCGGACAGCGCGACGCCGTCCCGCATGGCCTGCGGCGCGGCGGCCGAGCGTCCCCGGCCCAGGAAGCGCGCGCGGTCGGATTCGTACTGCACCGGCGCCGTGGCCGTGCCTTCCACCACGGCGAAATGCGCGGCCCAGACGGGCGGCTCGTCCGGCGTGCGCGGGCGGCGCGTGGCCACCAGTGCGCCGAACTCGGGCAGGTAGTCGGTCTGCACGAACATCTTGGCGAAGGCCGGGTGGGCGTCGTCGGCCGCAGGCGGCGCCAGCACCACCTCGGCGTAGGAGGTGAGTTCGACCTCCCGCGCCTTGCGGCCGGTGTTGACCACCGTCACGCGGCGCACCTCGCCGTCCGCCTCGGCCGACACCAGCACCTCCATCACGGTCGTCAGGCTGCCGTCGTGCCGCGTGAAGGCGGCATGGTCCTCGGCGAAGACCACCTCATGGCTGTCGGCGGGCGCGCCCCCGGGTTGCGCCGCGGCGGACCAGATGCGGCCGCTGTCCATGTCGCGCAGATAGACGTAGGCGCCCCAGTCGTCGCGGGTGGGGTCTTCGCGCCAGCGGGTCACGGCCAGGTCGCGCCATCGGCTGTAGCCCGTGCCGGCGGCCGTCAGCATGACGGCGTAGCGCCCGTTGGACAGCAGGTGCGTGGCCGGCGCAGTGGCCGCGCCCGGGTCCATGCGCCGCACCGCGTGCAGGTCGGCCTGCGTCCCGGCGCCACCGGCGTGCACTTCCTCGGCGCGCGGCTGCGCCACGGCGACGAGGCGGGGCATGCGCTCCTGCAGCAGGAGCTCGCAGGCCTGGATCATCGGCTCGCGATGGAAGCGCTCGCGCATGCGCCCGCCCTGCAGCGTATTGGCGATGGCCACCAGCGTCATGCCCTGGTGGTGCGCCATGTAGTTGCGCACGATGGCGACCGGCGAGCCCCCCGGCAGCCGCGCGCGCGTGAAGTCCAGTGCCTCGTAGAAGCCATGGCGCCCGAGCGCACCCAGGCGCTGCAGGTGCGCGAAGTTGCGCTGCGCAAGCCCGGCATCGACCATCGTGGCCAGGCCGGTGGCATAGGGCGCGACGACCAGGTCGTCGGCCAGGCCGCGCTTGAGGCCCAGGCCCGGCACGCCGAAGTTGGAGTACTGGTAGGTGAACTCCAGGTCGCGGGCGTTGTAGGCCGACTCGGAGATGCCCCAGGGCACGCCTCGGAGCCGGCCGTAGGCCACCTGATGCTGCACGATCAGCCGGTTGGTCTGCTCGAGCAGGCTGCCGGCCGGTGCGCGCATCACCAGCGAGGGCATCAGGTACTCGAACATCGAACCCGACCACGACACCAGGGCCGAGCCCCGGCCGACCGGGATGGCGGTGCGGCCCAGCCGGAACCAGTGGCGCGTGGGCGCGTCGCCCTTCGCGATGGCGAACAGGCTGGCCAGGCGGGCCTCGGAGGCCAGCAGGTCGTAGCAGTTGTCGTCGAGCGCGTTCTCCACCGCGGCATAGCCGATGGACAGCAGCTTGCGCTCGGGGTCGAGCAGGAAGGCGAAGTCCATCCCCAGCGCCAGGGCGCGCGCCTGCTGCGCCAGCGACCGCCACCGGGCATCCAGGCCCTGCGGCCCGGCCGCAGACGAGGCGAGGTCGCGCGCCTGCTGCGCAATGCGCTGGCGCAGCGCGCCGGTCCAGAACAGCGCATCGTCCTGCGCGTCCGGCTCGCCCTGCGCCGCGGGCACCAGGGCGCGGGCCGCCTCCTCGGCCTTGTCGGCCAGGCGCTGAAGCACGGGCAGCGACAGGCCGGCGGCGTCCCGCAGCCCCGCTTCGATGTCGTCGAGCAGGATGCGCAACCGCACGCCCTGCGGCCCCTGGGCCGCCGGGGCGGCGAGCGCCGATTCGCGGGCGAGCGCGAGCGCATCGCCCGCGCCCTGCGTCCAGTCGGACGGCGGCGTGGCGCCCAGCCATTCCTCGCAGGCGTTGGCCAGCGCGATCAGATGGCCCGCCAGGTTGCCGCTGTCCACCGACGACACGTAGGCCGGCGCCAGCACCTGCGCCGTGCGGGTGTCGTACCAGTTGTAGAAATGGCCGCGGAAGCGCTCGAGTGTCTGCAGGCTGGAGAAGGTCGCTTCCAGCCGCTCGCAGGTCTGCAGGGCGCCGGCCCAGCCGAAGTCGCGCGCCGCCACGGTCGACAGCAGGTACAGACCCATGTTGGTGGGCGAGGTGCGGTGCGCGACCACCGGCTTCGGGTCTTCCTGGAAGTTGTCCGGCGGCAGCATGTGCTCGGCCGGGGTCACGAAGGTCTCGAAGAAGCGCCAGGTGCGGCGCGCCGTGCGGCGCAGGGCCAGGGCGTCGGCGGCGCCCGCAGCGCCGGGCGGCGACAAGGGCGGGCGGCGGCTGGCGCGCCAGGCCAGGGCCGGCGCCGCGAACCAGAGCGCCGCCAGGCCCGCCGCCATCGGCCAGGCGGCAGGTGCGAACAGGCCGACGCCCACGGCCAGCACCCCGGCCAGCAGCAGGCCGCCGGCCATCTGGCCATAGAAGCCCGCCACGCCCGGCCGCGGGCGGGCGCTGGCCTGGGCGGCGGTCGTCCATTCCAGCAGATGGCGGTGGGTGCCGTAGAGCCGGGTCAGGGTGCGCACGATGGCGTCGAGCGCGCGCCAGGCCTGGTCGGCCAGCAGGGCCAGGGCCCAGCCGGCCTGCAGCAGGCCCATCCGCAGGTCGCCGGCCAGTCCGCGCAGGTGGCTGCCCAGTCCGATGCCCGGGCGCGGCGGGCGCAGCCCGGCCAGGCTCGGCAGGAAGGCCGGTACGGCCAGGGCCAGTGTCAGCAGTGCCATGCCGTGCAGCGACTGCGGCCAGGGCAGTGCGGCGCACAGGGCCAGCACCAGCCAGCCGGCCGGCGCCAGCAGCGAGCGCCGCAGGTTGTCGATCATCTTCCAGCGGCCCACCGGGGGCACCGGTGCGCCCGCGTGGCGCCGCCCGAGCACCCAGGGCAGCAGTTGCCAGTCGCCACGCGTCCACCGGTGCTGGCGCCGCGCCGCGACGTCGTGGCGGGCCGGAAAGTCCTCGACCACCTCGATGTCCGAAGCCAGGCCGGCCCGCGCGAACACGCCCTCGAACAGGTCATGGCTGAGCATCGCGTTCTCGGGAATGCGTCCGGCCAGGGCAGCCTCGAAGGCATCGACGTCGTAGATGCCCTTGCCGGTGTAGGAGCCTTCGCCGAACAGGTCCTGGTAGATGTCGGAGACGGCGGCGGCGTACGGGTCCATCCCGCCGGGGCCGGACGACAGCCGCTGGTAGAGCGAACCCTCGCGGCCCAGTGGCAGGGCCGGCGTCACGCGCGGCTGCAGGATGGCGTGGCCCCCCACCACGCGCTGTTCGGCGTCGCTCCAGCGCACGCGGTTCAGGGGATGGGCCATCTTGCCGATCAGGCGCAGCGCCGCGTCGCGCGGCAGCCGGGTGTCGGCATCCAGCGTGATGACGTAGCGCACGCCGGCCAGGAGGTCGGGGTGCAGCGCGGGGTCGGCAGCGCCGCCGTCCAGCGCCATGAAGCTGGTGTCGGTGGCGCCGCGCAGCAGCCGGTTGAGCTCGTGCAGCTTGCCGCGCTTGCGCTCCCAGCCCATCCAGCGGTTCTCGCTGGCGTTGAAGCGCCGCCGGCGGTGCAGCAGGTGGAAGCGCGGGCCGCCCGGCGCCGGGCCGTGCCGCCGGTTCAGGGCGGCGATGGCCTCCTGCGCCACGCTGATCAGGTGGGCGTCGCCGTCCTGCACCTCGGTGTCCGCATCCAGCCCGTCCGACAGCAGCGCGAAGCACAGCTCGCCCCCCGCCCCGGCGAGATGGTGCACTTCGAGCCGCTCGATGTGCTCGCGCAGTTCCGCCTCGCTGGTCAGCAGCGTGGGCATGACGACCAGTGTGCGCAGGTGGGCCGGCACGCCGTCGGCCAGGGCCAGGGCCGGAAGCACCGCGGCGCGCGTGCGGGCGGTGATGGCGCGCTGCACGAGGGCCGTCGCGAGTTCGGTGGCCGGCAGGAAGGCGGCCAGGGCGAGCGCCGCCAGCAGCGCGGGCGAGATCGCCGCCAGCGCGCCCGCGCCCAGCAGGGCCCAGCCCGCCGCGCCCAGCAGCAGCACCGCCAGCGCCAGGATGGCTGCCGCATAGCCGCCGATGCCCAGGCGCACGCCGAAGCGGTCCAGGCGCAGGCCCAGCGGGGGCCGGAAGCCGATGGCCCGCTCCAGTGCGTCGCGCCCCTCGCCGATGAGGGCGTGGCCGGGGTCGGTGACCGGCGCCGGCCCGTCCAGCGGCGACGGGTCCGCCTGCGCGGCCGAGAGCGCCACGGCCTGCCCGGCGATCTCCAGTTCGGACAGCGGTGAGCCGCGGGCCAGTTGCTCGATGGCCGTGCGATAGCGGTTGCGCGTGGGGAAGTCCATCTGCGCGAAGGCGCTGCCCTCGCGCAGCCGCGCGTCCACCTGGCTGTTGCTCTCGAACAGGTCCGCCCAGTCGATGTCCGACATCAGGCGCATGCTGGTGATGATGTTGCGCACCGACACGTTGGAGGCGCCCTGGCGCTGCTGCGCATGCAGGATGGCCAGGTCGGCATCGGCGCCCTGGCGGCGCAGGCGCTCGTCCAGCCACTGCAGTGCGGGCGTTGTGCGCGGGTCCTGGTCGCGCAGGCGCTTGGCCAGCTGTGCGGCGAACAGCTCGGAGATCGGGCCGTCCGGCCGCGACTCGATGTCCCGCTGCAAGGCGGTGTAGGCGCCGCCGGGCGCCAGCAGCCGGTCGGCGAGCGCCTGCGCATCGGCGCGCGCGGCGCGCCCCGCGATCATCTGGTCGGCCAGCCTGCGCAGGTTCTCCACCAGCACGATGCGCAGCGTGATCGCCACGGCCCAGAGTTCGCCGATGTCCAGCGGCTGCACTTCCTGGTAGGCCGCGATGAAGCGACGCAGCACGACCGGATCGAAGTGGCTGTCGGTGTGGGCGACGAAGGCCCATGCCAGCCCGAAGACGCGCGGATAGCCCGCCAGGGGGCCTTCGGCCAGCTTGGGCAGTTGGCGGTAGTAGCCGGGGGGCAGGTCGGTGCGGATCTCGCGCATCTGGGCCTCCACCACGTGGTAGTTGTCCAGCAGCCACTCGGCGGCCGGCACCACGCCGCGGCCCGCTGCCACTTCCGCGGCACCCGAACGGTAGGCTCGCAGCAGTTCGCCGGCGTTGTCGCGCAGCCGGGCATGCAGGGACGGCACCCGGGGTGGCCGGTGGCTGACCTGCTGGGCGATGGCGAGGCTGCGTGCGTGCTGCTCCAGCCGTTCGATGCCGAACAGCTCCTCGCGCACGGGCGCGGTATCGGCCCAGGGACCGGCGGCCCGGGGCCGCAAGGCGGACTGAAGGACTGGATGCATGCGCGCCTTTCAGTGCACCGCGAGCAGGAGGGGCCCGCGAGCGACCCGCCGGGAGGGAGATGGGCAAGAAGGCCCCTGCCGGCCGGGCGAGGTGCACGGCGCCGGTCGGGACGTCCTGGGAATCCGCGACGGTGTCGCGGGGTTCCTTGGCCCGCTGCAGGAAGCAGGCCTCAGTCAGCGGCAGGGGGCGGTCGAAGCGCCCCGACAGTCAGCCCCCTGCGTGGGGGCAGGGCTCGCGCATGGCAACCCTGGCATCGGCGCCGGGCGGCGCGCTGCGGTTGCATTGTGGGGCCGCAGCCGCATTGGCGCTCAACCCGCCAGTGCAAAGCCCCTGTCGAAGGTGGCCGCCACCTGCAGCGGCGTCCTGATCAGGCCCACCTTGGCATAGAAGTCGGCCGTGGCCTGCTGGTCGGCGACCACGCGTTCGTCGATGGGCACCCAGGCTTGTTGGCGGCGCTCGAACTGCAGCCGGGCCGCCTCGGGCGAGATGCCGATGATGCGTGCCAGCGTGGCCGAGTAGCCCGCCACGTTGCGATTGGCCCATTGCTGGGCGCGGGCCACGCGCTGCAGGAAGTCCTGCAGCACCGGTCGCTTGGCGGCGATGGCCGCATCCGTGGCCGCCAGGTAGCTCAGGCCTGGCAGCAGGCCGCGGCCGCTGACCAGCACGCGGGCGTGGCCCGCTGTCTCGGCCATGGCGGTGTAGGGCTCCCAGGTGGCCCAGGCGTCGACCGAGCCTTGCGTCAGGGCCAGCTTGGCGTCGGCCGGCGGCAGGAAGCGCAGGTTCACGTCGCCCGGCTGCAGGCCTGCGGCGGTGATGGCCTTGAGCGTGACGAAGTGACCGATGGAGCCGCGGTTGGTGGCCACGCTGCGACCCTTGAGGTCGGCGGCGCTGCGCAGGGGCGAGTCGGGCCGCACCAGCACCGCCGTGCCATAGGCGTCGCTGCGGTTGGCGCCGATGGCCTTCACGCGCGTGCCCGCGGCCAGCGCGAAGATGAGCGGCGCATCGCCGATGGGGCCGGAGTCGACCGCGCCCGCGTTGAGTGCTTCGGCCAGCGGCGCAGCCGCGGGGAACTCGGACCACTGGATGTCGTAGCCCAGGCCGTCGAGGGCGCCAGCGGCTTCGAGCAGGGCGCGCAGGCCGCCCTTCTGGTCGCCGGCCTTGAGCGCGGGGCGGGACTGGGCATGGGCACCCCAGGGCAGGCAGCGCAAGGCCGGCCGCGAGGACGGAGCCACCGGCCAGGAAGCGGCGGCGGCTGGGGGTGGGGCGAAAAGCTTGGGACATGGAGGGATCTCCTGGGTGGATGGAAGAAGGAAGGGCTTGGAGGAAAACCCGGCGGGACGGTCGCAGTCGCGCGGCGTTCAGTGCACGAGCCCGCCCTTGACGTAGCGCACGGGCTCGGCGTCCATGCGCGCGATGAGGCTGCCCAGCCCGTCCGCAGCCGGCAGGCGCGTCACGGATGCGGCGACGGAGGGGGCGGGGTCGGATGCCGCACGGCACACCAGGTCGTCTTCCTGCCAGTCGGCCGCGCCGGGCGTCGCCCGGGCGCGCAGCCAGCCTTCGCGGTCAACGATGAACTGGGTGGCGGCGAGCGCGTCGGGGTTGTCTGTGTCGCCCGCGATCAGGGCCAGGGCGCGCCAAGCGTCGGGCTGGAGCGCCTGGCAATCCGCGGCCTCCGGACGCGGCACGTCCGGGGTGCTGGACGCCGGGGCGAGCGCCACCGTGACCACACGTGGATCGGGCGTCGGCAAGGGGCCGGCGCCCGGTGCGATCACCCGCAGGCGCTGGCCCTGCAGTGCGGTGCTGGAGGTCCGCCCCGACGCGCCCGCGCATCGGACGGCAAAGACCGGCAGCCGCACCGGCTGCAGCCATTGGCCGGTCTGCCGCAGCATCTGGCCGGCGGCCAGCGCCTTCATGGCGTCGATCAGGGCCCAGGCGTCGTCCGCCGAGAGCCTGTCTGCGAAGGCCGGCATCGAAGGCTGGCCGCTGCGCGCATCCCGCATGCCGTGCAGCACGTGCCAGAACAGGTCGCCGTCGGCCCGCCGCCACAGCAGCGGGCCGGCCAGGTTGGGTGGCCATACCGTCTGCTGCGCGGCCAGCGGCCCATGCCCGCGCCCGTCGGCGCCATGGCAGTCCACGCACAGCTGACGGTAGAGCTGGTGGCCGCGCACGATGGTGTCGGCGTGGAAACCGGTGGGCGAGACGTGGAAGCTGGCGGGCGTGGCGGCCACGCGCACGGCCTCCCACTGCGGCCAGGGCGCCAGCAGGGGCAGCAGACCGGCCACCGCCAGCAGCCACACGCGCCGCCGGCGCCACAGCAGGCCCACTGCGGCCACGAGCAGCGCCAGCACCAGCAGACCCAGCGTGAGCGCCAGCCGGCGCGCCTGGCCCAGGTCGAAGAGCAGGGTGTCGCCCGCCAGCCGCGAGGCCCAGGGCCATGCGGGCTGCCCGTGCAGCGTGGGAACCAGGCCCACCGCATGCAGCACCTGCAGCAACGCCGCCTGGCCCGCCTGCAAAGCGCCCAACAGCCATTGGAGCCAGAGGGCGTCAGGCGGCGCGGTCATCGCGGCGGTCCTGCGTGCGGGGACGGAGGGACCGCGCCCGCATCACCAGGACGATGTGGACTACCAGCTCGCATCCAGGCCCAGGTGGCGCAGCGCCTCGTGCCGCAGCTCGGCCAGCCGCGGATGGCCACGGTGGCGCGGATAGGGCAGGTCGACCTGCAATTGCGCCACGATGCGCGCCGGCCGGTCGCTCAGCACCACCACGCGCTGGGCGAGGAAGAGCGCCTCTTCCACGTCGTGCGTCACGAGCAGGGCCGAGAAGCCGCTGCGTTGCCACAGCTGCAGCAGCTCGCCCTGCATCTGCAGGCGCGTGAGCGAGTCGAGCTTGCCCAGCGGCTCGTCCAGGATCAGTAGGCGCGGATCGTTGACCAGCGCGCGGGCCAGTGCCACGCGCTGGGCCATGCCGCCCGACAGCTGGTGCGGGAAAGCATCGGCGAACTCGGCCAGGCCCACGCGGGCCAGCGCGTCATCCACGCGGTGAGCCTGCTGGCGCAGCACGCCGCGCGCCTGCGGGCCCAGCGCCACATTGGCGCGCACGCGCCGCCAGGGGTAGAGCGTGGGGTCCTGGAAGACGACGATCCGCGACGGATCGGGCCGGGTGATGGCCGCACCGTCCTGCGCCAGCCGGCCCGTGGTGGCGGGCTCCAGGCCGGCGACCAGGCGCAGCAGCGTGGACTTGCCGCAGCCGCTGGGCCCGAGCAGGGCCACGAACTCGCCGGGCGCCACATGCAGGTCGATGCCGTCCAGCGCCTGCAGCTTGTTGCCGCCGGGCACGTCGAACCAGTGGCTGACGTTCTCGATGTCGATGCGCGCGCCGCCCGGGGCCGTGCCCGCAGTGGCCGGCGGCGATGCCTCTTCGGTGGCGTCGTCGTATTCGCGCAGCAGCGGGATCACCATTTGACGGTCCCTTTCTGCCACGACAGCACGCGGTCGCGCACCGTGAACAGCAGCGTGATCAGGCCCGAGCAGAGCACGGCCATCACGATCAGCGCGGCATACATGTTGGCGTAGGCGGCCCAGCCCTGGGCCCACTGCAGGTACCAGCCCAGGCCGGCCTTCACGCCCATCATCTCGGCCGTGACCAGCACCGAGAACGAGGCGCCCAGGCCCATGAACAGCCCGACGAAGACCTGCGGCAGCGCGGCCGGCACGGCCACGCGCAGCACCAGGAACCACTCGCCTGCGCCCAGCGTGCGCGCCACGTCGTAGTACTGGCGGTTGACCGCCGCCACGCCCGACCACGACAGCACCGCCACTGGGAAGAAGGTGGCCAGCCCGACCAGGAACACCGCGGCGGCATAGCTCGACGGCGCGAAGAAGAAGGCCAGCGGCAACAGCGCCGAAGCCGGCACCGGCCCCAGGAAGCGCAGCAGCGGGTGCACCCAGTAGCCGGCCACGCGCGACCAGCCGATCCACACGCCGGTGATGAAGCCGACCAGCGCGCCCAGCACGAAACCGTGTGCCAGCAGCCGCACCGAATGCGCGGTGGACAGGCCCAGGCGCGGCCAGTCCTCCACCGCCACGTCGATCAGGCTCTGCGGCGGTGCGAAGAAGGGCGGCGGCAGCAGGCCGAGCTTCGCCGTGAAGACTTCCCACAGCGCCAGCAGCCCCGGCAGCGCCACGAGCCAGGCGCCCGCGTGCACCAGCCGTGCGCCAGCGCGACCGCCACGGGCGCGGCGCACCAGCGCGGGCACCAGCAGCAACGCACCGACCACCAGGGCCGCCAGGCCGAATTCGGTGGTGAAGGTCCAGTCGCTGAATCCGGCTGGCTTGTTGGGCCAGGCCAGCGTCAGCACGCCCAGGCCGAGCCAGGCCAGGGCGGCCAGCAGGCCGCGTGGCCAGAGTCTCGCGGCGCGTGCGATTGGGATCGCGCTCGGCGGCATCGCGATGGCCGCTGCAGGGGGCGGGGGCGCCGCTGCCGGCGGTGCGTCGAGCGCGGGCCCGTCGGCGGGCGTCCAGCGCGAAAGTGCGGAATCAAAAGTCGTCATTTCAGTGTTCCATGGCGCCGCGCGCCACCCATATGGCACGAGACCGGCACCCCGACAAGGATCAAGTGGCCGCAGAGCAGGCCATGCCAGGGCACCCGAGGAACTGGCTTCGCCAGGCCTCTGGGTGCGCCCCCCTCCAGGCCGAAGGCGAACGAGAGGGGCTGAGGGCCGAGGCTCCAAGCCTGCCTGCGCAGGCTTGGACGTGCCCGAAGAGCAGCTGCCTCTGGCGGCCGCCCGGAGCCGCGAAGCGGCATGGGGGGTGTTTTCTGTTACGCCAGCACGTCGTAAGACACGTGGTCCGCCAGGCGCTTCGGATCGGTGCTGCTCTTGAGCACGCCCACCGAGCGGAAGTCGCGCGCATAGAACTCCACCTCGTCGCGCAGGCTGCGGCCGGTGGGATGGTGGCGGTGCGTCAGCGTGCCGAGCAGGGCCTGCAGGTCCTCCACAGGCACCTTGGGCGAGTACTTGGCAAAGAGCTTCGCCGACTCGTTGGGGTTGTCGGCCACGTAGTCGGAGGCCTGCACGATGGAGCGCACCAGCGCCGCCGCGGTCGGCTTGTCATTGCGCACCAGTTCGCCGCGCGCGCCGACGATGCAGCACACCTTGTCCTTGTATTCGCCCGACAGGTTGGTGGCCAGCTCGGTGTACTTGCCGGCATTGCGCTTCTCGATCAGGTAGAGCGTCGGGTCGCCGTCGGCAATGGCCTGGATCTCGCCCTTGTTGACGGCCACGTCCAGCAGGTCGGCCGGGTACTGGCGCCATTGCACGTCGCGGTCGGCATCGATGCCGTTCTTCTTGAGCAGGATGGAGAAGAAGTTCTTGCCCGGGCTCGCGATGTCGGACACGCCGATGGTCTTGCCCTTGAGGCTGGAGAGCTGGGTGACACCCGCTTCCTTGCTGCCCAGCAGCCGAACGCAACCGCCGTGCGAGCTGCCGACGATCTTGACGTCGAAGCCCGACTCCAGCGGCTTGAGCCAGCGGTGGATCATGCCCACGGCGGCATCGGCCTTGGCCGTGGCCAGCGATTCGAGCAGCTGGTCGGTGGAGCCGGTGTAGTTGATGAGATCGACCTGCAGGCCGTTCTTCTCGAAGAAGCCGCGCTCCTGTGCCACCACCACGGGCGTGAGGCAGAAGGCGCTGGCGTTCCAGGCGAAGGTGAGCTTGCGCGGCTGCGACCAGGCGCGCGAAGCCAGCAGGCCGCCCGCGGCGACGACGGCGGCGGCACCGCCCGCGCGCAGCAGCTGGCGGCGCGAGGCGGGAAGGGGCAGGGATGTCGAGGTCATGGCGTCGTGGAAGAAGATGAAGAAGAGGCGAGGGCCCTCAGTCCAGCAGGTCCGGCTCGGCGGCCACCAGCGGCTGATACAGGCTCTCGAAGGCATGGATGCCGCCTTCGGGCCCGCCGATCTGCGCGTGCGTGTGGCGGGCCGTGGCCTCGTCGATGGGGCGCGGCGTGCCCGCGGCCTCGGCCAGCAGTTGCGTGTGGCAAGCGTTGTCCAGCGCGATGTACCACCAGGCGGCGGACTCGACCGATCGGCCGGCCGTCAGGATGCCGTGGTTGCGCAGGATGGCGCCCTTGCCGAAGCCGCCGTCGGGCTTGGCCAGCGCCTCGGCGATGCGGGCGCCTTCCGACAGGTCGACCACCATGCCGGTGAAGTCGTCGAACAGCGCCACGTCGCCGTGGAACACGCAGGCGTCCTGCGTGAGCGGCAGCAGCGTCCGGCCCAGCGTGGAGAAGGCCTTGCCGTAAGTCGAATGGGTGTGGGCGGCGGCCACCAGGTCCGGATGCCGCTCGTGGATGGCGGCATGGATGGCGAAGGCCGCCTTGTTGAGCGGCCGGTCGCCGATCACCGTCTCGCCCCGGCTGTTGACCAGCAGCAGGTCCGACACCTTGATGCGCGAGAAGTGCACGCCCAGCGGGTTGACCCAGAAGTGATCGGGCAACTCCGGGTCGCGCGCCGTGATGTGGCCGGCGAGACCGAGGTCGAAGCCGTGCCGCGCGAAGAGGCGGAAGGCGCCGGCCAGCCGCTCCTGCCGATGGCGGCGCTCGGCCTCCACCGTGGTGCGCGGCGGCGCCGGGTCGAACCAGTAGCGCGCCTGCGGCTGCGCATGGAAGCGGGCCCGCAGCGCGCTGGCGGCGGGTTGCAGATGGGCGGCGTGGACGGGGGCGTTCATCGCTTCAGGCCACCCGGCGTTGGGCTTCCGCGCGACGGGCCGCTGCGCGCTCGGCGATCAGGGCGCGCGTGCGCGGGATCAGCTCGCGGCCGTAGTCCAGCGCATCTTCGAGCGGATCGAAGCCGCGGATCAGGAAGGTGGTCACGCCCAGTTCCCAGTAGTCCAGCAGCGCCTCGGCCACCTGCTCGGGCGTGCCGACCAGGCCGGTGCTGTTGGAGCGGCCGCCGGTCTCCTGCGCGATGGCCGTCCACAGGCGCTTGTCCACGCGCGTCCCCTGGTTGGCTGCGGCCAGCAGGCGGCGTGCGCCTTCGCTCTGCTGCGGGCCGCCGCGCGAATAGCCGGCCACCACGCGCAGGCGGCGCGTCTCCTCGAGGATGCGGTCGGCGCGGGCCCAGGCGGCCTCTTCGGTCTCGGCCAGCACGGGGCGGAAGGACACCGAGAAGTTCACCTGCCGGCCATGGCGCGCGGCCTCGGCCCGCACACGCGTGGTCAGGTCGCGCGCCTGGTCCAGCGTCTCGCCCCACAGCGCATACACGTCGGCATGCTTGCCGGCCACCTTCAGCGCCGCCTCGGACGCGCCGCCGAAGTACACCGGCACATGGGGCAGGCCGTCCTGCGTCTGCACCGGCTTGACTTCCGAGAACGCGTTCTCGGCCTGATAGTGGTCGCCGTGGTGGTGGAAGGGGCGCTCGCTGGTCCACACCTTGCGCAGCACCTCCAGGTACTCATCGGTGCGGGCATAGCGCTGGTCGTGGTTGAGCCAGTCGCCATCGCGGCGCTGCTCTTCGTCGGAGCCGCCGGAGATGTAGTGCACCGCGAGGCGCCCTCCCGTGTACTGGTCGAGGGTGGCGAACTGCCGGGCCGCCAGCGTGGGCGCCACAAAGCCGGGCCGGTGCGCCAGCATGAAGTGGATGCGCTCGGTCACGCTGGCTGCGTAGGCCACGGTGAGCGTGGCGTCGGGGCTGGTGGAGTGGTGCGGCACCAGGATGCGGTCGAAGCCGGCCTGCTCGTGCGCCTGGGCGAAGGCCTGGACGTAATCGCGGTCGACGGCGGGGCCGCGCGGCGCATGGGTTTCCGAGACCTTCTGGGTCTGGATCATGCCGATGAACTGGACTTGGCCGTCGGTGGGGGAATGGCTCATGGGAGGCTTTCTGGAGGATGGACCGAGGAGGGAGGGGAGGAAGCGGAGTCAGGCGGCGGACGCAGCGCCGGCGCGCAGCGCGGCGTCGAAGCGCCGGTCCCACAGGGGGCGCACGTCGGCCGGGCCGTCGAGCACACCCAGGCGCAGGAAGGTGTCGGCCACGTCCTGGTGGCTGCGCACGGCGGCGTCGCTCACCGGCACCAGGCTGTAGTCGTGGCTGCGGCGGTTGAAGAGCTCGACGATGTCGCCCACCGCGATGCGGGTCTCGGCCGACTGCGTGCGGGCATAGGCCAGGAAGTTGCCGTTGACCCAGGCATAGGCGCGCTGCAGCCGCAGCAGGAAGTCGCTGATGGCGGCGCGGCGGCGGGCGTCCTCCAGCGAGCGCGGGTTGGCATAGACGGGAAAGTTGCCCGACAGGTAGCCCACACCGGTCTTGATGACGCGCGCGCCGTGCTGCAGCCGCGCGATCTGGCCGTTGTAGCCATAGATGGCCCAGGCATCGAGATCGCCGCGGGCGAAGGCCGACAGCCCATCGGCCGGGCTCAGGTTGACGGCCTGGATGTCGTTGAACGACAGGCCGGCCTCGGCCAGCTGCTTGGCCAGGAAGTAGTGCGCCGTGGTGGCGCGCACATAGCCCACGCGCCGGCCCTTGAGGTCGGCGATGGACTGGATGGGCGCGTCCTTGCGGGCGACCGTGACCTGGTTGTTGAGGTCCTCGTGGATGGCGGCCACCAGCTTGAGCTGGGCCTTCTGGCGCGCGGCGAACACGGGCGGGATCTCGCTGCCCGAGCCCAGGTCCAGCGCATCGCCATTGATGGCCTCGATGTGCAGCACGCCGTTGTTGAGCTCGCGCCAGTCGATGCGGTAGGGCGCCTGCTGCAGGCCCGCGGCATCGAGCAGCGCGCGCCAGTTGCCCTTGTAGGTGCCCACGCGCAGCGTGACGCCGGCGAGGTCGTCGTTGGGGGCGGCAAGGACCGCGGCAGGCGCCAGGGCGGCGGCCTGCAGAAGACGGCGCCGCGTGGTGCGGAAGAGGGTGGTCGAAGATTGCAGCATGGGGCCGAACCGTATCGGCCCATGGCCGTCGCGTGAACGTCGGATTCCGAGTTTGGATATGCGCAAACGATGGTTCGCGCACGCGCGAATGGCCTCCAAAGTCCGCTCTCATGAGTGCACTTCCCCAGACCCTGTTCGCGTCCGCCTTCGAGGCGGAAGCCGATTCACCTGCGCTTGCCGAGGCCGCTGCGCTTATCGACGACGCCACGCTGGCCGCGCTGACGCGGCGCTTCGCTGCCACGGCGGCCGACCATGACCTGGCCGGCCGCTTTCCGCACGACAACTTCGAGGAACTGCAACGCCTGGGCCTCATCGGCCTGGTGGCGCCGGCGGCCTGGGGCGGTGGCGGCGCCACGCTGGCCGAGGCGCGCCGCGTGATCGCGGCGGTGGCGGCCGGCGAGCCCGCGACCGCGCTGGTGTTGACCATGACCTACCTGCAGCACCAGGCCTTGCGTCATCCCGCCAGCCGGTGGCCGGCGCACCTGCGCGAGGCCGTGGCCCGCAGCGGCGTGCGCGAAGGCGCTCTGGCCAATGCGCTGCGCGTGGAACCGCAGCTGGGCTCGCCCGCGCGCGGCGGCCTGCCGGGCACCGTGGCCCGGCGCGAGGGCGACGCGTGGGTGATCGACGGCCACAAGCTCTACACCACCGGCATCGAGCGGCTGTCGTGGCTGCTGGTGTGGGGCCGCACCGATGAGCCGCAGCCGCGGGTGGGCTTCTTCCTCGTGCCGGGCAAGGCACCGGGCGTGCGCACCATCGCCAGCTGGGACCACCTGGGCCTGCGCGCCTCGGGCAGCCACGAGGCGGTGCTGGCGGGCGTGCGCGTCCCGCTGGACCATGCGGTGGACATCCGTCCGCCTGCCCAATGGGCGCCTGCGGCCGCGACAGCCGCCGAGGCCGAGGCCTTCGCCAGGCAGCAGGCCTGGATGGCCACGCTGCTCGGCAGCCTGTACGACGCGGTGGCCGGCGCGGCGCGCGACTGGCTGCTGGGCTTCCTGCAGTCGCGGGCGCCGGGCAGCCTGGGGGCGCCGCTGGCGACCCTGCCGCGCGCGCATGAGAAGGTGGGCGAGATCGAGGCCTTGCTGCGCACCAACCGCGTGCTGCTGGACGACCTGGCCGCGCGTGTCGATGCCGGCCAGGCGCCGACGCCGACCGACAGCGGCCTGGTCAAGCACACCGTGGGCACGCAGGCCATCGCCGCGGTGGAACTGGCCTTGCAGCTCAGCGGCAACCACGGCCTGTCGCGCCAGAACCCGCTGGAGCGCCACCACCGCGACGTGCTGTGCGCGCGCATCCACACACCGCAGAGCGATGCGGCGCTGGTCGCGGCCGGCCAGCAGGCCCTGGCGGCGGCGGCCCGGGCCGTCCCGGATCGACCCACGGCAGGCCCTGCGGCCACAATCCGCGCATGACCGGCATCACCCGCCTGCGCGACTTCGTCGTCGGCTTCCATCGCCTGCTCGACCAAAGCCCGGACGAGCCGCGCATCCTGCGCGAGGGTGGGGCGCAGCTGGCGCAGCTGGTCGCGCACGACGATTGGCTGCCCGAGGCCTTCGCCCGGCCCGACCCCACCTACTACCAGCAGCACCTGCTGTATGCCGACGCCAGCGAGCGCTTCTCGGTCGTGAGCTTCGTCTGGGGCCCGGGCCAGGCCACGCCGGTGCACGACCACACCGTGTGGGGCCTGATCGGCATGCTGCGCGGCGCCGAGATCAGCCAGGGCTACGGCCCGGACGCCGAAGGGTGCTGGCAGCCGCAGGGCGCGCCCGTGCACCTGCGGCCGGGCCAGGTCGAGGCGGTGTCGCCCCGTGTCGGCGACGTGCATCAGGTGCGCAATGCGCTGGCCGACCAGGTTTCGGTGAGCATCCATGTCTACGGCGCCAACATCGGCGCCGTGGCACGCCACACCTACCCGGCCGAAGGCGGGCGCAAGCGCTTCGTCTCCGGCTATTCCAACGCCGTCCTGCCCAACCTGTGGGACCGCAGCGCCGAGGTGCGGGCCCGTGCGGCCTGATCGCGCTGCGCGCCGGACGGCGTCCTCCTTTTTCTTCGCTTCATGACCCAGACCGTCCCTTCGTCTTCCTTGCCCGTGCTGGGCGTGCCCGCGGTGCGCCAGCACCTGCTGGACCGCCGCGAGATCGCCCTGCTCGACCTGCGCGAGGAAGACCCCTATGCCCAGGCCCATCCGCTGTGGGCCGCCAACCTGCCGCTGTCGCGCGTCGAGCTGGAGGCCTGGCGCCGAATCCCGCGGCGCGACACGCTCATCGTGCTCTACGGCGAGCATGAAGGCGAGGACCTGGTGCCACGCGGCGCCGCCGTGCTGGCCCGGCTGGGCTACACGAACGTGCATGCGCTCGACGGCGGACTCGACGGCTGGCGCGCCGCGGGTGGCGAGCTCTTCCGTGACGTCAACGTGCCCAGCAAGGCCTTCGGCGAACTGGTCGAGCACGAACGGCACACGCCCTCGCTGCCGGCTGAGGAGGTGCAGGCGCTGCTCGACGCCAAGGCCGACGTGGTGGTGCTGGACGCGCGCCGCTTCGACGAGTACCAGACCATGAGCATCCCCGGCGCCACCAGCGTGCCCGGTGCCGAGTTGGTGCTGCGCGCGCGGGCGCTGGCGCCCGATCCGGCGACGCGCGTCATCGTCAACTGCGCGGGACGCACCCGCAGCATCATCGGTACGCAGTCGCTGGTGAATGCGGGCCTGCCCAATCCGGTGGCGGCCCTGCGCAACGGCACCATCGGCTGGCTGCTGGCCGGCCAGCAGCTGGACCATGGCGCGCAGCGTCGCGCGCCGGCGCAGGTCGACGCGGCGGTGGCCGTCCAGGCGCGGGCCGATGCCCAGGCCGTGGCGGCGCGGGCAGGTGTGCGCCCGTTGGCGCTGGCCGATCTGCCCGCGCTGCTCGCCGACGCGGGCCGCACCACCTACCGGCTGGACGTGCGCACGCCCGAGGAATACGAGGCCGGCCACCTGCCGGGCTTTGCCAGCGCCCCCGGCGGCCAACTGGTGCAGGAGACCGACCACCACGCCCCCGTGCGCGGCGCCCGCTTCGTGCTCGCCGACGACGACGGGGTGCGCGCTGCCATGACCGGCTCCTGGCTGGCGCAGATGGGCTGGGAGGTGTGGCGCATCGAGGGCGCCACGGCCGCCGACTTCCGCGAGACGGGCACGCCCGCGCCGGAACGGCCCGCGCCGCACCGCGAGGTCGAGCCCATCGCGCCCGCGGCCCTGGCCGCGCTGCTGCAGGCGGGCGATGCCGTGCTCATCGATGTGGGTGCCAGCGCCAATTACGTCAGGCGCCACATCCCGGGTGCCTGGTTCGCCGTGCGCGCCCAACTGGCCAACGCCCTGGCGCAGTCGCTGCCCCCGGCTGGCCAGTACGTGCTGACCTGCGGCACGAGCCTCCTCGCGGCCTATGCGGCGGCCGACTTGCGGACGTTGCTCGATGCACAGGGTCGCGCGGATGTCCCGGTGCGCCTGCTGACCGGCGGCAATGCCGCCTGGTTTGCCGCCGGCCTGCCCGAGGAGGCCGGCGAGGCCCGCCTGGCCACGCCGCGGACCGACCGCTACCGCCGTCCCTATGAAGGCACCGACGCCCCGCGCGAGGCGATGCAGGGCTACCTGGACTGGGAATTCGGCTTGGTGGCCCAACTGGGCCGCGACGGGACGCATCACTTCACCGTGATCTGAGCGCCTGCGCCGGGCGCGCCGTCCGGCCAGGGCGGTGCCCGCTCGCCTGCCGCGGCCGTGAGCCGACCGTCCCCCGGCACGTCTTGCGGCGTAGTCCGGAAGGCCGGCTTTCCTACGCCCGTTCTGGCGAAAGACTGACGACGCCTCGTCGCAGCGGCGCTACCCTCCCGAGCGCGGGGTGGCATGGAGCCGTTCCAGGTGAATGGAGGGCGGACCGGCATGGCCGGGCCTGTAACGCAAGTGGCGGTTACAACGATGCAAAACAATGCGCCAATCCCGCAGTCCTTCGGGCTCGCCCACCGGGAGGTGGGGGCGGTGTCCTGCCCCGGCTGTCGTGCCATCCGGCCGCATCCGTTTCGCATCCCATGACTGCCGCCGCCATGGTGTCCAGCTACGACCCGCTGATCGTTGCGGCATCGGTGGCGTTGTCCATCTTCGTCGTCTTCGTCGCGCTCGACCTGGCGCAGCGCGTGCGCACGCGGGATGCCGTCACGGCCCGCACCTGGTGGGCCGGCGGCTCGCTGGTGATGGGCACCGGCGTCTGGGCCGTGCACTTCGTGGGCATGATGGCGCACAGCCTGCCCGTGCCCATCGGCTACAGCTATGGCTTTACGGGTCTGTCGTGGCTGGCCGGCGTGCTCACCTCGGCGCTGACGCTGCTGATGGCGCGTGCGCCCCGGCTCACCGCCGCGGGCCTCGTCGTGGGCTCGGTTTCCATGACCGTGGGCCTCGTCGGCATGCACCAGCTGGGCATGCTGTCGCTGCACATGGCGCCTCAGGCGCACTTGAACCTGCCCCTGCTCGGGGCTGCCTGCGCGCTCGTGTGGCTCACATCCATGGCCACCCTGTGGCTGCTCTTCCACCGGGGCGACGTCGAGCGACCGTGGGTGCGGCAGCTGGGCCTGGCGATCGGGCTGGGGCTGGCCATGATCTGTGCGCACTACCTCGGCATGGCGGCCGCAAGGTACGAGGAAGGCAGCGTATGCCTGAGCGCCGACGAACTCGGCGGCGACGGGCTCGTGCTCATGGTGGTCGCTGCGACGGTGCTGATGCAGGTGCTCACGCTGGTCACGGCAGTGCTCGATGCCCGGCTGCGGGGCCGCACGCGCGACCTCACCCATTCTCTGGAACAGGCCCATCACCAGTTGCAGGAGGCCAACGACGAGCTCGACCGTCGTGCCGTGCTGGACCCGCTCACGGGTCTGCCCAACCGGGCCTTCTTCGACGACTGCCTGGCCGTGGCCCGCACCGGCGCCGCACGCAAGCTGGCGGTGCTCTTCGTCGACCTGGACAGCTTCAAGCCGGTCAACGATTCCTTCGGCCATGCCTGCGGCGACAAGGTGCTGCGGGAGGTGGCCGAGCGCCTGCGCCGGGTGCTGCGCAACGGCGACACCGTGGCGCGCATCGGTGGCGACGAGTTCGTCGTGCTGATGGAGGACGTCACGCGCCAGGCCGACTGCAGCCTGGTGGCCTCACGCATCCTCGACGAACTGGGCCGGCCCTTCGGGGTGGGCGAACCGCCCGTGCAGATCTCGGCCTCCATCGGCGTGGCCCTGCACCCCGACCACGGCCGAAAGGCGGCGCTGGTGGCGCTGGCGGATGCCGCCATGCAGGCCGCCAAGCGGGCGGGCGGGCGGCAGTACGCCTTCTTCGAGCCGCACATGAGCACCAACGCGCACGAGCAGCTCAGCCTGCAGGCGGAGCTGCGCCAGGCGCTGGAGCGCGGCGAACTGGTGCTGCACTACCAGCCCAAGATCGACAGCCGCCGGCGCGAACTGTCGGGCGTGGAGGCGCTGGTGCGCTGGAACCATCCGGTGCGCGGCACGCTGGGGCCTGGCATCTTCATCCCGGTGGCCGAGCGCTTCGGCCTGATCGGCCAACTGGGCCAGTGGGTCATCGAGGAAGCCTGTCGCCAGATGAAGGAATGGGCCCGTGCCGGCCTGCCCATGCGCGTGGCCATCAATCTGTCGGCCCAGCAGTTGCATGAGGCCGACCTCGTCGAACGCATCGATGCGGCGCTGCGGCGCAACGGCGTCGCGGCGTCCCAGCTGCTGTGCGAGATCACCGAGACCGTGACCATGGAGGACGTGAACACCACGCAGGAGGTGTTCGGCCGCCTGGCGCGCATCGGCGTCTTCATCGCCATCGACGACTTCGGCACCGGCTATTCGAGCCTGAGCTACCTGCGGCGCCTGCCCGCGCGGCAGCTCAAGATCGATCGCAGCTTCATCAGCGACCTCGAGACCAGCGCCGACGCCCGTGCCGTGGTCGATGCGGTGGTGCGACTGGCCCAGGCCCTGGGCCTGCGCGTGGTGGCGGAGGGCGTCGAGACCGCCGGCCAGCGCGACATCCTGGTCGGCATGGGCTGCGACGAGTTGCAGGGCTTCTTCTTCGCGCGGCCGATGCCCGCCGACCAGCTGGTGCAGTGGAGCCGGCGCCGGCCGTCGCTGGCGGCTGGGTAGCCTGTTTCGTCTTTTGGCCCGATTGCGGCCGAGGAAGAACTTGGCGCTGTTGTGTCCATGTGCCCTTCTTTTGCGCTGGCGGGCAACTATTGCACGCATCACGGCAAAAGATGCTTTCGGCCCATGCTGAGCCGCGTGGCCCTTCCGCGCGCGCCCTTAACCTCGTCCCGCCGCTTGCCGTCTACGCCAAAGAGCGGCTTGCCAGGGAGAGGTTTCCATGTCCACGCTGTCACACACGCTGCGGGTGCATTCGCCCGCACTGCCGGTCTTTGCCGGCACGCCCCTGCTGCAGCCCGTGCGGCTGTCGGGCCACGAGGGCGTCAATGCCCTCTTCACCTATGAG
>NZ_JAGOPN010000030.1 GCF_017991995.1 Pseudacidovorax sp. | reverse complement strand
ATCCAGGAGGTCCACGAAACAGGCTGACAACTACACTTATCCACAGCCGACCATCTCAACGTCGGCTTCCACCCCTGGCTCAATATTCGGTCGGCCCGGTGGCTCACTTTTGCATCGGCGCCCACAGTCCAGCACGTTCTCGCGCGCCTGGGCCGCGCCGACCGAGAACGCACCGGCCCCGAGGTTCGAGAACATGCAGGGCAGCGACGTGGCGGTGTCGGTGCCGCAGGAGGCCACATTGGGGAAGTAGACGGCGCCGGTGCCCGCGAGGTGTCGGTTGGTGTCGCGGCCGTAGCCGCCCAGCGAGAAGTTAGCGGCCCGGGCGGTCTCGCCGACCATCAGCACCATCACTTTTGGTCGCGCGTCGGGCCGCGGGGCCCGCCACGCATCAGATGCCACAGGCATCGGAGCCACGGGAGAACGGATGTTTCCCTTGAAATGGCCGTAGACCGCACGGATGTAGTTGGCCGGCACTAGTTGAAGGCGCAGTTCGCGGTGGTTGCGGAACGTCGTCGCCAAGGTACCGTAGAGCGAGACGGTGAGCAACATCCCCACGCTCGTGGCACCTGCCAGCAGCAGGCCGGTCTGGCCCAGCGTGCGCCACCCCGACGACGACGCCAGTGGCAGCAGCAGGAGCAGCACGGCCGGAACGACGCCCCGAAGGAGCACATCCACGGCGGCTGACCACGAGAGCAACTCCGACACTTCGCGCGCGTCGGTTTCCACGACGTTCCGGATGAGGTTTCGGTCGACCAACACACCCCAGCCATCCACGTAGTGGGCGACGCCCGCGGAAATCACCAGCAAGACCGCGACCACGGTCAGGCCGACACGGTTGCCGACCAGTGGCCTCAACAAGCCTGCCATGAGCAGGATCAGCAAACTGGCGAGGCCTGCTGCGGCCGTCCATTGGTCGAAGCGGGAACCCGGCTGAGCCGAGAGGAAGGTCCGCCAGAAGCCGACGTTGTCCAGCAGGACGATCCAGCCAGCGACGCCCAGGCAAGAAAAAAGGGGCGAAAGCCCCTTTCTTCGCGTGCCGGTCCCGGCGTCGGGTGTGGCGTCGGCTGCGATCACTTCGACGACGACTGGGTCGCCGCCAGACGCTCGACGGGCCACGGCGCTCCACCGCGGCTGACGCGGTCCCAGGCTGGGTGCTTCATGGCCGCCTGGAGGTCGGCGTTGACCTGTTCGCGGGTCAGGCCGGGACCGGTCTTGGCCACGGGCCAGGGCGCGCCGCGGCTGACGCGGTCCCAGGCTGGGTGCTTCATGGCCGTCTGGAGATCGGCGTTGACCTGCTCGCGCGTCTTGGTGGATGCATGCTCAGGGTGGAAGGTGGCCCCGGCTTCTGTGGTTGCAGGGTGGTAAGCGCCGGCCGCCATGGCCGCAGGGGCCAGGAGCAAGGTGGCGGCACCGGCGGCAGCGACGAGGCTGTGGCGAAAGTGGGCTTGCATGGAGGTCTCCTAGACAGATTTATCCGGTCACCTGACCGTGCAACCGACTCTAGAAACCCCGCCCGCCACTTTGCGCACAGCGACATTACATGTGCGTCATCGGGCGGTAATGCAATGACGGCCTCGACACGCCGGTGCATCTATCGTTGCGCCGACCAGTCCGGATGCGGCACAGTTCGGTGATGCCGCCTCCCCACAAGCTCCGTCCGCCTGGTGGTCCATGTCTCGCCGTCGACGCCGTCGGCTATGCGGATGCCGTGTGAGATTTTCCTGTAATTCCAGCGACCAGGCAGCGCGGCCTACGTGCTCTGCCAGCAGCTGGGTCTCATGGCCGCGAGGCGCGGCCAGCAAGGAGGTTCGCGACGATGTGCACCTCAGGGTGCGCCCCATGGACGTACGCCCCTGACTACAGTCCGGACACCCATCCGTCGGCTGACCTTCTTGAAGCTACACGGCCTTGCCGCACTGTCCGCAGAACTTCGCCCTGGCTTGGAGCATCGTGCCGCATTGGCCGCAAGCGAGGGGCGCCGTCGGAGTGCCGCATTGCTGACAAAACTTGACTCGCAGTGGGTTGGTCGCCTGGCAGCTCGGGCAGTCGGTGCCCCAGCCCGCGGGCGCAGGCCCATGAGCGCTGCCGGCACCACCGTACTCATACCCTTTGCGCGCGCCGTGATCGCCACCGCGGTGGTGCCCGCCCAGAAAGCGTTCGAGAAAGCCCATGTCCGGCCCCTTCAGTTCGTAGGTCGCTGGCGTGCAGGCGACCATGTGGCAATGCGCCGACTCATTTCAACGTGAAGCGCACCGACTGCACGGGCTTGCCTTTCAGGCTGATCTGGGCGACAGCCTTGGTGCCAGCCTGGACCGAGAAGCTTCCGCTCGCTCGTAGAGCCGAACCGTCGGACGTCAGTTCGACCTCCTGCTTGTCAGCACCTGTCAGCAGGATCAGCTTCGCTGTGGCACCGGCGAGATCCGGGGTCTTTCCGTGGTCGCTCACATGGAGGCTCAATGCCTGCTTGGAGGCCACGAACTCGTAACTCATGTCCCTCACGACACTCACAACGCCACCGTGGCGCGGCTTGGCTTCGTCGCCATGGTCGCCAGACGCAAGAGCCGCTGTGCTGAACGCCAGCGCCGAGATGGAAAGAAGCTGCTTGATCTTCATGAGGATGATTGAAAGAAATTCCCCTCGGCAGGATGGCCGTGCGAGGGGGTCACGGCGGTGACGTACTACGCCGGCTTGCCGTCAGGGCCCGCCAGTTCGGCATGCGTGGTAGGTCGCTCGAACACCTCTTCTTCTTCGTCACGCGCATGCGCGAGGCGGTAAAGCACGGGTAGCACGAGCAGCGTCAATGCGGTCGACGACAGAATGCCGCCGATGACCACCGTCGCCAGCGGTCGCTGCACCTCGGCGCCCGTGCCCGTGGCAATGGCCATTGGCACGAAGCCGAGCGAGGCCACCAGCGCCGTCATGAGAACGGGGCGCAAACGGGTGATCGCACCCTCGCGGATCGCGGTGTCGAGCGAGGCGCCCTCCTCGCGCAGGTTGCGGACGAAGGAGATCATCACCAGCCCGTTGAGCACCGCCACGCCCGACAGCGCGATGAAGCCGACCGCCGCCGTGATGGACAGCGGGATGTCGCGCAGCCACAGGGCCAGAATCCCACCGGTCAGGGCGAAAGGAATACCCGTGAAGACGATCAGCCCGTCCTTGATGTTCCCAAACATGGCGAAGAGCAGCGTGAACACCAGCAGCAGCGCCACCGGCACGACGACTTGCAGTCGCTGCGTGGCCGATTGCAGGTTCTCGAACTGGCCACCCCAAGTGGTCCAGTAGCCGGTCGGGATCTTCACGCGCTCTTCCAAGGCAGCTGAAGCCTCGGAGACGAAACCGCCGAGGTCGCGCCCGCGCACGTTGGCGCTCACGACGATGCGGCGTTTGCCATTCTCGCGGCTGACCTGGTTGGGGCCCGGCGCCAGCTCCAGCGTTGCCACTTCCGACAGAGGAATGAAGCTGACGCGGTTGGCACTGCCCGCCGCCGTGGACGCCGGCAACGGTATCGGCAGGCGACGGATGGCTTCGATGTTGCCGCGCACGCTCTCGGGCAGGCGCACGATGATGTCGAAGCGACGGTCGCCCTCGAACATGGTGCCGGCTTCGCGGCCGCCAATGGCGGTGGCCAGCGTGTCTTGGACATCCGCGATGTTCAGGCCGTAGCGGGTCGCTTTGTCGCGATCGATGGCCACGGTCAGCATCGGCAGGCCGGTGGTCTGCTCGACCTTGACCTCGGCCGCGCCCGGAATGGCATTGAGCACCTTCTCGATCTCGCCCGCCGTCTTGTTCAGCACGTCCATGTCGTCACCGAAGATCTTGACGGCCACGTCGCTGCGCACGCCTGAGACCAGTTCGTTGAAGCGCAACTGGATGGGCTGTGAGAACTCGTAGCTGTTGCCTGGAATCTTGCCGGCTTCCTCCTGCACGGCCTCCAGCAGCTCCTGGCGGCTGCGCCTGGGCTCCGGCCAGTCCTTTTCCGGCTTCAGCATGACGTAGCCGTCGGAGATGTTCGGCGGCATGGCGTCCGACGCGATCTCGGCGGTGCCCGTGCGCGCGAAGATGCGCTCGATCTCCGGGAATTTCTCCTTCAGCCGCGACTCCAGCCGCTGCTGCATCTGCACCGATTGCGTGAGGCTGGTGCCAGGGATGCGCAGCGCCTGGATGGCGAAGTCACCCTCGTTCAGGCTCGGTATGAACTCACTGCCCAGGCGGGTGGCCAGCAGGCCGCACAGCACCACCGAAATGCCCGCCGCCGTGAGCACGACGGCCTTGGCCCCGAGGGCGCGTGCGAGCAACGGTTCGTAGCCGCGCTTGGCCCATTGCATCAATCGGTTTTCCTTCTCGGTCACCTTCTTGCCAATGAACAAGGCCACGGCAGCAGGGATGAACGTCACCGAGAGGATCATGGCGCCGAGCAGTGCGATGACCACCGTCAGCGCCATCGGGTGGAACATCTTTCCTTCGACCCCGGTGAGCGCAAAGATCGGCAGGTAGACGATCATGATGATCAACTGGCCGAAGAGCAGTGCGCGGCGCGCCTCCTTCGAAGCGGCAAACACCTCGTGGAAGCGTTCGCTGCGCGTCAGGGGCCGCCCGTGGTGCTGTTGCGCGTGGGCAAGGCGCCGCACGCAGTTCTCGACGATCACCACCGCCCCGTCGATGATGATGCCGAAGTCCAGCGCTCCGAGGCTCATTAGGTTGGCGCTGACTTTCTGGTTAACCATGCCGGTGAAGGTGAAAAGCATGGACAGTGGAATGACCATCGCCGTGATGACCGCGGCACGCAGGTTGCCGAGAAAGGCGAACAGCACGGCAATGACCAGGATCGCGCCTTCGAGCAGGTTCTTCTTGACCGTGGCGATGGCCTTGTCGACCAGCACCGTGCGGTCATAGACCGTCACAGCCTCGACGCCTGCCGGGAGGTTCTTGTTGATCTCCTCCATCTTCCTGGCGACCGCTTGCGAGACGGTGCGGCTGTTCTCGCCGATGAGCATGAAGACCGTGCCCAGGACGACCTCGCGGCCGTTGTCAGTCGCTGCGCCCGTGCGCAGCTCCTGGCCTAGCTCGACCTGGGCCACGTCGCGCACGCGCACCGGCGTGCTGCCCGCGCTGGAAAGAATGACGTTGTTGATGTCCTCGATGCTGCGCACCTGGCCCGGCGCACGAATCAGGTACTGCTCGCCGCGGCGCTCGATGTAGCCAGCACCCACGTTGGTGTTGTTGCGCTCCAGCGCCTTCACCACGTCGGCCAACGACAGGCCGTAGGCCGCCAGCCGCTCGGGCAGCGGTGCGATCTGGTATTGCTTGGCATAGCCGCCGATCGTGTTGATCTCGGTGACGCCCGGCACGTTCCGGAGCTGCGGTTTGATGATCCAGTCCTGGATCTCGCGCAGATCGGTGGCGGTGTACGGCGAGCCGTCCACCTTCTTCGCACCCTCTTTGGCTTCGACGGTCCACAGATAGATCTCACCGAGGCCGGTGGAGATCGGACCTGCGACCGGGTGGATGCCGTCGGGCAACTGGCCGGTCGTGGACTGCAGTCGCTCGTTGACCAACTGCCGCGCGAAGTAGATGTCGGTGCCGTCGCGGAAGATCACCGTCACTTGGGACAGGCCGTAGCGAGACAGCGAACGCGTTTCCTGCAAGCCGGGCAACCCGGCCATGACCGTCTCGATGGGGAAGGTGACGCGCTGCTCGGTCTCCAAGGGCGAGTAGCCCGGTGCCGCCGTGTTGATCTGCACCTGAACATTGGTGATGTCCGGCACAGCGTCGATGGGCAGCTTCTGGTAGTTGTAAACCCCCAGGCCGGCCATCGCCAGCACGGCGAGCAGCACCAGCCATCGCTGCTCGATGGCAAAGCGGATGATTTTTTCGAACATGGTCGTGCGGCGCGCCTCAGTGCGTGTGGGTGGCAGAGCCCTTGCCCTGCTCGGACTTGACGACAAAGCTTCCGGCGGCTGCATAGCTGCTCCCTGGCTTCAGGCCTTCAACGATCTCGACGCGTTTGCCGTCCGTGCGACCCAATTGCACGGGCTGCGGGACGAAGCCACCGGGCACTTTGAGGAACACGACCGGCTTGTCGTCGATGGTCTGGATCGCCGACGAGGCCACGCTGACCGGCACGGCCACTTCTTCGGCCACCACCTCGACGTTGACAAAGAGGCCCGGGCGCCAGGCCCCTTGTGGGTTGGGCAGCGTCACGCGGGCGCGCGCCGTGCGCGTCTGCTCGCCGATGAGCGAGCCCACATAGGCCACCGTGCCGTTGGCGGTGGCGTCGAAGGCGCCCGAACGCACCAGCACCTTCTCGCCCACGCGCACACGGGGCAGGTCACGCGCCGGCACGCTCATCTCCGCCCACACGGAAGATAGATCGGAAACGATGAACACCTGCGTGTCCTCGCGCACCGCCTCGCCCAATGCGATGTGCTTCTCGACCACAATGCCGTCGAAAGGTGCGCGCAGTTCGAAGCGCCCCAACGCGCCGGCAGTCGGCGTGGCGCCCAGTGCCAGCAGCTTCTGGTTGGCATTGGCGGCGGCGATCTCGGCTTCGCGCAGCGCCTGCTGCGCCTGCAGCACGTCCTGCTCTGGCGAGATCTTCTCCTCCCACAGCTTCTTCTCGCGCTCGTAGGTGGTCTTGGCCAACTGGCGGCGTTGCAGTGCGGACTGCAGCTCCGAGCGTGTTTCCGAGACTGCGGTGCTGGAGATGACGGCCAGCACTTGCCCCTTCTTTACCTGCTGCCCCAGGTTGGCGCTCACGCTGTCGACCACGCCGGTCACGCGCGGAACGATGTGCGCGGTGCGGTCGTCGTTGAAGCGGATCTCGCCAGGGAACTGCAGGCCACTGCGAATGCTGGCCGGCGAACTGGCGTCCAGCGTGATGCCGGCGGACTGGATCTGGGCGTCGCTCATGGTGACCTTGCCCTCGTCCTTGTTGAAAGCAAAGAGAAAGGACTCCTGAGGCGTCTGTACTTCGAGGGTGGCCTCGAAGATGTGCGGTTCCGCCACCGGCTGGTCGCTGCTCCAAACGCCGTTGGTCAGCACAAATTTCAGTGCCTGCTTCTCGCCGTTAGGACGCGTGAGCGATACCGCCATACGCGTGCCCGCGGGCGTGGCAGGCTGCTTCTTCTCGTAGGTCCAAGCCTTGAAACGCGGCTCGCCACCCTCCTCGGACAGCAACATCTCGACCGAGAATTCGCCATCGACGAAAAGTTGGCCGCCGTTGGGGCCCTTAGCGACGGCTTCTTCGCTGTGGCCAGCCTCGCCCTCGCTTCCATGGCCATGGCCGTCATCGCCCTTCTTGCCCGATTCGTCGCCGTGGCCGCTGTGGCTTTCGGCCGCCGGCTTCTTGCTGTCGGGCTTGGTCATGATGAACACGCCGCCAATCACACCGGCCGCCACGAGCAAGGCGATGATGAGCTTCTGGCCCCGGCGCGACGGGGGTTGAGGGGTGGAGTTCATGGACGTTCCTGGGTCTGGGGAGATGAGGAAGAAGATGCGGTGGCTTCGTCGATGCCCAGCAGACGCTGAAGCTCGGCGACTGATCGGTGGGTCTCGGAGAGGGCACGCAGATACTGCGCGCGCGCCTGCAGCAAGGTCCGCTGCGCGTCCAGCGCCTCGAGGTAGCTGAACTTGCCCAGCTCGAAGCCCTTGGTGGCCGCATCGAAGGCGCTTTGGGCGCCAGGCAGCACCTCGTCGCGCAGCGTCGTCACCTCGGCCAGGGTGGTCTCGATGCGCTGGCGCGCAGCCAGTGCCTCGGTGCGCACGCGCAGTTCGGTCGCGCGGGCCGTGTCTTCGGCCTTGTCCTGGCGGCGCAGCGCCTCTTGGATGTTGCCGCGGTTGGTATCGAAGATGGGCAGCGGAATTGAGATGCCGACGATGGCCTGGTTGCGGGCCAGTTCGGTGGGCCGCGTCGCACCCAGCGTCAACGTGATATCGGGGATCCGCTTGGCGCGCTCCAAGTCGGCCAGTGCCTCGAAGCGACGGATCTCCAGCCGCGCCTCACGCACGGCCGGCGCCGCGTCGATGCGAGCCGTAACCTCGTCCGCAGAAACCGGTCGCGGCGTCTGTAGCGCATTGCCATCCACGGCACCGATTGCGGGGCCCGGTCCGATGGCGCCGCGAAGCTGCGCCAGGCTGGTGCGCAACTCGCCCTGGGCCTGCACGAGTTCCAGGCGCACGCCGGCCTCGGCAACTTTCGCCTTGGTCTCTTCCACGGGCGAAACCTTGCCGGCGGTGACGCGCTTATTCGCCGCATCGGAGCCGCGGCGTGCAAGATCGAGCGACGCCTGTGCAAGCGTCACCCGCTCCTGCGCCACCAATACGGCGAAGAACGCAGCCGTGACGTTCGCTTTCACGTCTACCCGCTTGGCCTCAAGTTGCGACTTCGTGATGTCAATGGCCCGGTCGGCGGCTGCGATCCGTGCGGAGCGCTTGCCGCCCAGCTCGATGGGCTGCGACAGCGTGACGGTCGAGGTGCGCGTCTCGCGCCGTTGATCCTCGATCTGCGCCTCCAGCGTCGGGTTCGGAAATGCGCCGGCCTGGACGCGTGCACCCTCGGCCGCCAGCGTCTCGTTGCGTGCGGCGGCCAGCTCCGGGTTGCCATCCAGTGCCAGCCTCCAAGCCGCGGCCAAGGTCAGCGCAGGAGTGGCGGACGCCGTGGCGCCCGGCACCGACGCCGGCGGAGAAGACTGAGACAGCGCTGAGCCGCTGGCAAACGCCAGGATCGCCAGCCCAATCGGCGCAATAGACCTACGCATTAATAATCTCCAAGGGGAAGGGGCTGCCCGGAGCGGGCAACCTGAAAAAAATTCAGACGAGTGGCGTCAGGCGGCCGCCGGGCTCCACGTCAGTGATTCCTGGGCCATTTGGGCCGGTCGATGGCCGGAGCAGCCCGGCCCCAGGCGACCTGCTCGGTGCGAGGCGGATAGGCGTTGCGGTCGGTCAGTTGGCCAAGATGCATCCACGCGAAGGCCGGCGCCAGAGCCGGTGCATGGCAGTGGGCGTCGCCGGGTACACATCCATTTACCGACACGGCCACATGGTCGATGGACTCAGCCTCGTTGCCGCCGACCCCGGCCTGGATTGACGTCACCTCGTGGCCGTCGTACTGCCCCACCGACGCCCAGCCGAACTGGACTGGCAGAATGGCGAGCAGCAGGATGAGGAGCAAGCGGCGCATGGTGTGTCCGGGACGTTCCAGAGATCAGAACCGGTGGTCGCCGGAAGCCATCTTGCATGGCACCTTTTCGACCTGAAGCGTCGTGTGGTGCAGGCCGAATTTGTCTTCCAGCATCTTGGTGGCGGTACGGGTGATCTCGTCGGCATTGCCCTTGGCGCTCACCAGATGGGCGCTCAGGCTGGTCTTGCCGCTGGTCAGCGACCACAGATGCAGGTCGTGGACGGAATCGACGCGGGGCATGGCGGCGAGTGCTTGGCGCACCTGCGTCAGGTCGATGCCGCTGGGTACGCCTTCCAGCAGGATGTTCACGCTGTCGCGCAACAGCACCCAAGTGCGGGGCAACACCCACAGGCCGATCAACACCGCGATGGCGGAATCCACCCATGCCCAGCCAGTGAAGCGGATCACGATGGCGCCAACGATCACGCCCAAGGAGCCGAGCATGTCGCTCCAGACTTCCAGGTAGGCGCCCTTGACGTTCAGGCTCCCGTCCTTGGCTGCTGCCAGCAGCTTCATGCTGACGAGGTTGATGACCAAGCCCAGCGTCGCAATGACTAGCATTCCCGTCGACTCGATGGTCGGCGGCGACTTGATGCGCTGGTAAGCCTCGAACAGGATGTAGATCGCAACGCCGAACAGCAGCAGCGCGTTGAAGGCGGCGGCCAGAATCTCGAAGCGGTGGTACCCGAATGTCCGCTTGGCATCAGCCACCCGCCTGCCCACGCGGATGGCAGCCAAGGCGATGGCGAGTGCTGCTGCGTCGGTGAACATGTGGGCCGCGTCGGAGATGAGCGCGAGGCTGCCGGTGACGATGCCACCGATGACCTCTGCCACGAGAAAGGTACTGGTGAGCACCAAAGCGATCCACAGCGGCCTCTCCTTGCCGGGTTCAATCGCCGCTGGTGCGTGGGAATGGGCGTGGCCACTGGACATAGTCAGAGGGTGTTGGAATGTGAATTTGTCTGACGACTGCTGCGGTCCACTACAGGTGGTGGATCGGCAGATTCCGGGCCTTTTGGAGCCTGGGGATGGAGATCGTAGGAAAACTGCCCGCAGCCTTCCTAACGGCCAGATTACAAATATGTAATATTGAGATTTCTGCGATCTCCCCGGTCGCCGCTAATTAGTGCGCGCGCCGACAATGGGAACTGGGGACTCGCCGATGTGAATATGACGTCGGCGCGCCGATACAGGGGTGGCTGCAAACGCCGTCGAGCCTGGGGTCATGCCTCGCCCTGTGCCGAATACCAACCGGCACCCCGTGGAACCGCGCAAATAATCGAACTGGGGAGTTGGCGTCGAGCGTCGGCCGATAAAACGGACAAGTAAACCGGACGCCTTGGCCTCCCCAGAACCGCCTATGCCCCACACCGCGTGAGCACGCGTTCATGCGCGGGTTGCCAACAGAAAAGTTGCCGGAAGTGATGCTGCGAGCATGGGCCCGTGGGTTACGCCGGGATAGCTCCGATGCTCCACCTCCATGCCACGACGGCGATTCAACGTCGCGGCAAGCCGAAAACCGCTGTCTGCAGCCACAGAGGCGCGAGCCTTCTGGCGGCTGGCCAATAGTGCGGCGTCGACATCGGTCGGTCCTTGCACCCTTGGTCGTTGATCTGCAATCGAGTCGCCCTGCATGATCAGCAGCCGTGTGGTTGCACGGTCTGTCGGCAACGGCGCAGGCGATTCAGCTTCGCGCAGCACGAAGCCGCCTTGCCACCATAGCGAGGGGTCTGCGGCGGCGTAGCGCGTGAAGATGTCCGGCCGGCGCAGCAGCGCATGCAGCGCAAACAGTCCGCCGTATGAGTGCCCCCAGAGCGTGCGCCGGGCCGGATCAGTCGGTCCCAACACCTGCGCCGCTGCAGGGAGGACCCGGTCCGCGATGAACCCGAGGAAGGCATCCGCGCCACCGCCGCGCCGACCGCGGGCCTCGTCGTCCCAGGTAGGGCCATCCGTGCGCACGGGCGGTGTGTAGTCGTAGGCCCGCCGCTCGACATCGAAGCGCAGGTCGCTGTCTGGGCCGATGGTCACCAGCGCCACGGCCTGCCCACCTTCCGCCAGCGCGTCGAGCATCGGGGCCGTGATCGTGTCGGCCACAGCATTGCCGTCCAGCAGGCAAAGCAGCGGATGCGTAATTGCTGCCGCTCGGCGGGGCTGGGCGAGCCACAGACGATAGCGCTGGCCGTCGGCCGCGGCCAACGAAAGTCGCTCGAACCGGTAGTGCGCGCTGTCCTGGCGATCCCACGGCGTGGGGCCGAGGCGCTGATTCGGATCGAACTTGGCCGGGGCCGGGGAGGCTGTCGCTGGAGTTTCCAGCGGCATCGCCGTAGATTGGGCGAAGGCGGTCATCGGCAGGCCTGGGCCCGCCAGTGCCCCCAGGCCCGCCAGCAGGAGTTGCCGTCGGATGTTCGTCGGGGATGCGGTGCCCGATGAGTCGGCAATGGAGATGGGTTGCGCGAGGTCAGGCAAACGGGAGATGGGCATCTGAGCAAAATTGCTGAGCGCGCCTGCCGAGGATGCCTCGCGACTGCGAGGCCGAGTGCTGGAGGCGCGATCCGCCGCGAGCGACAGAGGATGGTTGAACAAAGACGGCCGGGGCCGACGGTGCGAGGCGGCGAACTGGGAACGTCTGGGAGACATCGTGTACCTCCAGGTTGGCAGTCGGGAATCGCCGAGACCGGATTCTCGGCCTAAATTTGAATGATTCTCAACAACAACCAAGAGGTGCTGTCGCGCGCAATGAGCGACGTAGCCAGAAGCCGGCACCTCACATCACCTGTCTGAGGAGAAGGCTTTGAGCCACCACCATCCGTTGTCCGCGGCTGATCGTCGCCGTGCGCGTCAACACGTCCGTGCCGTCCATACTTCGCCGGACTTGCAGAAGCAGTCCATGCCGGTTCGCCTCGGCGTGCTGCTTGCCGGTCTCATTGCGGCTGGGGCGTTGCATGCGCAGCCTCAGGCTTTGTCCACGGCCATCATTGACCTGCCCGAGCAGACGCTGGGCGCCTCGCTCGCCACGTTAGCGCGCCAAACCGGACAGCGCATCGATTTTCCAGCCGACACGGCGAGCGCACTGCGAGCCCCTGCCGTGCACGGCAAGCTTCCAATCGATCAAGCCTTGGCCCGCCTCTTGGCCGGGTCCGGCTGGCAAGCCCATGCGCGGGCCGATGGGGGTTGGGAAGTGCGGCCTGCCCCCGCTGCTGCGAACGAGATCCTGACGGGCGGTGCCCCCACGCTGGGCGCCATCACCGTGACCGCCACCTCGGTCAGTGGTGCACCGCCGGTGTACGCCGGCGGCCAAGTCGCCAAGGGCGCGCGACTCGGGATCCTGGGCAACACCGCCATCATGGACGCGCCCTTCAGCATCACCGGCCCGTTTGCTGCCCACGTAGACGTTGCAGTCGTCGGCATAGCGTGCGAAGCAGTAGCCCCGCGCCTCTAGTGCCTTGTCCACTTCGTCGAGCAGCACGTTGGCCAGCAGCGGGCTCAGCGGCCCACCTTGCGGCGTGCCCTGTTCTCGCTCCACCTTGACTCCACCATCCATGATCCCGGCATCCAGGTACGCACGGATCAGCCGCAGCACGGCTGTATCCGCGATGCGCTTGCCGAGCCGCCCCATCAGAATGTCGTGGTTGACCCGGTCGAAGAATTTCGCCAGGTCCACGTCCACGACCACACGCTTGCCGGACTGGACGTAAGCCCGCGCGGCTTTGACCGCGTCGTGCGCATTCCTGCCCGGTCGGAACCCGTGGCTGTGGTCGCTGAAGGTGGGGTCGATCAGCGGCTGCAGCACTTGCAGCAGTGCCTGCTGGATCAGTCGGTCCGTCACCGTCGGGATGCCCAGCTCGCGCTGGCTGCCCCCGGGTTTGGGGATCGTGACCCTGCGCACCGGCTGTGGCCGGTATTTGCCTGCCAGCAACTCCTGGCGGATTCGCGGCCACGTCGTTTGCAGCAGACGATGGGTCTGCTCGATGTCGAGCCCGTCCACGCCCGCCGCGCCCTTGTTGGCCTTGACCCGCCTCCAGGCCACCCGCAGGTTCTCTCTGGTCAGCGCCGCCTCCAGCAGGGGGCCAGCCCCTGCCATCGGCATTGCCGACCCTGTGCCCTGGTGTTCATGGGACGGGCCGCAGGCTTCGTCGCTGGCAGGTTCTCGCCCGGCTTCACCGCACGCGCTGCCCACCCGCCCGCATCGCTGCGGCATCTGACGCATGGCCTTCGACATTCCCGCGATCCTCGGTCACTCGCTCTCGTTCGGTCCTTCGCTTCTCGCTGGCGGCCTCGGCGGCCCCGCTACCCGGCTACTACGACCTCTGCTGACTTCTCGCTGCGGCACAGCCGTCGCCCTTTCAGGCGTGAGGCGAGATCTCCCCAGGTAAGAACGCACTCCTTCACTGCACAACCGCCGGATCTACGCCGCCTGACCCTTGATCACGAGAGCTTCGCGGTTCATGGCCCGCTCGCCCTGGTCGGCTTCGCCTTCTATCCGGTTCTTGTTCATCGGCTCGCAGCTTCGCTCCGCGCTTCCTCTCCACACTCGGTCGCCCTCATGCAGTTGCGCTTCGCTTCGTTCGCTGTGATCAACTTACGGCGGGACTTGCACCCGCAAGAGTGCGCCCATGCTGGGCGCACCAAAAAAAAGCCGCAACCTTGCGGTTTGCGGCTTTGCATTTTGTGGGACTTTTTGTGGGACAGATTGCTGAGTCCTCACCCAAGTGATTGTTTTTAAATAGATACTGGCGGAGAGGGTGGGATTCGAACCCACGGTACGGGGAAACCGTACGCCTGATTTCGAGTCAGGTACATTCGACCACTCTGCCACCTCTCCACAAGCTGTGCGATTCAGTCGAAGCCTTGCATTATAGCCAGGCTTTTGGCCCGCAGGGAAGCGGGCCGCAGCGATTCGATCAAGCGCGCAGCACGGCCTGGTTGCCAAGGTAGGGGCGCAGCGCCTTCGGAATGGCGATGCTGCCGTCGGCCTGCTGGTGGTTCTCCAGCACCGCGACCAGCGCACGGCCCACGGCCAGGCCGGAGCCGTTGAGGGTGTGCAGCAGCTCGTTCTTGCCTTGCGCGTTCTTGAAGCGGGCCTGCAGCCGGCGCGCCTGGAAGGCCTCGCAGTTGGAGACCGAGCTGATCTCGCGGTAGGTGGCCTGCGCCGGGATCCACACTTCCAGGTCGTAGGTCTTGGACGAACCGAAGCCCATGTCGCCCGTGCACAGCAGCACCACGCGGTAGGGCAGATCCAGCGCCTGTAGCACCGCCTCGGCATGGCGGGTCATTTCTTCCAGCGCGTCGTAGCTCTTCTCGGGGTGCACGATCTGCACCATCTCGACCTTGTCGAACTGGTGCTGGCGGATCATGCCGCGCGTGTCGCGGCCAGCGCTGCCCGCTTCGGAGCGGAAGCAGGGCGTATGCGCCGTCAGGCGGATCGGCAGTTGCGACTCGGGCACGACGGTGTCGCGCACGAAGTTGGTCAGCGGCACCTCGCTGGTGGGAATGAGGTAGAGCGCGGACAGGTCGGGCACCGGCTCGCCATCCTGGCCGCCCTTTTTGGCGGCGAAGAGGTCGCCCTCGAACTTGGGCAGTTGGCCCGTGCCGCGCAGCGTCTCGCCGTTGACGATGTAGGGCACGTAGCACTCGGTGTAGCCGTGCTGCTCGGTCTGCAGGTCGATCATGAACTGCGCCAGCGCACGGTGCAGGCGGGCGATGGCCCCCTTCATGACGGTGAAGCGCGAGCCGGCCAGCTTGACGCCCATCTCGAAGTCCAGGCCCAGCGGTTCGCCCAGTTCCACATGGTCCCGCGGCGTAAAGCCGAGCTGGGGCGCGTTGCCGCCCTCCCCACCCTGCGGGCTCCAGCGCCGCACCTCGACGTTGCCGGCTTCGTCCTCGCCCTGCGGCACGCTGTCGTGCGGCAGGTTGGGCACGGCCAGCAGCAGGGTCTGCAGTTCGGGCTGCAGCGCGTCGAGGCGCACGGCGGACGACTCCATCTCGGCCTTGAGCGCGTTGACCTCGGCCATCAGCGCATCGACCGACTCGCCCTTGGCCTTGAGCGGGCCGATCTGCTTGTTCAGCGCGTTGCGGCGGGCCTGGATCTCCTCGGTGCGCGTCTGCAGTTGCTTGCGCTCGGCTTCCAGGGCGGAAAAGCGCGCGACGTCGAGGTAGGGCTGGTTCTTCTTGCGGGATTCGAGGCGCGCGACGACCGAAGGCAGGTCCTTGCGCAGGAGAGTGATGTCGAGCATCGGCTCATTGTAGGAAACGGCCCTGCGTCGCCTGCGTAAGCGCATCGCGGTCGGCGTCGCTGGCAAAGGCGGCGCTGGCCCGCTCGAAGGCCTGGCGGGCCATGGCGTCGATGGCCTGGGCGTGAGCGGGCGCGGCCCCGGCCAGCGCGGCCAGCGTCTTCTGCAGGCGGATCGATACCTCGATGGCGCCGGTGCCGTCGCGCGCCAGCGGGCGGAATGCGTCTTCCAGCAGGTCGGCCGTGGTGGGCAGCGGCACGAAGACGCGGTCGCACTCGGTCGCGTCCGATGCATCGTCAGTGCGCTCGAGCACCGCCCGGAAGGCGCGGTGCTGCGCATCGATCACTTCGATGGCGGTGCCCGCGTCGTTGACCGCCGCCGACAGCGCGCGGCTGCCGATCTCGGCCAGGGTGACCAGGCCCAGCCGCGGGTCGTGGTCGAAGCTGCGGTGGCGCTCGACGGTGAAGGCACGGGCCAGCGCGGCGCGGCAGTCGTCGTCGCCAGCGCCTTCGGCCCGCAGCAGCGGCCGCTGTGGATGCACCAGCGTACCGGGCAGCACGGCCACGTGCAGGCGCAGGTCGGCCTGCGCGGCGATGCGCTGCAGCGCGCCCACGTCCACATGGGTGACGTAGCCGGTCCGCTCGCCGAAGACCGGCCAGGCTTCGGCCGGCACCACCACGGCCGGATGCCCACCCAGGTGCGGCGCTTCGCGCCAGTCGCGGATGGCGTCAATGGCCGCGCGCTCCACGCGGTCGATCACGTCGGACATGCGGCCGAAGGCCGTGAGGTGCGCGATCCAGCGCAGCAGCGTGAACACGATCAGCGCCACCACGGCCAGCGTGCCCACGAACAGGATCACCCGGCCGCGGTCGCCGTAGAAGCCGGTCGAGAGGGCAATGATCCCGACGATGGAGAACAGGAAGGCGCCCAGAAAGGTCGAGAGCGCGTTCTGCGAGGTCGGGTCCTGGATCAGCAGCTGCGTGGCGCGCGGCGTGGCCAGCGTGGTGGCGGAGGAATAAGCCGACACCATGGCCGTGAGCGAGAAGGTGGTCACCGCCAGCATCGACGAGGCCAGGATCTGCAGGATGCCGCCCACCGAGTCCTGGCCGATGTTGCCCTCGAAGTGCTCCGGCAGCCAGGGCGCCAGGTAGCGCGCCGCCACCGCCAGCAGCACGGCCACCAGGCTGAAGACGACCGAGCGGAACCAGATGCGCCGCGCCGTGCGGCGCAGCAGCAGTCGCCAGGAAGGCAGGCTCATGGTGCGGGCGCCGGACTCAGGCGACCGTCGCCGGATCGACGTTGGCGCCGCACACGATCAGGCACACGCGCTGGCCGGGCTGCAGGCGCACGGCGCCACTGTGCAGCGCCGCCAGCGGCAGCGCGGCGGCGGCCTCGACGGCCAGCTTCATCTCCTTCCACAGCCATTGCTGCGCGTCGCGGATGGCGGTCTCGGTCAACAGCAGCGCCTCGGGCACATGTTGCTTCGCGATCTCCCAGGCGATGCGGCCGATGCGGCCCGCGCCCAGCGAATCGGCGGCCAGGCCGCCCACGGCCACGTCGACCGGCTCGCCGGCTTCTCGGGCACGGTAGAGCGTGGGCGAGCCCTCGGGCTCCAGTGCGATCACGCGCGTGCGGTTCTCGAACCAGCCGACCAGGCCGCCGATCAGGCCGCCGCCGCCCACGCTGACCAGCACCGCATCGGGCACGCCGCCAGCCTGCGCTTCGATCTCGCGGCCCAGCGTGCCGGCGCCCGCCACCACTTCGGCCTGGTCGTAGGCATGGGTGAGCAGCGCGCCCGTGGCCTGCTGGCGGGCCAGGCAGGCTTCGAGCGCATCGGCATACAGCTGGCCGACCACGTTGACCGTGGCACCCAGGTCGCGCAGCTTCTGGCGCTTGGCTTCGGGCGAGACGCCGGGCAGGAAGACCTCGCAGGGCACGCCCAGCGCGCGCGCCGCACCCGCGGTGGCGATGCCGGCATTGCCGCCGGAAGCGACGATCACACCCGCCTCGGGAATGGGGTTGGCCAGCAGGCGGTTCATCATGCCGCGGGCCTTGAAGCTGCCGCCGGACTGCAGGTGCTCCAGCTTGAGCCAGACCTCGGCGCCGGGCGCGTCCAGGCCCAGGGCCGAGGCGGGCAGTCGCCACAGCGGCGTCTCGCGCACGAAGCCGCGGCCCTGCCGCTGCAGGCGCTGGGCGGCCGCCTCGATGTCGGCGCGCCAGCTCACGGAGTCGGGCGAATCGTGCGAAGAAGAGGTCGAAGTCGTCATGGGTGGTCCATAAGTGGCACCGGCCGCATCATGCGGCCGGCTGGCGGGAGACCTCGCGCCGCGCGCCTGCGCGCTGCGGATGGCGTCCGGGAAGGATCAGGAGATGTGCTGCGGCGGCGGCTGGTCGTCCAGCTTGAGGCCCTTGGGCAGCGGGAACTTGAGGTGCTCCTCCACGCCCGGCAGGCTGCGCACCGACACGGCGCCCAGCGACCTGATGCGGTCGATCACCTCGCGCACCAGCACCTCGGGCGCCGAGGCACCGGCCGTGAGGCCCACGCGCGTCCGGTCCTCGAACCATTCGGCCTTCAGCTCGGCGGCGGAATCGACCATGTAGGCCGCGGTGCCCAGCCGTTCGGCCAGCTCGCGCAGGCGGTTGCTGTTGGAGCTGGTGGGGCTGCCCACCACGATCACCACGTCGACCTGCGGCGACAGCAGCTTGACCGCGTCCTGCCGGTTCTGCGTGGCGTAGCAGATGTCCTGCTGCTTGGGCTCGCGCACCTTGGGAAAGCGCGCGCGCACGGCAGCGGCGATTTCGGCGGCGTCGTCCACGCTCAGCGTGGTCTGGGTGACCACGGCGAGCTTGTCGGTCTGGCCCGGCTGCACGCGGCCGACGTCCTCCACGTCTTCGACGAGATGGATACCGCTGGAGAGCTGGCCCATCGTGCCCTCGACCTCGGGGTGCCCCTTGTGGCCGATCATGATGAACTCGTAGCCTTCCTTCGCCAACTTGGCCACCTCGACATGCACCTTGGTCACCAGCGGGCAGGTGGCGTCGAAGATCGAGAAGCCGCGCGCGCGGGCCTCGTTCTCCACCGCCTTGCTCACGCCGTGGGCGCTGAAGACCAGCGTGGCGCCGGGCGGCACCTCGTCGAGCTCCTCGATGAAGATCGCGCCCTTGGCCTTGAGCTCGTTCACCACATAGGTGTTGTGCACGATCTCGTGACGCACATAGATCGGCGCGCCGAACTTGGCGAGGGCCCGCTCCACGATCTCGATGGCGCGGTCCACGCCGGCGCAGAAGCCGCGCGGCTCGGCCAGGAGGATTTCGTTGAGCGCGGTACCGGTGGTCATCACAGGACGCCGATCAGGCGCACCTCGAAAGTCACCGGCTGGCCTGCCAGCGGATGGTTGAAGTCGAACTGCACCGCGCTGTCCGACAGCGCGATCACGGCGCCCGCATAGCTGCCCGCGCCATCGGGCGTGGGGAACTGCACCACGTCGCCGACGGTGTACTGCTCGTCGGGGTCGCCCAGCTGCGCGAGCAGCGTGCGCGCCACCCATTGCTGCATCTCGGCATTGCGCTCGCCGAAGGCCTCGCCGGCCGGCAGATCGAAGGTGGTGTGCGTGCCTTCTTCCAGGCCCAGCAGGCGCTGTTCGACGGCAGGCGAGAGTTCGCCTGCGCCCAGCGACAGCGTGGCAGGCTTGTCGTTGAAGGTGTTGATGATGTCGCCGGCCGGGCCGGCCAGGCGGTAGTGCAGCGTGAGGAAGGAGCCGGGCTGCACCACGGGGATTTGGGTGGACGAAGACAAGGGAGGCCCCCGATAAACTGGCCCGCGAGTTTAAAGGAGGGGGGTTGGGCCGCCGTGCCGTAGGGCCGTCGACGCCGCAACCCCCAAGGGAGGAACCTCATGGCATTCCACGACCTGCCGGCCGATGCGCGCCCGCGGGAAAAGCTGCTCGCGCGCGGGCCCGCCGCCCTGAGCGACACCGAACTGCTGGCGCTGCTGCTGCGCACCGGCCTGGCGGGCCGGCATGTGCTGCAGCTTGCGCAGGACGTGCTCGACGCCTGCGGCGGCATTGCCGGCCTGCTGCATGCCGACGGCGAGGCGCTGCGCAGGATCCGCGGCCTGGGCGGCACCGCCAAGCGGGCCGAGCTGCTGGCGGTGATGGAGCTGGCCCGCCGCGCCATGGCGCAGCGGCTGGCCGAGCGCCCGGCCTTCGAGACGCCCGACGCCGTCGCGCAGTACCTGCAGCTGCACCTGGCCCACAAGCCGCACGAGGTGTTCGCGGTGCTGTTTCTCGACACCCGCCATCACCTGCTGGCGATGGAGGAGCTGTTCCGCGGCACGCTGGCACAGACCAGCGTCTACCCGCGCGAGGTGGTGCAGCGCGCCCTGCACCATGGCGCCGCGGCCGTCGTGCTGGCCCACAACCACCCCAGCGGCGACGTGCAGCCCTCGCGGGCCGACCAGCAGCTCACCGACGCGCTCAAGGCCGCGCTGGCCCTGCTCGACATCCGCGTGCTGGACCATGTGATCGTGGGCCCGGGCCGCTTCCTGTCGATGGCGCAGCAGGGACTCGTCTGACCCGCGGCGCCCCTGCCGCGGGGCCGTGAGACACTGCCCCGATGCCCCCAAAGACCCCGGCCCTGAAGAGCTTGGCCGACCTCAAGCAGGTCCAGCGCCAGCTGGCCGAGGACCGCGCGCGCGAGGCGGCCGAGGCCCTGCGCCAGAAGCAGCTGGAAGAGCAGCGCCAGGCGCGCCAGAACCTCTTTGCCCGCGCCATCGGCGCCGACACGGGCGCCACCAAGCCGCTCAAGCACAAGCCCATGGTCGTGCTGGCCAAGGAGCGGCCGGCGCCGGTGGCCACGCAGTTCCACCTGGACGAGGCCAAGGCGCTGCGCGAAGCGATCAGCGACGAGTTCGACGTGACGACGCTGCTGGACGCCGACGACCAGATGAGCTTCCGCCGCCCCGGCGTGGGCCTGGACGTGACGCGCCGGCTGCGTTCGGGCGACTGGTCCATCCAGCGCCAGCTGGACCTGCATGGCCTGCGCAGCGACGAAGCGCGCGAGGCGTTGGGGGGCTTCATCCGCGAGGCCCACCGCCACGGCGTGCGCTGCGTCCGCGTGGTGCACGGCAAGGGCCTGGGCTCGCCCGGCAAGCAGCCGGTGCTCAAGACCAAGGCGCAGCGCTGGCTGATCCAGAAGAAGGAAGTGCTGGCCTTCGTGCAGGCCAAGCCGGCCGAAGGCGGCGCCGGCGCACTGGTGGTGCTGCTGGCGCCGGCGGGGCGCTGAAGGAAGGCGGGGCGCTCACACGCCCTTGTTGCGCATCCAGTCCGCCGTCTGGAAGAAGGAGTCGCGCAGGCGCGCGCGCAGGGCCTCGGGCACGGCGGTCTCGCCCATCGCCTGGTCCATGCAGGCGAGCCACTGGTCGCGCTCCTTGATGCCGATGGGAAAGGGCATGTGCCGCGCCCGCAGGCGCGGGTGGCCGAAGCGCTCGGTGTAGTGCTGCGGCCCGCCCATCCATCCCGTGAGGAACCACGTCAGCCGCTGCCGGGCGTTGTCCAGGCTGGGTCCGTGGGCGGCGCGCAGATCGGCGTACCCGGGCTCCAGTTCCATCAGGTCGTAGAAGCGCTCGACCATGGCGCGGATCTTGTCTTCGCCGCCGATCCACTCGAAGACGGTGTCGTAGGGCGGCTTTTCCTGAATCTGCATCGGTGGATTGTCGGCCGCCCAGCCAAATGCCCAGATTCAGTGCGCGCGTACGCCCCCAACGCCGCTGGCCACTGGCACATGTTTTGCTCGTTTTAGTTCTTCATATTGAAATCAGTTCAATATATTGAACAAGGAGTGATGAGCATGACCATGAGCGACGCTTTCTCCCGACGCCATTTCCTTGGCGCCGCCTCCTCGCTGACGGTGGGTCTTGCCCTGCCGGCGCGGGCCGCGGGAGGCTTCACCTCCACCGTCTTCGGCGGCGTCTGGGAGAAGAACTACCGCGCCGCCATCGTCGACAGCTTCGAGAAGAAGCTGGGCGTGAAGGTCGCGCTCAAGCTGGGCACCGCCAGCGAATGGCTGACCAACGGCATGGTCAACCGGGCCAGGCCGGAGATCGACATGCTGCTGCTGCCCTATCCAGACAGCATCAAGGCGGTGCGTGCGGGCATCGGCATGCCGCTGTCGCCCGACAAGATCCCCAACATCCGCAACGTGCACCCGATGTGGTTCGACCAGTTCCGCAAGGAGGCGGTGGGCCTGGACTACGTGGCCTACGGCATCGCCTACCGCACCGACCTGGTGAAGAAGCCGCCCGAAGCCTGGAGCGACCTGTGGGACCCGGCCCTCAAGGGCCGGGTCACGGTGCCCCACATCGGCGTCTGGGGCAGCTGGGAGATGCTGGTCGCCGCCGCCCGCACGCGCGGCGGCGACGAGAGCAACCTCGACCCTGGCTTCAAGGCCCTGCGCGAGCTGCGTCCCAACATCCGGCGCTTCTTCAGCGGCTCCACCGACGCGATGCAGATGCTCGACACCGGCGAGGTCTCGGTGGTGGCGATGACCACCAACATCCCGGCCTACGCACTCATCGACAGCGGCAAACCCGTCAAGTTCGTCTTTCCCAAGGACGGCTCGATGGTGGGCATGGTCTCTTACCACGTGGCCCGCAACACGGCCAATGCCGAGCTGTGCATGCAATTCATCGACCATGCGCTGAGCAAGGAGGCGCAGGAGGCCTTCTGCAACGCCGTGATCGCCGGCCCCACCAACCGCCTGGCCCGCCTGAGCGGCAAGGCGGCCGAGCGCGTGCCGGCGCTGGAGCAGCTCAAGCTCTTCGACTGGGGCAAGGTCATTCCGCAGATGTCGGAGATCACCGACCGCTGGAACCAGGAGATCGCAGGTTGATCGCCGCGCAACTCACGCAAGAGGTGGTGCAGGACGCCGCACCCTTCGCCACGGCACTGGTGATTCCCGCCACGGCCACGCTGCGCGACGCGCAGCCGGCCGCGCTGGCGGACCTGGCAGGGCTCCTGGAGGCCGCGCGTGCCGCCCAGGTCTTCACCGTGTTCATCGCCCCGGTGGAGCAGGCCTTCGCCTGGCCGCCGACGCTGGCCCCGCAGCCCGGGCCGCACGAGTTCGTGGTCCGCGCGCCCGATACCGGCGCCTTCGGCGCCAGCACGCTCAACCTGCTGCTGCGCGCCAACGCGATCGAGCAGTTGGTGGTGGCGGGCCTGCAGCTGGACCTGGCCCTGGCCAGCCTGCTGCGCGATGCCCGCGCGCGAGGCCTCCAGGCGCAGGCCGCTGTGGACGTCCCGACGATGCATGCCATCGTGCAGCGATGGCCTGCAGGATCGGATGCCCCGCGCAGCTGGCAGCCGCAGGTCAAGCATGCGCGCTGGCTGCGCACGCTGGAGCAGCGCCTGGCCCCCGCCCACACCGCCCTGCTGCTGATCGATGTGCAGAACGACTTCGTGAGCCCCGAGGGCGCCACCGGGCGACGCGAGGCCATGCCGCTGGTGCAGGCCGCCGTGGCGCGGATGCCCGCCCTGCTGGAGGCGGCGCGCACCGCCGGCTGCACCGTCGTGCATGTGCATGCCGAGTACGGCCAGCACGTGCGCCACGTCGGCTCGCCCTACCGCTTTCCGAGCGCGCTGACGCGCGAGGGCGCCGTCTGGAGCCTGTCGGCCGCCGAGGTGGACGACGCGCACCAGTTCGCGCCCGGCGAGGTCGAGGTCTGCCTGCCCGGCAGCTGGGGCGGCCGCGCCTTGGAAGTGGTGGCGCCGCAGCCCGGAGAGCTGCAGATCACCAAGCACCGCTTCAGCGCCTTCGTCGACACGCCGCTGGAGGTGATGCTGCGCGCCCGCGGCATCCGCACGCTGATCGTGGCCGGCGTGACCACCAACTGCTGCGTGGAGTCCACGGTGCGCGATGCCTCCATGCTGGACTTCCACGTGGTGGTCGCGGAGGACGCCGTGGGCGTGAAGAACTCGGTGGTGGCGCTGCACGAGGCGTCGCTCGAGCAGATGCGCACCTACTTCGCGCGGGTCGAACCCGTGGCCCGCATCGCGCAGGCGCTGCAGAGCCACGCACTGCCGGCAGAGGCCAGTCCATGAGTGCCCACGCCGCCGTGCTGGCGCCCGACTCCCTGACCGTCGTCGCGCCGGCCCGGCGCGCGCCGCCGGTGGGCCTGCTGGTGCTGCCGGGCCTGGCCCTGCTGGTGCTCGGCCTCTTCCTGCCGCTGGGCCAGGTGCTGTGGATGAGCCTGAATCCGGCCGAGCCCGGCGTCATCGCGCCGGTTGGCGAGCTGACGCTCGCCAACTACGCCCGGCTGATGCGCAGCGACTTCTACCTGGGCATCGTCGGCCGCACGCTGTGGCTGTCGGCGCTGACCACCCTGCTCACGGCCGTGTTCGGCATGGTGCTCGGCCTGTCGGTCTGGCGGGCACGGCCGTCGGTGCGGGGCATGCTGCTGGTGATGATCCTGGCGCCCCTGCTGGTGAGCATCGTCGCGCGCACCTACGGCTGGGTCGTGCTGCTGGGCGACAGGGGCGCGCTCAACACCACGCTCATGGCGCTCGGCCTCACGGACGAACCGCTGCGCATCATGTACACCCAGCCCGCCGTGCTCATCGGGCTGGTGCATGTGTTCCTGCCCTTCATGGTGCTCTCGCTGCTGGGTGCGCTGGACCGCATCGACCCCTCGCTCACCGAGGCCGCGGCCACGCTCGGCGCCTCGCGCTGGCATGTCTTCCGGCATGTGATCCTTCCCCTGTCGGTGCCGGGCCTGGCCAGCGGCACGATCATCGTGTTCAGCCTGTCGATGTCCTCGTACGTGACGCCGGCGCTCATGGGCGGCAGCCGCTCGGGGCTGATGACCACCTTCATCTACCAGCAGTTCTCGGTCACGATGAACTGGCATTTCGGCGCCACCATGGTGGCCGTGCTGCTGGCCGCCACGCTGGCCCTGCTGCTGGCCGTGGTGGGCTGGAGCCGCTGGTACACGCGCCAATGGAGCCTGGCCCGATGAACTGCCTTCTCTCTGCCGGCATGCGCGCATTGACCGTGCTGCTCTACGTCTTCCTTCTCGCGCCGCTGGCGATGGTGGTGATCGTGTCCTTCAACGGCGGGCCGGTGCCCAGCTTTCCGCCCACCGACCTGTCGCTGCGCTGGTATGGCGAGGCCCTGGCCTCGGACAACTTCATGGGCGGCCTGGTCACCAGCCTCTGGCTGGCCGCGGCGGCCACGCTGGTGGTGCTGCCGGTCGGCGTGGCCGCAGCCTTCGCCATCGCGCGCGGGCGCTGGCCCGGTCGCACGCTGGTGGAGTCGCTGTTCCTGTCGCCGCTGATCGTGCCGGGCATCGTGATCGGCATCGCGGTGCTGGTGGCCATGGCGGGCCTGGGCATCGGCAACGCGCCGCTGCGGCTGCTGCTGGGCCATGCGCTGATCGTGCTGCCCTACACGCTGCGCACCGTGCTGGCCACGCTCGCCCGCATGGACCCGACGCTGGAGGAAGCCGGCATGGTGTTCGGCGCCTCGCGCTGGCAGGTGCTGCGCCACATCCTGCTGCCGCAGCTGCGTGGCGCCATCGCGGCCGGCGCCATCCTGAGCTTCATCCTCTCCTTCGACGACGTCTCGGTCTCGCTCTTCCTCGGCAGCGCCCAGCACACCACACTGCCCATCGCCATCATGTCCTACATGCAATACAACTTCGACCCGTCCATCGCGGCGATCTCCGCCATGCTGATCCTCGCCACGCTGGCCATCGCCCTGGGCGTCGAGCGCGTGTTCGGCCTCAAGAAGATCCTGGGGAGCTGAGCATGGCCCATGTCCGCGCCGAACGCCTGCGCAAGAGCCACGGCAGCCAGCTGGTGCTCGACGACATCTCGCTGGACATCCCCAGCGGCCGGTTCCTCACGCTGCTGGGCCCGAGCGGCTGCGGCAAGAGCTCGACGCTGCGCATCGTGGCCGGGCTCTCTTCGCCCGATGCCGGCCGCATCCTGATCGACGAGCGCGACGTCACCCGGCTGGAGGTGCAGAAGCGCAACATCGGCATGGTGTTCCAGAGCCACGCGCTGTTCCCGCACATGTCGGTGAACGAGAACGTGGCCTTCGGCCTGCGCATGCGCAAGGTCTCCGGCGCCGAACAGCAGCGCCGCGTGCGGCGTGCCCTGGCGCAGGTGCGGCTGGAGGACTTCGGCGAGCGTTTTCCGCAGCAGCTCTCGGGCGGCCAGCAGCAGCGCGTGGCCATCGCCCGCGCGCTGGTGGTAGAGCCGAGCATCCTGATCCTCGACGAGCCTTTCGGCGCGCTCGACCGCAAGCTGCGCGAGGCCATGCAGACCGAGCTCTACGGCATCACGCGCGAGCTGGGCATCACCGCCCTGTTCGTGACCCATGACCAGGAAGAGGCGCTGATGCTCAGCGACAGCGTGGCCGTGATGAACCGCGGCCGCATCGAGCAGGTCGGCCCGCCGGCCGAGCTGTACGAACAGCCGCGCAACCGCTTCGTCGCGGAGTTCATGGGCCTGGGCAACTTCGTGCGCGCGCGGCTGGAGCAGGCTGGCCCGCAGGGCAGCGTGCTCAGTGCCTTCGGCCAGCGCTTCGAGGCGCCGGCCAGCGCGCTGCCCGCGGGCAGCGAGGTGGAGATCGCCGTGCGGCCCGAGCGCATCCGGCTGGCCCCGCAGGCCCAGGACACCTCGGCCCGCGTGTGCGGCCGCCTGACCCAGGCGATCTACCACGGCCATGCCTCGGACTACACCGTGCAGCTGCCCGACGGGCAGCAGTTGCTGGTGCGGCAGGAGAGCGCCGGCCAGGCCCCGCTTTCCGTCGGCACCGAGGTGTGGGCGCATTGGCCGCCGCTGGCCGTGAACATCCTCGAAGCGGCGTGAGCGGCGGCGCAGCCATTCCCGAGCGCTCCCGCGTCGCAGGCGAAGCCGGAGGTTCAACCGTGCTCGCGCGCCCCGCCAAGGCACACGAGCGCCTGGCCCAGGCCGGCCTGGCCATCACGGCGGCCTGCACCATCCTGCAGACCGTGCTGGGCGGCCGTGCCTGGCAGGTGGCCGCCGCGCTGGGTCTGGCGGTGTTCATTGCGGCGGCCTGGCCGCGCGTCAGCAGACAGGCGCGGCTGTTCGCCGGCCTCGCCGTGCCCGGCGCGTTGCTGGTGTGGCTGCTGGCGCCCGCGCCGGCCCCTGTGCTGCAAGCCGCGGTGGCGCAGAGCACGCAGTTCGCCGCGCTGCTGGCCGCCCTGGCGACGCTGCGCCTGCCGATGCGCCGCTCGCCGCTGATGGGCCGCGCCGCCGCGTCCCTGCTCGCCGCCAGCCCCGGTGCGCGGCACGGCACCGTGCTGTTCGGCAGCCACTGGCTGAGTCTGATGTTCAGCTTCGGCGTGGTGCCCATGATGGGTGAACTGCTGGAGCGCGCAGGCCTGCATGTGCGCACGAGCCCCGTCGCCCGCGGCATGCTGGCGGCCGTGATCCGCGGCCTGGCCATGACCACCACCTGGTCGCCCATGGCGATCAGCTTCGCCATCGTGAGCGCGGTCTTTCCCAAGCTGGGCGTGCTGCCCTTCGTCGGCACCGGAATGCTGGTGGCCGCACTCGTGCTGGGCGCGGAGGCCTGGAGCGAGCGCCGCGCCGCGCCCGCCGGCGCCGACGCGGACGCCGCGCCGGTGGCGGCATCGCGCTCGGACCGGCGCGCCCTCTGGCTCATCCTGGGCATGAGCGTGCTGCTCTTCCTGGCCACGCTGCTGCTGCACGGCTCGACCGGCTGGAGCTTCATGGCCTGCGCCACCCTGACCATTCCGGCGCTCAGCCTCGCGTGGGCGCTGGCGCAATCCCCCGCCCCACGCACGGCCGGACGGAACGGCCGCGCCGGCGCGCGTGCAGCGCTGTCGCACTTCTTCGAGGTCCTCACCGAGACCCGCAGCGAGATCTTCATCTTCTCGGCCGCCATCTTCATCGGCCAGGGCGTGCTGGCCGTCGCGCATGCGGCGGGCCTGGGCGCGGGCGGCGGTGGCCTGCCCGGCTGGCTGCTGCCGCTGCTGTGCCTGGTGTCCATTCCGCTGGTGGCCTCGCTCTCCGTGGCGCCCACCATCGCCGTGCTGATCTGGGCCCAGGTCTTCGCGGGCACCGCCTCGGCCCTGGCAGCGCCGCTCACGCATGCGCTGGCGCTCACGCTGGGCTGGTCGCTGGCCATCACGGTTTCGCCGGTGAGCGCCACGCTGCTGCTGGCAGGCGCCATGACCGGCGTGCCGCCGCGGGAGATCGCGCTGGGATGGAACCGGGGCTTCGTGCTGCGCAGCGGACTGGTCGCCGGCGCCGTGCTCGCCGGCCTCTACGCGCTGGGCTGCTGAGGCCCCAGTGCGCGGGCCTGGCCTGCGATGTCCTCCTGCGCGATGCGCAGCGCGGCCTCCACACGCTGTCGCAGCGGTGCATCGAGTCGATGGGCCGGCACCGCCACCGACACCGCCGCCAGCGGCACGCCCATGGCATTGACGATCGGCAAGGCCAGCGAGGCGACCTCCGGAATGCGGCCCGGCGCGCGGAACGCGATGGCGCCATCGGCCACCTCGCGCAGGTGCGCAAGCAGCGCATCGGCCTCTGCCCCCGCGTGCACGCCGCAGCGCGCCAGCGTGGGCGCCCATTGCGCCATGCCGCGCAGCGCCAGCATCGCCAGGCCGCCGGCGGTGTCCGTGATCGAGGCCCGCTCACCCAGCGAGAACATGTAGGTCAGGCGCCGCCGGCAGACCTCGCGCCACATCACCAGCACCTCGTCGCCTTCCGCCTGCACCAGGAAGCAGCTTTCATCGACATCGAGCACCAGCCGGCTGAGCACCGGCTGGCTGATCTGCACGATGTCGGCTTCGGAGAGATAGCGTCCGGCAATGCCGAGGATGCGCGAGCCCAGCGAATAGGCACGGCTGAAGGCGTCGCGGCGCAGGTAGCCGGAGCGCACCAGCGTGTCGAGGATGAGCGTGGTGGTGCTCTTGGGAATGCCCAGCCGCGCGGCGATGTCGGAATGCTTGAGCAGCCGGGCCTCGGCCACCAGCTCGATGATGTCGAGGGCGCGGCGCGCGGCGCGCACCTGCTTGGAATCTTCGGAAGGGGCGTCGGGCTGGGGGGAGGAGGCAGTCACGATGGGCGAGCGGATGGGCCATCGCGAGTGCACCCCGGCCAACGGCGCAAGGACTTTAGCACCCGGCGTGCCAGCCGCCCGGCATTCACTCGGCCGCCTGCCGCAGCGTGGCGGCCACCGGCCGGCGCAGCACCTCGCGCAGGCTCCACCAGCCGGCACCCAGGGCCAGCAGCGCGCCCACGATCGCGCCGCCCAGCGGCACGAAGGGCGAGGCGGTCCAGCGGAAGTCGAACACCCAGCGCGCCAGCGCCCAGCCGATGGCCGAGGCCACGATGCTCGCCAGCAGGCCGGCGAGCAGTCCGGTGCCGGCCAGCTCCGCGCGCTGCACCTGGCGCAGCAGCGCGGCGCGGGCGCCCAGCGCGCGCATCACGGCGAACTCGCGCGCCCGCTCCTCGCGCGTGGCGCTCACCGCGGCGAACAGCACCACCAGGCCCGCCGCGAGCGTGAAGCCGAACAGGAACTCCACCGCGCGGATCACCTGGTCCAGCACGCGCTGCACCTGGGCGATGGTGCTGCTCATGTCGACGTTGGTCACGTTCGGAAACTGGCGCACCAGCGCGTTGTCGAAGCCCCGTTGCTCTGGGGCCCGAAAGGCCGCCAGGTAGGTCACGGGCACCTCCGCGGGCATCGCCGCCAGCGGGTACATCACGAAGAAGTTCGCATGCAGCGATCCCCAGTCCACCTTGCGCGTCGAGGTGATGCGGCCCTCGCTGGTCACGCCGCCGATGTCGAAGCGCAGCCGGTCGCCGAGCTTCAGGCCCAGCGTCTCCATCAGGCCCTCCTCCACGCTCACGGCATCGGCCTCACCCGAGGTCCACGCGCCCTGCACGATGCTGTTGTGGCCGGGCCGGTCGGCGGCGTTGCTGAGGTTGAACTCGCGGTCCACCAGGCGCTTGGCGCGGTCCTCGCTGTAGTCGTCGGGCGTGACCGGCTTGTCGTTGATGGCCACCAGCCGGCCCCGGAACATCGGGTACCAGTCGTACTGCGCCACGCCGCCCTGGCGCAGCGCGTCCTGGAAGGCCTGCGCCTGATCGGGCATGACGTTGATGACGAAGCGGTTGGGCGCATCGGGCGGCGTGGCCTTGCGCCAGCTGTCCACCAGGTCGGTGCGCAGCAGCACGAGCAGCATCAGCGCCAGCAGGCCCACGGCCAGGCTGCTGACCTGAAGCACCGCATACACCGGCCGCGCCGACACCTGCCGCGTGGCCAGCACCAGCCAGCGCGGGGCGCTGCCTTCGCGGACCACGCGACGCAGCATCAGCACGGCCAGCCAGGCCAGCACGGCGAACACCGCCACCGCTCCGGCGAAACCACCGACCGCGATCAGGCCGAGCTTGAGGTCGCTGCTGGCGGCCAGCAGCAGGGCCGCGAAGCCGGCCACGCCCAGCCCGAGCACCGCCGCCGACGCCGGCCGCAGTGCGCCCAGCTCGCGGCGGATCACGCGCAACGGCGGCACCTGGGCCAGTTGCAGCACCGGCGGCAGACCGAAGGCGAAGAGCAGCGTCAGCCCCATGCCCACGCCGAATAGCGCGGGCCAGGCCGTCGCCGCGGGCAGGTCGCCGTCGACCAGCCCGGCCAGCAGGCGCACGAACACATGGTGAACCGCATAGCCGATGGCCACGCCCGCCAGGCTGGCGCCCAGGCCGATGACGCCGAACTCGACCGCGTAGGCACCGGCGATGGTGCGCTGACGCTGGCCCAGCACACGCAGCATGGCGGCGCCGTCCAGGTGCCGGGCCGCGAAGCCGCGCGCCGCCAGCGCCACGGCGACGGCCGACAGCAACGCGGCCAGAAGGGCCACGAGGTTCAGGAATTTCTCGGCCCGGTCCAGCGTCTGGCGCATCTCGGGCCGGCCGCTGTCCAGCGACTCCAGCCGGGCACCGCGCAGCTCGCCGGCGTCCAGGCGCTGCTGCACCTGGTCCGAGAAGCGCTTGACCGCCGGTGCCTCGCCCGCCACGGCAAGCCGGTAGCGCACGCGGCTGGCCGGCTGCACGAGCGCGGTGCGGGCCACGTCGGCCTGGTTCATCATGACCCGCGGCGCGAAGTTGAGGAAGCCGGCACCGCGGTCGGGCTCGATCACCAGCACGCGGCGGATCGTGAGCGAGGCGTCGCCCAGCAGCAGGGTGTCGCCCACCTTCAGGTCCAGGGCTTCGAGCAGGCTGGCATCGACCCAGACATCGCCGGGCGCGGGCACCTCGCGGGTGGCGGCGTCCGGCGCGCCGGCGGCATCGGCCACGCGCAGGCTGCCCCGCAGCGGATAGCCGGCCGCCACGGCCTTGAGCGCCACCAGCCGGCTGGCGCCGCCGCGGTCGTCGGGCGCCCGGGCCATGGTCGGAAAGTCGTACGTCATGGCCGACTGCAGGCCCTGCCCGTGCGCCGCGTCCACCTGCGCCTGGGGCGGCGGGTTGTCCGTGACCAGCACTGCGTCACCGCCCAGCAACTGGCGGGCGTCGCGCGCCAGACCGCCCTTGAGCCGGTCGGCGAAGAAGCCCACCGCCGTCAACGCCGCCACGGCCAGCAGCACGGCCACGATCAGCAGGCGCAGTTCGCCCGCACGCAGGTCGCGGCGCAGCGTGCGCCAGCCGAGGAAGAGAGCGTCTTTCATAGGAGTGGCGCACGATAGCCGAGCGCTTCCGGCCGCGCGGGAATGCGGGGCAATCCCGAAGGGATTTCCCGCATGCGCATCCGGGCGGCCGGCGGCCATGATGGTCTGGCGGACGCGGCGTCTTCCGACGCTGCCATGCGGCGGGCGCTGCAACCATGGCGGCCCAACCGATACGACGTCCAAGGAAGCCCATGAACGCCCTCGCCCGATCCGCCCTTGCCATCGCCACCCTGGTCGCCGCCGGCGGCATGCTGGCCGGCTGCGACCCCAAACCCAAGGCCGAGACGCCCACCGCCGCATCAACCTCCGGCGCCAGTGGGACACCCCAGGGCATCAACCCCGCGCCCTCCCATGCGGGCGTAGACTCCGGCGCCCACAAGGGCCCGGCCGAAGGCAGTTCGGCCATCGGTGGGGTGGCGGCAGGCCAGGCGGCCGGCGGCCACACCGTCGATGGCCCCGCACCGGCACCGTCCAGCGGCGACGGTGCGGCGCCCAAGAACTGACGAGCACCCCGGCGGCGGCCCGAAGAATTCCCACGACAGACGCATCACAGCGCGACCCACGATGAAGCCCACGAAACCCGTGTCATTGCAGGAGGTTCGGTCATGGACATGAACCGCCGCCATTTCTTCCGCGTCAGCGGTGCCGGCCTGGTCGGCTCCAGCCTGGTGGCGCTGGGCTTCTCGCCCACCGCCGCGCTGGCCGAGACCCGCCAGTTCAAGCTGGCCCGCACCACCGAGACGCGCCAGACCTGCACCTACTGCTCCGTGGGCTGTGGCCTTCTGATGTACAGCCTGGGCGACAAGGCCAAGAACGTGAAGGCATCCATCCTTCACATCGAGGGCGACCCGGACCATCCCGTCAACCGCGGCACGCTGTGCCCCAAGGGCGCCGGCCTGCTCGACTTCGTGCACAGCCCCATGCGGCTGAAGTACCCCGAGGTGCGCGAGCCCGGCAGCACCGAATGGAAGCGCGTGAGCTGGGACGAAGCCTTCGGCCGCATCGCCAAGCTGCTCAAGGCCGACCGCGACGCCAACTTCCAGGCCACCAACACCGCGGGCCAGGTGGTCAACCGCTGGACCTCGTCGGGCATGCTGTGTGCCTCGGCCTCCTCCAACGAAACCGGCTATCTCACGCACAAGGCATTCCGCTCGCTCGGAATGCTCGTCTTCGACAACCAGGCCCGCGTTTGACACGGACCGACGGTGGCCAGTCTGGCCCCGACGTTCGGCCGCGGTGCGATGACCAACCATTGGCAGGACATCCAGAACGCTGATCTGGTCCTGATCATGGGCGGCAATGCCGCAGAAGCGCATCCGTGCGGCTTCAAGTGGGTCATCGAGGCCAAGAAGCACAACAAGGCACGCCTCGTCGTGGTGGACCCGCGCTTCACGCGCTCGGCCGCCGTGGCGGACTACTACGCCCCCATCCGCGCGGGCTCCGACATCGCCTTCCTGGGCGGCGTCATCCACTACCTGCTGAGCCAGGACAAGATCCAGACCGAGTACGTCCGCAACTACACCAACGCCCCCTTCATCGTGGGCCCGGACTACAAGTTCGAGGACGGTCTGTTCAGCGGCTACAACGCCGAAAAGCGCAGCTACGACAACAAGAGCTGGGGCTACGCGCTCGACGAGCAGGGCCATGCGAAGGTCGACATGACCATGCAGGACCCGAACTGCGTGCTGCAGGTCATGAAGCGCCACTATTCGCGCTACACGCCCGAGATGGTCAGCCGCATCACGGGCACGCCCCAGGACAAGTTCCTGAAGGTCTGCGAGTACATCGCAAGCACCAGCGTGCCCGGTCGCACCATGACCATCATGTATGCGCTGGGCTGGACGCAGCACAGCCAGGGCTCGCAGATGATCCGCACCGGCGCCATCGTGCAGCTGCTGCTCGGCAACATCGGCGCGCCCGGCGGCGGCATGAACGCGCTGCGCGGTCACAGCAACATCCAGGGCCTGACGGACCTGGGCCTGCTGTCGAACTCGCTGCCCGGCTATCTCTCGCTGGCCCGCGACACCGAGCAGACGCTGGACGACTACTACAGGCCCCGCGCCCTCAAGCCGCTGCGGCCCAACCAGATGAGCTACTGGCAGAACTACCCCAAGTTCTTCGTCAGCATGCAGAAGGCCTGGTTCGGCAAGGCGGCCACGGCCGAGAACGACTGGGCCTTCCACTACCTGCCCAAGATCGACAAGCTCTACGACGTGCTCCAGGCCTTCGAGCTGATGGACCAGGGCAAGCTCAACGGCTACATCTGCCAGGGCTTCAACCCCGTCGGCTCGTTCCCGGACAAGCACAAGATCGTGCGCAGCCTGTCCAAGCTCAAGTTCCTGGTCACCATCGATCCGCTGATGACCGAGACCAGCGAGTTCTGGCGCAACTTCGGCGAGCACAACGACGTCGACCCCAAGCAGATCCAGACCACGGTGTTCCGCCTGCCCTCCACCTGCTTCGCGGAGGAGAACGGCTCGGTCACCAACTCCAGCCGCTGGCTGCAGTGGCACTGGAAGGGCGCCGAGCCCCCGGGCGAGGCGCTGGCCGACACCGAGATCGTGGGCCAGCTGTTCACGCGCTTGCGCGCGGCCTACACCAAGGAAGGCGGTGCGTTCCCCGATCCGATCGTCAACCTGGCCTGGAACTACAAGATTCCGACCTCGCCCTCCCCCGAGGAGCTGGCGATGGAATACAACGGCAAGGCGCTGTCGGACCTGACCGACCCGAAGGACCCGACCAAGGTGCTGGCCAAGGCCGGCGAGCAGTTGGCCGGCTTCGGCCTGCTGCGCGACGACGGCTCCACGGCCAGTGGCTGCTGGATCTATGCCGGCGCCTGGACCCAGGCCGGCAACCAGATGGCGCGCCGCGGCAATGCCGACCCCTACGGCATCGGCATGGTGCAGGACTGGGCCTGGGCCTGGCCGGCCAACCGTCGCGTTCTCTACAACGCCGCCTCCACCGACCCCAAGACCGGCAAGCCCTGGGTGACCAAGCGCCCGCTGGTGTTCTGGGACGGTGCCAAGTGGACCGGCGCCGACGTGCCGGACATCCGCCCCGACGCCAACCCGGCCGACCCGGACGCGGTGCGCCCCTTCATCATGACCGCCGAGGGCGTGGCGCGCCTGTTCGCGCCCACCGGCATGGCCGAAGGGCCGCTGCCGGAGCACTACGAGCCCTTCGAGTCGCCGCTGCCGAACAACCCGCTGCACCCCAACAACAAGGTGGCGCGGGCCAACCCGGCGGCGCGCATCTTCAAGGGTGACCTGGAGCGCCTGGGCGTGCCCAAGGACTTCCCGTACGTGGCGACCAGCTACCGTTTGACGGAGCACTTCCACTACTGGACGAAGAACGTCATGACCTCGGCCATCATCCAACCGCAGCAGTTCGTGGAGATCAGCGATGTGCTGGCAAAGGAAAAGGGCATCGCCAATGGCGACTGGGTCAAGGTGTCGAGCAAGCGCGGCTACATCAAGGCCGTCGCGCTGGTCTCCAAGCGCATCTCGGTGCTGCAGGTGGACGGCAAGACGGTGCACACCGTCGGCCTGCCGAACCACTGGGGATTCGTGGGCGTGGCCAAGCCGGGTTACCTGGTGAACACGCTGACGCCGTTCGTGGGGGATGCGAACACGCAGACGCCCGAATACAAGTCCTTCACCGTGAACATCGAGAAAGCCTAGGGAAGGAGCGCACCCATGTCTTCACTCCAATCCCTGGACATCGCCAAGCGCTCGGCCACCACGGTGCAGCCGCCCGTGGTGCGCCACCAGCCGCAGGTGCAGCCGGTGGCCAAGCTGATCGACGTGTCGGCCTGCATCGGCTGCAAGGCCTGCCAGGTGGCCTGCATGCAGTGGAACGACCTGCGCGACGAGGTCGGCACCACCCACGGCACCTACGACAACCCGATGGACCTCTCGCCGGCCTCCTGGACGGTGATGCGCTTCTCGGAAGTCGAGCCCGAAGAGGGCAAGCTGGAGTGGCTGATCCGCAAGGACGGCTGCATGCACTGCGAGGACCCGGGCTGCCTCAAGGCGTGCCCGGCGCCCGGCGCCATCGTCAAGTACACCAACGGCATCGTCGACTTCATCAGCGAGCATTGCGTGGGCTGCGGCAACTGCGTCACGGGCTGCCCCTTCAATGTGCCGCGCATCAACAAGGCGGATAACCGGGCCTACAAGTGCTCGCTGTGCTCCGACCGCGTGGGCGTGGGCCTGGAGCCGGCCTGCGCCAAGGTCTGCCCCACCGGCGCCATCCAGTTTGGCACCAAGGAGGACATGCACGAGTACGCCGCCGAGCGCCTCGTCGACCTCAAGGAGCGCGGCTATGCCAACGCCGGCGTCTACGACCCGCAGGGCGTGGGCGGCACGCACGTCATGTACGTGCTGCAGCATGCCGACCGGCCCGAGCTCTACCATGGCCTGCCCAAGGACCCGACGATCAGCCCGCTGGTCTCGCTCTGGAAGGGCATCGCCAAGCCGCTGGGCCTGCTGGCCATGGCGGGCGCGGTGATCGGCGGCTTCTTCCACTACATGAAGGTGGGGCCGGTCGAGGCCAAGGACGACCAGGACGCCGATGGCGTGGCGGATGACCACGAGGTCGTCGTGATCGAGAAACCCGTCGCAGACCGCCGTGAAGGAGCCCAGCCATGAGCCGTGTCTACCTGCGCCGCTACAAGGACGGCACGCGGATGAACCACTGGTTCATCGTCGTCATGTTCTTCTGCGCCGCCCTCTCGGGACTGGCCTTCTTCCATCCGGCGCTGTTTCCGCTGACCAACCTGTTCGGCGGCGGGCAGTGGACGCGCATCCTGCATCCCTTCATGGGCCTCCTGATGGTGCTGGGCTTCGTCTTCATGTTCTTCGGCCTCTGGCGCGAGAACCTGATCGACCGCAACGACGTGGAATGGATGAAGCGCTCGGGCCAGATGCTGGCCGGCCACAAGGAGCACATGCCGCCGGTGGGCAAGTACAACGCCGGCCAGAAACTGGTGTTCTGGGTCATGGCGCTGTCGCTGCTGGTGCTGCTGGCGACGGGCTTCCTGTTCTGGAGCCCGTGGTTCGTGCACTACTTCCCGATCACGCTGCGGCGCATCGCCGTGGTGCTGCATGCGGCCTCGGCCGTGTTCCTGGTGCTGTCGGTGATCATGCATGTGTATGCCGCCATCTGGGTCAAGGGCACCATGCGGGCCATGACGCGCGGCACCGTCACCGAAGGCTGGGCGCGGCTCAATCATCCGGTGTGGCACCGCGAGATGACCGGGCGCGATTGAGCCGGCCACGCGTTCCTGCACGCCCCTGTGGCGTGCGAGCCCACCGCCCCACGGTGCCGAATGCGGACCGTGGGGTTCGTGTTTGTGGCGAGGGCCGGGATACCCCTGGCCTGTGCCCTGTCACCCCTTTGCCCTAGCATCTGCGCCCGATGACCGAACCCAGCAACCCCGCCGCCTTCTTCGCCAGCACGCGGGTGCTCGAACCCGAGCAGATCGCGATGCAGGCCGGCCAGCGGGTGCCCTTCCTGCGGCTGCCGCAGCGCGCCTCCGTGTTCGCCGACCGCAGCCTGCGCCTTCGCCAATTGGCGGCCGGCCATCCGATGCGCGACTACCTGCTCTTCGTGGCTGACATCGCGCAGGCCCAGCACGAGGCGCTGCAGCACCATCCCGACGTGAAACTGCCCGACCTGGCCGCCATCGAGGCGGCCTCGCAGGCGATGCGCCCGCCCCTGCCGGCCGATCTGTGGCCGCGCGACCCGGCCTGGCGCGCCGTGCTGCGCCAGGTGCTGACACCGCTGCGAGGCCGCCTGCCCGAAGGCCCCGCACGCGAGACGGTGCAGCGCGTGCTCGATGCCGACAGCGACTGGCTGGAACGCCAGGCCGGCCTGATCACGCAGGGCATCATGTTCGGCCTGGACCTCGGCACTGCGCCGCTGGTGGCCGCCGGCCTGCAGGTCTACTTCACGCACATGACCCTCGCCACGGCCGAGCAGCATGGGCTGCTGCGTGCCTTCGGCGTGACCGAGCCGCTCACGCGCTGCCCCTGCTGCGGCAGCGCGCCCACCGCCGGCGTGATCCGCATCGGCGCCGACGATGCCGGCGTGCGCTACCTGCACTGCGCGCTGTGCAGCACCCAGTGGCACTACGTGCGCATCAAATGCGCCCACTGCGAAAGCACCAAGGGCATCCACTACCAGTCGCTGGAGCCCGAGGGCGAGGCCGCGCCCGAGCGGCCGGTGGGCCTCAAGCCCGGCGCGGTGCGCGCCGAGTGCTGCGACGAATGCGGCCACTACCTCAAGCTCGTGGCCATGGACCGCGACCCCGAGGTCGAGCCCGTGGCCGACGACCTGGCCAGCCTGCCGCTGGACCTGCTGGTGACCGAAGCCGGACACGAGCGCATCGGCCACAACCTGATGCTGCTCTTCGGCGACCCCGAGCCCGAGGCGACCTCGGCGAATCCACCCCCTGACGACGGCGGAGGCGGCTGATGGCCATGCCCGACGAGTCCGTGGTCCACGGCTCCAAGGCAAGTCCCCAGGATCTGCCCGCCGTCGACCGGCTGCTGCGTGCCCCGGACACGCAATCCCTGATCGCCGCCCACGGCCACACGCTGGTGGCCGGCGCGGCGCGCGCCCTGCTCGATGCCCTGCGCCCGCGCGCCATCGCCGGCCAATTGCCCATCACCGACGTGCAGCCTGCCGCGCTGCAGGCCACACTGCTGCAGCGCGTGCAGGCCCGCCTGGCGCCGCGCATGCAGCGGGTGCTCAACCTCACCGGCACCGTCATCCACACCAACCTCGGCCGCGCGCTGCTGGCCGACGAGGCCCTGGCTCATCTGCTGCGGCTGATGGCCGGCCCCAACAACCTGGAGTACGACCTCGTCACCGGCGGCCGCGGCGACCGCGACACGGTGGTGGAAGAACTGCTGACGACGCTCACCGGCGCCGAGGCCGCCACAGTGGTCAACAACAACGCCGCCGCCGTGCTGCTCACGCTGGGCGCGCTGGCACGCGACCGCGAAGTGATCGTCTCGCGCGGCGAGCTGGTGGAGATCGGCGGCGCCTTCCGCATGCCCGACGTGATGGCCTCGGCCGGCGCGCACATGGTGGAGGTGGGCACCACCAACCGCACCCATCCGCGCGACTACGAGCAGGCCATCACCGAACGCACCGCGCTGCTCTTGAAGGTGCACACCAGCAACTACGCCGTGCAGGGCTTCACCGCGTCGGTGGACGAATCGGTGCTGGCCGGTATCGCCCATGCGCGCGGCCTGCCCATGGCCACCGACCTGGGCAGCGGCTCGCTGGTGGACCTGGCCGCCTACGGCCTGCCGCGCGAGCCGCTGCCGCAGGAGAAGCTGGCCGCGGGCTGCGACGTGGTCACCTTCTCCGGCGACAAGCTGCTGGGCGGCCCGCAGGCCGGCCTGATCGTGGGCAGCAAGGAGGCCGTGGGCCGCATCCGCAAGTTTCCGATGAAGCGGGCCCTGCGCATGAGCAAGCTGCCGCTGGCCGCGCTGGAGGCCACGCTGATGCTCTACCTGCGCCCCGAGCGCCTGGCGCAGGACCTGCCCACGCTGCGGCTGCTGACGCGCCCGCTGGAAGCCATCCAGGCCACCGCCCGCGCCGTGCACGGCCCGCTGGCCGAGGCCGTGGCGCCGCGCTTCACGGTGGAAGCCGTCGCGCTGCAGGGCCAGATCGGCAGCGGCTCGCTGCCGGTGGAGCGCCTGCCCTCGGCCGGACTGGCGCTCGCCCCGGCCGGCATCGCCAAGAAAGGCACCGGCCGTGCCCTCGACCAGCTGGCCCAGGCGCTGCGGCAGTTGCCCCTGCCGGTGATCGGCCGCATCGCCGACGACCGCCTGCTGCTGGACCTGCGCTGCCTGGAAGACGCCGCCGATCTGCTCGGCCAGTTGCCGCGCCTGCGCGAGCGCCTCGCATGATCATCGGCACCGCCGGCCACATCGACCACGGCAAGACCACGCTGGTGCGCGCCTTGACCGGCGTGGACACCGACCGCCTGCCGGAGGAGAAGCGCCGCGGCATCTCCATCGAGCTGGGCTATGCCTACCTGCAGGCCGGCGACATCTCCCTGGGCTTCGTCGACGTGCCCGGCCACGAGCGCCTGCTGCACACCATGCTGGCCGGCGCCACCGGCATCGACCATGCGCTGCTGGTGGTGGCCGCCGACGACGGCGTGATGCCCCAGACCCGCGAGCACCTGGCCGTGGTCGCACTGCTGGGCCTGGACCGCAGCAGCGTGGCCCTGACCAAGATCGACCGCATCGATCCTGCCGGGCGCGAGGCCCGCATCGCCCAGCTGCGCGCCGAGATCGCCGAACTGCTCGCGGGTACACCGCTGGCTGGGTCACCGCTGTTCCCGGTCTCGGCCCAGACCGGCGAGGGCCTGGAGCCGCTGCGCCAGCACCTGCTGCAGGCCGCAGGTGACGTGCGCGCCCACGACGACGCCCTCGCCTTCCGCCTGGCAGCCGACCGCGCCTTCACGCTGGCGGGTGTCGGCACCGTGGCCACCGGCACCGTCCACGCCGGCACCGCCCGCATCGGCGACGAACTGCGCCTGGTGCCCGGCGAACGCAGCGCCCGGCTGCGCGGCATCCACGCGCAGAACCTGCCCGCTGACAAAGCGCGCGCCGGTCAGCGCTGCGCGCTCGCTCTGGCCGGCTTGGCCAAGGAGGACGTGCGCCGCGGCGACTGGCTGTGCGACCCGGCCATCGCCCTCGCCACGACGCGCATCGACGTGCAGCTCACGCTGTGGCCCGGCGAAGCGCAGGCGCTGCGCTCGGGCGTGCCGGTGCATGTGCACCTGGGCGTCAGCGACGTGATGGCATCCATCGCCCTGCTCGACCGCGACAGCCTGCTGCCCGGCGACACCGCCCTGGCCCAGCTCGTACTGCGCGAGCCCGTCGCCGCCTGGCACGGCGACCGCGGCGTGCTGCGCGATGCCAGCGCCACACGGACCGTGGCCGGCGTGCGCGTGCTCGACCCCTTCGCCCCCGTGCGCTACCGCCGCACGCCCCAACGCCTGGCCGAACTGGCAGCCTGGGCGCTGCCGGACCGTGCCGCCTTGCTCGATGGCCTGCTGCAGGCCGCCCCGCTGGGCCTCGATGCCGCCCGCCTGGCCCGCGCCCTGGCCCTGCCTGGCCCCGACGCACTGGCGCCCTTGCCCGCCGATGCGCTGCGCATCGACAGCATGCTGATCACGCGCCGCCATCTCGAAGCGCTGCAGGCCCAGGCCATCGAACGCCTGCGCGCCTTCCACGAGGCCCAGCCCGCCGAGATCGGCCCCGATGCGCGCCGCCTGCGCCGACTGGCCGGCCCGCGCACCGACGATGGGCTGTGGCGCGCGCTGGTCGAATCGCTGGTGGCCGAAGGCCGACTGATGCGCAGCGCCCACTGGCTGCACCTGCCCGACCATGCGGCCCGCCTCAATGCGGCCGAAGAGAAGCTCGCGCAGCAACTGCTGCCGAAGCTGGCGAATGGCGGTTTCGATCCGCCCTGGGTGCGCGATCTGGCCAAGGATCTGGCCGCCAGCGAGGCCATGGTGCGCCAGACGCTGGCCAGCCTGGCCCGGCGTGGCGCGGCCTTCCAGGTGGTCAAAGACCTGTACTATCCGCTGCCCACCGTCGAGCGGCTGGCGGCCCTGGCCCGCGACTGCATCAACGGCCCGGCCGGCCTGCAGGCTGCCAGCTTCCGCGACGCCACCGGCCTCGGCCGCAAGCGCGCGATCCAGATCCTGGAGTTCTTCGACCGCGTGGGCTACACGCGGCGGGTGAAGGACACGCACCTGCTGCGGCCGGATACGGCGATGTTCGGGGGGCGGGGCGCATGAGAGTCCGTGCAATGCCGGCCACGAAGGTGGCAGGGTTGGCGCCGCAGGCGACCGGGCAGCGGCGGGGCCGCGCAAGACAACATTCCATGGGCGCCGCGCAGCGGCCGCCCATTCGGAGGGGAAACGTCCCTGGTGGGGCGGCCGGGCTTCAAACCCGGTGGGTGGCGCCACGCGTCGCTGGGAGGGTTCGACTCCCTCTCCCCTCCGCCCTTTCGGGGGCATCCGCCTGCTGCGCGGGTCGATCTTGCACCTGCGATGCTCGCCGTACCCATGTACGGCTGCGCTTCTCGGCGCAACCTCGACCCGCTCGCGACGGCGGCTATCCCCCGAAAGGCGTATCGGAGTCAGGTTTGCTGCAAGTTCAAGCGTCGAGGACGGCGCGCTCTTGCTCCCTCTCCCTCTGGGAGAGGGTTGGGGTGAGGGCCCGGGCGGTGGCTCACGTGCAGCGCATCCACCGCCGCTGGCCCCTCACCCAGCCTCTCCCCAGCGGGGAGAGGAGCCAGACCGCCGACGCACCCCAGGGCCGCCCCCGGCGGGCAATCCCGAAGGGGAGCCCGTCCCACGCCCACCGCAGAGCCTGGTGCGGGGTGCCCGCGGGTGGCGCCCTCAGGATGCGCCGAGGCGCGCAGCCGGATGAGCGAGGCCCGCGGTCCCCGCGGGCCGTTCCTTCTGACTCGCGGCATTTGTCCGAGCGGAGCTGCCTGCGGCAGCGCAGCGAGTTATGCCGCGCGCTCATCCGGCGAGCACCGCAGGTTCCGCGAGCGTTCAGCGAGCGGCGCAGCCTGTGGGTGACGCCCGCGGGCGCCCCGCACGAGGCGGACCTCCCTGAACGCGCAGGCCAGACGACCCCTCGACCGCAGACAGCGCAGACAGCGCAGACAGTCCACACAGGCCAGACAGCAGGCCAGCCCTACGAACGCAGGGCAATCGTGGCGCCAAACACCACGGCAGCGCAGCGCCGCGCAAAGAACTCAGCCTTCGACCGCCAATCCCGCGGAACCCGCCTCGCAACGACCGATCACAGCCGCCGACTCGAAGCCCTCCTCGCGGAACACGCCCAGCACCGCATCGACCGCCTCCGGCGCGCAACTCACCAGCAGCCCACCCGCCGTCTGCGGATCGGTCACCAGGGCCTGTGCAACCTCAGGCAGCCCAGCGGACAAGGACACCGAGGCCCCATAGCCCGCCCAGTTGCGCCCCGACGCCCCCGTCACGAAGCCATCGGCCGCCATCGCCGCCACGCCCTCCAGCAGCGGCACGCGCGGCCACTCGATCACCACCCGCAGCCCCGCGCCCCGCGCCAGCTCCAGCCCATGGCCGGCCAGACCGAAGCCCGTCACGTCGGTGATCGCATGCACGCCGTCCAACGCCGCCAGCTTCGGCCCCGGCGTGTTGAGCTTCGTCGTGTTGGCGATCAGCTGCCGGTAGCCCGACTCCGGCAGCTTCTCCTTCTTGAGCGCCGCCGACAGCACGCCCACGCCCAGCGGCTTGCCCAGCACCAGCACATCGCCCGGCCGCGCATCGGCATTGCGCCGCACGCGGTCCGGGTGCACCAGCCCCAGCGCCACCAGGCCGTAGATCGGCTCCACCGAATCGATGGTGTGGCCGCCCGCGATCGGAATGCCCGCCGCACGGCACACGTCCTGCCCGCCGCGCACGATGTCGCCGATCACTTCGACGGGCAACTGGTTCACCGGCATCGCCACCAGCGCCAGCGCCAGGATCGGCTTGCCGCCCATCGCGTACACGTCGCTGATCGCATTGGTTGCGGCGATGCGGCCGAACTCGTAGGGGTCGTCCACGATCGGCATGAAAAAATCGGTGGTCGCCACCAGCGCCTGCTCGTCGTTCAGGCGATAGACCGCTGCATCGTCGGCCGTCTCGATGCCCACCATCAGTTCCGGCGGAATCAGGCCAGCGCCACTGCTGCGCAGGATCTCGCTGAGCACGCCCGGTGCGATCTTGCAGCCGCAGCCGCCGCCGTGCGAGAAGCTGGTCAGGCGCATCGGCGCCAGCGGGTTCATCGGTCGCTGCTGCTGCATCGCAGTGTTCTCCTGAAGGCGGATTGGGTAAGCGTCGGATTATCGAAGCGCCCCCATTCCTGCCCTTGCCATCCTGTCTTTTCAACGAGGCCAATACCATGACCTTCTCTCGCCGCGCCACCCTGGCCGCCCTGCTCGCCACCGCCGCCGTCGCCACGCTCCCGGCCCATGCCCAGACCGGCACCCTGCGCGTGTCCGCCATTCCCGACGAAGCGCCCACGGAGCTGCAGCGCAAGTTCGCCCCGCTGGGCGAATACCTCAAGCAGCAGACCGGCATGAACGTGCAGTTCACGCCCGTGACCGACTACGCCGCCGTGGTCGAGGGCCTGGCCACCAACAAGATCGACCTGGCCTGGCTGGGCGGCTTCACCTACGTGCAGGCCAAGATCCGCACCAACGGCGGTGCCAGGCCCATCGTGCAGCGCGCCGAGGACGAGGCCTTCACCAGCAAGTTCATCGTGCCGGCCGACAGCACCGCCAAGACCCTGGCCGACCTCAAGGGCAAGACCTTCGCCTTCGGCGCGCCCTCCTCCACCTCGGGCAGCCTGATGCCGCGCTTCTTCCTGCTGAAGGACGGCATCAACCCCGAGAAGGACTTCAAGACCGTCGCCTACTCCGGCGCGCACGACGCCACCGTGGCCTTCGTGGCCGCGGGCCGGGCCGAGGCCGGCGTGCTCAACGCCTCGGTGTGGGACAAGCTGGTCGAGGCCAAGAACCCCAACGCCGCCAAGGTGCGCGTGCTGGCCACCACGCCGCCCTACTTCGACTACAACTGGACGGTGCGCCCCGGCCTGGACCCGGCGCTGACCAAGAAGCTGACCGACGCCTTCCTGCAGCTCGACCCGGCCAAGCCCGAGCACAAGGAGATCATGCAGCTGCAGCGCGCCAGCAAGTTCGTGCCCACGCAGTCGTCCAACTACGACGGCATCGAGGCCGCCGGCAAGTCGGCCGGCCTGATCAAGTAAGTCCCCCCTGAAAGGCGCAGCGTGAGCTTTGCACTGGAAGGCGTGGGCCTGGTCCATCCCAACGGACAGCGGGCGCTCGAAGGCGTGACGCTGGCCGCGCGGCCGGGCGAGCGCATCGCCTTCATCGGCCCCTCGGGCGCAGGCAAGACCACGCTGCTGCGCATCCTGGGTGCGGCGCTGCGGCCGAGCGAAGGCCACGTCACGCTGCTGGACCAGGCACCCTGGCAAGCCGACGCGCGGCGCCTGCGCGCCCTGCGCGCGCGCATCGGCACCGTGCACCAGCAGCCGCCCATCGCGCCGCGTCTGCGGGCCGTGACGGCGGTGCTCTCGGGCCGGCTGGGTCAGTGGTCCACGCTGCACGCGCTGGGCTCGCTGCTGCGGCCCGGCGACCTGCAGGGCGCGCATGCCGCACTGGCACAGGTGGGCATCGAGGACCGACTCTTCGAGCGCTGCGACCGGCTCTCCGGCGGGCAGTTCCAGCGCGTGGCGGTGGCGCGCGTGCTCTACCAGCGGCCCGACCTGCTGCTGGCCGACGAGCCCGTCTCCGCCCTCGACCCCACGCTGGCCGACACCACGCTGCGCGCGCTGGCCGCCCAGAGCGAGGCCACCGGCGCGACGCTGTGCGCCTCGCTGCATGCGGTGGACCTGGCGCTGCGCTGGTTCCCGCGCGTGGTGGGCCTGCAGGCCGGGCGCGTGCTGTTCGATCTGCCGGCGGCCGAGGTCACGCCGGAGCGGCTGGGCGCGCTGTATGCCGCGGAAGGCGGCCTGCCTGCCGCCGACGAGGCCACGGCAACGGCGGTGATGCCGCCGGCCGCGGCCTTCATTCCTTCGGGCTGCCGATGATCGGGCGGCCCGCCTTTCCTGCCTTCGGGTGGCCGATGGCCCCGCGTTCCACCGGCATACGCGCCGACTTCCGATGACGCCGCAGCCCACCTTTTTCCGCTCGGAACGCCAATGCCCAGTCGCACGCTGACTGCTGCGCAGGCCCCGTCGGACGCACCACCGCTGCGCGACCCGGCTGCACGCCGCCGCCTGGTCGGCGCACTGGCGGCCCTCGCCATCGCCTGGCCGGTGCTGCAGCTCTCCGAATTCCAGCCCTGGCAGTTGCTGACCAGCGGCAACCTGGCCGTGATCGGCGGCTTCCTCGCCGCCTTCTGGCCGCCCTCGCTGGCCCCCGACTTCCTGGCCCTGCTCGGCCGCGCCACGCTGGAGACGCTGGCCATGGCCACGGCCGGCACCACGCTGGCCTTTGTGATCGCGGTGCCGCTGGCCTTCGCTGCCACGCGGGCGCTGTCGGTGTCGCGCCTCGGCCCCGGTCCGGGCCGGCTGCGCGGTGGCATCGTGCGCCGCACGGCGCGGCTGCTGCTGATGGGCCTGCGCGCCATTCCCGAGATCGTGTGGGCGCTGCTTTTCGTGCGCGCGCTGGGCCTGGGCCCGGCGGCCGGCGTGCTGGCCCTGGCCGTCACCTACGGCGGCATGCTGGGCAAGGTGTATGCCGAGATCCTGGAGTCGGTGGACAACCGGCCGGCCCAGGCGCTGCTCGAATCGGGCAGCAGCCGCATCGCCGCCCTGGCCTACGGCCTGCTGCCCAACGCGGCGCAGGAGCTAGCCTCGTACACCGTCTACCGCTGGGAATGCGCGGTGCGCGCCTCGGTGGTCATGGGTTTCGTCGGCGCCGGCGGCCTGGGCCAGCTGATGGACCAGTCGATGAAGATGCTCAACGGCGGCGAGGCCTGCAGCATCCTGCTGGTCTTCCTGGCGCTGGTGCTGCTCGCGGATGCGCTGTCGAATGGGTTGCGGAAGCTGCTGGCATGAACGGCAATGTCGCCAAGACCCTGCCCCCGCGCCCCGCGCCCTGCTGGCGTTGCCGCGGCGTGCTTTTGTCCGTGCTGGCCGCCATCGTCGCCAGCTTCGTCTGGCTGGGGCTGGACCTGTCGGCGCTGGTCTCGGCCGAATCGATGGGCCACATGGGCCGCTTCGTCGCCGAGTTCTTCCCGCCCGACCTGTCGCCCGACTTCCTGGCGCGCACCGCCCATGGCGCGCTGCAGACGCTGGCCGTGTCGGCGCTGGGCACCGTGCTGGCCGTGATCGCCGGGGCGATGCTGGCGCTGCCCGCATCCGGTCGCGCAGGCTGGCCGGCGCAGCAGGCCGCGCGCTTCGTGCTCAACCTGCTGCGCAGCGTGCCCGAGTTGGTGTGGGCCGCGCTGATGGTGCTGGCCGCTGGCATCGGCCCCTTCGCCGGCGCGCTGGCGCTGGCGCTGCACACCACCGGCGTGCTGGGCCGGCTGTTCGCCGAGGCGCTGGAGAACGCGCCGCCCGCGCCCGAACGCGCCCTGCGCGAGGCCGGCGCCGGCCGCATCGCCGCCTTCGGCTACGCCAGCCTGCCGCTGGTGGCCCCGCAGTGGCTGGCCTACAGCCTCTACCGCTGGGAGATGAACATCCGCATGGCCGCCGTGCTCGGCTTCGTGGGCGGCGGCGGGCTGGGGCAGATGCTGTACTTCCACCTGTCGATCTTCCAGCAGGCGCAGTCGATGACGGTGCTGCTGGGCATGTTCGCGCTGGTGGCGGGGGTGGACGGCGCCAGCGGCTGGGTGCGGCGGCGCTGGGGCGCCTGAAGTGACGACGGCCGCGCTGCGCCGGCAGCCGTCCAGACCAACGCTGGCGGGACCGGCTCATGGCCGATCCCCCTTGGCGCCGCAGCACTGAGACGCCCGCCGACAATCGCGCCCCATGAGCCAGCCCCGTCCCGTCCGCCCGGAAGACCGCCACGCCTTCGACACCGTCATCGACGCACGCTCCCCCTCCGAATTCGCGCTGGACCACATTCCCGGCGCCATCAACTGCCCAGTGCTCGACGACGAGGAGCGCCGCATCGTCGGCACGCTCTACCACCAGCAGGGCGCCTTCGAGGCCCGCCGCGTGGGCGGCGCGATGGTGGCGGCCAATCTGGCGCGGCACCTGCAGAGCCCGGTCATGGCCGAACGGCCGATCAAGTGGCGGCCGCTGGTCTACTGCTGGCGCGGCGGCCTGCGCAGCGGCTCCATGGTGCAGTGGCTGCGCCTGGTGGGCTGGGACGCGCAGCAGCTGGCCGGCGGCTACAAGTCCTTCCGCAAGCATGTGGTCACGCAGATCGACCAGCTGGTGCCGGCGATGCAGCTGCGCGTGATCGTGGGCGCCACCGGCAGCGCCAAGACCCGCGTACTGCAGGCCCTGGCCGCACGCGGCGCCCAGGTGCTGGACCTGGAGGCCGCGGCCTGCCACAAGGGCTCGCTGCTGGGCGCCTGGCCGGGTGTGCCACAGCCGTCGCAGAAGCAGTTCGAGACCCGCATCGCCGCCGCGCTCGAAGCCTGCGATCCCTCACGCCCGCTGTACGTGGAAGGCGAAAGCCCGCGCATCGGCCGTCTTTCCGTGCCGCAGCCACTGGTGGAGCGCATGCGTGCGGCCGACTGCATCGAGATCCGCGCCACGCCCGAGGCGCGCCTCGCCTACCTGCTCACCGACTATGCCTACCTGGGCGACGACCGCGAGGCCCTGGCCGAGCGCCTGGGCGCGCTCAAGGAGATGCAGGGCAAGGAGACGGTGCAGCGCTGGCAGCAGTGGGCCCGCGAGGGCGCGCTGCCGCTGCTCTTCGGCGAGCTGATGGCCCTGCACTACGACCCGCACTACGAGCGCTCGCAGGCAAAGCACTTCCATGCCTGGGCCACGCGACGTTCAGTGGAAGTGACCGCATTGGCGCCGCAAGACATCGATGCCGCCGCCGAGGCGGTGCTCAACGAAGGCTGAGGCCAGGCCTGCCGCGCGCCACGTCTGCGCGGAGTCCTCTCAACGCCGAAGTCGGGCCAGCCGCGAGTCGGCTTTCCATGGCGCTGTGCGCCGCCCGCATGGCTTGAAACCGCCCCAGCGACAGGAATCTAACGGCCGCGGAGCAGGCCATGCCAGGGCACCCGCGGAACTGGCTTCGCCAGGCCGCCGGGTGCGCCCCCCTCCAAGCCGAAGGCGCAAGAGAAGGGGGGAGCCGCGAAGCGGCATGGGGGTGTTTGCCGTCAGTACGCTGCGCCGTGGGCCGCGAGCAGCGGATCGCCCGATACCGCCGTCGACGGCTGCCCATCCACGCCCACAGGCACCTCGCCCACCAGCGTGATGCGGTAGAGCTGCCGGTCGAAGTCCAGGTCGAAGATGTCGAAGGGCGCCACATGGGCGGTGGCGCGGTTGTCCCAGAAGGCGATGGAGCCGGGCTCCCACTTGAAGCGCACGGTAAATTCGGGCCGCACGATGTGCTCCCACAGCAGCTCCAGCAGCTGGCGGCTCTCACGCGGGGTGAGGCCGACCACGCTCTTGAGGAAGCCGGGGCTGACGAACAGGGCCCGCTCACCGGTCTCGGGGTGCACGCGCACCAGCGGATGCTCGCTCACCAGCGTCTTGCTCTGCACCAGCGCCAGGTACTCCGGCGAGGCATTGGCGCCGGCCGGCGGGCTGAAGCGGTGCAGCCCGCGCAGGCCATCGACGAAGCGCTGCATGGGCGCAGACAGCGCACGATAGGCCGCCACCAGGTTGGTCCACTGCGTGTCGCCGCCATAGGGCGGGATCGTCACGCCACGCAGGATCGAGGCCGCAGGCGGGTTGTGCGCGGCCGTGACGTCGGTGTGCCAACCCGTCCACGGGCGCAGTTCGGGCTGGCCTTCGTGGCTGTTCGCGCGCCGGTACTTGGCGATCGAATACAGCTCGGGATAGCCGTCCACGTGGCCGAAGACGGGATGCCCGACGGTCGGATCGCCGAACTGCCGGGCCAGCGCGATGTGCTGCTCATGGCTGAGCGGCTGGTCGCGGAAGAACACCACCTTCCACTGGTGCAGTGCGGCGCGGATGGCGGCCACATCCTGCGGCGGCAGCGGGGCGCGCAGGTCCACGCCATGGATCTGCGCGCCGGTGTGGGCGGACAGCGGCTGCACGCGCACGGCGCTGTCGGGATGAAGAGGGGGGCGGTCGCTCATGGGTGGTCTCCGGTGTTGTTGGTGGGTGGACTGGCAGGCGCGGCCCGTCAGGCCTGCACGAGGCGCAGCTCCGTCAGCAGGGCGCGCACCTCGCGGTATTCCGTCGCCAGCTGGGCCGCGGTCTCCTTCGGCCCCTGGAAGTTGTCCTGCCACTGGTTCAGCGCGAGGAAGTCCGTCCAGTCGGCGGTGCGCGTGACCTCGCGCAGGGCGCGGGTCCAGTAGGCCTGCTGCGCCGCGCTGATGCCCTTGGGCGCCATCACGCCCTGCACCGACTGCCCGACGGCGGCGATGCCCTGCTCCTGCCAGGTCGGCACCCCGGCGAAGACCCCGCCCAGCCGCTGTGGCGAGGCCACGGCCAGCAGGCGGATGGCGCCGGCCTTGAGCTGGCCGACCACATTGGGCGTGGTGGCGGAGATCACATCCAGATGCCCGCCCAGCAGTGCGTTGAGCGACTCCGCGGAGGACTTGAAGGGAATGACCCGCAGTCTGGTCACGTCCACCTGCCCTGCCTTGAGCGGCCGGGCGATGCCCAGGTGGATGTGGTTGCCCAGGGTGGTGGCGATGCCGATGCTGAGCGCGGCCGGATCCTGGCGCAGCCGGGCGATCAGGTCGCCGCCGCTGCGCAGCGGCGAATCGGCACGCACGGCCACGACGACGTATTCGGTCAGCAGCGTGGCCAGCGGCGTGAACTCGGTGTAGGGCACCGGCAGCGCGCCCTGCGCCTCGCTGTAGACCAGGGAGCTGCTGAGCGTGGCCAGCACGTTGGGATTGCGCTCGGCCTGCTGCAGCGCCTGAAGGACCACGATGCCATGCGCGCTGGAGCGGTTGGAGACGACCACCGGCGGGCTGAGGTTCTGCTGCTCCAGCAGCCGTGACAGCTTGCGGGCCGCCGCATCCAGTGCCGCACCCGGCCCGGACGGCACCAGGAACTCAACCCGGGGCCCAGGGGCCCAGGACTCGGCCGCCACGGCCAGCCCTGTGGCGGCACTGCCGGCCAGCGCCCCCATGCCGGCAAGAAAGCTTCTACGGTTTGGAAGGAAGGGCGGCTGCATCATGCGTTGATCCATGGACGGCGGCCCCGGTACATCCGCGAGACCAAACGAACGAATCTAGGCAGTGCGCGCCCCACGCACAAAGAAGCTTTGCGTCTCTGCTTCTGCGAAAAACGAGCAAGCCGGCGCAGGGCCCGCGGCCAAGCCGCCTCAGGGCGTGTAGAGCACCCCGCGCGGCGCCCGGCACAGCCCCCACAGCCGCACGCCGCTGGCGCGCGCCACCTGGACGCCCATGGCCGTCGGCGCAGAGATGGTGGCCATCGCATGGATGCCCACCCGCGCGCACTTGCGCACCAACTCGTGGCTGCCGCGGCTGGACAGCAGCACGAAGCCCGGCGTGCCCAGCCGGCCTTCGCGGGCCAGGCGGCCGATGAGCTTGTCGAGCGCGTTGTGCCGCCCGACGTCCTCCAGCACGTCGCTCACCGTACCGCCCACCGCGGCCCAGGCGGCGGCATGGATGGCGCCGGCCTCGGCGTTGAGGCACTGGCGCGGCGGCATCTGCGCGAAGCCGCGCAGCACGGTGGCCAGATCCACCTGCGGCAGCCAGTCGGGCGGGGGCAGCGGCACAGGCGTGAGGTCCAGCGCGGCGAAGCTCTCGACGCCGCACACGCCGCAGCCGGTGCGCCCCGCCAGGCTGCGACGGCGGCCCTTCAGGCGCTCGAAGGCGCGCGTGGAGATCTCCAGCCGCACCTCGATGCCGGGCATGCCCTCGGGCAGACCTGCAGCTACCGCGTCGATGGCCTCGGCCTCGATGCCGCGGCAGTCCGCGGCCGTGTCGAGGATGCCTTCGCTCAGCGCGAAGCCCAGGGCGAAGTCCTCGATGTCCTGCGGCGTGGCCATCATCACCGCATGCGAAATGCCATTGAAGACCAGCGCCACCGGCACCTCGGCCGCCAGGACGTCCTCGCGCGCCGCGCCTTCGGGCGGCAGCCCGGCCTCGCCCTGCACGCGTACGGGCAGGCGCACGAGGGAAGGCAGCAGCGGTTCGGTGGCGGTGTCGGACATGGCGGGGATAAGCAGGCGGGCGGTCGTTGGCGCGATGACCGAGGCGGACGGATGACGCCACGGCGGGCAGGCGTCGCCGCCCTGTCGGCACGCGTCACGCCCATGAAAAAAGGCCATGGCGCTTGCAGCACCACGGCCTCGGGATTGTGCCCAGCCGGGACGGCCGGCGTGGTGGAAGGATCCACCCGCCGCACCGCCGCCGGGGGCTTGGCGCGGATCAGGCGCGCGCCGCCTGGGCCAGCGCCTCGTCGCGCAGGCGCATGTATTCGCCTTCGGGCACCGGGGCCGCTTCGGGCTTGCCCAGGTCGTTCATCGCCAGCCGGTACGTCTCGCGGGCCGTGTAGCAGGCCACGGCCGAGATCACGGTGATGCCGAAGGCCAGCGCGCCCACGGTCAGCCAGATGTTGGTGGAGCCGGGAGGCGCCACGGCGGCGAAGACGGCCGGCAGCATGGCGGTGATGGCGGTGCCCACGTTCTGCGAGATGGCCATGGCCGACACGCGGGTGCGGGTGGGGAACAGCTCCGGGTAGAAGCTGGGGAAGACGGCGTTGTAGCCCTGGTACACGATGCCCCACATCAGCAGCGACATGCAGATGGCCAGCGGCACGCTGCCGATGCTGATGGCATACAGGTAGCCGAAGGCCAGCAGGCCGGCCAGCACCGAGCCCACGATCATGGGCGGGCGGCGGCCGATCTTGTCGGACAGGTTGCCGACCAGCGGGATCACCAGCACGGCCAGGATGTTGCCCAGCACGGGGATCCACAGGTACACGTCCTTGTGGAAGCCGATGCCGTAGGCCGGCTGCACCGCATAGGCGGCGCCGAAGATGGTGGCCACGACCGGGATCACGTTCATCAGCGACATCAGCACCACGCGCAGCATGTCGGGGGCGTGGTGCTTGAAGGCCTCGGTCACGGGCGAGCGCGGCTTGGCGGCGCCTTCCTGGGTGAAGGCGGGCGTCTCGTCCACCTCGCGGCGGATGATCCAGCCGATGATGATGACGATGAAGCTCAGGATGAAGGGCACGCGCCAGCCCCAGCTGTTGAACTGGTCGGTGGGCATGTAGTGCGCCAGCGGCAGGAAGACGGCAGCGGCCAGGATCTGGCCGGCCTGCACGCCCTGCAGCGTGAAGCTGGCGAAGAAGCCGCGGCGGCCGAAGGGCGCGTGCTCCAGGATCATGGAGCTGGCACCGGAAATCTCACCGGCGACGGCGAAGCCCTGCACCAGGCGGCACAGCACCAGCAGCGCGGGCGCCCACAGGCCGATCTGGTCGTAGGTGGGCAGCAGGCCCACGGCGATGGTCGAGAAGCCCATCAGGAACATGCACAGCACCAGCACCTGCTTGCGGCCGCGGGTGTCGCCCATGTGGCCCAGCACGAAGGCGCCGATGGGCCGCGCCACGTAGCCCACGCCGTAGGTGGCCAGCGAGGCAATGATGGCGATGGCCGGGTCGCCCTTGGGGAAGAAGATCTGGGGAAAGATCAGCGAGGCGGCCGTGGCGTAGATGAAGAAGTCGTAGTACTCCAGCGCCGAGCCGATCCAGCCGCTGGCAGCGGCCTTCTTGGACTGGCGCCGGCCTTCGGGCTCGTTCGCGTGGGAAGAGGTGGACATGGTGCGAGGTCTCCGCTGTGGTGTGGCGTGTGGTTGTGGAACGGATGAGGGTAAGAGGCGACGGCTGACTCAGGCCTGGGCCTGGGCCGCCATGCGGGCGGCGCTGTTGGCGGCGCCATAGCCGTCGTAGGCGCCGATGCGCTGCACGACTTCGAAGAACAGGCCTTCGTCCGCGGCGCGCGTGTAGATGTGCAGGAAGTCGCCCTGCGTGGAGCGGTCGAACAGCACGCCGGCCTCGCGCATGCGCGCCAGCAATGCCGGGTCGAGATCGAAGCGCGTGGGCAGGTCGTCGTAGTAGTTGGGCGAGATCGGCAGGAAGGCGACGCCGCGCGCGCGCAACCGGGCCACCGTATCGAAGATATCCTCGCAGGCGAAGGCGATGTGGTGCACGCCGCCGTCGCCGCGTCGGTTCACCGCGCGGGCGGTGAGCGTGCGCCGGCTGAGCGAGGCATTGAGCACCAGCCTCAGGCTGCGGTCGGCATCGGCCGCAGCGCGGCTGCGCACCAGGCCGAAGGGATCGGCCAGCTCCTGGCTCTCTGCCAGCGACAGGCCCAGCACGGCGCGGGTGAACAGCGTCCAGGTGTCGTACTGGTCCAGGTTCAGGCCCAGGGCCACGTGGTCCACGTGCTGCAGGCCGGCATCGGGCGCCTGCCCCTCGTCCAGCACGAAGTCGGCGGCGAACAGACCGTCGGTGCCGAGCGCCGCGTCGACGAAATGCATCAGGTTGCCGCCGGGCGAGACGATGGCCGGCACCTCCACCTCACCCGGCCCGAGCGGGCTGCGATGGCGCTGCGAGCAGAGGGCGACGGCGCGGTCCTGCGCGGCCTGCGGCTGCGCGGCGCGCAGTCCGAGGGCGCAGACCGAAGGCCCGTGCAGCTCGAAGCGGCTGCGCGCGAAGGAAGCCGGCTCGGCATTGACGATCATGGCGATGTCGCCTTGCCGGTACAGCGTGGCCGCCTTGGACCGGTGGCGGCCCGCGCGGCGGAAGCCCAACTGGCGCAGTTGCACGTCGAGCTGCGGCGCAGTGGCCTCGTCGGCTGCGAATTCGATGAAGGCAACGCCCGCGAAGGCCGGCGCGGCCGGCGGCTCGGCCAGGCCGCGCAGCGTCAGGGCCGAGGCAGCGCGGGCGTCGGGCTCGGACGCCGCGGCGCGGGCTGCCAGGCGTTCGCGCACCTGGCTTTCCAGGTACAGCAGCGAGCGCATCGCGTCCACCGCGGTGCGGCGGTTGGGCGTCTCGCGGAACACGTCGTTGAAGATCTCCAGCGACAGCGGGCCGCTGTAGCCGGCCAGCAGCACCTGCTCGTAGAAGCCCACGACGTCGAAGTCGCCCTGGCCGGGAAAGGAGCGGTGGTGGCGCGCCCACTGCAGCACGTCCAGGCTCATCAGCGGCGCGTCGGCCATCTGCAGGAAGAAGATCCTGTCGCCCGGGATGGCGGCGATGCCGGCCGGGTCGTCGCGCAGCGAGAGCGTATGGAAGCTGTCCAGGATCAGGCCCAGCGCCGGATGGTCGGCGCGACGCACGATGTCCCAGGCCTGGCCGTAGAGCGAGGTGTGGCGGCCCCAGGCCAGGGCCTCGAAGCCCACGCGCAGGCCGCGGCGCGCGGCGCGGTCGGCCAGCGCGCGCAGCTGTTCGGCGGCCAGCGCCGGTGCGTCCACGCACAGCGGCGAGGTGTTGGAGCAGCACAGCATCAGCGGCACGCCCATGGCCTGCATGAGGTCGAACTTGCGCTCGGCACGGTCCAGGCTGCGGGCGAAGGGCCCGGGCGGCATGGCCTCGAAGTCGCGGAAGGGCTGGAACAGGTCGATCGTCAGGCCCAGATCGGCGGCCATGCGGCCCAGGTCGGCGGCCGAGCCGGGGAAGTGCGTGAAGTCGGGCTCGAACAGCTCCACGCCATCGAATCCGGCCGCCGCCACAGCCTCCAGCTTCTGGCGCAGCGTGCCGCTGAGGGAAACGGTGGCGATGGAACGGCGCATGGCGGCAGAGCTTGGGACGAAGAAGGTCGAGGGTCGGCCCAAAGTGGCCGAAACGGCCGCGACTTTAAGAAGACGCGGCCTGCGCCTACAACGTCGCCCGTGCGCAGCTGTTCGCTGAACGCACCTGAGCGTTCGATGATCGCACGCGTCCGGGGTTAACCCTGAACCCGGGCCACCGGTGCGAGCTGCGCGCGATGCGCCGTCACGGCCTCGCGCACCAGGGGATGCAAGGCGGGCGCGTCTGCATCCAGCGCCGCCAGGAAGTCGGCCCGCATCCTCGGCGCCCAGAACTTCTTCAGGTGCTCGGCGATGCCCGCCAGCGCCTCCTCGCGGTCGGGCTGCGCGGCGAAGAAGTCGCCGATGCGATTGGCCATGCGCACCAGGTTGTCAGCGTCCATCGGTGGCGGCCTCCAGGTGGGCGATCTGCTCGGCGTTGAAGCGGGCGTAGTCGCGCTGCCAGGCCGAGCGCTGCTGCGGCTGCGTGACGGGCGCGACCTGCACGGCCGTCACCTTGTACTCGGGGCAGTTGGTGGCCCAGTCCGAGCTGTCGGTGGTGATGACGTTGGCGCCCGACTCCGGGAAGTGGAAGGTGGTGTAGACCACGCCGGGCTGGATGCGCTCGGTGACGGTGGCGCGCAGCACGGTCTCGCCGGCGCGGCTGGTGATGCCCACCCAGTCGCCGTCGTGGATGCCGCGCTCCTCGGCGTCGTGCGGATGGATCTCCAGCCGGTCCTCGCTGTGCCACTGGTTGTTGGGCGTGCGCCGCGTCTGCGCGCCGACGTTGTACTGCGACAGGATGCGACCGGTGGTCAGCAGCAGCGGGAAGCGCGGCGTGACCTTCTCGTCCGTGGCCACGTACTGCGTGACGATGAAGCGGCCCTTGCCGCGCACGAACTTGTCGATGTGCATGATCGGCGTGCCGATCTCGGGCGTGCTGTCGTTGCAGGGCCATTGCAGGCTGCCATGCTGGTCGAGCTTGTCGTAGCTGACGCCCGCGAAGGAGGGCGTCAGCGCCGCGATCTCGGCCATGATCTCGCGCGGATGCGTGTAGCGCATCGGGTAGCCCAGCGCATTGGCCAGCAGCTGCGTCACCTCCCAATCCGCATACGTGGCCAGCGGCGGCATGACCTTGCGCACGCGCGAGATGCGGCGCTCGGCGTTGGTGAAGGTGCCGTCCTTCTCCAGGAAGGACGAGCCGGGCAGGAACACATGGGCGTACTTGGCCGTCTCGTTCAGGAAGATGTCCTGCACCACGATGCATTCCATGGCCGAGAGCGCCGCGGCCACATGCTGGGTGTTGGGGTCGGACTGCACGATGTCCTCGCCCTCGCAGTACAGGCCCTTGAAGCTGCCGCCCAGCGCGGCGTCGAACATGTTGGGAATGCGCAGGCCCGGCTCGGGGCTCAGTTCCACGCCCCAGGCGGCCTCGAACTGGCTGCGGGTGGTGGTATCGCTGATGTGGCGGTAGCCCGGCAGCTCGTGCGGAAAGCTGCCCATGTCGCAGCTGCCCTGCACGTTGTTCTGGCCGCGCAGCGGGTTCACGCCCACGCCCTCGCGGCCGACCATGCCGCAGGCCATGGCCAGGTTGGCGATGCCCATCACCATGGTCGAGCCCTGCGCATGTTCTGTCACGCCCAGGCCGTAGTAGATGGCGCTGTTGACGGGCCGGCCCGTCTTCACGCCCTCGGCATTGCCGGTGGCATAGAGGCGCGCGGCGCCGCGCACCACGGCGGCGGGCACGCCGGTGACGGCCTCCATGGCCTCGGGCGAGTTGTCCGGGCGCGCCACGAAATCTTTCCACGCCCGGAAGGACTTCTCGTCGCAGCGCTCGGCGATGTAGTCCTCGGCCAGCAGGCCCTCGGTGACGATCACATGCGCCAGCGCGCTGATCACCGCCACGTTGGTGCCGGGCTTGAGCGCCAGATGGAAGTCGGCCTGCAGGTGCGGGCCGCGGACCATCTCGGTCTCGCGCGGGTCGATGACGATCAGGCGCGCGCCCTGGCGGATGCGCTTCTTCATGCGCGAGGCGAACACCGGATGCGCCGCCGCCGGGTTGGCGCCGATCACCAGGATCACGTCGCTCTTCTCGACCGACTTGAAGGTCTGCGTACCGGCCGAGGTGCCGAAGGTCTGGCCCAGGCCGTAGCCGGTGGGCGAATGGCACACGCGCGCGCAGGTGTCGACGTTGTTGTTGCCGAAGGCCGCGCGGATGAGCTTCTGCACCAGGTAGGTCTCTTCGTTGGTGCAGCGGCTGGAGGTGATGCCGCCGATGGAATCCTGCCCGTGCTTGGCCTGGATGCGGCGGAACTCCGAGGCCGCATGGGCGATGGCCTCTTCCCAGCTGACCTCGCGCCACGGGTCGGTGATCTTGGCCCGGATCATGGGCGTCGTGATGCGGTCCTGGTGCGTCGCGTAACCCCAGGCAAAGCGGCCCTTGACGCAGCTGTGGCCTTCGTTGGCCTTGCCGTCCTTCCAGGGGACCATGCGCACGACCTGCGTGCCTTTCATTTCTGCCTTGAACGCGCAGCCCACACCGCAGTAGGCGCAGGTAGTGATCACGCTGTGCTCGGGCTGGCCCAGCTCGATGACCGATTTCTCCTGCAGCGTGGCCGTGGGACAAGCCTCGACGCAGGCGCCGCAGCTCACGCATTCGCTTTCCATGAAGGGCTGGTCCTGCCCCGGCGAGACGCGCGAGTCGAAGCCGCGGCCGCTGATGGTGAGCGCGAAGGTGCCCTGCGTCTCCTCGCAGGCGCGCACGCAGCGGTTGCAGACGATGCACTTGGACGGGTCGTAGCTGAAGTAGGGGTTGGATTCGTCCTTGGCCGCCTTCAGGTGATTGGCGCCGTCGAACCCATAGCGCACGTTGCGCAGGCCGGTGACGCCGGCCATGTCCTGCAGCTCGCAGTTGCCGTTGGCCGAGCAGGTGAGGCAGTCCAGCGGGTGGTCGGAGATGTAGAGCTCCATCACGCCCTTGCGCAGCTTCTGCAGCTTCGGGCTCTGGGTGCGGACCTTCATGCCGGCTTCGGCCGGCGTGGTGCATGAGGCTGGGAAGCCCTTGCGGCCCTCGATCTCGACCAGGCACAGCCGGCAGGAGCCGAAGGGCTCCAGGCTGTCGGTGGCGCACAGCTTGGGCACCTGCACGCCGGCATCGACGGCGGCACGCATCAGCGAGGTGCCCTGCGGCACGGTGACGGACTGGCCGTCGATTTCCAGCGTGACTGCCTGCGCGGACTCGCGCAGCGGCGTGCCGTGGTCGGTGGTCTTCAGGTGGTCGAGCATCGGGGGCTCCTTGCGGGTCTCGTTCGTTCTTCGTGCGGAGGTGGCGCGTCAGGCGACGGCGCCAGCAGTGGCCTGCGCGGCGGCGGCCGGCTGCAGCCCGAAGTCTTCGGGGTAATGGTCGAGCGCGGACAGCACCGGGTACGGCGTCATGCCGCCCATGGCGCAGAGCGAGCCGGCCAGCATGGTGTCGCACAGGTCGCGCAGCAGCTCGACCTGCTCTTCCTTGGCCGTGCCCGCGCGCGCCGTGATGCGGTCGATCACCTCGACGCCGCGCGTGGAGCCGATGCGGCAGGGCGTGCACTTGCCGCAGGATTCGATCGCGCAGAATTCCATGGCGTAGCGCGCCAGCCGCGACAGGTCGGCCGTGTCGTCGTGCACCACGATGCCGCCGTGACCCACCACGGCGCCCATGGCGGCGTAGGCCTCGTAGTCCAGCGGCACGTCCCACCGGGACTCGGGCACGTAGGCACCCAGCGGACCACCCACCTGCACCGCCTTCACCGGCCGGCCCGAGGCGGTGCCGCCGCCCCAGTCGACGAGCAGCTCGCGCAGCGTGACGCCGAAGGCCAGCTCCACCAGCCCGCCGCGACGCACATTGCCCGCGATCTGGATCGGCAGCGTGCCGTGCGAGCGGCCGACGCCATAGTCGCGGTAGAAGGCCGCGCCGCGCGCCAGGATGATGGGCACCGAGGCGAAGGTGATGACGTTGTTGATCACCGTCGGCTGGCCGAACAGGCCCGACAGCGCCGGGATCGGCGGCTTGGCGCGCACGATGCCACGCTTGCCTTCCAGGCTTTCGAGCAGGGCCGTCTCTTCGCCGCAGACGTAGGCGCCGGCGGCCATGCGCACCTCGATGTCGAAGGCGCGGCCGCTGCCCAGCACGTCGGGCCCGAGGATGCCGGCGGTGCGGGCGATGTCCACCGCCTCGCGCAGCGTGCGCACGGCGAAGGGGTATTCGGAGCGCACGTAGATGTAGCCGCGCGTGGCGCCGGTGCTGATGCCGGCGATGGCCATGCCCTCGACCAGCACGAAGGGGTCGCCCTCCATGACCATGCGGTCGGAGAAGGTGCCGGAGTCGCCCTCGTCGGCATTGCAGACCACGTACTTGTGGCTGGCGACGGCCGAGGCCACCGTCCTCCACTTGATGCCGGCCGGAAAGGCCGCGCCGCCGCGTCCGCGCAGGCCCGAATCGGTCACCTGCTGCACCACCTCGGTGGCGGGCATGGCGAGCGCACGGCGCAGGCCCAGCAGGCCGCCGTGGGCCTCGTAGTCGGCCAGCGACAGCGGGTCGGTGAGGCCCACGCGGGCGAAGGTCAGGCGCTGCTGGCGCTTCAGCCAGGGCAGTTCGTCGACCACGCCCAGCGAGAGCGCGTGCACGCCGCCCTGCAGCCAGCCGGCTTCGAACAGCTTCGGCACGTCTTCGGGCGCTACGGGGCCGTAGCCCATGCGGCCCTGCGGCGTCTGCACCTCGACCAGGGTTTCGAGCCAGAGCATGCCGCGCGAGCCATTGCGCACGATGCGCACCGGCTGGCCGCGGGCTGCGGCCTCGCGCTCGATGGCGGCGGCCACCTCGTCGGCGCCGACGGCGAGGGCGGCGCTGTCGCGCGGCACGTAGAGGGTGGTGGGGTTCATGCCGTCACCTCCGTCGCCATGCAGGCGCCGATCACGCGGTCCAGCCGCTCTGGCGAGAGCCGCGCATGGGGACGGCCATCGAGCATGGCGGCCGGCGACTGGGCGCACAGGCCCAGGCAGTAGACGGGCTGCAGCGTCATGCTGCCGTCGGGCCGCGTGCCGCCGGCCTCGGGCAGGCCCAGGCCCTCGCAGGCATGCTGCCAGAGGGCCTCGGCGCCCATGGCCTGGCAGGCCTCGGCGCGGCAGACCTCCAGCACATGCCGACCGGCGGGTTCGCTGCGGAAGTGGTGGTAGTAGCTGATGACGCCGTGCACCTCGGCGCGCGAGAGGTTGAAGCCCAGCGCGATCTCGCCCACGACCTCGGCCGGCACGAAGCCCAGCGCGTCCTGCACGTCGTGGAGGGCGGGCAGCAGGCCGCCACGCTGCAGGGCATGGCGCGCGACGATCTCGCGGACCGTGGCCAGGCGCGGATCGGCGGCTTCGGCGGGGGCGCGGCCCAGCTGGCGCAGTCGGTCGCGCAGTTCGTCGGGGGTGGCGAGCACGCGTTCGCTGCGAACGCGTGCGGGGCCGCTGGGCGGTGTGGGGGTCTGGGCCATCGTGGGGCGGTCACCGGTCGCTCGGGCGCCGCGCCAAGGGCGGATGGGCGGCAGCCGGGCGGTGACGCTGGAGTTGTCTCGGGCCGAGTGTCCGCGCCGGGGGTGGCGGTCGCAAATTGCTTCGCGACATGGGGTGATTCAAGGAATGAATGGGCCGGGGGTGTGAGGTGAATGGCGTCGGCGTCGGCGTCGGCGTCGGCGTCGGCGTCGGCGTCGGTGCTGGTGGCTGGTGGCTGGTGGCTGGTGGCTGGTGGCTGGGGGCTGGCGGCTGGCGGCTGGCGGCTGGTGCCAGCGTGGGCGTGGCCGGACGCACGAGAGGCAAGGGTGCTAACC
>NZ_JAGOPN010000008.1 GCF_017991995.1 Pseudacidovorax sp. | reverse complement strand
GGTGGGCGGTCTGGTCGGCGAGAACGGCGTCGTGGGCGGCCTGCTGGGAGGCGAGCTCCTCGGCGGAGACCTGCTCGGCGGCGTTCTCGGTGAAGACGGCCTGCTCGGTGGCCTCACTGGTGGTGACCTGCTGGGCGGCGATCTGCTCGGCGGCGTTCTCGGTGAAGACGGCCTGCTGAGTGGCCTCACTGGTGGTGACTTGCTGGGCGGCGATCTGCTCGGTGGCGTGCTGGGTGACGATGGCCTGCTGGGAGGCCTCCTTGGCGGCCTGACCGGCGGGGGCGACGGTGGCACGGGCAACCAGCTGCTGGACCCCGCGGTGGGCGTGGTCTCCGACACCGTCGCCAGCCTGGACAGCCTGCCCCTGGTGGGCGAGCTGGGCCTGTCGGACACGCTGGCACCGGTCACGGGTCTGGTGGACAACGTCGGCGGCACGGTCAGCGGTGCGCTGTCGCCGCTGCTGGGCGACAGCTTCACGGCCAACGACCCGAACGTGCTGGACCCCGTGGATGACGTAGTGGGCACGGCCACCGGCGCGGTGGACGGCCTGGTCTCGCCGCTGACCGAAGGGCTGCTGGGCTCGAACATCGTGCACGACGTCTTCTCCGGCGTGACGCAGCAGGTGGACTACGTGACCGACGGCGTGGCGAACATCACCGACGGTGCACTCGGCGGCGACCTGCTGGGCGGCGTGCTGGGCGAGGACGGCCTGCTGGGCGGCCTGGCCGGTGGCGATTTGTTGGGTGGTGATCTGCTCGGTGGCGTGTTGGGCGAGGACGGCCTGCTGGGTGGTCTCACCGGCGGTGACCTGCTGGGGGGTGAGCTGCTCGGTGGCGTCGTGGGCAACGACGGCCTGCTCGGCGACCTGACCGGCGGGGGCGACGGTGGCACGGGCAACCAGCTGCTGGACCCCGCGGTGGGCGTGGTCTCCGACACCGTCGCCAGCCTGGACAGCCTGCCCCTGGTGGGCGAGCTGGGCCTGTCGGACACGCTGGCACCGGTCACGGGTCTGGTGGACAACGTCGGCGGCACGGTCAGCGGTGCGCTGTCGCCGCTGCTGGGCGACAGCTTCACGGCCAACGACCCGAACGTGCTGGACCCCGTGGATGACGTCGTGGGCACGGCCACCGGTGCGGTGGACGGCCTGGTCTCGCCGCTGAGCGAAGGGCTGCTGGGCTCGAACATCGTGCACGACGTCCTCTCCGGCGTGACACAGCAGGTGGACTACGTGACCGACGGCGTGGCGAACATCACCGACGGTGCGTTGGGCGGCGACCTGCTGGGCGGCGTGCTCGGCAGCGACGGCCTGCTGGGTGGCGTCACTGGTGGTGACCTGCTGGGCGGCGAACTGCTCGGTGGCGTGCTGGGCCAGGACGGTCTGCTGGGTGGGCTCACCGGCGGCGACCTGCTCGGCGGCATCGCTGGCGACACCGGCATCGTGGGCGGTCTGCTCGACACCGTGGCCGGCGACGGCGGCCTGCTGGGCGGCGTGACCGGCGGCGAACTCCTGGGGGGCGATCTGCTGGGGAGTGTGCTGGGTGACGATGGCCTGCTGGGCGGTGTGCTGGGCGCCGCCGACGGTGCCAGCGGTGCCGGCGACCTGTTGAACGCCGTGCTGGGCGACAACGGCGTGCTCGGCGGTGCGCTGGGCAGCGTCACGGGCGGCGACGGCGCCGCCGGCGGCCTGCTGGACGGCATCACCGGCAGCAGCGGCGTGGTCGGCGGTCTGCTCGACACGGTGGCGGGCGACCACGGCGTGGTCAGTGGCGTGCTCGACACCGTCGCCGGCAGCAATGGCCTGCTGGGCAATGTCCTGGGTGGCAGCGGCGGCAGTGGCGGCCTGGTGGGCGGCCTGCTCGGCGGCCTCGGCAGCGTTACCGAGCCGGTCTCCAGCGGCACCGGTGGCAGCACCCCCAGCCCGGCCAGCCCGGTCGGCGGCCTGCTGCACAACCTGCTGGGCTGATGAGTCCGGCGCCCTCGTCGTCCCCTGTCGAGTGGCCGGCCCGCCGTGCGGGCCGGTCGTTGACCAAAGGTCCCTCCATGATGAAGTCACTCCAACGCCTCAGCCTTGCGCTGTCGGTCTCCGTGCTGCTGGCCGCCTGCGGCACGGCGCCCAAGGACGGCAGCGAAGACACCACCTACTACTACGCCAATCCCAAGGGCCGCAGCGCCGTGGCCCCGGTGCAGGCGCCGCCCCCGCCACCGGCCCTGTCGGGGCCGGCGGGCGTGGCCCGCATCGTGTACTTCGACTTCGACAAGTACGAGGTGAAGCCCGAGTACCGCTCCATCGTCGAGGCCCATGCGCGCTACATGCGCGAGCGCCCGCAGGCCCGCGTGGTGCTTGAAGGCCACACCGATGCCCGCGGCGGCCGTTCGTACAACGTGGCCCTCGGCCAGCGCCGCGCCGAGGCGGTGCGCCAGGCCATGCAGCTGGGTGGCGTGCCCAACGAGCGCATGGAGGCCATCAGCTGGGGCATGGAAAAGCCCGCCTCGCTGGAGAAGACCGAGGCCGGCTACCAGCTGAACCGCCGCGTCGAGTTCGTCTACCGCTGACCGGCGCCGCACGATGGACCAGGACGTGAGCGCCCCCGCCCGGCCGGGCGCCGGGGGGGCGGTCTTGCCGCTCGCCGGCTCGCCCGGGCAGCCCGGCGAGCGCGGCTTTGCCGCCCAGCTCGCCGCCTGCCGCGACAAGGTGGCGGTGATGTGCGCGCCCGTCCCGGCGCCGTACCCGGCCTTCACGCTCTTCTTCTCGGTCACCGACGGCCAGCGCCGTGCGCAGGTGCTGCATGCGACGGGCGCCAGCTTCGACGAGGCCTGGCAGGCCGGTGCGCGCCGCGCCAGCGCCTTCGTGCTGCGGCAGCAGCTGCAGTCGCCCTGGCTGCGTGTGGACTGGGTGCAGGGCGTGGGCGAACTGCCGGTGGGCGAGTTCGAGCAGCAGCTGCGCCAGGTCAAGCGCAATTACTTCCGCCTGGGGCTGGCCTTCGACGGCGCCTTCGCGATGGCCCTGACCGAGCAGGAGATCAATGCCAACGCGCTGCTCTACGGCGGCCCCGAGATCCCGCATGCGGTCATCAACCGCCACAACCTGGGCCTCTACCTGCAGCAGCGCTACCGCGGCCAGCCGGCCCCGGCGCTCGAGCCGCAGGACAAGGTCTACCTGCTGGCCCTGGGCGGTGTCTTCTGCCAGGAGGATGGCGTGGTGCACCGCTTGGCTGGCCATGGCCTGGACACCGGCCGCCGCCAGGTGCCGCCGCTCGATGCCGCCGCGGCGCTGGAGCTGGTGCGCACCGGCTCCGCGCATCTGGCCCGCCAGGTGCAGGACAACGGCCGCTTCGTCTACGGCTACTTCCCCTGCTTCGACCGGCTGATCCCCAGCTACAACACGCTGCGTCATGCCAGCTCGCTCTACGCCATGGCCGAGGCCTGGGAGCTCACGCGCGACCCGGCGCTGCGCCAGGCCATCGACCGCGGCCTGCAGCACCTGACGCAGCAGCTGGTGCGCGACTACACGCTGGCCGATGGCCGCGCCGCCGCCTTCCTGGTCGACGTGGGCGACGAGATCAAGCTGGGGGGCAACGCCGTTGCGCTGCTGGCGCTGGTCAAGTACAGCGAAGTTCTGGGTACCGACGAATGGCGCCCGCTGATGGAGCGCCTGGCCACCGGCATCGCCGCCATGCAGGACGCGGCTACCGGCCGCTTCGTGCATGTGCTGCATGCGCAGGACCTGTCGGTGAAGGAGGTCTCGCGCATCATCTACTACGACGGCGAGGCGGCCTTCGGCCTGCTGCGGCTGTATGCGCTGACGCGCGACGAGCGCTGGCTCGCCGTGGTGGAGCGTGCCTTCGAGCACTTCATCGGCCAGCAGCACTGGCAGGCGCACGACCACTGGCTCAGCTACAGCGTCAACGAACTCACCCGCTGGCGGCCGCTGGAGAAGTACTTCCGTTTCGGCATCCAGAACGTGGCCGGCTACCTGGACTTCGTGCTCGACCGCAAGACCACCTTCCCCACGCTGCTGGAGTTGATGCTTGCGGCCCAGGCCATGATCCGCCGGCTCGAAGGCATCCCGGCCCTGGTCCACCTGCTGGACGAGATCGACCTGGAGAAGTTCGAGCGCGCGCTGCACTACCGCGCCAACTACCTGCAGAACGGCTATTTCTGGCCCGAGATGGCGATGTACTTCAGGCGGCCCTCCGCCGTCGTCGGGTCCTTCTTCATCCGCCACCATTCCTTCCGCGTGCGCATCGACGACGTGGAGCACTACCTGTCGGGCATGGTGGCCTACCACCGGCTGATGGCCGAGCGCGAGACCGCCGGCCGCGCCGCGGCGGAGCCGGCGGCTCGTGGCGTGCGCTGGTCGGCGGCCGAGCTGGCCCGCATCACAGGCGGTGACTGGGTGGTCGCGCCGCCCGAGGGCTGGCATGCCATCGGCATGGCGACCCGGCCCTTCGCGCAGCCGCAGCGCCTGCTGTGCCTGCACGACGAGCGCGCCGGCCGCGCACCGGCGCCGCTGGAGCTGGACGGCCTGCGGCCCGCCGCGGCGGTGCTGTGCGCCCATCCGGCGCCGCACCTGCACCGCGGCCTGCCGGTGCTGCGGGTGGAGGACGTGCGGCAGGCCATGCTGGACCTGGGGGCCCAGGCGCGCGCGCAGTTTCCGGGCCGTGTGGTCGCCGTGGCCGGCAATGCCGCGCGCGACACGACCGCCGCCATGCTGGTCAAGACACTGGGCGCCTGGGGCGAGGTGGGGGAGCCCGAGACCCGCCAGCGCCTGCCGCTGGGCGTGGCCTGGGCCCTGAGCTGCCTGCCGCAGGAGGCCGCCGCCTGGGTGCTGGAGCTGGGCCAGGCCCCGGCGCCGGCCATGGTGCAGGTCGCGCGCCCGCAGGTGCTGGTGCTGGCCATCGATCCCGCCGAACCTGCCGCAGCCGACGTGCAGCGCAAGGCGGCCCTGCTTTTCGAGGCCATGCCCGAAGACGCCTGCCTCGTGCTGTGCCGCGACATGCCGGGCTACGACGGCCTGGCCATGCTGGCGGCGCGGCGGGGCCTGCGCGTGTTCGACCACGGCAGCCATCGCGATGCGCAGGTGCGCCTCACGGCGCTGGGGCATGGCGAACTGCGCGCCGAGGTCGTGGGCAGCCCGGTGCGGATGAAGCTGCAGGCCGTGGGCGCGCATGTGGGCCTGGGCGCCACCGCGGTGCTGGCCACCGTGCTGGCCCTGGAATGGCAGGCGCAACTGGGCGCGGCGCTGGTGGCCCTGGGCGGCTTCGAGCGGCATGAATGGCGCGGGCCCGTGCTGGAAGTGCCCATCGCCGGCGGCAGCTTCCACTTCGTGGACGAGACGCACGATGCCAATCCCACCTCCATGCGGGCCGCACTCGCCCTGCTGGCCCAGGCGCCCTGCGCGCCGCGGCAGCGGGTGGCGGTGCTGGGCGAGATGCAGGGCCTGGGCGCGGAGTCGCAGCGCCACCACCTGGCGCTGCAGACCGAGGTGCTGGCTGCGCAGCCGGGCCGCGTGCTGCTGTGTGGGCCGCTCATGGGCCCTCTGGCCCAGCGGCTGAAGCCGCTGGTGCCGGTGCGGTGGTTCAACGACGCCGCCGAGCTCGTGGCCGCCTTCGGCGACATCGTGGCGCCGGGCGACTGGGTGCTGGCCAAGGGCGGCGCGCGCATCGGCCTGGCCCGCCTCGCCAAGGCCGTCAAGGCGATGGCCTGATCGGGTCGGCTCGGCGTTTACCCGGCTTTCTGTCTTCAACCTGACCTGCGTCCGCCTCAGTGAGTAACAATCTGTTCATGGTTTTCAACGTCGACGGCCGCCCATGCTGAAGTACCTGCTTCCCAGCCAGCTGGTCGCTCCCTCGGTCACGGCCGAGGGCGATGAGCCGGCCAGCCCGCATGCCGACGCGCTCGGCCGGGCCTTCGGCGCGGCCTATCCGGCCGTGCGGCAGGCGGCCTGGTGGTCGGTGCCGATCAGCCTGTTCGGGCTGCTGCCGTCGATCTTCCTGCTGCAGGTGTACGACCGGGTCATCTACCGCAGCGGCACCTCCACGCTGTGGGCGCTGTTCAGCGGCATCCTGTTCTTCCTGGCCATCGAGTTCGTGCTGCGCAGCCGCCGCTCGCGCCTGCTGCGCGACGCGGGCGCCACCATCGACCACGGCATCTCCGGCGCCCTGCTGCAGTCCATGCTCAACCGGCCCCTGCGGGCGCTGGAGGAGCGGCCCGCCGCCGCCTGGTTCCTGCTGTTCCGCGACGTGGGCGCGGTGCGCATGACGCTCAGCAGCGGCCTCGCGCAATCGATCTTCGATCTGCCCATGGCGCTGTTCGCGCTGGTGGTCATCGGCATCGTGGCGCTGCCGGTGCTGCCGGTGGTGGTGGTCTTTCTGGGCGTGATGTCCTTTCTGGCCTGGTGGTGGGCCGACGAGGTGCGCGCCGGCCGCGTCGAGGAAACCGAGCGCAGCCGCAACCTCGAACGCATGACGGCCGAGATCTGCGCCGCGCGCGAAACGCTCAAGACCCAGGCCAACGACGGCCCCACCATCGAGGGCTGGCGCCAGACCTACGACCACTGGCTGGGCGAGAGCTTCCGCAAGAACGGCGAGATCGAGACCGCCCGCGACGGCACGACGGTGCTGCTGACCATCTTCTCGACGGTGGTCATCACGGTGGGCGCGCTGTCGGTCATGGAGCAGTGGATGACCGTCGGCGGCCTGGTGGCGGCCAACATGCTCGCCATGCGGGCGCTGCAGCCGGTGGCCGGGCTGGTCTCCAACTGGCGCGCGCTGGCCACGGCGGGCGAGGCGGCCAGCCGGCTCGAAAAGGTGCTGTCCGAGCCGGTGGAGCGCGAGCCCAGCGGCCTGAACCTGCCGCAGCCGCCCGGCCTGGTGCAGCTGCGCGATGTGGACTTCCGCTTCCATGCGCAGGGCCGACCGGTGTTCGAGAAGCTCGACCTCGCCATCGGCCCGGCTGGCCTGCATGCCGTGGTGGGCCGCAACGGCGCCGGCAAGTCCACGCTGGTGCGGCTCATCTGCGGCCTGTATGCGCCCAGCGCCGGCACCGTGAGCCTGGGCGAGTACGACCTGGCCCAGTTCGGCCGCGACGACCGCGCCAAGTGGATCAGCTACCTCTCGCAGGAGGTCTACTGGTTCGCCGGCGAGATCATCGAGACCCTGCGCCGCTGCGCGCCCGGCCACAGCGACGAGCAGATCGTGGCGGCCTGCAAGCTGGCCGGCGCGCACGACTTCGTCTCGCGCCTGCCCGCCGGCTACCGCACGCGCATCGGCGAGGGTGGCACCGGCCTGTCGGTGGGCGAGCGCCGCAAGCTGGGCCTGGCGCTGGCCTTCCTGCGCAAGCCCTCGGTGCTGGTGCTGGACGAGCCCAGCAACGACCTCGACTTCCACAGCGAGCGCCAGCTCATCAACACGCTGGTGGCCATCGCCCGCACGCGCACGGTGATCGTGGTCACCCATTCGCTGCGCATGGTGGCCGCCGCCAACAACGTCTACCACGTCACCGGCGATGGCGGCGTGGAGCAGGGCGCGCCAGCGGTGATGGTGCCGCGCCTCTTCGGCAGCCAGCGCGCCGACCTTCAACAGGTGGCCGCATGAAGAACGATCTGCCCCAGGTCCTGCTGCGTGCCGAGGACCGCGCGCCGCTGCCGGACGGTCCGGGCCGGCGCCGACGCTGGCTCATCGGCGGCGCCATCGGCGTGCTGGCCGTGGTGGCGCTGGCCTTTCCCATGGAGACCGTGGTGGTCGCCAACGGCAAGGTGATCCCGTCCGACCGCGTGAAGTCGATCCAGCATCTGGAAGGCGGCATCGTGCGTGCCGTGCTCGTGCGCGAGGGCGAGCGCGTCAAGGCCGGCCAGCCGCTGGTGGAGATCGACCTGGGCGGCAGCGGCCTGAACCTGGAAGAGCTGACCGCCCGCCAGGCCGCCACCCAGGCCGCCCGCCTGCGCCTGACGGCCGAGAGCCGCGGCGAGCCATTGCGGCGCGAGAGCTTTCCGCCCGCCATGGACGCCGACGTGGTGCGCGGCGAGCTGGGCGCGTACCAGGCCCGTTCGCTGGAGCAGCGCGGCATCGCCGCCGGTGCCCAGGCCGCGCTGGAGGCCGCGCGCAGCAAGCAGATGGAGCAGCAGGCGAAGGTGGCCGGCCTCACGCAGCGCGTGGCCCTGGCGCGCAAGGAGCTGGAGATCTCCGAGCAGCTGGCCGCCGAGAAGCTGATCGGCCAGCTGGAGGTGCTCGACAAGCGCCGCGAGGCCGAGGTCGCCGGTGCCGAACTCGCGGTGGCGAGGCAGGGCGTGATCTCGGCCAGCGCCGCCATCGGCGAGGCACAGGCCAAGCTGGCCGAGACCGAGGGCAGTTTCCGCCGCCGCGCGTCCGACGAACTCTCCACCGTCGAGCGCCAGCTCGCCAGCCTCAACGAGGACCTGCAGCGCGCCCGCAACCAGCGCTCGCGCACGGTGGTCACGGCGCCGGGCGAGGGCATCGTGAAGGGCCTGCGCAGTGGCAGCCCCGGCTGGGTCATCAAGCCCGGCGAGGCCATCCTGGAGGTGGTGCCCGACGACGCGCAGGTGATGGTCGAGGCGCGCCTGAGCCCCAACGACCGCGGCTTCGTGCATGCCGGCCAGAAGGCCCGCGTGAAGATCACGGCCTACGACTTCCTGCGCTACGGCACGGTGGATGGCCGCGTGGACCTGGTGGCGGCCGACGCCGACCGCGACGCCACGCTGCCCACCGCGCCGCCCTACTACCGGCTGCAGGTGAGCACCAGCGCCTCGCACGTGGGCCGGCCCGAGAACCGCATCACGCCCGGCATGGAGGCCGAGGTGGACCTGATCGTGGGCACCGATCCCTTCATCTGGTACATCCTGCGGCCCGTGCTGAAGCTGCAGCGGGAGGCGTTCCGTGAACCTTGAGCGGATGCGAGGAGGAGAGGCCATCGTCAGACCGGTCGCGCCGATGCGCCCGCTGTCGGCCGCGTGGTTGTCTGGCCCCTTCCCCCTCTGGGGGAAGGCAGGGATGGGGGCCAGCGCCGCCCGCCACTTTCCAGCGCCGCAGGCCCCCACCCCCGCCCTCCTCCAGAGGGGGAGGGTGCCCATGCGCGGCCAGGAGGGCGTCGCATGAAGTGCCTCGCCGCCTGGCCGCTGCGCTCTCCGGCGCGCGCCGCCATCGCCCTGGCCTGTGCGCTCGCCTGCCTGCCCGCCGCCGCTCAGGTGCAGATCCGCCGGCAGGGCGTGCCCGTGGCCGTGTACGACGAGAACGGCATGCGGCTGCTGACGGCGACGCGGCTGTCGATGCCGGAGTCACCCGCGCCGATGCCGGTCGGTGAACGCATCGCGGCGGTGGCGCCAGCGTCGCTGCGCAGCGCGACGACACCCACGCCCTCCGCAGCAGCCGCTACACCGGCGCCGGTGCCCATCTCGCTGCCCGTGGCGCCCGCCTCCACGCCATCGGCCGCGCCGGCCTCTGCAGGCGCCGCGGCCGGCGCACCGGGCCTCGTCATCACCGGCCAGACCCAGCGCTTCAAGCAGTCGCTGCGCACCTTGGCGCTGGAGCATCCCGAAGTGCTGGCCGCCGATGCCGCCGCCGCCAGCAGCGGCTTCGAGGTCGAGGCGGCCAGGAAGGCGCGTTACCCGCGCTTCAAGGTCGGCACCGCCAGCGGCACCTACAACAGCGGCCGCGAGGGCGCCTCCAGCGAGACCTACACCCTGCTCACCGCCGAGGCCCGCATGAGCCTGATCGACGGCGGCGCCATGAGCGCGCGCGAGCGGGCCGCCGAGGCCGGCAGCCGGGCCCAGAGCGAGGCCGTCAAGACCACCTCGCAGAAGGTCGTGCTCGACGCCCTGACGGCCTACATGCAGGTGCAGCGCTTCGACCTCAAACGCGAGGTGGCCCGCCGCTCCACCCGCATCGTGCAGGACCTGGCCAGGAGCGAGGAGCGCCGCGTCGCCCTGGGGGGCGCCGGCCAGAACGACCTGCGCATGGCCAGCGCCCGCCGCGCCGGCATCGCCGCGCGCGAGGCGGACTTCGATGCCCAGCTGGCCGAGGCCATCGCCAAGTTCGACAGCTACTTCCGCTTCGTGCCCGACCCGGCGCGCCTGCCGCTGCTGCGCACGCCGCCGGCCTGGCAGATCGCCTCGCAACAGGAGGCCATCGCCCGCGCCGAATCGCGCAGCACGGAGCTGACCGAAGCCCAGGAGCGCGTGGCACGCGCGCGGGAGCTGGTCGAGCAGCAGGAGGCCAGCGTCTGGCCCACGGTGGATGCCGTGGTGGTCAAGACCAAGGACCCGCGCGGCGTGACCACCTCCGAGCCCACGCGCGCCGCGCTGGAGCTCAACTGGAACTTCGGCAGCGGCTTCGACCGCCAGCTGCGCGTCAAGTCGGCGCTGGCCGAGGTACAGACGCAGGAGGCCAAGCTCGACGGCGTGCGCCGCAACCTGCTGGAGCTCACCGCCTCGGCCTGGGGCCGCACCGCCAGCGGCCGCGAGCGCGAGCAGCAGCTGCGCGAGGCCGTGTCCGAGTCGGGCGAGGCCTTCCGGGGGCGCAGCCGGCTGCTGGAGTTCGGCCGTGAGACGCTGCCCAACGTGCTCGATGCGCAGCTCGACCACAACAACCTGCTGCTGGACTACATCGATGCCGTGTTCGACCTGCGCGTCACCGAGTTCCGGCTGGCCCGGGCCACCGGCGAGCTGCGCGTGGAGCCCGACGGCGTCAGTCCCTGGGTGGACGAGATCGTGGGCGGCCCCGCGCGCTCGCTGCTGGGGCCGGACGGCCTGGGCATGACGCAACAGGGCGCGCCTGCCGTGCCCGCCGGTCCGCCGGCGCGGGCCGTGGTCCAGCAGCCGATGGCGCCGCCGGTGCGCGGGCCGGACGTGAAGGCCGCGCAGCGCGCGGGCGGCGTGGCGGTGCCGGCGCAGAGCCTGCCCCAGCGCATGGCCCTGCGCACCGCTTCGCGTCTACAGTGAGGGGCGTACCTTCCCTCGTGCCTTCTCCTTGAACGACGCCGATCCGATCCTGCGACGCCGCCGCGTCGAGGCGCTCTACGACACCGTGCCCGTCTCCGGCTTCATGGGCCTGGCGGGCGCCGCCATGCTCGCCAGCGTCTTCTGGCGGCCCGACCGGCATGCGCTGGTCATGGGCTGGCTGGTCGCCTCCTGCCTGCCCATCTTCGCCCGCATGGGGCTGCGCCTGGCGTACCGGCGCAGCCGCCGACGGGGCGATGCCGGCCTGCGCTGGGTGTGGGCCTCGCTGGTGCTCATGGCCCTGACCGGCCTGGCCTGGGGCATCGGCCTGGGCTGGATGCTGGTCCACGGCGAAGCCGACGAGGTGCCGGTCGTGGTCGGCACGGCGTTGGGCGCGGTGGCCATGACCATGACCAACATGGCGTACTGGCAGACCCATGCGGCTTTCCAGGTGCCCATCCTCGGTTCGCTGGCGGTGGCGGTGCTGATCGCGCGGCCGGGCTTCGCGCATGTGCTCTCCGTGGCATCGGTGGTGCTCTGCCTTGCCCAGCTTGCCGTGGCGCGGCGCATGGGCCGCATCTATGTCGACGCGCTGCGCGTCTCGCTGGACAACGAACGCCTGGCGCAGGACCTGGCCACGCGCAGCCATGCGCTCGAGCAGGCCAACTTCGAACTCGAACTGCTCAGCCGGGCCGATCCGCTCACGGGCCTGGCCAACCGACGCAGCTACATGGAATGGCTGGGCACCGTGTGGGCGCGTGCGTTGCGCGAGGACATGCCCGTGGCCCTGCTGTCCGTCGACGTCGACCGCTTCAAGCTCTACAACGACGCCCACGGCCACGGTGCAGGCGACCGCTGCCTGCAGGCGGTGGCCTCGGCGCTGGCCCACGCCTGCCGCAGCGAGCAGGATCTGGCGGCGCGGCCGGGCGGTGAGGAGTTCGCCATCGTGCTGCCGGCCACCCCGTTGCGCGACGCGATGCAGGTGGCCGAGCGGGTGCGCCAGGGCGTGATCGATGCCTCGCGCGATGCCGGCTGGGCACTGCCTGCGGGCGTGACCGTCAGCGTGGGCGTCGCATGCCGCCATCCCCGCGACGGCGGCGGCATCGAGGACCTGCTTCGCGAAGCCGACCAGGCGCTCTACCAGGCCAAGGACCGCGGACGCAACCGCGTCGAGGCTGCACCGGTCGCCGTGCTGGAGTCGGCCGGCGATTGACCGGTGTCGTGGTCCGTTCGTTGCGGCGGGCATGGGCGGGCCGGGGCGGACGTCGCTGTGCGGATGCCTCTCGGCCCGAGGCGGAACTAATGCACGCTCTCCTGCAAAGTTGAGCCGGCGGTCCGCGCCGGACGCCGCGCCGCGCGCGTCGCGCCGCTAACCTCCCGCCCCAGCCGAGCCGCCTCATCCCCAGAAGGCCGCCGGCGCGAGACCAGGGAGGTTTCATGTCCACGCTGTCACACACGCTGCGGGTGCATTCGCCCGCACTGACGGTCTTTGCCGGCACGCCCCTGCTGCAGCCCGTGCGGCTGTCGGGCCACGAGGGCGTCAATGCCCTCTTCACCTATGAGCTGCTCCTGCAGACCCCCGATGCGCTGGACCCCGGCGCCCTGGCCGATGCCTGCGCCGACATCGACCTGGACGCGCTGATCGGCCGCGAGATCCATTGCGAGATCGACCTCGATGGTGCCGGCACCTTCGTGCCCGGCGGTGTCGGCGATGCCGTGGATCGCCTCGGCGCCGGCATCCGCCAGATCAACGCCCTCATCACCGAAGCAGAGTTGCTGGGCGAGCATGGCCGACACCTGCGCTACCGCCTCCTCCTTCGCCCCTGGCTGCACCTGGCCACGCTGAATTCGGACTGCCGCATCTTCCAGAACGCCACCGTCGTCGACATCCTCGACGCCCTCCTGGCGAACTACCCCTTCCCCGTCGACAAGCGTCTGGCCGAGTCCTTCCCCATCCGCGACTACCAGACCCAGTTCAACGAAAGCGACTTCGCCTTCTTCGAGCGCCTGTGCCAGGAATGGGGCATCAGCTACCACTTCGAGCACGACGCGGGCGCCCACCGGCTGGTGCTCTCGGACCATCTGGGTGCCTTCAGCCCCAACCCGAGCGAGGCCTATCGGCAGGTGGCCTATCACCCGCCCGGCTGGAAGCTCGACGCCGAGTATCTGCATGCCTTCATGCCCGCCAGCAGGCTCACCAGCGGGCGCTACAGCAGCCGCGACTACGACTACACCCGCCCCCGGGCCGACCTCTCGGTCAGCCGCAGCGATCCACGGCCCACGGGCTTTGCGGAGGCGGAGGTCTACGCCTGGCATGCCAGCCTCGGTGGCAGCCACTACGCCCAGCCACGCGCAGGCACCGCGCGCCCGAATGACCCGCTGGCCGAGGGCGACCTGATCGCCCGGCTTCGCATGCAGCAGCTGCGCACCTCGGGGGCGCGTGCGCGGGCCAGCGGCAACCTGCGCGGCATGGTGCCGGGCTTCAGCTTCGTGCTGCAGGGCCATCCAAGGGAAGCGGCCAATGCGGAATATCTGGTCCTGGAAACCGACTTCCTCATCGAGGACGTGGGGCAGGACAGCCAGGCGGCGCTGGCCGCGGGGGCGACGGTAGCGCGGCCCCAGGCGCAGCAACGCTGGCGGGTGCAGGTGGACCTGCTGGCCCATCCGATCACCGAGCCGCTGCGGCCGGCGCTCACCCGCACCAAGCCGCATACCCACGGCCCGCAGACCGCCCGCGTGGTCGGCCCCGCGGGCCAGGAGCTGTGGACCGACGAACTCGGCCGCATCAAGGTGCAGTTCCCCTGGGACCGGCAGGGCCGGGAGAACCCGCACAGCAGCTGCTGGCTGCGCGTCTGCAGCCCGTGGGCGGGCAACCAGTTGGGCGGCGTGCACCTCCCGCGCATCGGGCAGGAGGTGGTCGTCGACTTCCTCGGCGGCGATCCGGACCTGCCGATCTGCACGGGCCGGGTGCACAACCAGCTGAACCTGCCGCCGTGGAAGCTGCCCAGCCAGAGCGCCCTCAGCGGCTTTCGCAGCCGCGAGATGACCGACGGGGGCGGCAACAGCGCGGCCGGACGCAGCAACCACCTGGTGATGGACGACACGGCCGGGCAGATCCAGGCCCAGCTCAAGAGCGACCACCAGCACTCCAGCCTCAGCCTGGGAGCGATCACGCGCATCGAGGACCACCAGGGCCGCAAGGACGCGCGCGGTGAGGGCTTCGAGCTGCGTACCGATGGGCACGGCGTGCTGCGGGCCAAGGACGGGATGCTGATCACCACCGAAGGGCGGGCCAACGCCGCCGAACATGCCAAGAGCCTGGGCGAAACCGTCGCGCGCCTGAAGGCGGCCACGCGCCAGCACGAGGGCCTGGCCGATGCCGCCAGCATCGCCAAGGCGCAGGAAAGGGGCGCCGATCAGGACGCCGTGGCACAGCGGCTGGCCCGGCAGGCGTCCGACATCCAGGGCGAAGGCCAGGCCGATGCGGCGCAGCGGTGCTTTCCGGAACTGCAGCAGCCGCACCTGGTGCTGGCCAGCGCGGCAGGCCTGGCCGCCACCACGGCGCAGAGCCTGCACCTGCAGGCGGGCGAGCACGTGGCCCTGACCAGCGAGGGCCACACCAGCCTGAGCGTGGGCCGGCGCTGGCTGGTGGCCGCCAAGCAGGGCCTTCGCGTGTTCGCGCGCAGGGCCGGCATGAAGTGGATCGTGGGCGAGGGGCCGGTGCGCATCCAGGCGCAGCGCGATGCCGTGCAGGCCCTGGCCCGCCAGGGCGTGACCATCCGCAGCACCACCGGCAGCATCGTCATCTCGGCGCCGGTGAGCGTGACGGTCATCCGTTCGACTACGTGCATCTGCCCAACATTCACCTCGTCTGGGCCACCTTGATGCCGCCGAAGTACCACGCACTGGCAGCGAAGACCCCGTTACCCAATGAACCCAGCGCGCTGGTGGGCTTGCATCGCATGGTCATTGCCATGTACTACCAGTTGCTCTGCTACTTCGACAGCGCGAACAAGAAGAAGCCGGACCGACCGGGCTACCTGCCCGACGTCCTGCGAACCGAGATTCCCTTGGCAAGAAAGGCCGCCTATGAATTGCTTCAAGACGTGGGGTTGGGCGGCAAGCCCATCGATGTGGATCAGATGGCCATGGCGGAACCGGGCAGCCTCGGCTATCGCATGCGACCCTGGGAGGAGGACAGCTTCGCTTGCGAAGAGGTGGTCAAACACCTTTGGAACGGCGCTCCTGGCGCTGCTCTGCCTCAACCCGGCTTCTGCACAAGATTGTTTGACATCGCCACCAATTCAGTTCGGCAACCCACCCGAGGAAAAGAAAGTGATGGCACCCGCTGATAAGCAGAAGGCCTGGGAGGACTACCAGGCTCGCCAACGAGCGGCTCAGGCCGTCTACGACAGCTTCCGCTACACCGAGGCTCAGCGCGAACGGCTGATCGACTTCATCGGGGCAGCGATGAAGGTCATCCGTGGGGATGCGCCGTTCGAGGGCTTGGCTCGACTGCTTCCGATTTCGGATCGAAGGCCTGCCATCGTGAGTGGTGAAGCGTACCGCGGCGGCACTACCTTCGACTTTGACGCATGCTTTCTCAACCAGTGGACCGGCATCTACATGCTCGGCACGACGGATGACCAGGGCAAGGTCGAGCCGTATCACTTCCAGATCGAACTCAGTCCGCCGATGGACCTCGACCGGGAGCGTCTTGAGCAACTTTTGAATCTGAAGGTTGCGCCAGGATGGCTGCAGGATGGCGGCAATCTCTATCCCCCCGAAGTGATCATGCATCTGGGCATCGTGCGTCAGCCGGCCACCTTCGAGTACGACATCCTGAAGCCGGCCTACGCACCCTATCTGGTCAAGGTCAAACTCAGCTATATCAACCCTCGGGACAAAGACCCCTACACCGCAACGAGGATGGTCCGCCTCGAAATCCGCCGCAGATATCTCACTCCCGAGCAACTGCGCGAGCGCGATCAGAAGAAGTTCAGCGACATGCCCAGGACCGGCCAGCGGGTTCCCAAGGACGGCCGCTGGCTCGGCTTCTTTGCCGACGACGCACTGAATGCGGCCATCCCCATGCAGCGGCGCATCCACACCCTTGGCGATGACGGATGGTTCCCCGTCCTGAACGGGCAGGATCCTGATACCGGCCGCGTTGTGACACAGCCCGCCTGGTGGCAATGGGTCGGCCCCGATCCCATGGCCGAGGAAATCGAGCGGATGTTCGGCCCGAAGAAGAAGAGCTGACTTCGCTGCCGGCGCTACAGCAAAGCAGCCACCGGCCGAATGCGCATCGATTTGGCCTCGCCTGCAATGGAAAGGCCGCCTATGAATTGCTTCAAGACGTGGGGCTGGGCGGCAAGCCCATCGATGTGGACCCGATGGCCATGGCTGGATCGGGCAGCCTCGGCTACCCGAATGCGGCCCTGGGAAGAAGGCAGCTTCGCTTGCGAAAAGGTGGTCAAGCATCTGTGGAACGGCGCTCCTGGCGCCGCTCTGCCTCAACCCGGCCTCTGCACAAGATTGTTCGACGTCGCCACCACTCCGGTTGGCCGACCGTCAGGAGGAAAGGAAAGTCATGACACCCGCTGAGAAGGCCCAGCGGCGTGCGGAAACCGAGGCAGAACTGCGCGGCGCCCAAGCCGTCTAGGACAACTTCCGATATGACGACATGCAGCGGGAGCGGCTGGTCGAATTCACTGCGGCGGCGATGAAGGTCATTCGAGGGGACGCTCCGTTCGAATTGAGCAGGTTAGAAATCCGCCGCGACTACCGCATCCCCACGCAACTGAGCAAGCGCGAGGCCGATCGCCCGTCACCGACGTCCATACATTGAGCGCGCCATCCGGTCCGGCCTGCGCGGCCCCTTCGGCTCAGGACGCCTCCGGCGCCTCCGGCACGCCCGGCTCGCCGTCCATGATCTGGTACTTGCGCATCTTCTCCCACAGCACCTTGCGGCTGATGCCCAGGTGCTGGGCGGCGTCCTGGCGGCGCCAGTCGTTCACTTCGAGCGCCGCGATGATGCGGTTGCGTTCGGTGGCGTTCCAGCCGCGGCGCTCCAGCGGCGCAGCGGAGGGCACCTCCACCGGACGGGCCAGCGCCAAGGCGCGCTGGATCAGTGTCGGCTCCCAGCTCTTCGTCTGCCGCGCGATCACGCCCACCCGCTCGGCCAGGTTGCGCAGCTGGCGCACGTTGCCCGGGAAGGTGGCCGAGGCGATGGCGTCGGTCAGCCAGTGCGGCGCCTCACCCAGTTCCTGCAACAGCGGCTCGCCCAGCACGCCGGTCAGCACGGCCTTGAAGAGGGCGATCTTGTCGGCCTCGCCGCGCTCCTCCAGGCTGGGGATGCGCAGCTCGATCACCGCCAGCCGGTAGAACAGGTCGGCGCGGAACTCGCCCGCGGCCACCATCTCGCGCAGGTTGCGGTTGGTGGCCGCCACCAGGCGGAAGTCCACCCGCAGCGGCGTGGCCGAGCCCAGACGGGTGACGGCGCCGTCCTCCAGCACCCGCAGCAGCTTGACCTGCTGGTAGCGCGGCAGGTCGCCGATCTCGTCCAGGAACAGCGTGCCGCCGGTGGCCTGCTCGAAGTAGCCGCGGTGCGCATGCACGGCGCCGGTGAAGGAGCCCTTGGCATGGCCGAAGAACAGCGACTCGAACAGGCCGTCGGGAATGGCGCCGCAGTTGACCGCGACGAAGGCACCCTTGCCATAGGTGGGATGGCCATGGTGCAGCAACTGCGCCACGCGTTCCTTGCCCACGCCGGTCTCGCCCTGCACCAGCACCGAATGGTCGCTGCCCGCGAAGGTGTTCACCTCGGCCAGCAGCCCCTTCATGGGCTCGGACAGGGCCACCAGCTCGCCGGGCGCCGGCGCTTCGGCCGCGCGGGCGCGCAACTGGCGCACCAGCTTGGCGACCATGGTGCGCAGCTCGGCGCAGGTGAAGTCGTAGGGCAGGACGTGCAGGTACTCGGGCGGGTAGTTGCGCGGATCGCGCTCGCGGGTGCTCGCGCCCACCCAGATCACCGGCATGCCCTGCAGCAGTTCGGTGGCATGCGGCAGGCCGCCGCCATCGATGGCGGTGACGCTCATCACGGCCAGCGACGGGCGCAGCGGCTGCTCGCGCTCGGGCAGGTTCATGAAGCGATCATCGGCGCGGATCACGTCCACGTCGAAGCTGGACATGCAGCGCGCCACCCGGTCCAGGATGTCGGCCTTGCCCTCCCACACATAGAGGTCGAGTTCGTCGAAGGCGGGGGAGACGCTCATGATTTCCGGCGCATCAGTACACGAGCCGCGCACGACCGCAGCCCACCGAGATCAGCGAGACATCGGTCTGGCCGAGCGACACGCCGAGGACGTTGCCGAGCAGTGTGTTGAGGGCCTGGCTGAGCAGGTTGAGCACGGGCTGCAGGATGATCACGACCATCGACGTGACGCCATGCAAGGCGTTGGAGCTGCTGTTGAGCGTCGTGTTCTGGATGTAGCTGATGCGGCAGTTGCGTATGGCGCTGGGCACGATGGCCAGGGTGCATGTCAGGTCCGCCAGCGGGTCGAGGAGCACCGTTCCCAGCAGATTGCCCACCAGCTGAAGGGTGCCGCCGAGCACGCCAGTAAGACCGCCCGTCGCCACCCGGTCGCCCAGGGCCGCCATTGCACTGTCCGACCATCGCAGGTCGTTGGACACCTTGGAGATGCTGTTGCCAGCGCCGTTGTTGCCGGTGCCGACCAGGCTGGTGGCCAGGCTACCGCGTTGCGCGGGGCTCAGGCTCACGCCCTGACCGAGCAAGTCGCCCAGGATGCCGACGGTCACGGCGTCGGCAATGTTGCTGACCGACTGCGCCAGGTTCAGGCCGGGGCCCGTCAGCGTGGCTCGTGAACGTCCATCGTCAGGGCTGATCGGCTCTTGCAGCGTGGCTGGCATGGGCGCCTGCGAGGCCAGCACCGGCAGACCGACGCGCGATGTCAGCGGCAGCACGCCCACCACGTTCAGGATCTGGTGGCGGCGTACGCCGTCGAGGGTGTCGGGAAAGACGCCGCCGGTGTCCGGCGCGCATCGATTGGCCTGCGAGAAGAAGTGCGCAGGATCGCCGTCCTTCACCGAAGTCATGTCGTGGAAGCGGCCAAGGCACACGTTGACCTGCGACGAACTCACGTCGATGGTCGCGTTGCGTCGGGGCGCCTCACAGCTGATGCGGCTGAGTTCGCCCGTCGACTGGGCCAGCTCGATGATCACGGGCAGGTCGATGCCCGTGCCGAAGAGGTCGAGCACAGGGCCCACGAGTGGAGTGGCGCCGGTGTTGACCCGCAGATAGACCCGCACCTGCGCGCTGCGGGCGATGGTGCCGACGCCGCCGATGCCGATCTGGGGCGGTTCCACGATGCTGGCCTTGGCCTGGACCACGTTCAGCACACCCAGGTTGCCGATGTCGACGAGGTTGGCACCGTTGGCCACCGACACGCCGGCGGTCACCAGGCTGAGCAGGTCCACACCGGTGTCCAGCGCGGCGCGACCGGTCGTGTCCAGTCCGACCAGGATGCCCGGGCTCCCCTCTGCGCCGAACAGCGGCACGCGCGCCTGCAGGGCCTGAAGCGTCAGTCCTGCCCGCAGGCTGCGCAGCAGGCCGAGCTGCACATCTGCGGCGCTGCCCTGCTGGACCAGTGCATCGATGGAAGCGTCGAGCAGGCCGCCCAGCGTGAGGTTGGCCACCTGTGCCACGCCGCTGAGGGTGCCCACGTCCACGTCGCCTTCGACCGGCACGCCCAGCGCCTTGAGCAGGCCAGCCGGGGTGATGGTGGCGTTGGCGAGCCCGCGATAGCTCAACAGGTCGGTGGTGCCCAGGTTCAGGCCGACGGCCGAGAGCAGAGACGGAAGCAGGGTTCCGTCTTCCAGCCGCAGCAGACGCGAACCCACCGAGAAGGCGGCCGTTGGCGCATCCAGCGAGGCGACCGCTTCAGTGGCAACAGTCCGGCTGCCGCTGAAGAAGGGCAGCACGGCAGGAGCGTCCTGCTCCACGCGCACCATGAGCGCGTTGTAGTCGGTCGCGCCGGCGCGAAAGTGGCGAGACTCGGCATAGCTCGGGTCCCAGCGCCCGCATACCGGCGGTGCCAGCGTGATCTCCGGCGCGTTGGCACGCGCGTTGTCGATGGCCGCGGCCACGGCCCGGGCACACCGCTGTGCCGCGGTGTCCCCTTGTGGGGTCAGTTGCTGCGCGCCCGCCAGCGCGGCCAGATCCGCCACCTTCTGATATTCGCGCTTGGCAAAGAAGAGATAGCCGATCTGGATGCTGCCCAGTGCGATCACGATCAGGCTCAGCGCGATGACGGCCTGTACGGCCACCGAGCCGGTCTGCCGCCGCCGGCTCGTGGAGAAAGGAAGGGGGCACGTCGACATGCGGGGCTCAGCGAGGCGGCAATGCGACCACCGCCTGACTTGACAGTTGGTCGGGAACCCAGGCGGCCTGCGTCAGCAGCGGCACGGCAGGAAACACGCCACTGGTCGCGTAGGGGTAGTACACGGCAAGGGTGAGGGTGCTCGTGGGGGCGGCTTGTGCAATCTCGATGCGCACGGTGTCGGCGATCCAACGTCGCCGGGTCTCGGTGCTGCCGGACTGCGACAGTGGCGTGATGAGCGAACCCGCGAGCGAGTCGAGCATTGCGTTGCGGATCGCATCCAGGGCGGCGAGCCGCTCCGCTGCGCTGGCGCTGCCGAAGGCGGGCAGCACGCCCACCATGCGCGCACCGTCCTCGGTGGCACGTGAGAGAGCCTGGCGGGTGTAGAGCGCCAGACCGAAGGTCGTCAGGCCATAGAAGCAGAACAGCAGTGCCAGACACACCATCACGAATTCCAGTGCCGCCACGCCCTGTTGCGACGGCCGGCGGTGGCGGACGCGTCGCGAGCGCGCCGGACTTCCGTGGAGCCTGCCGCCGGTGCAAGCGCTTTTTGGCGTGGTTGGGCGGGTGCGCATCGGATCACCTTCGGCTCTGCCTGCGGTGAGCCTGCCTTTCAGAGCGGCCGGGCGGGCGCTCATAGGGCGCGTCCGTCCAGCAGCACCTGCGCCTGGCCGCGCAGGACGTCCGGCATCACCAGCCCGGCCAAGGGCGGGAGAACGCGATTGAGGCCCGATGCCTGCACGGTGACCTGGACACTGCAGCGGCCGGCGGCCGTGGCGTCGCAGAGCGGGCCTTGCGCCAACACGGTCGCACGCACCTCCGGTTCCACGGGCAACCAGCCGCGCGTCCGTGCCAGGGCGACCTCCTGGGCGTGAAGACGTCGCTGCTCCAGGGAGGGCTGATACCGGACGGCGGCCCGCGCCCCATCCTCCGCGGCGTTCTGCAACCCGAAGCGGAAGGTGAACACGATCGCGTAGCACACGATGGTGTAGATGAGCGCAAAGAACAGCAGGAACACCATCGCGTACTCCAGCGAGTACACGCCGCGCTGCACCCGCGCGGCGCGCGGCCGCGTGGCGTGTACGCGAGGGCTGCCCGTTCTCGGCATGTCGGTCGTCGTTCAGCGGGCGCCGCCGGTGGACGTGCCCGTGCCGGTGCCACCCTGGCGCACCGACACAGAGGAGCCGTACCGGTCGGGAATGGGGTGGTTGAAGCTGTTCAGGTAGCGCTCGTAGCTGCGATGCGCCACCTCGCCCGGGATGGGGCGCGGCGTGGCCGAAGCCATCGTGCCGCTACGCTGCAAGGCCAGCAGGCGCTGCGTGGCCGCGCCGACCGGCAGCGCAGGCTGGTCGGTGGCGGCGGCCGTCTCGTCCAGGGCCGCGCCGCTGCCGCCCGAGGGTGCGACCGACGGGGCAGGCACCGGCGCAGCCGTCACCGGCATCGGCGCGACCTGCACGGGCGTCACCTGCCGGCTGTCCGCCGAAGTCGATGCGGCGAGCGGCGCCGCCGAGATCTGGGCCCGGGCCGGTGCGGCCACGAGCAGGCCCAGGAGCAGCAGGGAAAGCGGGGTCGTCTTCGTCATGGCGTCCTTCCGGTGTCGGGGGCGTTGGGCGCGCGCTCGGCGGCGCTCGCGGTGGTGGCCGCGGCGGCCGGTGAAGCCGTCCGCGGCAGGCTGGCGCGGGTGGCGGTGCGCAGGGCCAGGCCGCCGGGCGCGAAGCCGGCCGGCAGGTCGGCGGTGGCCACGGGCGCGCCCCCGCCGGCCAGGTCGCGCCCCGCCTGGCGGATGGCCTCGCGGCTGGCCGGGGGCAGGCGCTGGGCGTCCATCAGCGCGCTCGCCTGATCGGTTCGGCCGCTCGCTTCCAGGTAGAGGGCCAGGTTGGCCTGCACCTGGGCTTGGTCGGGGCGCAGCTGGGCCGCCTGCATCAGCGGCACGCGGGCGGCGTCGATGCGGCCGGCGCGCAGCAAGGCATAGCCCAGGTCGCTCAGCAGCAGGCCGTCGGTGGGCGTGCTGCGGCGGGCTTGCTCCATCAGGCGCGCGGCCTCGGCGAAGTCGCCCTTGCCGCCCGCCAGCAGGCCCAGGCCGTGGTAGCCGGCCGCTTCGAGCGGCGTGCCCACCAGGCGCCGGTAGGCGGCCGCGCTGGCGGCGTCCTGCCCGGTCTGGCGCAGCGCATCGGCACGCAGGCGGGTCGAGGCCGGCGTCACGCCATGGCGCGCTTCCAGTGCGTCCACATGCGCCAGCGAGGCGAACCACAGGCCGTCCTGCTGCATGCGCTCGACCAGGCGCAGGTAGGTGCCCGCGCTGTCGATGGCGCCTGCGCCTTCGCCGGCCGGCACGGCATCGGCGGCAGCCTGTGCGTTCTGCCGCTCGCGCGCCGCGCCGGCGCCCGGGTAGTCCGACCGCGGCGTGCTGCCGCAAGCCGCGAGGCCCAGGCAGAGAAGGCTGAGGGCGATCACGGAAATCCTGTGCATGGGCGACTCCTTTCTCGTGAGGCGACAACAAGCGCCAGCATTGGCACCTGTCGAAGGGCCGCGGAGCAGGCCACGCCAGGGCACACCAGGAACTGGCTTTGCCAGGCCTGCGGGTGCGCCCCCCTCCAAGCCGAAGGCGCCAGAGAGGGGCTGAGGGCCGCGGCTCCAAGCCTGCCTGCGCAGGCTTGGACGTGCCCGAAGAGCAGCCGCCTCTGGCGGCCGCCCGGAGCCGCGAAGCGGCACGGGGGTGTCATCTGGGATGTCATCTCATGCTCCCGACCGAACGGACGATCGCCAGGAAACCGGGGCCTGCGGTGACCACCAGCAGCGCCGGCAGCAGCGTGGTGACCATGATCACGGTCATCTTCACGGTGATGCGGCCGATGCGCTCCTTCATCTCCATGCGGCGGCGCTCGCGCAGCCGCTCGCTGAAGATGCGCAGCGGCTCCTGCACGGCGCCGCCGTGGCGGTCCACCTGCACCAGCAGCATCACCAGGCTGGCCAGGTCCTCGTTGGCATGCAGCGTGGCCAGGCGCTGCAGCGAATGCTCGCGGGTGCGGCCCTGGGCGTACTGCCGGTTGGCGATGCCCAGCTCGAAGCCCAGCACGCGCAGCACATGGTGGAAGTCGGTGGCCATGATCTGCAGGCTCTGGTCCAGGCTCAGGCCCACGCCCTGCAGCAGGCGCAGCAGGTCGACGAAGAGCGGCAGCTCCTGCGCCACCTGTTCGCGGCGGTCGGCCGCGCGCCGCGCCAGCAGCCACTTGGGGCCCATGAAGCCGAGCGTGAAGCCGAAGGCCAGCCCAGCCATCGCCCTGGCCGGCGTCTGGCTGCCTGCCCACGCCATGTAGACCACCACGGGCAGCAGCAGCGCCATGCCCAGGCGCAGCAGCAGGAAGATGAGCTGCGCCCGCACGGCCGGAAAGCCGCACTGGTCGATCAGGCGCCGGTCCTCGTCGGCCACCAGCGCGCGGCCCAGGCGCGTGTCCAGCCAGTGCACCGGCAGGTCGCTGGCGCTGGGGGCGGCCAGGGGCGCATGCAGGCTGGGGTCGCCGGCCTGGCTCAGGCTGGCGCCATGGGCCAGGGCGCGGTCCAGCGCGCGTTCGTGGCGCAGCCGGCGCAGTTCGGCACTGATGAGGGCGGCGCCCAGCACCAGCAGGCCCAGGGCGAGCACCGCGACGCTGAGGGCGGCGAGCAGGGTGGGGCTGAGTTGCTGCGGCATCACAGCCTCGCCACCCGGTACAGCAGCACCGCGCCCAGCAGCTGCAGGCCCGCGCCGCCGAAGACCATCATGCGGCCCGTGCCGTCGTGCCACATGCGCAGGAAGTAGTCGGGGTTGTTGGCGACGATCAGCCCGCCCACGATGAGCGGCAGCAGGCCGAGGATCCAGGCCGACAGCCGGGTCTCGGCCGACAGCGCCTGCAGTTCCTGGTCGGCCTGCTCGCGGTCTCGGATGAAGTGCGCCAGCCGCTCCAGCAACAGGTCTGCCCGGCCGCCGTAGCGCACGCCCAGGCCCAGCACGGCAGCCATCAGGTGCAGCTCCTGCACGCGCACGCTCTCGGCCGTCTGTGCCAGCGCACGGTCCAGGTCCACGCCTGCACGCACCAGGCCGGCGGTGCGCTCCAGGTAGGCCCGCAGCGGCTCGCGCGCACTCGGAATGGCCAGCTGGAAGGCCGCCTGCGTCGAGTTGCCCACCGTGATGAGCCGCACCATCGCATCGATGAAGCCCGGCAACTGGCCCACCAGCCGGCGGCGGAATTTCTGCACCCGCCACCAGAGGAAGAAGGCCGACAGCGGCAGCAGCACGGCCAGTGCCGCGACCACGCCGGGCGCCGAGGCCAGCAGGCCTGCCAGCGACACCAGGATCACCAGCGCCAGCGCGCCCAGGCCGAGCTGGGGCGCCGACACCGCGCCCTGCAGCCAGGGCGGCAGCAGCTCGTCGAGGCGGCCACGGCCGGACGGGCTGGCCGCGGTAGCCGCCTCGGTCGTCGCGGCCCAGGGGTCGACCAGCGTGCCATCGGCGGGTGCGGCCGCCAGCGGCTGTGCACTGGCGGGCGTCGACAGCGGCGCCGGCCGTGCGCGCGGCACGGCGTCGCTGTCGGCCAGCCCGGCGAGCTGCTCGCCCAGGTGGCGCGCGGCGGCGGCCCGGCCCTGGCGCGAGGTCGCCCACTGCCACAGCAGCAGGCCGGCGGCGGCCAGCATCAGGGCCACGGCCGCCAGCAGCAGCAGGCCGATGCGCGGCGACTCAGCCACGGCGGCCCTCCGCCGCGCCCGGCGCGTTGCGGGCCAGGGTCTGGCGCAGCCGCGCGATCTTGGGCGAATGCGGCGCGATGCCCAGCGACACCCAGCGGTCGCGCTCCTCGCCATCGGGCCCGACCTGCGGCTCGTAGCGGTACAGCTCCTGCATGGCGACCACGTTGTCGTTCACGCCCGTCACCTCCGACAGCGACAGGATGCGCCGCTGCCCGCCCGAGAGCCGGCCGATCTGCACGATGAAGTCGATGGCGCTGGCGATCTGCCGGCGCAGGCTCACCTCGCTGCCCTGGTAGCCCGCGAAGCCCGCGAGCATCTCCAGCCGGTAGATGCATTCGCGCGGCGAGCTGGCGTGGATGGTGCCCATGGAGCCGTCGTGGCCGGTGTTCATGGCCTGCAGCATCTCGATCACCTCGGCGCCGCGCACCTCGCCCACGATGATGCGGTCGGGCCGCATGCGCAGGCTGTTGCGCAGCAGGTCGCGGATGGAGACCAGCCCCGCGCCATCGAAGCCGCCCTGGCGGCTTTCGAGCCGCACCACGTGGGCGTTGGCCAGCGACAGCTCGGCCGTGTCCTCGATGGTGATGACGCGCTCGGTCTCGGGGATGAAGGTGGTCAGCGCATTGAGCAGCGATGTCTTGCCCGAGCTGGTGCCGCCCGAGACCAGGATGTTGCAGCGCGCCCGCACCGCCATCTCCAGCACCTGCGCCATGCCGGCGTCGAAGGTGCCCAGCTTGACCAGCTCGGCCGGCGTGAGCGGGTCCTTGCGGAACTTGCGGATCGACACCGACATGCCGTCCAGCGCCAATGGCTCGATCACCGCGTTGATGCGGCCGCCGTCGGGCAGGCGTGCGTCGACCATGGGGTTCGACTCGTCCAGCCGCCGGCCCAGCGGCGCCAGGATGCGGCGCACGATGCGCAGCACATGCTCGTCGTCCGAGAAGCGGATCTGCTCGCGCGTGAGGATGCCGCGGCGCGAGACGTAGACGTTCTTGTGGCCGTTGATCAGCACGTCCTCGACGGCCGGGTCGTTCAGCAGGTCCTCCAGCGGGCCGAGGCCGGCCAGCTCCTTGGTGAGCGCATCGGCCACCAGCTGGATCTCGCGCTCGTTGATGGGCACGCGCTGCAGTCGCACGAAGCTGTCGAGCTCCAGCTCCACGAACTGCTGGATCGAGGCGCGCGACCAGCGGCCGAACTCGGCGCCCAGTTCCTCGATGCGGGTGAGCAGGTGCTCGTGCGTCCAGTTCTTGATGTCCTGGAACTGCTGGGAGCCGACGAAGGCCTGGTCGTCGTCGGCGAACTGGATGTCGGGGGACATGGCGCTCAACCCTCCTTCTTCCACAGGCTGCCGATCTGCTTGCCCAATGCACGCCAGCGGGCCGGCGACGCGGCGGCGCTGCGCGGTGCGTTGGCGCCCGGGCCACCGCCGGGCAGCGATTCGCGCAGGCCACGCGCCATCGCGGCCACCGCCTGGGTGTAGGCATCGCTGCGCGCGGTGCGCACCAGCATCTCGCCGCGGCTGGCGGCGGCATTGAGGGCGGCGGCCCGCGCCGGCACCACATGGGCCAGCGGCAGTTCGAGCCGCGCGGCGATCTCGCGCGCCGAGAGCTCCACATGGCTGTCGAACTTGTTGACCACCAGCGCGAAGCCCTGCAGGTCCACGCCCTTGGCCTTCAGGTCCTTGAGCAGTGCGGCCGTGGAGACGATGGCGCCGATGCTCTGGTCGCACACCACCCACACGCGGTCGGCCTCGCGGGCGGTCTGGGCGATGAAGTCCACCGACGAGAAGCCGCCCAGGTCGGCCACCTGCAGGTCGAAGAAGTCGGCCAGGCGGCGGATCAGCTGGGCCGAGTCGGCATGCGAGATCTCGCGCACCTGCGCCAGGCTGGCCGGCAGCGGCAGCAGGGCCACGCCGCTGTCGTGGTGGGCCAGCGCGGTCTGCAGCAGCGTGGGGTCGATGCGGCGCAGGTTGCGCACGCCGTCCACGAAGCTGAACTCGCTGGGCGTGTCCAGGTAGAGCAGCGCATCGCGCGCCGGCAGGCCCAGGTCGAGCAGGGCGACGCCCCGGCGTTGGGTGGCCGCGGCGTTGCGCGGTGCGGCGCCCGGCGGGCCTCCCAGTTGCTCCTGCAGCAGCAGGGCCAGGCTGGTGGCGAGCGTGGTGGTGCCGACGCCGGCGCGTGCGCCCAGCAAGGCGATCGTGCCGCCGCGCACGGTGCGCTGCGTGGCGGCGCGCCGCTGCATCAGCGCGCGCAGCGTGACCTGCGCATCCTCGGCGGCGCCGGCCAGGTCGATGAAGTCGTCCACGCCAGCGCGCAGGGCGCCGAGCGTGGCGGCGGGGTCGGTGGCCAGGCCTGCGGCGGCCACCGGCAGCGCGGGCCAGTCCTGGCGCAGGCGCTGCAGCAGGGCGGCCGCGTCATCGGCCCCGCCGCCGCCGAAGTCGATCAGCACGGCCTGCGGCGCCAGCATGCCGATGCGCTCCTCGATGCCCGCGCCCGCGCGCAGGGGCACGACCACGCCCTGGCCCGCCAGCGCGTCGGTCATCCAGGCCACGCGTGCCGGGTCGGCGCACACGAACACATAGGTGGCGGTGCCAGCGTCGGGAAAGCGGTCGCGCGGGGCGTTCATGGCGCTGTCTTCGTTCACGAACGGCTCATCGCGAGAAGCCGGGCAGGCTCGTGCTGCCGGGCACGTTGCCGGTGAAGATCGAGCGCCACACCGGGCCGTCGCGCTGTTCGTTGGCGCCGGGCAGGTAGGGCGACAGGTCGGTGCCGCGGGCGATGGGCCGCACGAGGTGCGGCGTGACCACGATCACCAGCTCCTTCTCGCTCATCTGGTAGCGGTTCTGCTTGAAGAAGGTGCCCAGCACGGGAAGGTCGCCCAGCAGCGGCACCTTGTCGGCGTTGGAGCTGGTGCTGCGGCTGACCAGCCCGCCGATGATGAAGCTTTCGCCGTCGCCCAGCTCCACCGTGGTATCGGCGCGGCGCGTGGTGATGGCCGGCACCGGCACGCCATTGAGGCTCAGGGCGTTGGCATAGTCGAGGTCGCTGGCCTCGGGCGCCACCTTGAGCGCGATGCGGTCGTCGCCCAGCACCGTCGGCGTGAGCGTCAGGCCGATGCCGAAGGGCTTGTATTCGATGGAGGTGGTGCCGAGGCCCTGCGGCACTGGGATGGGCAGTTCGCCGCCCGACAGGAAGCTGGCGCTCTGCCCCGAGAGGGCCACCAGCGTGGGCTCGGCGAGCACCCGCGCCAGGCCGTTGCCTTCGAGGAAGCCCATGTTCACGCCGATGCCGGCGCGGCCGAAGTTGAACAGCAGGTTGAAGGCCTGCGACAGCGGGTTGTTGGCGTCGGTGGTGAGCGAGCCGTCGCTGTTGTAGGTCGTGCTTCTGAGCGAGGTGGGCGTGAACACGCCGAAGCTGAAGCCGTGCGAGTTGGCCCGCGTGCTGAAGATGTTGAGCCCGGCCTGCTTGAGCACGCTACGGTTGAACTCCACCACCTTCACGTCGACCTGCACGGTGTGGCTCCCGACCTGCACGCTGGAGCGGTCGGTCAGCGCGGCCTTTTCGGGGAAGGCGGCGAGGGCGGTCTCACGCGCCTGACGGTGCTCCGGCAGGCTTTCGCTGCGGCCTTCGAGCACGGCGGTGCGACGCTGGACCTCGATGGCGTAGGTGCGGCCGGCAGCTTTGCCCTTCTCCCACACGATCAGCGAGGTGCCTCCTGCGGCCTTGCCGGTGATGACCAGCCGCGCCGCCGGCGAGCCTGGCGTGCGGCGGGCGATGGTGACGCCGGCCACCGACTCGTCGGCAATGGCGATGCGCTCCACCGCGCCGTCGAAGACCAGTTCCTTCTGGGTGCCCATGGTCAGCACCATCCGGGCCGGGTCGGCGGCTGGCGTGAGCGCCAGGGCCGTGGGCGCGGCCGCGGGTGCGAGCAAGGCGACGGCCAGCACGGTGGGGATCGGAAGGCGGCGGGGACGCAGGCGCATGGTCGTGGTCGGTGAGGGGCGGGCGGTGGGCGGGGCCATGGCGCGATCAGTAGCGCACTGTCTCGCGACGGTCGCCGCGGATCACTTCCACCTCCAGGCCGGCCGGGGTGGGGCGTGTGCCGGAAGAGGCCGGGGCGGCGGCCACGGTCCGGCGCGCGGCCCGGTTGCCGCCATTGGCGAGGTCTTCCACGGCGAGGCCGGCCTGGGCGCGGTCGATGCCGTCCAGAGGCGCGCGGGCCTTGTCGCCGCGCGCGGCGGGCAGCGGCTGCACCGCAGGCGGCAAGTCGGCGAACAGGCGCGGATCGGGCTCGGCAGTGTCGGCCGGATTGCGCAGCGCCAGCAGCAGGCGGCCGCTGTTCTCGACCAGCACCAGCCGGTTCACGTCGGCCACGGGCACGGCCAGCACGGCGGTGCGGGCGGCTTCCACGCGCTGGCCGCCGGTGGATGCGCTGGTCGCGCTGTTGACGCGGCCGTTGCCGCCCTCCGCACGGCTGGCGTTGCCGTCGAGGGAGGCCTGCCCGAAGGCCAGCACGCGCAGGCGCGCGAGCAGCAGCCGCGCCTGGCTTCGCTCGATGTCGCGGCCATCGGCCTTGAGGGTGAAGAAGACATCCACGTAGTCGCCGGGCGTCACGCGGTTGCCGACGCCGATGACCTCGTCCACCTTGACGGCCACGGCGCGCTCGCCCTCGGCCAGCTTGAGGGCGAGGCCCGTGCTCAGCTGCGCTTCGAGCACCGGCGTGCCGGCACCCAGGTCCAGCACCGGCACGCGGCCGGCCACGTCGGCCGTGGTGCGGAAGGCGCCGGCGGGGTCGATGGGCAACTGCGCCAGCTGCAGCGCGTCGGCGGAGATCGGCTGGCCGGCCGGCACGGCCTTGCTCGTCACCACCACCGCATAGGTGGCGGCGGGCGCGGCGGTGGCCGGGGCGCTGGCGGCGGGTGCCGCCGCCGTGCGGGCGGGCGCCGGGTTGCGGCTCAGCAGCCACGCATACACCGCCAGCGCCACGGCCAGCAGCACGAGGAGAACGGCCAGGATCTTGGAGAAGCGGAGCATGGCGGGCGGTTCAGTTCGGATCGAAGGGGACGCGGCCGGCGTACGCCCGGCTCATTGCGGCACCCGCCATGCCAGCCACCCGAGGGTGGCCAGCGCCAAGTAGGCGGCGTAGGGAATCGGCCGGCGGGCCGAAGGCGATGCCGTGCCGTCCGCCTCGCGGCCGGAAAGCGCCAGCATCAGCCGGGGAGAAAGGGGCCAGCGCCGCAGCACGAGCACGGCCAGCGCATGGGCGAAGGCGAGCAGACTGCCGACGATGGCGATCGGCGCCAGCGGCGCCAGGCCCACCCACAGGCCGAGCGCGGCGGCGAACTTGACGTCGCCGGCGCCCATGAGGCGCAGGGCGTAGAAGGGAAGCAGGACGGCGAAGGCCGCGCCCGAGCCCACGAGTGCCGCAGGCCAGTCCAGGCCCGGCAACGCGGCGCCGAACGCCAGCGAGAGCAAGGCGCCCACCACGCCGGCCAGGACCAGCAGGTTGGGCACCTTGCGCCAGCGGAGGTCGCAGAAGACCGCACCGGCGAGCCACAGCAGGAGGAGGGGCTGCATGGGCGAGGCGACGCGTTCTTGAGCAGCGGACCCTTCCAGGAGGCTCACGCGCCCGTTGTGGCGACAGTCTTGACCTTGGTGAAGATGGCTTCCAGCGTGGTCTGGACGGCGCCGTCGGTGCCGAAGATGGCGACCAGCATCAGGGCCATCAGGCCCGCGATGATCCCGTACTCGATGGCGGTGGCGCCTTCTTCATCACGCAGAAAACGAACGATTGCAGCTTTCATGGTTGACCTCGCAAAGTGGTAGCAGAACGACAGGGGCCCGAAGGCGAGTTCATGCTAGGTTCCGGTAACTTCCTGTATCAATAAGATGGAAGTATTCACATTTGCGAGGCCGTCCGAAGCCGTCACTGCGGGGGCCTCAGCCATCCGCCATCGGCTGCATCAGCCAAACGGATGAGTGCTGATTTTCAAGTTGTTGAAATCAAAAGAAAAATTTTTCCTGAATTGCAGCTGAATAGAGTGCACCGAAAAGGTGCATTCCGGAAATCGCCCAGTTACGGCCGTGTCACGCGAGGCGTTACGTAACGCGCTTTTTGACATTCAGGCCACAAAGCAAGGGAAAACGTTGAATAGTTCACGCCCACGCCGTAGGGGTATTGGGCGTGGTCAGCTGCTGCTGGAAGGGTGGACACAGCCGGTCGATGCAGACGGAACGCCGTGCGCCGAGCGCGGCGGGCGCATCGCGCCGCGGTGGGAGCGCCTGTGACCAGCCCTCGCGGGCCGCGGCGGTCAGCCCAGGATGTCTTCGTGGAAGAGCTTCCAGCTGTCCGGGGTGCGCACCCAGTACTGGCGGCGGGTGCGGCCGGTGCGTTCGCCGGCGACCACTTCGCCGAAGGTGGCGACCACCGTGTCGCGCTTGTCGTGCCACATCAGCACCGACGTGTCCTTGAGCTGGATGCTGCGGCCCTGGGCGGTGGCCAGTTCCTGGCGAAGCACGTTGTCGATGGGGACAGTGACCGGGCCTCGGCGGCCGGCGCGCTGGTATTCGGTGGCGTAGAAGCTGCGCAGCCGCTCCTCGTTGCCGCCGCTGCGGGCCTGCAGCCAGGCGCTCAGCGCCGTCTCGAAGGGCTCGGCCAGCGTGCGCACCTTGGGCGGCGCCACCCAGTCCAGGCTGCGGGCGATCACGACCGGCGTGGCGCCCACCTGCACCTTGCGCAGGATCTGCTTGAGGTCGGGGTTGGACAGCACCACGCAGCCGTCGCTGGCCTGGGGTGGCCGCGAGAACTGCTCGGGCGGCGTGCCGTGCAGCCAGATGCCGCTGCCCGTGCGCCCCAGCATGTTGTCGTAGGGGTTCGGGTAGTTGATGGGCAGGGCGCCGGCGCCGTAGAAGTCCTTCAGCGTGCGCGGATCGAGGTTGCTGGTGACGTAGTACACGCCCAGCGGCGTGCGGGCGTCGCCTTCGACGAGCTTGTCCGTGCCGGCCTTGCCCACCGAGATGTAGTAGTCCGCGGCCAGTTGCAGGCCGTTGGCCGTGTTCTCCAGCAGGTACAGCCGCGAGCGGGAGGCGTCCACGGCAATGGCATAGCGGCTGCGTTGCGACAGCGCCAGGAACTGCGAGGGGACGGTGCCCGGCGGTGGCCGGTCGCGCAGGGCCTGCAGGCGGCGCCGCGATTCCTCGTGCAGCTCGGTCAGGGCAGGGTTGCCGCGCAGTCGGGCCAGGCTGGCCGCGTCCGCCAGGGCGGCGTTGGGCGGCACGCGGGTGGCCAGCAGGTCGCCGTACACCAGTTGCGCGAGCTGGAAGTTGGGGTAGGTCTTGACCAGCGCGCGGGCCTTGTCCAGCGCCTGCTGCGTTTCGCCGCGGCCGAATAGCTGGTAGACCTCGATCAGTTGGGCCTCTGCCGCACCCCCCGCCTGCAGGATGGGACCGGCGTCGTTGGGCGCGCTCGGCACCGCGGACGCGTTGGCGGGCTGTACCGTGCCCATGGCGGGCGGATGGGCCACCACGCGGCTGGTGGCGGCGGCAGTGGCCACCGTGGCCGCAGCGGCCGGAACAGCGGCGCGGGCTGCCGCCCGCACGGGCGTGCGCTCCGTGCGGCGAAGCGCCGTACGTCCTGCGGGGGCGGCTGCCGCGGCGCGGGAAGGCGCGGCGCGCGCAGCTTCCTTCTTGGAACGGGCGGCGGGCGCCGCGACGGACTTGGCGGGTGCCTTGCCCCGGGCGTGGCGCTCCGCGGGAGCGGCCTGTGCCGCCATCGGCAGGGATGCTGCGAGCAGGCCCGCGGCCCACAGCCAGGCCGTGGAGGGCTTCAGGGAACTGGAGCGGTCCGCCAAGATCGGGCGCCGTTGCGTGTCGCCGGCCTCAGCCGCCGACGGTTTCCTTCACGATGCGCCACTTGCCGTGCACACGCTGCATCTCCAGCGTCTTGCGGCTGCTGACGTTCAGGCGGTCGGCGCGATAGCGCTGGCGGAACTTGGCGGTGGCCTTGTCACCCTGTACCTCCACGTTCAGGCCTTCGACCTGGACGGTGATGCTGCTCTTGCCCACGATGCGGGCACGGCGCTCCTTCTCCCAGGCGGCGCGGCTGGCGCCGTCGGCTGGATCGAAGTTGGGGGCATAGGCGGCCAGGTAGCCGTCCATGTCCTGCTTGGACCAGGCGCTGGCCCAGGCATTGACGGCCGAGGCCACATCGGTCTGGGCGGCGCTGCTGGCATCCGGCTTGGCGGCGGGCGAGGGTTCGGCGGGCTTGGGCGCCGGGGCGGCAGCGGGCACAGGCGCCGGTGCCGGCACTGCCGCAGGAGCCGGTGCGGGCGTCGGTGCCGCAACCGGTGGCTTGGCGGGTGCGGGTGCCGGAGGCGCGGGGGCCGGCTCTGGGGCCTTGGCGATCACCGTGGGAGCCGGCGCGGGCGGTGCCTTCGCCACGACCGCCGGTGCAGGGGCGGGCGTCGGAGCGGCCGCGGGCGCTGCGGCCGGTGCCTTGGCCACCGTCGTCGGTGCGCCCTTGCCGGCCAGAAGGGCCGCGCTCGGCGTGGTGAACAGCGTGCGGATCACGGCCAGCTTGGGCTGCACGGCGGCGTTGCTCTTGTCGAGCTGCAGCGCCTTGCCATAGGCCTCGCTGGCGAGCCGGGCGTACACGTCGCCCAGGTTCTCGTAGGCCGTCGCGTAGCTGGAGTTGGTGCGGATGGCCCGCTCGAGCACGCCGCGGGCCTTGTCGAAGTCGCCCTGGCCGGCGTAGATCACGGCCAGATTGTTGTACGGCTCGGGCAGGTTGGGCGCGTCTCGGGTGAGCTGCTCGAAGATGGCGATGGCCTCGGGGCGGCGCCCGGCCTCGAGATTGGCCACGCCCTTGAGGAAGCGCATCTGCAGGTCCTGGGGCTTCTCGCGCAGGAACTTGTCGGCCTGGGCGAGGCCTTCGTCGAACTTGCGCTGCTGGATGAGCTGTTCGACGTTGTCGTACTCGTCCGCCCAGGCGGCCGCGAAGGGCAGGGCGCAGGCCAGCGCAACGGCCAGCAGACGCGACGGGATGCGGGAAGCGGATCGAGGCGGCTGGGCGGCTGCGGTCTTGGACATGCGGGCAGGGGCTCTATCGGAACCGGCGGATTGTAGTGTCGCCCTTCCACGCATTGTTTACTTTTATCCACACATGAACGCCCCTTTCCTGTTGCCATCCGCAACGGGAAAGGGACGTCGTGAGGAAGGCGGGCCCGCTCAGCGGGGCATGCGGGTCGGCGGCAGGGTGGTCACGGTTTCGCGGATGAGTCCGCCACCGAGCACGCTGCCGTCGATGGTGGTGTCGCCTTGACCGGTGACGCGCGCCTCGCAGGCCGCGCGGTCCACGCTGGTCTGGTGAAGCTGGCAGCGGGCCAGGGCGTTGCGGCGGTAGGTGTCGGCGTTGGCGCTGCTCAGGTTGCCCTGGCGGGCGGCCTGTGCGGCGGCGCCCGCCTCGCGGATGCAGGCGGCGCGGTCCTGCTGAATGTGGCCGCACATCGCGCGCTCCTGGCTGTACGTGCCGCTGTCGGCGGCTTGAGCGAAGGGGCTTGCGAACAGGGCCCCGGTGGCGAGGGCCAGTGCGAAGCCGGCGTGACGAAGGGTCTTCTTCATGGCGTTGCTCCTGGTGAGTGTTGACAGGAAAGGAATGGAATCAGCGTGCTGCGGAAGACGCCTTGACGGGAATCAAGGTCGGGGCGTGGCAGGCGCCGCGGGGATGGGCGTGACGGTTTCGCGGATGATCCCGCCGCCCATCACGCTGCCTTCGGTGGTGGTCGTTCCCGCACCGCTGCCGCGCACCCGCGCTTCGCAATCCGCGCGGTCGGCCGCGGGCTGAAGCTGGCAGCGCGCCATCGCGTTGGCACCGGCGTTGCCTTCCACAGGGGTGGTCAGTCCGCCGCGGCGGGCTTCCTCGCGCGCCGCGCCGGCCTCGCGGCGGCAGGCGGCGGAATCCTGGCGGCTGTCGCAGTCGGGAGCGGGCTGTGCCCAGGCCGTCCAGGCCGAGGCGGCCAGGACGACGGCGAGGCCGCCACGGAGCGCGGATTGGCGCCAGGCACGGGTGGAAAAGGTCATGGGCACATCCAGTCGCCCTGTGAGGGGCGTCGTTGTTCGATGCCCTGGACTATCGGCAGGCCCTCCGTCGCCCCGCTGTGGGACGCGGCTGCGAGCCCATTCGCGCCGACGGCGACCGCCGGTGTCGGACAGGTCGCACGCCGCCCCCGACCGTCTGCACGGCCGGAGGTTGCCCCTCAGTCGGCTTCCGCGATGCGCTGTGCCAGATGCGCCAGCGCCTCTTCGACCTGATCGACGAGGATCAGGGACAGGTCGCCCGGCGCCAGCCGCTCCAGCGCCGCGTCGATGGCCAGGAACTCGCCGCGGATCTCTTCCACATGCGCGGTGCGGCGGGCGCCCTGCAGGCCCTGTCGCAGCAGCGCGATCACCTCGCCATCGGCCCGGCCGCGCTGGGCGGCGTCCTGGTAGAGGATGACGTCGTCGAAGGCGGCGCCGAGGATGGCGGTCTGATCGCGGATGTCCTCGTCGCGGCGGTCGCCGGCACCGCTGATCACCACCGACCGGCGCTTGGCCGGCAGCGTCTCGATGGCCGCCACCAGCGCCTTCATGGCGTCGGTGTTGTGACCATAGTCGGCGATCACCGTGGCGCCCTTGTAGTCCATCACGTTGAAGCGGCCCGGCACGCCGGCCGCATCGTTCTTGAAGCTGGCCAGGCCGCGGCGGATGGTGTCCCAGTCCAGGCCCACCGCCCAGGCCGCGGCAACCGCGGCCATCACGTTCTCGACCTGGAAGGGCAGGGTGCCGCCACGGGTGATCGGCACGTCGCGCAGCGCGACGCGCTCGCGCCAGGCGCCTTCGGCGGCGATCAGCGTGTCGCGGTCGACATAGACCGTGCGCTTGCCCTGGGCCCGGTGCGTCGCCATGACGGGGTGCTGGCGGTCGGCCGCGAAGTAGATGACATGGCCCGGGCAGGCGCCGGCCATCGCCGCCACGTGCGGGTCGGCGGCGTTGAGCACGCCCCAGCCGCTGGGCGCTACGTTGCGCACGATCACCCGCTTGACGGCGGCGAGGTCCTCCACCGTGTGGATGTAGTTCATGCCCAGGTGGTCGCCACTGCCCACGTTGGTCACCACGGCCACGGTGCAGCGGTCGAAGCCCAGGCCCTCGCGGAGGATGCCGCCGCGCGCGACCTCGAAGACGGCGGCTTCGACCTCGGGATGCAGCAGCACGTTGCGTGCGCTCTTGGGGCCGCTGCAGTCGCCGCTGTCGGTCTGGCGGCCGTTGACGTAGACGCCATCGGTGTTGGTCATGCCGGTGACCATGCCGCTGGCCGCCAGCAGGTGGTTGATCAGGCGTGTCGTGGTGGTCTTGCCGTTGGTGCCGGTGACTGCGATGACCGGCACGCGCCCGTCGTCGCCGTCGGCGTAGAGCTGGTCCACGATGGCCTCGCCCACCGGCCGGCCGCGGCCGAAGGAGGGGCTGATGTGCATGCGCAGGCCGGGCGCGGCATTGACCTCGACGATGCCGCCGTGCTGCTCCTCCAGCGGGCGGATCACGTTCTCGCAGACCATGTCCACGCCGCAGATGTGCAGGCCCACCATCTGCGCCGCATCGACCGCGCGGGCGGCAATCTCGGGATGGACGGTGTCGGTCACGTCGGTGGCCGTACCGCCGGTGGAGAGGTTGGCGTTGTTGCGCAGCACCACGCGCTGGCCCAGGGCCGGCACGCTGTCGGGCGTGAGGCCCTGCGCCTCCAGCCGGCCGAGGGCGATGTCGTCCAGCCGGATCTTGGTGAGCGAGGTGGCATGGCCTTCGCCGCGGCGCGGATCCTGGTTGACCACGTCGACCAGTTGGCGCACGGTGCTGTGGCCGTCGCCGATGACCTGCGGCGGGTCGCGCCGGGCGGCGGCGATCAGGCGGTCGCCGACCACCAGCAGGCGGTAGTCGAAGCCGGGCAGGAATTTCTCGACCAGCACCTCGCCGTAGTGCGCGGCAGACGCATAGGCGGCGTCGAACTGCTCGCGGGTGGCGATGTTGACCGTCACGCCCTTGCCCTGGTTGCCGTCCTGCGGCTTGGCGACCACGGGCAGGCCGATCTCCAGCGCGGCGGCCCAGCCGTCGTCCGCGCTGCTCACCGGCCGGCCCAGCGGCACCGGCACGCCGGCCGAATGCAGCAGCTGCTTGGTGAGTTCCTTGTCCTGCGCGATGGATTCGGCGATGCCCGAGGTGGCGTCGACCTCGGCGGCCTGGATGCGGCGCTGGCGTACGCCCCAGCCGAACTGCACCAGGCTGCCGGTGGTCAGGCGCCGGTACGGAATGCCGCGCGCAACGGCCGCATCGACGATGGAACCGGTGCTGGGGCCCAGGCGCTCGTCCTCGTCCAGCTCGCGCAGCTCGGCGATGGCGGCGGCGGAGTCGAAGCTGCCGCTGCCGTGCGGATCGAGGGCGGCAGCGAGGAGTTGCGTGGCCATCTCGACCGCGCGGCGGCCGACGGCCTCCTCGGTGTACTGCACCGCCACCAGGAAGATGCCTTCCTCGCGGGCCCGCGTGGTGCGGCCGAAGATCACCTCGCAGCCGGCCTGGGCCTGCAGCGCCACGGCGGCGTTCTCCAGCACATGGGCGGCGCTCAGGGGCTGGCCCAGCACCACCGGGTGCAGCTCGCCGATGGTGGGAAAGAGGGCGCGCAGCCGCGGCTCGAAGCCGGGGATCTGCTCGACGGCCTGCTCGACGGCGCTGCACGAGACGACCAGCTCGATGCAGGTGTGGCGGCTCCAGAGGTTGGGGCCGCGCAGGGCGCGGGTGCGGATGATGTCCATGGGGCGATCTCGTCTCAGGCGAGTTGCAGCGAAGCGGCGGGCTGGCTCTGGTCGAGCTGCAGCGAAGCGGTGGCCAGCTGAAGGTCGGCCTCGAAGGCCTCGATGCCGGCACCGATCAGGTTCAGCGGAATGGCCATGGCCCAGGCGGCGGCCACGGCGGCCAGCACGCTCTCGATGCCGACGCCGGCATGGTGGGCGCTCCAGACCGTCAGGCGGCCCAGGCCGGGGAGGAAGGATTCGCTGGTGCCGTGGGCGAGCACGATGCGGTCCTGCCGCACGGTGACCACCTTGCCGCCCGCAGCCATGTGCGCGGCGAGGGGCGCGGCGTGCGGATCGGCGGCGTACAGGATCACGTCGCCATCACACAGCGGCGCCATGCCGGCCACGCGCGCATCGGCGGCGTTGAGCACGGCGGTGCCGTAGTCCAGAACCACATCGACCTGGGTGCGCAGCACCTTCACCATCTGGTCGCTCTCGGCGATGTCCTCGTGGGCGAGCTGCTCGGCGCCCTCCAGGTCGGTCACGATGCCGATCTCGCAGCGGTCGTAGGGCAGGCCATCGGCCAGGATGGTGGCGGCGCCGTTCTCGATCACCACCGCCTCGACCTGCCGGTTGACCAGCAAGCGGCGGCCGGCGGCCCAGTGGGCGCTGTCGCGGGTGTCGACGCGCCGGCGGTCCAGGAACAGGCCGTCGCGGCAGGCCAGGCCCACATGGCGGCCCGAAAGCCCCACCAGCCAGGCCACCAGGCGGGCCAGCACCGCGTTCTCGCGCGAGCCGGCCACGCCGACCACGGGAATGCGGCCGGGCCGCTCGTCGTCGGATTCGGGGAACAGGTGATCGCAGATGGCGCGGCCCACCGGTCGCGGCGAGCCGACGGCGGGCTTGAGGTGCATCAGCAGGCCGGGTCCGGCGTTGACCTCGACGATGGCGCCGCCCTGCGACTGCAAGGGCCGGCCGACGTCCAGGCAGACCAGGTCGATGCCCGCGATGTCCAGGCCCACGGCACGTGCGGCCAGGGTGGCCGCGTAGGCGACTTCGGGGTGGACCTGGTCGGTGCAGTCCACGCCCAGATTGCCGTTGCGCTGGATGATGACCTCGCGGCCTGCCTCCGGCACCGACTCGCCCGTGAGGCCCTGCCGCTGCAGCTCCAGCTGCAGCTTGGCGTCGGTGGCCAGCACGATGAGGTCGAGCGGGAATTCCTCTTCCGCGCCGCGGCGCGGGTCGCTGTTGAGCTGGCTCTCGATCAACTCGGCCACGGTGGACCGGCCATCGCCGGTCACGGTGATGATCTCGCCCCGCGCGGCGGCGACGACCTCGCCGCCCACCACGAGCAGCCGGTGCTCCTGCCCGCGGACGAAGCGCTCCACCATCACGCCGCTGCCCTCGGGCTCGGCCACGGCGAAGGCGGCCAGCACCTCGTCGCGGGTGCGCAGGTCCAGCGAGACGCCGCGGCCATGGTTGGCATCCACGGGCTTGACGGCCACGGGCAGGCCGATGTCCTCGGCGGCCTCCCAGGCCTCTTCGGCCGAGCCGACTTCCTGGCCTTCGGGCACCGGCACGCCGCAGCTGGCCAGGAGCGACTTGGTCAGCTGCTTGTCGCTGGCGATGGATTCGCCGATGGCACTGGTGTGGTCGGTCTCGGCGGTCCAGATGCGCTGCTGGCGGGCGCCATGGCCCAACTGCACCAGGTTGCCGCTGTTCAGTCGCAGCGAAGGAATGCCGCGGTCGACGGCGGCGGCCACGATGGCGGCCGTGCTCGGGCCCAGGTAGCACTCGTCCACCTTGGCCTTGACGGCGGCGACGGCCTTCTGCACCTCGGCGGCGTCGTAGGCATCGCCGTTGATGGCCGCCATCAGCAGCCGGTGGCCTTCATGCAGGGCGGTGCGGGCGACCTGCTCCTCGCGGGCGCGGAACACCATGCGGTAGACACCATGCTTCGACGTGCTGCGCGTCTGGCCGAAGCCGGTGGGCATGCCGGCCAGGTTGAGCAGCTCGATCACCACATGCTCCAGCACATGGCCGGCCCAGGTGCCTTCGGTCAGCCGCTGCAGGAAGCCACCACGCTCGCCGACGCCGCAGTGGTGTTCGATCAGCGCCGGCAGCAGGGCCGTCAGCCGCTCGGGAAAACCCTCGATCTTGTTGGAGGGAAAGTCTTCCAGCGGGCCGAGGTCCAGCCAGGTCTCCAGCACGGGGCGGTAGGTCCAGACGTTGGGGCCGCGCAGGTAGCGGATGCGCAGCAGGCGGATGTCGTCGAAACGGGGCATGGATGCGTTGATAGGCGTTCGATGGAAGCGGGCAGGGGCGCCGTCCGGCGTGCCCGGGTCAGTGGAGAGAATCGGCGCCCGACCGGCGCGCGGGTGGGACCTGCCACAGGTCCTCGACCATCCAACACAACGAATGACAAATCACGATTCAGTCGGTGCCCCAGGGGGCGAATCGGCCTCGGCGGCACGCGTCCCTGCTGTCGGAGAAAGCCGCGTGCCGGTGTCGGACAACGTTCTGGTCAGCCTTTTGGTTGACCTGGACGAGGCGCTGCGCTTCGCTCATGAGACCCAGCTGCACCTGACGCCGACCCAGTTGCGCGAGGTCTCGCCCGATGGCCGCGCGCGGATCTGGCCGCTGGCGGCGCCGGGCCTGCAGCTGCGTCTGGCCGAGCATGCTGGCGTCGCGACGCTGGATCTGCTGGGCCCCCAGGGCCTGTTGGCCCGCTGGCGCTTCACCCTGGTCGGGCAGGCGGCGGCCGTGCGGCTGGTGCGGTTGTTCGAGCAACTGCGCGGCGGCGGCCTCCAGCCCGAGGCTACCGAGAGCGAGGAGGCGGTCGACACCGAGCTGCAGTCCGCCCCCTCCACCTGGGTGCTGCTGCGGCTATGGCGCTTTGCCCATCCCTATCGCCTGCAGCTGTTCTGGGGGTTTGCCCTGACCCTGCTGGCCACCGGCGCCACGCTGGTGCCGCCCTACCTGACCATCCCGCTGATGGACGACATCCTGATCCCCTACCAGAACGGCAAGCCCATCGCCCCCGGCGAAGTGGCGCTGTATCTGAGCGGGCTGCTGGGCGCCGCGCTGGTGGGCTGGGGCCTGGGTTGGGCGCGCACCTACCTGCTGGCGCTGGTCAGCGAACGCATCGGCGCCGACCTGCGCACCACCACCTACGAGCACCTGCTGACCCTGCCGCTGGACTACTTCGGCGGCAAGCGCACCGGCGACCTGATGGCGCGCATCGGCTCCGAGACCGACCGCATCAACGTCTTCCTCTCGCTGCATGCGCTCGATTTCCTCACCGACCTGATCATGATCGGCATGACGGCGGTGATCCTGGTGTCGATCAACCCGCTGCTGGCCGTGGTCACGCTGGTGCCGCTGCCCATCATTGCCTGGATGATCCATGTGGTGCGCGACAAGCTGCGCACGGGCTTCGAGAAGATCGACCGGGTCTGGAGCGAGGTCACCAATGTGCTGGCCGACACGATTCCGGGCATCCGCGTGGTCAAGGCCTTCGCGCAGGAGAAGCGCGAGGCCGAGCGCTTCCGCGCCGCCAACACCCACAACCTGCAGGCCAACGACCGGCTCAACCGCACCTGGAGCCTGTTCACGCCCACCGTCACGCTGATGACCGAGATCGGCCTGCTGGTGGTGTGGGCCTTCGGGGTCTGGCAGGTGGCGCGCGACCACATCACGGTGGGCGTGCTCACGGCCTTCATCGCCTACATCGGCCGCTTCTACACGCGGCTCGATTCGATGAGCCGCATCGTCTCGGTGACGCAGAAGGCGGCGGCCGGCGCCAAGCGCATCTTCGACATCCTCGACCACGTGAGCACCGTGCCCGACCCCGTGCAGCCCGTGCGCCTGCCACAGGTGCAGGGCGCCATCGAGCTGCGCGGCGTGGGCTTCCGCTACGGCGCGCGCTCGGTGATCCGCGACCTCAACCTGCAGATCCGCCCGGGCGAGATGATCGGCTTGGCCGGCCACAGCGGCTCGGGCAAGAGCACGCTGGTCAACCTGATCTGCCGCTTCCACGACGTGAGCGAGGGCGCGATCCTGGTCGACGGCCAGGACGTGCGCCGCTTCGCCGTGGCCGACTTCCGGCGGCATGTGGGGCTGGTGCTGCAGGAGCCCTTCCTCTTCTTCGGCACCATCGCGCAGAACATCGCCTACGGCCGGCCCGATGCCAGCCGCGAGGAGATCGTGGCCGCCGCCCGCGCCGCCCATGCGCACGACTTCATCCTGCGCCTGCCGCAGGGCTACGACTCGCTGGTGGGCGAGCGCGGCCAGGGCCTGTCCGGCGGCGAGCGCCAGCGCATCAGCATCGCTCGCGCGCTGCTGATCGACCCGCGCATCCTGATCCTGGACGAGGCCACCTCGGCCGTGGACACAGAGACCGAGAAGGAGATCCAGAAGGCGCTGGACAACCTGGTCAAGGGCCGAACCACCATCGCCATCGCCCACCGCCTGTCCACGCTGCGCAAGGCCGACCGGCTGGTGGTGATGGACCGCGGCGAGATCGTCGAGGTCGGCCCGCACGACGAACTCATGGCCCGCCAGGGCGCCTACTGGCGGCTCTATCAGGCGCAGCAGCGCCAGGCCGATGACGAGGAGAAGGCCCAGGCCGACGTGGCCGAGATCGCCTCGGTGGCCGTGGCGCTCGACACCCATGCCGCCCATCCTGCCGGAGATGCCTGATGTCCGTTGACGCTCATGACGACGCCACCTTGCCGCTGCAGCGCGATGCCCTCGGCGCCTTGCTGTGGACGGGCCCCACGGGCCGCGCCGAGCCCGTCGTGCCGGTGCGGGCCTTTCCCCTGAGCGCGCCCGGCGAAGGCGTGTCGCTGGTGGGCGCCGACGGCCGCGAGCGCTGCTGGATCGCCCGCACCGATGCGCTGCCGCCCGCCACGCGCGCCCTGCTCGACGAGGCGCTGGCGCCGCGCGACTTTGCGCCCGAGCTGCAGCAGCTGATGGACGTCTCCACCTTCGCCGTGCCCAGCACCTGGACCGTGCGCACCGACCGGGGCGACACCCGCTTCGTGCTGCGCGCCGAAGAGGACATCCGCCGGCTCGAAGACGGCGGCCTGCTCATCACCAGCGCCCACGGCGTGCACTTCCGCATCTCCCGCCCGATGGCGCTGGACCGCGCCTCTCGCAAGCTGCTGGAGCGTTTTCTCTGAGGCAGGACCGGGATGCATCAGTTTCGATAGACTGCATCAAGTCCAGTTTTCTGCATCATTCCGCCATGCGAACCACCGTGACGATCGACGACGACGCATTCGGCACCGCCCAGGCCTATGCGCAGGCGCGCGGGTTGAAGTTGGGCGAGGCCCTGTCCGAGCTGATCCGGCGGGGCAGCAGCGAGCGCCTGGCGCTGCGCAAGTCGGGCGAGGTCTGGGTGTTCGACCTGCCGCCGGACACGCCGCGCGTCAGTGCCCGGCAGGTGCGCGACCTGCTGGACGAAGCGCCGTGAGCCACCTGCTGGATGCCAATGCGCTGATCGCCCTGTGCTGGCCGGCGCACGAGCACCACGAGCGCATGCTGGCCTGGTTCCGCACGCATGCGCGGCAGGGCTGGGCCACCAGCGTGCTCACGCAGTCCGCGCTGGTGCGCATCGTCTGCCAGCCGGCCTTTGCCGGCCGGGCGGTCTCGGTGCAGGAGGCGGGCGAGCTGCTGCTGCGCAACACCGCACATCCGCGGCATCGGCTGCTGCCCTTGGATTTCGGCTTTGCCGAGGTACTCGGGCATTGCACCGGCGGGCTGTTCGGCCATCGGCAGATCACCGACGCCTGGCTGCTCACCCAGGCGATCCGATCGGGTGTCCGGTTGCTCAGCTTCGACAGCGGCATCGACAGGCTGCTTGCATCGCCCGCCGAACGGGCCCGGCACATCGCGCGTCCTGCTTGAACACCTGAGAGTCTTCCATGCACACCACCGCCCTCGTCCTCTTCTCTGGCGGGCAGGATTCCACCACCTGCCTCGCCCATGCCCTGAACCGCTACGAGCGGGTGGAGACGCTGGGCTTCGACTACGGCCAGCGCCACCGCATCGAGCTGGAGGCCCGCACCCACGTGCTGGCCCGGCTGCGTCGGCGCTTTCCGGGCTGGTCGCGGCGCCTGGGCGAGGACCATCTGCTCAAGCTCGACGTGCTCGGCCAGATCGGCGGCTCCTCGCTCACCGAGGACATCGCCTTCGCCATGCAGGCCAATGGCCTGCCCAATACCTTTGTGCCCGGGCGCAACCTGCTGTTCCTGACGCTGGCCGGCGCGCTGGCCTACCGCCGCGGGCTGCAGGTGATCGTCACCGGCGTTTGCGAGACCGACTACTCCGGCTACCCCGACTGCCGCGACGACACCATGAAGGCCATGCAGCTGGCGCTGTCGCTGGGGCTGGACCAGCGCCTGCTGATTGAGACGCCGCTGATGTGGATCGACAAGGCCCAGACCTGGCAGCTTGCCGAATCGCTGGGCGGCCAGGGCCTGGTGGACCTGGTCGTGGAGGACACCCACACCTGCTACGAAGGCGACCGCACGCACCGCCACGACTGGGGCTGGGGCTGCGGCCACTGCCCCGCCTGCCAGCTGCGGGCCCAGGGCTGGGCGGGCTACATCGAGGGTGACGTCGGCAGCGGCGCATCCTCCACTGCGTAGGCGGCCTCGCCGTCGCGCCGGGGGCGCAGCGTCCAGCGCCGCGCGTGGTGTTCCTTGAGCGTGGAGCGGTGCGCGATCGACACGATGGCGCCGCGGGCCTGCTTCACCATGTCGGTCAGCCGCTTGTAGATGGTGGCCTCGGCGTCCTCGTCCAGCGCGCTGGTGGCTTCGTCGGCCAGCACCCAGGCCGGCTTCTTCAGCAGCACGCGGGCGATGGCCAGGCGCTGGCGCTCGCCGCCGGAGAGCTTCTGGCTCCAGGCGTCCTCGCGGTCCAGCTGGTCGGCCAGTTGCGGCAGGAGGGCGTCGACCAGGGCCTGGCGCAGGGCCTCGTCGCCGTAGTCGGAGGCCGGGGCCGGGTAGGCCAGCGCATCGCGCAGCCGGCCGTCCGGAAAGTAGGGCTGCTGCGGGATGAACATGGTGTCCTTCGGCATCGCCACCGCGCCCTGCGCGTGCGGCCAGATGCCCGCCAGCGTGCGCAACAGGCTGGACTTGCCGCTGCCCGAGGGGCCGTGCACCAGCACCGTGTCGCCGGGCGCCACCCGCAGCTCGGCACCGCGCAGCAGCGCCTGGCCGCCGGGCAGGCCCACGGTCAGGCCATGGGCCTCGATGTCGGCCGCCGCGGTGTCGCGCGACAGGGCGTCGTTCTCGCGCGACTGGGCCGTGAGGCTGTCCTCGAAGCCGGCCAGACGGTCGGTGGTGGCCTTCCAGGCTGCCAGCGACATGTAGTTGTCCACCAGCCAGGACAGCGAGTCCTGCACCCGGCCGAAGGCCGAGTTGATCTGCATGAGCTGGCCCAGCTGGATGGCGCCGCTGAAGTAGCGCGGCGCCGCCACGATCAGCGGGAAGATGATGGCCGCCTGGCCGAAGAAGCTGCTGAACCAGGTCAGGCTCTTCTGATTGCGGATCAGCGCCAGGTAGTTGCCCATCACGTCGGTGAAGCGCAGGTCGAGGTGGCGGCGCTCGACGCCCTCGCCGCCGTCGAGCGCGATGGCCTCGCTGTACTCGCGCACGCGGATCATGTGGTGGCGGAAGTTGGCCTCCAGCATCTGCTGCTGGAAGTTGAGCTGCACCTGCGGCCTGCCGATCCAGTGCGCGATGGCGCTGCCCACGGCGCAGTACAGCACCGCCGCCCACACCATGTAGCCGGCGATCTCCCAATGCCCGCCGCCCGGCAGCGGCACCGTGAGCGAGCCGCTGAGCGTCCAGAGGATGCCCACGAAGCTGAAGAGGGTGACCAGCGCATTGAGGATGCCCATCGACAGCGTCACCGTGTAGGTGGTGAACAGGTTCAGGTCTTCCTGGATGCGCTGGTCGGGGTTGTCCGGATGGCTGCCGTTGCCGGTATAGCGCGCCAGCTCCAGGCGGTAGAAGGCCTTGTGCGACAGCCAGCGGCCCATGTAGTGGTCGGTCATCCACACGCGCCAGCGCAGCTGCAGGATCTGCGTGAGATAGAACTTGTAGACCGCGATCACGATGTAGATCAGCGCCAGCCAGCTGAAGCGGCCGATCTGCTGCCAGAACACGGCCTGGTCCTTGTTCTGCAGCGCGTCGTAGAACACGCGGTACCACTCGTTGATCTGCACCAGCATGTAGACCGCGCCCAGGTTGAGCGCCACGATGGCCGCAAGCAGCCCGCGGGCCTTCCATTTCTGGTCGGAGTTGAAGTAGGGCGTGGTCAGCGACGCGATGCGGCGCAGCGTCTGGCCCAGTCCGGGGCGTGAGGGGTGTGTGGGGGCGGTGCTCATCGTGGATGGAGTCGAAGCAGGGATCGGGCCGCCAGCGCCGTGAAGGCGCGCAGGCGTGCCCGATCCTAGCGAGGCGGTGCAGGGCCTGCCTTAAACCGGACTGAAAGCGGCATCCCGCCCGTCTGGCGCGCTGCCCGCGCTGGCGGGCGGGGCATGGCCAGCCCGCTTGGCCGTCGCCGAACGGCGGCCTAGGATGAGCTGCATGAAGTCCCTTTTCCTCCTCCTGGCCGGTCTGGCCTTCCTGCTCGCCGGCTGCAACGAGAAGCCGAAGCCGGGCGGTCCGCTGCCCAAGGCCGGAGCGCCCGCGTCGTCTGCGGCCGCAGCTGCGGCCTGAGCCCATGCCGCCGGACGCCTTCGACCTGGTGCGCTTCGTCGACGCGCAGGCGCCGGTGTATGCGCAGGTGCGGGCCGAACTGGCCGCCGGCCGCAAACGCACGCACTGGATGTGGTTCGTCTTTCCGCAGCTGGCGGGCCTGGGCCGCAGCGCGATGGCGCAGCGCTATGCCATCGGCTCGCGCGGGGAAGCCGTCGCCTACCTCGCCCATCCGCTGCTGGGCGCGCGCCTGCGCGAGTGCAGCGCGCTGGCGCTGTCGGCACAGGGGCCGGCCATCGGCGACATCCTCGGCGCGCCGGACGACCTCAAGTTCCACTCCTGCATGACCTTGTTCGATGCCGTGGCCCCGGCCGGCGAGACCTTGTTCGCCCAATGCCTGCAGCGTTTCTTTGGCGGCGAGCGCGATGCGGCGACCCTGGCGCGCCTGGGTTGAAGCGGTCGCCGGGCTCAGCCCTGGGGTTCAGCGCGCGGCAGGTTGCTGATGCCGCTGGCCACGTGCCCGGCCGGCACATGCCGGGCGGCCGAGCGCACATGGCCGGTCTGGTCGTCGAAGAAGAAGTCGGGCTCGAACTCGCGCAGGAAGCCGCCCTTGTCCAGCCCGGCCAGGAACATCGCCTCGTCCACGCGGATGTTCCAGCTCATCAGCGTCTGGATGGCGCGGCGGTGTGCCGGCGCGCCGCGGGCCGTGACCAGCGCCGTGCGGATGCGCATGCCGGTGCTGGCGGCCTGCTGCAGCCGGTGCAGCGCCACGAGAAAGGGCGCCAGCGGCCCCGCGCCCAGCGGCACGGCGGCCTTGTCCACCTCATGCGCCTGGAAGGCCGCCAGGCCCTGCTGCTGGTAGACGCGCTCGGCCTCGTCCGAGAACAGCACCGCGTCGCCGTCGAAGGCGATGCGCACCTCGTCCGGATGCTGGTTGCCGGCCAGGGCCGATTCCACACTCACATGCGCCGCCGCGAAGCCTGCAGCCAGCGCCTCGCGCACGTCGTCGGCATTGGCCGAGAGGAACAGGTCGGCCCGCAGCGGTGTGAGATAGCGGAAGGGCGGCCGGCCCTGGGTGAACACCCCGCGCTCGATGGCGAGCTCCGCCGCCGCGCCGGAGTTGAAGATGCGCATGCCCGAGACCGGGTCGTTGCGCGACAGGATCACCACCTCCACCCGCTGCACGCCATCGGCGTTGAAGCGCAGCAGCTTGCGCACCAGTGAGTAGGCGATGCCGGGCTGCGCCGGTACCTCCAGCCTTTCCAGTTGCAGCCGCATGTAGGCGGCCGGGTCGCCGGCATCGAACAGGCGGTTCTCTTCCTCCAGATTGAACAGGGCGCGCGAGGAGATCGCGACCACGAGCTTGTCGTCCAGGGTGACCGGCATGGGATTGGAACGGAGGGCGGGAGGCGGAGCAGGCATTGTGCGGCAGCGCCGCCGGCTGCCCCCAGTGACGCAGGTGACAGCCGCCGTCCCCGGCTTGCGCCACCATCGCGGCCATGAGCCTGCCCACCGCCGACACCCCCTTCGCCACGCCGCTCGCCCTGTCCGGCCCGCTGCGCCAGCCGCGCCAGATGCTGGCCGACCAGACCTACGACGGCCACAAGTCCATCCACGACGATGCCACGGCCGGCAATCTCGGCCTGCGCGCCGGCCCCATCGAAGGACCGACGCACTTCAGCCAGTTCGACCCGCTCCTGGCGCGCCTCTTCGGCCGGCAGTGGTTCGAGACCGGCTGCATCAGCGCCCATTACCAGACCATGGTGGTGGAAGGCGAATCGGTGCGCGCCTTCGTCGACCTGCCCGAGCCCGGCGCCACGCTCGTGCGCATCCGCGCCGAGAAGGCTGACGGCACGCCGGTGCTCACCGGCACGGCCTCGGTCGGCGAGCCCGGCCAGCCGCACGAGCTGGAACAGCGCATGGCCCGGCTGCGCCCCGCCACCGGCCTGGTCATCAACCGCGACCTCCAGGTCGGCCAGCGCGGTGCCGTGCCCGAGACGATCCGCATGGGCTTCGACCAGCACATGGGCGACCACTATCCCTTCACGCTGCGCGACAAGCTGGCGGCCATCACCGAGCCCTGCGATTGGTACACGCCCGAAGGCGGCGCCCGCTCGCCGTGGGGCCGGCCCATCATCCCGATGGAGATGATCAGCGTGCTGCTGGGCAGCACCATCGCCGAGGCGCAGCTGGGCGGGCGCAAGCCGGCCGTGGGCCTGTTCGCGGGCCAGCAGATCCGCCTGATCAGTGGGCCGCTCTTCGTCGACCAGGACTATGCGCTGGAGCGCGAGATCGTCGCGCTGAGCGAAAGCGCCCGCACCGAGTCCACCTGGGTGCGCACCCGCGTGTTCGAGCTGCCCAGCCGCACGCTGGTGGCCGAGATGATCCTCAACGGGGCGGTGATGAAGGCCTCGTACCCGCACTACGAGCACGAGGCGCGCGAACTCGGCCTCGCCTGAGAGCCAGCACCATCCCCTTCCATGACAACGATGGAGACTTCCATGACCGCATCCACGATCGACACCGGAACACCGGACCTGCAGGCGCAGCTCGACGCCGGAGTGCTGACCCTGATCCTCAACCGTCCGCAGGCGCGCAATGCCATGACGCGGGCCATGAACGAGGCCCTGGCCCGCGAACTGGCGCGCGCCGAGCTGGACCCCGAGGTCCGCTGCGTGGTGCTGACCGGCGCGGGCGGCGCCTTCTGTGCCGGCGGCGACGTGAAGAACATGGCGGCCTCGGGCGATGGCACCGTCGGCGCGCTCACCATCGACCAGGCCATCCATCGCCAACGCGTCAACCAGCGCGAGACGGCGGGCCGCCTGTTCAAGATGCCCAAGCCCACGCTGGCCGTGCTGCCCGGCCCCGCGGCGGGTGCCGGCCTGGCGCTGGCCCTCGCCTGCGACCTGCGCCTGATGGCCAGCAACGCCATCATGACGACCGCCTTTGCGCGCGTGGGCTTCTCGGGCGACTACGGCGGCAGCTACTTCATGACCCAGCTGGTGGGCGCCGCCAAGGCGCGCGAGCTGTATCTGCTGTCCGATCGCGTCTCGGCGGAGGAGGCACTGCGTCTCGGGCTGGCCAACTGGGTGTGCCCGTCCGAGCAACTGGCCGGCCGCGCCCACGAGATCGCCACCCGCCTGGCGAATGGCCCGGCCGTGGCCTACCGCTACATGAAGGAAAACCTCAACCGCGCGATGGCCGGCGAGGTGGACGAATGCCTGGATCTGGAGGCCACGCATCACATCCACTGCGGCCAGACCGAGGACCACCGCGAGGCGGCCAAGGCTTTCGTGGAGAAGCGCGAGCCCGTGTTCAAGGGGCGCTGAGGCCCGCCCGCGCCTCGCGCCGGCGCTCCGGCGTGCGGCGCATTCAGTCGTGCAGATGGGCGGCGATGACCTCACGCAGCAAGGGCAGAGCGGGCGCCTGCTGCCGCCGAGCCTGGGTCACGAGCCCGAATCGGGCACCGCCCTCGATCTGCGGCCGAACTGACAACTCGACCAGGTCGGGGGCCGCAGCGCGGATCGCCAGGAGCACGGCATCGCTGTGACGGGTGAGCTCGATCAGCCGCGTCAGCTCGTTGCAGCGCAGTCGCACGCACACATCCGGATGCGCCTGAGGTCCATAGGCCGCCACCATGCCGCGGCCCACGTGATCGCCCAGCGGCGTGGAGGCGATGGGGTACTTCTGCAGATCGTCGAAGCCCAGCCTGGGTGTCGGCCTCACTGGCGCGCAGCAGCAGCGGTGTGCTCAACAAGGCACCGGGGCCGGAGCCCAGTCCCACCCGCAGTGTCGAGGCATGGCCCGCACGAAGCCGTTCGCCAGTGAGCGCCAGTTGGTCCGCGTCGTGCACCAGTTGTCGGGCCTGCTCCAACAGCTCGCGGCCGAAGTGCGTGAGTTCGCTGCGGCGGCCCACGCGGTCGAACAGAGGGCCGCCCAGCGTGGCCTCGAGCGCACGGATGCTGCGGCTGAGGGCTGGCTGGGTCAGGTGCAGCGCCTGGGCCGAACGCGTGAAGGAGCCCGTGTCCGCCAGCGAAAGAAAGTGGCGCAACTGGACCAGCGTCATGGAATCCGGCGCGTGATGGTGCGCGGCTTTGCATGAGTCGAATGCATGCCAGAGCATAGAACAATGCATTGGACGCCTGACAGCGCATTGCCTAGATTCCGCGGGTCGCCCACGGACCACTGCGCCACACCATGATTTCGTCGCTCTCGATTCGCCAGCTCTCACTCGCCGTCCTGGCTGCCTGCGCCATCGCGCCTGTCAGCGCGCAGATCGTTTCGCCCGAGAAGATTCAGCCGCTCGTCAACGGCATGTACGGTCAGCTCGATGCGCTCTACAAGGACCTGCATGCCAACCCGGAGCTGGGATTTCAGGAAGTGCGCACGGCCGGCAAGCTCGCCGCCGAGCTGCGTGCCCTGGGCTTCGAAGTGACCGAGAAGGTGGGTCGAACCGGGCTGGTGGCGCTGTACCGCAACGGCGCCGGCCCGACGGTGATGGTGCGCACCGAGCTCGACGCCCTGCCGATGGAAGAGAAGACCGGCCTGCCCTACGCCAGCCGCGCCAAGGCCCAATGGAATGGCCGCGAGACCTTCGTCGCCCACAGCTGCGGCCACGACATCCACATGGCCAGCTGGGTGGGCACGGCCCGCACGCTGCTGGCCCTCAAGGACCAGTGGAAGGGCACGCTGATGTTCATCGCCCAGCCTTCCGAAGAGACGGTCAGCGGCGTCAAGGCCATGGTGGACGACGGCCTGTTCACGCGCTTCCCCAAGCCGGACTTCGCCTTCGCGCTGCACACCAGCCCCTCGCCCTACGGATTCGTCGGCTACCGCGCAGGGCCGGTCACTTCGGCCTCGGACAGTCTGGAGATCACCTTCAAGGGCCGCGGCGGCCACGGCTCGGCGCCGCACGCCACCATCGATCCGATCACCATGGGCGCGCATTTCGTCAGCGATGTGCAGACGGTGGTCAGCCGCGAAAAGGACCCGGGGGAATTCGGCGTCGTCACCATCGGCGCCTTCCAGGCGGGCACGGCGGGCAACATCATCCCGGATACGGCGAAGCTCAGCGGCACCATTCGCAGCTACAAGCCGCAGGTGCGCGAGAAGCTGCTCGATGGCATCCGCCGCACGGCGCTGGCTTCGGCCGCCATGGCCGGCGCGCCCGAGCCGGACGTGCGCCTGGGCGCCGACAGCAGCACCGGCGCCTTGGTCAACGACCAGGCGGTGGTCGACCGCACCGTCGCCGCCCTGCGCAGCCAGTTCGGTGAGGCGCGCGTGGTGCAGGTCATGCCCATCACCGCCAGCGAGGACTTCTCCGTCTTCACCGACGCCGGCATCCCGTCGATGTTCTTCTTCGTCGGCGTGACCGATCCCAAGGACGTGGCCGAGTCGATGAAGAAGGGCGGCAAGCCACTGCCCTTCAACCATTCGCCCTTCTTCGCACCGGTGCCCGAGCCGTCGATCAAGATCGGCGTGCAGGCGATGACCTCGGCGGTGCTGACGGCGATGAACACGGCCGGGCGTTGAGCCGCTGTCCTGAGCCCCATTCCGCACGCCCTGCACCCTCATCCCGTTGCCCTGAGCCTGTCCTAGGGCGGAACGGCGCGCAGGGCCTTTTCCGGTGCGGGCCAGGGCAGTCCTCCAGAACTGCGGCGGATACGTTGGTCATTCGCCGCAAAAAGTGCGGCGAATGACTTGCGCATTCGCCGCGTCCCCCGTTTAATCGCCGCATGGAAAGCGGTGAATATCTCTACATCTGGCAGTCGCCCGATTGGCCGGCCTGGCGCTACGACCTTGCTGCGCTGGCCCAACCACTGGAAGACGTCAGCCGCGCCCAGGGCCTCCTGCTTGGCCGGCTGGCCGACGTGGGCCTGGAACTGCGGGACCGCGCCAGCCTGGCCGCGCTCACAGACGACGTGCTCAAGACCAGCGAGATCGAGGGCGAACTGCTGAACCCGGCCTCCGTGCGCTCCTCCATCGCCCGCCGGCTGGGGCTGGACATCGGCGCTCTCGCGCCGGCCGATCGGCATGTGGACGGCGTGGTGGAGATGGTGCTCGACGCCACCGGCCGCAGCGCCGATCCGCTCACGGCCGAGCGCCTGTTCGGCTGGCATGCGGCGCTGTTCCCGACCGGCTACTCGGGCCTGTCGCGCATCGCCGTCGGCCGCTGGCGCGACGATGCCACCGGGCCGATGCAGGTGGTCTCGGGCCCGGTGCACCGGCGCAATGTGCACTTCGAGGCACCTCCGGCCGATCGACTGGCGGCGGAAATGGTGCGCTTCCTGGCCTGGGCGGAGGCCGAGGGCAGCCGCGTGCCGGCGCTGGTCAAGGCGGGCCTGGCGCATCTGTGGTTCGTCACCGTCCATCCTTTCGACGATGGCAACGGTCGCATCGCCCGGGCTGTGGGCGACCTGTTCCTGGCGCGCGCCGATGGCGCCGGGCAGCGCTTCTACAGCCTGTCGGCGCAGATCCAGCGGGAGCGCAATGCCTATTACGACATCTTGGAGCGCACGCAGAAGGGCTCGCTGGACGTGACCGCCTGGCTGGCGTGGTTCCTGGCCGCGCTTGGGCGTGCGCTGGAGAGCGCGCAGACCGCGTTGAGCGCCGTGCTGGCCAAGGCACGCTTCTGGCAGCACTGGGCGGGCACCGCCTTCAACGAACGGCAGGCCAAGCTGATCAACCGGCTGCTCGACGGCTTCGAGGGCAAGCTCACCAGCAGCAAATGGGCGGCCATCGCCAAATGCTCGGCCGACACGGCCCTGCGCGACATCACGGCGCTGCTCGAACTGGGCGTGTTGCGCAAGGCGCCCGGCGGTGGGCGTAGCAGCGCCTACAAATTGGTGATGCCCTGACTGACAAAGCACGCGCGAACCCGCCAGGCCCACGCGCGCCCCGCGACCCTACTTCACGAACTGGTTGAGCTGGATGATCGGCAGCAGCACCGCCAGCACGATCAGCATCACCACGCCGCCCATGCCCACGATCAGCAGCGGCTCCAGGATGGTGGCCAGGTGCATGGCGCGGCGCTGCACCTCGGCCGACAGCTGCTTGGCGGCACGCTGCAGCATCACCGGCAGCTCGCCGGTCTGCTCGCCGAGGCGGGCGAACATGGGCACGATGCCCGGAAAGCGCTTCTTCTGCGCCAGGGCCGAGGCCAGCGGCGCGCCCTCGCGCACCAGCGTCAGCGCATCCAGCGCGTCGGCGCGCATGGCGCGGTTGTTGAGCGTCTCGGCCGCAGCCTGAAGCGCCCGCAGGATGGGCACGCCCGCTGCCGCGAGCATGGCCAGCGTGCCGGCGAAGCGCGCGGCGTTGTAGCCCCGCGCGAGCTTGCCCACCAGCGGCAGGCGCAGCCAGAAGGCATCGAAGCGCTCGCGCAGCGCATCGCGCGCCAGCGCCGCCTTGGCGCCGACGACGGCTACCGCGAGTACGCCCAGCATCAGCCAGCCCCAGCCGCGCACGAAGGCCGACAGGCCCAGCATGGCCTGCGTCAGCAGCGGCAACGCCCGCTTGGTGCCGGCGAACACGCTGGCCACCTGCGGCACCACGTAGCTCACCAGGAAGATCACGATCACCACCGCGATCACGGTGACGATGGCCGGGTAGAGCGTGGCGCCGATCAGCTTCTGGCGCAGCGCCTGCTGCTCTTCGAGGTCGTCGGCCAGGCGCTCCAGCACGAGGCCGAGCTGGCCGCTGTGCTCGCCGGCGCCGATGACGGCGGTGTAGATGGACGAGAACTCGCGCGGATGTTGCGCCAGTGCGCGCGCAAAGCTGCTGCCGCCATTGACCTCGGAGCGCAGCGAGGCCACCAGCTGGCGCTGCGGCTCGCTCTCGGCCTCGTCGGTCAGCGCGGTGAGGGCGCGCTCCAGCGGCAGGCCCGAGGCCACCAGGCCGGCGAGCTGGCGCGTCCAGACGCCCAGCGCGGTGGAATTGAACACGCGCCCACCGATGCGTCGGCGCCAGAGCGGCGTGGCGGCGCCGCCCGCATCCGTTCCGCCGGCCACACCCTCGACGGACAGCGGGATGAGCGCCTGCGCGCGCAGCATGCTGCGCGCGGCGCGGGCGGTGTCGGCCTCCAGCACGCCCTTGCGGGGGCGTCCGTCGGCGTCGATGGCTTCGAAGGCGTAGGCGGGCATGCGGTGGTTCGGGAAGAAGGCAGTCAGCGCTGCAGGATGCCGGAGATCTCGTTGCCGTCGGACTTCACGGCCGCCGCGGCACTGCGCAGCCGCAGCGAGGCATGGCCGTGCGCCTCACTGGTCAGCAGCCGGCCTTCGTAGCGGCCGTTGACGCGCGGGTCGCTGCAGGTGTCGACCTGCACGGCCAGCTGGGCGTGGGCATTGCTGCGGAAGGGCATGGCCTGCCCTTGGACGGTGCAGCTCGCCCGCGGCATCTGGCCCGACACCTGGCCGTCGCTGCCGATGCGCAGCCACAGGTCGGAGGTCAGCCGCCGGCCGACCTGGAAGCCGTCGGCGCCCAGCTCGAAGACCATCACGCTGCCGCGCCAGTCGCCATGTAAGTCGGTGTAGCCCTGCGCGCTGGCCAGGCCCGGCGACAGCAGCGCGCCCATGCCGAGCAGGGCGGCGCGGCAGGCGGGAGAGGCCGCGCGGCGGGTGGGCATGGCGTGGCAGGCGGGCATAGGCGGCAGGATGCTGGCGCTCAGTCCCGCGTCACGCGCAGCAGTTCGGCGCGCGAGGTGATGCCGGCCGCCACCAGCCGCTCGCCGTCGGCGCGCATGGAGCGCAGGCCGCCGCGCGCGCCCGCAGCCAGCAGCTCGCTCTCGGGCGCGCGGTTGTGCACCAGTGCGCGCACGGCATCGTCGGCCACCAGCAGCTCGAAGATGCCGGTGCGGCCCTGGTAGCCGGTGTGGCCGCAGGCTTCGCAGCCCACCGGCTGCATCTGGCCGTCGGGGCCGGGTGCGGCGCAGTGTGGGCACAGCTTGCGCACCAGCCGCTGGGCGAGCACGCCCAGCAGCGAGCTCGACAGCAGGAAGGGCTCCACGCCCATGTCGGTCAGGCGGGTGACGGCGCTCACGGCGTCGTTGGTGTGCAGCGTGGCCAGCACCAGGTGGCCCGTCAGCGAGGCCTGGATGGCGATCTGCGCGGTCTCGAAGTCGCGGATCTCGCCGATCATGATCACGTCCGGGTCCTGACGCAGGATGGCGCGCAGGGCCTTGGCGAAGGTGAGCTCGATGCGGGCGTTGACCTGCGTCTGGCCGACGCCGGGCAGCTCGTACTCGATCGGGTCTTCCACCGTCATGATGTTGCTGCTGCCGGCATCGAGCCGCGACAGCGCCGCATAGAGCGTGGTGGTCTTGCCCGAGCCCGTCGGGCCTGTCACCAGGATGATGCCGTGCGGCTGCTGGATCAGGCCTTCGAAGCGCTTCAGCGTGTCGCCCAGCATGCCCACCGATTCGAGGCTGAGCTTGCTCTCGCTCTTGTCCAGAAGGCGCAGCACCGCCCGCTCGCCATGGGCCGAGGGCAGGGTGGAGACGCGCACGTCCACCGCCCGCGTGCCGATGCGCAGCGAGATGCGGCCGTCCTGCGGCAGGCGCTTCTCGGCGATGTCGAGGTCGGCCATGATCTTCAGGCGCGAGATCAGCGCCGCGTGCAGGGCGCGGTTGGGTTGCACCACCTCGCGCAGCGTGCCGTCGATGCGGAAGCGCACGGCCGAGGTGCGCTCGTAGGGCTCGATGTGGATGTCGCTGGCGCCGTCGCGCGCGGCCTGCGTGAGCAGCGCGTTGAGCATGCGGATGATGGGCGCGTCGCCGGCGGACTCCAGCAGGTCCTCCACCGCGGGCAGCTCCTGCATCATGCGCGAGAGGTCGGCGTCGGTCTCGACCTCGCTCACGATGGCGGCGGCATTGGATTCGCCCTGTGCATAGGCGGCGCTGATGCGCTGGGCCAGCTGGTCGGCGGGCAGCAGGTCCACCTGCGCATCCGGGTATTTCCGCAACACCTCGCCCACCGCGCTGGCGGGGGCGCCGACCGGCATCCACAGCGTCAGCCGGCCGGTGTCGTCTTCTTCCAGCAGCAGTTGCTGGCTGCGCGCGAAGCCGTAGGGCAGGGGATGGCGCAGGCCGGGCATCAGGGCATCTCGCGGCGCGAGGCCGGGTCGTCGGTGGGTGGCAGGGCGCCCTTGAGCGGCGCGCGGCTCAGCGAGTCGGGCGACAGCGGCCCCGGTACCGCCGGCGGCATGGGCGGCGGGATCAGGCGCGTGCCGTCGATGCGGCGGCTGTCGTCGCCCACGCCCTGAATGGCCGGCAGCGGCGGCAGCACGAAGGAATCGCGCACGTTGTTGAGCATCGGGTTGTCGGTGGGCGGCTGGCTGGCCTGCTGCAGGGCGCGCAGCGTGTCGTAGCGGTCGGCCGTGATGGCGTCGCTGGAGAGCTGGTCGCGCACGATGGTCGGGCGCAGGAAGACCATCAGGTTGGTCTTGTTGCGGCGGCGTGTCTCGCTCTTGAACAGGTTGCCCATGATGGGCACGTCGCCCAGGCCCGGCACCTTTTCCTGCGAGGCGGAATACTCGTCCGACAGCAGGCCGCCCAGCAGCACGATGCCGCCCTGGTCGACCAGCACGCTGGACTCGATCGCGCGCTTGCTGGTGGTCGGGCCATTGACGTTGTTGACCGACGAGGCCACCACCGCCGAGACCTCCTGGAAGATGGTCATCTTGACGGTGCCGGTCTCGCTGATCTGCGGCCGCACCCGCAACGTCAGGCCCACGTCCTTGCGCTCGATGGTCTGGAAGGGGTTGACCTGCGTGGTGGCGCTGCCGGTGTTGGTGTACTGGCCGGTGACGAAGGGCACGTTCTGGCCGACGACGATTCTTGCTTCCTCGTTGTCCAGCGTCAGCAGGTTGGGCGTGGACAGTACGTTGCCCTCGCCGTTGGAGGCCAGGAAGCGCGCCAGGAAGCCCAGCACGTAGTTGTCGCCGTACTTGTGACCGATGCCGAAATTGAAGCCCGTCGAGGGCAGCGTGGTGGCGCTCTTGGTGGCCAGGCCGACGGCGAGGTTGATGATGTTGGCGCCAGCCAGGCTGGAGTTGGTGCCGATCACGCCGACGTTGCTGCTGCCGCTGTTGCCCAGGGCGCTTTGCCACTGCACGCCGAATTCGGCCGCCTTGTCGGCATTGACCTCGACGATCAGCGTCTCGATCAGCACCTGGGCGCGGCGGCTGTCCAGCTTTTCGATTACCGCACGCAGCTGGCGGTACTGCGGCTCCGGCGCCGTGATGATGAGCGAGTTGGTGGACGGGTCGGCCTGGATCTGCCCGCCGGTGGAGGGCTGGTTGGCGTTGTTGACCGGCGTGCTGGCGGCGCTGCTGGTCAGGCTCGACAGGCCGGCCTGCAGCGTGTTGGGCATGGCCTGCGGGACGGCCGAGGCGGCGCTGGCGCCGCCTTGGGCCGCGCCAGCGCCGGCCGCACCGTTGCTGTTGGCCTGACCGGCCGCCATGGCGGCACGCAGCGTGGCCGCCAGGCGCACCGCGTCGGCGTTCTTGAGGTAGACGACGTAGATGTTGCCGGCCGCGCCGTTGCCCGTGTCCGCGGCCGGGCGGTCGAGCTTGTCGACCAGCGAGCGGATCAGCTGCAGCCGTGCCGGCGTGGCGGCCCGCACGATCAGCGCATTGCTGCGCGGGTCGGCCAGCAGCGCGGTGCGGAAGCCCGCTTCACCGCCACCCGTGGGCGCCCCGCCCGCCGCGACGCCGGCGATTCCACCGCCGCCCCCGCCGCCGTCGATCAGGCGCTGCACCAGCGGCACCATGTCCGAGGCGATGGAGTAGCGCAGCGGGATCACCTCGATGTCCGAGGCGCTGGGCACGTCCAGCGCCGCGATGATGCGGGCCAGCCGGCGCATGTTGTCCGCGTAGTCGGTGATGACCAGCGAGTTGTTGCCCGGGTTGGCGTTGATCGTGTTGTTGGGCGGAATCAGCGGCCGCAGTACCGGCAGCAGGTTGTTGGCCGACTCGTGGTTGAGCCGGAACACCTGCGTGATCATCTGACTGCCGCTCACGCCGCCGGCGCCGCCCACCGAGGTGGTGACCGTGCCGCTCTGCAGCTTGGCATCTGCCTCGGGCAGCACCTTGAACAGGCCGTCCGACTGCACGATCGAGAAGCCCTGCAGCCGCAGCGCGGCGGCAAACTGGTCGAAGGCCGCTGCGGGCGGCAGCGGCCGGTCGGTCTGCAGCGTGATCGTGCCCTTGACGCGCGGATCGACCACCACGTCGCGGCCCGTGATCACGCCCATGGTGCGGGCCACGGCCTCGATGTCGGCATTGGCGAAGTTGAGCGTGATGGGCTCGCCGCGGCGCACGGCCGGGCTGGCGGCATCCTGGGCCATCGCGGCGGGAGCGATCGCCTGCAGCGCGAGCACGGCAAGCAGGGCACGGGCGGCGCGGGCGCCCAGGGTGAGGGAAGGCTTCATGGTCAACCGAGATTGATGATGGAGCGCGCGCCTTCGCGCCGCCCCATGATGTTCAGGAGATTGGCGAGGGCGTCCTCGCTGCCGGGCGCGGCGCTGGCCTCGCCCCCGAAACGCATGGTGTTGCCGCTCCAGCGGCCGCTGCCCGACAGGCGCAGCGCGCCCTGGGTGGTGGTCAGCAGCAGGCTGGGCGAGGGGCCGCCCTCCAGTACCAGGCGGTAGCTGCCCATGGGGCGCAGCGTGCTGAGGCTGGAGCTGAGGTCGGTCGCATCGAGCACGGCGCGGCCGTCCAGGGCCAGGCGGCCCTGCGACCAGCGCAGCGCGAGGGCCTCGGTGCGCAGGTCGAGTGCGCCGTCGAGCCGCAGGGTGTTCCAGGGGGCGCCCAGGCCGGCCAGCATGGCCGCAGGCCAACGGCTGCGGCCGTCGTCCCAGGCCAGGCGGAAGCCGGCGCTGCCAGCAGAGCCGGCCGCAAAGCCCAGCGGGCCCTGCGTGCAGCAGCCGAGTTCGAGCTGGCCGCGCACGCCCAGCCAGGCGGGGCGCAGCTGCCATTGCATGCGGCCCGGCAGCGCGATCCGGTCGACGCCGCCCGCGCTGCTGGCCAGCACGACGGCGGCACTGCCTTGCCAGACGGTGCCGCGCGCATCGCGCAGCTGCAACTGGCCGCCAGTGGCCGATTCCAGGCCCTGCGCCAGCCAGCGGGCCGGCGCCCACTGCACGGCAGCCACCAGCGCACCGAACAGGGCGCCGGCCACGGCCCAGCGCCAGGGCGCGCGTGGCTCCCGTCGGACGGCGGCGGCAGTGCGCAGAGCCATGTCAGCGGGAGGCGGGCAGGCCCATGACCAGCGTGCCCTGCCAGGACGGCTGCACCACGCCCGGCGCGGCCGTCGCATTGGCGGCACCGGGGCCGCTCGGGGCTGAGGCCTGCGCGCGGGTGAGGTGCGCCTCGCGCGGCACGGCGCGGGCGTTGGCGCGGGCCTGGGACAGCCACTCCGCCAACTGGGCCGCCGGCACGCTGCGCAGGCCGACGGCCACGGCATCGCCCCCTGCGGCGCGTACCTGCGCTTCCGGCCCGAGACCCTGGCGTGCGGCGGTCTCGATGCCGCGCAGGGCGTCTTCCCGGCTGGGCCGGGGCTGGCCCTGCAGGGCCCGGGCCTGGGCCTGCAAGGACGCCATCTGCTGCAGCTGGGCGTCCAGCGCGGCATGGGCGGCCGGTGCCGCCGACAGGGTGCGCAGGGCGGGTGCCAGCGCCACCCACCACAGGAGCGCCACACCCACGAGTGCGGCGGCGATGGCGGCCAGGCGCCGCTCGCGCGGGGCCAGCGTAGCCCACCAGGTCTGCAGGCGGGCCTTGGAGGCGGGGCGGCGGTTCACGGAAGAGCCTTCTCGGTCGGGGTTGCCGGGGCGGCGGCCGATGCCGTCCGAGCCATGGGGCAAAGGTGGGCGGTGCGCATGCCGCACGCACGCACGGGAGTCGGGGCGCTCATCGTGCGGCCTCCGCCTGCACCAGCAGCAGGTCGCCCTCACCCCGCGCGTTGTAGCCGCGGCTGCGCAGGCCGGCCTGCACGGATTCCATCTCTGCCGGCGACAGCGTCACACCGCGCAGGCGCAACTGGCTGCCGCTGTAGTCGATGGCCGAGGGCACGCGGCCGGCCGGCAGGCTGCCGGCCAGGGCGGCGAGCATCGGCTCGAGATCGGCCGCCGTGAGTCCGCCGGTGGCCGCCTGCAGTGCCGCCACCTCGCGCGACATCTGCAGCGGCGCATCGAGCACGACCGACACATGCGGAAAGGTCTGCGTGAGAACCTGGCGCACCTGCTGGCGCTTGGCCTCCAGGGCGCGGCGCTCCTTGAAGGCCCAGGCATTGAGGCCGACCAGTTGCAGCACGACGAGCAGGGCCGCGCCCCAGCGTGCGGCCCGCCAGCGGGGCGCGCGCCACACCGCCGCCATCAGCGCGCCGGCCTGCTTGCGGGCGCGGGCGCTGCCGGTGGTGGCGAACTCGAACTGGGCCAGGTCCCAGCCCGACTGGCTGGCCTGCAGCCAGCGTTCGGCGGTCGGCAGCAGGGGCAGGGCGCGGCCGAGCAGCTGCTCGGCCACGGCGGCGACCGCCGGCTCGGCCATGGCTTCGCCGGCTTCCGACTGGGCCACCGCGAGTGCCGCGGTGCTGGCCGACAGGGGCAGCCGCAGCACGCCCTGCGCGTCGCAGAGGGTCAGCCATGGCGCCTCGGCATCGCCGGTGACGAAGACGGTGGGGCGCTGGCCTTCGGCCTGGGGCGCGAATTCAGGGACCAGCCGGCTGACGCGCCGCCCCGTGGCCTCGATGGCCTGGAGCGTGGTCTGCAGCCAGTCGCGGCGGCAGGTGGCCACCCACGCAGGCGCACCCGCCTGCGCGCCGGGGGCGAGGGCAAAGTGCAACTGTTCCGGATCGTCGAGCAGCCGGTCTTCCAGAAGGCCCGACAGCACGCTGCGCAGCCGCGCCGCGTTCTGCAGGCTGCCCGGTGGCAGGGCGACGGCGTGCCACGACAGGGCGGAGGCCGGCACGATCAGCACCAGTTCGTGCTGGCCCGGCAGCAGGGAGACGGGCGATTCGCCCTGGCCCACCAGCTGGCGGCCGTCGGAAGACCAATGCGCCCAGGCCACGGAGCCGAGGCCAGGCGCGGACGGAGGCGGCGGCTGGACAAGGATCAGGGCCATGGCGCGTGTCGCGGAAAGTTTTTCATTCTAGGCAGCGGGGTCGTGCACCCGGCCTCCGCTGAACAGCGGAGGCGGCATTGTGGAGGGGGCGCAAGACAGATCCATGACGGCGTTTCGGGAGGCTCGGCGGCGGGACAGGGCGCAAGAGACGGAAAGATTTTCCGATGTTCAGCCCGATCCGCCAGTCGGTTGAACCCCGGCATTGCGCTGGCGCCAGATGATGCTGACCGTGGTGCCCGTGCGGTGCAGCAGCGAGGCCTCCTCGACCCAGTAGCGGTCCATGCGCAGCCGGCCGCGTACTTCGAAATAGCTGGTCGAGATGCCGACCTGACCGGGCGTGAGCTGCACGTCCGTGGCCGAACTCAGCTGCTGCGATGCCTCGGCCAGGTCGGAGAAGAACTTGCGTCGGCGCACTTCGACCAGCTTGCGGGCGCCCGCCATGTCGATCTGATCGACGGCGGCGAAGATCACCTCGGCGCTCGCCGTGTTGAGGTTGACCGGCGTGCTCGCCGGCAACAGCGTCACGTAGGGCGCAATGGCCGCCACGGTGTCGGCCGGCAAGCCCAGCCACCCGAGTTGCTCCACCCGCTGGGGCATGAGCGGTGCGCCCTCGGATGCGCCGGCGTCATCGGTCGAGGACGTCGACGCCTGCGTCTCGCTGGGGGTGGACGCTGTGGCAGAACCGGCGGTGGCCGTGCCGTCCGTGCCGGTCGTGGTGGATTGGGTCTGTGTCACGCCGCCACCGGCCAGCAGGGCGCGGCGCATCTGCTGCACCAGCGTGTCCACCTGGCCGGGCGGCAGGTCGAGCAGATCGAAGAGTTTGCGCGTGGCGGCTACGGCGCGCAGCACCGGACGGCCGCTGGCATCGACGAGGTTGCGCAGGTTGAGCCGCGACTGCGCGTCGGTGATCGAGCCCGACAGGAAGGCATCGGGCAGGCCTTCCAGCGCGTCGCTGGCCACGTTCTTGTCGGCGGCCAGGAAGCTGGTGAGCTTGGCCTCGGCCAGCGGCACGGCCCAGGGCTCGGCGAGGTGGTCGGCGCCGCCGGTGCGCCCGTCCTCGGCCAGGATGAGCCGCGACCAGTCCAGCGCGCCGGCGAGCACCAGCGAGGCCTGGAGGCGGGAGCGTTCGGCGGCTTCCACCTCGGTGGCACGCCACTGGCGCCACAGTGCCGCCGCCGCCAGCGTCGCCACCAGGGTGACGGTGATCAGCGCCGTGAGCAGGGCGGCGCCTCGCTGCCGCCGAAGGGGGACGGGTGGGACGGTCATGAGGTCTTGGCGCCGGCCCAGGTGGGGCGCAGCCAGTCGCGCGTGATCAGTCCCGACAGTCCGGGCCCGGGTGGCAACTGCAGTTGCAGCCGGACGCCGTCGGGCAGCGTGGCCGTGCCCAGCGCCTGTGCCTGGACCGCCACGCTCCAGGCGCCATTGCGGAAGTAGCCCACGTTCCAGCTGGCCGCGGGCAGGACGCGCGTGGCGGCCGCGTCGGCACCGGGCAGGGCGGACTCGGCCCACGCCGCGGCCGTGCCCCAGGCCTGGGTCCAGTCGGCACGGCTGGCCAGCGGCGGTGACTGCCAGCGCAGCCAGCTGCCGCTGCCGTCGGCGGTGGCGCCCACCGTCCAGGCGATCACCCGCGCGGCGGGGCTGCCCTGGGCGTCGACGGCCTGTCGGGTGATGCGCAGCACGCGGCCGTTCCAGTCCAGCGCGGGCGTGTTGCCGAAATTCGTGGCGCCGTCCAGGTCGGCGCCCCACTGGGCGAGCGCCGTCTGCAGCACCAGCACGGCTTCGTCGCGCGCGCTGTGCTGCGACTGGGCGCGGGCCATGCTGTCCAGCCCTCGCCAGCTGATCAGTGCCAGCAGGGCCATCGCCGCCAGCGCGACCAGCAGTTCGACCAGCGTGAAGCCGCGCAGGCGGACGGCGGCCCCGGGGGCCCTGCGGTGTCTCCTCATCAGTAGCGACCGATCACGGTGGACAGACGCAGCAGCGGCCAGCGCTGCGCATCGCGCACCTGCACGTCGATGCGGTTGAAGTTGGGGTTGAGGGTGGGGGTGGTGGACACCCCCACATCCAGCTGCACGCCGGCCTGCTCGCAGCCCTGGCTGCTCTCGCCCACCGGCGGCATCTGCGGCGACAGGCGCAGCTGGACCAGCTGGTTCTCGGCGCATAGCTGGGCCAGCACCATGTCGGACTGGCGCTGTGCATTGCGGGTGAGCGCGTTGGTGGCCTGCGCCCCTGCCGCCAGGGCGATGGCGACGATCGCCAGGGCAACCAGCACCTCGACCAGCGTGAAGCCCCGGTGACGGGGCAGGGCCGGCCTCCTGGCCGCAGCGTCCGCTCCACCGGAACGGCAAGAGCGCATCGGGGCGGTCCTGCCTGCCTTCATGGCGACACCGGATCGACCACGGAGAAGGGGCGAAGTCCGTCGGTGGCCAATCGCAGTACCTGCACAGGCGGGCCTTCGCCGCGGATCAGCACCTGCTGCGCGCCGATGATGGGCTCCGGTCCCAGCAGCAGCGACGCCACGGGGCGGCCGGCCGCATCGAGGGGCTGGGCGCTCACGCCCGCCATCTGCCAATCCTGGGGAAGGGCGCCGGGCGGCACACCATCGAAGACGAAGCCTTGCTGCGTGACACGCCAGCGCACCGATGCCCCGCTGGCGCGGGCCTGGGCGCGGCCGGCTTCGAGCAGGGCGACGAGGCGCTCGGCCTCGCGGTCCAGGCTGGCGCGCGCCGTGTCGCGCAATGCGAAGCCGACGCCCGCGGTCGCGAAGGCGATGATCGCGACCACCACCAGCAGCTCGATCAGCGTGAAGCCGGCGGCGTGGCGGCGCAGGTGGCTACTGCCAACTGCCGATGTCGGCATCGTTGCCCTCGCCCCCGGGCTGGCCGTCGGCGCCGAGCGAAAGCACATCCACCTCGCCCTTGATGCCCGGATTCACGTACTGGTAGGGCCGGCCCCAGGGATCGTTGGGCAGCTTGTCGACGTAGGGCTTCCAGTTGGGCGCGGCGGGGCCGGTGGTCGGCCGCGTGACCAGGGCCTGCAGGCCTTGTTCGCTCGTCGGGTAGCGCTGGTTGTCCAGACGGTACATCTTGAGCGCGTTCATCAGGTTGTTGACGTCCGTGCGGGCGGCGGTCACCCGCGCGTCGTCCGCGCGGCCGATCACATTGGGCACGATCAGGGCGGCGAGCACGCCGATGATCACCAGCACGACCATCAGTTCGATGAGCGTGAAGCCGCGCTGGAGATGGCTCTGCCGGTTGCGTTTGTAGGAAGCTGTCATGGGCGGCGCATGATAATGCCCGCATATGACGAGTGCGTTGCCCGTACCTTCCCGATGGCCCGTGGCCTTGATCACTGCCGCGCTCTGGGCGGCCGCCGCTGCGAGCGCTGTCTATTGGGGGTTGCGGCTCGCCTCGCCCGCCGGGTCCATGCTGCCGCCGCCGGTGGCTGCGCCGGTGTTGAGCGTGCAGACCGCGGAGGTGGCTCGCGCCTTCGGTGCATTGAAGGTGGCGGCCAGCGCGCCGGTTGCTCCGGACGTGGCCAGCCGATTCAGACTGCTGGGCGTGGCGGCCGACCGCGAAGGCGGTGGCGCCGCGCTCATCGCGGTCGATGGCAAGCCGCCGCGTTCCTATCGCACTGGTGCGGCCTTCGACGGTCAGCTGGTGCTGCAGTCCATCGATACCGCGGGGGTGCACATCGGACCGGCGACCGGTGGCACCGGCTTTCGTTTGATGGTGCCGTCGCGTCCCCTGGCCGTGAATGGGCCGCCGCGGGCGACCACGCCTTGATCTGAGCCTGCGGTTGTTCAGGCCTGGAGGAAGAGGCGGTAGGCGGGGTTGGCGGTCTCTTCGATGAAGGGATAGCCCAGTTCGTCCAGGAAGGCCTGGAACATACCGTCTTCCGCCGCCGGCACCTGCAGGCCGACGAGGATGCGCCCATAGTCCGCGCCCTGGTTGCGGTAGTGGAACAGGCTGATGTTCCAGTTCGGCTTCATCAGGCTCAGGAACTTCAGCAAGGCACCGGGCCGCTCCGGAAAGATGAACCGCAGCAGCCGCTCGTCGCTCGCCAGACCGCTGCGCCCTCCTACCATGTAGCGCACGTGCTCCTTGGCCAGCTCGTCGTGAGTGAGGTCGAGTGCGCCGAACCCGTGGCTTCGGAACAGATGGGCAATGCTGGCGGATTCGCCGCGCTGCTGCGTCGTCAGGCCGACGAACACATGGGCCTGCTGCGCGTCGCTGATGCGGTAGTTGAACTCCGTCACGTTGCGCGGGCCGCCTGGCAACTGGCCCACCAGTTCGCAAAAGCGCCGGAAGCTGCCACGCTCCTCGGGGATGGAGATGGCAAACAGGGCTTCGCGCTCCTCGCCCACCTCGGCGCGTTCGGCCACGAAGCGCAGCCGATCGAAGTTCATGTTGGCGCCACACAGGATGGCGGCATAGGTCTCGCCCCGCTTTCCGTGCGTTTGCACGTACTGCTTGATCGCTGCGACGGCCAGTGCGCCCGCGGGCTCGACGATGCTGCGCGTGTCGATGAAGACGTCCTTGATGCCGGCGCAGACGGCGTCGGTGTCCACCGTGATGAACTCGTCGACGAGGTCACTGGCGATGCGGAAGGTTTCTTCGCCCACCAGCTTGACGGCCGTGCCGTCGGAGAACAGGCCGACATCCGGCAGCGTGACGCGATGCTTGGCGGCCACGGATTGCATCATGGCGTCAGAGTCGTTCATCTGGACGCCGACCACGCGGATCTCCGGCCTGACTGCCTTGATGTAATTGGCGACGCCTGAAATCAACCCGCCGCCGCCGATGGCGACGAAGACGGCGTCCAGGCGGCCCTGGTGCTGGCGAAGGATCTCCATCGCGATCGTGCCCTGCCCGGCGATGACCTCCGGGTCGTCGAAAGGATGCACGAAGGTCAGGCCTTCTCGTTCCTGCAGCGTCAACGCGTATTGATAGGCATCGGAATAGCTGTCGCCGTGCAGGTGGACCTCGCCGCCCAGCCCGCGCACCGCGTCGATCTTGAGCTGGGGCGTCGTGACCGGCATGACGATGACCGCCCGGGTGTCCAGCTTGCGCGCACCCAAGGCGACCCCTTGCGCATGGTTGCCTGCGGAGGCGCAGATGACGCCGCGCGCCAGTTGCTCGGCCGACAGATGGGCCATCTTGTTGTAAGCGCCACGCAGCTTGAAGCTGAAGACAGGCTGCTGGTCTTCACGCTTGAGCAACACCGTATTGCCAACTCTTTCACTCAATGCGCGCGCAGGTTCCAGCGCCGATTCGATGGCCACGTCGTACACGCGGGCGGTCAGAATTTTTTTGAGATAGTCGGCGGGCGTCAGCGCCGGTCCCTGGCTGGTTGGCATGGCGAAGGGGAGGACCAATGAGAACAGCGTTTGATGATACGCGGCACTCGTTTTGCACCCAGGAAGCGGTATGGACACGAATGTCATCTTCCGCTTAACAGCAGTGCAAGCGGCCAACGATTCCGCTTTTTCGGGGCGAGTGCATCCCGGGGACCCCGTGCCCCCCAAGCTCTTAACAATTAAGAAAGAGTCGTCAGACGTTTTTGTCAGAGACCTCGCGATGGGCTTGCTGCAGGCGGAGCGTGCTCGCGTGCAGCGCAAGGAGATTGCGTGGGGGAGCTGGCAGATCATGAGCAACCGCATGGATGCCCATCTGCTGCCCTTGCTGGGTGACCGACTGGCGCGCGACGTGGATGGGGTGGCCGCGCAGGAGTTGATCGATCGCCTGGGGGAGCAGGACTTCACCAGCACGACGATCGCGCAGTACATGGTCCTGCTGCGCAAGACCTTGATGCATGGCGTGCTGACTGGCGTGCTCGATGAGATGCCGCGGCTGCCCAAGGTCAAGATCCGCAGCCAGCCGCGTGGCAGCTTCAGCGTGGCGGAGTACCGGCGCCTGGTTGCCACCGCGAGGCGGTTGGTAGGTCAACCCCATCCCGTCCTCGAGACGCTGCAGCCCGGCGAGCGCTTCTGGATTGCGCGCGAGTTGCTCTACATGCCCCGGGAGTTGCCGTGGCTGATCCGGTGGATGGTGAACACCTTCGTGCGCCCCAGTGACATCAAGAGCGTGAGGCATCGCCACATCGACATCGTGCGTGGCAAGCATGTGTACCTGCGGATGCGGTTGCCCGAGACCAAGCGACACAGCCAGCCGATGGTGAGCCTTCGGCCTGCCGTTCAGGTCTATGAGGTGCTCCGCAGCTACCGTCGCTCGAGAGGCGAGGTGGCGCCCGATGACTACCTCTTCTTCCCTGAATTGAAGAATCGAGAGCACGCGCTCGCGGTCCTCAACTTCTTCTTCAAATGGGTGCTTCAGGAAGCCGGCCTCGAGACCGGCCCGCTTGGGCAGAAGCGAACGCTGTATTGCCTTCGCCATACGGCGATCACCCTGCGTCTGCTCTACGGTCAGGGGATCGACATGCTCACGTTGGCCCGCAACGCGCGGACCAGCGTCAACATGATCGAGCGCTTCTATGCGTCGATCCTGAGTGGCGAGATGAATGTGGGGTTGCTGCAGAGCCGGCGTAGCCGCGGGGATTAGGGCAGCCAGCAGCGCAACTAGCGCAAAAAGCCACCCGGCTCTGGCTGGGTGGCTTTCAAGAGTCTTCGACAACTGGCTCACGCCAGCTTGCATCAGAAGGAGTGGCGAATACCCAGGTCGTAGCCGACCGAGGTCTTCGGCGTATAGCCTCCGACGGCGGTGCCGTTCGTGATCGACACCACGGTCGGAGCCGTGATGCTGTTTGAGCCTGCACTGAAGTTGGCGCCGTTCTTGTTCTTGATGTAAGCCACGGTGGCGTACAGGGCGGTGCGCTTGCTCAGGTTGTGCACGTAGCCCACTGCCAGTTGATCGGCTTTGGGTGGGCTGTAGCTGAGGGTGGAGAGCGGGTTTTGGTCCGTCTTGATCTTCACGTTGCCATAGGAGGCTTTGATCACGCCTGCGCCGACCGGAACGGTCACGCCCAGCAGATAGCCATCCAACTTGGTCGCAGGATTGAACAGGGGTGCGTTTTCGGAGTAGTCGATCACGCTCTTGGTGTTCTGGTACTGGGCAAACAGCTTGGCGGCGCCGAAGTCGTAGCTGCCAGCCAGGCTGAAGTTCTTGACCAATGCGTCGGCTCCCAGGGCGTACGACGATTTGGCGTTTTGCTCGCCGTACGAAAGGGCGACATCCACGGGACCGTTGGCATAGCCAAAGCGGCCGCCCCAGTACCGGCCGCCCCGGCTGTTGTCGTTCAGGCTGCTTTGGATGGCACTGTCGTACTTGCCTTGCTCATGGAATGCGTACTGCAGTTGACCGTAGAAGCCTCCCAGATTGGCGGGCAGGAAGTAGCCGATCGAGTTGTTGCTTCGCACGTTGTTGGCTTCGAACGCGGTCGCGGCGCGCTGAACCAATGCAGTACCCGCGCCGTTCGTGCCGAACGGATCGAACACGGTCAGGTTCCAGAACGTGGGCTTGTAATCACGTCCCAGGCGTACTTCACCGAAGGGGCCCGACAGGCTCACCGTTGAGCGACGCTGGAAACTGAGGCCGCTGGCGGTACCGTCGTCGTTCGACAGCGCACCTTCCAGCCAGAAGCTGGCTGCGAGTCCGCCCCCGAGATCTTCTGTGCCGCGGAAGCCCAGACGGCTGGAACTGTTGGCGGAGTTGTTCAAGCCGGTCTTGCTGGCCTTAGCCGTGCTGGGCAGCAATGCGTACGCCAGAGGGTTGGCCATCAACGTCAGCGGGTCCTGAATCAGCTCACTTTTGTTGGAAACACTGCTGATCGAGGCATCCACAATGCCGAACAGGGTCACCGACGATTGGGCCGAGGCCACACCGGCGACAGCCAGGGCAGCCAGAGCAGCTAGGGTTGTCTGCGACCTCCTAGAGTGGCTGCACCTCGCCCGAAACCGCAAGGCAAAGAAAAAAGCCCCGAATCTTGCGACTCGGGGCCAAATCCACCAATTGGGAGGGTGGAGGAGACAACTGGTGCACACCCTGAGGTATGCGTTGGGATAAAGTATAGCAAAGCAATGCTGCATCGCAACAAGCTGGTGATGCGGAAGCGCAACATTTCTACAGATGCGAGCCACGCCGTGAGCAGTTCACGGCGGTGGGCCAGGAACTCTTACAGATGGAATGCACAGTCAGTTGGACCGGCCACGCCGGGACGCGCTCATCCATGGGGTTTGTTGCCGAGACGGGTAGTGGTCACGTCTTAACCATGGACGGGGCGCCGGACGCTGCACGGCCTGAAAACGGGGGGCAGAATCTCGCCCCGCGGCCGATGGAGACCGTCCTGGCGGGAACTGGGGGATGCACCGCCTACGACGTCGTCATGATCCTTCGCCGCGGACGTCATCAGGTGGAAGGCTGCAGCGTGCGCCTCACCAGCGAACGCGCGCAAAAGGATCCCAAGGTCTTCACCAAGATCCATATGCACTTCACGGTGACCGGCCGTGCGATTCCGGAGGCGGCCGTCGAGCGGGCGATCTCGCTGAGTCATGAAACCTACTGTTCAGCCAGCATCATGCTGGCCAAGACAGCTGAGATCACCACGAGCTATGAGCTTGTGGACAGCTCTGGAGCCGCCTCGTCCTGAGATATCGCGTTCACTGGCGCCTGCCGCGCTACCGGTCGGCGAGGCGCAGGGCATGGTCAGATTCGATGGGCGACGGTGGTCATGACACGCGCGGCCGCGCGCATGAGCCCCTTTGCCGGGGCCGGCAACGGTAGCCCGCCCGCCTCTTCTGCCCAGGCTGCATGAGCGGCTTCGTCCGCCTTCATGCGGGCGACTACCGCGCGGGAGGCGACATCACCGGCGGGCAGACGACTCAAATGGCCGTCCAGATGCGCCTCGACCTGCCTTTCCGTCTCATTGACGAAGCCCAGACTCCACCGGTCACCCAAACGACCAGCGATCAGCCCCAGTGCGAAGGCGCCGCTGTACCAGAGGGGATTCAGCAGTGAGGGTCGAGCGCCGAGCCTGTCCAGGCGCTCGCGCGTCCAACTAAGGTGATCCGTTTCCTCCTGTGCCGCCCGCAGCAGTTCCTGCTTTAGTAACAGGTCTGCGGTAGTCGCCGCCTGCGCACTGTAGAGTGCCTGTGCGCATACCTCGCCCACATGGTTGACGCGCATCAGCGCGCCAGCCTCCTTGCGTTCGGCGGCGGACAACGGTGCTTCGGAACCCACCACGGCTTGGGCGGGAGATGGCGTGCTGGCGCGTGGGCTACCCCAGATCGTGCGCAGCGCGCTATCCACAGCGTTGATACAAGCATCGACAGATGAACTCATGTCGCCATTGGAACGCATCCCGCGGGCGTCTTGCTTGCAGCAAGGTTTCGATGCTTTTCTCTATATGAAACTCCCATGTTCTAGGCGCGAGCGGGAGTGCACCCTGACCTTGTTGTACTGCTGCAACGAAACGCGGAGCCCTCTCCAGATTTGGCCCAATTTGCTTTGCCGTGGCGCCGAGCGTCTGGTGCAATAGCGACAACTTCCCAAAAGGAGGTTGGCCCGGGGCCCGGCGGGAGCACAGCATGTGCCAGCGCGGTGAACCCTTCGCACCGGCGCCCTATGTTTAACCTTGGAGAAACTTGCAATGAAAAAATCTCTAGTTGCTCTGGCTGCCCTGGCTGTCGCCGGTGTGGCCTCGGCCCAATCGTCGGTGACCCTGTTCGGTATCGTTGACGCTTCCGTGAGCGGCGTGTCGAACAAGAGCGAACTGGTGACCAACCCCGCGGTTCTGCTGGCCAACCCGTTCGCCTACGCGTTCCTGCCCCAGTCGACCTCGGTGAGCAAGACCGGCCTGAACAACTCGGCCAACAGCTCCAGCCGTCTGGGCTTCCGCGGTGTGGAAGACCTGGGTGGCGGTCTGGCTGCCAGCTTCTGGCTGGAAGGCGCGCTGTCGAACGACGACGGCACCGCCAGCGGCTTCAACTTCCAGCGTCGTTCCACCGTGAGCCTGTCGGGCCCCTTCGGTGAAGTGCGTCTGGGCCGTGACTACAAGCCGACGTTCTGGAACCTGACCGTGTTCGATCCGTTCGGCACGAACGGCGCCGGCACCGCCCTGGTGCAGCGCGCCATCAGCGGCAGCACCGCTCTGCCTGGCATCGAAACGTCGAACGTTCGCGCCAACAACAGCGTCGGCTACTTCCTGCCCCCGAACCTGGGTGGTTTCTACGGTCAGGCGATGTACAGCTTCAGCGAGCAGACGAAGTACGACAACTTCCTGCAAGCCAGCGCCAACAACAACAGCCGCGGTGGCCGTTACTGGGGTGGCCGCTTCGGCTACGCCAACGGTCCCCTGGACGTCGCTGTGGCCTACGGCGAGCAGATCAACACGTCGAACTTCGCAGTCGGCACCAACAACCTGTCGAAGAACTTCAACGTCGGCGGCAGCTACGACTTCGGCGTCGCCAAGCTGTTCGCTCAGTACGTGAACGTCAAGGGCACTGTTGACTACTCGGGCGGCAACCAGCCCCTGTTCAACCCCGACACGAAGCTCGACGGCTACCTGCTGGGCGTGACCGTGCCGGTCGGCGCTGGCCAGATCAAGGCTTCCTACGGCCACGTGAAGACCAAGGTCGACCAGAGCCCCCTGGTGTACCTGACGAACCCGTTCTTCACGTACAACGCTCCGAAGGCTGACCAGCTGGCTCTGGGCTATGTTCACAACCTGAGCAAGCGCACCGCCCTGTACGCCACCGTGGCCTACATCAAGAACAAGAACGGCGCCGACTACAGCGCTGGTTCGGGCAACATCACGGCTCCGTACGTTGCCACGTTCACCAACGCCTTCGGCACGGGTACCTACCTGCCGAAGAACTCGGTGGGCTACGACTTCGGTATCCGCCACTCGTTCTAATCCGATGCTGGCGAAAGCCAGCTGACGATGAAGTTCGACAAAGCCACCCGGTGCAAGCCGGGTGGCTTTTTTCATGGCCGCGGGCCTTCGCTGTCTTCGCTGGAGCGTCGATTTCACGGGGTGTTGCGGCGCACTGCCGAAGCGCTGGTCGCCCCCCGTCGGCGCTGCGCGCCCTAGTGCTTTCCATGAACCAAAACGGGGCGCTGGGCGCGGTGTTTGGTCTTATGCTCCCTGCGGCCGGGATGCGGTCTGGGCATGTCCTTTGCTCTGCATCCTGCTTCGAGGAATTTCCCCACGCATGCTCGCCTTCGTCCTGCGCCGCCTCATCCAGGCCGTCATCGTCATGGTGGCGGTGGCCTTCATCGCCTTCCTGCTCTTCCAGTATGTGGGCGATCCGGTGGTCTTCCTCCTGGGGCAGGATGCGACGCCCGACCAGATCCGCGAGCTGCGGTCTGCACTCGGCCTCGATCAGCCCTTCTTCGTGCAGTATTGGCACTTCCTGATCAACGCGGCCCAGGGCGAGTTCGGCCTGAGTCTGCGCCAAGGTGCCAAGGTGTCCAGCCTCATCGCCGAGCGCTTCCCTGCCACATTGGAACTGGCGCTGGTTGCAGCAGGACTCGCGTTGCTGCTGGGCATTCCGATGGGCGTGTATGCGGCACTGCGCCGCGGCAGCTTCATGAGCCAGATGTTCATGACGCTGTCTCTGTTGGGCGTCTCGCTGCCCACCTTCCTGATCGGCATCCTGCTCATCCTGGTGTTCGCGGTGCATCTGGGCTGGTTCCCCAGCTTCGGGCGAGGCGACGTGGTGCAGATCGGCTGGTGGCGGACAGGCCTGCTCACGCTCGACGGCTGGCACCACCTGGTGCTACCGGCCGTGACGCTGGCCATCTTCCAGCTCACGCTGATCATGCGGCTGGTGCGTGCCGAGATGCTCGAGGTGCTGCGCACCGACTACATCAAGTTCGCGCGGGCGCGGGGCCTGTCGAACCGTGCCATCCATTTCGGCCATGCGCTCAAGAACACGCTGGTGCCGGTGATGACCATCACCGGGCTGCAACTGGGGGGGCTGATCGCCTTCGCCATCATCACCGAGACCGTGTTCCAGTGGCCCGGCATGGGCCTGCTCTTCATCCAGGCCGTGACCTTCGCCGACATCCCGGTGATGGCGGCCTACCTTTGCCTCATCGCGTTGATCTTCGTCGTGATCAACCTGGTGGTGGACCTGCTCTATTTCGCCGTCGATCCGCGGCTGCGCGTGGGCAAGGCGGGCGGCCATTGATCGGCCAGCGCGAACCCTTTTGCCGCGCAGCGATCCTTCAGCCATGACTACACAACGCCTGTACGCGAACGGCCGGGCCTTCGAGCACATCGCCCGCTTCCATCCTGAACTCACCGCCTTCCGGCGCGACCTGCACGCGAACCCAGAACTGGGCTTCGAAGAGGTCTATACCGCCGGCCGGGTCAAGGCCGCCCTGCAGGCCTGCGGCGTGGACGAGATCCATACCGGCATCGGCAAGACCGGCGTGGTCGGCGTCATCCGCGGCCGCTCGACGGCCAGCGGTCGCATGATCGGCCTGCGCGCCGACATGGATGCGCTGCCGATGAAGGAGGACAACGACCTGCCCTGGTGCTCCGGTAAGTCGGGCCTGATGCACGGCTGCGGCCATGACGGGCACACGGCCATGCTGGTCGGCGCGGCGCGCTACCTGGCCGAGACGCGCCACTTCGACGGTACCGCCGTGCTGATCTTCCAGCCGGGCGAGGAAGGCTTCGCCGGCGCCCGCGTGATGATCGAGGACGGGCTGTTCGAGCGCTTCCCCGTCGATGCCGTCTATGCCATGCACAACTGGCCGGCCCTGCCGGCCGGCACCATCGGCATCAACCGCGGCGCCATGATGGCGGCGGCGGACCGCATCACCATCCGCATCACGGGCAAGGGCGGCCATGGCGCGCATGCCTACCTGACGGTCGATCCGGTCGTGGTGGCGGCCCACATCATCACGGCGGCGCAGACCATCACCTCGCGCAACGTGCGGCCCATCGACGCCGCTGTGGTCAGCCTTTGCGCCGTGCAGGCGGGCGACCTCGATGCCTTCAGCGTCATCCCCGGCACCGCCACCTTGGTCGGCACCGTGCGCACCTTCAGCTCGCGCGTGCAGGCGCAGGTCGAGCAGCGGCTGCGCGAGCTGTGCACGCAGGTGGCCGCGGCCTTCGGCGCCACGGCCGAGCTGACCTACGAACGCATCTACCCCGCCACCATCAACACGGCGCCCGAGGCGCAGTTCGCCGCCGACGTGGCGGCTGCCATCGTGGGCGAGGGCAATGTCGACCGCCATCTCGAGCCCAGCATGGGCGCCGAGGACTTCTCCTTCATGCTGCAGAAGAAGGCCGGTGCCTATCTGCGCCTCGGCCAGGACGCCCGCGGCGGCGCCTTCCTGCACAACAGCCGCTACGACTTCAACGATGACATCCTGCCCCTGGGCGCCGCGCTGCATGCGGGCCTGGTGGAACAGGGCATGCCCCTGGCCGGTGAAGTCGGCCGGGGCGCCGAGGCCGTCGCCACCCGCGCGGCCTCAAAAGACAGGGCCGCCACCGCGGCCCGATGACCGACCGTCCCGAGCCTTGACCAACCCGAGGAGTGATTCCATGAGCTTCAAGAAAAAAGCCGCTGTCGCGGCCGTGCTGGCTGCGGCCAGCCTGATCGCCAGCGCCCAGACGGTGCGTATCGCCAACCAAGGCGATGCGCTGTCGCTGGACCCGCATTCGCTCAATGAGTCGCTCCAGCTGTCGGTGGACCTGAACGTCTACGAAGGCCTCACCGACCGCAACAAGGACCTGAGCCTGGCGCCATCCCTGGCCACCTCCTGGAAGCAGACGGCGCCCGACACCTGGCGCTTCGAACTGCGCAAGGGCGTGACCTTCCATGACGGCACGCCTTTCACGGCCGACGACGTGATCTTCAGCATCGCCCGCGCGGGCGGCGACGGCTCCGACGTGAAGGCCAAGGTCAACGACATCCAGGAAGTGCGCAAGGTCAACGACCATGCCGTGGACATCGTCACCAAGGGCCCCTTCCCGATCCTGCCCGACGTGCTGTCCGACCTCGCCATCATGAGCAAGAAGTGGTGCGAGGAGAACAAGGCCGAGAAGCCGGTGGATCGACGAAAGGGTATCGAGAACACCGCGTCCTTCAAGGCCAACGGCACGGGTCCCTTCCGCGTGCGCGAGCGCCAGCCCAACGTCCGCACGGTATTCGTGCGCAACATGAACTACTGGGGCAAGATCGAAGGCAATGCCCAGGAAGTGATCTTCACGCCCATCGCCAACCCGGCCACCCGCGTTGCGGCCCTCGTCTCCGGCGAGGTGGACGTGATGGAGCCGGTGCCCGTGCAGGACATCGCCCGCATCAATGCGAGCCCCAGCGCGCGCGTGGTGGTCGGCCCCGAGCTGCGCACGATCTTTCTGGGCATGGACCAGAAGCGCGACGAACTGCTGTACTCCAACGTGAAGGGGAAGAACCCCTTCAAGGACAAGCGCGTGCGCCAGGCCTTCTACCAGGCCATTGACATCAACGGCATCCAGAAGACGGTGATGCGCGGCGCCTCCCGTCCCACGGCGCTGATGGTGGGCCCCGGCATCAATGGCTGGACCGAGGCGCAGGACAAGCGACTGCCCTACGACCCCGAGGCCGCCAAGAAGCTGCTGGCCGATGCCGGCTACCCCAGCGGCTTCGAGGTCACGATGAACTGCCCCAACGACCGCTACGTCAACGACGCACAGGTCTGCCAGGCAGTGGCGGCCAACCTGGCGCGCATCGGTGTCAAGATCAACCTTGCGGCCGAGACCAAGGGCACCTACTTCCCCAAGATCCTGCGCCGCGACACCAGCTTCTACCTGCTGGGCTGGACGCCCACCACCTACGACTCGCACAACGCGCTGGACGCGCTGATGCGCTGCCCCAACGACAAGGACGGCAGCGGTCAGTTCAACCTGGGCGCCTACTGCAATCCCAAGCTCGACGAACTGATCGGCCAGATCAAGTCCGAGACCGACAAGGCCAAGCGCCAGGGCCTGATCGAAGCGGCCTTCAAGATCCACACCGACGACATCGGCCACCTGCCGCTGCACCAGCAGTCGCTAGCCTGGGGCGTGAGCAAGAAGGTGTCGCTGACCCAGCGGGCCGACAACTTCATGCCCTTCAAGTGGATCAGCATCAAGTGACCGGCCGGGCGTGAGGGCAGCCAGCGGCTGAACATCACGTACGCACCGCCCTGGCCGTGCAGAACGATGGCCAGGGCGGCACGCACTTCGCTTGGCAGGGTGACGGGCGCCGGATTCGCCCCTTGCCCATTACCTCTCCCCCGATGAAGAACACGCTCCTCCGTTGGCTCGACAGCGATGTCGGCCACAGTTTCAGGACCTCGCCCGTGGCGGTGGCCGCGGCGGTCATCGCCTTCGTCTGCATCTTCTGCTCGGTGTTCGCCGGCTGGGTGGCGCCGCACAACCCCTTCGATCTTGCTTCGCTGGAGCTGGGCGATGCGCGGCTGCCGCCGGCATGGAGCGAGGGCGGCAGCAGCAAGTACCTGCTGGGCACCGACGACCAGGGACGCGACATCCTCTCGGCGCTGATCTACGGCGCGCGCATCTCGCTGGTGGTGGGCGTGGTGTCGGTCATCCTGTCGGTGGTGGTGGGCGTGCTGCTGGGCCTGCTCGCGGGCTTCCTGGGCGGCTGGCTCGATGCCTTCCTGATGCGGCTGTGCGACGTGATGCTGTCCTTCCCGCCCATCCTGGTGGCGCTGCTGATCGCGGGCGTGGGGCGTGCGCTCTTTCCCAATGCGCACGAGTCGCTGGCCTTCGGCGTGCTCATCATCTCGATCTCGCTCACGGGCTGGGTGCAGTACGCGCGCACGGTGCGCGGCTCCACGCTGGTGGAGCGCAGCAAGGAATACGTGCAGGCGGCGCGCGTCACCGGCGTGGCGCCGCTGCGCATCATGCGGCGGCATGTGCTGCCCAACGTGACCGGGCCGGTGCTGGTGCTGGCCACCATCCAGGTGGCCACGGCCATCATCACCGAGGCCACGCTGAGCTTCCTGGGCGTGGGCGTGCCGCCCACCTCGCCCTCGCTGGGCACGCTGATCCGCGTGGGCAACGACTACCTGTTCTCTGGCGAGTGGTGGATCACCGTCTTTCCCGGCGCCATGCTGGTGCTGATCGCGCTGTCGGTGAACCTGCTGGGCGACTGGCTGCGCGATGCTTTAAATCCCCGGCTGCGGTGAAAGAAGGACATACCGCCATGAGCCTTCTTCAGGTCAAGAACCTCGTCGTCGAATTCCCCGGCCGCCGCGGCACGCTGCGGGCGCTGGACGACATCTCCTTCGACATCGCGCCGGGCGAGATCCTGGGTGTGGTGGGCGAGTCGGGCGCCGGCAAGTCGCTCACGGGCGCGGCCATCATCGGCCTGCTGGAGCCGCCGGGCCGCGTGGCCAGCGGACAGATCCTGCTGCAGGGCCAGCGCATCGACAACCTCGGCTATGAGCAGATGCGCCATATCCGCGGCCGCAAGATCGGCGCGATCTTCCAGGATCCGCTCACCTCGCTGAACCCGCTCTACACCGTGGGCCGGCAGTTGGTGGAAACCGTCCGCGCGCACCTGCCCGTGACCGAGTCCGAGGCCAAGCGTCGCGCCATCGCGCTGCTGCAGGACACGGGCATCCCGGCGGCCGAGCAGCGCATCGACCACTATCCCCACCAGTTCTCCGGCGGCATGCGCCAGCGCGTGGTGATCGCGCTGGCGCTCGCGGCCGAGCCGCAGCTGATCGTGGCCGACGAGCCCACCACCGCGCTGGACGTGTCGATCCAGGCGCAGATCATCCAGCTGCTCAAGCGCCTGTGCCGCGAGCGCGGCGCGGCCGTCATGCTGATCACCCACGACATGGGCGTGATCGCCGAGACCTGCGACCGCGTGGCCGTGATGTACGCCGGCCGCATCGCCGAGATCGGCCCCGTGCACGAAGTGATCCACCAGCCCGCGCATCCCTACACCGCCGGGCTGATGGCGTCGATCCCGGAGATGGACAGCGACCGCGAGCGGCTGAACCAGATCGACGGCGCCATGCCGCGCCTCAATGCGATTCCCCAGGGCTGCGCCTACAACCCGCGCTGCCCGCGGGTGTTCGACCGCTGCCTGCAGCAGCGGCCCGAGCTGATGGCCGCCGGCGCCACGCGTGCCGCCTGCTGGCTGCACGACGGGACCGATCCGCACCGTGGTCATGACCGTCTGGCCGCCCAGCATGCCGCCGCGGTGGCGCACGGCGAACGGGCCACCCCCGACGCCGCCACGCCTGTCCAGGAGATCGACGAATGAGTGCCGCGTTCGTGCCTTCCGCAAAAGCCGACGCGGCCGCCGGCACGGCGCCGCTGGTCGTCGCCCATGACCTGGCCCGCACCTTCGACGTGTCGGCCCCCTGGCTCAATCGCGTGCTGGAGCGCAAGCCCCGCACGCTGCTGCATGCCGTCGACGGCGTGAGCTTCGAGATCGAGCGCGGCAAGACGCTGGCGCTGGTGGGTGAATCGGGCTGTGGCAAAAGCACCGTCGCCCGCCTGCTGGTGGGCCTGTACGAGCCCACGCGCGGCGGCATGCGCTTCGACGGCCAGGATGCGCATGCGGCCTACCGTACATCCGCCGGACGTCAGCTGCGTCGGCGCATCCAGATGATCTTCCAGGACCCGTACGCCAGCCTCAATCCGCGCTGGGTGGTCGAGGACATCATTGCCGAGCCGCTGCGCGAGCACGGCATCCTGCGCGAGAAGGCGCCGGTGCGCGAGCGCGTGGGCGAGCTGCTGCGCTCGGTGGGCCTGTCGCCGCTGGACATGACCAAGTACCCGCACCAGTTCTCGGGCGGGCAACGCCAGCGCATCTCCATCGCCCGGGCGCTGGCCACGGCGCCCGAGTTCCTGGTCTGCGACGAGCCCACTTCGGCCCTGGACGTGAGCGTGCAGGCGCAGGTGCTCAACATCATGAAGGACCTGCAGCGCGAGCGGGGCCTGACCTACCTGTTCATCTCGCACAACCTCGCCGTGGTGCGCCATGTGAGCGACCAGGTGGGCGTGATGTACCTGGGCCGGCTGGTGGAGCTGGCGAACAAGGCCGAGCTCTTCGCGCAGCCGCGCCATCCGTACACGCGCATGCTGCTGGACGCGATCCCGCAGATGCATGCGACCGGCCGCTCCCGTACGCCGGTGCAGGGCGAGGTGCCCAATCCGCTCAATCCGCCCACGGGCTGCGCCTTCCACCCACGCTGCCCGCATGCCAACGCGCGTTGCTCGGCCGAGCGGCCGGCGTTGCTGTCCATCGGCGGCGTGCGCGTGGCCTGCCACGCGGTGGAAGAGGGGCGCATCTGATCCGTTGAGCGCGGGGGCGCCGCGCCAGCGGTAGTTCCACCGATGCCCGTCGCGGGGTGGGGGCGTAAGGTCGGTAGCCCGGTCCGGCGACGCCGGGCCCTTCTCTTTCCGGAATCAAGATGCTCCGACAACAACAGACCTTCCGCCGCGCCTTCATGGCGGCGGCCCTCGCCACCGCCGCATCGGCCGCCAGTGCCCAGCAGGTCAACGTCATCTGCTCCGTGCAGGCCGACTGGTGCAACATGATCGCCACCGTCTATGCGCGCACCACCGGCGTCAAGATCAACTTGGCGCTCAAGGGTTCGGGCGAGGCGCTGGCCCAGCTGATCGCCGAGCGCGACAACCCCAAGACGGACGTCTGGTTCGGCGGCACGGGCGATCCGCACCTGCAGGCCGCCGAGCAGAACCTCACGTTGGAATACAAGTCGCCCACGCTCACGCAGCTGTACCCCTGGGCGCAGCAGCAGGCCCAGCAATCGGGCTACCGCACGGTGGGCATCTACTCCGGCCCGCTGGGCTTCGGCTACAACACCGAGCTGCTGGCCAAGAAGAAGCTGCCGGTGCCGCGCAGCTGGGCCGACCTGCTCAAGCCCGAGTACAAGGGCGACATCCAGGTGGCCAACCCCGCGTCCAGCGGTACGGCCTACACCATGATCGCGACGCTGGTGCAGCTGATGGGCGAGGACAAGGCTTTCGAATACCTCAAGGGCCTGCACAAGAACGTCTCGGCCTACACCCGTTCCGGCACCGCGCCGATCAAGGCGGTGGCGCGCGGCGAGACCGCGGTGTCGATCAGCTTCGTGCACGACGCGCCGCAGGAGAAGATGCAGGGCTTCCCGGTCGAGACGGTGACGCCCGCCGAAGGCACCGGCGCCGAGATCGGCTCCATGAGCATCGTGAAGGGCGCCCGCAACCTGGAGCAGGCCAAGAAGTTCTACGAATGGGCGCTGACGCCCCAGGCGCAGGCTTTCGGTGCGGCTTCCAAGCAATACCAGCTGCCGTCGAACAAGGCCACGGTGGTCGACCCCAACGTGCCCGACTTCAAGAAGATCAAGCTGATCAACTACGACTACAAGACCTACGGCGCCAGCGCCGAGCGGCGACGCCTGATCGCCCGCTGGGAAAAAGAAGTCAACTCGCTGCCCCGCTGAGTGCGCGCCCCCCGTTCGAACGCGGCGGCCTGGTCGTGCATCGCGATCGGGCTCGTCGCCTATGCGCTCTTGCCCTGGTATGCGATCCAGGACACCAGCTGGTGGCAGGCGCTGCCCGGCATCTGGCGTGAAGGCGATGCGGCCGATGGGCTGATCCAGGCTGCGAAGCAGGGGCGGCCATGGCTCTTCGCGGGCCTGGCCGGACTGGTGCTGTGCATGATCGGCTCGAGCCTGGCGCCAGGCCGCGCCCAGGGCCGTTGGTGGCTGGCGGGCGGCGGCCTCGGCGCGCTGGCGCTGGCCGTGTCGGGTCTGGCCATCGGCGCGCGCGGCTGGAGCTTCGCCGCACTCAACACGCTGTTCGGCGAACTGCAGGTCAACCAGTTCGGCATCGGCATCGGCGGCTTCGTCGTCTTCGCGATGCTTGTCGTGCTGGCCGCCTTCGGGCTCGCGCGGCTGGGCTTCTTCCGCGGCGACCTGTTCGTCTCCGCGGCCGTGGTGGGCTGTGGGATGGTGCTGCTCATGTTCATCGGCTGGCCGGTGGGCAAGGCGCTGTCGGCGGCCTTCTTCGACGAGGACGGGCATGCGTCGCTCGCTGCCTTCGGCGCGCGGGTGTTCACCGAACGCATCTGGGGCCTGGGCTGCGTCGGCGGCGGCACGAGCTGCGGCGTGGCCTGGAACACGCTGCTGCTGGCCCTGCTGACGGCCGCCGGCACCACCTTCCTGGGCACGCTGATCGCGCTGATGGCCGAGCGCGGCGCACGCCGCTGGCAGGGGCCGCTGAAGGTGGTGGCGCTGCTGCCCATCATCACGCCACCCTTCGTGGTGGGGCTGGGGCTGATCCTGCTGTTCGGCCGCGCGGGCGTGGTCAATCAGGCGCTTGAAGCGTGGTTCGGCATTCCTGCCACGCGCTGGTTCTACGGCCTGCCCGGCATCCTCACGGCGCAGCTCTTCGCCTTCACGCCCATCGCCTTCATGATCATGCGCGGCGTGGTGCAGGGCATTGCGCCCAGCCTGGAAGAGGCGGCCCTGATGCTGCGGGCCGACCGCTGGCGCACCTTCCGCACCGTGACGCTGCCGCTGCTCAAGCCCGGGCTGGCCAATGCCTTCCTGGTGGGCTTCATCGAGAGCATCGCGGACTTCGGCAACCCGGTGGTGGTGGGCGGCCAGTATTCGGTGCTCTCCACCGACATCTTCTTCGCCATCGTGGGGGCGCAGTACGACCAGGGCCGGGCGGCCTCGCTGGCGTGGGTGCTGACCCTCTTCGCGCTGCTGGTGTTCGCGGTGCAGCGTGGTCTGCTGGGCCGCCAGAACTTCACCACCGTGAGCGGCAAGGGTGACTCCGGCGTGCCCATGCCGCTGCCCACGGGCGTGCTGCGCACCGTGCAGTGCGTGGCGCTGCCGTGGATCGGCTTCACCGTGGTGGTCTACCTGTTCGCCTTCGCAGGCGGCTTCGTGCAGACCTGGGGGCGCGACTACACGCTCACGCTGCAGCACTTCCGCACGGCCTTCTCGCTGGAGTGGGGCCAGTTCGGCCTGGTGTGGGCGGGCACGGCGTGGAACTCGCTGTGGACCACGCTCAGGCTGGCGGGCCTGTCTGCGCCGCTGACGGCGGCGCTGGGCCTGCTGATCGCCTGGCTGCTGGCGCGCAACGAATTCAAGGGGCAGGGCGCCTTCGAGTTCGCCGCGCTGCTGGCCTTCGCGATTCCGGGCACGGTGCTGGGCGTGAGCTACATCCTGGCCTTCAACGTGCCGCCGCTGGAGCTCACGGGCACGGGCCTGGTGATCGTGCTGTGCTTCATGTTCCGCAACCTGCCGGTGGGCGTGCGGGCGGGCACGGCCGCCTTCAAGCAGCTCGACCGCTCGCTGGACGAGGCCTCGCTCATGCTGCGGGCCTCCACCGCGCAGACGCTCATGCGCGTGGTGCTGCCGCTGCTCAAGCCGGCGCTGGTGGCCGCGCTGGTCTACAGCTTCGTGCGGGCCATGACGACGGTGAGCGCCGTGATCTTCCTAGTCACGGCCGAGAACGAACTGGCCACCACCTACATCATCGGCCGCGTGGGCAACGGCGACTACGGCGTGGCGCTGGCGTACTGCACGGTGCTGATCGTGCTGATGTCGCTGGCCATCGCCTTGATCCAGCTGCTGGTCGGCGAGCGCCGGCTTGGACGCCGCAAGGTGGCGCCACCTGTCGCCGCATGACGCGCGCAAAAGAAACACGGAATACGCACAGATGAGCGACGGCATCGAATTTCGCAACGTCACCAAGCGCTACGGCAGCGACGCCAATGCGCCGCTGGCGGTCAAGGGCATCAGCTTCGAGGTGCCCAAGGGCACGCTGACCACCATCCTCGGCCCCTCGGGCTGCGGCAAGACCACCACGCTGCGCATGATTGCGGGGCTGGAGTCGCCCAGCTCGGGCCAGATCCTCATAGGCGGGCGCGACGTCACCACGCTCGGCCCGGCCGAGCGCAACGTGTCGATGATGTTCCAGAGCTACGCGCTCTTTCCGCACATGAACGTCATCGAGAACGTGGCCTACGGCCTGCGCATGAGCCGCGTCGCCAAGGCCGAGGTGGCCGCGCGCGCCCGCGAGGCGCTGCGCGGCGTCGGGCTGGTGGGCTTCGACGAACGGCTGCCCAGCGAGCTGTCTGGCGGCCAGCAGCAGCGGGTGGCTTTGGCGCGCGCGCTGGTGCTGGAGCCGGCGGTGCTGCTCTTCGACGAGCCGCTGTCCAACCTGGACGCGCGCCTGCGACGCGAGATGCGCGAGGAGATCCGCGCCATCCAGCAGCGGCTGCAACTCACCGTGGCCTATGTGACGCACGACCAGGGCGAGGCGCTGGCCGTGAGCGACCAGATCATCGTGATGGACCATGGCGTGATCGCCCAGCGCGGCACGCCCCAGGCGCTCTACAACCAGCCCGAGAGCGAATTCGTGGCCGGCTTCATGGGCGAGGCCATGGTCTTCGCCGGCGAGGTCGAGGCCGATGGCCGGGTGCGCCTGGGACCGATCGCCTGGTCCGCGCCCCAGCCGCTGCCCGCCGGCCCGGTCAAGCTGGCCGTGCGGCCTGAAGCTTGGCAGATCGGTGCGGCCGACGGCCTGCCGGCGGTGTGTGCCAAGGCTGCGTACCTGGGTCATGGCTACGAATACAGCTTCGACACCCCCCTGGGGCCGGTCTTCGTGCTGAGCGGCCATGCGGGACAGCCGATCGCGCAGGGCGAGCGGACGCAACTGGCGCTCGGGCGCCAGGGCGTGTCGGTCGTCCGCACCGCAGCGGCCTGAGCGCCCGCCCGGGCGCTCCTGAACGCGCGCTTGTCTCGGGAGGGGCCGATGCGCCTCCCGCGCCGCCTTCATGTGTGCGGCGCCCGGCCGCGACAATCGCCACTCGTCCGGCACCGCATCCGCCATGCGGCGCCAATCCCCTGTCGGTGTTCCCCGCTTCATCGCTTCGTCATCCGGGCGCCCCAGCATGCACGGCTGCAACAACGAAGGACGGGGAACTTCCATGGATCGAACTGTGATCGGCACACTCGCGGCCGCCGTCTGCCTTGGCCTTGCGGGCTGTGGCGGCGGCGCTTCCACCCTGCAGATCGGCAGCGCGACGCCGGTGCCTGCAGCGTCGGCACCAGCGCCAGCGCCCGCGCCGGCCGCGGCGCCGGCGCGGGCACCGCTCGAACTCACGCTGCTGCACATCAACGACCACCATTCCAATCTGGCGGCCAAGACGCGCACGCTGCAACTGCAGGCGGGCGACGCCACGCGCAGCACGGTCAGCGTCGAGGCGGCGGGATTTGCGCGCGTGACGGCCGCCATGAACCAGCTGGCGGCCGGCAAGGCCAACGTGCTCAAGCTGCATGCGGGCGATGCGCTCACCGGCACGCTGTTCTTCAACCGTGCCGGCGCCGACGGCGAGGCCGACGCGGCGCTGATGAACACCGTCTGCTTCGATGCCTTCACGCTGGGCAACCACGAGTTCGACAAGGGCGACAGCGGCCTCAAGAACTTCCTGGACCTGCTGCGCCAGGGCCGCTGCAAGACGCCCGCGCTGAGCGCCAACGTCGTCTTCGGCGCCAATTCGGCGCTCAACCCGGCGCGCGCGCCAGGCGCCGTGCAGCGGTCCACCGTGGTCGAGCGCAGTGGCCAGAAGATCGGCATCGTCGGCCTGACCATCGCGGGCAAGACCAAGGCCTCCTCCAGCCCCGACGCCGACACCACCTTCGAGGACGAGACCATCGCCGCGCAGCGCGAGATCGACCGCCTGCGCGCCCAGGGCATCGACAAGATCGTGCTGATGAGCCATATCGGCTACGAGTACGACCTGCAGGTGGCCAAGGCGCTGTCCGGTGTGGACGTGGTGGTGGGCGGCGATTCGCACACGCTGCTCGGCCCCGACGCCCTGACCGCGCTGGGCGTGGGCTCGCCCGCCGGCGCCTACCCCACGCAGATCACCAACAAGGACGGCAAGCGCGTCTGCGTGGTGCAGGCCTGGGAATACGCGCAGGTGGTGGGCGAGCTCAAGGTCAGCTTCGACGCCAACGGCGACGTCACGGCCTGCAGCGGCACGCCGCATGTGCTGGTGGGCGACAACTACACGCTCGCCGGCAAGGCGCCCACCGATGCCCAGCGCAAGGCCATCCAGGCCGACGTCGCGGCCACCAACGGGCTGCTCTACACCGTGGCGCCCGATGCGACTGCCAGCGCCGTGCTCAAGCCCTTCGCCGACCGCATCGAGGTCTTCAACAAGACCGACGTGGCCGTGGCGGTCGACGAGCTGTGCTCGCGCCGCGTGCCGGGCGGCGCCGGCACGGTCGACTATTCGCGGTCCAGCAGCAGCTGCAACACGCTCGGCAGCGTGTCGCTGCGTGGCGGCGACATCCAGCAGCTGGTGGCGCAGGCCTACCTGGAAGTGGCGCAGAAGAAGTACGGCGGCGCCGACATCTCGCTGCAGAGCGGCGGCGGCGTGCGCATTTCGCTCGTGCCCGGCAAGGTGACTGCGGCGCAGGTGATCCAGGTGCTGCCCTTCGGCAACATGCTGTTCCGGCTGGACATCACTGGTGCGGAGGTGAAGGCGATGCTGGAGGACGGGCTCGACGCGGTCTACGGCACCGGCGGCACGACCGGCCCCTATCCCTACACCGGCGGCCTGCGCTTCGACGTGGATGCGCGCCTGGCCAAGGGCGCGCGCACCAGCAACATCGAGGTGCGCGACGCGAAGACCGGCGCCTGGGCCGCACTGGACGCCAGCAAGACCTACAAGCTCTTCGTGCTGAGCTTCAACGCCAACGGCGGCGATGGGTACAAGACGCTGGCCGCCGTGCCCGCGGCGCGGCGCCTGGACATCGGCGTGCTCGATGCCGACGTGTTCATGGACTACATCCAGTCGCAGGCCAGGGACAGCGTCACCGGCCTGCCGGCGTTGAAGAAGCTGCCGGTGGAGCTCTACAGCACCAAGAGCTACCAGGCGCCCTGAGCGCCTGCCCCTACTGCTCTTCGCTCCAGGCCAGCCCGTCGCGCGCGATCATGGCGCTGCTCGCGCTTGGCCCCCAGGTGCCGGCGGCGTAGGGGCGGGGGCCGCTGTCGTTCTGCCAGGCCTCGATCAGCGGCTCGACCCAGCGCCAGGCCTCTTCCTGCTCGTCGCTGCGCACGAAGAGGTTGAGCCGGCCGTCGATCACGTCCAGCAGCAGCCGCTCGTAGGCGCCGACACGCTCGGTGCCGAAGCGCTGGCCGAAGTCCAGGTCCAGTTGCACGGTGGCCAGCGGCTGGGTGCCGTCGCCGCTGCGCTTGCGGCTGTTCTGGGCCTGCGCCAGCAGGTGCAGCTCCAGCCCGTCCTTGGGTTGCAGGTTGATCACCAGCTTGTTGGCACTGGCCCCGGCCGGCGCGCGGAAGATGGCGTGCGGCGTGGGCTTGAAGTTGACCTCGATGCGCGCATCGCGCGAGGCCAGGCGCTTGCCGGTGCGGATGTAGAAGGGCACGCCGGCCCAGCGCCAGTTGGCGATCTCGGCGCGCAGGGCGACGAAGGTCTCGGTGCGGCTGGCCGGGTCGATGCCCGGCTCCTGCAGGTAGCCCTGCACCCGCTCGCCGTAGGCGGTGCCGGCGGTGTACTGGCCCCGTACCGCGTGCATGCCGATGGACTCGGGCGTCCAGGGCTTGAGGGAGCGCAGCACCTTGAGCTTCTCGTCGCGCAGCGCGTCCGCATGGGCATTGATGGGCGGCTCCATTGCCACGGCGCATAACAGCTGCAGCGCATGGTTCTGCACCATGTCGCGCAGCGCGCCGGTCTGGTCATAGAAGGCGCCGCGTTTTTCCACGCCCAGGTCCTCGGCGATGGTGATCTCGATGCTGGCGATGTACTCGCGGCGCCACAGCGGCTCGAACAGCGCGTTGCCGAAGCGCATGGCGAACAGGTTCTGCACCGAGGGCTTGCCCAGGTAGTGGTCGATGCGGAAGACCTGCTCTTCCTTCAGCACGCGGCCCACGGCAGCGTTGATGGCGCGGTTGGAGGCGAGGTCATGGCCCAGCGGCTTCTCGAGCACCACGCGGGTCTTGGGGCCGCCCAGGCCGGCGGCGGCGATGCGCTCGACGGTCTGGGTGAAGAGCGAGGGCGCGGTGGCCAGGTACATCACCACCGTGTCGGCATCGCGCTGCTGGAGCGTCTGCGCCAGGCGCTCGTAGTCCGCCGGCTTGGACAAGTCCATGCGCAGGTAATGCAGCAGGTCGGCGAACTTCTCGAATTCCTCCGGGCTGGGCCGCTTGGCGCCTTCGACGGCCTTGAAGCGGGACTGGATGAGTTCGCGGTACTGCGCATCCGACAGGTCATCGCGCGCCACGCCGATGATGCGGCCACCGGCCGGCAGGCTGCCGTGGCGGAAGGCCTGGAAGAGGGCGGGCATCAGCTTGCGCCAGGCCAGGTCGCCGGTGCCGCCGAAAAGAACGAGGTCGAAACTCATGGGGCAGAACATGCGCGCTGCGCGCGCGGTGGATGCGGGGCCCCGACTGTAAGCGGCGCGCCACATGCCGCATCCACGGATGTACGCCGCATGACGGGTCTTGCTGGCTTGCTGGCCAGGGCCTGCAGAGGGCGGACGACAATCGCGCCATGAACCTGGTCTTCGATCTCGGCGGCGTGCTCATCGACTGGCAACCCGCCGATCACCTGAAAAAGCACTTCCCGCAGCGGGCGGCCGACGACGCCTCGGCCCATGCGCTGGTCCGGGCCTTCTTTCACCATCAGGACTGGCTGGATTTCGACGGCGGCTTGCGGGAAGCCGAGGACGTGGCGGCGCGCACCGCCCAGCGACTCCAGCTTCCGCCGGATGCGGTCAGAGAACTGGTCGTGCCCTTGGGCGAGATCCTTCAGCCCGTGGCCGTCACCGTCGACATGCTGGCCCGGCTGGCCGAGCAGCGCGACGCGGGCGCGTCGCTCAAGCTCTATTACCTCTCGAACATGCCGCTGCCCTACGCGCGGGCGCTGGAGCGTCGCCTGCCCGAACTGTTCGGGCGCTTCGACGGCGGCGTGTTCTCGGGCGACGTCAAGCGCATCAAGCCGAATACCGAGATCTTCGAATTGCTGGCGTGGCGTCATGGTCTGGTGCCTGCCGACACCCTGTTCATCGACGACTCGGTGCCGAACGTGGAGTCGGCGATGGCCCTGGGCTGGCAGGCGCTGCACTGCACCTCGCCGGCTGCGCTCGCTGCGCAACTGCCGCGGATGGTGGACAAGGCGCTTGGCACCTGAGCACGTGCCGCGGGCCTGGGCGCTTGCGTGGCCCGCTCAGGCGGGCGCGTCCTGCGCGCCGCTTCGCACGACCTGGTCGATGTCGAAGCCCAGCGTGCGGGCGTAGTCCAGTTCGGTGGCCAGGCTCGCCTCGTCGAGGTGCTGCACGCGCGAGAGCACCCACAGGTAGTCGCGCTTGGGCGTGCCCACCAGCGCCACCTGGTAGTCGCGGTCGAGCTTGAGGATCCAGTAGTCGCCCCACACGACCGGAAGCCAGCGCAGCCATGCGGGTGCGAAGCTCACCGCCAGACGGCCGGCGCCGGGCAGGCCTGCCACGCGCACGGCGTGGGCGATGCCCACCGACTCGTCCACCTGGCCGTCCTGCCGGAGGCAGCGGTTGCGCACCTCGACCGTGCCGTCCGGCAGCGGGGTGTATTCAGCCGACACGGTACCGCCGCAGGCCTTCTCGAAACGGTTGGGCAGCCGGGCCTGCTCGTACCAGACGCCCGCATAGCGCTTGAGGTCCACCGGCGCGACCACCTGGAGCGGTGCGCGCATCAACGGGGCGCCGTCCGCGGGGCCGGCGGGCAACTGCCGGCGGCGGGCCCACTTCAGGCCCGCCATGGCGGCGATTCCGCCCACGCAGAAGGCGGCCGCGAGCAGCGCGATGCGGTGGCTGGTGGCGTGGTCGTTATCGAGGGCCTGGCTCTCGCTCAGGTCGTGGCCGGTACGGCTCATGGGGTCTCCCGGTGAGTGGATCGGAACAGCATGACAACTTAGCGTCCCCGGCGCGCGTGGCCTGTCAGCCACCAGCCAAAAGCCGCGTGCGCACGCGGGTTGCGCCACAGTCGCGCGACATAATCGTTTGCATGAACCAACTCGACGCCCTCCGCCAATGGACCACCGTGGTCGCCGACACCGGTGACTTCCGTCAGCTCGCCCAGTTCAAGCCGCAGGACGCGACCACCAACCCGTCGCTGATCCTGAAGGCGGTGCAGAAGCCCGAGTACCGGCCGCTGCTCGACGAGGCCCTGTCGCGCCATGCCGGCCGGCCGCTGGACGAGATCGTGGACCGGCTGCTGGTGCGCTTCGGCTGCGAGATCCTGGCGCTGGTGCCTGGCCGGGTGTCGACCGAGGTGGACGCGCGCCTTTCCTTCGACACCACGGCCACCGTGGCCCGTGCACTGCGGCTGGTCGATCTGTACAAGGCCGAGGGCATCGACGTCGAGAAGCGGCTGCTGATCAAGATCGCTGCCACCTGGGAGGGCATCGAGGCCGCGCGCGAGCTGGAGGCCCGTGGCATCCACACCAACCTGACGCTCCTGTTCTCCTTCGCCCAGGCCGTGGCCTGCGGTGCGGCGGGCGTCAAGCTCATCTCGCCCTTCGTGGGCCGCATCTACGACTGGTACAAGAAGAGCGCTGGCGGCAGCTGGGACGAGGCCGCCAATGCCGGCGCCAACGACCCAGGCGTGAAGTCCGTGCGCCGCATCTTCGACTACTACAAGCGCCACGGCATCGCCACCGAGGTGATGGGCGCGAGCTTCCGCAACGTGGGCCAGATCGGTGCGCTGGCCGGCTGCGACCTGCTGACCATCAGCCCCGAGCTGCTGGCCGAGCTGGCCGCCAGCGAGGCACCGCTCGCGCTGGCCCTGGACGCCGCCTCGGCGCGCGACCGCGCCGACATCCCCAAGGTCACGCTCGACGAGCCGGCCTTCCGCTTCGCGCTCAACGAAGACGCCATGGCCACCGAGAAGCTGGCCGAGGGCATCCGCGGCTTCACGGCCGATGCGGTCAAGCTCGACAAGCTGATGGGAGCCGCCTGATGCCCGTGCGCTGCGAGCAGACGCCCGCCTGGGCCCGCCTCCAGGCCCTGCGTGCAGAGCGCCAGGGCTTCGACCTGCGCCAGGCCTTCGCCGGCGATGCCAGCCGCGCCGCTGGCCTGAGCCAGGAGGCGCCGAACATCTTCGCGGACCTGTCCAAGAACCTGATCGACGCCGAGGTCGAGCAGGTCCTGCTGCAGCTGGCCGCCGACTGCGGCCTGGAAGCGAAGCGGGCCGCGCTCTTCGCCGGGGAGCCGATCAACAGCACCGAAGGCCGCGCCGTCATGCACTGGCTGCTGCGCACGCCCGCCGGTGCCACGGGCCTGGCCCCGGCTGCCGCAGCCGAGCTGCCGGCGGTGCACGAGACGCTGGACGCCATGCTGACCTACGCCGAGAAGGTGCGGTCCGACCACACCATCACCGACGTGGTCAACATCGGCATTGGCGGCTCCGACCTCGGCCCGCAGATGGCCGTGCTGGCGCTGGCCGAGCAGGTGGCGCCGGGCAAGCATTTCCACTTCGTGTCCAACGTGGATGGGCATGAACTGGCCGGCGTGCTCAAGGGCCTGGCGCCGGAGCACACGCTGTTCCTGATCGCCTCCAAGACCTTCACCACGGCCGAGACCATGGCCAACGCCCAGTCGGCCAAGCGCTGGTACGAGCAGTCCGGCGGCACCGACATCGCCGGCCACTTCGCGGCGCTCACCACCAACGTCGATGCGGCGCGCGCCTTCGGCATCGACACCACCTTCGGCTTCTGGGACTGGGTGGGCGGCCGCTATTCGATGTGGTCGGCCATCGGCCTGCCCGTCGCGCTGGCTGTGGGGGCCGAAGGCTTCCGCCGTCTGCTGGCGGGTGCCCATGCCATGGACGAGCATTTCCGCACCGCGCCGTTGGCCCACAACCTGCCGGTGCGGCTGGGCCTGCTGGATGTCTGGTACCGCAACTTCCTGGGCTTCACCAGCCGCTGCATCGCGCCGTACCACAGCGCGCTGCGCCGCGTGCCGGCCTACCTGCAGCAGCTGGAGATGGAAAGCAACGGCAAGCAGGTGGACCAGGACGGCCGGCCGCTCGCCGTGGGCACCTCGCCCGTGCTGTGGGGCGAGCCGGGCACCAACGGCCAGCATGCCTACTTCCAGATGCTGCACCAGGGCACGGACGTGGTGCCGCTGGAATTCGTGGCCGTCCGCCAGCCGGCGCATTCGCTCGAAGGCCACCATGCCAAGCTGCTCGCCAACGCCCTCGCGCAGGCGCAGGCGCTGATGGTGGGCAAGGCCGACGCGGGCGGGCATCGCAACTTCCCCGGCAACCGGCCGAGCAGCTTCTTCGTGCTGGACGAGCTTACGCCCGAGTCGTTGGGCGCCTTCATCGCCATGTACGAGCACCGGGTGTTCGTCAGCGGCGCGATCTGGGGCATCAACAGCTTCGACCAATGGGGCGTGGAGCTGGGCAAGGTACTGGCCAAGGACCTGGAGCCGCGGCTCGCCAGCGGCGACGTGCAGGGGCTGGACGCCTCCACGGCCCAGTTGCTGGGTCGGCTGAAACAGGGCTGATCACGCCGCTTTCCCTTCCTCGGCCCGGGCCTGGCGTCCGGGCCGAAGTCCGTCTGGCGACGCCTGCGCCGATCAGAGCGAAAATGCCCGCCGGACCCGATTCCGACCATCTTCTCCAAGGACATCCCAGCGCCATGAGCACGACGTCTCCGACCATCATCTACACCCTGACCGACGAAGCGCCCGCGCTCGCCACCGCCTCCTTCCTGCCCATCGTCCGCACCTTCGCGCAGGCCGCAGGCGTCGACGTGCAGACCAGCGACATCTCGGTGGCCGCCCGCATCCTCGGCCAGTTCCCGGAGTGCCTGACCGAAGAGCAGCGCGTGCCGGACAACCTCGCTGCGCTCGGCAAGCTCACGCTCAAGCCCGAAGCCAACATCATCAAGCTGCCCAACATCAGCGCCTCGGTGGCCCAGCTCAAGGCCGCCATCAAGGAGCTGCAGGACAAGGGCTACAAGATCCCCGACTTCCCTGAGAACCCGCAGACCGACGAAGAGAAGGACATCCGCGCGCGCTACAACAAGTGCACCGGTTCTGCCGTCAACCCCGTGCTGCGCGAAGGCAACTCCGACCGCCGCGCGCCCAAGGCCGTCAAGGAATACGCCCGCAAGAACCCGCACAGCATGGCGCCGTGGAGCCAGGCCTCGCGCTCGCATGTGTCGCACATGCACGCCGGCGACTTCTACCACGGCGAAAAGTCGATGACGCTGGACCGCGCCCGCGACGTCAAGATGGAGCTGATCACCAAGAGCGGCAAGACCATCGTGCTCAAGCCGAAGGTGTCGTTGCTCGACCGTGAAGTCATCGACTCGATGTTCATGAGCAAGAAGGCGCTGCTGGCCTTCTACGAGAAGGAGATCGAGGACGCCCGCGAAACCGGCGTGATGTTCTCGCTGCACGTCAAGGCCACCATGATGAAGGTCTCGCACCCCATCGTGTTCGGCCACTGCGTGAAGATCTTCTACAAGGACGCCTTCGAGAAGCACGGCAAGCTGTTCGACGAGCTGGGCGTGAACGTCAACAACGGCATGGTCGACCTCTACAACAAGATCGCGACGCTGCCGACGGCCAAGCAGGACGAGATCAAGCGTGACCTGCATGCCTGCCACGAGCACCGGCCCGAGCTGGCCATGGTGGACTCCGCCAAGGGCATCACCAACTTCCACTCGCCCAACGACATCATCGTGGACGCCTCCATGCCCGCGATGATCCGCAACGGCGGCAAGATGTGGGACGCCAACGGCCGCCTGAAGGACGTCAAGGCCGTGATGCCGGAGTCGACCTTCGCCCGCATCTACCAGGAGATCATCAACTTCTGCAAGTGGCACGGCGCCTTCGACCCCAAGACCATGGGCACCGTGCCCAACGTCGGCCTGATGGCGCAGCAGGCCGAGGAATACGGCTCGCACGACAAGACCTTCGAGATTCCCGAGGACGGCGTCGCCAACATCACCGACCTGGCCACCGGCGAAGTGCTGATGAGCCAGAACGTGGAGCAGGGCGACATCTGGCGCATGTGCCAGGTCAAGGACGCCGCCATCCGCGACTGGGTCAAGCTGGCCGTCACCCGCGCCCGCAATTCCGGCATGCCCGTGGTCTTCTGGCTGGACCAGTACCGCCCGCACGAGGCGCAGCTGATCACCAAGGTCAAGATGTACCTGCATGAGCACAACACGACCGGCCTGGACATCCAGATCATGAGCCAGGTGCGCGCGATGCGTTACACGCTGGAGCGCGTGATCCGCGGCCTGGACACCATCAGCGCCACCGGCAACATCCTGCGCGACTACCTGACCGACCTGTTCCCGATCATGGAACTGGGCACCTCGGCCAAGATGCTGTCGATCGTGCCGCTGATGGCTGGCGGCGGCATGTACGAGACGGGCGCTGGCGGCTCGGCCCCGAAGCACGTTCAGCAATTGGTGGAAGAGAACCACCTGCGCTGGGATTCGCTGGGCGAGTTCCTGGCCCTGGCCGTGAGCCTGGAAGAGCTGGGCATCAAGAACAGCAATGCCAAGGCGAAGGTGCTGGCCAAGGCGCTGGACACCGCCACCGGCAAGCTGCTGGACAACAACAAGGGTCCGAGCCCCAAGACCGGCCAGCTGGACAACCGCGGCAGCCACTTCTACATCGCGCTGTACTGGGCCCAGGCCCTGGCCGAGCAGACCGAGGACGCCGAGCTGGCGGCCAAGTTCAAGCCCCTGGCCGAGAAGCTGGCCGCCGACGAGCAGAAGATCGTCGCCGAACTGGCCGAGGTGCAGGGCAAGCCGGCCGACATCGGCGGCTACTACAAGACCGACCCGGCCAAGACCGAAGCCGTGATGCGCCCCAGCAAGACCTTCAACGAGGACCTGGCCAGCGTCGCTGCCTGATCGGGTTCCGGGCTGCAGTGCAGCCCCGGCCCATCAACGAGAAAGCCGTCGCATGCGACGGCTTTTTTTCGCCCCGCCGAAGCAGCGCGCAGGCGGGCACCCATGAAAAAAGCCGGGCTCTGCCCGGCTTTTTGATCTGACTTGAACAGAGCCAAATCGAGCGCGCAGCAGCGCGCTCGATTTGAATTACATGTCCATGCCGCCCATGCCACCCATGCCACCGGGCATGGCAGGCGCTGCGGACTCGTCCTTCGGCGCTTCGGCGACCATGCACTCGGTCGTCAGCAGCAGGGCAGCCACGGAAGCGGCGTTCTGCAGGGCGGTGCGGGTCACCTTGGTCGGGTCCAGGATGCCCATCTCGATCATGTCGCCATAGGTGTCGTTGGCGGCGTTGAAGCCGTAGTTGCCCTTGCCTTGCAGCACGGCGTTCACGACCACGCTCGGCTCGCCACCGGCGTTGGCAACGATCTCGCGCAGGGGCGCTTCGATGGCCTTCAGGATCAGCTTGATGCCGGCGTCCTGGTCGGCGTTGTCGCCCTTGATGTCACCGACGGCTTGCTTGGCACGCAGCAGGGCCACGCCACCACCGGCCACCACGCCTTCTTCCACCGCGGCACGCGTGGCGTGCAGGGCGTCTTCGACGCGGGCCTTCTTTTCCTTCATTTCGACTTCGGTGGCAGCGCCGACCTTGATCACGGCCACGCCGCCGGCCAGCTTGGCCACGCGCTCTTGCAGCTTCTCGCGGTCGTAGTCGCTGGTGGCTTCCTCGATCTGGATGCGGATCTGCTTGACGCGGGCTTCGATGTCGGCCGCGGCACCGGCGCCATCGATGATGGTGGTGTTTTCCTTGCCCACTTCGATGCGCTTGGCCTGGCCCAGGTCGGCCAGGGTCACCTTCTCGAGCGACAGGCCCACTTCTTCAGCGATGACCTTGCCGCCGGTCAGGATGGCGATGTCTTCCAGCATGGCCTTGCGGCGGTCGCCGAAGCCAGGTGCCTTGACGGCCACGACCTTCAGGATGCCGCGGATGGTGTTGACCACCAGGGTCGCCAGCGCTTCGCCGTCGACTTCTTCGGCAATGATCAGCAGCGGACGGCCGGCCTTGGCCACGGCTTCCAGCGTGGGCAGCAGGTCACGGATGTTGCTGATCTTCTTGTCGAACAGCAGGACAAACGGGTTGTCCAGCAGTGCGGCCTGCTTCTCGGGGTTGTTGATGAAGTAGGGCGACAGGTAGCCGCGGTCGAACTGCATGCCTTCGACGACGTCCAGCTCGTTGGCCAGGCTCTTGCCGTCTTCGACGGTGATCACGCCTTCCTTGCCGACCTTGTCCATCGCGTCAGCAATGATCTGGCCGACGTCGGTGTCGCTGTTGGCCGAGATGGAGCCGACCTGGGCGATTTCCTTGGAGGTCGTGGTGGCCTTGCTGGACTTCTTCAGCGCTTCGACCAGAGCGGCGACCGCCTTGTCGATGCCGCGCTTCAGGTCCATCGGGTTCAGGCCGGCGGCCACGTACTTGGAGCCTTCGCGCACGATGGCCTGGGCCAGCACGGTGGCGGTGGTGGTGCCATCACCGGCGTTGTCGCTGGTCTTGGAGGCCACTTCCTTCACGAGCTGGGCGCCCATGTTCTGCAGCTTGTCCTTCAGCTCGATTTCCTTGGCCACGGACACACCGTCCTTGGTCACGGTGGGGGCGCCGAAGGAGCGCTCGAGCACCACGTTGCGGCCCTTGGGGCCCAGGGTCACCTTGACGGCGTTGGCGAGGATGTTCACGCCTTCGACCATGCGTGCGCGGGCGTCGCCGCCGAAGACCACGTCTTTTGCTGCCATTTTGTGTTTCTCCTAGATCCGGGGATTGATTACTTCTCGACGACCGCGAACAGGTCGTCTTCCTTCATGACCAGCAGCTCTTCGCCATCGACCTTGACGGTCTGGCCGGAGTACTTGCCGAACAGCACGCGGTCGCCGACCTTGATGTTCAGGACGACGAAGTCGCCCTTGTCGTTGCGCTTGCCGGGGCCGACAGCGAGGACTTCACCCTGGTCCGGCTTCTCGGCGGCGTTGTCGGGGATCACGATGCCCGAGGCGGTCTTGGTTTCGCTTTCAACGCGCTTGACGATCACGCGATCGTGCAGAGGACGAAGTTTCATTAGGAATCTCCTGGAAGAGGGACGGAATGAGGGTTGTGCGACAGGGCAGCGAGGCCCTGCCATCCACTTGGCGCCGGTGCTGTTAGCACTCACCGCCAGCGAGTGCTAATCATAAGGACTTTTGGCGGCGTTTCAACAGGGCGCGGGCCTACAGCGTGTCTGGACAGCAACCGGCAAGTCAGGACTTGACTATTCGTTGCGAACAATCGTGGCTGTTTAATCCATTAATTGTTCGCGTTATGGAAACGTTCCGGCCACGGCTTGGCACGCAGTAACGCGGCTTTGCGGGCGCATCATTCATTCCACGGCGCCGATGAAACCCCAAGCGCCGCCACCGCCCGGCGACGACCCGTCGCCCCGCAGGCTCTCAGTGGGTGACCCATCCTCGCTACAGAAAAGGACAACATCATGACCAAGACTTCCAAGACCCTCGCTGCCGCCGCGCTCGCCCTGTTCGCCGCCGCCGGTGCCGTTCATGCCGAGGAATACGAAGGCGTGCTCCAGTTCAACTCCAACCTCAGCCGCGCCGAAGTGCAGACCCAGGGTGTCGCTGCCGCCCATGGCCCCGATCTCTACGCCGAAGGCGCCCTGGCCCACACCACGCCGGTGATGAGCTCGCCGCGCCTGCGCGCCTCAGTGCAGGCCGAAGCCGTTGCGGCCGCCCATGCGCCCGACCAGAACGTGCAGGTCGGCTCGCGGGGCGACCAGCGCTTCTTCGCCGGCATCGCTCCGAGCACCGTGGTCGGCGGTACCACCTGGGCGATCCGCGGCAACACGAGCGCTGCCCAGCAAGGCGCTGAATAAGCCCACCCTGCGCGGGGAGGCCAGAGGGGCCGGCCCGTGTCTTCCTTCATAGGCGCCTGCGGGCGCCTTTTTCAATGGCGGCCACCATGCATTCCCACAGGCGGCGCCAGCCCATGCCGCAGCGTCAGCATCACGTCAACTTAGAATAAAAATTGTTCTCAGTTGTATTGTTATGAGGGTCGCTTGTCCATGCCTTTCGACGCATCGTTGCCGTCTCCGCGCCGCCCAGGGGTGGTCCAGAGCGCCTGGGTACTTCTGCTGAGCACGGCCACAGCCTCGGCCCAGGTACCCGCGGTTTCATCGGCTGCGAACACCTTGCCGACGGTGCGTGTCGATGCCGAGGCACCGGCCGAGACCGCCACCTCGCCGGTCATCGGCTACCGCGCCAAGCGCAGCGCCACGGCCACCAAGACCGACACCCCCCTGGCCGAGACGCCGCAATCCGTGACCATCGTGACGCGCGACCAGATCGTGGACCAGGGCGCCACGAACCTGCAGGACGCGCTGGGCTATGCCGCTGGCGTGCGCTCGGACGCCTACGGCCTGGACTCGCGCAACGATGCCGTGCGCGTGCGCGGCTCGACGCCGGACGTCTACCTCGACGGCCTCAAGCAGGCCTACGGCTACTACACCAGCACCACCCGCACCGACCCCTACACGCTCGAGCGGCTGGAAGTGCTGCGCGGACCTTCCGGCATGCTCTTCGGCGCCGGCACGGCCGCGGGCGTGGTCAACATGGTCAGCAAGCGGCCGCTGTTCGAGACGCAGCGCGAAGTGGGCGTGCAGTTGGGCAGCTGGAACCGCCGCCAGCTGCAGGCCGACCTGACCGGCCCGCTGAATGCCGAAGGCACGCTGGCCTATCGGCTGATCGCCGTGGCCCGCAAGTCCGACACGCAGGTCGACCATGTGCCGGACGACCGGCAACTGCTTGCGCCCTCGCTCACCTGGCGGCCCACGGCCATGACGTCGCTGACCCTGCAGGGCCTGTGGCAGCAGGACAAGAGCGGCAGCTCGTCGCAGTTCTTCCCGTGGCAGGGCACGATCCTGCCCAACCCGAATGGCCGTTTGCCCACCGACCGCTTCATCGGCGAGGCCGGCGACCACTACGACAGCACCCGCCGCACTTTCGGCTGGCAGTTAGAGCACCGCTTCAACGACCAGTGGGCCGTGCGGCAGAACTTCCGCGTGGCGCGCAACGTGAACGACGCGCACTACAGCTACGGGGACTTCTTCACCATCCCCGGCGGCTGGGGCGCGGACCCGATCGGCCAGCGTCGGCTGGGCCGCTACACCGACAGCAGCCTGACCCGCAACCAGATCGCCAACCTCGACAACCATGTCGAGGGCCGCTTCGCCACCGGCGCGCTGCAGCACACGCTGCTGCTGGGCGCCGACTTCTCCCGCCAGCACGAGCGCGTGTGGAGCGGCACCAGCTACAGCACCATCGACGCCTACGCACCGGTGTACGGCAACGTGCAGTCGCCGGTGCGTGCGCCGCTGCCGCGCACCGAGCAGCGGCAGTCCGGCATCTACGTGCAGGACCAGATGAAGCTCGGCCGCTGGACCTTCGTGGCTGGCCTGCGCCACGACAGCACCCGCAGCCAGTCCGACGGCAGCGAGGCGCAGCGCGACTCGGCCAACACAAGGCGCTTCGGTCTGCTCTACGGCTTCGACTCCGGTTGGGCGCCGTACCTGAGCTATGCCGAGTCCTTCACGCCGCAGTCGCCGCGCCTGGGGCAGACCTTCAGGCCCTTGCGGGGCGAGCAATGGGAGGCCGGTGTGCGCTACGAGCCGCCGGGCCGATCATTGGCCTTCAGCGCCGCCGTCTACGACCTGAAGGAAAAGAACCAGATCGTCCAGACCCTGCCCAATGTCTTCGACCAGTTGGGTGTCACCCGCACGCGCGGCGTGGAACTGGAGGCCAAGGGCTCGTTCACGCGCGACCTGGATGTCGTGGCCCACTACAACTACACCGACCTCGATCCGCTGCTGGAGGGCCTGCCGCGCCACCAGGCGAGCGTCTGGGCCAAGTACCGCTTCGCCATCGCGGGCACGCCCGGCTTCTCGGCCGGCGCGGGCGTGCGCTACATGGGCAGCTTCCGCGACACCTCGGGCGGCGCCGCCGGGCCGCAGATCCCGTCGGTGGCGCTGCTGGACTTCGTCTTCGCCTACGAGACCGACCAATGGCGCTATGCCCTCAATGTGAACAACGCGACCGACAAGGTGTACTACAGCACCTGCCTGTCGCGCGGCGACTGCTGGTGGGGCGCCCGCCGCAACATCGTGGCCAGCGCCACCTACCGCTTCTGATCGGCATCGCCGGGACCCCACGATATGCGCATGGACAGCAAGACCATCAAGACCTGGGCCTGGGTGCACAAATGGAGCAGCCTCGTCTGTACGGCGTTCATGCTCCTGTTGTGCCTCACGGGCCTGCCGCTGATCTTCCACCACGAGATCGGCCACCTGCTCGGCACCGAGGTGGAGGCACCGAAGATGCCCGCCGACACGCCGCGCGTGAGCCTGGACCGCGCGCTCGAAGTGGCGCGCGCCCAGCATCCGGACCGGGTGGTGCAGTTCGCCTCGCACGACGAGGACAGCGAGGACATCTGGTTCGTCACCCTGACGCCGACGCCCGCGCCCACCGACGATTTCCGCTCGGTGGCGGTGGACGCGCGCACCGGCCAGGTGCTGGCCCAGCCGCGCTTCGACCAGGGCTTCATGTGGATCATGTTCAAGCTGCACGTCGACCTGTTCGCCGGCCTTCCGGGCAAGCTCTTCCTGGGACTCATGGGCCTGTTGCTGCTGGTGGCGCTGGTCAGCGGCACGGTGCTGTACGCGCCCTTCATGCGCAAGCTCGAATTCGGCACCGTGCGGCGCGACAGACGGCCGCGCGCCAAGTGGCTGGACCTGCACAACCTGCTGGGCATCGTCACCCTGACCTGGGCCTTCGTGGTGGGCGCCACGGGCATGATCAACACTTGGGCCGACCTGGTGATCAAGTACTGGCAGCACGACCAGCTGAGCGCGCTGCTGGCGCCCTATCAGGGTCAGCCGCTGGTGCCGGTGGCCGAGCGCGCGCCGCTGCAGCGGGCGCTCGAGGCCGCCAAGGCCCAGGCGCCGGACAAGCGCCTGTCCTTCATTGCGTTCCCGGGCACGGCGTTCTCGAGCCCGCACCACACCACCTTCTTCCTGCGCGGGCAGGAGCCGCTCACCTCGCGGTTGCTGCAGCCGGTGCTGGTGGATGCGCGCACGGCAGAGGTCACCGCGGCGCCGAAGCTGCCGTGGTACGTGACGGCGCTGCTGGTGTCGCAGCCGCTGCACTTCGGCGACTACGGCGGCATGCCGATGCAGATACTGTGGGCGCTGCTGGACATCGCGACCATCATCGTGCTGGGCAGCGGGCTGTACCTGTGGCTGCGCAAGGGCGATCCGGCGCATGTGCACCGGTCACAAGGCAAGGCGGGCGCCGCCTCGGCCGGGACCGAATGCCCCGCGTCCCTGCAGCCGCAGCCCGTGCAGGCACGCACGCGCCTGGAGTCCCCGCGATGAGGGCCCGTCCGGCGGATGCCACGGGGCATCGTGGGGCGAGCGTCGCCGATGGCGCTCCAGCGAATCCCGGCGCCGACCATCGACCCTGGGGCGGCATGTGGGGCTGGCCGCTCGTCTTCGGCGTCTCGACCGCCATCGGCCTGGTCTCTTCGCTGTTCAGCGATGGCGGCTTTGGCGACTGGCTGGGCTGGCTGACCCTGGGTGCGCCCGTGGCCGCCTGCCTCTGGTGGGGCTGGCTGCGGCGTTGAGTCGTCTCGATCGATCACCGCACGAGGTGTACGCGGCCGCGCCACCGTCGTGTGTGCCATTGCGCCACAAGGTTGTCCGGCCACGGCAATAGGCGCCTGCACCGACGCGGCCGGGCGTCGGCCTCCCGCAGAATGCCCGCCCATGAACACATGGCGCATGGCGAAGACGGTGGGGGTGGTGGTGGCGACGGCCCAGGCGGGGGTGGCCGCCGCGCAGGTGTCGGTGGCCGGACAGCTGCCCGAGGTGACGGTGAGCACGCCCAGCGGACCACAGCCGGCGTTTGCCGTGCCGGGCTCGGTGGACCGCGTCGAGGGCGCCGATCTGCGCGACAACCGGCTGGGCGCGCAACTGAGCGAAGGCCTGGGCGCCGTGCCGGGCCTGCAGATCCGCGACCGGCAGAACTTCGCGCAGGACCTGCAACTCTCCATCCGCGGCTTCGGCGCCCGCTCCACCTTCGGCGTGCGCGGCGTGCGGCTGTATGTGGACGGCATTCCCGCCACGCTGCCCGACGGGCAAGGCCAGACCTCCAACATCGACATCGCCTCGCTGGAGCGCATCGACGTGCTGCGCGGGCCGTTCTCGGCCCTGTACGGCAATTCGTCCGGCGGCGTGGTGCAGGCCTTCACGGCGTCGGGCGAGGCACCGGCCAGCCTGTCGTACAGCGTGGCCGGCGGCAGCAACGGCACCTGGCGCACGGGCCTGGTCGGCAGCGGCAAGCAGGGCGCCGTCGACTGGCGGCTCAGCGCGAGCCGCTATTCGACCGATGGCTGGCGCGCGCATTCGGCCGCGCAGCGCGACCTGGCCAATGGGCGCGTGGGCATCGACCTCGACCAGGGCGGCAAGCTCACGCTGGTGTTCAACCGCGTGACGGTCGATGCGCAGGATCCGCTGGGCCTGACCGCGCAGCAGTTCGCCACCGCGCCGCGCAGCGCCGATGTGGCGACGCAGTACAACACCCGCAAGACGGTGACGCAGAGCCAGGCCGGCATGGTGTTCGAGCAGCCGCTGGGCGCGCAGCAGTCCGTGCGGGTGATGCTGTACGGCGGCGAGCGCGGCACGACGCAGTACCAGTCCATCCCGCCCTCGGCGCAGCAGAACCCGCGCCATGCCGGCGGCGTGATCGACCTGGACCGCCACTATGCGGGTGCCGATCTGCGCTGGACCGGCAAGTTCGATCTGGCGGGCCGGCCCTTCGAGCTGGTCGCCGGCCTGGGCTACGACAGCCTGCGCGAATGGCGGCGCGGCTACGAGAACTACCTGGGCAGCGCCGCGCAGCCGATGCTGGGCGTGCAGGGCCGCCTGCGCCGGAACGAGCGCAACGAGGTCTTCAACGTCGACCCCTATGCCCAGGCCACCTGGCGCTTTGCGCCCGACTGGTCGGCCGAATTCGGCGTGCGTCGCAGCCGCGTGCACTTCGATTCGCAGGACCGCTACATCACCGCCGCCAATGGCGACGACAGCGGCACCGCCGCCTACAGCCGCACGCTGCCCGTGGCCTCGCTGCGCTGGACGCCGATACGGGACCTGGCGCTGTATGTGTCCGCCGGCCGCGGCTTCGAGACGCCGACGCTCAACGAGCTCTCGTACCGGTCGGATGGCGTGGGCGGCCTCAACTTCGGGCTGCGCCCCTCGGTGAGCGACAACGTCGAGCTGGGCGCCAAGGCCCGGCTGGCCGGTGGCATGCTCACGGCGGCGCTGTTCCAGACGCGGACCCAGGACGAGATCGTCACCGACACCAACGTCGGCGGCCGCTCCACCTTCCGCAATGCCGGGCGCACCAGGCGGCAGGGCGTGGAACTGGGCTGGCAGCACGAGACCGAGGACCACTGGCGCACGCAGCTGGCCTACACCTGGCTCGATGCGCGCTACCAGGACGCCTTCTGCACGCCCTCTCCCTGCAGCGCTGCCAACCTCGTGCCGGCCGGCCGTCGCCTGCCCGGCGTGGCCAGCCAGTCGCTGTATGCGGCCTACGGCTGGATGCCGCCGCAGGGCTGGCGTGCGGGCGCCGAGCTGCGCGCCGTCGCCAAGGTCTGGGCCAACGACCTGAACACCGCCCGGGCGCCGGGCTATGCAGTGGCGGCCATCCACGCGGGTTACGTGCTCAAGCTCGGTCGCTGGGACTTGAATGCCTTTGCCCGCATCGACAACCTGTTCGACCGGCGCTACGCCGGCTCCGTGATCGTCAACGAAGGCAATGCGCGCTATTTCGAGCCGGCGCCGGGACGGACGTGGACGGTGGGGATGGGCGGGACGTACAGCTTCTGACGCTGCGGTTCGCGCAGCGCTTCGGCAGGAGCGCCGTAGCCGATCTGTCCGCACAAAGAAAAAAGCCGCCGGGGCGACCCGGCGGCTTTCTTCATCGGGGGCGCAGGGAAGGGGGCGCCGATCAGTGCGCCTCCGCCTGCCGCGCCGCGGCGATGCTCGCCGCCTCGTCATGCCGCGCGCCGTTCAGGAACAGGTTCAGCACCACCGCCGTGATCGAGGTCAGCAGGATGCCCGACTCGATCAGCGGATGGATGCCGTGCGGCATCCACTGCTTGAAGTTGGGCGCCAGCAGCGGAATCATGCCGATGCCGATGGAGACGGCCACGATCATCGCGTTGTGGCGGTTGGTCTTGAAGTCCACGCCGCTCAGGATGCGGATGCCCGTGGCCAGCACCATGCCGAACATCACCAGGCCCGCGCCGCCCAGCACCACGGTGGGCAGCGACTCCACCAGTGCCGCCATCTTGGGCAGCAGCCCCAGCACGATCAAAATCACGCCGCCGGCCACGCAGACGAAGCGGCTCTTCACGCCGGTCACCGCCACCAGGCCCACGTTCTGCGAGAAGCTGGTGTAGGGAAAGGTGTTGAAGATGCCGCCGATCAGCGTGCCCAGGCCGTCAGTGCGCAGGCCGCGGGCCAGGTCCTGCTGGCCCACCTTGCGGTCGGTCATCTCGCCCAGCGCGAGGAACATGCCGGTCGACTCGATCATCACCACGATCATCACCAGCGTCATGGTGAAGATCAGAACCGGGTCGAAGATCGGCATGCCGAAGTGGAAGGGCAGCACCACGTCCACCCAGGCGGCCTTGGCCACCTTGTCGAAGGTCATCAGGCCCATGGCCGCCGCCGCGATGGCGCCGATGACGATGCCCAGCAGCACCGAGATGTTGGCCACGAAGCCCTTGGCGAACTTCACGATCAGCAGGATGGACACCAGCACCAGCGCCGAGATGCCCACGCCGGAGAGGTCGGCGTACTTGGGGTTGGGCACCGTGGGCATCAGCGCGATGCCCTTGGGCGCCGGTGGCAGCGAGGAGCCGGGCGAGGTGACGTCGGCCAGCCACTTGGCATAAGCCGGATCGACCACGGCCGGAGCCGTCGGGCCCACCGGGTTGCCGAAGATCCAGTTGATGCCCACGCGCATGAGCGTAATGCCGATGACCGCGATGATGGTGCCGGTCACCACCGGCGGAAAGAAGCGCAGCATGCGGCTGACCAGCGGCGCGATCAGGATCGAGACGATGCCCGCGCCGATGATCGAGCCAAAGAGCAATTGCGCCCCGGCCTGGCCCGGGTTGCCGTTGGCGATGGCCACCATCGGCGCCACCGATGCGAAGGTCACGCCCATCATCACCGGCAGGCGGATGCCGAACCACTGCGTGGCGCCCAGCGCCTGGATCAGCGTGACCAGGCCGCAACAGAAGAGGTCGGCCGAGATCAGCAGCGCCACCTCCTGCGGGCTGAGCTTGAGCGCACGGCCCACGATCAGCGGCACGGCGACGGCGCCGGCGTACATCACCAGCACATGCTGCAGGCCCAGCGCGGCCAGCTTGCCACTGGGCAGCTTCTGGTCGACGGGGTGCACGGACAACGAAGCAGACGAACTCATGGGGACGAACTCCTCGCCCTCAATCGTGGGGCTGGCGCGAAGCATAGAGAAAGCCAAAAATCGTCAAAGACGGTCAATCCGATAATTCAATCGCGTCCTTCGATCAATGGGCGCGGAAAGGGCGGTTTCCCTTGGCAATCAAGTCTTCCTTGCCGGAGCTCAGGGTTTTCCTGGCTGTGGCCGAAAGCGGCCATTTCACGCGTGCGGCGGAGCGACTGGGCATGTCGCAGTCCTCGCTCAGCGCGGCGCTGGGCAAGCTGGAGCGGGAACTTGGCGCGCGCCTTTTCGACCGCCACACGCGCGCCTGCCGCATGAGCGATGCCGGCGCCGCGCTGCTGCCGGCCGCGCGCCGGCTGGTGGCCGACTGGGACCACCTGGTGGCCGACGCGCAGGACTTCGGCCGCTTCGCTCGCGGCCGGGTGGCGGTGGCGGCGCCCAACGCGCAGTGCGCGCTGCTGCTGCCGCCGGTGATCCGCGCCTTCGGCGAGTCGCACCCCGGCGTGCGGGTGGTGCTGCACGACGTGCCCGAGCACGAGGTGCACGCCCTGGTGCGCAGCGGCGCGGCCGACCTGGGCATCGCCACGCAGACCGATGCCCGCACCGACCTGGTGGCCTCACCACTGCAGTCGGACGAGTTCGTTGCGGTGATGGCGCCCGACCATCCGCTGGCCGCGCGCCGGTCGCTGGAATGGTCGCAGCTGGCGCGGTCGCCGGTGATCGGCTATCTGCCCGGCAATCCGGTGCGCACGCTGCTGGAGGAAAAGCTGGCCGCCCGCGGCATCGCGCTGGACTATGCCTTCGAGATCGCGCTGCCCTGGACCATGATGGGCCTGGCCCGCGAAGGGCTGGGCGTGGCCGTGGTGACGATGGCGCTGCGGCCGCTGGCGGTCTGGCATGGGCTGGCGGTGCGCACCGTAGGCCGGCCGCAGGTGGCGCGCATGCTCACGCTGCTGAGGGCGCCGGCGCATTCGCCGTCGCCGGCGGTGGCGGCCTTTCGGGAGCAGCTGATGGCGGCGACGGGTGCGCGGCTTTGAGCCAGCCTCAGGCGCCCTCGGCGGCGATGCCCACGCCCAGAAGCCCTTCGAGCAGTGCCGCATCCTGCGCCAGCGTTGCGCTCGGCCCTGAATGCACCACCGTGCCGCGCTCCAGCACGATGGCCTCGTGCGTCATCTCCAGGGCCAGCACCGGATGCTGCTCGACCACCACCGAGGCCAGGCCTTCGCCCTCGCACAGCTGGCGGATGGCGGCGGCCAGTTCCTCCACCACGATGGGCGCCAGGCCTTCCATCGGTTCGTCCAGCAGCAGCAGCGAGGGGTTGGTCATCAGCGCCCGGCCGATGGCCAGCATCTGCTGCTCGCCGCCGGAGAGCTGATGGCCCTGGTTGCCGCGGCGTTCGCGCAGGCGCGGGAAGAGGCCGTACACGCGCGCCAGCGTCCACGCGCCCGGCCGCGCGATCACGCGCAGGTTCTCCTCGACGGTGAGCGAGGGGAAGACCTCGCGTTCCTGCGGTACCCAGCCCAGGCCGGCGCGGGCGCGGCGGTGCGGCGCCCAGTGCGTGATGTCCTGGCCCTGCCAGCGGATCACGCCGCGCGTCACGCGCGTGTGGCCCATCAGCGTCTCCAGCAGCGTGGTCTTGCCCACGCCGTTGCGGCCCAGGATCGCCAGGCTGCGGCCGGGTGCGAGCGAGAAGCTCAGCCGGTCGAGCACCTCCGCCTGGCCGTAGCCGGCGACCACGCCGTCGAAGGCGAGTTGCGCGGTCTCAGCCATGGGCGGGCTCCTGCGTGCGGGCGCCCGGCAGGTGCGCATGGGCGCGGCCCAGGTACACCTCGCGCACCCGCGGGTCGGCGGCGATCTCGGCCGGGCTGCCTTCGGTCAGCTGCCGGCCGGCCACCAGCACCGAGATGCGGCGGGCGAAGCGGAAGACGAGTTGCATGTCATGTTCGATGAACAGCACCGCCACGTCGGCGGGCAGCGCGGCGACGGCATCGAAGATCTCGCCGCTCTCGTCCTTGGGGACGCCGGCAGCGGGCTCGTCCAGCAGCAGCACGCGCGGGCGGGTGGCCATGGCCAGGGCGATTTCCAGCAGGCGCTGCTTGCCGTAGGCGAGCTCGGCGACAGGCACATGAGCCAGGTCGCCCAGCCGCAGCAGGGCCAGCAAGCGCTCGGCCTCGTCATGCAGCGGGCGGTAGCGGCCCATCGGTTTCCACCACACCGCGCCGATGCGCTCGCGCTCGGCCAGGGCCAGCAGCACCGACTGCAGAGGCGTGAGCCGCGGGAAGAGGGCGTTGATCTGGAAGGTGCGCGCCAGACCGCGGCGCACCCGCGCATCGGGCGACCAGGCGGTCACGTCCTGCCCGTCCAACTGCACACGGCCTTCGGAGGGCTTGAGCACGCCGGTCAACAGGTTGATCAGCGTGGTCTTGCCGGCGCCGTTGGGGCCGATGAGCGCATGCCGGTCGCCGGCCGCGAGCGACAGATTGACGCCCGCCACGGCCTGGAAGGCGCCGAAGCGCACGCCCAGGTTGTCCGTCTGGAGCAGCAGGGGCGCCGCGCTCATGTCGTTTCTCCCACTGGCTTGCGACGCCTTTGCGTCAGCCGGGCCAGCAAGCCCATCAGCCCCCCGCGGCCCACCAGCACCGCAGCGATCAGGAACAGCCCCAGCCAGAACATCCAGTACTGCGGATTCATGTCGGCGAAGCGGTCGTGCACCAGCATGTAGACCACCGCGCCCAGCATGCCGCCGTAGAGCCGGCCCGTGCCACCCAGCACAAGGATGATCAGCACCTCGGCCGAGCGGTTGAAGCCGATGGACTCGATGCCGACGAACTGCGTGGTCTGCGCCAGCAGCGCGCCGGCGATGGCCGCCACGCCGGCCGAGAAGGCATAGGCCATGCGCAGCCGCGCATCCACCGGCGTGCCCAGCGCCAGCATGCGCTTGCGGTTGTCGTGGATGCCGCGCAGTGCCATGCCGAAGGGCGAACGCAGCACCCGCCGCACCACCAGGAAGACGGCCAGCACCACCACGAAGCTGTAGACGAAGGCCGTGCGGCCGAAGAAGTCGAACTCGAAACTGCCCAGCAGCGGCGACACCGCCATGCCCTGCAGCCCGTCGGTGCCGCCGGTGATGGCAGACAGCCGGTTGGCCAGCTCGTAGAGCAGCACGCAGACGGCGATGGTGATCATCAGCCGCGCCAGGTCGGTGCCGCGCACGACCAGCCAGCTCAGCAGCCAGCCCAGCGCCAGGCCGACGGCCAGCGCCACGGCCAGGCCGCTGATCGGCTCGCCCCAGCCATGCTTGGCCAGCAGGCCGGCCGCATAGGCGCCGGCGCCGAAGAAGGCCGCATGGCCCACGGTGAGGATGCCCGCGTAGCCCAGCGCCATGTCCAGCGACACGGCGAACAGGCCGAAGATCAGCACCTGACTCATCAGCGTGAGCTGCTCGGGCATCAGGAAGAAGCAACTGGCCAGGACCGCCCAGAAGGCGACTTCGGCCGCAAGCTGAGGTCGCGGCGCGCTCATGCCGTCACTCCCTTGCGCACCACCAGGCCGTGCGGCCGAAGCAGCAGCATCACGATCATCACGCCATAGATCAGGAAGGCGCCCGCCTGCGGCAGGTAGTACTTGCCGGCCACGTCGACGATGCCCACCAGCAGCGCCGCGGCGAAGGGCCCGGTGATGGTGCCGGCCCCGCCCACGCACACCACCAGCAGGAAGTACACGAGGTACTTCAGGGCAAAGCCGGGCTCCAGCCCCAGCACGCCCAGGCTCAGCGCGCCGCCCAGGCCGGCCAGGCCACAGCCCAGCGAGAAGGTCAGCAGAAACAACCGCTGCACATGGATGCCGGTGCCGGCCGCCACGCGCTGGTTGTCCACCGCCGCGCGCACCATGGCGCCGTAGCGGGTGCGGCCCAGTGCCAGCAGCAGCGCGGCCAGCACCGCCAGGCCGCAGCCGATCAGGAACAGGCGGTAGCGGCCCAGCCCCACGCCCGCCACCTCGACCTGGCCCTGCAGCCACGGTGGCAGCGTGAAGGGCTGCAGCGTGGGCCCGAAGAGCCAGGTGAAGGCCGCGATGGAGACGAACACCAGGCCGATGGACAGCAGCACCTGATCCAGCGGATGCGCGCGGTAGAGTCGCCGGTACAGCAGCCACTCCAACACCGCGCCCAGCAGCGCCGAGGCCACGAAGGCCGCCAGCAGCGCCAGGCCGAAGCCCACGCCGTGGGCATTCATCAGCACCGCCGCCGCATAGCCGCCCGCCATGGCGAAGCTGCCGTGCGCCAGGTTGACGAAGTTCATCAGCCCCATGGTCACGGACAGCCCCACCGCCATCAGGAAGAGGAGCATGCCGTAGGCCACCCCGTCGAAAAGCACGACCGCCATCTGCCGCTGTTCCTCCGCGCGCCGCCGGCTCGCCTTACTTGGCTTCCTTGGCCGGGTCCTTCACGCGGTCGAACTTGTCGAACTCCACGTTGACCAGCTGGCCGTCCTTGGTCTTCTCGACCTTGCGGATGTAGACCGTCTGCACGATGTCGCGCGTGGCCGGGTCGATCTCGATGGGGCCGCGCGGGCTTTCGAAGGCGACACCCTTGAGCGCTTCCATCACCTTGTCGCCCGAGGCCTCGGCGCCCGCCTTCTTGTAGGCCAGGTCGATGGCCGTCATGGCGTCGTAGGCGGTGATGGCGAAATAGCTGGGGCGCAGCTGCGTGCCGAACTCGGCCACGAAGTCCTTCACGAACTTCTCGTTCTTGGCCGACTTGTGGGCATAGGAATAGTGATGCGCCGTCACCAGGCCCAGGGCCACGTCGCCGGTGGCCTGCAGATAGCTGTCGTCGGTGGCCTCGCCCGTGGCGAAGAGCTTGATGCCGGCTTCTTCCATGCCGCGCTCCTTCCAGACCTTCAGGAAGGCCGGCGGCATCACGCCCGAGGGAAAGAAGAAGAACACCGCCTGCGGCTTGGCGTCCTTGATGCGTTGCACATAGGCCGAGAAGTCGGGGTTGTTCATGGGCGTGCGCACCTCGCCCACCACCTTGCCGCCGCCTTCGGTGAAGGCCTTCTTGAAGGCCGTTTCGGCATCGGTGCCCGAGGCATAGTCGGCCACCACGGTGTAGGCCTCCTTGACGCCGTTCTTGAGCATCCAGCGGGCCATCGGGTCGGCCATCTGCTGCACGGTGAAGGAAACGCGCGCCACATAGGGCGAGCTGGTGGTGATGCCGGACGAGGCGGCATTCATCACCACCACCGGCACCTTGGCCTGTGCTGCCACGGCGCCCACGGCATAGGCATTGGGGCTGAAGTCCAGCCCGGTCAGCACGCTGACCTTGTCGCGCACGATCAGCTCCTGCGCGATGCGCTTGGCGGCATCGGGCGCGGGGCCGGCCGTGTCCTTCTTGACGATCTCCACCGTCCGTCCGGCGATCTTGCCGCCATGCTCCTTGAGGTAGAGCGCCACCCCGGCATCGAACTGCCGGCCGTAGTCGGCATAGGGCCCCGAGTAGGTGGCGATCAGCCCGATGCGCAGCGGCTCCGCCGCCTGCGCGGCAGCGCCCATGAGCCCCAGGCAGGCGAAGGCGATCGCGCCCAGGGCGCTTCTCTTGGTGACGGTCATCGCGGGTTCCTCGTGATTAGAAAAAGGCAGAAAAGCAACGTGCAGGCCGAACAGCAGTTGGCCGCGGAGCAGGCCATGCGGGTGCACTCGCGGAACTGGCTTCGCCAGGCCGCGGAGTGCGCCCCCTTGAGGGGGGATTCGGCTACACGAAGTGAGCAAGAAACGGGGGTGGGCCTAGTACATATCGAAATACTCGCGGTGCTCCCATTCGGAGACCTCCAGGTTGAACCGCGCGATCTCCGCCTGCTTGATGTGGCAGTAGTAGTCCACGAAGGTGCGGCCGAAGCGCTCGACCAGCACCTCGTCGGCCTGCAGCGCGGCCAGCGCATCGCCCAGCGAGCGGGGCAGCGGCTCGGCCGGCGTCTCGTAGGGCGCGTCGGCGCTGGGGCCGGGGTCGAGGCGGCGGACCATGCCATCGAGGCCGGCGTGGATCTGCGACGCCAGGTACAGATACGGATTGGCCGTTGGCTCCCCCACGCGGTTCTCGATGCGGGTGCCGGCATCGCCCGGGCCGCCCAGCACGCGCAGCATGGCGCCGCGGTTGTCCCGCGCCCAGATGGCCCGATCGGGTGCCAGCGAGAAGGGCCGATAACGCCGGTAGCCGTTGATCGTCGGGCAGGCCAGCACCGAGGCGCCCACCGCATGGGCCTTGAGGCCGGCCAGCCAATGCATGCCCAGCGGGCTCAGGTCTTCCGCGCCTTCTTCCGGGATGAACGCGTTGACGCCATCGCCGCGCCGCCGCAGCGACTGGTGCAGGTGCCAGCCGCTGGACATCACGTTCGGAATCTTCGGCCGGCACATGAAGGTGGCGTGCCAGCCCTGCCGCTGGCAGATCTGCTTGATGGCGCTGCGCAGCAGCACCATGGTGTCGGCGGGTGTCAGCCCCGTGGTGGGACCGAAGGTGAGCTCGAATTGGCTCGGCCCGAACTCGATCTCCAACGAGCGCAACGGCAGGCCCAGCGCGATGAGCTGGTCGTGCAGCACCTGCATCACCGCATCGACGCGGTCGTAGCGCAGCTCGGTGAGGTACTGGTGGCCATGCGACAGCAGCGACACGCGCGGCGGCTCGCCGGGCTGGCCCGAGTCGGCCAGGCCCATGCGCGCATCGTCGAGCTGGAAGACGTGGAACTCCACCTCCAGCCCGGCGACGAAGTCCAGGCCCTCGCGGCCCAGTTCATCCACCGCCTTCTGCAGGATGCGCCGCGTGGCGAAGGGACAGGGGCTGCCGTCGGCCATGTAGGCATCGCACAGCACCCAGCCGGTCTTCTTGGCCCAGGGCAGGATGCGGAAGGTGCCGGGGTCGGCCACCAGGGTGAAATCGGCGCCGCCCTGCAGACCGGGCAACGCGAAGCCGCCGCCGGCGCTGAAGACCGGAAACACCGTCTTGTGCGAGGTGTCCTTGGCCAGCAGGGTGGTGGTGAGGTTGACGCCGCCGCGCAGCGTGCTGCGCGCTTCGCTGGCCACCAGGGTCTTGCCGCGCAGCAGGCCGTGCTGGTCGGGCCAGGCGAAGCGCACCACGTCCACCTCGCCGCTGGCCAGGCGCCGGTCCAGCTCGGCGGCCTGGCGGGCCTGCTCGTCGGTCCACAGGCCGTGGCGGTCCACGAAGCTCGCCATGGCGCTCAGCCCGCCTGGCCGTTGTTCAGCCGGGCGGCGGCCCAGCTGCTCTTGAGGCGGCGCTCTCGGTCGGCCTCGCGCCAGTAGGCGTCGTTGTCGCTGCCGCGGTCGTTCACGCCGTCGATGGAGGGCGGGCCGCTGAAGGCGGCAGCTTGGTCGGCGCCGATCAGCAGGGGCGCCTCGCGCTCGCCGCGCTGCACGCTCTCGATGGCGCGCACCAGCATGCGGCGGAAGGTGATGATGCCCTTGTCGGTGGCGCCCAGGTGCTCGCGGCTGCGGTCCTGGATGGGGCCCTGCGATTCGCAGGCCCACTGGTCGTGCACGTTGATGTCCATGCCCATGCCGGTGAAGGTCTGGCTGGCCTGCTCCTGCACGTCGTAGCCGTACTGGTTGGACTTGTTGCGGCGCGAGACGTAGTCGGGCAGCTCGATGGTGGCCAGGCGCTGCTCGCGCATCTGCTGCTTGTCCACCGGGCCGGTGAAGCTGGTGAAGATGGCATACCAGTAGGTGTGGGTGTCGTCCACCGGCACATGCCACTGGGTGATGGTCATCTCCGCGCTCATCGGGATGACGAAGGCCTGCGGGAACATCACGTTGGTCACGCGCACATGGGTGGCCTTTTCATCGAGCTTGCGCAGCGTGGTCAGGCGCATGCCGTATTCGGTGGGCTCCACGGCGATCTCGGGCCGGTCGTATTCGCGTAGCACCTTGGTGATGGGCAGGTTGGAGTCGGCCGAGGCGCCGCGGAACTGCTTGCCGTAGCTCTCGGAGGTGTCCTCGTCCTCGAAGAAGCGATGCAGGAAGGAGGCATGGGCCGGGTCCATGCCCACCTCCAGCGCCTGCAGCCAGTTGCATTCCCACAAGCCCTTGAAGGCGAAGGTGTGGCTGCCGGGTGCGACGAAGCAGTCGAACTCCGGGAAGGCCGGCGGCTCGCCCGGGCCGATGTATGCAAAGACGATGCCCGAGCGCTCAACCACCGGGTAGGCGCCCTGCTTGATGCGCGTGCACATCTTGCTGCCCACGGGTTCGGCGGGCGTTTCCAGGCACTGGCCGGTGGCGTCGAACAGCCAGCCGTGGAAGGGGCAGCGCAGGCCGCCGTCCTCCAGCCGGCCGAAGGCCAGATCGGCACCGCGGTGCGGACAGTCGCGGTCGAGCAGGCCCAGGCGGCCGGTCTCGTCGCGGAAGAGCACGAAGTCCTGGCCCATCAGCTTGACGGCCTTGAGCGGGCGCGGGCCGTCCAGTTCTTCCAGCAGCGCGACGGGCTGCCAGTAGCGCCGCAGCAGTTCGCCGGCCGGCTTGCCGGGGGCGACGCGGGTCATGAAGTCGTTCTGTTCCTGGGTGATCATGGGTTACTCCATCGAAGGTCTGCACTTCGTTGTATGCAATTGCATGCAGTGTCGGGCCGATCCTTGTGTTCCGTCAATGGCGCGTGTCTGGCCCGGCTGCAAGATGCCGGAGCATTTTTCCCTTTGTTGGTGAGGATGGAGCGAGGGAATGCACCAGCGCCGGGCATCACTGCCGTCGCCGAGGCGATCCTTCTTCTGCATGCAACTTGCGCGCCAAGGTGCGCCATGGGCATGCCGCTGCACGCCGGCGCCTAGAATCCGCCGCAGCTTCGGAACTGCGCCATGGACTCCCAACAATCACGCGTGCTCGTTCAACTCCGGGACATGATCCTCAAGGGCGAATTCGGCCCGGGCGAGCGCCTGGCGGAGATCCCGCTCTCGGAGCGCCTCGGCGCCTCGCGCACGCCGGTTCGGCTGGCGCTGGCGAGCCTGGAGCATGAAGGGCTGATCGAGCCCTCGCCCTCAGGCGGCTACCAGATGCGGGCCTTCACCTCGCGCGAGATCGCCGACGCCATCCGCGTGCGCGGCGTGATCGAAGGCTTCGCGGCCCGCCTGCTGGCCGAGGACGGCGCTTCGCGCCAGCTGCTGCGCCAGCTGCACGACTGCCTGGACGAGGGCGACCGTGCCGTCAACAAGCCCACCATGGAGCTCGACGACTACGCCGCGTACGTGGAGATGAACGACCGCTTCCACCGCCTGATCCTCGAAGGCTGCGGCAATGCGGCGGTGCTGCGCACGCTGGAGATGCTGGCCAGCCAGCCCTTTGCCGCGCCCAGTGCCATGCTGCCCATGCAGTCCTCGATGGAAGAAGGGCAGCAGTGGATGCGCCAGGCCCACCGCACCCACCATGCCCTCGTGCAGGCCATCGAGCGCGGCCAGGGTTCGCGCGCCCAGGCGCTGGGCGAGGAGCATGTGGAAATCGCCCGCATGAACCTGGACTACGCACTGGAGCGGCCCGACCTGGCCGCGCAACTGATGCCCGGCATGCGCCTCGTGGCCGGCAGCCGCGGCCGGAGCTGACAACCGTCGCTCAGCCCGCGGCAGCCCGCGCCGCGCGTTGCTGAAGCAGTTGGACGAACGCGAGGGCCGGCGGCGACAGCGCCAGCCCCCGGCGCTGGTAGATGTAGTAGGGCCGCCGCATCTCCGGCCCCCGCAGCTCGATGAAGCGCAGGCCGAAGTTGTCGGCGAAGGACCGCGCATAGTCCGGCACCGCCGCCAGCCCGGTGCCCACGCCGACCAGCGCCAGGGCGGTGGTCAGGTACTCCACTTCGGCGGCGGTCTGCAGCGAGAGCGAGGCATCGTGCGCATGCAGGTGCCGCTCCAGGTGGCGGTTGAACTCGCTCGAATAGAGCACCCAGCGCTCGTTGCGCAGCTCGTCCCAGGCCACGGCCTTGCGCCCGGCCAGCGGATGGCCGGCGGCGCAGACCAGGCGGATCGGCACGTCCATCAGGAAGGTGCGGGCCACGTCTTCGCCGGTGGGCCGCTCGGGCCCCACACCCAGTTCGGCATCGCCACGGCGCACCGTGCCGACCACCGCATCGGCCGTGGCGTCCGCCATGCGCAGGCCGATCTCGGGATGCGCCGCCTCGAACTCGCCCAGCACGGCCGCCACCCAGGTGCAGGCCAGCATCTGCGGCGCCACGACGCGCAGCAGGCCGGTGCGCAGCGAGCGCAGGTCCGAGGCGCCTTCGGCCATCTGCTGCAGGTCGTCCAGGATGCGTCGGGCCAGCGGCAGCAGCTGGCGGCCGGCCTCGGTCAGCGTCACGCTCTGGCCGCGGTCGAAGAGCGGCAGGCCCAGCGCCTCTTCCAGCTGCTGTACCAGCATGCTGACGGCCGACTGCGTGAGGTTGACCTGCCGCGCTGCGGCCGTGAAGCTGCCCGCGCGGGCGACGGCGGCAAAGGCGCGCATCTGCCGCAGGCTGAGGGCGTTGAGGGTGGGGGAGGGCTGCACCAGCGTGGAACGGGCAAGGCGATGGGAAGCGGCCGATTATCAGAAGTCTTGATGGGCCCATGAAAAGAATTGGCTGGCTTGATGGCCGACAAGCTTTCCAGAATGCCGGCCCATGCACATCGCCGTCATCGGAACCGGAATCGTGGGCAGCTGCACCGCCGCCTGGCTGCAGCGCGACGGCCATCGCATCACCTTCGTCGACCCGCAGGAAGCGGGGGAGGCCTGCTCCTTCGGCAACGCCGGCTCGCTCTCGCCCAGCGCCTGCCTCCCCGTGGGCATGCCCGGCATGTGGAAGAAGGTGCCGCGCTGGCTGCTCGACCCGCTGGGGCCGCTGACGGTGCGCTGGGCCTATGCGCCGGTGGTGCTGCCCTGGCTGCTGCGGATGCTGCGGCATTCCTCGCGCGAGGAGGTCACGCGCATCGCCACCGCGTTGCGCACGCTGCTGGCGCCCATCTTCGACAGCTACGAGCCGCTGCTGGCCCATGCCCAGGCCCAGCATCTGGTGCGGCGCAGCGGCTGCCTGTATGTCTTTTCCTCGCGCGAGACGGCGGCGCAGTGGGCCTGGGGCATGGAGCTGCGCCGTTCGCTCGGCGTGCAGATGCGCGACGTGGAGCAGGACGAGCTGGAGGCGCTGGAGCCGGACCTCAAGGGGCGCTTCCGCTTCGGCATCCTCGCGCCGGAGAACGGCTCGACCACCGACCCTTCCGCGCTGGTGAAGGCGCTGCATGCCCAGTGCCTGGCCGACGGCGCGACGCACCTGCGTCAGCGCGTCACCGGCTTCGAGCGGCAGGGCAGCCGCGTCACGGCCGTGAAGCTGGACGCGGGGGCGCCCCTGGCGGTGGACGGCGTGGTCGTGGCCGCGGGTGCCTGGTCCGGCCGGCTCGCCGCCGCGCTGGGCAGCCCGGTGATGCTGGAGACCCAGCGCGGCTACCACGTCACCGTGCAGAGCTCCAACCTGCAGCTTCGCCACACGGTGATGGCGGTGGAGCACAACCTGATGGTCAACCCCATGGCCATGGGTCTGCGGCTGGCGGGCACGGTGGAATTCGCCGGCCTGGCTGCCGAGCCCAACCTGGCCCGGGCCGACGCGCTGCTGGCGCAGGGCCGGCAGCTCTTTCCGCACCTGGACACCTCGGCCTTCACCCGCTGGATGGGCCATCGGCCCTGCCTGCCCGACAGCCTCCCGGTGGTGGGCACGGCGCGCAGCGCCGACAACGCCTGGCTGGCCTTCGGCCACGGCCACATGGGCATGTGCATGGGCGCCACCACCGGCCGCGAGATCGCGCACCTGGTGGCCGGCCGGCCCACGCAGGTGGACCTGATGCCCTTCTCGCCGGAGCGCTTCCGGTGATGGCAGCGCCCTGGTCGCTGGGCGTGGACATGGGCGGCACCTTCGTCGATGCCGTGGCGCTGCACGAGGACGGGCGCAGCGTGGCGATCAAGCATCCGCGTGCTGGTCGGCGTCTGGCCGAGCCGGTGGTGGAGGCGATCGATCGGCTATGCGCAGAGGCAGGCATCGCGCCGGCCGAGGTCGGCCGGGTGGTGCATGGCTCCACCGTCATCACCAACCTGCTGCTGGAGCTGGACCGGCCGCCCATCGCCTTGCTGCTGACGCGTGGCTTCGGCGATGTGCCGGTGCTGGCGCGGCAGGATCGGCGTGCGCTGTACGAGCCCGTGATCGCGCCAGCGGTGCCCGAGGCGGCGCTCTTTCCGCAGCCGCTGCGCTTCGAGATCGGCGGGCGCATCGATGCCGGGGGCCGCGAGGTCGAGCCGCTGGACCTGACGGCGCTCGACGCCGCCGCAGACGCCATCGCGGCCGCGGGCGTGCAGGCGGTGGCGGTCTGCCTGCTGTTCTCGCACCGCAACCCTTCGCATGAGCAGCAGGTTGGTGAGCTGATGCGGGCGCGTCTGCCGCATCTGCACGTCTCGCTCTCGCACGAGGTCGACCCGGCGCCGCGCGAGTTCGAGCGCGCGCTCACCACCGCGCTGGATGCCTACGCCAAGCCGCTGGCGGCCGGCTACCTGCGGGCGCTGGCCGAGGCGCTCTCCGCCCGTCGGTTGCCTGCACCGATGCTCATGCATTCCGAAGGCGTGGTCCGGCCCTGGCAGGACCTGGCCGCGCGGCCGATCGGGCTGGCCATGTCCGGCCCCTGCGCCGCCCTGCGCGGCGTGGCGGCCTGCCTGGACGAAGGCGCCCGCCGTGGCGCCCTGCTCACGCTGGACGTGGGTGGCACCAGTGCCGACATCGGGCTGCTGCACGGCGGCCAGTCGGCCTTCGCCGAATCGCTGGAATGCGGCGGGCTGGGCATCCGCCAGCGCTGCGTGGACATCGCCTCCATCGCCATCGGCGGCGGCAGCGTGCTTCAGGTGCTGGCGGGCGGGGCGCTGCGCATCGGCCCGCGCTCGCAGGGCGCCTGGCCGGGGCCGGCAGCCTACGGGCAGGGCGGCACCTTGGCGACGCTGAGCGATGCACTGTGCGTGCTCGGCCGTCTGCCTGATCGGTTGGCGGGCGGACTGGCGCTGGACTGCCGTGCCGCCGAGGCCGCGCTCGCGCGCGACGTGGCCGTGCCGCTGGGCCTGCCGCTCGCCGAAGCGGCCGAGGCCGTGGTGCAGGCGGCTGCCGCGCACATGGCCGAGGCACTCAAGACCCATGCCTTCCAGCGCGGGCTGGATCCAGCGGACGCGCTGCTGGTGGCCGTGGGCGGCGGCGGCGCGCAGCATGCCGCGGAGGTCGCGGCGCTCGCCGGCATGGCCGCCGTGCGCGTGCTGCCGCAGGCGGGCGTGATGGCCGCGTTGGGCATGGTACGCGGCCCTGCGGAGTCGGCCACGAGGCCATTGCGCACGGTGCGCGAGGCCTGGGCCGGCATCGCGCCGGAGGGCCATGGTCCGGCTGCGCTCTTTGCGCCGATGACCACGGTCTGGGTGCCTGCTGGCTGGCGCTGGCGGATCGAGGGCGATGGCAGCCTGCAGCTGGCGGTGTCGTCATGAGATCGCCGCGCTGCATCCGCTTTTCAGCGTTCACCGGCCAATGCCGCGAGCGCGCCCTTTCGTTCGCCCGGGAGTGCCCCAGCCGCTCCTCTCCCCTCGCGGGAGAGGGGGCAAGACCGCGTCTCGCTGCCTGTGCAGAAGGTGCCGCCCGATGACCCCGCACGCCGACCCCGCCATCGCCCTGCGCATGGAGCCCTTGCGTCTGGCTCTGCAGGGCGCGGCCGACCGCATGCAGTCGGCCATGATGCGCGCCGCCGTCTCTACCATCGCCCGCGAGGGCGGCGACTGCGCGGCGGCGCTGTTCCTGCCCGACGGCCGCCTGCTGGCGCAGGCGCGTTCGCTGCCGTTGCTGCTGGGCTCGCTGATCCCGGCCGTGGCCGGGGTGCTGGCGCGCTTTCCGGCCGGCGCCATGCGCAACGGCGATGTCTATCTGCTCAACGACCCGTGGTCGGGTGGCACGCACCTGCCCGACATCGCGCTGGTGCATCCCGTCTTCGACGGCCGCGAACTGATCGCCCTGGCGGCCACCAGCCTGCACCACCAGGATGTGGGCGGCATGGCGCCGGGCTCCATCCCGCCCGACGCGATCGAGATCCACCAGGAAGGCCTGCGTCTGCCGCCCGTGCGCTGGCGCGATGCGGCGGGCGTGCTGCCCGACATCGACGCCATCCTGGGCGCCAACACGCGCACGCCCGCCAACCTGCGCGGTGACCTCGAGGCGCAGTGGACGGCGCTGGCCCAGGGCGCGCGTGAACTGCGGCAGATCGCCCGCCACACCGGCGAGCGCTTCGCGGCCGTGTGCGAGGCATTGCTCGCCCAGTCCGCCGACATGACCCGCGCCGCGCTGGCCGCCGTGCCCGATGGCGAGTGGCACTGGCACGACGCGCTCGATGGCGACGGCGAGGGTGCCGAGCCCATCGCTATCGCCGTGCGGCTGCACAAGCAGGGCGAAGCGATCACGATCGACTTCGAGGGCAGTGCGCCGCAGATGCGCGGGCCGCTCAACGCATCTGCGGCTGCCATGCTGTCGGCCGCGCTGTTCTTCATGCGCACGTTGGCGCCGCAGGCGCCCAACAATGCGGGCTGCCTGGCACCGCTGACGCTGCGGCTGCCGCCGCACAGCGTGGTCAATCCCGATTGGCCGGCCGCGGTCAACGCCCGCACGGCCACCGTCAAGCTGGCCTGCAACGCCATCCTCGGCGCGTGGGCCCAGGCCACGGGCGCGCAAGGCGAGGGCGTGGCCCCGCATGCCGGCGTGGCGACCGTGCTCGCGCTCAGCGGCACGCGCGGCGACGGTGAGCGCTGGATGTTCACCGAGATCATCGCCAGCGGTGCCGGCGCCAGCTCCACGGCGCCGGGCCGCGCGGGCGTTTCCACCGACGTGGGCAACGCGCGCAACACGCCCATCGAGGTGATCGAGGCCGAAGCGCCACTGCGTGTGTTGCAGTACGCCATCCGCCGCGGCTCCGGGGGCGCGGGCGCGCAGGCCGGCGGCGACGGTGTGCGGCGCGAATACCTGCTGCTCGACGGCGAAGGCTGGATCGCCTACCGCGGCGAGCGTCACCGCAGCCAGGCCCGCGGCGCCCAGGGCGGCGGCGCGGGTGCCAGCGCGTCGGCACGCCTTCTGCATGCCGACGGGCGCGTGCAGCCGCTGGCCGCGCGCAGTCGCGTGCGCTGGCAGGCCGGTGATCTGCTGTTCATCGAGACCGCAGGCGGCGGCGGCTGGGGTGCGGTGGCCGCCACTGCAGGCACCCCGTCGCCGCCGCCGTCTTCGTTGCTTTCCCCGTCGTCTTCCTTCCATCCCGACCCACGCCAGGAGTGCCCATGAACCGAACGTCCTTCTCCCTTCGTCGCCGCGCTGGCCTGGCCCTGGTGGCGACGCTTGCGACCGGTGCTCTGCTGGCGCCGGTCCTCGGCCAGGCGCAGGGCGCCTATCCGAACAAGCCCATCCACATCGTCGTGCCCTTTCCGCCCGGCGGCAGCACCGACGTGCTGGCGCGGCGCATCGGCGACAAGTTGGCCAGTGCCTGGGGCCAGCCGGTGGTGGTGGACAACCGCGCCGGTGCCGGTGGCACCGTGGGCGCCGACTACGTGGCCAAGTCCGCGCCGGACGGCTACACGCTGCTGATGGGCGTGACCGGCAGCAATGCCATCGCGCAGGCGCTGTACGCCAAGCTGCCCTATGACGTGGTGAAGGACTTCGCGCCGGTCTCGATGGTGGTGAGCGCGCCGCTGGTGCTGGCCGTGAATCCCGACGTGAAAGTGCGCACGGCGCAGGAGTTCCTGGCGCTGGCCAAGTCGAAGCCGGGCGGGCTGAGCTACGGCTCGGCCGGCAACGGCACCTCGATGCACCTGACGGGCGAGATGTACAAGCAGGCCGCGGGCGTGTCGATGGTCCACATCCCTTACCGCGGCAGCGCGGGCATGCTGACCGACCTGATGAGCGGGCAGATCCAGGCCACCTTCGGCGACGTGCTGGTGCTGATGCCGCAGATCCAGGCCGGCAAGCTGCGGGCCCTGGCCGTCACGTCGAAGACGCGGCACCCGATGCTGCCGGACGTGCCGACGCTGGACGAGGCGGGCCTCAAGGGTTTCGAGGCCCTGTCGTGGCAGGGGCTGTTCGCGCCTGCCGGCACGCCGCCCGAGGTGGTGGAGAAGCTGAGTGCCGAGGTGAACAAGGCGGTGCGCTCGCCGGATGTGCGCGAGTATTTCGCGTCGCGCGGCTTCATCGTCGAGGGCACGACGCCGGCGGCCTTCAAGGCGCTGATCGAGGCCGAGGTGAAGAAGTGGACGCCGATCGTGAAGTACTCGGGGGCGCGGGCGGATTGAGCTTTGGTGCGACTGCTGAGTTTGGCAAGGGCGGGGATGGTCGGGTTGGTCTACCTTGGCAACCGCTGCGTTGCGCAGGCGTTTCGATGCCCCATGCCTTTGATGCAGTCCACCGACAGGTGCCCGCGGATGTGGCTTTTGAGTGGGGTTTCCGGGCGCTGGGCGCTCCGCCAGCCCCGGCCCGCCCGGCCGCCTCGCCCACACGCTGCGCCGCTCGCTGAACGCTCGCGGAACCTGCGGTGCTCGCCGGATGAGCGCGCGGCGTAACTCGCTCCGCGCTTCGCGCTGCGCTCAAACAAACGCCGCGAGTCAGTCACAACCGGCCCGCGGGGGCCGCGGGCCTCGCTCATCCGGCTGCGCGCCTCGGCGCATCCTGAGGGCGAGTCGGCCGGGCGGGCCGGGGCCGGCTCCAGGGTGATCGGGTGGACGTGGCCCCTTTGCCGTTCTTCGAACACCTTCAGGGCGGGCCGATACCTGTTCAAGTCGGGAGTTGGTGGACTGCCCAGCGACCACGCTCTTCAATCAACCGTCAAGCCCGGCGGGAGCGGCCCCCAGGGCGCGGCCGTTGGGCGTGCCGAGGCGCGCAGCCTGGCGAGTGAGGTGCGCGAACATCGCGCACCGGCCGTCTCTGACTCGTGGCGCTTGTCCGAGCGGAGCGCGTCAGCGCGCAGCGAGTTGCGCCACGCACTCGCCAGGCGAGCACCGCAGGGGACCCCGAGCGTTCAGCGAGGGGCACGCACATCGGCCGCGCCCTGGGGGCCGTTCCCGCCGGGCTTCTTCGCGGAGGCAACGGTCCTTGGACCCCTCATGCGACCACAGCGAATGCTTCCGCACGCCGTGATGACAGCCCTCGAAAGTCGAGAGGTGCCAGCTGAGCAACTTCAGAGGGCCCCAAACAAAAACGGGGCCCCGAAGAGCCCCGTCACCCATTCAGCGGATGAACCCGATCACAGCCCAGCAGCCGCCTTCAGCGCTGCCGCCTTGTCCGTGCGCTCCCACGTGAACTCCGGCTCCTCGCGGCCGAAGTGGCCGTAGGCGGCGGTCTTGGCGTAGATGGGACGCAGCAGGTCCAGCATCTGGATGATGCCCTTCGGACGCAGGTCGAAATGCTCGTTGACCAGCGCCGCGATCTTGTCGTCGGAGATCACACCCGTGCCTTCGGTGTAGACGGTGATGTTCATCGGCTTGGCCACGCCGATGGCATAGGCGACCTGCACCTGGCACTGGCGCGCCAGGCCCGCAGCCACCACGTTCTTGGCCACGTAGCGGGCCGCGTAGGCGGCCGAGCGGTCCACCTTCGACGGGTCCTTGCCCGAGAAGGCGCCGCCGCCGTGCGGGCAGGCACCGCCGTAGGTGTCCACGATGATCTTGCGGCCCGTCAGGCCGCAGTCGCCCTGCGGACCGCCGATGACGAAACGGCCGGTGGGGTTGATCAGGTAGCGCGTTTCCTTGAGCCACTCCTTGGGCAGCACCGGCTTGATGATCTCCTCGATCACCGCCTCGATGAAGCTGGCCTTCATCTTGGTGGCGGTCTCGCTCTGGTCCGGATGGTGCTGCGTCGACAGCACCACGGTGTCGATGCTGTGCGGCTTGCCGTCCACGTAGCGCATCGTGACCTGGCTCTTGGCGTCGGGACGCAGGAAGGGCAGGCGGCCGTCCTTGCGCAGCTGGGCCTGGCGCTCGACCAGGCGGTGGGCGTAGTAGATCGGCGCGGGCATCAGCTCGGGCGTCTCGTCGCACGCATAGCCGAACATCAGGCCCTGGTCGCCGGCGCCGGTGTTCAGGTGGTCGTCGCTGGCATGGTCCACGCCCTGGGCAATGTCGTTGGACTGCTTGTCGTAGCAGACCATGACCGCGCAGCCTTTGTAGTCGATGCCGTAGTCGGTGTTGTCGTAGCCGATGCGCTTGATGGTGTCGCGCGCGACCTGGATGTAGTCGACATGCGCGTTGGTGGTGATCTCGCCCGCGAGCACCACGAGGCCGGTGTTGGTCAGCGTCTCGGCGGCCACGCGCGAGCGCGGGTCCTGTTCGAAGATGGCATCGAGGATCGCGTCCGAGATCTGGTCGGCCACCTTGTCCGGATGGCCCTCGGACACCGATTCGGAAGTGAAGAGAAAGTCGTTCGCCATGTTCGAGAAAACTCCTGCGTGAAGGATGCGGACCGGGCGTTTGCCGGCAACCTCGGGAGTCTCTGGCGAACGCTTTAGCAGTTGGGTTTAACGTCGCCCTGCAAGTAGTCCTGTAACTCGGCGACAATTTCGATTCTATTCATGCCGGTCCCAGCCCGCTGGGCCGCGCGTCGGTTTTCCACCCACCCGTTTGTCCGACAACACCTGATGATCGCGTTGTTTCGTCTGCTTGCCCGTGCGCCGCTGCCGCTGATGCATGCGCTCGGCGGGCTGCTGGGCTGGCTGGTCTGGGCGTTGGCGCCGGACTACCGGCGGCGTTTTCGCGCGAATGCCGCGCAGGCCGGCCTGACGCCCGAGCAATGGCGCCCGGCCATCGCCGCCGCCGGCCGCATGGCCGCCGAACTGCCCTGGCTCTGGGCCCGCCCGGCGGGCGAGAGCGTGCTGCCCCGTGTGCGCCAGTGGACGGGCGACGAGGCCCTGGGCGCCGCGCTGGCATCGGGCCGCGGCGCCATCGTCATCTCGCCGCATCTGGGCTGCTGGGAGTTGCTGGGCCAGGCCCTGGGCGAGCGCTTCCTGGCTAGCCACGGGCCGATCACCGCGCTGTTCCGTCCGCCGCGCAAGCCGTGGATGGCGGCGCTGATGGAAGGTTCGCGCGACCGGCCCGGCCTGCACATGCTGCCCACCGACGTGTCGGGCGTGCGCGGGCTGATGCGTGCGCTCAAGAAAGGCGGCTACACCGGCATCCTGCCCGATCAGGTGCCGCCGACGGGGCTGGGCGTCTGGGCGCCCTTCTTCGGTCGGCCCGCCTACACCATGACCCTCGTGCCGCGCCTCGCGCAACTGACCGGCGCCCAGGTCTTCCTGGGCGTGTGCGAGCGGCTGCCGCGCGGCCGTGGCTATGCCGTGCACCTGCAGCCGCTGGATGCGCCGGCCCTCTCCGACCCCAAAGCCGCCCCCGAAGAGGCCGCCACCGCCATGAATCGAGGCATCGAGCAATTGATCCTGAGCCTGCCCGGGCAATACGTCTGGGACTATGCCCGCTACAAGGCGCCGCGCGCCGAGATGGAGACGGCGCGATGAGTGTTTCGGCCCGGCTGGGCATCGGCTTCATGCGTGCGCTGGCCCGATTGCCGCTGCCGGTGGTGCGTGGACTGGGCGCGGCCCTCGGCCCGGTGCTGCACGCTCTGGCCAAGCCCCGCCGCCATGTGGTGGACGTCAACCTGGCCCTGTGCTTCCCCGAGAAGACGCCCGAGGAGCGGCGCCGCATCGCGCGCCAGACCTTCGTGTACGTCGCCCAGGCCTGGTTCGACCGCGCCTGGCTGTGGCATGCGCCGGCCGAGGTGATCCGCCAGCGCGTGACGCTCAAAGGCGCGCTGGACGAGATCGACGTGGGCGAGCAGCCCACCATCCTCTTCGCGCCGCACTTCTACGGCCTGGATGCCGCCGCCACGCGGCTGACCATGCACACGCCCAAGCAGTCCACCACCATCTACACCACGCAGCGCAACCCGGTGATGGACGAATGGACGCGCGAGGGTCGCACCCGTTTCGGCAACGTGACGGTGCTGCACCGCATGGACGGCGTGAAGCAGATCGTGGCCAACCTGCGCCGCGGCGGCCTCTTGTATCTGCTGCCGGACATGGACTTCGGTCCAGCACACACGGAGTTCGTGCCTTTCTTCCACACGCTGGCGGCGACCACGCCCTCGCTGTCGCGCTTCTCGCGGCTGGCGCGCGCCAAGGTCGTGCCGGTGCTGTCGCGGCTGACCAAGGACGGCTATGAGATCGAGGTGCTGCCGTCCTGGCAGGACTTTCCGACCCATGACGCCATCGCGGACACGGCGCGCATGAATGCGCAGCTGGCCGAGTGGATCCGCACGATGCCCGCGCAGTACTACTGGGTGCACCGGCGCTTCAAGACGCGGCCGCCGGGCGAGCCCTCGGTGTACTAGGGAGGAACGCTGCTTCCAGGCTTCGACAGGCTCAGCTCGAACGGTCTTCGTTCACAGGCTCAGCCCGAGTCTTCGTTCGACTGGACGTCCCTGCATGCAAAGGCTGCTTCTCAGGCCGGATGGCGCCGGATGAAGGCGCCGATGCGTGCCATCACCAGTTCAGGCTGCTCGTGCACCACCCAGTGCGTGGCGCCTTCCAGCCGCTCGACCTCGAGCTGGGGCACGTAGTCCCCCAGGCCATCGAGCAGGCCTGGGCGCAGCGCGATGTCGGCCATGCCCCATAGCACCAGGGTTGGGATGTCCACCGTCACGCGCTCGCGCGGGATGTCGGGAATGTCGGCGCCAGGCTTGAGCGGCGTGACGCGGTAGAGGTTGCAGGCGCCCACCAGTCCCTGCGACCACACATCCCGGTACTGCGCCTTCACGTCCTCGGTGAGCCAGTCGGCATTGCCAGCACCGGCCTGCATGGACGACAGCATGCCGAAGAGGCGCGCGAAGTCGTCGCGCGCCAGCACCTCCTCGCTGCCGGGGCGCGCCAGCCAGTTCATGTAGGCGCTGGCTTCCTGCTGCTCGGAGCTGTTCTTCAGCTCGCGCGCGAAGGTGCCGGCATGCGGCGAATTGATGATCACGAGCCGGCCGATGCGCTCGGGCATCGCGTTGGCCATGCCCCAGCCGAAGGCGCCGCCCCAGTCGTGGGCGATCAGCGTGTCGATATGCCCGCCGGCCGATTCGCTCTCGGCCAGGGCGCGCAGGTCCTGCATGAGGCGGTGGGCCTGGTAGGCCTCCACCTCCGCCGGCGCGCTGGAGCGTTCGAAGCCACGCAGGTTGGGCGCCACGCAGCGATAACCGCCGTTCTCCGGCCGGGCGAAGTGCGCCAGCAGCGGGTCCCAGATGAAGGCCGCCTCCGGAAAGCCGTGGAGGAAGAGCATCAGTGGCCGCCCCGGCTCGCCCGCCGCGCGACAGCTGAGCGTGATGCCGTGCGGCAGCGCGCGTTCGAAGGTCTGGATGTTGGTCATCGCACATGTCTCCTGTCTGTGGGGCCGGACGACATGCGCGGTCGGGCAGGCGCGTCAGGCGGCGTCGGGGTGCGTCCAGCGCCAGATGATCTCGGCTGCCTCGTCCACACCCTGCTTCTTGAGGGCGGAGAAGAGTCTGACCTCGCCGCCGCCGGCCTGCAGTCGCGCAATCGACAGTGCCTTGTTGGCCTCTGCCCGCGTGAGCTTGTCGGCCTTGGTCAGCAGCACCAGGAAGTTCAGGCCCTGCTCCACGCGTGGGCGGATCACTTCCAGCAGCACCTCGTCCAGCTCGGTCATGCCCAGGCGCGGGTCGCACATCAGCACGACACCGGACAGCTGCTCGCGGGTCATCAGGTAGTTGCCCATGACGCGCTGCCAGCGCAGCTTGGCCTCGCGTGGCACCGCGGCATAACCATAGCCGGGCAGGTCGGCCAGCACGGCGTCGTCCACCTGGCCCTTGCCCACGCCGAACAGGTTGATGTGCTGCGTGCGGCCGGGCGTCTTGGACGCGAAGGCCAGCCGCTTCTGCTGGGTCAGCGTGTTGATGGCCGTCGACTTGCCAGCGTTGGAGCGGCCGACGAAGGCGATCTCGGGCAGACCCAGCGGGGGCAGGGTGTCCAGCCGCGGCGAGCTGAGCAGGAAGTGGGCGGTGTGCATCCAGCCCAGGGCGGTGCGGGCGCGCTCGGCAAAGCTGGCGGCGGGTGCGGGCGTCGCAGGGACGGTGGAGGCGGGCGGACTGGCGTTCTCCGCCGATCCGCTGGCGGGTGCCGCTGCGGCGTCGGCCGCGTCATCCGCAGGAGAGGGCGGAAAAGTTTGATCCATTCGGTACAGGGTTCTCAAGGAGGCCGTGGAAAGGGAGGGCGATTGTAGAATTGCCCGGTTTTGCGCCAGTCAGCGTACAAGTGAAGAAGCCCACGATATGAAGTTGTTCGCGCCTTATCTGCTTGCTGCCGTGCTGGGGACCGTTCTGGGGGGAACGGCCATGGCGGCAGATGCTCCGGCCACCGCGGCCAAGCCCGCCAAGCCGGATCCGGCCAAGGGCGATACCCTCTTCACGACAGCCCCGTCCAATGGTGTCGCCTGCGCCTCGTGCCACAACGCCGACGGCAATTCGGCCATCGCCGCCAACCCCAAGCTGGCGCAGCAGCATCCCGAGTACATCCTCAAGCAGCTGCACGAGTTCAAGTCCGGCAAGCGCAAGAGCGCGATCATGCAGCCCATGGTCGCCAACCTGAGCGAACAGGACATGCGAGACATCGCATGGTTCCTGGGCAGCAAGACGGTCAAGCCCGGCTTCGCCAAGGAGAAGGACCTCGTCGTGCTGGGCGAGCGCATCTACCGCGGCGGCATTGCCGACCGCCAGGTGCCCGCGTGCGCCGGTTGCCACAGCCCCACCGGCGCCGGCATCCCCGCCCAGTACCCGCGCCTGGGTGGCCAGCATTCCGACTACACGGAGGGCCAGCTGAAGGCCTTCCGTGATGGCATCCGCGCCAACAGCCCGCAGATGACGGGCGTGGCCGCCAAGATGAACGACCGCGAGATCAAGGCCGTGGCCGACTACATTGCCGGCCTGCGTTGACTTAACGCAAGTCAAAAAACCGTCGAACCAACCGCCGACAATCCAACTCAACAAGGGCGGGCCGATCCCTGGGGATCGCCCGCCCTTTTTCCTGCCCATTGCTGCCTTCCGTCATGAGCGTCTCCACCCACGGCCTTCGCCTTCGAACCGGCTCGCAGTCCTTGCGCGCCGCCGTGGAGCTGCTGTCGTCGATGCGCTTCGCCATCGCGCTGCTGACGGTGATCTGCATCGCATCCGTGATCGGCACCGTGCTCAAGCAGCAGGAGCCGATCAACAACTACATCAACCAGTTCGGGCCCTTCTGGGCGCAGGTGTTCCGCAGCGCGCGGCTGGACACCATCTACAGCGCCTGGTGGTTCCTGCTGATCCTGGCCTTCCTGGTGATCAGCACCTCGCTGTGCATCGCGCGCAACACGCCGCGCATCATGAGCGACCTGCGCAGCTACAAGGAAGACCTTCGCGTGCAGGGCCTGAAGGCCTTCGGCCTGCGCGCCGAGACGGTGTTGGCCGAGTCGCCCGACGCCGCCGCCAACCGCATCGGCCAGCAACTGGTTGGGGGCGGCTGGAAGGTCAAGCTGCAGAAGCGCGAGACGGCCGGCGCGCCGGCGGGCTGGATGGTGGCGGCCCGTGCGGGCGGCGCCAACAAGCTGGGCTACATCGCGGCCCACGGCGCCATCGTGCTGATCTGCCTGGGCGGCCTGCTCGACGGCGACCTGATCGTGCGTGCACAGACCTGGCTGGGCGACAAGTCGGTCTACACCGGCGGCGGCATGATCGCGGACGTGCCCGCGCAGCACCGCCTCGCGCCGACCAACCCGACCTTCCGCGGCAACATCCTGGTGCCCGAGGGCGCGCAGTCGTCGGTGGCCATCCTCAACCAGGCCGATGGCGTGCTGCTGCAAGAGCTGCCCTTCGCCATCGAGCTCAAGAAGTTCATCGTCGACTACTACGCGACCGGCATGCCCAAGCTCTTCGCCAGCGAGGTGGTGCTGCACGACCGCGCCAGCGGCGAGACCAAGACTGCGCGCATCGAGGTCAACCATCCCGCGAGCTGGAAGGGCATCGAGATCTACCAATCCAGCTTCGACGATGGCGGCTCGCGCGTGAAGCTGCGCGCAGTGCCCATGGGCGCGGCGGCCAAGCCCTTCGAGGTCGAGGGCACCATCGGCACCAGCACCGAGCTGACCAACGGCAAGGACAAGCTCACGCTCGAATACACCGCGCTGCGCGTGATCAACGTCGAGAACTTCGCCGGCGCCAACGGCGGCAGCGGGGCCGACGTGCGCAAGGTGGATCTGGTTGGCAGCCTTGAGTCGCGTCTGGGCGCGGCCCACAAGGTGGACAAGCCCAAGGAGCTGCGCAACATCGGCCCGAGCATCGGCTACAAGCTGCGCGACGCGGCCGGTCAGGCGCGCGAGTACCAGAACTACATGGTGCCGACGGTGATGGAGGAGGGCGCGCCGCCGGTCTTCCTGCTGGGTGTGCGGGAGCAGCCCGACCAGCCTTTCCGCTACCTGCGCGTGCCCGCCGACGACGAGATGGGCACGGCGGGCTTTACCCGCCTGCGCGAGGCGCTGGCCGACCCGGCCGTGCGCGCCCAGGCCGTCGACCGCTACGTGGCCCAGGCCATCGGCCCCGATCGGCCGGAGCAGGCGCAGCAGCTGCGTGCCTCGGCCCTGCGCGCCATCGGCCTGTTTGCCGGTGCCGAGCAACTGCAGGCCGGCACGGCGCGCGCGGATGGGCGCAATGCCTCCGGCTGGCAGGCCATCGCCGAATTCATCGACCAGCAGGTGCCCGGAGCCGAGCGCGAGCGCGCGGGTCAGATCCTGGTGCGCGTGGTCAACGACGTGCTCTTCGAGCTGCTCAACCTGAGCCGCACGCAGGCGGGTCAGCCGCCACTGCAGCGCGACGAGAAATCCCAGGCTTGGCTCACGCAAGCCGTGCTCTCGCTGAGCGACGCCGCCTTCTACCCAGCGCCCGTGGCGCTCATGCTGACCGACTTCACGCAGGTGCAGGCCAGCGTCTTCCAGGTGGCCCGCGCGCCGGGCAAGAGCGTGGTCTACCTGGGCTGCCTGTTGCTGATCGTGGGCATTTTTGCCATGCTCTACGTCCGCGAGCGGCGGCTGTGGGTGTGGCTGGCGCCCCGTGCCGACGGAACCGGCGCCGAGGCGTCGATGGCCCTCTCGGTCAACCGCCGCGGCCTGGACACCGACAAGGAATTCCACCGCCTGCGCGAGCGCCTGCTGGGCCTGCCCCCGGCCGACACGCCTTCTTCTGCGGAGACACCATCCCGATGAACACCGTCACCAGCACCACCACGCTGAGCCTCAACGAAGGCTGGTTTTCCCGCCGCAGCCTGACCGACTGGTTGTTTGCCGCCTTCGTGCTGGCGGGCGGGCTGTTCGCGCTGGCGCGCTATCACGGCGCGATGGACGGGTACGAAAAGGCAATCCTGCTGGGCACGCTGCCGGCGCTGGTGTGGCTGGGCTGGTTCTGGCGGCCGCTGCAGCGCCTGGGCGTCGTGGTGGCCGCCGCCTCGGTGCTGGCCATCGTGAGCTACCAGGGCGACCTGGCGCGGGCTGACACCGTGTTCTGGCTCAAATACTTCATCTCCAGCCAGTCGGCCATCCTGTGGATGAGCGTGCTCTTCTTCATGAGCACCGTCTTCTACTGGCTGGGCTTTTTTGCCAGCGGTCAATCCGACGCCATGGAGCGCATCGGCTCGCGCCTGGCCTGGGCGGCCGTCACCATGGCGCTGATCGGCACCATGGTGCGCTGGTACGAGAGCCACCAGATCGGCCCCGACATCGGCCACATCCCGGTGAGCAACCTCTACGAGGTCTTCGTGCTCTTCTGCTGGATGACGGCGGCCTTCTACCTCTACTACGAAGAGCGCTACCGCACCCGCGCCCTCGGCGCCTTCGTCATGCTGGTGGTGAGCGCGGCGGTGGGCTTCCTGCTCTGGTACACGCTGGTGCGCGGCGCGCACGAGATCCAGCCGCTGGTGCCTGCGCTGCAGAGCTGGTGGATGAAGCTGCACGTGCCGGCCAACTTCATCGGCTACGGCACCTTCTCGCTGGCGGCCATGGTGGCCTTCGCCTACCTCATCAAGCAGCAGGCGGCCGAGACCCGCTGGTGGCGCCTGACACCCATCTGGCTCCTGGGCGCGGCGCTGTGCTTCGTGCCCATCGCCTTCCGCCAGCGTGGTGTGGCCGAGGCGGGCGGCAGCTATTGGGTGGGCTATGCCCTGATCTCGGCGCTGATCGCGGCCGGCATCCTGCTGGGCCGCCGCCGCATCGCCGCCCGCCTGCCGGCCTTCGAGGTGCTGGACGACGTGATGTACAAGGCCATCGCCGTCGGCTTCGCCTTCTTCACCATCGCCACGGTGCTGGGCGCGCTGTGGGCCGCCGACGCCTGGGGCGGCTACTGGAGCTGGGATCCGAAGGAGACCTGGGCGCTGATCGTCTGGCTCAACTACGCGGCCTGGCTGCACATGCGACTGGTCAAGGGCCTGCGCGGCACGGTCGCCTCGTGGTGGGCGCTGATAGGCCTGGCGGTGACCACCTTCGCCTTCCTGGGCGTCAACATGTTCCTGTCGGGCCTGCACAGCTACGGCACGCTGTAGGCCACGGCCGCCGGCCCGCGTGCCGGCCCAGCCCCACCCGCGGCGGGGGCAGGGCTTTTGGGGCAGACTGAAATCCAGGTGGAGCCCGCCTGCGTAACCAAATGGACGTGGGCACCGAACTCCTCAGGGTCCACCTGTGTCCCACCGCCTGCGAAAGGGCTCCCCCATGCTGATCCGTTCCCGCGATGACGGCTTCGTTCATCCCATCTCCAGCGAAATCACGCCGCGCGCGGTGTACGAACAGCGCCGGCAACTCCTGCGCCTGATGGCGACCGGCGCCGCTGGTGCGGCCCTGGCCGGCTGGGCCGGCCGCGAGGCGATGGCGCAGGCCCAGAACTCCGGCGGCAAGCTGGCTGCCTTGCCGGGTGCCAAGTCGAACGTGGCGGGCGCGCAGGTGATGGAAAAGGTCACCGACTACAAGGACGCGACCACCTACAACAACTTCTACGAGTTCGGCACCGACAAGGCCGACCCGGCCAAGAACGCCCACACCCTCAAGACCCGGCCGTGGACGGTCGAGGTCGAGGGTCTGGTCAAGAAGCCCGGCAAGTACGGCATCGAGGACTTGCTCAAACTTTCCGCGCAGGAAGAGCGGGTCTACCGCCTGCGCTGCGTCGAGGGCTGGTCGATGGTGATCCCGTGGGTCGGCTATTCGCTGGCCGAGCTGATCAAGCGGGTCGAGCCGCAGGGCAATGCCAAGTACGTGGAGTTCGTGACGCTGGCCGATCCGAAGACCATGCCCTTCGTCGGCTCGCGCGTGCTCGATTGGCCCTATGCCGAGGGCCTGCGCATGGATGAGGCCATGCATCCGCTGACGCTGCTGACCTTCGGCATGTACGGCGAGGTGCTGCCCAACCAGAACGGCGCGCCGGTGCGCATCGTGGTGCCCTGGAAGTACGGCTTCAAGTCGGCCAAGTCCATCGTCAAGATCCGCTTTGTCGAGAAGGAGCCGGGCACGGCCTGGAACAAGGCGGCGGCCAACGAATACGGCTTCTATTCCAACGTGAATCCCGAGGTGGACCATCCGCGCTGGAGCCAGGCCACCGAGCGCCGCATCGGTGAGCCCGGCGGCCTGTTCGCCAAGCGGCGCAAGACGTTGATGTTCAACGGCTACGAGGCGCAGGTCGGCCAGCTCTATGCGGGCATGGACCTGAAGAAGTTCTACTGATGGCGACGGCTGCACAGGCGGGCCGCAGGCCGGCAGCCCGGCCCGCGGGCGGTCACGGGCTCAACCGGCTGCTGATGCATCCGGTTGCCAAGCCGGCGGTGTTCGTGCTGTGCCTGCTGCCCTTCGCGTGGCTGCTTTATGGCGCCGTGGCCGACCAACTCGGCGCCAACCCGGCGGAGTACCTGCTGCGTGCCACGGGCGACTGGGCCCTGCGTTTTCTCTGCATCGTGCTGGCCGTGACGCCGCTGCGCGTCATGGCCAGGCTCACCGCGATCGCGCGCTGGCGCCGCATGCTGGGGCTCTTCGCCTACTTCTACGTGGTGGTGCACCTGCTGTGCTACTCGTGGTTCGACATGGGCTTCGACCTGCCGGCCATCGTGGCGGACATTCCCAAGCGGCCCTTCATCCTCGTGGGCTTTGCGGCCTTCGTGCTGCTGACGCTGCTGGCCGCCACCTCCTTCAACCGCGCGATCAAGGCGCTGGGCGGCAAGCGCTGGCAGCGGCTGCATCGCCTGGTCTACCTGTGCGCCGGGCTGGGGCTGCTGCACTTCTTCTGGATGCGGGCCGGCAAGAACAACTTCGGCGAGGTCGGCATCTACGCGGTCGTCATTGCGGTGTTGCTGGGCTGGCGCGTGTGGCATGCAGTTGCCACGCGCAGAGCAAGCGCCACGCGGTAGCGCCATGAAAGAAGGCGGCCTGGGCCGCCTTTGTCATGTCAAAGCAGTTGCTCTGCGCGCAACTGGTCTTCCACCGTCTCGCGCCGGCGGATGAGTCGGGCCTCGGTGCCACTGACCAGCACTTCGGCCGCGCGGCCGCGGGTGTTGTAGTTGCTGGCCATGCTCATGCAATAGGCCCCGGCCGAGAGCACGGCCAGCAGGTCGCCGGACTGCACCGCGAGGTCGCGGTCGCGGCCCAGCCAGTCGCCGCTTTCGCACACCGGGCCGACCACGTCGTAGCGCACCGGCTCGGCATCCGCCTTCAGCACCACCGGTTCGATGCGGTGGAAGGCCTCGTACATGGCGGGCCTGGGCAGGTCGTTCATGGCTGCGTCGACGATGCAGAAGTTCTTCTCTTCGCCGGGCTTGGTGTAGAGCACCTCGGTCAGGCAGACGCCTGCGTTGCCCACCAGCGAGCGGCCGGGCTCGATGACCAGCTTGCGGTCGCCGAAGCCACGGGCGTCCAGCCGGGCCAGCAACTGCTGCCACAGCGCATCGGCGGCGGGTGGCGTGTCGCCGTTGTAGTCGATGCCCAGGCCGCCGCCGAAGTCCAGATGCTGCAGCCGGATGTCCTGGGCCTCGATGGCCTGCACCAGGTCGAGCACGCGCTCCAGCGCATCCAGGTAGGGCGAGGCCTCGGTGATCTGCGAGCCGATGTGGCAGTCGATGCCGACCACGGCCAGCCCCGGCAGCGACGCGGCATGCCGGTAGACCTCGACCGCGCGATCGTGGGCGATGCCGAACTTGTTGCCCTTGAGGCCGGTGGAGATGTACGGATGCGTCTTCGCGTCGACGTTGGGATTGATGCGCAGGCTGACCGGCGCGCGCTTGCCGGCGGCCACGGCCACTGCGCTCAGCACGTCGAGCTCGGCTTCGCTCTCGACGTTGAAGCAGGCGATGCCGGCGTCCAGGGCCTGGCGCATCTCGGCGCGGGTCTTGCCCACGCCGGAGAAGATCACCTTGCGCGCATCGGCGCCTGCCGCCAGCACACGGGCCAGTTCGCCGCCGGAGACGATGTCGAAACCGCAGCCGGCTTCGGCGAAGACGCGCAGCACGCCGAGCGAGGAGTTTGCCTTCATCGCATAGCAGACCAGCGCGTCGCGACCTTCGAGGCCGCGGCGGTAGGCGGACAGCGCATCGAGCATCCACTGCTTGGAATAGACGAACAGCGGCGTGCCATGTTCGCGCGCGAGCGCCTGCAGGTCGGCCTGTTCGACACGCAGCGTGCCGCCCTCGCGGGCAATATGGGGTTGGCCCGGCAGCACGGTGCCGGCGAAAGCGGGAGAGGCGGTCATTGACGGGAAGCGGGAGCCGAGGTGGAGGCCGGTGCGCTGGCGGCGTCGGCAGGTGCTGGCGCGGCCTTGTTGCCGGAGCCGGTGAGCACCTGCGGCAGGGTGGCGCGCTGGGCGGCAGCGGGCTCGGTCGGCAGGTAGAGCGCGCCCCGCTGGCCACAGGCCGACAGGGCGGCGAGGGCCGCGAGCGCAAAGGCCTTGGCGAGGTGGCGCAAGGGGGCGCTCACTAGAATTTGCCGAGCATTCAACATCGCGAAATTTTATCCAGTCATGACCGACGCCCAGTACCTCGATCTCGCGGAATCCGCCCTGGCAGCCATCGAACGCAGCTGCGACCAGATCAACGAGAACACCGACGCGGACATCGACAACCAGCGGGTCGGCGGCATGATCACGCTGACCTTCGCCAACCGCAGCCAGGTGGTGGTGAACCTGCAGCCGCCGCTGCACGAGATCTGGCTGGCGGCCCGCACCGGCGGCTACCACTTCCGCCACGACGGGCAGCAGTGGGTGGACACCAAGACCGGCGAGGAGCTCTTTGCCCGGTTATCGCAGGAGTGCAGCCTGCAGGCGGGCGAGCCCCTGGGCTTCAGGGCGGGCTGAGCCGCAGGCGCCCCGGCGGGCCTCCGGCCGCGTCGGGGCAGCCGGGAAGCCCGCGGCCGCCGGCCTAGTTGCGGAACAGGTCGAGGATCCGGTTGCGCTCTTCGCCGCCCGAGGGGGCGCCGGCCGGGTGGGTGCTGCCGTCGATGCCCGGCACCGTCACGGGCTCGACGCCCAGCGTGCTCACGGCCCGGCCGGGCGTGTAGTCGTCGTAGTAGACCTCGCCGCCGATGTTGACCACCCCCGGCGGCGACTGAATCTCGCTCACCGGCACGCCCTTGAGGGCGGTCTGCATGAAGCTGATCCAGATCGGCAGGCTCAGGCCGCCGCCCGTCTCACGGTCGCCCAGCTTGCGTGGCGTGTCGTAACCCATCCACACCACGGCGGTGAGCGTAGGCTGGAAGCCGGCGAACCAGGCGTCCAGCGAATCGTTGGTGGTGCCCGTCTTGCCGTAGAGGTCGACGCGCTTGAGCGTGGCCTGGGCCTTGGCCGCGGTGCCGCCGCTGGCCACGGACTGCAGCAGGCTGTCCATGATGTAGGCGTTGCGCTGCGGAATGGCGCGCGAGGTCTCGCCCCGCAGCGGTGGCTGCACATCGACCAGCACCCGGTCCTTGTGGTCGGTGATGCGGGTGATCAGGTAAGGATTCACGCGGTAGCCACCGTTGGCGAACACCGAATAGGCGGCCGCCATCTGCATCGGCGTGACCGAGCCTGCGCCCAGCGCCATCGGCAGGTAGGCTGGGTGCTTTTCACGCTCGAAGCCGAAGTTGGTGATCCAGTCCTGCGCGTAGCGGGTGCCGATGGACTGCAGCACACGGATGGACACCATGTTCTTGGACTTCATCAGCGCCCGGCGCAGCGGCATCGGGCCCTCGAAGTTGCCGTCGTAGTTCTTCGGCTCCCAGGGCTGGCCGCCGGTGGTGCCGGCATCGAAAAACAGCGGCCCGTCGTTGACCACGGTGCTGGGCATGAAGCCCTTCTCCAGCGCGGCCGAGTAGATGAAGGGCTTGAAGCTGGAGCCTGGTTGCCGCCACGCCTGCGTCACGTGGTTGAACTTGTTCTTGCCGAAGTCGAAGCCGCCCACCATCGCCTTGATGGCGCCGTCGCGCGGGTCCATGGCCACGAAGGCGCCTTCCACCTCGGGCAACTGTGTGATCTCCCAGGTCCCCTTGGCCGTCTTGGCGACGCGGATGACGGCGCCGCGGCGGATGCGCACGTTGGGCGCCGCCTTGTCCGACAGGCCCGACTGGGCCGGGCGCAGGCCTTCGCCGCTGATCTGCAGTTCTTCGCCACTGGCGCGGACGGCGGTCACTTCCTTGGGGCTGGCCTTGAGCACCACGGCCGACATCACGTCGCCGTTGTCGGGATGCTCGGCCAGCACGTCGTCCACGGCCTCGTCGAGCTCCTTGGGGTCACTCGGCAGGTCGATGAACTTCTCGGGGCCGCGATAGATCTGGCGCCGTTCGTAGTCCATGATGCCGCGGCGCAGGGCCGAGTAGGCCGCCGATTGCTGCGACGCGACCAGCGAGGTGTAGACCTTCAAGCCGCGCGTGTAGGTGCTGTCGCCGTACTGCGCGTACATCAGCTGGCGGACCGTCTCGGCCACGTATTCGGCATGCAGCCGGTCAGGATCGTTGGCGTTGCGCAGGTGCAGGCGCTCGGCACGGGCCTCCTTGGCCTGCGCCTCGGTGATGAAGCCGGCCTCGACCATGCGGTCGACGACGTAGAGCTGGCGCGCTCGCGCACGAGAGGGGTTGTTGACCGGGTTGTTGGCGCCCGGTGCCTTGGGCAGCCCGGCCAGCATCGCGGCCTCGGCAATGGTGATGTCCTGCAGCGGTTTGCCGAAGTACGACTCGGACGCAGCGGCGAAGCCGTAGGAGCGGTTGCCCAGGTAGATCTGGTTGAGGTAGATCTCGAGGATCTGGTCCTTGCTGAGCTGGTGCTCCAGCTTGAAGGCCAGCAGGATCTCGTAGATCTTGCGGGTGAGCGTCTTCTCGGAGCTGAGGTAGACGTTGCGCGCCACCTGCATGGAGATGGTCGATGCGCCCTGGCTCTTCACCCGGTTGAGGTTGGCGAGGCCGGCGCGGATCACGCCCTTGTAGTCCACCCCGCCGTGGTCGTAGAAGCGGGCATCTTCCGCCGCCAGCACCGCCTCCTTCATCACCTTGGGCACGGTGGCGATGGGCGTGAGGTTGCGGCGCTCCTCGCCGAACTCGCCGATCTGGATGCCTTCCGCGGAGAAGACGCGCAGCGGCAGCTTGGGCCGGTAGTCGGCGAGTTCCGAGACGTCCGGCAGGTTGGGATAGGCGACAGCCAGGGCCACTGCCCCCACCAGCAGCGCGCTGGCGACGGCGGCACCCGCAATGCCCAGCATCCACAGGAGGATGCGCGTGGTCCAACGCAGCCAGGCGTGCCCGGGAGGGCGCTTCTGGGCCTTGTCTTCTCGGGGGGAGGGCGCCGGCGCGCGTGAGGAGGGGGGCATGGGGCGAGAGGCTCTTGGGGCCGCGGATTATAAAAACCGGGTCGCTTCTCACCCCTGGTTACACTGATCGTTACTTTGGGTTGAGGATGCGGCGGTGTGCCTTCGTATTCTTTTAACAACTAATGCAATTTCGTTAAAAAAAGCCGACGGCGGCTGTTGGTGCGTGGGGCGTTGCGCTGATAGCATCTATTCACACGCATTTTTTGCCAAGTGTTACAAGCACGTGAACGGCTGAGCGTCCTCCGATGGCCCTTGGATCACTTTTTCGTCGACAGCCGCCGCCTCTTCTGGGCCTGGACGTCTCTTCGTCCAGTGTGAAGCTGGTGGAACTCGAGCGCAACCCCGCAGGCAAGCTGGTGCTCCTGCGCTGCGCGATCGAGCCCCTGGAGAGTGGCTGGATCACCGACGGCAACGTCGAGAAGTTCGACGAGGTGGCCGAAGCCGTCCGTCGGGCCGTCCGCAAGAGCGGCGCCAAGACCCGGAATGCCGCCCTGGCGCTGCCGCCGTCGGCCGTGATCACCAAGAAGGTGATCCTGCCGGCCGGCCTGAGTGAGACGGAGCTCGAGGTCCAGGTCGAGTCCGAGGCCAACCAATACATCCCCTTCTCGCTGGACGAGGTCAGCCTCGACTTCTGCGTCATGGGCCCGAGCCCGGGCAGCCCCGAGGACGTGGAGGTGCTGATCGCCGCCTCCCGCAAGGAGAAGGTGCAGGACCGCCAGGGTCTGGCGGAGGCGGCCGGTCTGAAGGCGGTGATCCTGGACGTGGAGTCCTTCGCTTCCCGGCTCGCCGCGGCGCGGCTGATCGAGCAACTGCCCGCCCAGGGCCGCGACGCCGTCGTCGCGCTGTTCGAGGTGGGAGCCAGCACCACGAGCATGCAGGTGCTGCGCAACGACGAAGTGCTGTACGACCGCGACCAGGCCTTCGGCGGCGCGCAGCTCACCCAGCTGATCGTGCGCCAGTACGGCTTCTCGGCCGAGGAGGCCGAGGCCAAGAAGCGCAGCGGCGACCTGCCCGAGGACTACGAATCCGCCGTGCTCAAGCCCTTCGTGGCCAGCATCGCGCAGGAGATCGCGCGGGCGCTGCAGTTCTTCTTCACCAGCACGCCGCACAACCGCGTGGACTACGTGCTGCTGGCCGGCGGCTCCGCGGGGCTGCCGGGGCTCACCCATGCGGTGACGCGCCAGACCTCCTTCGCCTGCTCGCTGCTCAATCCCTTCGAGGGCATGGAGTTCGATTCGGGCGTGCGTGCCAAGCGGCTCCAGCGCGAGTCTGCCTCCTACCTCACGGCCTGCGGGCTGGCGATGCGGAGGTTCCTGCAGTGATCCTGATCAACCTGCTGCCGCACCGTGAGGCGGCCCGCAAGCGGCGCAAGGAGAACTTCTATGCTTCGCTGGGCGCAGCGGCCCTGGCCGGTGGCCTGATCGCCGGCGTGGCCTTCCTGTACCTGCAGGCACTGATCCTCGACCAGCAGACGCGCAACGCGCTGCTGAGTTCGGAGATCCAGAAGCTCGACACCGAGATCAAGGAGATCGCCACGCTGCAGGCCGAGATCGCCGGGCTGCGCGCGCGCCAGAAGTCGGTGGAAGACCTGCAGGGCGACCGCAACCTGCCCGTGCACCTGCTCAATGAGCTGGTCCGGCAGCTGCCCGACGGCGTCTACCTGACCAGCATGCGCCAGGAAAACCAGACCGTGACGTTGCAGGGCGCGGCCCAGTCCAACGAGCGGGTCTCGGAGTTGCTGCGCAACCTGGGCAACAGCAGCCCCTGGCTGGTCAAGCCCGAGTTGGTGGAAATCACTGCGGGCGTGGTCACGCTCAGTCCCCGGGATCAGCGCCGGGTGTCGAATTTCACGATGCGCGTGGGCGTGCGCCGTCCGACGGAGGCCCAGAAGCCGACGTCGCCGGCGCCCGCGGCATCGACCAAGGGTTGAAAGGGCGAGCGGAGATGGCGTCGCGCATTTCATTGCCACGCGCGGATGTGGGTGCGGCACTGCGCGCGGCCGCGCGGCAGTTCCGTGGCCTCGATCCCAACGATCCGTCCCGCTGGCCGGCTGTGCCGCGCTACGCCCTGTGCGCCGTCGTCGCGGCGGCGGTGGTGGTGGTGCTGTGGTTCGTCTGGCTGGGTGGCGTGGACGAGGAGTACCAGGCCGACCTCGGTCGTGAGCAGTCGCTGCGCGAGGACTACCGGACCAAAGTGGCGCGGGCCGTCAACCTCGAGCAGCTGAAGAAGCAGCGCGAGCAGGTGCAGCAGTACGTGCTCGTGCTCGAAAAGCAATTACCCAGCAAGGCCGAGATGGATGCCTTGCTGTCCGACATCAACCAGGCCGGCCTGGGCCGCAGCCTGCAGTTCGAGCTCTTCCGCCCGGGCCAGGTCGAGGTGCGTGACTACTACGCCGAGCTGCCGATCGCCGTGCGCGTCACGGGGCGCTACCACGACATGGGTGCCTTCGCTGCCGACATTGCCAACCTGTCGCGCATCGTGACGCTCAACAACCTGTCCATCGTGCCCCAGAAGGACGGCGGCGGGCTGACCATGGACGCCACCGCCCGCACCTACCGCTACCTGGATGCCGACGAGCAGGCCGCGCAGCGCAAGGCGTCCGCCGCCCAGGCCAAGAAATGATGAAGAAGACCGGCCTCCTGCTGCTGGCCTGTTCGGCAGCCGTCCTGCTCACCGGCTGCCTGGGATCCGATCAGGACGACCTGGTGGAGTGGATGCGCCAGGAACGCGCCAACGCCAAGCCGCGCATCGAGCAGATTTCCGAGCCGAAGAAGTTCGTGCCCCAGGCCTACACCGAGACCGGCGCCGTCGAGCCCTTCGACAACCAGCGGCTGCTGCAGGCCCTGCGACGGGACAGCACGAGCCCTGCCGTGCGCTCGGACCTGATCGCGCCCGAACTCAACCGGCCCAAGGAGCCCCTGGAGGCCTATCCGCTGGATTCGATGGCCATGGTGGGCAGCCTCAAGCGCGGGGGTCAGCAGATGGCGCTGGTGATGGTGGACAAGCTGCTCTACCAGGTGCGGGTGGGCAACCACCTTGGACAGAACTACGGGCGCGTGATGCGCATCGACGAGACGGAGCTGGCCTTGCGCGAGATCGTGCAGGACGCCGCGGGTGAATGGATCGAGCGCACGGCGACGCTGCAGCTGCAAGAGAGGTCGAAATGAAGTCATTGGTCAGCACTCCCGCACTGGGTTGGCTGCGGCGCGCGGGCATGGCGATGCTCTGCCTGGGAAGCATGGCGCTGGCGCAGGCGCAGAACGCGATCCAGGCCGTGACGGGCTCGGTGCAGTCGGGCTCGGAGGTCGTGCGCATCGACTTCGCCCGGCCGCTCGCCGCGCCACCCACCGGCTTCACCGTCCAGAACCCGGCGCGCATCGCGCTGGACTTTCCGGCCACCACCAATGCCCTGGGCCGGTCCTCGGTCGACGTGAACCAGGGCAACCTGCGGTCGGTGAACGTGGTGCAGGCGGCCGATCGCACGCGGCTGGTGCTCAACCTGAAGCAGGCCACGGCCTATCGCACGGACATCCAGGGGAGTTCGCTGCTCGTGGTGCTCAGCCCCGCGCCCGGCCAGGCGCTGGCCGCGCCGGCCCAGCAGTCCTTTTCCGAGAACTTCAACCGCGACAGCCAGCCGCTGCGCGACATCGACTTCCGCCTGGGCCCGGACAACACGGGCCGCGTGATCGTCGAACTCGCCAACAACCAGGTCGGTGTGGACGTGCGCCAGCAAGGCCGCGCGCTGGTGGCCGAATTCACCAAGTCGACCCTGCCCGAGGGCCTGCGCCGACGGCTGGACGTGACGGACTTCAACACGCCGGTGCAGTTCGTCAACGCCCAGCAGGTGGGCGATCGCGTGCGCCTGACCATTGACGCGCGCGGCGACTACGAGCACAGCGCCTACCAGAGCGACAACCAGTTCGTGGTCGAGGTGCGCGCCCGCAAGGTCGACCCGACCAAGCTGACCCAGGGCGTGGGCTATACCGGCGAGAAGCTGTCGCTGAACTTCCAGAACATCGAGATCCGCTCGCTGCTGCAGGTCATCGCGGACTTCACCAACTTCAACATCGTCACCTCCGACTCGGTGACCGGCTCGCTGACCCTGCGCCTGAAGGATGTGCCCTGGGACCAGGCGCTGGACATCATCATGCAGGCGAAGAACCTGGGCATGCGCAAGAACGGCTCGGTGCTGTGGATCGCGCCCAAGGACGAGATCAACGCCAAGGAGAAGATGGAATACGAGGCCAAGGCGGCCATCGAGAACCTGGAGCCGCTGCGCACCCAGTCCTTCCAGCTCAACTACACCAAGGCGATCGTGATCGCCCAGGGCCTGACCGGCACCGGCACGGCCGCCGGCGGCGGTGGGGGGGGCACGGGGACTGCCACGCGCATCCTGAGCGCCCGTGGCAGCGTGATCGCCGAATCGCGCACCAATCAGCTGTTCGTCTCGGATGTGCCGTCCAAGCTGGCCCAGGTGGCCGAGCTGATCCAGAAGCTGGACGTGCCGGTGCGCCAGGTGATGATCGAGGCGCGCATCGTCGAGGCCACCGACACCTTCGGCAAGTCGCTGGGCGCGCGCCTGGGTGGCAGCTTCATCAACAGCCGTAGCTCCTTCGGCACCTATCCGACCGTGACCGGCGGTGGCACCACCTCCACCAGCACCACCACGGGCGGCACCACCACGACCACGTCGACGACGACCAGCCCCACCGTGAGCTTCGGCACCGCCACGCTCAACAACTTCATCAACCTGCCCGCCGGCGACGCTGGCGGCACGGGCAATGCAGCCGGGGCTTTCACGCTGGCGCTGTTCAACTCCAGCTTCTCGCGCATGCTGAACCTGGAGATCTCGGCGCTCGAGGCCGACGGCAAGGGCCGCGTGATCTCCAGCCCGCGCGTCATCACCGCCGACCAGACCAAGGCGCTGATCGAGCAGGGCGAAGAGATTCCCTACCAGCAGGCCACCTCCAGCGGCGCAACCTCGATCTCCTTCCGCAAGGCGGTGCTGAAGCTCGAAGTGACGCCGCAGATCACGCCCGAGGGCAACATCATCCTGACGCTGGACGTGAACAAGGACTCCCGCGGCGTGAACACCTCGGCCGGCCCCGCCATCAACACCAAGCATGTGCAGACCGAAGTGCTGGTCGAGAACGGCGGCACGGTGGTGATCGGCGGCATCTTCGAGCTGACCGAGACCAACGACGAGTCGCGCATCCCGGTGCTGGGCGAGGTGCCGGTGGTCGGCGCCCTGTTCCGCAAGCGTGATCGCGTGTCGAACAAGACCGAAATGCTGGTGTTCATCACGCCGAAGATGATCACCGACCGCAACGCCGCGCGTTGATGTCGGCCGAGGCTTTGCCGGGCAGGAGCACCCGGCAGGGCCGCTGATACACTGCCGCGCGTTTTCGCATCCTGCGGGGGCCACCAGGCTCCTGCGCATCTTCGGCTTCCGTGTCCTCCTCCCAATCCATCGCCCTGGTCGGCATGCCCGGCGCCGGCAAGTCGGCGGTGGGCAAGGAACTCGGCCGCCGCCTGCAGCGTGCCTTTGCCGACAGCGACGTGGTCATCGAGCAGCGCATCGGCTGCTCGATCCGCGAGTACTTCGAACGCGAGGGCGAGGCCGCCTTCCGTCAGCTCGAAGAACAGGTGCTCGCCGAGCTGGGCGAGCAGGGCGCCGGCGTGGTGGCCACGGGGGGTGGCATCGTCATCCGGCCGGCCAATCGTGCCTGCCTGCAGCAGTCCTTCCGTGTCGTCTACCTGCACGCGGCGCCTGAGGATCTGTACCGCCGCCTGCGCCACGACACCAAGCGGCCGTTGCTGCAGGTGGCCGATCCGCTGGCCCGTCTGCGCGAGCTCTATGCGGCGCGCGACGGGCTCTACCGCGAGGTGGCCCATGTCGTCGTCGAGACGGGCCGTGCCTCGGTCGGTGCCGTGGTGACGGACGTCCAGCGGCAGCTGCAAGCAGCCTCCGAAGGCTGAAAGACAGAGGCCGCCCTCTAAACTCGGGGCATGGCCGCTACCCCATCCCTTGCGCCGGCCGTCGAGCAAGTCCGCATCGACCTTGGCGAGCGCAGCTACCCCATCCTGATCGGCGCCGGCCTGCTGGCCGAGCCCGCCACCTACGCCGCGCTGCCGGCGGCATCGGCCGCCGTGATCGTGACCAACACCACCGTCGCGCCGCTCTATGCGCAGCAACTGCGCGACACGCTGGCCGGCCGCTTCGCCACGGTGCGCGTGGTCGAACTGCCCGATGGCGAATCGCACAAGAACTGGGAGACGCTGCAGACCATCTTCGATGCACTGCTGGCCGCCCATTGCGACCGCCGCACCGTGCTGTTCGCGCTCGGCGGCGGCGTGGTGGGCGACATGACCGGCTTCGCCGCCGCCTGCTACATGCGCGGCGTGCCCTTCGTGCAGGTGCCGACCACGCTGCTGGCGCAGGTCGATTCGTCGGTGGGCGGCAAGACGGCCATCAACCATCCGCTGGGCAAGAACATGATCGGCGCCTTCTACCAGCCGCAACTGGTGGTGTGCGACCTGGAAACGCTGCGCACATTGCCGCCGCGCGAGGTGTCGGCAGGGCTGGCCGAGATCATCAAGTACGGGCCCATCTACGACATGGGCTTCTTCGACTGGATCGAGGCGAACATCGAGGCGCTGGTGGCGCGTGAACCCGCCGCCCTGGCCCATGCGGTGCGCCGCAGTTGCGAGATCAAGGCGGCCGTGGTGGGCCAGGACGAGCGCGAGTCGGGCCTGCGCGCCATCCTCAACTTCGGCCACACCTTCGGCCATGCCATCGAGTCGGGCCTGGGCTATGGCGAATGGTTGCATGGCGAGGCGGTGGGCTGCGGCATGGTGATGGCGGCGCGTTTGTCGCAGAAGCTGGGCGGCGTCGATGCCGCCTTCGTCGAGCGGCTGACCGCGCTGGTGCGCCGCGCCAGCCTGCCGGTCGTGGCGCCGGCTCTGGGCGCGCAGCGCTACCTCGACCTGATGCGCGTGGACAAGAAGGCCGAGGCCGGCGAGATCCGCTTCGTGGTCATCGGCCGGCCCGGCAGCGCCCTGATGCGCCCGGCGCCCGATGCCCTGGTGCGCGAGGTGCTGGCCGAATGCGTGGCAGCCTGAGCGTGCGCGCCGGCAAGGCAGGGCGATGAGCGCGCCGGCCTGGGCCAGCGACCCCACCCGCAGCCGCGGACGTCGCTTCGCCGAGCCGCCCGCGCCCACGCGCGACGACTTCCAGCGCGACCGCGACCGCATCGTCCATTCGACGGCCTTCCGCCGGCTGGTCTACAAGACGCAGGTCTTCCTCAACCACGAGGGCGACCTGTTCCGCACCCGGCTCACGCATTCGCTGGAGGTGGCGCAGCTCGGCCGCTCGGTGGCGCGCTCCCTGGGCCTGAACGAGGATCTGGTCGAGGCCATCGCCCTGGCGCACGACCTGGGCCACACGCCGTTCGGCCATGCCGGGCAGGATGCGCTCAACGGCTGCATGGCCGAGCACGGCGGTTTCGAGCACAACCTTCAGAGCCTGCGCGTGGTCGACGCGCTGGAGCACCGCTACCCCGGCTTCGACGGCCTGAATCTCTGTTTCGAGACGCGCGAGGGCATCCTCAAGCACTGCTCGCGCGCCAATGCCGAGCGGCTGGAGGCGCAGGAGCCCGGCGGCATCGCGCGGCGTTTCCTCGATGGCACGCAGCCCGGCCTCGAGGCGCAGCTCACCAACCTGGCCGACGAGATCGCCTACAACGCCCACGACATCGACGATGGCGTGCGCTCGGGGCTGTTGCGGCTGGAGGCGCTGCAGGAGGTGCCGCTGTTCGAGCGCCACCGCCGCCAGACGCTGGCCGAGCACCCGGCGCTGGACGATCGCCGCCTGCTCTATGGGGCCATCCGCCGAATGCTGAGCGAACAGGTCTACGACCTGATCGATACCACGCGCGCCGCGCTCGCGCAGGCCGATCCGCAGGACGCTGAGGCGGTGCGGCGGCTGCCGCCCCTGGTGCGCTTCAGCGAGGACATGCGCGGCCAGTCGGTGACACTCAAGCGCTTTCTCTTTGCCAACCTGTACCGCCATCCGCAGGTCACCCGCACGACAGGGCGGGCGCAGGACGTGGTGCGCGACCTGTTCGCGGCCTATGTGCAGGGCGACCTGAGCCTGCCCGAACGGCACGCGCGGCGCCCCGACCGCCACCGTGCCGTGGCCGACTACATCGCCGGCATGACCGATCGCTTCGCCGTGCGCGAACACGAGCGGCTGACGGGCCGGCCGTGGACGGACGAATGAGCACGGCCGCGCCCGTGTCCCGTCACGCCGCCTTCTTCGTGGTCTTCGGTGGTGTGAGCGCCGCCATCCATCTGGGCAAGCTGCCGCCTGCGTTGCCGGCGTTGCACGACGAACTGGGGCTGTCGCTGGTGCAGGCCGGCTTCCTGCTATCGGTGCTGCAGTTCGCGGGCATGGGGTTCGGCCTGCTGGCGGGCGTGCTGGCCGACGGTCTGGGCGCGCGGCGCTGCATGCTCATCGGACTCGGGCTGCTCACCGGCGCGTCGGCGGCGGCGGGTGCCTGGGGGCAGATGGGCATCGGCTTCGGGGCCATGCTCGCGCTGCGCGTGGTGGAAGGGGCGGGCTTTCTGCTGGCGGTGATGCCCGGGCCGGCGCTGGTGCGGCGGCTGGCGGTGCCCGGCACCGAGAAGGCGGCGCTGGGCTGGTGGGGCGCCTACATGCCCCTGGGGGTGTCGCTCGCGTTGCTGGCGGGGCCCGTGTTCCTTCACGTCGCGGGCTGGACGGGTTGGTGGCAAGGCGCCGCGCTGGTGTCCGCCATGGCCATGCTGGGGCTGATCCATGCCGTGCCGGCCGATGGGGGGCGCCCCGCACCCGCTGGCGCTGGCGCTGGCTGGTCGTCGCGCCTGGGCCTGACGCTGCGCGAGCCGGGCGCCTGGCTGGTGGCGGGCGCCTTCTGCGTCTATGCGGCGCAGTGGATGGCTGTGATCGGTTTCCTGCCGACCATCTACGCGTCGGCCGGCATGCCGGCGGCCTGGACGGCGCTGCTCACCGCGGTCGCGGCCGCCGTCAACATCGTCGGCAACGTGTGCGGCGGCCGCCTGCTGCAGCGCGGGCACGCGCCGCAACGCCTGCTGGTGCGCGGTTTTCTGGTGATGGCGCTGATGGCTGCCCTGGCCTTCGCCCAGATCGGCAGCGGCGATCAGGTCTGGGCGCTGCCCATGCCCGTTCGCTACCTCGCCGTCTGCGTGTTCTCGCTGGCGGGCGGTATGGTGCCCGCCACGCTCTTCCTGCTGGCGGGACGCGTGGTGCCGCAGGCGGCCTCCACCACGGTTGGGCTGATGCAGCAGGCCTCGTCGCTCGGCCAGTTCCTGGCGCCCCCCGTCGTGGGCTGGCTGGCCCAGCGCGTGGGAGGCTGGCACTGGACCTGGGTGTTCGCGCTCGGCTGTTCGCTGGCGGGCATGCAGATGGCCCTCTGGCTGGGACGGCGCGCGCAGGCTGGCGCTTGAGAAGGGCGCAGACAATCGGCGGATTGCAGGGCCCGCCGCGGCCCGTGCACACCAAAGGAAATTCTTCATGACCATCGATGCCGCGCAGGCCATCGCCGACACGCGCCGCTGGGTCGACCGGGCGGTCATCGGCCTGCAGCTGTGCCCCTTCGCCAAGGCCGTGCAGGCCAAGGGCCAGGTGCACTACGCCGTCCATGCCGGCGACGACCTGGACCAGCTGGCCGAGCGCCTGTTGGCCGAGGCACAGGCGCTGCGCGAGACACCGGCCGACACCCGCGACACCACCTTGCTGATCGTCCCCCACGCCTTGCACGACTTCTACGACTTCCACGATTTCACCGGCCGCTGCGAGCGCCTGATGCGCCGCGCCGGGCACGAGGGCGAGCTTCAGCTGGCCAGTTTCCATCCGCGCTTCCAGTTCGCTGGCGAGGACGAGGACGCGCTGGGCAATTTCAGCAACCGTTCGCCCCATCCCACGCTGCATCTGCTGCGCGAAGCCAGTATCGACCGCGCGGTCGAGGCCTTTCCGGACGCGGCGGACATCTTCGAGCGCAACATCGACACGCTCGACGCCCTGGGGGCGGCGGGCTGGGCGGCGCTGGACGTGGGTGCCGGGGCAGGGGGGCGGCCATGAAACGCCAGGCAGACAAGGGGCAGCGCGCGGGCGCAACGGGCGTGGCAGACGCGGCGTTGGCCGAGGAGCTGCGGCCTGGCCAGTCGGTCGAGCTGCTCAAGGAGCTGCACATCCTGACCCGCGAGGGCCGGCTCAACCAGGACTCGCGGCGCAAGCTCAAGCAGGTCTACCACCTCTACCAGTTCATCGAGAAACTGCTGCTGGAGCTGCCGGAGGAAGGCGCTGTGGCGACCGTGGCGGACCACGGCGCCGGCAAGTCCTACCTGGGCTTCATCCTGCACGACCTGTTCTTCAAGGCGCGCGGCGGCCATATCTACGGCATCGAGAGCCGGGCCGAGCTGGTCGAGCGCTCGCGGGCGCTGGCCGATCGGCTGGGCTTTGCGCGCATGCATTTCCTGGCGCTGTCGGTGGCTGAATCGGCGACGGCCACCGAGTTGCCGGCGCAGATCGACATGGTCACCGCGCTGCATGCCTGCGACACCGCCACCGACGACGCCATCGCCTTCGGCCTGGCCAAGCAGGCCCGCTTCATGGTGCTGGTGCCCTGCTGCCAGGCCGAAGTGGCGGCCAGCCTGCGGCACAGCAAGGCGCTGTCGCTGGCGCGCACGCCGCTGGCCGAGCTGTGGCGGCATCCGCTGCACACGCGCGAGATCGGCAGCCAGCTCACCAATGTGCTGCGCTGCCTGTACCTGGAAGCCTGTGGCTACCAGGTGACGGTCACCGAACTGGTCGGCTGGGAGCACAGCATGAAGAACGAGCTGATCCTGGCGCGCCGCACCGGCCATCGCAAAGCCAGCGCCGCCCAGCGGCTGCGGGCGCTGCTGGCCGAGTTCGGGCTCGACGAGCTGGCCGGGCGCCGCTTTCCGGCACTGCCGCCCGCGGCGTCGGCGACCGAGGCCGTGCACGAGGCCTGAACATGGCCAGGCAGCCCCGGCTGGCGCTGGCCGGCCATCCGCACCACCTGATCCAGCGCGGCAACAACGACCAGGCGGTGGTGGTCGACACCACCGACCGGCAGATGCTGCTGGACACGCTGGGCGAGCAGGCCCAGCGCGCGGGCGTGGCCCTGCATGCCTACGTGATCCTGGAAGATCATTTCCATGTCCTGGCCACGCCGCCGACGGCCGAGGCGCTGTCGCTGTGGATGCAGGCCGTGGGGCGGCGCTATGTGCGCCACTTCAACGACCGCCACGGACGGCGCGGCACGCTGTGGGAAGGCCGCTACCGTGGCACGGTGCTGCAGGCCGAGCGCTATTTCCTGCCTTGCATGGCCTACATCGACCTGCATCCGGTACGGGCGGGGCTGGTGGAGCAGGCGCGCGACTATGCGTGGTCCAGCCATGGCCACTACGTGGGGCTGCGCACCGATCGCTTCCTCACGCCGCATGCGCTGTACTGGGCGCTGGGCAATACGCCCTTCGCGCGTGAAGCCGCGTACGCCGAAATGGTGCATGTAGGGCCGACGCGAGCTGAACAGCTCATGCTGACCGAAACCGCCCGCAAAGGATGGGCGGCGGGCGAGGCTGCCTTCGTCCAGCAGCTGCAGGCCGATACACCGCGCCGATTGGCGGTCGGGCGTGCAGGGCGTAAGCCGAAAGATCCCAGTCTTCCCGGGGGCTGATGCCTCGCAAGCGGCCGTAAGACCGGTTGCTCCCCGTTGATCGTGATCTGTCCCCAATTCTGAAGCGATAAGAAATGGCTGACGCCGAAATGGAGTCTGACCCCAATTAAAACGTTTGGCATTCTTCGTGCAAGTCCCTATGCTCCCCGCATTCCCCACGATATCTCCGAGGAGCGTGCCATGACCCTGGCAGCAGAAATCGAACACCTCCAGCAAAAAGGCCTGTACGTCACCGCCAACGAGCACGACGCCTGCGGCGTGGGCTTCGTGGCCCACATCAAGGGTGAGAAGCGCCACGACATCGTCACCCAGGCGCTGAAGATCCTCGAGAACATCGACCACCGCGGCGCCGTCGGTGCCGACAAGCTGATGGGCGACGGCGCGGGCATCCTGATCCAGATCCCCGATGCGCTCTACCGCGAAGAAATGGCCAAGCAGGGCGTCACCCTGCCGCCGGCCGGCGAGTACGGCGTCGGCATGATCTTCCTGCCCAAGGAGCATGCCTCGCGACTGGCCTGTGAGCAGGAGATGGAGCGCGCGATCAAGGCCGAAGGCCAGGTGCTGCTGGGCTGGCGCGACGTGCCGGTCAACCGCGAGATGCCCATGTCGCCCACCGTGCGCGACAAGGAACCCATCATGCGGCAGGTCTTCATCGGCCGCGGCGCCGATGTGATCGTGCAGGACGCGCTGGAGCGCAAGCTCTACGTCATCCGCAAGACGGCCAGCGCCAACATCCAGGCACTCAAGCTCAAGCACAGCAAGGAATACTACGTTCCGAGCATGAGCAGCCGCACCGTGGTCTACAAGGGCCTGCTGCTGGCCGACCAGGTGGGCACTTATTACCTGGACCTGCAGGACGCACGCTGCGTCTCGGCCATCGGCCTGGTGCACCAGCGCTTCTCCACCAACACCTTCCCCGAGTGGCCGCTGGCCCACCCCTACCGCTACGTCGCCCACAACGGCGAGATCAACACGGTCAAGGGCAACTACAACTGGATGCGCGCCCGCGAAGGCGTGATGAGTTCGCCCGTGCTGGGCGCCGACCTGGCCAAGCTCTACCCGATCAGCTTCGCCGGCCAGTCCGACACCGCCACCTTCGACAACTGCCTCGAACTGCTGACGATGGCCGGCTACCCGATCAGCCAGGCCGTGATGATGATGATCCCGGAGCCCTGGGAGCAGCACGCCACCATGGATCCGCGCCGCCGCGCCTTCTATGAGTACCACGCCGCCATGCTGGAGCCGTGGGACGGCCCGGCCGCCGTGGTTTTCACCGACGGCAAGCAGATCGGCGCCACGCTGGACCGCAACGGCCTGCGCCCCGCCCGCTACTGCGTGACCGACGACGACATGGTCATCATGGGCTCCGAGGCCGGCGTGCTGCCCATCCCCGAGGCCAAGATCATCCGCAAGTGGCGCCTGCAGCCCGGCAAGATGTTCCTGATCGACCTCGACCAGGGCCGCATGATCGACGACGAGGAGGTCAAGGCCACCCTCGCGCACAGCAAGCCCTACAAGCAGTGGATCGAGAACCTGCGCATCAAGCTTGACGACGTCGAGGGCGCGGGCGAGGCCCCGGCCAGCGCCGTCTCGCTGCTGGACCGCCAGCAGGCCTTCGGCTACACGCAGGAAGACATCAAGTTCCTGATGAGCCCGATGGCGGTGGCCGGCGAGGAGGGCATCGGCTCCATGGGCAACGACAGCCCGCTGGCCGTGCTCTCCAGCAAGAACAAACCGCTGTACAACTACTTCAAGCAACTGTTCGCCCAGGTGACCAATCCGCCGATCGACCCGATCCGCGAGGCCATCGTCATGTCGCTGGTCAGCTTCGTGGGCCCCAAGCCCAACCTGCTGGACATCAACCAGGTCAACCCGCCCATGCGCCTCGAAGTGAGCCAGCCCGTGCTCGACTTCAACGACATGGCCAAGCTGCGCGACATCGGCACCTTCACGCAGGGCAAGTTCAAGAGCTACACGCTGGACATCACCTACCCGCTCGCCTGGGGCGAAGAGGGTGTGGAAGCCAAGCTGGCCTCGCTGTGCGCAGAAGCGGTGGACGCCATCAAGGGCGGCCACAACATCCTGATCGTGAGCGACCGCGCGATCAGCGCGACGCAGTTGCCGATTCCGGCCGCGCTGGCGCTGTCCGCGATCCACCAGCACCTGATCCGCGAAGGCGTGCGCACCAGCGCCGGCCTGGTGGTGGAAACCGGCTCTGCCCGCGAAGTGCACCACTTCGCCGTGCTGGCCGGCTACGGCGCGGAAGCGGTGCATCCGTACCTGGCCATGGAAACCCTGGCAGCGATGCACCAGGACCTGCCGGGCGACCTGTCGGCCGAGAAGGCCATCTACAACTACGTCAAGGCGATCGGCAAGGGCCTGTCCAAGATCATGTCCAAGATGGGCGTGAGCACGTACATGAGCTACTGCGGCGCCCAATTGTTCGAGGCCATCGGCCTGAACACCGAGACGGTCGCGAAGTACTTCACCGGCACCGCCAGCCGCGTGGAAGGCATCGGCGTGTTCGAGATCGCGCAGGAGGCCATCCGCATGCACAAGGCCGCCTTTGGCGACGACCCGGTGCTGGAGTCGATGCTGGATGCCGGCGGCGAATACGCCTGGCGCACCCGCGGCGAAGACCACATGTGGACGCCCGACGCCATCGCCAAGCTGCAGCACTCCACCCGCGCGAACAACTTCAACACCTACAAGGAATACGCGCAGATCATCAACGACCAGAGCCGTCGCCACCTGACGCTGCGCGGCCTGTTCGAGTTCAAGTTCGACACCGCCAAGGCCATCGCGGTCGACGAGGTCGAGCCCGCGGCCGAGATCGTCAAGCGCTTTGCGACCGGCGCCATGTCGCTGGGCTCGATCAGCACCGAGGCCCATTCGACGCTGGCCATTGCCATGAACCGCATCGGCGGCAAGAGCAACACCGGCGAGGGCGGCGAGGACCCGGCGCGCTACCGCAACGAGCTCAAGGGCATCCCGATCAAGCAGGGCGCCACGCTCAAGAGCGAGATCGGCGCGCAGAACGTCGAGGTCGACCTGCCCCTGAAGGAAGGCGATTCGCTGCGCTCGCGCATCAAGCAGGTGGCCTCGGGCCGTTTCGGTGTGACGGCGGAGTACCTGTCCTCGTCCGACCAGATCCAGATCAAGATGGCGCAGGGCGCCAAGCCCGGCGAAGGCGGCCAGCTGCCTGGCGGCAAGGTCACCGAGTACATCGGCAAGCAGCGCTATTCGGTGCCCGGCGTGGGCCTGATCAGCCCGCCGCCGCACCACGACATCTATTCGATCGAGGACCTGGCCCAGCTGATCCACGACCTGAAGAACGTGGCGCCGCATGCCTCCATCAGCGTCAAGCTGGTGTCGGAAGTGGGCGTGGGCACCATCGCGGCCGGCGTGGCCAAGTGCAAGAGCGACCACGTCGTGATCGCCGGCCATGACGGCGGCACGGGCGCCTCGCCCTGGTCGTCCATCAAGCATGCCGGCAGCCCGTGGGAGATCGGCCTGGCCGAGACCCAGCAGACGCTGGTGCTCAACCGCCTGCGCGGCCGCATTCGCGTGCAGGCCGACGGCCAGATGAAGACCGGTCGCGACGTCGTGATCGGCGCGCTGCTGGGCGCCGACGAATTCGGCTTCGCCACCGCGCCGCTGGTGGTCGAGGGCTGCATCATGATGCGCAAGTGCCACCTGAACACCTGTCCGGTGGGTGTGGCCACGCAGGACCCGGTGCTGCGCCAGAAGTTCGCCGGCAAGCCCGAGCATGTCGTCAACTACTTCTTCTTCGTCGCCGAGGAAGTGCGCCAGATCATGGCCCAGCTGGGCGTGCGCAAGTTCGACGAGCTGATCGGCCGCGCCGACCTGCTCGACATGCGCAAGGGCATCGCCCACTGGAAGGCCCGCGGCTTGGACTTCAGCCGCCTGTTCGCCCAGCCGCAGGTGCCGGCCGAGGTGCCGCGCCTGCATGTCGACAGCCAGGACCACGGCCTCGAGAAAAGCCTGGACAACAAGCTGATCGAGAAGTCGCGCCCGGCCATCGACCGCGGCGAGAAGGTGCAGTTCATCGAGACGGTGCGCAACGTCAACCGCTCGGTGGGCGCCATGCTCTCCGGCGCGCTGACCAAGGTGCATCCGGAAGGCCTGCCCGACGACTCCATCCGCATCCAGCTGGAAGGCACGGGCGGCCAGTCCTTCGGCGCCTTCCTGGCCCGCGGCATCACGCTCTATCTGATCGGCGAGGCCAACGACTACACCGGCAAGGGCCTCTCGGGTGGCCGCGTGGTGGTGCGTCCCAGCCTGGACTTCCGCGGCGAGGCGGCGCGCAACATCATCGTGGGCAACACCGCGCTGTACGGCGCCACCACGGGCGAGGCCTTCCTGGCCGGCGTGGCGGGCGAGCGCTTCGCGGTGCGCCTGTCGGGCGCCACCGCGGTGGTCGAGGGCACGGGTGACCACGGCTGCGAATACATGACCGGCGGCACGGTGGTGGTGCTGGGCAAGACGGGCCGCAACTTCGCGGCCGGCATGAGCGGCGGCGTGGCCTTCGTCTACGACGAGGACGGCCAATTCGCCTCGCGCTGCAATATGGCCATGGTCACGCTCGAGAAGGTGCTGACCACCGGCGAGCAGACCGCCGGCGTCGACCGCAAGTTCTGGCACAACGCCCAGACCGACGAAGCCCAGCTGCGCAAGCTGCTCGAAGAGCACCACCGCTGGACCGGCAGCAAGCGCGCCCGCGACCTGCTGGACGACTGGGCCCTGTCGCGCACGAAGTTCGTGAAGGTCTTCCCGAACGAATACAAGCGCGCCCTGGGCGAGCTGCACGACCGCAAGATGATGCTGGCCAGCACCGGCAATGACGCCAAGGCCGGCCTGGAGCCGCATGCCGTCTCCGCCGCCGCAGCCGGCTGAGCCGACGCGCCACGAACCAGAACGAGGAACACACGATGGGAAAAGTCACCGGCTTCATGGAATTCGAGCGGCTCGAAGAGGGCTACCGCCCGGTCGATGAGCGACTGAAGCACTACAAGGAATTCGTGGTCGCGCTGGACGACCAGCAGGCCAAGATCCAGGGTGCGCGCTGCATGGACTGCGGCACGCCCTTCTGCAACAACGGCTGCCCGGTCAACAACATCATTCCGGACTTCAACGACCTGGTGTATCGCCAGGACTGGAAGAACGCCTTCGCGGTGCTGGACTCGACCAACAACTTCCCCGAGTTCACGGGCCGTATCTGCCCCGCGCCCTGCGAGGCGGCCTGCGTGCTGAACGTGAATGACGATGCGGTCGGCATCAAGTCCCTGGAGCACGCGATCATCGACCGCGCCTGGGCCGAGGGCTGGGTCAAGCCCCGTCCGGCCAAGCACAAGACCGGCAAGAAGGTCGCCGTCGTCGGCGCCGGCCCCGCCGGCCTGGCCGCGGCCCAGCAACTGGCCCGGGCCGGCCACGACGTGACGCTGTTCGAGAAGAACGACCGTGTCGGTGGCCTGCTGCGCTATGGCATCCCCGACTTCAAGATGGAGAAGTCGCATATCGACCGCCGCGTCGAGCAGATGAAGGCCGAAGGCGTGGTCTTCCGCACGGGCGTGGTCGTCGGCGCCGCCAAGGACGCGCTGGGCAAGGGCTCCAAGGTCACCAACCTGGCCAAGGAAACCGTCACGCCCGAGCAGCTCCAGGCCGAGTTCGACGCCGTGCTGCTGACCGGCGGTGCCGAGCAGTCGCGCGACCTGCCCGCACCCGGCCGCGACCTGGACGGCATCCATTTCGCGATGGAGTTCCTGCCGCAGCAGAACCGCGTGAACGCCGGCGACAAGGTCAAGGGCCAGTTGCGCGCGGACGGCAAGCACGTCATCGTGATCGGCGGTGGCGACACCGGCTCCGACTGCGTGGGCACCAGCAACCGCCACGGCGCAGCCAGCGTGACCCAGTTCGAGCTCATGCCCATGCCGCCCGAATCGGAGAACAAGCCGCTGGTCTGGCCCTACTGGCCTTACAAGCTGCGCACCTCCTCCAGCCACGAGGAAGGCTGCGAGCGCGAGTTCGCCATCTCGACCAAGGAATTCATCGGCGAGAAGGGCAAGGTCACCGGCCTCAAGACCGTGCATGTGGAGTTCAAGGACGGCAAGTTCGTCGAGGTGCCCAACACCGAGAAGACCTACAAGGCCGATCTGGTCCTGTTGGCCATGGGTTTCGTGAGCCCGGTCTCGCCGGTGCTCGAAGCCTTCGGCGTCGAGAAGGATGCGCGCGGCAACGCCAAGGCCACGGTCGACTTCACGGGTGGCTACGCCACCAACGTGCCCAAGGTGTTCGCGGCCGGCGACATGCGCCGCGGCCAGTCGCTGGTGGTGTGGGCCATCCGCGAAGGCCGGCAGGCGGCGCGGGCCGTGGACGAATTCCTGATGGGATTCAGCGACCTGCCCCGTTGAACCAAAGGGCAGCCGTAAGGTCGAAAACCGGCCTACGTGCTTTCCCTTATCATCGGCCGCCGCCAAGCCGGGATGCCGCACAGGCGCCCCGGCTTTGTGTTTTCTTGAGACTGCCCGTTTCTCCCACCGTCCCTCCCCCGGCTTTGTCCTCCGTCGATTCCGCCCCTTTCGTCGAGTTTCGTGACGTGCGCTTTGGCTACGGCGAGCGCGCCATCCTCGATGGCGTGTCGTTCTCCGTGCCCCGCGGGCGCGTGACGGCGCTGATGGGTGCGTCTGGCGGCGGCAAGACGACGGTGCTGCGGCTGATCGGCGGGCAGGTGCGTGCCAACGCCGGCGAGGTGCGCTTCGACGGCCAGGACGTGGGTCGCATGGCACCCCCTGCGCTCTATGCTGCCCGGCGCCGCATGGGCATGCTGTTCCAGTTCGGCGCGCTGTTCACCGACATGACGGTGTTCGACAACGTGGCCTTTCCCCTGCGCGAGCACACCCAACTGCCCGAGCCGCTGGTGCGCGACATCGTGCTCATGAAGCTGGACGCGGTGGGCCTTCGCGGCGCGCGCGAGCTGATGCCCAGCGAGGTCTCCGGCGGCATGGCGCGCCGTGTTGCACTCGCCCGGGCCATTGCGCTCGACCCCGAGCTGGTCATGTACGACGAGCCCTTTGCCGGGCTCGATCCGATTTCGCTGGGCACGTCCGCCCGCCTGATCCGCCGGCTGAACGACGCGCTCGGGCTGACGAGCGTGATCGTCTCCCACGACCTCGACGAGACCTTCCGCATCGCCGACCACGTGGTGATCCTCGCCAACGGCAAGGTCGCGGCACAGGGCGCGCCGGACGAGGTGCGGGCCAGCACCGATCCGCTGGTGCACCAGTTCGTCAATGCCGAAGCGGAGGGGCCGGTGCGCTTCCACTATCCCGGGCCCACGGTCGACGAGGATTTCGGCCACATGCAGGGAGGCCGGCCATGAGGTGGTGGCATCCGTCCGACGTGGGCTTTGCCGTGCGGCGCAAGCTGGCGGACCTGGGCCATGGGGCCCGCCTGTTCGTGCGCCTGGTGGCCGACCTGGGGTCTTGCCTTCGTCGTTTCGGCCTCGTGCGCGACCAGATCCACTTCCTGGGCAACTACTCGCTGGCGATCATCGCGGTCTCGGGTCTGTTTGTCGGTTTCGTGCTGGGGCTGCAGGGCTACTACACGCTGCAGCGCTACGGCGCCTCGGAGGCGCTGGGCCTGTTGGTCACGCTCTCGCTGGTGCGCGAGCTGGGGCCGGTGGTCGCGGCGCTGCTCTTCGCGGGCCGGGCCGGCACCTCGCTTACCGCCGAAGTCGGCCTGATGAAGGCGGGCGAGCAGCTCAGTGCCATGGAGATGATGGCGGTGGACCCGGTGCGTCGGGTGTTGGCGCCTCGCTTCTGGGCGGGCGTCATCACCCTGCCGCTGCTGTCCGCCGTGTTCAGCGCCGTGGGCGTGCTCGGGGGATGGGTGGTGGGCGTGCTCATGCTGGGCGTGGACTCCGGCGCTTTCTGGGGGCAGATGCAAAGCGGGGTGGATGTCCTGCAGGATGTCGGCAACGGCATCGTCAAGAGCGTGGTGTTCGGCTTCACCGTCAGCTTCGTCGCGCTGCTCCAGGGTTTCGAGGCCCAGCCGACGCCCGAGGGCGTCTCCCGCGCCACCACGCGCACGGTGGTGGTGGCTTCGCTGGCGGTGTTGGGGCTGGACTTCCTCCTTACCGCCATGATGTTCAGCCTCTGAGGTAAACCAATGCAACGTTCCCGCAGCGATCTCTGGGTTGGCCTGTTCGTGCTCATCGGCGCGGCGGCGCTGCTCTTCCTGGCCCTGCAATCGGCCAACCTGCTCAGCCTGAATTTCCAGAAGACCTACAAGGTCACGGCCCGTTTCGACAACATCGGCGGGCTCAAGCCGCAGACGGCGGTCAAGAGCGCCGGTGTGGTGGTGGGTCGCGTGGAATCCATCGGCTTCGACGACAAGACCTTCCAGGCCAGCGTGACGCTGGCGCTGCAGGACCGCTATCGCTTTCCCAAGGACAGCTCTTTGAAGATCCTCACCAGCGGTCTGCTGGGCGAGCAGTACATCGGCATCGAGGCCGGCGCCGACGACAAGAACCTGCAGGCCGGCGACACGATCTCGTCGACCCAGTCCGCGGTCGTGCTCGAAAACCTGATCAGCCAGTTTCTCTACAGCAAGGCGGCCGACGGAAGCTCCTCCGGCGATGCCAACAACAAGACCGGAGAGGGTGCGAAGAAATGACGACGAGAAGAACCCCCGTTGCGGGCCCGTGGCGCGGCGTACGCGCCGTGGCCCTGGGCATGGCGCTCGCAAGCTGCGGCCTGGCATGGGCCCAGGCGCAGCAGCCGGCTGCTGCGCCGGCCACTGAGGACTCGACCGCGGCGCCTGCCGACCTGCGCAATCCCGCGGACCCCTTCGAGCCCTTCAACCGCCGCATGTTCCGCTTCAACAAGGCCTTGGACGACGCGGTGCTCAAGCCGGTGGCCACCACCTACCGTGACGTGCTGCCGTCGATGGTGCGAAGCGGTGTCACGAACTTCTTCAACAACCTGGGCGACATCTGGAATTTCGCCAACAACGTCCTGCAATTGAAGGCGCAGAACAGTGCCGAGACCTTCATGCGCCTGAACGTGAACACGGTGTTCGGGTTGGGCGGCATCCTGGACGTGGCCTCCGACCTCGGCATCGAGCGGCACAGCGCGGACTTCGGCCAGACGCTGGGCTACTGGGGCGTGCCGTCCGGCCCGTACCTGATGTTGCCGCTCCTGGGCCCTTCGACCGTGCGCGACACCGCCGCGCTGCCCATCGACTGGCAGGGCGACCCGGTGCCCTCCATCGACGACAAGACGGTGCGCTGGAGTCTGACTGGCCTGTGGCTGGTGGACCGTCGCGCGCGGTTGCTGCGGACCACCAGTCTCCTGGAAGACGCGGCACTCGACCCGTACAGCTTCTCCCGCGACGCCTATCTCCAGCGGCGCCGTGCAGAAGTGAACGACGGACGCACGCGTCAGGACGACGACCAGTGACCAAGCAGGGCCCTTGCAGTTGGTTGCAAGTGCCGCCGCCTCGACGGAAACCCGCGCCGCAACGAGCCGCTCGAAAGGGCAGGCAGCGTCGCCGCACACAACGATAGAAGGGATACCCACCATGAACTTCGCCATCCAACGACGCACCATCGGCCGCTGGGCCGGAATGGGCGCGATCCTCGTGGCGCTGGGCAGCGCCTCGCTGTCGGCAATGGCCGCCGATGAAGCCCCTGATGCGCTGGTCAAGCGGCTGTCCAGCGAAGTGCTGGACACCATCAAGGCCGACAAGTCGATCAAGGCCGGGGACATCCCGAAGATCATGGCGCTCGTTGACGCCAAGATCATGCCCAACGTGAATTTCCAGCGCATGACCTCCTCGGCCGTGGGCCCCGCCTGGCGTCAGGCCACGCCGGAGCAGCGCACCCAGTTGCAGCAGGAATTCAAGACGCTGCTGGTGCGCACCTACGCCGGCGCCCTGGACCAGGTCAGTGACCAGACCGTCACCATCAAGCCCTTCCGTGGCTCGCCGGACGACAAGGAAGTGCTGGTGCGCACCGAGGTCCGCGGCGGCTCTGGCGACCCGGTGCAGATCGATTACCGGCTCGAGAAGACCCCCGGCGAAGGCTACGGCTGGAAGGTCTTCAACTTCAACGTGATGGGCGTATGGCTGGTCGATACTTACCGCACCCAGTTCGCCCAGGAGATCAACGCCAAGGGCATCGACGGCCTGATTGCCACGCTGGCGGCCCGCAACAAGGCCAACGCCCGCAGCTGACCGGGGTGACCGCATGGCGCTCGATGCCCTGACACTGATGCTGCCGCCTCGTCTGACGCACGACGAGGCACCGGCCTGCATGCGCATGCTCCAGCAGGGGCTGACGGCGCAGCCCGGGTCTTCGGCCGTGGTCGACGCGAGCGCGCTGAACCAGTTCGATTCCTCGGCCATCGCCGTGCTGCTCGAATGCCGCCGGGAGGCCGCGGCGCTGGGCCGGGGCTTTGCCGTCAAGGGGCTACCCGCGCGCCTGCGCGAATTGGCCATGCTCTACGGCGTGGCCGGCCTGCTGCCTTCCGCGCCCTGATCTCCCGCCAGGGGCGGGGCCAAGGGGAACAACCTAGAATCCCCACCCCCTATGGCCGCCGTCTCCTTCCAGTCCGTCTCCAAGACCTATCCTCCGTCCCGCGCACAGCGGGCCCATGGCAATCCCGGTCTGCGGGCGCTGGAGGATGTCAGCTTCGACATCGAGGAAGGCGAGTTCTTCGGCCTCCTGGGCCCGAACGGCGCGGGCAAGACCACCCTCATCAGCATCCTCGCTGGACTGTCGCGGCCCACGTCAGGTCATGTGAGCGTGCATGGCTTCGACGTGCAGAGCCACTTCGCCGATGCGCGCCGACAGTTGGGCATCGTGCCGCAGGAATTGGTCTTCGACCCCTTCTTCAATGTCCGCGAGACGCTGCGGCTGCAGTCGGGCTATTTCGGCATCCCGAACAACGACGACTGGATCGACGAGCTGCTCACCAGCCTGGGTCTGGCCGACAAGGCCGATGCCAACATGCGCCAGCTCTCGGGCGGCATGAAGCGCCGCGTGCTGGTGGCGCAGGCACTGGTGCACAAGCCGCCGGTGATCGTGCTCGACGAGCCCACGGCCGGCGTGGACGTGGAACTGCGCCAGACGCTGTGGCAATTCGTCGCCCGCCTCAACCGCGAAGGCAGCACCGTGCTGCTGACCACCCACTACCTCGAGGAAGCCGAGGCGCTGTGCAACCGCATCGCCATGCTCAAGAAGGGCAGGGTGGTGGCGTTGGACCGCACCAGCGAACTGCTCAAGGCGGCGGCCAGCAACGTGCTGCGCTTCAAGACCGATGCCGAGCTACCCTGGGAGCTGGCCCGCAACGCCCGGATCACCGGCCGCATCGTCCAACTGCCGGCGCAGAACGCGCTGGAGGTGGAACAACTGCTGTCCAACCTGCGACAGGCCGGCGTGTCGGTCGAGGACGTGGAAATGCGCAAGGCCGACCTGGAGGACGTCTTCATCGACCTGATGGCCGGCGAGCAGACACCGCTGGAGGTGGCGCGATGAGAGACATGCTGCTGTCGCGCGCCATGGGCTGGCGCGCCCTGCTGGCCAAGGAAGTGCTGCGCTTCTGGAAGGTGGCCGGCCAGACCGTCGGTGCGCCGGTGCTGACCTCGGTGCTCTACCTGATGGTCTTCGGCCATGTGCTGGAGGACCACGTCCAGGTCTACGGCCGCTTCAGCTACACCGCCTTCCTGATCCCCGGTCTGGTGATGATGAGCGTGCTGCAGAACGCCTTCGCCAATAGCTCCTCGTCCATCATCCAGAGCAAGATCATGGGCAACCTGGTGTTCGTGCTGCTGACGCCGTTGTCGCACTGGGGCTGGTTCTTCGCCTATGTGGGCTCGTCGGTGGTGCGCGGCCTGGTGGTCGGCGCGGGCGTGCTGCTGGTCACGATGTTCTTCGCCGTGCCGCCCTTCGCGCAGCCGCTGTGGATCGTGCTCTTCGCCCTGCTGGGCGCGGGCCTGCTCGGCACGCTGGGCCTGATCGCCGGCCTCTGGGCCGAGAAGTTCGACCAGATGGCGGTGTTCCAGAACTTTCTGATCATGCCCATGACCTTCCTGTCGGGCGTGTTCTATTCCATCGGCTCGCTGCCGCCCTTCTGGCAGGCGGTGAGCCACCTCAACCCCTTCTTCTACATGATCGACGGCTTCCGCTACGGCTTCTTTGGCATGTCGGACGTGTCGCCCTGGCTGAGCCTGGGCGTCGTGGCCGGTGCGCTGGCCGTGGTGAGTACCGTGGCGGTGCACCTGCTGCGCACCGGCTACAAGATCAGAGGCTGAGGAAGACCTGCCATTTCGAGGCCGCGACTGCCTGCTGGCAGATGCTGCATCCAACGACCGCCCCGCGCCCCACCATGACTGCCCAAGAACTCCAGGCCCTGATCGAGGCCGGCCTGCCCTGCCAGCACATCACGCTGGAGGGCGATGGCCGCCACTGGTTCGCCACCATCGTCTCGGCCGAGTTCGACGGCAAGCGTCTCATCCAGCGCCATCAGCGGGTCTACGCCACCCTCGGTGAGAAAATGCATACCGACGAAGTGCATGCGCTGTCGATGAAGACCTACACGCCTGCCGAGTGGGCCAAGCATAGCGCCTGACCCGTTGACCGAACGGCGAGGCCGCCGTTCCAAGGAATCCTGATGGACAAACTCCTCATTCGCGGCGGGCGTCAGCTCGGCGGCGACGTCACCATTTCCGGCGCCAAGAACGCGGCGCTGCCCCAGCTGTGCGCGGCGTTGCTGACCACTGACCCGGTGGTCGTGCACAACGTGCCGCGCCTGCAGGACGTCTCCACCATGCTCAAGCTGGTGCGTCACATGGGCGTGACCGCCGAGCGTGACGACAACGGCACGGTGCGCCTCAATGCCGCCGACCTGACGCAGCCCGAGGCGCCCTACGAGCTGGTCAAGACCATGCGGGCCTCCGTGCTGGCGCTGGGCCCGCTGGTGGCGCGCTTCGGCCATGCCAAGGTGTCGCTGCCGGGTGGCTGCGGCATCGGCTCGCGGCCGGTGGACCAGCACATCAAGGGCCTGCGGGCCATGGGCGCCGAGATCGATGTCGAGCACGGCTACATGATGGCCCGGCTGCAGCCCGGCCTCACGCGGCTGCGTGGCGCGCGCATCACCACCGACATGGTCACCGTGACCGGCACCGAGAACCTGCTGATGGCCGCCACGCTGGCCGAAGGCGAGACGGTGTTGGAGAACGCGGCCCAGGAGCCGGAGATTCCCGACCTGGCCGAGATGCTCATCAGGATGGGCGCCAGGATCGAAGGTCACGGTACCAGCCGCATCCGCATCCAGGGCGTGGAGCGCCTGCACGGCTGCGAGCACGCGACGGTCGCCGACCGCATCGAGGCCGGCACTTTCCTGTGCGCCGTGGCGGCCACTGGCGGCGACGTGCTGCTGCGCGGCGCCCGCGCCGATCACCTGGATGCCGTGGTCGAGAAGCTGCGCGATGCCGGTGCGCAGATCACCGAGGAGGCGGGCGGACTGCGCATCCGTTCTCAGGGTCGCCTCAAGGGCCAGAGTTTCCGCACGACCGAGTACCCCGGCTTTCCGACCGACATGCAGGCGCAGTTCATGGCGCTGAACGTCATCTCGGAAGGCGCGTCGACGGTGACCGAGACCATCTTCGAGAACCGGATGATGCACGTCAACGAGCTGCTGCGGCTCGGCGCGCGCATCCAGACCGATGGCCGCACGGCCGTCATTGAAGGCGTGCCCCGCCTGTCGGGCGCCTCGGTGATGGCCACCGATCTGCGCGCCTCGGCCTGCCTGGTCATCGCCGGCCTGGTGGCCGAGGGCGAGACGCTGGTGGACCGCATCTACCACCTGGACCGCGGCTACGACCGCATCGAACGCAAGCTCGGCAGCCTGGGCGCCGACATCGAACGCATTTCCACCGGAGCCGCCGCGTGATCACGCTCGCCTTGTCCAAGGGACGCATCTTCGAAGAGACCCTGCCGTTGCTGGCCGCCGCCGGCATCGAGGTGACCGAGGACCCCGAGAAGTCGCGCAAGCTGATCCTGCCCACGACCCGCCCCGATGTTCGCGTGGTGCTGGTGCGCGCATCGGACGTGCCGACCTACGTGCAGTACGGCGGCGCCGACCTGGGCGTGACCGGCCTGGACGTGCTGCTGGAGCATGGCAGCGAAGGCCTGTACCAGCCGCTGGACCTGCGCATCGCCCGGTGCCGCCTGAGCGTGGCCGTGCGCGCCGACTACGACTATGCCCACGCGGTGCGCCAGGGCGCGCGCTTGGCCGTGGCCACCAAGTACGTGGGCCTGGCCCGCGAGTTCTTCGCCCGCAAGGGCGTGCACGTGGACCTGATCAAGCTCTACGGCAGCATGGAACTGGCGCCGCTCACCGGCCTGGCCGATGCCATCGTCGACCTGGTCTCCACCGGCAACACCCTGCGCGCCAACCACTTGGTGGAGGTCGAGCGCATCATGGACATCAGTGCCCGCCTGGTCGTCAACCAGGCCGCGCTCAAGCTCAAGCGCGAGCCCATCCGCCGCATCATCGACGCTTTCGCGTCGGCCCTTCCGCAGAACTGACCGATTCTTCTCCCACCCCGCCGCTGCCATGACCCTGCAAGCCACTCCATTGCGTCTCGCCACCTCCGCGCCCGATTTCGAGGCCGCGTTCAAGGCGCGTCTGCATTGGGCGGCGGACACCGATGCAGCCATCGAGCAGCGCGTGGCGGACATCCTGGCCGACGTGCAGCAGCGCGGCGACGCGGCAGTGCTGGACTACACCCGCCGCTTCGATGGCCTCGAAGCGGATTCGCTGGCGGCGCTGGCTCTGGATCCGGCCGAGCTGAAGGCCGCCTTCGACGCGCTGCCGGATGCCCAGCGCAACGCCCTCGAAGCCGCCGCCCGCCGTGTGCGCAGCTACCACGAGGCCCAGAAGAAGGCCAGCGGCGAAAGCTGGAGCTACCGCGACGAGGACGGCACGCTGCTGGGCCAGAAGGTCACGCCGCTCGACCGCGTGGGCATCTATGTGCCGGGCGGCAAGGCGGCCTATCCGTCGAGCGTGCTGATGAACGCGATTCCGGCCCAGGTCGCCGGCGTCGGCGAAATCGTGATGGTGGTGCCCACCCCGCGCGGCGAGAAAAACCCGCTGGTGCTCGCTGCCGCCCATGTGGCTGGCGTCACACGCGCCTTCACCATCGGCGGCGCACAGGCCGTGGCCGCGCTGGCCTACGGCACGGCGACGGTGCCGGCCGTGGACAAGATCACCGGCCCGGGCAATGCCTACGTGGCGGCCGCCAAGCGCCGCGTGTTCGGCACCGTGGGCATCGACATGATCGCGGGCCCCAGCGAAATCCTGGTGCTGGCCGACGGCAGCACGCCGCCCGACTGGGTGGCCATGGACCTGTTCAGCCAGGCCGAGCACGACGAGCTTGCCCAGAGCATCCTGCTGTGCCCCGACGCGGCCTACATCGACGCCGTGCAGCGCGAGATCGACCGCCTGCTGCCCACCATGCCGCGGCGCGAGATCATCGCGGCCAGCCTCAACGGCCGCGGCGCGCTGATCCACACGCGCGACATGGAAGAGGCCTGCGCCATCAGCAATCGCATCGCGCCCGAGCACCTGGAGGTTTCCAGCCTCGAGCCGCAGCGCTGGGAGCCGCTGCTGAAGCACGCCGGTGCGATCTTCCTGGGTGCCTTCACCAGCGAAAGCCTGGGCGACTACTGCGCGGGGCCCAACCATGTGCTGCCCACCTCGGGCACGGCGCGCTTCTCCTCGCCGCTGGGCGTGTACGACTTCCAGAAGCGCAGCAGCCTGATCGAGGTGAGCGAGGCCGGCGCGCGCGCGCTCGGTCCCATTGCCGCCGAGCTGGCCTATGGCGAGGGCCTGCAGGCGCATGCCCGCGCGGCCGAACTGCGGCTGGAAGGGCGGCCGTGAACGCCGCGCGCCAGGCGCTGCTGGCGCTGGCGCTGCTGGGCGTCGCCGCAGCGGCCCCCGCCATGAGCCTGCGCGAGTTCCGCACGCTGGAGGCCGCCGGCAAGGAAGGTCCCAACTACGCCAGCTATTACCTGGTCGGCGTGGTCGAGGGCCTGCGCGAATCGGCCGAGGCGACGCAGCGCAGTGGCCAGAAGCCGCCCTTCTGCGTGGCGGGCCGCCGGCTGGAGCCCTCGATGGCGCGATCCCTGTTCCAGGGCGAGCTGGCGCGCAATGCCCAGCTCTACGAGGCCGACATGCCGGTGCAACTGGTGCTGTCGGCGGCGCTGCAGAGCGCCTATCGCTGCGCGCCCTGAGCGACGAAAGGCGCCCCACCCATGACCATGCCCCCGATGTCCGACCTGACCCGCCGCGCCCTCGAACGCATCCGCCCCGACGTGCGCGACATGCATGCCTACGTCGTCCAGCCCGCCGAGGGCCTGCTCAAGCTCGACGCGATGGAGAACCCCTACGGCCTGCCGCCCGAGTTGCAGGCCGAGCTGGGTGCCCGCCTGGGCGCGCTGGCCGTCAACCGCTATCCCGGTGACGAGGCCCAGCGGCTCAAGACGGCGATCGCGGCCCACGTGGACCTGCCGGCGGGCCAGTCGCTGGTGCTGGGCAACGGCTCGGACGAGCTGATCTCGCTGCTGGCCATCGCGTGCGACCGGCCGGGCGCCACCATCCTGGCGCCGCTGCCCGGCTTCGTGATGTATGCGCTGAGCGCGCAGCTCCAGGGGCTGCGCTTCGTCGGCGTGCCGCTGGATGCCGATTTCCAGCTCGACGAGGCCGCCATGGTGGCCGCCATCGCCGAGCACAAGCCGGCGCTGTTGTACCTGGCCTACCCCAACAACCCGACCGCCAACCTGTTCGACGCCGCCGTCATGCGCCGGCTGATCGCTGCCCAGGGCGAGCAGGGCGGCCTGGTCGTGATCGACGAGGCCTACCAGCCCTTCGCCGCCCACAGCTGGCTGGACGAGATCCGTCGCGACCCTGCCGCCCACGGCCATGTCGTGCTGATGCGCACCCTCAGCAAGTTCGGGCTGGCCGGTGTGCGCCTGGGCTACCTGCTGGCACCCGAAGCGCTGGCGGCCGAGATCGACAAGGTGCGCCCGCCCTACAACATCAGCGTGCTCAATGCCGAATGCGCGCTGTTCGCGCTCGCGCATGCCGAGGTGTTCGAGGCGCAGGCCGAAGCCATCCGCGGCGAGCGCACGCGCCTGGTGGAGGCACTCCAGGCGCTCCCCGGTGTGAAGGTGTGGCCCAGCGAGGCGAACATGGTCCTGCTGCGCGTGCCCGATGCCGATGCTGCCTTTGCCGGCATGAAGGCGCGTGGGGTCCTCATCAAGAACGTTTCTAGAATGCACCCGCTGCTGGCGAACTGCCTGCGCCTGACGGTCGGCACCCCCGACGACAACGCGCGCATGCTGGCGGCCCTCCAAGCCTCCCTATGAACACCCCCACGGCTCCCGACGCCATCGTTGCCGCCGCCGGCGGCGCCACGCCCCCGGCGCGCATCGCCGAGGTCGCCCGCAACACCGCCGAGACGAAGATCCGCGTGCGCGTCGACCTCGACGGCAGCGGCAAGGCCCAGTTGGCCACCGGCATCGGCTTCTTCGACCACATGCTCGACCAGATCGCCCGCCACGGCCTGATCGACCTGGACGTGCATTGCGAGGGCGACCTGCACATCGACGGCCATCACACGGTCGAAGACGTCGGCATCACCCTGGGCCAGGCCGTCGCCCGTGCCGTGGGCGACAAGAAGGGCATCCGCCGCTACGGCCATGCCTATGTGCCGCTCGACGAGGCGCTGTCGCGCGTGGTGGTCGACTTCTCCGGCCGCCCGGGCCTGCACATGGATGTGCGCTTCACGAGCGGCATGATCGGCGGCTTCGACACCCAGCTGACCTTCGAGTTCTTCCAGGGCTTCGTCAACCACGCGGGCGTGACGCTGCACATCGACAACCTCAAGGGCGTCAATGCGCACCACCAGTGCGAGACGATCTTCAAGGCCTTCGCCCGCGCCGTGCGCGCCGCGCTCGAACTCGACCCGCGCTCGGCGGGCGTGATTCCCTCCACCAAGGGCTCCCTGTAAACCTCCCGGCGCACCGCCGCCCGACCGGTCCTTTCCGACCCGAATGACTCCGATGAAGAACAGCGTCGCCGTGGTGGACTACGGCATGGGCAACCTCTGGTCCGTGTCCCAGGCCGTGCGCCATGCGGCAGACGCCGCGGGCGTGGAGGTGCACGTGACGGCCGACCCCGAGGTCGTGCGCGCGGCCACCCGCGTGGTTCTGCCCGGCCAGGGCGCCATGCCCGACTGCATGCGCGAGCTGCGCGAGTCCGGCCTGCTGGCCTCGGTGCTCGAAGCGGCCGCGAGCAAGCCGCTGTTCGGTGTGTGCGTCGGCATGCAGATGTTGCTGGGCCGCAGCGAGGAAGGCCCCAGCGAGGGCCTGGACCTGATCCCCGGTGAGGTGTTGCGCTTCCAGCTGGCGGGTCGCCTGCAACCCGACGGCAGCCACTTCAAGGTGCCGCAGATGGGCTGGAACCAGGTCTCGCAGGCGCGGCCGCATGCCATGTGGCAGGGGATTCCCGAGGGTGCGTGGTTCTATTTCGTCCACAGCTTCTATGCCCGGCCGCAGGACGCGGCGCACAGCGTGGGCGAGGCCGACTACGGTGGCCGCTTTACCGCGGCGGTGGCCCGCGATAACATTTTTGCGACCCAATTTCACCCGGAGAAGAGTGCCGACCACGGTTTGCAGCTCTACCGGAACTTCCTCCACTGGACTCCCTGAATCGGCCAAGCCGATCACCGCGGTTGCGGTGGGCGCCCGCGTGCCCCGCAGCAGCCTGAGACGGCCGGTTCGGAATCAGTTCGTTTCACCTTTCTCCTCCTTCGTTCCCGGCACTTTTCAGCGCCTCATCATGCTCCTCATTCCCGCCATCGATCTCAAGGACGGCCATTGCGTTCGGCTCAAGCAGGGCGACATGGACCAATCGACCGTCTTCAGCGAAGACCCCGCGGCCATGGCGCGCAAGTGGGTGGAAGCCGGCGCGCGCCGCCTGCACTTGGTGGACCTGAACGGTGCCTTTGCCGGCAAGCCGCAGAACCACGCGGCCATCAAGGCCATCCTGCGCGAGGTGGGCGACGACATTCCGGTGCAACTGGGCGGCGGCATCCGCGACCTGGACACCATCGAGCGCTACATCGACGACGGCCTGCGCTACGTGATCATCGGCACGGCGGCGGTGAAGAATCCCGGCTTCCTCAAGGATGCCTGCGTGGCCTTCGGCGGCCACATCATCGTGGGCCTGGACGCCAAGGACGGCAAGGTGGCCACCGATGGCTGGAGCAAGCTCACCGGCCACGAGGTGGTGGACCTGGGCAAGAAGTTCGAGGATTACGGCGTCGAGTCGATCATCTACACCGACATCGGCCGCGACGGCATGCTGTCGGGCATCAACATCGACGCCACCGTGAAGCTCGCGCAGGCGCTGACCATCCCGGTGATCGCATCGGGCGGCCTGTCCAACATCGCCGACATCGAGCAGCTGTGCGCGGTGGAAGGCGAGGGCGTGGAAGGCGTGATCTGCGGTCGCGCCATCTACTCGGGCGACCTGGACTTCGCCAAGGCACAGGCCCGGGCCGACGAACTGGCCGATGCGGCCTGACGCCGCGCTCCGCCTTCCTGCCTTCACCGGCCGCTTGAGGACTTTCGGATGAGCCTGCGCGAGATCACCGTCCAAGGCCAGCCGGCCGTCGAACTGTCGGCCACCACGGGCGACCAGGTCACGGTGGCGTTGCATGGCGGCCATGTGTTGTCCTGGCGCAGCGCGGACGGCACGGAGCGGCTCTACCTCAGCCCCAAGGCGGTGTTCGATGGTCGCGCGGCCATCCGCGGTGGCGTCCCGGTCTGCTTTCCCCAGTTCAACCAGCGCGGCCCGCTCGTCAAGCACGGCTTTGCGCGCAACCTGCCCTGGCAGGTGGTCCCCGACGCGGCTGCCGACACCGTCAGTCTGGGCCTGACGGCCAGCGACGAAACCCTGGCGGTCTGGCCGGAGCTCTTTCAGCTTCGCCTGAACGTGCACGTGCCCAAGGCGAACGTGCTGCGCATCGACCTGCAGGTGCGCAACACGGGCACGACGCCCTGGCCCTTCACTGCGGCGCTGCACAGCTACCTGCAGGTGGACGACCTGGCGGACGTGCAACTCCAGGGGCTGCAGGGCGCCGCTCGCTGGGACGCGGTGCGCGACGAGCGTTCGACCGAAGGCCGCGAGGTACTGCGCTTCGGCGAGGAGTTCGACAGCGTCTATGCCGCGCCCGCCCATCCTCTGGTGCTTCGCGCGGGGTCTGGCGAACTGCGCATCACCGCCGCGCCCACCTGCCCGGAGACGGTGGTGTGGAATCCCGGCCCCGCGCTGTGCGCGCGCCTGGCCGACATGCCGGCCGATGGTTGGCGCCACATGCTCTGCGTCGAGGCTGCGGCCATCGACACCCCCGTCGAACTGGCGCCGGGCAGCGAAGTGCACCTGTGGCAGCAACTCGATGCCAGGCCTTCCTCCTCCTCCTCCTCGACTTCCTGATCCTGCCATGCTTGCCAAACGCATCATTCCCTGCCTCGACGTCACCGGGGGGCGGGTGGTCAAGGGCGTCAACTTCCTGGAACTGCGCGACGCGGGCGATCCGGTGGAGATCGCTGCCCGCTACAACGCCCAGGGCGCGGACGAACTGACCTTCCTGGACATCACGGCCACCAGCGACGACCGCGACCTGATCCTGCCGATCATCGAGGCCGTGGCCTCGCAGGTCTTCATCCCGCTCACCGTGGGCGGCGGCGTGCGCACGGTGGAAGACGTACGCCGGTTGCTCAATGCCGGCGCCGACAAGACCAGCTTCAACTCCGCCGCGATCGCCAATCCGCAGGTGATCGAGGACGCCTCGTCCAAGTACGGCGCCCAGTGCATCGTGGTGGCCATCGACGCCAAGCGGCGCACGCCCGAGGAAGCGGCGACGCGGGGCGAAGGCTGGGACGTCTACAGCCACGGGGGCCGCAAGAACACCGGCCTGGATGCCGTCCAGTGGGCCAGCGAGATGGCACGCCGCGGCGCCGGCGAGATCCTGCTGACCAGCATGGACCGCGACGGCACCCGAAGTGGCTTCGATCTTGCACTCACCCGTGCCGTGAGCGATGCGGTGAGCGTGCCGGTGATCGCCTCGGGCGGCGTCGGCTCGCTGGCCGATTTGGCCGACGGCGTGCAGCAGGGCGGTGCAGACGCCGTGCTGGCCGCCAGCATCTTCCATTACGGCCAGCACACGGTGGGCGAAGCCAAGGCCCACATGGCTAAACGCGGCATAGTGGTGCGTACCTGACAGACTTATACGGAGCCGCATCCAAAGCCGAATATCATCAACATAGCGTTGACCTTTTTTGGCCACCGCTGCGCGCAGGGCCGTTGCTGCAGCAGTGCGTGATCCACGATCTGACAGGTATTTGATTTGAAACTCCCAGTGAATTTGCCGGCGTGGACGGCGTTGGCGACTGCAGCGCTTCTACAGGGTTGCACCGTGGTTCCCGGCATGGGACCTGTCGGTCCTTATTCGGATCAGGCCGAATTACCACCTAAGTTTCAATATGTGCCAGATGAGGCACCCGAAGGGCGCATCACTCCCATCACTCAGGCGCTGGTGCGCACATTGCAGGAAGTTGCGCCACGTGGTGTTCCGCCTGAAGTGCAGGCCCTGTTCGGCAAACCGGAGCCCTATTCCATCGGGCCCGGCGACGTGGTCGGCGTCATCGTGTACGACCACCCCGAGTTGCTGCCCAACGCGGGCGCCGTGATTTCGCAACAGACCGATCCGACGGGCGTCAGCGTGGCGCCCGGCTTCATCGTCGGGGGCAATGGCGAGATCTATTTCCCCTACGTGGGTCGCGTCAAGATCGAAGGCCTGACAGAGGCCGAGGCTTCCGACCTGATCGCACGCCGCCTGGAGCGCAACATCCAGAGCCCGCAGGTTTCGGTGCGTATCCAGGCCTTCCGCAGTCGCCGCGCCTACGTCGAGGGCCAGGTGCGTGCGCCGGGCTCGCAGATCTTCACCGACCTGCCCATGACGATGGCCGAGGCCATCAATCGCGCCGGGGGCATCACCGATGCGGGCGATCGCTCCTCGATCACGCTCACGCGCGGGGGGCGATCGGTGCGCATCGACCTGACGTCGCTGCGCGAGGCGGGTCACGATCTCAACGACATTCCTCTGCGCAACAGCGACACCATCACCGTCGGCACGCGCGAAGACACCAAGATCTACGTGATGGGCGAGGTGCTGCGGCCCACCGCGCTCGCGTTGCGTGGCTCGGGTCGTCTGACCCTCAACGAGGCGCTGGGCGAAGCGGGCGGTCCTTCACTGGACACTTCCAACCCTGGACAGATCTATGTGATCCGTAAGGGAGCGACGGGCTCGCCGGCGATCTTCCAGCTCGACGCCAAGAACCCCGCGGCCTTTGCCCTGGCCACGCAGTTCCCGTTGCGTCCCCAGGACGTGGTGTACATCGATCCGGTGCCGCTCGTTCGCTGGAACCGCGTCATCAGCCTGATCCTGCCGTCCGCCTCCGCCGTGAACGTGGGAACGGAAACCATCGACCGCGCTCGAGGCTGGTAAGGGCGGTAGGGCCTGCCTGGCCGGCCGTGATCGCGAAAAAAATGGCCGCCCTTGGGGCGGCCATTTTTTTGCCGTGCATTGCTCGCCGGGCCGCAGCCTCCCGTCGAAGAGAGGCCACGGTCCGAAGAACTCAGCGCTTGTACTTGTACTCGGTGTAGCGGTAGCCGCCGTAGCGGTAGCCATAGCTGCCATAGTGGCGGCGCGTCATGTCCATGGCGTTGAACACCACGCCCGTCGGCGTGACGTTGCCTTGGCGCAGGCGCTTGACGCTTTCGACGAGCTCGCCCATTTGCGTCTGGTCGGCACGTGCCACCAGCAGCACCACGGCCGAATGCGCTCCGGCAGCAGCGGCATCGGCCGCCACCAGCACCGGCGGCGCATCCATCACCACCAGATCGTATTGAGCCGACAGCGTGTCCAGCAGGCGGGCAAAGGTGTCGGACATCAGCATGTCCGCAGGATTGGGCGGATAGCGGCCGCTGGTGAGGACGTCCAGGTTGGGCACCACCTGGCGATGGATCGCCTTCTCCAGGGTGACCTCGCCCACCAGCAGTTCGGACAGGCCGCCCTCGCGCGCGAGCCCGAACTGCTTGTTGATGTAGCCCTTGCGCATGTCGGCGTCGAGCAGCAGCACCCGCTTGCCCGCCGCCGCCATGATGGCCGCGAAGTTGGCGGAGACGAAGCTCTTGCCGATGCCGGGCGTCGGACCGGTGATCAACACGCGGTTGTTGGCGCCTTCGAGCATGGCGAACTGCAGCGCGATACGCAGGCTGCGCACGCTTTCCACCGTCGTGCTCTCGGGGTTGGTGACGGTCAGCACATGTACGCCCTTCTGGCCGGACTCCATGCGCACTTCCAGTACTCCTTGCTCCTGCGTGTACGGGATGACCGACATCACGCTCATGCCGGTGTGGCTCTCGATCTCCTGCGGGTTGCGGATACCGCTGAAGAACATGCTGCGCACGAAGGCGACCGCGACGCCGGCAAGCAGGCCCAGAACGCCGGCGAGCGCAACCACCAGGGCCTTTTGCGGCTTGACAGGAAGGCGCGGAGAGATGGCAGAGTCCAGCAGGCGCACGTTGCCGGTCTTGCCTTCCTTCACCAGGCGCAGCTGAAGCGAGTTGGTCAGCAGTGATTGGTACAGCTCACTGTTGACGCGCACGTCGCGCTCGTAGCGGAAGGCCTCCTGCTGGATCGTCGGCATGCGCGAGACGCGGCTGTTGATCGCGTCGATGTTGCGCTGGATGAGGCCGATCTGCTGGTCGATGGTCTGGACGCGCGGGTGGTTCGGGGTGAACAGGGCGATGAATTCACGGCGCTTCTGCTGCGCATCGAGCAGCTTGGTCTGCAGGTCGACGATCTGCGACAGCGCGGCCTTGGCTTCCTCGTCGAAGGCCACCGTGGAGTTCTGGTTGCGGAAGCGCGTGTAGGCATCTTCCGAACGCTCCAATTGACGCTTGAACTCGGGCAGTTGTTCGTCGAGGAAGCTCAGCGTGCGCTCGGCCTCGGCCGCCTTGCGCTCGCGGTTCTGGTCGACATACTTGGTGCCCAGGGCATTGAGGATGGCTGTCAGCCGGGTGCGGTTGCTGTCTTCCAGCTCGACGCTGATCACATTGGACTGGCGGCCCTGTTCGCTGGCCTGGATGTTCCGCTGCAGGTCCTCGATGGTGCGCAGCCGCGAGTAGCGGCTCACATTGAATTGCGCGCCGGGCAGCGCGTCCAGGCGGTCGATCCTGAGCACGATGGCGCCGCCGGCACCGGGCACGTCGTGCGTGATTTCCTGGCCCACCCGGCCCTCGAAGGGCGCATCGAGCAGGGGATGCTCCACTTCGAAGCGCCCTTCGCCCATCGCGGTCACGACGAACGGCGCCTGGTCTTCGAGGCCGCCGGGAACGTCGAAGCGGCTCACCTCGATCTTCTCAGTGCCATAGACGCGACCGGCAAGTCCTGGCAACGTCATGGGAGTAGACAGGCTGCTGGCCCGCCGGGAGAGCCATTCACCCACCAGGGGCACGTAGGCGGGCTTGGCGTCGATGTAGAAGCGCGCCGCGTCGACCGCGCCGCCCACCACCAGTCGGGAGCGAAGCACCTGGATTTCGCCCGTGGCGGGTGTCTTGACTTCGAACAGGCTCGAAACGTCGCCCAGGACGCTCTTGGCGTCCGGCGCCGCATCCTCGACCTGGATCAGCAGGTTCGAGCGATAGATCGGCGTGGCCAGCAGCGCGTAGGCGGCGCCGACGATCAGTGCCAGTGCCGTGATGCCGGCCACCAGCCATTTGTTGTCGACCAGGATGTCGAAATACTCGGCCAGGTGGATTTCGTCATCGTCGTTCTCCAGGGACGCAGCGGGAGCGGGTGGTGTTTGCATGGGGCTTGCCGGAATGGCGGAGGACTTCAGGAGAGTTTGCGGATGCGTTCGGTCCACGTCTGGACGCCGGCATCGATCAGCTGCAGTGCGTTCTCGAAGGCTTCGCGGCCGAGCTTGTACGGGTCGGGCACGTTCAGCCGGGCGGCGTCGCCGAGCCGGTAGACCTTGCCGCGCACGAAGGGATAGCTCTGTTCGACGAAGCGCTTCTGCGCATCGTCCATGGTCAGGATCAGGTCGGTCTCCTGGCACATGGCCAGGCTCACCTGACGCGCGCGGTGCGCGCCGATGTCGATGCCACGTTCGCTCATGAGGGCGAGCGCCGTGGGATCGGCACCGTGGCCGATGAGCGCGCCGATGCCGGCGGAACTCACGGCGAGGCCGGGAAGCTGCTGTGCGAACAGGGCCTCGGCCATGGGGCTGCGGCAGATGTTCCCGACGCAGAGGACGAGGAGGGACTTCATGGACGAACGCAAAGAGAAAGGGCGCAGCACGCACGGGGCGCGGCTGCAGCGGGCACTGCGAGGATTACGCACGCACCGGTCGCCCGGATGCTAACCGGCACGATGAATTCAGCGCTGGACATCGAAGTCGAGAATGTTGTCTCCCGCACGCGGGCGTGTATCGGGGGGCGGGCCGAAGCTGCGCGAATCCGGGTCACGGGCGTAGGTGAGGTCGTACAGCGTCACGGCGCGGCCCAGGCGCGCGCCGCCGTCGCGGGTCAGCGGCGACCAGTTGAAGCCGATGACGGAGCGGCTGGAGCGGGGCAGCAGCGCGTCCAGCGGGATTGAGATGAAGATGCCCTTGTCGAAGCTGCCTTCGCCGAACTGGGCGGACGAGACGTTGGTCTTGGTGGCGTAGGCGCCCATGGTCAGGCCGTTGTCGAAGCGCTTGGCGATGTCGATCGACACGCCACGGTCTCCGGCGAGGTACTGGCCGGCGCTCAGCCGCACGAGCACACCGTTCCAGCCGGTGTTCCAGTACAGCGACGCATGTCCCGTGTTGACCTGGTAATCGCGCAGCGAGAAGTGCTGTGCGTATTCGCGCTGGCGCACGTGGTTGATGTCGATGCCGAAGGCCAGGCGGCTGCCCCATGGACGGTACAGCCATTCGCCGCCCACGCCCGCGAACATCGATTCGAGGTAGCCGCCATAGACGCTGTAGTACTGGTCGCTGGCCAGCTGGCCGACGTGCGTCAGCTGCAGGTTCGGGACTGTCACCCGGCTGGTCGTCAGGTAGAGCCGCTGGTCCGTGCGCACGCGGGGCAGGTTGCTGGGCGCGTCGTAGGTGAAGCTGTCGTAGTTGTCGGCCAGCCGCAGGTTGACCTGGCCCTGCAGCCAGGTCTGTTGCGTGAAGCGGTACTGGGCATTGGCCTTCGCGCCCAGTTCGACGAGCGCGAAGTTGTTGGGGCCGCCCACCACCTGGCTGAAGTTCGGCGAGATGCTGAAGTTGAAGCGGTCCGCGGGCCGCTCCCAGGCCGTGGCCGTCTCGGCAGGGCCGCCCGAGCCCGTGGCGGGGGGCAACTGTGCCTCGGTGGGTTCGTCCGGCACCGGCGCGTAGTCGCGCTGCGTCACGTCGCGCGCCAGGTGCGGCGGCAGGGGCTGCGCATGCGCCGCGACCCACTCCTCGCGCTGGAAGGCCTGGGCCTGGATCGCGATGCCGCGCTCTTCGTAATGGATGACGAAGGTGCGGATCCCCGCTGGCGCGCTGTGATGCAGCACGGCCACGGCGCGGTCCGAGCGCACCTCCCGGTAGACGGCATCGCTGTCGCTCACCCAAAGGTGCAGCACGTCGTCCTTGGGCGCGATGCGCAGCACGCGCCAGCCCGTCTGCGCCTCGACCTGCTCGGCCGTGCTCGCCCAGCCGGGGGGCTTGGCCGGGGCCTCGGGCATGAAGCGGGGCAGCGGTGGGTCCAGCAGCTTGGGCGTCTGGGCTTCCGCCGCGTTGCCGGACAGGGTGAGGCCGATCATGAACTTGTCGCCCCGCTCGAAGCCGGCGGCGAGGGTGACGTTCTTGTTGAGCTTGTAGGCCAGTCCCACGTTGATGGGGGAGCGGCGCGGCAGCGCGTTGCTGAAGGGTTCGCTCTGGTAGTTGTTGCCGTCGTATTCGATCTTCAGGGTCAGCGGATCCCAGGGCGTGCGCCATTGCACGCCGCCGAACAGGGCGGCCGGGCCGCGGAAGTAGCTGCTCAGGTTGGCCTCGCCGGCCGTGCTGGCCGCGGGCCGCGTCTTGAAGCGATCGCTCAGCAGCGTGAAGGGATTGCTGATGTTGCCGCTCGAGCCCATGTAGCCCCAGCCGATGCCCAGGCTGAAATCCAGGTCGCCCCAGCGCTTGTTGCCGACCAGGTATTCGCTGGAGAACAGGCCCGTGCCGCCGATGTCCCGGAAACCGAGCGACACCTCGGGCAGGTACGTCGATTCACGCATGAGCCTGAACTTGACGTCGATGCTCTTGTCCTTGTAGCTCTGCGTGCTGATGGTGGGGCCGTATTCGCGGTTGGAGATGCTCGTGTAGCGGAAGCCCGCCTCCATCCAGTCGAAGGGCTGGAACATGATGTTCAGCCGGCTGTAGGGCCAGACGGAGCTGTACGACGCGCGGATCTCGCCCGCAGACGCCATGCGTGCCGTGGGCGTCTGCAGCAGGCCGGTCTCGCCCCAGTCGTTGGCGCTGACGTCCAGCGGGCGGGGCAGGGCGCTCGCCACCGCGGGCAGGTTGCCGTCGGCGACGAAGGCGGTCGATGGCCTTGAGGTACCGGCGGGCGGCACCATGGGGCCCTGCCGCGCGGGGGCCGGTCCCTGAGTGGCCAGGAACTTGATGAGCCCTTCAGACGCAGCGACCAGGTCGGCCATTGTGCGCGGAGGGGCCCAGAGCCAGGCGCCCGGCGCCGGCTCCACGCCGGCTTCCGCATTCCAGCCCGCGATGCCGATGCGTGTGGTGCGCCCGTCGGGCTGCGCCAGCCAGGCCCAGTCCGTGCTGCCCATCCGGCCGCAAGCCTGCAGGTAATCGCCCACCCAGCGGCCGCTGGCGTGGGGCACGTGGCAAAGCGTGCCATCCGGCTGGACGACCACCACATCGGCCGTGCGGCCCGTGGGCAGCGCAAAGCGGGCGCGGTCGCGCGCCACCGGGTCCTGTCCCGGATTCACTTCGAGCCAGCGTGGGTCGGTGATGCTCAGCGCTACCCGGCCCGTGGCCGGCAGGCTGTGCAGCCAGACCAGCAGGCGCTGGCGGATCTCCCGGTCCTGCCCCGAGAGCTGGGCGGCGGAGCGCTCCAGGTGGACCAGCAGGACGTTGCGCAGGTATTGCTGCGGCAGCTTCTCCTGCGGCACCAGCCAGGCCAACGCCGGATCGGCAGGCTGGGGCGACTGGCGCAGCAGCCAGTGGCTCAGCCGTTCGCCTTCCAGAGTGGGCAGGGGCGCAGGATCCTCGGCCGGTGGCGCCAAGGGCTGCGCCTGCGCCGCCACAGCGGCGCCGAGCCCGAACGCGGCAAGCAGATGGATCCTGAGGGGATGGAGGCGGAAAGTGCGTTCGCGCGTCTTCATGAGCCGGCAGATGTCGGCGTGGCTGTCGCTGAGGGCGCACTCCACCGCTCGAAGGTGTAGCAGGCCTCGGCACTCAGACATTGCTCCGAGTACACGACCGACGGCGAACCGTTCGCCGTCATGGCAATCCCGAATCTGGCGGGAGGCAGCATAGGGCCGGGGGATGTTGATTCGGTGACTTGTTCTTCGAACCACTTCAGCGAAGCGGCACGCGCGCCCTGCAGGGCTGCGGGCGTGTAGCTTGCCAGCGGCGTAACGCGCACGGTTTCGCGGATGTTCGAGTGGTAGCCCGGCATGACGTCGCGCACACGCAGATAGCTGCCGGCGGTCTGTGCCTGCGCCCCTGCCGGCCAGAGCGGGAGCCGCTCCACCTGGGCGCGCCGCCAGTCCGGATTCAACCCGGTGGTGCCGACGACCCGGCCATCCAGGAGGCGGACGACTTCGCCGTCGCCGCTGTACCACACCTCGACCAAGCCTTGCGGCGTGGGATCGAGGTAGCCCAGCACCATGTAGACGGCGGTGCCGGCATGCGTCACGCGCAGGTAGCGAAAGGCCGGGTTGAAGACGGCAGGCTGTTGGTCCCGGATGCCGCCGGCCGTGCGGTCATACAAAAGCCGGGCACTGTCGCCCAGCGCTGCACTGCCGGTACTGCAGCCTCCCACCAACGCCGTTGCCAGAACGCAACAAAGCAGCCTCAGATGGAGATGCATCGAAGGCTGCCGCCGCGTGGAAGAGCGCACCCCTCGGCCACGAAGGGTGCCGGGGCTCACCGGCTCGTGGTACCGGTGGTGCCCGTCGTGCCAGTGGTGCCGGTGCCGGGGAAGACACCGGCGTTACCGCCGTCGCTGCCGCCGCCGGCCGCTGCGCCAATGGCCAAGGCGCCAGCCAGGCCAGCCACGGCGAGACCCGCAGCGCCCAGGCCACCTGCAGCCGCGCCCGTAGCGCCGGCCGCACCAGCGGTCCCGCCGCCGGCTGCGCCACCGGCGCCACCTGCCCCACCGCCAGCGCCGGGCGTCGCCTCGGCGGGCGTCGAAGACGGCGGAGGAGGCGTCTGGGCAGAGGCGATCATGGGTGCGGACACCAGGGCGGCCGCAGCGACCATCGAAACGAAACGAGCAAAGTTCATGGCACTTCCCCAAAAAGCCTGTGTGGCCAATATGCCAGCCGCGCCCAAGGCGCACCTGACCCAAAATGTTTCCCGAAGTTTAACGGCCGTGGCCGCGGAAGGCCATTTTTTGTTGCAGTGCAGCTGGGTAACAATCTGTCCCCATGACCACATGGATCGATGAAGTGAGCTGGGACGCCGCGGGGCTGGTGCCCGTGATCGCCCAGGAACACGGTTCCAAGGACATCCTGATGTTTGCCTGGATGAACCGCGAGGCCCTTGCCAAGACCGTGGAGTTGGGGCGCGCCGTGTATTTCAGCCGCTCGCGCGGCAGGCTCTGGTTCAAGGGCGAAGAGTCCGGCCACATCCAGCGAGTGCATGAGGTGCGGCTGGACTGCGACAACGACGTCGTCCTGCTGTCGGTGACGCAGGAAGGGCATGATCCCGGCATTGCCTGTCACACCGGCCGTCATAGTTGTTTCTTCCAAAAGTATTCTGATGGGCGGTGGGTGGCCGTCGAACCGGTGTTGAAGGACCCGACCTCGATCTACAAATGACTGTTTCCGATTCCTCCGACCCGATGCCTGCCTCCCCGACGCTCGACATCCTGGAGCGCCTTGCCGCGGTGATCGACAGCCGCCGGCCCGCCGCGGGCGGCGATCCGAGCACCAGCTATGTCGCCCGACTGCTTCACAAGGGCCCCGATGGCTTTCTCAAGAAGGTGGGCGAAGAGGCCACGGAGGTGGTCATGGCCTGCAAGGACGCCGACCACGGCGCACCGCGGGAAAAAATAGTGAACGAAGTGGCCGACCTGTGGTTCCACTGCATGGTGGCGCTGGCCCATTACGGGCTCTCGCCCCGGGACGTGGCGGCCGAACTGGCGCGCCGCGAAGGGATGAGTGGCATCGAGGAAAAGGCCCTGCGCAAGGCGCAGGCCCGCGAGGCGGCGGGTGATTGACGCCTCGGCCCGCGCCGCAGGCGCTTCGACATCCAGCTGGAGGAATCCATGAGCAAGGACATCATCGACGTGGGCGGCAGCGATTCGCTGCGCGCCGTGGGCTGGGTGAGCTATGTGCTGCACCTCATCGTCGCCATCGCGGCCGTTGTGCCGGGCGCCCAGGTGTCGGTGCTGCTGTTGCTCATTGCCCTGCTGATCGACTTTGTCAAACGCGACGATGCGGCCGGCACCTGGCAGGCCTCGCACTTCACGTGGCGCATCCGGTCGGTGCTGTGGGCGGGACTGCTCTACGTCCTGACCTCGTGGCTCTGGCTGCTCTTTCTCGTGCCCGGATGGATCGCCTGGAGCCTGATCTCGCTGTGGTTCCTGTACCGCATCGTCAAGGGCATGGTCCGGATGAATGCCGGGCGCCCCATGGACACTGCGGCTGCCGCGTGACCGCCAGCTCACCTTTCTGCGTTCCCCTCCCCTAAAAGACCCAATCGAATGGCTGAGCCCGACTGCATCTTCTGCAAGATCGTCGAAGGAAAGATTCCTTCGCGGAAGGTGTACGAAGACGACGACCTGTATGCTTTCCACGACATCTCGCCGTGGGCGCCTGTGCATTTCCTGATCGTGCCGAAGCGGCACATCGCTTCGATGGCGCACCTCACGTCCGAGGACGAGTCGTTGATGGGCCGCATCATGACTCTGGCGCCCCGTCTGGCCCTGGAGCAGGGTTGTGGCGCCTATCCCGAGGGTGGCTTCCGCGTGGTGGTGAACACCGGCAAGGAAGGCGGGCAGGAGGTGCACCATCTCCATGTCCACGTCATGGGCGGTCCGCGTCCCTGGCTCAAGGGCTGAGCCCGTCCGCAGTCTAAAATTTGAACATTGTTAGGAGTCTTCCATGGGTTCGTTTTCCATCTGGCACTGGCTGATCGTGCTGCTCATCGTGGTCATGGTCTTCGGGACCAAGAAGCTGAAGAACATCGGTTCGGACCTCGGCGGCGCCGTCAAGGGCTTCAAGGACGGTATGAAGGACGGATCGTCCGACGCCCCCGCCGCAGGGACGCCCACGCAGCAGGTGACCGGCCAGCCCTCGGCCGACAAGTCCACCATCGACGTCGAGGCGCGTCAGAAGTCCTGAGTGCTGCGCGCAATTCCTGAGCGAGGGGCACGCCGGTGATCGATCTGGGCATTTCGAAGATGGCGCTGATCGGCGCCGTTGCACTGGTCGTGATCGGCCCCGAGAAGCTGCCGCGCGTGGCGCGGACGGTCGGCACGCTGCTCGGCAAGGCGCAGCGCTACGTCAACGACGTCAAGGCGGAGGTCAACCGCTCCATGGAGCTGGATGAGCTGCGCAAGATGAAGGACAGCGTCGAAGGCGCGGCGCGCGACGTGGAGCAGAGCATCCGCGACGGCGCGCAGGACGTGCACAACGACCTCTCCGGCCTGGACACCGTCACGCCGGCCACCTCTTACGAGGCGGCGCCGGTCTACCCCGTCTACCGCCATCCGAAGAAGAACTGGCGCCTCAAGCAGGGCGCCGTTCCAACCTGGTACAAGGCGCGCAACAAGGTTCGCACCCGCGCGCAGTCCGGAGCCGCTCGCGTGGCCCGTCATCGGCCACGGCCCGGCGCCTGAGCCGCGGAAGCCTGCACGGTACATCCTGGCTCCGCGGCTTTTTTCCTTTCCGTTCATTTGTGCGCCCGAATCCGGCCACGCGGTGACCTCTGATGGCTGAATCTCCCTCCCACGACAAAGAAGACGAGCTTGCAGGCACGGAGCAGCCATTCGTTGCCCACCTGACGGAGCTGCGCGACCGGCTCCTCTACTGCATCTACGGCATCGCACTGGCGGCGGCATTGCTGGCGCTCTGGCCGGGGCCCGGAGGCCTGATCGACTGGATCGCCATGCCCATCAAGGCGCACATGCCGCCCGATGCCAAGCTGATCGCGGTTGGTGTGTTCTCCCCCTTCTTCGTGCCGCTGAAGGTGCTGGCCATGGCAGCCGTGCTGCTGGCGCTGCCTTGGCTCATGTATCAGGTCTGGGCCTTCGTGGCGCCGGGCCTCTACAGCCATGAGAAGCGCTTTGCCCTGCCGCTGATCATCTTCGGCAGCTTCCTGGCCTATGCGGGCATCGCCTTCGTGCAGTTCTTCGTGCTGGACAAGATGTTCGCCTTCATCCAGCGCTTCACACCGGCCTCGGTCGCGGCCACGCCCGACATTTCTTCGTACGTGGAGTCCATCCTTTCGCTGTACATCGCCTTCGGCCTCGCGTTCCAGGTGCCGATCGTGGTGATGCTGCTGGTGCGGTTCGAGATGGTGACCATCGAGAAGCTGCGCAGCTTCCGTGGCTACTTCATCGTGCTGTCTTTCGTGGTGGCCGCGGTGGTCACGCCGCCCGACGTCATCTCGCAATTGGCGCTGGCCGTGCCAATGTGCGTGCTGTACGAGATCGGCATCGTCGCCGCGCGGTACTTCGCCAACGCCACGCGGGCACCCGAAGAGACCGAGGCCGCGAGCGAAGAAGCGAAGTCGGCGGGACAGTAAAGTAAGCAAGCGCGGACCTGGCGCGCACGGCTGTTGTCCAGGCGAGGAGCGCGTTTCTCGCGCAGGCGACCCCAAGGGCCTCCGCGCATGCGCGGAGGCCCAATCGTCTGGCCAGGATTTGCCTGCGCTACTCGGCCTGGCGCCGCCGCACCGGCGTGGCCGGCCTTGTTCCGGCGGTGACGTCGACCTCGATCCGGTCGTTGCCGCGCTGAACCTGGAAGCGGCTGGCCGTGCCCGGCTTGAGCCCGGCCACGGCGGTCAGCAGTTCCTGCACGTTGCCGATGGCCTTGTCGCCCACACCGGTGATCACGTCGCCCGGCCGGATGCCGGCCTGCGCAGCGGGCGCGTTCTGCAGCACGCCGGTGATGATCACGCCCTGGGTCGCCTTGACGCCGAAGGTCTCGGCCATCTCGGGCGTGAGCGTGGCGGGCTCCACGCCGATCCATCCGCGGGTGACGCGGCCATCCTTCACGATGCCCTCGAGCACCTGCTTGGCCGTGGACACGGGAATGGCGAAGCCGATGCCCATGCTGCCGCCCGAGCGCGAATAGATGGCGGTGTTGATGCCCTGCAGATTGCCCTCGGTGTCGATCAGCGCGCCGCCGGAGTTGCCGGGGTTGATGGCGGCATCCGTCTGGATGAAGTTCTCGAAGGTGTTGATGCCGAGCTGGTTGCGGCCCAGTGCCGAGACGATGCCGCTGGTCACCGTCTGCCCGACGCCGAAGGGATTGCCGATGGCCAGCACCTGGTCGCCCACGAGGAGCGCATCCGAGTTGCCGAGCACGATCACCGGCAGCTTGTCCAGCGCGATGCGGATGACCGCCAGGTCGGTGTCGGGGTCTGTGCCGATCAGGCGGCCGCTCGCGTGCCGGCCGTCGTTCAGGGTGACCTCGATCTCGTCGGCGCCCTCGACCACATGGTTGTTGGTCAGGATGTAGCCGTCCGCGCTGACGATCACGCCGCTGCCCAGGCCGACCTGGGGCTGTTCGTTGTCCTGGTCGCCGAAGAAGAAACGGAACCAGGGATCGTTCGAGCGCGGATGCCGCGGCGCTGCCTTGCTGGTGTTGATGCTGACGACCGCGGGCGCCGCCTTCTGCGCGGCGGCCGCAAAGCTGCCGGGCGCCGGCGCGGTGGGTGCCGAGGCGGGCGCCTCGATGATGGAGACGACGCCGCCCAGCGAGGTGCTGCCCCGCCGGACCCATTCGGGCTTGAGGGTGGCGACGACGAAATAGCCCGCGAGCAGGACGGTCACGGCCTGGGCAAAGAGCAGCCAGATGCGCTTCATGAGGAGAGAGGAGGGGTGCTGTGGCAGAGGGAAGGCGGAGGGGTCCGCCGGCCCGGAATTGTCTCCCAACGGTCGGAGCCGACTTTTGATTCGACGTCGGACAAGACCCCGTTGCGGCTCGAGGCCAGGGGTAAACCCTAAAATCTCCGGTCTTGGCCTATCCGGCCGCCCCGACAGTGGCCTGCGCAATCCATCCGGTTGTCTGTGTCTCACGCCTGTCGACGCCCTCGCTGTCTTCCCTCACCTTCCGTGTCCCGTGTCGGACGCGCCGGCCGGCGGCCGTCTCCGCTGCATTGCTCTGTCATGTCCTCTGCATTCCCTTCCGCCGGTCCGCGTGCCCTCACCGCGCGCGACTACAAGACACTCGCCCTTTCGGCGCTGGGCGGCACGCTCGAGTTCTACGATTTCGTCATCTACGTCTTCTTTGCCACGGTCATCGGGGCGTTGTTCTTCCCTGCGGAGATGCCCGACTGGCTGCGGCAGCTGCAGACCTTCGGCATCTTTGCGGCGGGGTACCTGGCCCGGCCGGTCGGTGGCATCGTCATCGCCCACTTCGGCGATCTGCTGGGCCGCAAGCGGATGTTCTCGCTGTCGATCTTCCTGATGGCGGTGCCGACGCTGGTGATCGGCCTGCTGCCCACCTACGCGGCGATCGGTGTGGCCGCCCCGTTGCTGTTGCTGCTCATGCGTGTGCTGCAGGGCGCCGCGATCGGCGGTGAGATGCCGGGCGCCTGGGTCTTCATCGGCGAGCATGTGCCGGCCCAGCGCTACGGGCTGGGCGTGGGCACGCTCACGGCCGGCATCACTGGCGGCATCCTGCTCGGGTCTCTGGTGGCAGTGGCCATCAACACCCACTACGTTCCGGCGGAGGTGAGCGACTTCGCTTGGCGCATTCCCTTCATCCTGGGTGGCGTGTTCGGCCTGGTGTCGGTGTACCTGCGGCGCTTCCTGCACGAGACGCCGGTGTTCCAGGAACTGGCCCAGCGGCGCAATGTGGCGGCCGAACTGCCCCTCAAGACGATCGTGCGCGACCACCGCGGCCCCGTCTTCTTCGTGGCACTGCTGACCTGGGTGCTGTCCGCCGCCATCGTGGTGGTGGTGCTGTACACGCCCACCTACCTGCAGAAGGTGCACCACATTCCTGCGGCCATCGCGCTGGAGGCCAACGCCCTGGCCACGCTGACGCTGACGCTGGGCTGTGTGATCGTCGGCTGGGCCTGCGACCGCTTCGGCACCAGGCCGACCATGCTGGTCGGCTGGGCCGGTCTGTTCATTACGGCCTATCTCTTCTACACCGGCCTGCCGGGCACCACCGCCTCGCTCTTCTGGCACTACGGGCTGGTCGGCCTGTTCGTGGGCACCATCGCGACGGTGCCGATCGCCGGGGTGCGCGCCTTTCCGGCGCCGGTGCGCTTCTCCGGCCTGTCGTTTGCCTACAACATGTCGTACGCCATCTTCGGCGGGCTGACGCCCGTGATCTTGACGCTCTGGCTGCAGCGCGACCTGATGGCGCCCGCCCACTATGTCGGTGCGCTCGCGCTGCTGGGCTTCGTGCTGGCCTGGTTGCCGCTGGCCGCGCGCGGCCATGCCATGCGGCCCGCGACAATGCGCGCATGAGCATCACGCGATCCGCCCTGCTGCACGCCTTCGACGAGCTGCTGTCGCCCGAACGGTTCAAGGACTACGGGCCCAACGGCCTGCAGGTGGAAGGGCGGGGCGAGATCCGCAAGATCGTCTCCGGCGTGACTGCCAGCCGCGCCTTCATCGAGGCGGGCATCGCGGCAGGTGCGGACGCCTTGTTCGTCCACCACGGCCTGTTCTGGCGCGGCCAGGACGGGCGGGTGACCGGCTGGATGCGCCAGCGGCTCGGCCTGCTGATCGGCCATGACGTCAATCTCTTTGCCTATCACCTGCCGCTGGACGCCCATGCCGAATTGGGAAACAACGCGCAGTTGGGCAGGCAACTGGGGCTCGTCCCCCAGCATCAGCGATTCGGCGACCAGGACCTGGGCTGGCTCGGCGCGCCGGGCGCGGGGCTGCAGTTCGAGAGCGCGCAGCAACTGGCCCTGCACATCGAGGCACGGCTGGAGCGGCGCGTCACCGCCATTCCCGGCGACGGCCGGCCGTTGCAGCGCATCGCGTGGTGCACGGGCGGCGCGCAGGGCTTCTTCGAGGCGGCCATCGCCGCCGGGGCCGATGCCTTCATCACCGGCGAGATCTCCGAGCCCCAGGCGCACTACGCCCGGGAGTCGGGCGTGGCCTTCCTTGCCTGCGGTCACCATGCCACCGAGCGCTACGGCGCCCCCGCCGTTGCCGCGCATGTCGCGGCGCAATTCGGATTGGCGCATGAGTTCATCGACATCGACAACCCTGCCTGAGCCGTTCGCCATGCGTGCCCCCGATGCTTCTTCCGTCCTGGCGCTTACCCAGGGAGACCCGGCGGGCATCGGTCCGGAGATCATCGTGCGTGCCTGGCAGGAGGCGCCGGATGCGCTGCGGCATTGCTTCGTCGCCGGCGATGTCGCCGTGATGCGCCGTGCTGCCCGATTGATGGCCGGTCCGCAGGGCCTGGCCTGGCCCGTCGCGCAGATCGAGCGGCCGGCCGACGCGTGGGCCATGCCGCCTCGATGCATTCCCGTGCTGCAGGTCGGCGCATCGCTGGTGCCGCCAGACTATGGCCGCATCACGGCCGAAGCGGGCCGCAGCGCGGGCACTGCCGTCGAATGGGCAGCGCGCGCCGCGCTGCGCCGGGAGATCGCGGCCATGGTGACGGCCCCCCTGCACAAGGAGGCGTTGTCTGCGGCCGGCTACGGTTTTCCGGGCCACACCGAACTGCTCCAGGCCGAGGCCGCGGCCTTCCGGGGCGTGGGCATCGAGGAGGTTCCGGTGCGGATGATGCTGGCCAACGACGAACTGCGCACCGTGCTGGTCAGCATCCATGTGTCGCTGCGGGAGGCCATCGATCGCCTGAGCCGCGGCGGCGTGCTGCAGACGCTGCGCATCACGCATGCGTCGTTGGCCCGCATGCTGGGCCGCGTGCCACGCATCGCCGTGGCGGGCCTCAATCCGCATGCCGGGGAGGGCGGCCTGTTCGGCCGGGAGGAAATCGAGCGGATCGCCCCGGCGGTGGCCGACGCGCGCGCCGAGGGCATCGAGGCCTTCGGCCCCTTCGCGCCGGACACGGTGTTCATGAGGGCTCGACGCCAGCCGGGCCAGGCCGCAGGCGAGTTCGACGCCGTGATCGCGATGTACCACGATCAGGGGCTCATCCCGGTGAAGTACCTCGGCGTGGAGACCGGCGTCAACGTGACGCTGGGCCTGCCCTTCGTGCGAACCAGCCCAGACCACGGCACCGCCTTCGACATCGCTGGCCAGGGCGTCGCGAAGGCCGACAGCCTGATCGCCGCCGTGCGGATGGCGCGAAGCCTGGCCGGCTGCTGAGCGGGCTGCCGGCGAACGGCGTACTGCGCCGACGGCCCCGGCGCCGCCCGCTGCGCAGGGGCGGGTGGATGTTCAGCGGCGTGCGAGGCTGTCGCGGATCTCGCGCAGCAGCACGATGTCTTCCGGCGGCGCGGCAGGCGCGGCGGCGGCCGGTTCCGCCTTTTCGCGGCGCAGCCTGTTGATCTGCTTGACCATCATGAAGATCACGAAGGCCAGGATCACGAAGTTGACGACGATCGTCAGGAAGTTGCCGTAGGCCAGGACGGGAACACCGGCTTTCTTGAGATCGGCCAAGGTATTGGTCACGCCCGCAGGTATCGTGCCGAGCACGACGTAGAGGTTGGAGAAATCGAGTCGGCCGAAGACCAGCCCCACCAGCGGCATGATCACGTCGCCGACCAGCGAATCGACGATCTTTCCGAATGCGCCGCCGATGATCACGCCCACGGCCAGATCGACCACATTGCCCTTGACCGCAAATTCGCGGAACTCGCTGAAAAAGCTCATGAAAAGTTTCTCCTTTCCCATGTGTGTTAACACTTTAGGGGAAAGTATAGAGAGTCGGACGGGCGTCGAGCCCGACGGCATGATGGCTCCGATCCGCGGTTGTCGGGCCTTTTCCTGCCTCTTGGCGGACGGCCGCGACGGCTTGGATATCGGGGGTGTCCCGCGTTGAAGCAGCGAAAACCCCTCCGCTAAAATTGTTTGTTGACCCGGCACAGCCCACAAGTACATCGAGGAACCCCCATGAGTGATATCCCGGTCGGCCCGAAACGGGTCGACGCCAGCAAGCGGACCTGGCTGATTGCATCCGGCTGTGCCGGCGCTGTGGGTGGGGTTGCCACAGCGATTCCCTTCGTGAGCACCTTCCAGCCGTCCGAAAAAGCCAAGGCGGCCGGCGCGCCGGTCGAGGTCGACATCGGCGGCCTGCAGGTCGGCGAAAAGATCACGGTCGAATGGCGTGGCAAGCCCGTCTGGATCCTCAAGCGCTCGCCCGCGCAGATCGCCGAGTTGCCCAAGCTGGATCCGCTGCTCGCCGATCCGCTGTCCAAGCGCAATCCGTCCGAATTCACGCCCAAGTACGCCCAGAACGAGAACCGCTCGATCAAGCCGGAGGTGCTGGTCGTGGTCGGCATCTGCACCCACCTGGGCTGCTCGCCCACCGACAAGCTGCAGGCGGGTCCTCAGCCCTCGCTGCCCGACGACTGGCAGGGCGGTTTCCTCTGCCCCTGCCACGGCTCGACCTTCGATCTGGCCGGCCGCGTGTTCAAGAACAAGCCCGCGCCCGACAACCTGCCCGTTCCGCCGCACAGGTACCTGTCGGAAACGCGCCTGTTGATCGGCGAAGACGGCAACGCCAACGCCTGAGCGGGAGGAGACACCCATGGCCGAATTCAAGGACATCTCGCCCAACGCGCCCGCCGGCGCCAAGCTGGGCAACTGGCTGCACAACCGCTTCCCGACCGCCTTCGACGCCTACCGCGTCCACATGTCGGAGTACTACGCGCCGAAGAATTTCAACTTCTGGTACATCTTCGGCTCGCTGGCGCTGCTGGTGCTGGTCATCCAGATCGTGACCGGCATCTTCCTGGTGATGCACTACAAGCCCGATGCGACCCAGGCCTTCGCCTCGGTCGAGTACATCATGCGCGACGTGCCCTGGGGCTGGCTGATCCGCTACATGCACTCCACCGGCGCCTCGGCCTTCTTCGTGGTGGTGTATCTCCACATGTTCCGCGGCCTGCTGTACGGCAGTTACCGCAAGCCGCGCGAGCTGGTCTGGATCTTCGGCTGCGCGATCTTCCTGTGCCTGATGGCCGAGGCCTTCATGGGCTACCTGCTGCCCTGGGGCCAGATGTCCTACTGGGGCGCGCAGGTGATCGTGAACCTGTTCTCCGCGATTCCCTTCATCGGACCCGACCTGGCGCTGCTGATCCGTGGCGACTATGTGGTGAGCGACGCCACCCTCAACCGCTTCTTCAGCTTCCACGTGATCGCGGTGCCGCTGGTGCTGCTGGGCCTGGTGGTGGCGCACCTGCTGGCGCTGCACGACGTGGGTTCCAACAACCCCGACGGCATCGAGATCAAGGCCAACAAGGACGCGCAGGGCCGGCCGCTGGACGGCATCCCGTTCCACCCGTACTACACGGTGCACGACATCTTCGCGGTCGTGATGTTCCTGATCGTGTTCACGGCGGTGATCTTCTTCGCGCCGGAAATGGGCGGCTACTTCCTGGAGTACAACAACTTCATCCCGGCCGATCCGCTCAAGACGCCCAACCACATCGCCCCGGTCTGGTACTTCACGCCCTTCTATTCGATGCTGCGTGCCATCACCAGCGAGATGATGTACGCGCTCATCGCCTGCGTCGTCGGTGCCGCGGTGTTCGGCGTCTGGAAGACGCGCATGGCCAGCGTTGCCAAGATCGCCGTGGTGGTGGCGGCCGTCATCGCCTGCGCGATGATGCTGTCCATCGACGCCAAGTTCTGGGGCGTGGTCGTCATGGGCGGCGCCGTGATCATCCTGTTCTTCCTGCCCTGGCTGGACAAGAGCCCGGTGAAGTCGATCCGCTACCGTCCTTCCTGGCACAAGTACCTCTACGGCGTGTTCGTCGTCGTCTTCGTGGTGCTGGCCTATCTGGGTGTGCAGCCGCCGTCCCCCCTCGGCGAGCGTGTGTCGCAGGTCGGTACCCTGTTCTATTTCGGCTTCTTCCTGCTCATGCCGTGGTGGACCCGCCTGGGCGAGTTCAAGCCCGTGCCCGAGCGCGTGACCTTTGCCGCGCACTGACCGAGCCGCCGGAGAAGCATCCCCATGAAGAAACTGATCCTCTCGTTGATGATGGCGCTGGGCCTTGCCACGGGCGCCCTGGCGGCCGAAGGCGGCATCGCCTGGGACAAGGCGCCGGTGCGCACCAATGACCTGGCTTCGCTGCAGAACGGCGCCAAGCTTTTCGTCAATTACTGCCTCAACTGCCACTCGGCCGCCTTCATGCGCTACAACCGCCTGCAGGACATCGGCCTCTCCGAACAGCAGATCAAGGACAATCTGCTGTTCACCACCGAAAAGGTGGGTGACACGATGAAGGCCAACATCGATGCCCGACAGGCCAAGGAATGGTTCGGCGGCACCCCGCCCGACCTCACTTTGGTGGCGCGTTCGCGCGCAGGTCACAATGGCACCGGTGCCGACTACCTCTACACCTACCTGCGCACCTACTACCGCGACGACACCAAGGCAACCGGCTGGAACAACCTTGCCTTCCCGAGCGTGGGCATGCCCAACGTGCTGTGGGAATTGCAAGGCGAGCGCCGCCCGGTCTATGACAAGGTGGAGCAGCACGGCCACGAAACCGAGGTGCTCAAGGGCTGGGAGCAGGTCAAGCCGGGCAAGATGACGCCCCTGCAGTTCGACCAGGCCGTTGGCGACCTGGTCAATTACCTGCAGTGGATGGCAGAGCCCGCGCAGAACACCCGCGTGCGCGTCGGCGTGTGGGTGTTGCTGTTCCTGGCGGTGTCGCTGGTCTTCGTCTGGCGTCTCAATGCCGCGTTCTGGAAGGACGTGAAGTAGAGAGAACGCGGACGGCGTGGCCCGGGCTTGCCGGGTGCGTGAACGTACAGAGTGGGCTGCTCAAGCGGCCCACTCTTTTTTGATTTTTTGGAGCCTTTCGCCATGATGGTGCTGTATTCCGGAACGACCTGCCCTTTCTCCCACCGCTGCCGCTTCGTGCTGTTTGAAAAGGGCATGGACTTCGAAATCCGTGACGTCGACCTCTACAACAAGCCCGAGGACATCAGCGTGATGAATCCGTACGGGCAGGTGCCGATCCTGGTCGAGCGCGACCTGATCCTGTACGAATCGAACATCATCAACGAGTACATCGACGAGCGCTTCCCGCATCCGCAGTTGATGCCTGGCGACCCGGTGGACCGCGCCCGCGTGCGCCTGTTCCTGCTGAACTTCGAGAAGGAGCTGTTCGTCCACGTCTCCACGCTCGAGAACCGCGGCGCCAAGGGCAACGACAAGGCCATCGAGAAGGCCCGCTCGCACATCCGCGACCGCCTGACGCAGCTGGCCCCGGTGTTCCTCAAGAACAAGTACATGCTGGGCGAGAACTTCTCGATGCTCGACGTGGCCATCGCCCCGCTGCTGTGGCGTCTGGACTACTACGGCATCGACCTGAGCAAGAACGCCGCGCCGCTGCTGAAGTACGCCGAGCGCATCTTCTCGCGCCCCGCCTACATCGAGGCGCTGACGCCTTCCGAGAAGGTGATGCGCAAGTAAGCGCGCGGCGACGGCAAGAGAGAACGACGCGCCATTCATGATCAGCGCCCTCGAATCCACATCGTTGCGGCCGTACCTGTTGCGTGCGCTCTACGAATGGTGCACCGACCACGGCTTCACACCGTACATCGCGGTCGTGGTGGACGAGACCGTCCAGGTCCCGCGCGAGTACGTCAAGAACGGCGAGATCGTGCTGAACATCAGCTACGACGCGACCAGCGCGCTGAAGATCGGCAACGACTTCATCGAGTTCAAGGCCCGCTTCGCCGGCACCGCGCGCGACATCATCGTCCCCATCGGACGGGTGGTGGCCATCTATGCGCGCGAGAACGGCCAGGGCATGGCCTTCCCGCCGCTGGACGCGCAGGCGTCCGAGGCGGGCGAGGTCATCGCGCCCGGCATGGCTCAGGCCACGCCGGAGCCCCGGCCGGGCATGCATCTGGTGGGCGAAGCCGCCGAATCCCAACCGGGCGGGGCGTCCGCCGCCATCGAGCCGCCGCCGGACGAGCCGCCGCGGCCCCCCAGCGGCGGCCGGCCGGCGCTCAAGCGCGTGAAGTGATCGGCCCGCGACCCTTTCGATAGAATCGCAGGCTTTGCCGCTTTAGCTCAGTTGGTAGAGCACCCGCCTTGTAAGCGGTAGGTCGTCAGTTCGATTCCGACAAGCGGCACCAGACTGTCGCCATCCCGCTTGGCGGGATGCCGATCGAAGCCCCCGGACACATCAAGGTCCGGGGGCTTTTTTGTGCCCGGTGCGCGCGGCTGTCCGGCGTGCCGATCGCCGAGCCCGCCATCGGGCCGCCGCCGCCCGGCAAGCGGCCGGCTCGGCGGTCGCCTGCGCACGGCCGCCGTGCTCACAGCAGCGGCGTGTACGGCGAGCTGAGCGGCGACGGTCCACTGCCCCGGCCAGCGCCCGTGCCGAAGGTGTCGCCGCCATCGAACAGGTAGCGCAGGTACACGCCGCCGCTGAACTCGCGGTAGTTGCGCGCGTTGCTCAGGCTGACCGTCCCGCCCAGGAACATCCGCGGCATCACCTGGTACTCCACCACCGCACCCAGTCCGTAGGCGAGGCCGGTGTTGCTCTGGGCCGCATAGCGCGCGTCGAGCACGCCGGTGTAGAGGTTGGCGGCGAAGGCCTGCCGCAGCGCGGTGGCAGCGGCCGTCTGGCGCGCGCTGTCTGTCGGAAAGTAGTCCGCCGCATCCTGCTGGATCGACTGCACGCCCAGCGAGGCATTGAGTCGCCATGACAGCCGGTCGCTGCGGCCCTCCCACGCGACCGGGAAGGCGAGGCTGAAGTAGCGCTGCGGGCTGAAGTAGCCGCCGTGGCCGTAGGTGAAGTAGCTCAGGTTCTTGTCGTAGTGCATGAGCCCGAGGTTGACGCCGGCCGTGAGCGAGGAGCCGGCGCTCTTGAGCACATGGAAATACAGGCCCGCCCCCAACTCCGCACGGGCGTTGTCCTGGACCTCGGTGCCGTTGAGCGCGGCGGCACCAGCGTAGCCGTAGATGCCCATGGTGCCGTTGTCGTAGGTCATGTCGTAGCGGCCGCCGCTGGCGACCACGCCGCCCCAGCGCTCGCCGGTGCGGCTGTCCTTGGCGCCCGCGAAGGACAGCAGGCTGTCGGTCACCGGCCGGCGATAGAGCTCGGCCTTGTAGCTCAGGCTGTCGCTGAAGCTGCCCTGGTACGCCACCTTGCCGATGACGTTGGTCTCGGCGAAGCCGAGCGGCGTGGTGCCGATGCTGGCGCTGAGTTGCGGTCCCTCGTAGCCCACGCTCAGGCCGACGCCCGCCGCGTCCTGGGCACCTGCCGGCGCCACGCTGCCGTAGGCCTGTGCAAGCGTGGCCTGGGGCCCGCCGCCGAAGCGGGCACCGGTGGCGAAATCTGCCGCAGGCGTGCCCGAGTCCAGCAGCGTGGGCGTGGCGCTGACCACCAGCTTGCCTTCGCCGACGGGAAAGCGTGCCTCGATGGGCGTCTGCAGATCGCTCAGCCGGCTCAGCCCCGATTCGCCGCCGCGGGCGCGCAACACCGTGCCGACGCTCAGGCTGGGGCTGCGTGCGCTCTGAAGGTCGGCCAGTTCGGCCTGCAGCGGCGTGGCGGCCACGGCTGTTGTGGCGGCGGGCGCAATGGGCGCCGTGGGCCAGTCGGTGTCGGCCCGTGCCTGCACCTGCACCATGGGCAGGCTGCGCGAGGTGGCGCCTGCCACCGCCGCGCCGGGCACGGGCAGCCACAGGGGCGCGGCTGCGCCGGCGTTGGCGGGGCCCGGCGAGGAAGCGGGCGCGGCGGCGAGGGGGGGCGCAGGCTGCGCGGGCGCCGCCGCAGTGCCGGTGGCCCCGCCGCTGCCTGCCGCTCGTCGGTGGCGGGTCGCCCCGCCGCTCGGCGCCGGAGCAGAGGACGCGGTGACCGGCGGCGATGCAACCGGCCCCGCCGGCCAGGGCTGCAGCACGTCACCGCCCGCTGTCGCCATCGGCCAGGGACTGGCCCCCGCGCCGTAAGCGGAGGCGGGCTGAAGCGCACCGGGCGCGGCAGTACCCGACCAGCCCGCGGGTGGCGCCGGCAATGCGCCGGCCGAGGCGTAGACGGCACCTGCGCTCAGCGGCGGCGGAATGTAGGCGGCAACGGCGGCAGGCGCCGTGGACGTACCCAAACCGCCGGGCCAGGCGCCCGCACTGCCGGCAGGGCCGGTCATGCCCGCGAACGGGTTGGCACTGGCTGGGGCCGCGCCGCCAGCACCAGGCACGGCGGTGGCCAGGCCGGCCTGCCGGGCTTCGGCCTGCACGGCCGCGGCGAGAAATTGCTCGGCCTGGCGGCTGTCGCCCGCGTTGCGGTAGACGCGGCCCGCCGCCGCCAGCACGCGGGATTCGCCTGGGGCCTGCTTGAGGGCGGCCTGCACATAGGTCAGTGCGTCGTCGTGGTCGCGCAGCGCGCTGGCACTGGCGGCGGCGGCGAGCAGGGTGTCGAGGTCGGTAGGCTGGCGCTGCAGCACCCGCTGGTACAGCGCCAGCGCCTGACGCTCGTCGCGTGCGGCGGAGTACAGCCGTGCCAGCGCGCCGAGCACGCCGGCGTCGTCCGGGCGTTCCGCCAGCAGCGGCGACAGCATGGCGTAGGCCGCTTCCAGGTTGCCGACCTGGCGCAGGGCGTCGGTCTGGCGGATCGCATAGGCGCTGCGCAGTCCGTCGAAGTCCTGGCGCTGCGCGGCCGTCAGGGCGCTGGCCTGCAATTGCCGCAGCAGGGCCGAGAGCTCGATGTCCTGCCGCGTGGCCAGCAGCAACTGCCCGTAGCGCAGGCGGTCGGCCACGCTGGGGTTGGGCGTGCGGCTGAGCAGTTGCCGGCCCATGGCCAGCGCCCGCGGCGCATCGCCGATCTCGGCATAGGCCTCGGCCAGCTGGCTCCAGGGCTCGGCCGGCAGGTCGGCGCCCAGGCTGGACTGGGTGGCGGACAGCAGTTCGCGCGCGGCCTGCACCTGGCCGCGGCGTGCCAGCGCGGTGGCCTGGGCCGCCCTGTCCTGCACGAAGAGGCGACGCTGCAACTGGGCCATTGCGGGCGTGCGCCGTGCTGCGGGAATCCGCTCCAGGTACTGCAGGCCGGCACGCCCGTCGCCCGTGTCGGCGGCCAGCAGGGCCGACGCATACAGCGCGTCGGGCATGTCGGGCTGGCTCATCAGCAGGCCGTCCATCACCGCGCGGGCCTGCGGCACCAGGCCGGCCCGGCGGTAGAGGTTGGCCAGGTCCAGCCGCACCCAGGGGCTGTTGGGGGCGGCAAGCAGCGCGTCTTCCAGCGTGCGCTGGGCACCGGCGGTGTCGCCTGCCGCCAGCTGCTGCTGCGCCTGTGCGCGGGCCTGCTCTGCGCGCAGCGCCGACAGGTCGCCCAGTTGCGCGACCTGCTCGGGCGTCAGGCGTTGCAGCAGGGCCTGCGCATCGGCCTGGCGTCCCTGCCGGGCGTAGACGGTGACCAGGCCGGCCAGGGCCTGCGCCTGCGCGGGCTGGGCCTGCAGCACGCGGCGGTAATTCTCTTCGGCGGCGCCGAGTTCGCCCGCCGCCTGCTGGAGGTCGGCCAGGCCGAGACGCGCCACGGGCTCGGCCGGGTCGGTGCGCGTGGCCTGTTCGTACAGGCGGCGCGCCGCCGCGCTGTCGTTGCGTTCGCGCGCGGCCTGGGCCTCGCCCACCTGCTGCCAGTAGGTCGCGCTGCGCAGGGCCTGCGCCCACTGGCTGGCCTGTCCACCGCGGCTGGCGCGCTCCAGCAACTGGCGCGCCTCGGCATAGCGCTGCTGGCGCAGCCGCACCACACCCAGGCCGCCCAGGGCCTCGGGGTCGTTCGGGTTCTGGCGCAGCACGTCCTGGAAGCGGGCCTGGGCCGTGTTCTCGTCGCCCTGCTGCAGGGCGCGGTAGCCCTGTGCCAGCGGCTGGGCCTGGGCGCTGGCCTGCGCGCCTTCGCGCAGGCGGGTCAGACGGGCGTTCACCGCCTCATCGGTGCGGCCGGACAGGTACTGCTCATACAGCGGCGTGTCGCTGGCCCGCGCGTCCAGCCAGATCAGGGCCTGGCGCCAGGCCTCCCGCGCGCCGGTGGCCGTGTCGCCGCCCTGGCCTGCCAGTTCGGCCAGGCTGCGGATGCCCTCGCGCCGGCTGGGCTCGCGGTAGGTCTGCACGCGCGCCAGGGCGAGCCGGTAGGCGGCGTTGCCGGGGTTGCGCTGCACCAGCTGCTCCAGGCCGCGGCGGCCTTCGTCCCAGCTCTGGGTGGAACCCCCCAGCACCTGGTAGTACTCCAGGGCGAGCGGTTCGGGCACCGGCTGTTTGCCGATCACCTCCCGGTACAGCCGGATGGCTTCCTCGGTACGGCCGGCTTGCGCCGCGGCCCGGGCGCGCTGCAGGTCGTTGGCCTGCGCCGGGGCGCCGGCCGGGCGGCGCAGTTGCTCGTCCAGTCGCGCGAGCCGGGCATCGCCCGGCCGCGCAGCCCGCAACCGTTCGATCCAGCTGCGGGCCGCATCGGCATTGCCACGCGCCAGTTCGAGCTGCGCCATGCCAGCCAGCGCATCGGGTGCGTTCGGGTCGACCCGCAGCAGCTTGCGCCAGCTCTCCTCCGCCAGGTCGTTGCGGCCCAGGGCTTGCCAGTAGCGGCCCTGCTCGACGAGGGCCGTGGCCGCGTCCGATTGGGCCCGGGCGGGCGTGCCGGGCATCAGCGAGCAGACGAGGCCCAGCGCGGCAGGCAGCGTGCGCAGGGACGCGGGGAAGGGGGTCAGGCGTTGGCGGGGCATGGCGGGGCAGGATTCGGCTGCAGCCGGCCGCTGGCGTCGAAGGCGAAATGGCCTTCCAGCCAGCCACGCCCGAAGAGCAGCAGCATGCGTTCGTAATAGGGCAGCAGCGGCTGGCCGGCGGCGGTGCGCAGGTTGACGAAGGCCAGCCGGGCCTGCACGAGTTGTTCATGGCCCAGGGCGCGCAGGTAGGGCAGCAGCGCCGCCGAGAAGCCCGGCGGGCCATCGCCGCGGACCGTGCCGGTGGCGGTGTCGACCCGCTCGGCGACGCGACCGGTGGACTGCAGCAGGGCGCGGGGCCCGTACAGGCTGTGCAGCAGCGGCGCCCGGCCCGTGTCGCCCGTCGCCGTCATGCCCGCCCACAGGTACACCCGGATGGCGTCGTAGCTGCCTTCCGCCCCCTTTTCGGGATCGGTGACGAAGGCCTGCCGGGCCTCGCTCCAGGCGCACCAGTCGGGCACGAAGCCGTGCGGCGAGGTGGCGGCGACCATGCGCACCGTGTTCTGCGCGATCTCGCTCCAGGGGCCGGCCGGGTTCTCGGCGGCCAGCCGGCGCAGCAGGGGCAGGGGCATGTAGCTGGCATTGAGCCGCCACACGGGGCCTTTGCCCACGCTGCGCGGCCAGGGCAGCAGCATGGCGCCCAGGCCGGGCAGGCGCACCACTTCCTCGCGGATCACCAGCACCAGCATCTGGCGGGCGAGCGCGGTGTAGGCCGGCTGCTGCCACAGGCGCCCGGCCTCCAGCAGCGCATAGGCGATCCACAGGTCGGCGTCGGAGGCGGGGTTGGCATCGATCACGCCCCAGCCGCCATCGTCGCGCCGGCCCCACTGCCACGCCGGCAGGCGGCGGTCGGGCTGCCCGTCGCACAGGTTGGCGACAGTCCAGTCCAGGATGCGCCGGAAAGCGGCGCGGTCGCCGTGCACCAGCGAAAAGAAGAGGCCGTAGGACTGGCTTTCCGAGGTCGATTGCTGGCGCGGCGTGTCGAAATCCACGATGCGGCCGTCGGCCTGCAGGTGGCGGGCGGCGAAGGCAGGCCAGTCGCTGCGGTCGAGGCAGGCTGGCCCCAGCGGGCTGGCCGCTCCCGCCTGAGCCCAGGCATGCGGTGCCGCGCCCGGCAGCGCGCACAGCAGTGCCTGCTGCAACCAGCGGCGCCGGGCGAGGGGCAGGGAGGGGGAATGGAGGTCTTGCTGCATGGGATCGCTGTCACTCCAGCCGGCGCCGCGCGCGCCGTTGCAGCCCGGCATAGGCCACGGCCGCTGCCAGCGCCGCGGCGGCCAGGGCCAGCAACGCGGGCATGAAGGCATTGCGCGAAAGCTGCCATTGCAGCCAGGTCAGAGGCGGCAGTCGGCCGACGTAGTAAGGCTGGCCGCCGAGCACGCTCTCCACGCGGCCTTCGCGCACCACGGCCATGCTGCCCTGTACGCGCTGCAGCAGTTCTGGCGTCTGGAGCGCGTCCAGCAGCTTGTCGCCCTGGCCCGGCTCGGCCACCACGGCGATCACGCTGCGGCCGGGCCGCAGCGGCGACTCGAAGCCGGCCAGCACCGCCGTCTCGCGGCCGGCGCCGCGCAGGTCCAGTTGCGCGGCCTGGGGCAGGTCCTGCCGCATGCGCGAGCCGGCCACGATGTCGAGCGCGCGGCGCAGCCAGCCCGGCAGTTCCAGCCTCTGGGTGTCGGCCGCGGGCTGGCTCAGGGGCATGCGCGCGCGCCACTCGCCGAACAGCGGCTGGCGGTCCAGGTCGCCGAGCACCAGCAGGTCCTTGTCGGCCACCTCTGCCGGCCTGCGGACGTCGCCTACGCGCAGCCGCAGGGCGGGGTAACCGGTGCTGCGGCCGATCTGGCCCATCAGACCCAGGTAGAGGCCCAGATCCTGCGCCGTGGGCGCGGGCGGCAGCAGCACCGCGCTGTCCGCCAGGTCCGCCAGGCGCGAAAACGGGAAGCCCGCATTGGCATAGGCGGCCAGATCGGGCATGGCGATGTAGTGCGGCAGGCCCGAGAGGTCGAGCGTGGAGTCCGGGTCGATGGCCCCGCGCACGTTGGCCAGCAGCGGCTGGCATTTGCCGGCGCTGGGCTCGAAGTAGTAGTGCAGCCGCAGCTGGCTGCTGGGCGCCAGCAGCTGCGGCGGCACCTGCACCGTCTTCTTCTCGGCCACGGTGCCGTCGGGCAGCAGCGGCAGCGCGAAGGGGTTCCACCACGCGTCGTGCAGCGTGTTGGCGGCCCGCAGCGGCACCGCGCCGATGAAGCTCTGCCCCATGTTGATGTTCAGCGTGGACTGGTCGGGCCGCACGCGCGGGGTGTAGCGGTAGTGCAGCGCCAGCGGCATGCCGTGGCTGCGCCAGGTGAAAAGATCCGGCGGCAGTTGCAGGTTGACGCGGATCACGTCGGGGGCATAGCCGCTGACGTTGAGGTCCTGGGCCTGGGCCAGTTCGCCCAGTTGCACGGGGCGGTCGCTGGGCACCCAGCGCGGCGCGTCGTAGGGCTTGCGCGCAGGCGGCGGCTCGAAGCCGGCGATGCGCGCCTGGGCACCTGCGAGCGCGGGAGAACCCAGGGCCAGCGCCGAGGCGGCGCTGCGCAGCTCGGTGGCGTCGCGGCCCATCACCAGCAGCAGCTTGCGCTGGGCGTGGCCGGGCATCGGCGCGACCGCGAGCTGGGGGCCGTCGATGGGCGGCATCGCCACCCCCGCGGGTAGCGCCTGCGGCGTGGCGAAGACCACCGCATGTCCGTCGGTGGGCAGGGTGTCCTCGCTGACCGGAAAGCGGGCGCCGCGGTAGCCGGCCAGCGCACCGAACCATGAGGCGACGATGCCCGCGGCCTCCAGCACCTCGGGGGCGGCGCCCGCGGGCAGCACGAAGGGCAGCGTCAGCCGGCCGACGTCGCGCCGGTCGAAGAAGGGCACCGGCAGCAGGCGCAGGTCGTTGTCGAGCGTGAGCGGCTGGACGGACAGTCGCAGCGTGCTGCCGCTGTCGATGGCGGCCCACAGGCTGCTGTGGTTGGGATCCTCGCAGTCGCGGGTGTAGTGGCCGACCAGCTCGACCACGAGCCGGTTGAACTCGGTCACCAGCCGGCGGTCGATGGCGATCTCGGCGGTCTGCGGCCGGCCCGCGGCGGCAGGGTCCACCGGCAAGGTGGCCAGCACCACGTCGTTGACGCTGACCTTCAGGTGCGACAGCGCGGGGATCAGCGCCGGCGAGAAGGTGTAGTTCAGCCGCAGGCTGCCCCCGGTGACCAGCTCGTCGGCCCGCACGCTGAAGGGAATGCCCACGGCGCCGCTGGTGCCGCGCAACTGGATGGCGTAGTCCACGCCCAGCTGGCGCAGCGTGGCCTCGCGCACGGGCGGGCCTGCCACGGCCGTGCCCGGTGCCGGGACGGTCGCCGCCGCCGCGCCCGTCGGCGCGGGCTGCTGCGCGTGCAGGCCCGGCGCCGGGCCTGCCAGCAGGCCGAGGGCGAGCGCGGCGGGCAGCAGGCGGCGGCCGCATGCCGGCGACCGGCGGGGCGCATGGGGCGCAGCGCGCATGCCGTTCATTTCGCCGCCTGTCGCACCGAGGGCCGCGGATCGGGGCCGATGCGCAGGCCCGCCTGGCGCAGGTAGTGGAAGCTCATGTCGCGAAGTCCGATGACACTGATCCGGCTGATGTGCGCGAGGACCGACCACACGGACGCGCGGGGATGGTTGCCCCAGCGGGCCGCCCACAGGTCGGCGCGCGCGGTGGTGCACTGCACGAAGGCGCGCTCCTGCGCCAGCGTCATGGCGTCCAGGCGCACGCCCATGCGCCCGTCCTGGTGGTGACGCACCACGGCGTCGAAGCGGTGCTCCTGCGCGCCCGCGAACAGCGCGACCGACACGCGGTCGTCCGTCTTCGCCGCCACCGGCTGCGGCAGGCGCAGGCCCAGGCCCTGCCGGGAGAAGTCGTTGGTCTCGCAACGCATCGACACGCCGTCCGGCGTGTAGAGCGTGGCCGCCACCTGCAGCCGCACCCGATGCGTCTCGTGCCGTTGCTGCGCTTCGTTGGCAGCCGCCACGCAGGCGCCCAGGATCAGCACGTTGTAGACCGTCCAGGCCATGTTCAGCCAGACCGTGAGGGTGTCGTGCGCCGGCACCCAGCCCAGGCGCCACACGCCGAAGCCCAGCCCCACCACGTTCAGCAGCAGCAGCACCAGGTAGGGCTTGGCGATCTGCGCATCGAAGTAGCGCTCCGCGATCAGCCCGCCCTTGGCCGTGACGTTGAAGCTGCCCAGCTTGGGATTGAGCAGCGCCACCAGCGTGGGACGGAAGATGTACCAGGCCAGCACCGCCTCGTAGACCTCGTTCCACAGCAGGTAGCGGAACCGCCCCTGGATGCGGCTGTTGGTGAGATTGGCATGCAGGATGTGCGGCAGCGCGAAGGCGAAGATCATGGCCGCCGACGCATGGATCACGCTGGCACCCAGCAGCAGGTAGGCCAGCGGCGCGGTCAGGTAGATCAGCCGCGGCAACCCGTACAGGAAGTGCAGCATCGCATTCAGGTAGCACAGCCGCTGGGCCCAGCTCAGCCCCCTGCCCAGCAGCGGGTTGTCGGTGCGGAAGATCTGCGCCATGCCCCGCGCCCAGCGGATGCGCTGGCCCACGTGGCCGGACAGGCTCTCCGTGGCCAGGCCCGCTGCCTGCGGCAGGGCCAGGTACGCGGTGTTGTAGCCGGCGCGGTGCATCTTGAGCGCCGTGTGGGCGTCCTCGGTCACCGTCTCCACGGCGATGCCGCCCACGGCCTCGCAGATCGTGCGCCGCAGCACGGCGCAGGAGCCGCAGAAGAACGCCGCGTTCCACAGATCGTTGCCGTCCTGGATCAGGCCGTAGAACAGCTCGCCCTCGTTGGGCACGGTGCCGAAGGTGCCCAGGTTGCGCTCGAAGGGATCGGCCGAGAAGAAGTAGTGCGGCAACTGCACCATGCCCAGCTTCGGGTCGCGTCCGAACCAGCCCATCGCGATCTGCAGGAAGGAGCGGGTGGGGATGTGGTCGCAGTCGAAGATGGCGATGAACTCGCCATGGGTGTGCTTGAGGGCCGCGTTGATGTTGCCGGCCTTGGCATGGCGGTTGTCCGTGCGGGTGAGGTGCTCCACGCCGGCGGCTTCGCAGAAGACGCGGAATTCCTCGCGCCGGCCATCGTCCAGCACGTAGATGCGCAGCTTGTCGCGCGGCCAGTCGATGGTCTGGGCCGCCAGCACCGAGCTGCGCACCACATCCAGCGGCTCGTTGTAGGTCGGAATGAACAGGTCCACCGTGGGCCAATGGGCCGGGTCTGCAGGAAGCGGCACCGGCCGGCGCTGCAGTGGCCAGGCCGTCTGCACATAGCCCAGCACCAGCACCACGAAGGCGTACACCTCCGCCACCAGCAGTCCGGCGCCCAGCGTCAGGTCGAGCACGCCGGGCAGCACCAGCGTCTCGGTCAAGCGCCAGTAGAGGTAGCGGGAGGACACCGTCACCGACAGCACCATCATCACCAGGCTGGCGAAGCGGCCGCGGGCGCGGCCGACCACGAGGGCGGCGACGAAGCACGTCACCGACAGCAGGAGCTGCTGCCCGAGCGTGAGCGGCGTGATGACCACCAGCGCCAGCAGCACGAGCGCCAGCAGCCAGCCTCCCACGCGCACGGGCAGCAGGCCCAGCCAGGCGGGCGGCTGTGCGGCGGGGTGCGCCGGCGACGGCGTCATGCGGCGGGCCTTCCCGATGCGCCTGGGGGCGCCGTTGAGCGACGCCTCACGCCTGGGCGGGCCAGTGGCCGGGGCTGGTGGCGTCCAGGTGGGGCAGCAGGCGCCGCACCGCCTCGTCGATGTCGTGCGCGGCCTGGCTGTGCGGCGCGTACTGCGCCACCGGGAGCATGTGCGCCATGGCCTCGCTCACGGCCTGGTCCTGGTGCAGTTCGCCGATGAGGCGCGGGCCCAGCTCGTCGCGCAGGCGCTGGAGCACATCGCGCGCCAGCCGCCGCTCGGGCGCGACCTGGTTGACCAGGTACAGCAGCCCGCCGAAGCCGGCGCGTGCACGGGCGTACTTGTCGACCATGCGCTCGACCAGCTCACGCGTGGCGAAGGAGGCCGCGTCCGCCAGCAGCGGCATCAGCGCGAGCGAGGCCACGCGCAGCACCTGCTGCAGATAGACCGACGGGCCGGGCGGCGTGTCCACCACCACCACGGCGTCGGCCGGCAAGGCCCAGCCCTCGATGGCCAGCGCCAGCCAGTCCGGCTGGGCGGCCAGCGACTGCTGGAACGCGACGAGCTGCTCGTCGTCGAGCTGGCCGAAGGGCAGCAGCACCACGCCGCCGCGGCCGCGCATCATGCTCTGGCGCCAGCCGATGCGGCCGAGCACCACGTCGGCCAGGCCGTTGGTGGGCAGGGGCTGTGGCGCCAGATGCAGCCGCAGCGCGTTCTGTGGATCCAGGTCCAGCGCCAGCACGGGCCGGCCCTGGCGTGCCAGGGCCGCGGCCAGGTTGGCTGCCAGCGTGGTCTTGCCCACCCCGCCCTTGGAGGCCACCAGGGCCAGCACGGTCGCCATGGCGGCTCAGGCCTGGCGGCGCCAGCTGCGCAGCAGCCCATGCCGCACCACGGGCGGGCTGGACGATGCAGGCGGCTGCTGCGCCAGCCGCTCGAACAGTTGCTGCAGCGGTGCCATGCGCGCATCGTTGCCGGCGGTCGCTGCGCCCACGGGCAGCGAGGGCGCCGCTGCGCTGGCTGCCGCATGGCGAAGCAGTGGCGCCAATCGCGCGGAGGGCATGGCCGGGGAGGTCGGCTCCGCCTGCGCGGGGCCGGTCCCCGTCGACGGCGCAGCCCCCGTATGGGGCGAAGCAAGCAGGGGCCACTCGGCCGTCGGCTCGGGCGCGGCCGGCGACGCGAACTTGCGGTAGCTGCCGGCGTCGCCGTCGAATTTCTGGAACAGGCCGACGATGTCGTCGGGAGGCACGGGAGCAGTCATCGATCGGCGCGTCGGTGGAGTTGGAGATGGATGCGCGGGCTGACGGTGGGCTCGGCCGCATCGGGCACGAGCGCCGACACGGCCAGCGCGGCGGGCGAGCCCTGGGCTTCGAGCCAGCCCTCGTACACGCCCTCGAAGAAGCTCTGCGCCCAGGGCAGCGAGACGCTGCCGAAGCTGGCCACCAGCGGTTGGCAGTGGTGCTGCAGCCACAGCCGGTCCTCGTCCTCGTGCAGGCGCACGAAGCCCCAGTGCATGTCGGCCCAGGTGCGGTTCATCGCCGCCTCGAGTTCGGCCACGGTCTGGCAGCGCTCCAGCGGCATCGACTGCGCCACTCGCCGGCCCAGACGGGCGAACAGCGCCTTCAATTCGCTGTCCGGGAGCCCTTCGCCCAGTTCCACGCCCAGCGCCTGATTGAAAAGGCGCCATTGCCGATCGCAGTGAACACTTTCGTAATACGCTATTTCTTCGGAGCTCAAGGAGGACATAAAAACGGGTCCCGCATCTCAATGGGTCAGGAAAAAACATTCACTTGTAATTAAATGTTTTTAACAAGGATAAGATTTGATTTTCCTTTGAAAACAACAACCTGAATGACATTTGGCGAGAGTTTTCCCCATGTTGGGAAACCTTTCGCAACCATGTTATCGCGCTTTGTTTCTCAACGGCCAATTGGCCGTTGAGGCTGACAGGCCGTCTCCGAGACGATGCAAATCCGGAAAATGTCCTCGCATTGCGAAGGGGACCGCGTCGGACAATTCCGCTTTGCAGCCGGCCCGGCGGGAACGGGGCATGGCCGGCCCTCGTACCGGGGAGGCGCAGGTGCAGGCCGGCCCTGTGCCTGCGAAACAGGCAATCCGTCCAAAGTGCACGGGGGAACGGGCCTTGGCGATGCCTTCCCAGGAATATGCCCAGACTTATCCACAGAAATCCGGGACAACACGGCCTGCGGCGGCAGGAGCGCGCGGGGCGACTTGTCCGGACGTGTGCGTAAACGCACTTCCGCGCACCGGCGAGGGGCAGAAACTGCAAGGCATCGATCCGGTGGCACCTGCCGCGACGGGATCGACCTCTCTCTCCCGACCCTCGAAAGGATTCGCCATGAACAAGACCGCTCTCCTCGCCGCCGCCCTGCTGACGCTCGCTGCCGGTGCAGCCTCCGCCGAAACGCAGGAGGACTACATCCAGCAGAACCGCACGGCGGTGCACAGCACCCTGTCGCGTGCCGAGGTGCAACAGCAACTGGTCGCCGCCGAGCGCAGCGGCGACGTGGCCGCCATCGGCGAAGCCAGCAGCTTCGGCCAGCAGCCCGTGTTCGTCAGTGCCCGCACCCGCGCCCAGGTGCAGGCCGAGGCGGTGGCCGCCGCCCATGCGCCCAACCAGAACCTGGACCCGCGCGCCTTCGTCGACAGCCGCCTGCCCGCCAACATGCAGCATGAGCCGCAGCGTCAGCAGGCCTCTGGCGCCGCCCAACAACCCCTGTGAGGCCCGCCATGTCCTACGCTTCCTCCGAGACGGGCGCCGCGCTGCTTCCCCGCCACGACGATGCCGGCAAGCTGGTGCTGCGCCTGGCGGTCGGCGTGCTGGTGCTGCTGCACGGCATCTTCAAGCTGGGCACGGGCCCGGGCTTCATCGTGAAGATGCTGGCCGCCCACGGCCTTCCCGGGGCCATCGGCTACCTCGTCTATGTGGGCGAAGTGCTGGCGCCGGCGCTGATGATCCTGGGCCTGTGGACGCGCCCGGCCGCGGCGGTGGTCGTGATCAACATGATCGTGGCCTTCCTGCTGGTGCATACCAGCCAGTTCTTCACGCTGACCGGCCAGGGCGGCTGGGCGCTGGAACTGCAGGGGCTGTACCTCTTCGGTGCCCTGGCGGTGATGCTGCTGGGCGCGGGCCGCTATGCCGTGGCCGGACCGCAGCGCGGGCTGAACTGAACTGAGCGCGACGCGCCTCAGGCGCCGCCGTCGCCCGTCACCTCGGCGACCACGCGGGCCAGGCGCGCCACGTCGGTGACGACGAGGGCGTCGCCCTCCTTGCGCAGCAGGCCGCTGCGCACCAGCGCATTGAGTTCGCGGGTGACCTGCTCGCGGTTGGTGCTGATGCGGCTGGCGAGTTCGGCATGGCGAGGCGCCGGCGCCAGCCGCACCTCGCCGGCGGCGGCATCCGGGCTGGCGGTGCGGGCCAGCCGGAGCAATTCGGCGTGAAGCCGGTTCTGCACGCCCAGCGTGCTCAGCTCGATCACCCGCTCCGACAACTGGCGCACCAGGGTGGTCAGGCGCTGCATCTGGCGCCGCGCCACCGTCGGTTCGTCCTGCAGCAGCTCCAGGAAGGCCTCGCGGTCGAGCACCGCCACCAGGCTGTCCTCGACGGTCATCACGTCCGCCGAGCGGGGTTGGCCGTCCAGCGCGGCCAGGTCGCCGACGATCTCGCCGGCACCCAGGTCGCGGAAAGTGACCTGCCGGCCATTGGCGCCGTAGGTGGTCACACGCACGGCGCCGTCGATCACAAGATAGACGTCGGCGCGCGGCTGGCGCCGCAGCAACAGCGGCTGGCCGGCAGCCACCCGGCGCCAGACGCAGCGGCCCGCCAGTGCGTCCAGGCGCGCCGGGGGCAGGTCGTCGAAGAGGGCGAAGCGCCGAAGCGCGAGACTGGAGGGCCGGTCGCTCATGGGCGCGCGATTATGCTCAGCCGCCCATGAGCCCGCCTCCGCCGGTCGCCGCACCGGCCGCCCCCGCCCCCTTCTCCTTGCGTTCGCGCCGCGATCTGCGCTGGGCCAGCGGCCTGGTGCTGATGGCCTACGTGACGCTGCACCTGCTCAACCACGCGCTGGGGCTGGTCTCGCTCCGGGTGGCCGAAGGAGCGCTGGGGCCGCTTCGCGCCTTCTGGCATTCCTGGCCGGGCACGCTGCTGCTCTATGGCGCGGTCGCCGTCCACCTGGCCCTCGCCTTCGTGGCGCTGTGGGAGCGGCGCAGCCTGTGCATGCCGCCTTCGCAGGGGCTGCGCATCGTGCTGGGCTTCGCCTTGCCGCTGCTGCTGGCCTCGCACCTGGCGTCGATGCGCGGCGGCTACACCTTGTTCGGATTGAACGGCAGCTACGCCCGGGTGGTCGAGGGCCTGTGGGCCAGCGCCGGCGGTGCCTTCCAGGTCATCGCACTGGCCGCCGCCTGGCTGCATGGCTGCATGGGCCTGCATTTCGCCCTGCGCGCGGACCCGCGCTGGCGGCGGGCGCAGCCGCTGCTGCTCACGGCGGCCGTGTTGCTGCCCACGTTGGCGGCGCTGGGTTTCGTGGCGATGGGGCGGGAGTGGCAGTTCGCGCCAGGACCGGTGAATGCGCCCGGCACCGTCCAGGGACACCGGCTCGGCCTGCTGGCCGAGCACGGCCAGGACCTCTACGTCACGCTGCTGGCGGCATGGCTGCTCGCCCGCCTTGCACGAGGGCGGCTGCATCGGCTGTCCGGTGGCCGCATGCTGACGCTGCGCTATCCGGATCGCAGCGTGCAGGTGCCCGTCGGCTGGAGCGTGCTGGAGGCCAGCCGGGCCCATGGCATTGCCCACCTGTCGCTGTGCGGCGGCCGGGCGCGCTGTTCCACCTGCCGCGTGCGGGTGGCGGGCCCTGCCGGGCACTGCCCGCCGCCCGGCCCCGACGAGCAACGCACGCTGGCCCGTGTGCGTGCCGGCGCCCAGGTCAGGCTCGCCTGCCAATTGAGGCCGACGGGCGATCTGGAGGTCTCCCCGCTGCTGGGCGCCGGCGCGGCCGCCGAAGGCCACCGTCCGCGGCTGGACGGCGAGCGGGAGGTGGCCGTGCTCTTCGTCGACCTGCGCCGCTGGTCCGGCCTGGCCGAGCGCCAGTGGCCTTTCGACCTCGTCTACGTGCTCGACCGCTACTTCGCGCTGGTCGGCCAGGCCGTGCGGGAGGCGGGCGGCGTGCCCAACCAGTTCATCGGCGACAGCGTGATGGCCCTCTTCGGCCTGGAGGAAGGCCTGGATCTCGCCTGCCGGCGGGCCTTCCGCGCGGCGGCGCTCATCAGCGCGCGGCTGCGCGCGTGGAGCGCCGAATTCGAGCGCGAATTCGGCCAGTCCCTCGATTTCGGCATGGGCCTGCATGCGGGCACGGCCGCCGTGGGCGAGGTCGGCCACCTGGACGTGCAGAGCTTCACCGCCGTGGGTGAGGTCGTGAACACCGCCAGCCGGCTGCAGGAGCAGACCAAGGCGGCCGGCGCGGCGCTGGTGGCCTCGCGCTTCGCGGTGAGGCATGCGGGCCTGTCGCCGGCGGCCGGCGAAATGCGGCGCATCGAGGTGCGGGGCCGCCGCGAGCCCATCGAGGTGGTCGCCTGGTCGGCGGAGGCGCTGGCCGTGGCCGTGCAGGGTCAGGGTGCATCGCCGCTTTTGTAGAATCCGCCCCCAACCGAGGAGCGTTGCAGCGCCGTCAGGCGTGAGGCTCGGAATTCATACGCAACCACGCTCACCCGCATCGCGCCGTGGTGAGTGCTTTCTCTCCCTCTCCCGACGTGCAGCGGAAACCCTGAAACCCGTGTTCTGGAGCATTGCATGAGCGCCGTTCTCAAAGCCGACCCGTCCGCCGATCTGGCGATCGCCGACATCTCGCTGGCCGACTGGGGCCGCAAGGAAATCAAGATTGCCGAGACCGAGATGCCCGGTCTCATGGCCATCCGCGAGGAATTCGCGGCAGCGCAGCCCCTGAAGGGCGCCCGCATCACGGGTTCGCTGCACATGACCATCCAGACGGCGGTGCTGATCGAGACCCTCAAGGCCCTGGGCGCCGACGTGCGCTGGGCCTCGTGCAACATCTTCTCGACGCAGGACCATGCCGCCGCCGCCATCGCCGCCGGCGGCACCCCGGTGTTCGCCATCAAGGGCGAGTCGCTGGAGGACTACTGGGACTACACCCACCGCATCTTCGATTTCGGCCCCAAGGGTTCGAAGGGCGAAGGCCCCAACATGATCCTGGACGACGGCGGCGATGCGACGCTGCTGATGCACCTGGGCCAGCGCGCCGAGAAGGACCTCTCGGTGGTCGCCAACCCGTCGAGCGAAGAAGAGCGCATCCTCTTCGCCGCCATCAAGTCCAAGATCGCCCAGGACCCGACCTGGTACAGCCGCAAGTCCGCCGAGATCATCGGCGTGACCGAAGAGACCACCACCGGCGTGCACCGCCTGAACGAGATGTCCGCCAAGGGCACGCTGCTGTTCCGCGCGATCAACGTCAATGACTCGGTCACCAAGAGCAAGTTCGACAACCTCTACGGCTGCCGTGAATCGCTGGTGGACGGCATCAAGCGCGCCACCGACGTGATGATCGCTGGCAAGGTCGCCGTGGTGGCCGGCTACGGCGACGTGGGCAAGGGCTGCGCCCAGGCCCTGGCCGCCCTGCGGGCCCAGGTGTGGGTGACCGAGATCGACCCGATCAACGCCCTGCAGGCCGCGATGGAAGGCTTCAAAGTCGTCACCATGGAATACGCCGCCGACAAGGCCGACATCTTCGTGACCACCACCGGCAACAAGGACGTGATCCGCCACGAGCACATGCTGGCGATGAAGAACGAGTCCATCGTCTGCAACATCGGCCACTTCGACAACGAGATCGACGTCGCCTCGATCGAGAAGTACCAGTGGGAAGAGGTCAAGCCCCAGGTCGATCATGTGATCTTCCCGGACGGCAAGCGCATCACCCTGCTGGCCAAGGGCCGCCTGGTCAATCTGGGCTGCGCCACGGGCCATCCCAGCTTCGTGATGTCGTCCTCCTTCGCCAACCAGACCATCGCGCAGATCGAGCTGTTCACCAAGCCCGACGCCTACGAGGCCGGCAAGGTCTACGTGCTGCCCAAGGTGCTGGACGAGAAGGTCGCGCGCCTGCACCTGAAGAAGGTCGGCGCCCAGCTCACCGAGCTGACCGACGCGCAGGCCGCCTACATCGGCGTCGCCAAGACCGGGCCCTACAAGCCCGACACCTACCGCTATTGAGCACCCACCGGGCTTCGTGCCGCCGCCTTGGGCGTCCGTGCAGGGCGCAAGCGGCGCGCCGGAGCCGGTGGTCGCGGCGCCTCGCACGGGGCGGCCCGGCCTGCTCCTGTTTCCTCCCATGCGCGCTGACCAGCTGCTCGTCGAACGCGGCCTGGCCGCTTCACGCTCGCAGGCGGCGCGCCTGATCGCGGGCGGCCTGCGCTGGCGCCTGCATGCCGGCCAGCCCTGGCGTTCGGCCACCAAAAACGGCGACGAGGTGCCGCCCACGGCCGAGCTCGAACTGGCGGACGCGGCCGAGGCCCGTTACGTCTCGCGCGGCGGCCTGAAGCTCGAAGGCGCACTCGATGCGGCGCAGCTCGATGTCGCCGGCCTGCGTTGTCTGGACGTGGGCCAGGCGACCGGCGGCTTCACCGACTGCCTGCTGCAGCGCGGCGCGGCCGCCGTGGTGGGCGTGGACGTCGGCCATGGGCAGTTGCATGAACGGCTGCGGGCCGATGCTCGCGTGCAGGCGCTGGAGAAGGTCAACGCGCGCCATCTGCAGCCCTCGCAGTTCGCGGCAATGGGCGGCGCGGATTTCGGGCTGGTCGTCGGCGACCTGTCCTTCATTTCGCTGACGCTGGTGCTGCCGGCGCTGGTGCCGCTGATGGCACCGACGGGGCGCCTGCTGATGCTGGTGAAGCCGCAGTTCGAGCTTCAGCCGGCGCAGATCGGCAAGGGCGGCATCGTCCGCGATCCCGCGCTGTACGCCGAGGTCGAGGCCCGGCTGCGGCAGGGCTGTGCCGATGCCGGCCTGCGGCTGCTCCAATGGCTGGACAGCCCCATCGTCGGCGGCGATGGCAACCGCGAGTTCTTCATCCACGCGGCGCCTTCGGCGGCCGTGCACGACAACTAACGACAAGAAAAGGGTTCCCCATGGCGCTGCCGATCAGTTTCGAGTTCTTCCCGCCCAAGACGCCCGAAGGCGCGGTCAAGCTGCGGGCCGTGCGGGCGCAACTGCGTGCCCGCGCGCCGCAGTTCTGCTCGGTGACCTATGGCGCCGGCGGTTCCACCCAGGCGGGCACCTTCGCCACGGTGAAGGAGATCCTGGAAGAAGGCACCGATGCCGCCTCGCATTTCTCGTGCATCGGCGCCACGCGCGAGACGGTGCGCGATCAACTGCATCAGCTCAAGGCCATGGGCGTGCGCCGCCTCGTGGCGCTGCGCGGCGACCTGCCCAGCGGCTACGGCATCGGCGGCGAATTCCAGTACGCGAGCGACCTGGTCGCCTTCATCCGTGCCGAGACCGGACGCGACTTCCACCTGGAAGTGGCCTGCTATCCCGAGGTGCATCCGCAGGCGCGCACGCCCCAGGCCGACATGCAGGCCTTCGCGACCAAGGTGCGTGCGGGCGCCGATTCGGCCATCACGCAGTACTTCTTCACGCCCGAGGCCTACTTCCGCTTCGTCGACGAGGCGCGCGTCGCCGGTGCCGACGTGCCGATCGTGCCGGGCATCATGCCCATCACCAGCTCCACGCAGCTGATGCGCTTCTCGGATGCCTGCGGCGCCGAGATTCCGCGCTGGGTGCGGCTGCGGCTGCAGTCCTTCGGCGACGACACGGCTTCGATCAAGGCCTTCGGCCTCGATGTGGTCGCGGCCCTGTGCGAGCGGCTGGTGGCGGGCGGCGCACCGGCGCTGCACTTCTACACCATGAACCAGGCCGCGCCCACCCTGGCGCTGCTGGATCGGCTGGGCCTGGGCGAATGAGCGTCTGGGCAACGGCGCGGGCCGCATGTGCGGCACTCGCGACGCTGCTGGCCGTGGCCTGTGCGCCGCTGCCGACGACCCCGGAGGCCGGGGCTGACGGCGTTTCGGCGACCGGTGCTCCCGCGGCCCGGCCCACGCTGCGCCCGCTGGAACGGCAACCGCCAGCCGCCGCCGAGGCACCGCGTTCGCGCGTGGTCCAGATCTTTCCCGACCTGGGCGAGACGCCCGACGGCCCGCCCGACGATTTGCAGGTCGAGGAATTCGAGCGGGGCGGGGGCTCCTGGTACGGCGTGCAGTTCCACCGCCGGCGCACCGCCAGCGGCGAGCTGTTCGACATGACCAGCTTCACCGCCGCCCACAAGACGCTGCCCTTCGGCACCAAGGTGTGCGTGCGCAGCCTGGTCAATGGGCGCGAGGTGCTGGTCTACATCAACGACCGCGGGCCTTTCACGCCGGGTCGCATCATCGACCTGAGCCAGGCCGCGGCCGAGCAGATCCAGCTGACCACCATCGGCTTCAAGCAGGTGTCGCTGACGGTGATCCCGGAGGAGGGCGGTCGTTGCGCGGGCGAGCGCGTCGAAGGTGGTCTGGCGCCCATCAACATGGCGGCGGCGCCGCGTCCCGCGCCGGCGCGCCGTGCGCCAGCGCGCGTGGTGAACAAGCGAAAGCGCTGAGGTAGGCCCGGCCTTGGCCGGGCAAGCCCGACCGCAGCCGTGGATCAGCCACCGTGCTCCAGCGTGAAGGCGGCGTTGGCGTCCTGCGCCAGCACTTGCGCCATGCGGGCCAGGCTGGGACGCAGCCGCGCGGCCAGGGTGTGCGGCGGATTGATGATGAACATGCCGCTGGCGGGCAGGCCAGGCCGGCGGCTGGTCTCGCCCGGCAGCGCGACAGCCATGCGGCTGGACTTGACCGTGAGGCTGGCATTGAGCCACGGCTTGCCGGCCTTGGTTGCCAGCGTCTTGAGCCGGCGCGGCAGCTCGTGCGCCTCCGGTCGGGGAATGATCGGATACCAGACCGCGTAGACGCCCGTGGCGAAGCGCTTGAGCGCCTCGTCCACGTAGGCGGCGGTGCGGCCATAGTCGGTCTTCATTTCGTAGCTCGGATCGGTGAGCACGAGCGCGCGGCGCGAGGGCGGCGGCAGGAACTTGGTAGCGCTGCCGAAGCCGTCCTCGCGCAGCACGGCGATGCGCCGGCCGGCATCGAGCTGGGCCACGTTGCCGTCGAGGGTCTTGGCGTCCGTGGGATGCAGTTCGTAGAGCTTGAGGCGGTCGTGTTCGCGCAGCAGCTGATGGGCGACGAAAGGCGAGCCCGGGTACACGCGCAGCGCCTCGCCGCGATTGAACTCGCGCACCAGCGCCAGGTAGCGACCGAGCGCATCGGGCAGGGGGGTGTCGGACGCGGCGGCCGCCTCGGCCAGCCGCAGCACGCCCTCGGCGGCCTCGCCGCTCTTGCCGGCATAGTCACCGTCCAGGCGATAGAGGCCGGCACCGGCATGGGTGTCGACCATCGTGAGGGCGGTTTCCTTCTCGAGCAGGTAGTCGAGCACGGCGATCAGCACCGTGTGTTTGAGCACGTCGGCATGGTTGCCGGCGTGGAAGGCATGGCGGTAGCTGAACATGGGGCAATGCTAACCGCGGCAGCCTTCAGGTGGCGCCTATCTGAAGGCTGTGCATATAATGGAAGGCTTCGCAGCGTTTTACCGAGCCCCGCGGCGAAGCTCGACACCCGCCTAAGAGCTTTCCTTCAGAGAAAGACCGACCGCGGAAAAGGGCTCACTCCAAACCTCCTGTTTTCAAGGAAATCTCATGTCTACGTTCAGCGCCAAGCCCGCTGACGTGAAGCACGAGTGGTTTGTGATTGACGCAACCGATAAGGTTCTCGGTCGGGTCGCCAGCGAAGTGGCCCTCCGTCTGCGCGGCAAGCACAAAGCCATCTACACGCCTCACGTCGACACCGGTGACTTCATCGTCATCGTCAACGCGTCCAAGCTCAAGGTCACCGGCACCAAGAGCCTCGACAAGGTCTACTACCGTCACTCCGGCTTCCCGGGTGGCATCACCGCCACCAACTTCCGCGACATGCAGGCCAAGCACCCCGGCCGCGCGCTCGAGAAGGCCGTCAAGGGCATGCTGCCCAAGGGTCCTCTGGGCTACGCCATGATCAAGAAGCTGAAGGTCTACGGCGGCGCTGAGCATCCGCACAGCGCCCAGCAGCCGCAGCCGCTGGAAATCTGAGGAGTCCCGAGATGATTGGTGATTGGAACAACGGCACCGGCCGTCGCAAGTCCAGCGTCGCCCGCGTGTTCCTCAAGAAGGGCAGCGGCAAGATCACGGTGAATGGCAAGCCGATCGAGCAGTTCTTCGGCCGCCAGACCTCGATCATGATCGCGAAGCAACCGCTTGCGCTGACCGAGAACCTGGAAGCCTTCGACATCCAGGTGAACGTGCACGGCGGCGGTGAGTCCGGCCAGGCCGGCGCCACCCGCCACGGCATCACCCGTGCGCTGATCGACTACGACGCGACCCTCAAGCCGGTGCTGAGCCAGGCTGGCTTCGTCACCCGCGACGCGCGTGAAGTCGAGCGTAAGAAGGTCGGTCTGCACTCCGCACGCCGCCGCAAGCAGTTCTCGAAGCGCTAAGCGTTTCGCACCTGCCAGAGAAAAACCGCCTTCGGGGCGGTTTTTCTTTGCCTGCGTTAGCATCCTTTCCCATGGCTGCGCCCGCCGGGCTCGGCCCTCCACGGAGATTTCCCATGACCGCAGTTGCCGAAACCACCGCGTCCGCCGTGCAGGCGATGCCTGAGCCGATCGTGTTCACCGATTCCGCCGCCGCGAAGGTGGCCGACCTGATCGCCGAGGAAGGCAATCCCGATCTGAAGCTGCGCGTGTTCGTCCAGGGCGGCGGCTGCTCCGGCTTCCAGTACGGCTTCACCTTCGACGAGGTGACCAACGATGACGACACGACCATGACCAAGAACGGTGTGTCACTGCTCATCGATGCCATGAGCTACCAGTACCTGGTCGGTGCCGAGATCGACTACAAGGAAGATCTGCAAGGTGCCCAGTTCGTGATCAAGAACCCCAACGCCACCACCACCTGCGGCTGCGGTTCGAGCTTCTCGGTCTGATCCGCCGCACCGTGCGACAACAACGCCAGTCGCCGCCATGAAAGCCGCCTTCGGGCGGCTTTTTGTTTCCCTTTGCGCCCGAGCCCGCCCTTGACCGCCTCCCGACCCGAAGCCGCTCCCGCGGCCACCGACACCTCGCAACGCATCCTGCTGTGGCTGGTGGCCATCGGCTTCTTCATGCAGACGCTGGATGCCACCATCATCAACACGGCCCTGCCGTCGATGGCGCGCGCGCTGGGCGAAAGTCCTTTGCGCATGCAGTCCGTCGTGGTGTCCTATTCGCTCACGATGGCCTTGCTGATCCCGGCTTCGGGCTGGCTGGCCGACCGCTTCGGCACGCGGCGGATGTTCATGGTGGCCATTGCCCTGTTCACGCTCGGCTCGCTGGCCTGTGCGGCATCACGGCACCTGGGCGAGCTGGTGGCGGCGCGGGTGCTGCAGGGCCTGGGCGGCGCGCTCCTCCTGCCGGTCGGTCGGTTGACGGTGCTCCGTACCTTTCCCCGCGCTCAGTTCCTGCAAGCCATGAGCTTCGTGGCGATTCCTGGCCTGATCGGCCCCCTGCTGGGTCCGACGCTGGGCGGTTGGCTGGTCGAGTACGCATCGTGGCACTGGGTGTTCCTGATCAACCTGCCGGTGGGCCTGATCGGCCTGGCAGCGACCCAGCGTTTCATGCCCGACGTGCGGGCCGATGCGCCTGGCCGCTTCGACCTTTTGGGCTACGTGCTGCTGGCCTTCGGAATGGCCACCTTGTCGCTGGCCATTGAAGGTGCCACGGGCATGGGGCACGCGGGCGCCCTGGTGATGGCGGTGTTCGGCTTCTCGGCGGTGGTGGCCTATTGGTTGCATGCGGTCCGGCATCCAGCGCCGCTGTTTTCGACCCACCTCTTCCAGGTGCGGACCCTCTCGGTCGGGTTGCTGGGCAACCTGTTCTGCCGGCTGGGCAGCGGCGCCATGCCCTTCCTGATTCCGTTGTCGCTGCAGGTGTCGCTGGACTACTCGCCGATGCAGGCCGGCATGATGATGCTGCCGACGGCGCTGGCCGGCATGGGCATGAAGCGGGTGGCGGCGCAGCTGATCCTGCGCTTCGGCTACCGGAACCTGCTGACGGCCAACACCTGCATCATCGGGCTGCTCATGACCAGCTTCGCGCTGGCGTCGCCGGGGGAGCCGCTGTGGCTGCGGCTGCTGCAGTTCGCCCTGTTCGGCGCTTTCAATTCGCTGCAGTTCACCGCCATGAACACGCTCACGCTCAAGGACCTGGACGGTGCCAGCGCCAGCAGCGGCAACAGCCTCTTCTCGATGGTGCAGATGCTGGCGATGAGCCTGGGTGTGGCCATGGCCGGCGCAGTGCTCTCGGGCTTCAGCGGGACCTTCGGCGACCATGCCCTGCCGGCCTTCCAGGCCACCTTCGTGACGGTGGGGCTTGTGACTGTGGCCTCGGCCTTCATCTTCTGGCAGGTGCCGCCCGAGGCGCGCTCGCCCCAGCTCGAAGAACCGGACGCGGCCGGCCGGCACTGAGGCTGGGCGGCCGCCCGGCCGCTGCGATCGATGGTCGGCGCTTTCCAGGGGCCGGCCCTCGTCGGGTCGACGCGGCCGCGCCGGCAGTCAGGCCGGGTAGAGCGCGCCGAGCACCCGCAGGCCGCGGGCACCCGTGACCGTCGGCAGATTGCCGGGCTCCCCGGCCAAGAGCCGCTGCGCCAGCCAGGCGAAGGCCGTGGCCTCGACCTGCTGGGCCGGCAGGCCGTGCGCGGTGGAGGTGTCGACGGCAACCCCGGGCAGGTGCAGCGCCAGGCGGTGCATCAGGTCTTCATTGGCGGCGCCGCCGCCGCAGACGATCAGCCGCCGGACGTCCGGTGCATGCAGGCGCAGCGCGTCGGCGCAACTGCGGACCGTCAGCTCCGCCAAGGTCGCCTGCACATCGCGCGGATCCGCAGCCAGGTCGTCGGGGTGCAGGTGCTGCGCGAGCCATTGCGGATGGAACAGGTCACGCCCCGTGCTCTTGGGGATGGGGTGGGCGAAGTAGGGTTCGGCCAGCAGGCGCTGGAGCAGCGCGGGGCGGACCGTTCCCGACGCGGCCCAGGCACCTCCGGCATCGAAGGCAGTACCGCGGTGCAATTGGCACCAGTGGTCGAGCAGGGCGTTGGCCGGGCCGCAGTCGAAGCCACGTACGGGCCCGTCGTCGCCCGGCAGCAGGCTCAGGTTGGCAATGCCGCCGAGGTTGAGCGCCGCACGGACCTCCCCGGGGCGACCGAACAGCGCGGCATGGAAGGCCGGCACCAGTGGGGCGCCCTGGCCGCCCGCGGCCACGTCGCGCGAGCGGAAGTCGCAGGCCACGGGCAGGCCCGTCAGTTCGGCCAGCAGTGCCGGGTTGTTCAGCTGCAGCGTGTAGCCCGTGCCGTCGAAGGCGCCCGGCCGGTGGCGCACCGTCTGGCCATGGGCGCCCACAGCGCGGACCGAACCTGCGGCCGGACTGGTCCGATCGAGCAGTTGCCGCACCACCGCGGCGTAGTGGCGCGCCAGCCGGTTGGCGGCGAGCGCGGCCCGGTGCAGCTCGTCCACGCCCTGCGGCTGGTTCAGCGCCAGCAGCTCGGCGCGCAGGGCGGCGTCGAAGCCGACGCTCGCATGGGCATGCACCGTCACGCCGTCGTCGAAGGCGGCGATCACGCCGTCCACGCCGTCGAGGGAAGTGCCGGACATCAGGCCGATGAAAAGCGCCGTCATGCGGGGTTCTCGAATGTCGCCAAGAAAAAAAGCGCCGGAGGGCCGGCGCTGCTTGGAGGGGAGTGAGGGCCGGGCCGCCGGTCTGGCGCAGGTGCGTGCCGTCGTCAGTCCGCGCGGGCCTGCAGCACCGCGCTGGCGGCGGCGAGTTCCGTGCGCGCCGCACCCATGGCCTTGGCGAAGGCCGCTCGGGCGGAAGCGGGAATCGGCGTGCCGCCATCCTGCTCGGCCAGCATGCGCTGCGGATCGAAGTACTGGCCGTCGATGCGGAACTCGAAATGCAGGTGCGGGCCCGTGGCCCAGCCGGTGGAGCCCACCGCGCCCACGCGCTGTCCCTGGCTCACGGACTGCCCCGCCTTGACGTCGATGCGGCTGAGGTGCGCATAGGCCGTCTGTTGGCGGTTCCGGTGGTTGATGATGACGATGTTGCCGTAGCCGTTCTGCCAGCCGGCGAAGTCGACCGTGCCGTCGCCCACCGTGCGCACGGGCGTGCCGGGTGGTGCGGCGAAATCGGTGCCGGTGTGCTGCCGCCAGCTGTTGAGGATGGGGTGCAGCCGCATCGCGAAACCGCTGGACACGCGGGTGAACTCGACCGGCGACGCCAGGTACGCGCGGCGCAGGCTCTCGCCGTCGAAGCGGTAGTAGCCGCCCTTCTGGCCGGCCGGCTCGAACCACATGGCCTGGTGCACCTTGCCGCCGGTCTCGAATTCGGCGGCCAGGACGCGGCCGGTACGCATGGCCTGGCCATCGGCTTCGAGGCTTTCGTACTGCACGGCGAAACGGTCGCCCTTGCGCAGTTGGCGGAAATCCACATCGCCCGAGAAGATGTCCGCGAGCTGGCTGGCGACGGCGTCGGGGATGCCCGCGGCGTCGGTGGCGGCGAAGAGCGAGCTCTGGATGGTGCCGCCAGCCACGCGCTGGTTGATGTCCAGCGCCTCGGCCTCGCTGCGCACGGCGAAGCTGGCGCCGTCCGGCTGCATCGTGATGCGCCGGAAACCGCCTGCGTTGTCGGGCACCCAGCGGGCCGACAGGCGGTGCAGGCGGCCGTCCTGGCCGATCTCGGCGGAGATGGTGCGGCCCACGCGGCTGAGCATGGCGGCGCGCGCCTCGCCGTTGCCGCGCACGAAAGCGGCGGCCGCCGGGTCGTTCACGCCGAGGCGGCCGAGCAGGGCGTCTGCCGTGTCGCTGGCGCGGGTGGACTCGGTGCGGAAGAGGGTGAAGCTGTAGCCGTCGAGGGCCTGGCTCTGGCTTTCGACAGAGACGGGGGTGACGGTTTCGAGGACTTGGCGGATCGGCAGATCCGCGGCATCGGGGCCCAGCGAGGCGACGGCGAAGGCGCCGCCGCCGGCGGTCATCAGCATCGCGGCGACGGCGGCGGTGAGATGGCGGGGATGGGTCCGGATGACCAGGGCCACGCGAGACGCAAACGCTTCCTCGGCGGCCAGAATGCCGTTGATCAATTTCGACAACGTAGGATCCAGGGCTCGGGTTCGGCGGCCGCCCTGCAGCGCTGTAGGTGAGCGCTGATGCAAGGGCGGGGCGAAAAGAGGCGCTGCGTAGAATGCACAGCGCAAAACCCGGCGGAGTATAGCGGCGTGTGTTGTTTCCGCCCCTCAAAATCGCAATGAATCCCCAGTCTCCTATTGGTCAAACACTATCGGATGGTGTAGGACAAGCGCTCGAAATTTCTCTGCGAGGCGCCGACGAACTGCTGCCTCAGGACGAGTGGATCCGCAAGCTGCAGCGCGCCGAAAAGACCGGCCAGCCGCTGCGCATCAAGCTGGGTCTGGACCCGACGGCGCCCGACATCCACATCGGCCATACCGTGGTGCTCAACAAGATGCGCCAGCTGCAGGACCTGGGCCACCAGGTGATCTTCCTGATCGGCGACTTCACCACCCTGATCGGCGACCCTTCAGGCCGAAACAGCACCCGTCCGCCTCTGACGCGCGAGCAGATCGAGGAAAACGCGCAGACCTACTACCGCCAGGCCAGCCTGGTGCTCGACCCGGCCCGCACCGAGATCCGCTACAACTCGGAATGGAGCGACCCGCTGGGCGCGCGCGGCATGATCCAGCTGGCGGCCAAGTACACGGTGGCGCGCATGATGGAGCGCGACGATTTCACCAAGCGCTTCAAGGCGGGCCAGTCGATCTCGGTGCATGAGTTCCTGTACCCGCTGATGCAGGGCTACGACTCGGTGGCGCTCAAGAGCGACCTGGAACTCGGCGGCACGGACCAGAAGTTCAACCTGCTCGTGGGTCGCCACCTGCAGCAGGAATATGGCCAGGAGCCGCAGTGCATTCTGACCATGCCCCTGCTCGAAGGCCTCGACGGCGTCGAGAAGATGTCGAAGAGCAAGAACAACTACATCGGCATCAGCGAGGCACCGAACACCATGTTCGCCAAGGTCCTGTCGATCTCGGACGCGCTGATGTGGAAGTGGTTCACGCTGCTGAGCTTCCGCTCGTTGAAGGAGATTGCCGCGCTCAAGGCCGAGGTCGAGGGCGGTCGCAATCCCAAGGACGCGAAGGTGTTGCTGGCCAAGGAGATCACGGCCCGCTTCCACAGCGCCCAGGCGGCCGACGCGGCCGAGCAGGACTTCATCAACCGCAGCCGCGGTGGCGTGCCGGACGAAATTCCCGAGGTGCCGATCAGCGGTGCGCCGCTGGGCATCGCCCATGTGCTCAAGCAGGCGGGGCTCGCGGCGTCCACGTCGGAGGGCAACCGCCTGATCGACGGCGGCGGCGTGCGTGTGGATTCCAGCGTCGTGAGCGACAAGGGGCTCAAGCTGGAGGCCGGCAGCTACGTGGTGCAGGTGGGCAAGCGCAAGTTCGCGCGGGTGCTGCTGGCCTGACCGTTTCAGGTGTGCCGACCGGCACGCCTGCTTCCATGCGTCGGCCACGCCAGTCGCGCGTCAGGCGGCCGGGCGGGTGCTGCCAAGAAACGCCCGGGGCTTTCAGCGCAGATCGATCACCACGCGCCGGTTGCGCGGCTCGTCCACCTCGTCGGCCGTGGGCACGGCCAGTTCGCGCTCGCCGCGTCCGGCGGCTTCGATGCGTTCCTGCGCGAAGCCGCGCTGGATCAGCATCTGCCGCACCATCTGTGCGCGGGCCAGCGACAGCGCGTCGTTGGCCGCCGCCGCACCCCGGGTGTCGGTGTAGCCGGTGATGACCAGGTCGGCGCCCGGCCGGGCCAGGGCGTCGCCCAGCAGCGCATCGAGGTCGCGCTGCGATTGCGCGGCCAGCCGCGTGCCGCCGGTGTCGAAGAACAGCACGTAGCGCTGCGGGCGGGCGGGCCGCATCGAGAAAAGGCTGGGGTTGCGGGCCTGCACCGTCGCCGCGTCGGTGGTGTCGACCACCGGCGGCTGGCTGGCGGCGACCACCGAGGCGCGTTCGTAGGGCTTGTCCAGGCGCTGCTGACCGCCGGCCGTCTTCACCACCACCGCGGACGGGGTGCCGTCGTCCTGCGGCAGCAGCACCACGCGGGTGGAGGGCGGCGGTGGCGCCGCGCAGGCGGCGAGCAGCACGGCCACGGCGGGAACGGTCCAACGCAGCAGGGTGGGCGGGCGGCGCATCATGGGGCCTCGGCGGACACGATGAAGTCCGTCCCTCGGATGCCGATCGTGGCCGTCTGCGTCTCCACGCGCACGGCTTCCGGATGGGCCTTGCCCAGCAGGCCGCTGATCATGCGCAGCGAGCCCCGCAGCAGGCCGACCAGCAGGTTGCCGTCCTGCGTGGTGCTGTCGAAGCGGTAGTCGCGCAGGTCCACGCGCGAGGCGGGGCCGACGACCAGGGTGGTGCCATCCCGCAGCACGAGGCCGGCGGCGCCTTGCGCGTCCGTCTCGACGCGGTCGCTGGCACGCAGCGTGCTGCCCGCCTGGGCGGCCTGCGACTGCCCGGCCGCGTTCACGATGAGGACCTGCCCCTGGACCGATTTGATGAAGCCGGCGTGTCCGCCGCTCACGGCGTCCTGCGCCTGGGCCGGGCCCACAATGCCGGCCCACAGGGCAGCGGCGGCGAGCAGGCCTTGAAGCGTCCTCTGTCTCATGACCTTAATCTGGCGCTAAAGAAAACCGCGCATGATAGGGCGCGCCCCGCGGCGCTCTGTGGCGCGTTCAGTAGAGTTTTTGACAAAGAACATGAAATATTTCCCTATCGGTGACGATTCGCCACTTTGGCAGCCGCGCAACCTGCTGAAGCTGTCGATCGGAGTCGCGCTGGTCACCATCCTGCTCAAAAGCATCGCCGGCTACGTGACCCATTCGATGGGCCTGATCTCCGATGCGATGGAGTCCTTCGTCAACCTGGCCAGCGCGGTGTTCGCGCTCAGCATGGTGACGGTGGCGGCGCGGCCAGCCGATGACGAGCATCCCTATGGCCACCACAAGGCGGAGTACTTCTCGTCCGGCTTCGAGGGCGTGCTGATCGTCGGCGCCGCGCTGGGCATCGGCGGCGCGGCGGCGCACCGGCTGCTCAATCCCCAGCCGCTGGAGCAGTTGAGCTGGGGCCTGGTGCTCTCGGCCGTGAGTTCGGCCTTCAACGGCGGGCTGGCCTGGCTGCTGTTCCGCGCGGCCAAGAAGCACAACTCCATCGCGCTGGAGGCCGACGGCCGGCATCTGATGACGGACGTGTGGACCTCCGTCGCCGTGATCATCGGCGTGATCGCCGTGGGCTTCACCGGCTGGCTGTGGCTCGATCCGCTGCTGGCCATCGGCGTGGCGATCAACATCATCTGGGAGGGGGGGCAGCTGGTCTGGCGCTCGGCCCAGGGCCTGATGGACGAGGCGCTGGCGCCGGCCGACCAGGCGCTGCTGCAGTCGGTTCTGGATCGCATCGCCGCCGAGACACCGGCCGACACCGAGCTGCGCTTCGACCACCTCGTCACCCGTCGTGCCGGCCGCCGCTGTTTTGCCGACCTGCACATGCACCTGCCCGGGGGCTGGACGCTGCGCCGCGCCGCGCTGATGCGGGACGACGTCGAGCGGGCATTGATGGCGGTTCTGCCCAACCTGCGGGTGACCATCCAGCTGCTGCCGCTGAAATTCGAATCGCGGGCCGCGCTGGCGCAGGACCGCGATCCGGTCGGCCGGGTGCTGCCGTGAAGGCGCTGCTGCAGCGGGTGCGCGAGGCGCGCGTGGAGATCGCCGGCGAGGTGGCGGGCGCCATCGGCCCAGGCTTGCTCGTGCTGGTGTGCGCCGAGCCGGGCGACACCGAGGCCGTGGGCGAGCGCCTGCTGGCCAAGATCCTGAAGCTGCGCATCTTCTCGGACGAGGCCGGCAAGATGAACCGCAGCGTGCAGGATGTGGGCGGCGGGCTGCTGATCGTCAGCCAGTTCACGCTGGCGGCGGACGTGCGCGGCGGCAACCGTCCCAGCTTCACGGGCGCTGCGCCGCCGGACGAGGGGAGGCGGCTCTACGACGCCTTCATCGCGCAGGCCCGCAGCCTGCATCCCGAGGTGGCCACGGGGCGCTTCGGCGCCGACATGCAGGTGCACCTGGTCAACGACGGTCCGGTCACCATCCCCATCGACATGCGCTGAAGGCCGGGATTGCTCTCCGGACCTCGGGCTGTGGTGCAGGCGGGTCTGTGAAAGGCGTGCTCTCAGCGACCCCGATACGGATTGCGCACGCCCAGCCCGGCCAGGATCTCGATCTCGCGCGCTTCCATCCCCTCGGCATCCTCGTCGCCAGTCTCATGGTCCCAGCCCTGCGCATGCAGCGTGCCGTGCACCAGGAGGTGCGCGTAATGGTCGGCCAGGGTCACGCCCAGCTCCTTCGCTTCGCGGGCCACGACCGGCGCACACAGCACCAAGTCGGCCATCACCATCGGGGACTGCGCATAGTCGAAGGTGAGCACGTTGGTCGCGTAGTCCTTGCCACGGAACTCGCGGTTCAGCTGCTGGCCTTCCTCGGCGTCGACGATGCGCACGGTGATCTCGCCGGGCGCCTCCAGCGCATGGCGGATGCAGCGGGCCACGCGGTGGCGGGGCAGGGCGGCGCGGTGGCGCGCCAGGGCGTCGATGTGGCCGAACTGCAGCGACAGGGAGAGGGGCGGCATCGCCATCAGTCGGCCTTTGCGCTGCTGCTGCGCTTGCGGGAGGCGTCGTAGGCATCGACGATGCGCGCCACCAGCGGGTGCCGCACCACGTCGCCGGTGTCGAAGCGGGTGAAGGCCAGGCCCTGCACCCGGCGCAGCACGCGCTCGGCCTCCACCAGGCCGCTGGTCTGCGTCTTGGGCAGGTCGATCTGGCTGATGTCGCCGGTCACCACGCACTTGCTGCCGAAGCCGATGCGGGTGAGGAACATCTTCATCTGCTCGGGCGTGGTGTTCTGCGCCTCGTCCAGGATGACGAAGGCGTTGTTGAGCGTGCGCCCGCGCATGAAGGCCAGCGGCGCGATCTCCAGCGCGTTGCGCTCGAAGGCCTTGGTGACCTTCTCGAAGCCCATCAGGTCATACAGCGCGTCGTAGAGCGGGCGCAGGTAGGGATCGACCTTCTGCGTGAGGTCGCCGGGCAAAAAGCCCAGGCGCTCGCCGGCCTCCACCGCCGGGCGGGTGAGCACGATGCGTTGCACGCTGCTGCGCTCCAGCGCATCGACCGCGCAGGCCACGGCCAGGTAGGTCTTGCCGGTGCCGGCCGGGCCGATGCCGAAGGTGATGTCGTGGTTGGCGATGTTGTCGAGGTACACGCTCTGGTTGGGCGTGCGTGCGCGCAGGTCACCGCGGCGGGTGGCGAGCGTGAGGGCGCCGTCCTCGGCCTCGGCCATCTGGCCGTCGCCGGCCAGGGTGAGCTGCACCATGGCGGCGTCGAGCGGATGCCGGGCGATCTCGTACAGGGCCTGCAGCACCTCCAGCGCGCGTTCGGCGCGGGCCTTGGGGCCGTCGATCTTGAACAGCTCGTGGCGGTGGGCGATCTTGACCTCCAGCGCCTCCTCGATGCGGCGCAGGTGCGCGTCCATGGGGCCGCACAGGTGGGACAAGCGGCTGTTGTTCGCGGGGGTGAAGCTGTGGCGGAGAATCACGCGGCTTTTTTCTCTGGCAGATGGAATCGAAGGATCGGCAAGCAAGTCATGATAGGAAAACTCACCGGAACCCTGGCCGAACGCAACCCGCCGCAGATCGTGATCGACTGCGGCGGCGTGGGCTACGAGGTGGACGTGCCGATGAGCACCTTCTACAACCTGCCGCAGGTGGGCGCGAAGGTCTCGCTGCTCACGCACTTCATCGTGCGAGAGGATGCCCAGATTCTCTACGGCTTCGCCTCGGCGGAAGAACGTGCGGCCTTTAGGCAGCTGATCAAGATCGCGGGCGTGGGGCCGCGCACGGCGCTGGGCATCCTGTCCGGGTTGAGCGTGGGCGAGCTGGTGCAGGCCATCGCGCTGCAGGAGCCGGGCCGGCTGGTGAAGATTCCCGGCATCGGCAAGAAGACGGCCGAGCGGCTGCTGCTGGAGCTCAAGGGCAAGCTGGGCGACGCCGTGGGCACCGCCGGCGCCGCGGCGCAGCCCGCCAGCGACGCCCAGGCCGACATCCTGCAGGCCCTGCTGGCGCTGGGCTACAACGACAAGGAAGGCGCCGCCGCCCTCAAGGCCCTGCCCAAGGACGTGGGCGTGAGCGAGGGCATCAAGATGGCGCTGAAGGCGCTGGCGAAGTAGGCGCTCAGGTTCCGCTGACTTTTGCTCGAAAGGCCGCGGAGCAGGCCACGCGTGGACATCCGCGGAACCGGCTTTGCCGGGCCGCTGGATGTGCCCCCTTGAGGGGGAGGCGGAGCGCGAAGTGCGAAGCCTGGGGGTGGGTCAAGGAACCCACCAATAGTGGAGCGCGTGGAAGTACATCGGCGCGGCAAAGATCACCGAATCGAGCCGGTCCAGCATCCCGCCATGTCCTTCGATCATGGTGCCCCAGTCCTTCACGCCGCGGTCGCGCTTGATGGCGGACATCACCAGCCCGCCGAAGAAGCCCATCATGCAGATCATGAAGGCCATGAGCGCGGCCTGCCAGGGCGCGAAGGGCGTGGCCCACCACAGCGCCGCGCCCAGCAGCGTGGCGCTGGCCACGCCGCCGATGAGCCCTTCCCAGGTCTTGGAAGGCGACAGCTCCGGCGCGACCTTGCGCTTGCCCATGAGCTTGCCCCACACGTACTGCAGCACGTCGCTGCCCTGCACCACGATCACCAAAAAGGCGATCAGCAGCAGGTTGCGGCCCTCGAAGCCCGGGATGTGCAGCGTCAGCAGCGCCGGCACGTGGCTGATGCAGAACACACAGACCATCAGGCCCCACTGCACCTTGGACGTGCGCTCCAGGAAGCGTTGCGTGTCGCCGCCCAGGGCCGACAGGATGGGCAGGATGAGGAACACCTCCACCGGGATGAAGATGGCGAACATGCCGTACCACTCGATCCAGACCAGGAAGTACTGCACCGGCAGCGCCACGTAGAAGGCTGCGGCCATGGCCAGGTGGTCGCCGCGCCGGGTGTAGGTCAGGCTCAGGAACTCGCGCAGGGCGTAGAAGGAGACCAGGTAGAACAGCAGGATAACGCCCAGCTTGCCGAAGGCGAAGGCGATGCCGATCACGGCCACCATCACCCACCAGGCATTGACCCGGGCGTTGAGGTTGTCGATGACCGAATGGGGCGCGCCGTGGGCCACGCGCCACTTGAGCAGCGCGCCGATGGCCGAGGCCAGCACCAGCACGCCGGCCACGCCGCCGAAGAGCATCAGGGTGGTGTGGGTGATGGGGCTCATCGTTCCTCCGCTTTGTCATGGTCAGGCCGCAGGTCCAGCATGGCCTGCTGCGCGCGCGCCAGGAAGGCGGCCTTGTCCTCGCCGTCGGCCAGCACCACCGGCGCGCCGTAGCGCACCGAGCAGGCCAGCGGCACCGGCACCAGCTGCCCCTTGGGCAGCACGCGCTTGAGGTTCTCGATCCACACCGGCACCAGCCGCACCTGCGGGCAGGCGCGGGCGATGTGGAAGAGGCCGCTCTTGAGCGGCAGCATCACCGCATCGCCCGTGTTGCGCGTGCCCTCGGGGAACATGATCAGCGAATCGCCGGCCTCCAGCGCCTGCACCATCTGCTCCACGGGATTGGTGGCCGCGCCGCCCGCCGCACCGCTGCCGTCGCGGCGGATCATCAGCGCATTGAACACGTCCTGGCCGATGAAGCGGCGCAGCCGCGAGGCCAGCCAGTAGTCCTGCCCGGCGACAGGCCGCGTGATCGCCCGCAGGTCGGGCGGCAGCGTGGCCCATACCAGCACGAAGTCGCCATGGCTGGAATGGTTGGCGAAGTACAGCGTGGTCTCGGCCACCGGCGTGGTGCCGCTCCAGATGGCGCGCACGCCGGTGAGCAGGTTGGCCACCAGCACGATGGCCCGGGCGGCAACGAAGGCGCCGGCCTGCCGCAGCAGGACGCGCGCGGGCGGTGTGTCGGAGTCGAGGATGTCGTTCATGGCGAAGGCAGGCCGGCGTGGAGGCCGGCGATGAGGGCGATCAGGACGCAGAGGGTCTGCAGCAATGCGACGCCCAGATGCCGACGCATCAGGGCCTGCGTGCCGCGCAGGCGCTCGTCCAGCGGGCGTGGGGTGCCCGGCGACGAGGGGCGCAGGCCCAGCCAGGCCAACGCGTCGTCCATCGCGGCCAAGTCGGGCAGGACGCCGCGGGCGAGGGCTGCGAACAGGCCCTCGTCCAGGCGCAGGCGCAGCGCCAGGTAGCGTTCGGTCAGGCCGAGCAGCGCGCCGAGCGCCCAGGCGGGAAGGCAAAGGCGGCTCGCCGGCACGGCCCAACCGGAGGCCACCGCCGTCAGGGCAAGGAGGCAGGCGGCCGACAGCAACAGGCTCCAGGCGGCCACGGGCCGCTGGGCGGCCAGTCGCGCGGCCAGGGCGGCGCAGCGGCTGCGTGCCAGCGGATCAGGGGGTGGCGACGGCAAGGTCATGGATGGCGCGGCAATGGCTCGGGGCTCTGCATGGCCGACAGCGCCGCCCGCCACGGCGCACGCAGCACGATCTGCGGCCGCGCGCGCCGGACCATCGCCTCCGCGGCGGCCAGCTCGGACGCACCGCCGTGCCGCAGCAGCCAGCCCACGACTGTCGCAGCACTGCGCGAAAAGCCCAGTGCGCAGCAGACCCACACGGCGCCATCGCCGGAGCCCCGCTGGCCTTCCAGCACCGCGACGGCCCGACGCAGCCGGGCCGGCGAGGGCGTGGCGAGGTCCAGCATCGGCACGCAGCGGGCGCCCGGCACGCGTGGCAGTTGCAGTTCGGCGCACAGGCTCAGCAGCCGCGGCCGGCCGGCGGCCTGCCACTCCGCCTGGGAGGGGAGGCGTCCCAGCCACAGACCCGGCGCCACCTCCACGCGGGCCGGCAGCTTGCGCGTCCAGGCCCACGCGTTGACGGCGGCCGCGGCCCGGTAGGGGCCCAGGAGCCAGCGCGCGGCGTAATGCATCCGGCCGTGCCGGTCCATGCGGAAGCCGCGCGCGCCGAAGCCGGCGTAGTTCAGCGCCACCAGGGCCAGCGACGCGGCGGGCCAGCCCAGCCACAGGAACCCTCCGCCCCACTGCCGCGCCAGGGCCAGGCACAGCAGGGCTCCCACCGCGTAGGCCCCGGCCAACCGCCAGCGCCCGCCGTCCCGCGCCCACCGCCAGGCGCGCGGCAGCGCCACCTGCCGCTCCAGCGGCCAGAGCCACACGCACAGCAGGCCCAGCAGTGCGCCGGTCGGGATGTCGATGAAGTGGTGCTGGTAGGTGGTCAGCACCGAGGCGCAGATCAGCAGCGTCCACACGTGCAGCACCGCGCGCGCCCAGCGCGGGCGGATGAGCTGCCGGTACCAGTCCCACAGGATCACGGCCAGCGCGATGTGCAGCGAGGGCGCCTGGTTGAAGGGCTTGTCGAAGCCGCGCAGCGCCTCGAACAGGAAGGCGGGCGCACCTTCCACTGCCGGCTGCCCGAAGCTGAAGCCCAGCGGCCAGAGCACGAAGCAGCTGACGGCCACGACCTGCGCCGTCAGCAGTCGCGCCGCATGCCGGTCCACGAGATGCCGCGTGCGGCCGAGCAACAGCGACAGCGCATAGAAGGCATTGATCGACCAGTACGGAAAGATGGTCCAGGCCCAGAAGGGCAGGCTCCGTTCCCAGTCGAACACGACCGACGGCACCTGCGGCCGCGTGCCGGCCCACCAGTTGGCCAGGCCGTAGCTCAGGTAGAAGAAGGGCCCCAGCAGGGCCAGCCAGGCGAGGGCGCGCTTCCAGGGGCGCTTCGTCATGCCTTCTGCGCGAGCGAGACGGTGAAGATGCCCCAGTGGTCCACGCGCTGGGCGATCTTGCGAAAGCCCGCGGCTTCCACCAGCTGGTCCATCTCGGCCTGTGTGCGCCGACGCATCACCCAGGCCTGGCCCTGGCGGTGGCTGGTGAGCGCCCGGGCGATCATCTCCAACTGGGGATGCCAGGGCTGGCCGGTGTAGACCAGGTAGCCGCCGGCCTCCACGGCGTCGGCCACGCCGGCGAGCGAGCGGGCCACCATGTCGTTGTCGGGGAAGAGTTCGTACAGCCCCGACACCACGGCCAGCGTGGGTCGCGGCGTGACGGCGGCCAGGCTCGCGCGGTCGAAGGCATCGGCCTGCACGAAGCGTGCGATGTCCTGCAGGCCACGCTGGGCGATGAGCCGCTGCCCATCGCGCACGTTGATGTCGCTGTAGTCGCGCAGCAGGATCGACACGGGCGCGACGGCACTGCCTGCCGCGGCATCGAGCACATAGCGGCCATGGCCGGCCGCGATGTCCATCAGCCGCACCTCCCGGCCTTCGTGGGCAAGCCGCCCCATGGCCTCGCGCAGCAGTTCTTCGACATGCAGCTTGCGCTGGCGGATGCCGCGCCAGCCGATGGAGTCGAGGTAGGTCCGGTCCACCAGCCGGCCCACCAGCGGCGCGCCCGCCGGCTCGTTGCGGTAGACGTAGTCCAGCGTGCTGCCGGAATCGAAGCCGGTGGCGTGGCCCAGGGCGATGCCGCGGGACAGCCGGCCGCCCAGGCGCAGCCCGGCGCGCGTGGCGGCCCAGTACAGCCCACGCGGCGACAGCGCCGGCAGCGGGGCCGCAAGTGCCCGCGCCTCGTCGGCGGTGAAGCCCTGGCGGTCGGCCGTGCGCAGGTCGACCGGCGCGGGTGGAGCGTCGAAGAGCCGCAGAATGAAGTCGCGCACCGCGGCCACGGCGCCGGCCCGGTCGCGCTCGCCCAGCGTGTCGTGGAAGAAGCCGGGCAGCTCCAGCTTCTCTTTCACGCGGCTGCCCAGCCGGTCGAAGAAGCGATGCTGCGGCCCGTGGTGCACCACCCAGTCGGCGCCGGAGATCAGCAACTGCGTCGGCAGCACGATGGCCTGGGCGTCGTCGACCACGCGCTCCGCGGCCTCGTACAGGTCCAGCAGGATGTTGACCGCGATGGGTCGCGTGATCAGCGGGTCGGCCTGGTAGCTGGCGATGCGCGCCGGGTCGTGCGTGAGGAACTTCGGCTTGACGTAGCTGTTGACGAAGAACAGCCCCCGCAGCCTGTGCATGAGGGCGAGCCCGGGCCGCGCGAAGGGCACGTAGAGCTTGACCTTGAAGGCCGGCGAGGCGAGCGTGAGGCCGCGGACCTTCGGCGCGTAGTCGTGGGCCCAGGTCGAGATCAGCACGGCCCCCACGCTCTGGGCCACGACGTGCATGTCCTGCTCGGCCACGCCGTGCTGCGCGGCGATGTGCTCGACGAAGGTCTGCACGTCGCGCACCGAGTGCGCGAAGCTGGGGCTGTGGCCGCGCTGGCCCGGCGAGCGGCCATGGCCGCGGGCATCCCAGGCGAAGAAGTCGAAGTCGGGCAGGTCCAGCTCGTCCACCAGATGCGCCATGCGCGCGCCGTGCTCGTGGCCGCGGTGGAAGAGCAGCACCGCCCCACGGCGCGCGCTGCCGGTGGCAGGCCAATGGCGATAGAAGAGCGATTCGCCGTCGTGCGTCTGGAAGTGCCGTTCCTCGGCGATGCGTGGTGTGGCCGTCATGCGTGATTCGTCCCCGGGGTTGTTGTGAAACTCATCGGCGCCGGCTCATCCGGCGGTGCGTTCGGCCAGGGCGGCGCGCACGCGGCGCACCACCGTCCAGCCCACGGCCAGGGCCAGCAGCGGCATCAGCCAGGCCGCCGCGGCCGGCAGCGGCCAGCCCAGGGCCACGTACAGCCCCACTGCGCCGAACACGAAGGCGCGGTCGCTCTTGCCCATCGGCCCGTCGTAGCGGCGGCTGGCACCGACCGTCGGCCCCAGTGCGCCCGCGAATTCGGACAGGCCCGCCAGCACGATCACCACGCCCACCCAGAAGCCGGAAAAGGGCGCCACCATCGCGAAGGGCAGGTACAGCGCCGCGTCGGACACCACGTCCGTCAGGTCGTTGAGGAAGGCACCCAGCGCGCTCTGCTGACCATGTTCGCGGGCCAGCATGCCGTCGACGGCGTTGAAGGCCATGCGCACGAGCATCCAGAGCGGCACCAGCGCGAAGGCCGCGTGTGAGGGGGCAGCCCAGAACAGCCACAGGCCGAGCGTCACGGAGACGATGCAGGCCGCCATCGTGACCTGGTTGGCCGTGACCCCCGCCCGGGCGAGGCGTTGGACCAGGGGGCGGAGCAGGGCCTGGAAGCGGGGCTTGAGCTGGTAGATGGACAAGGTGTTGACGGTGAGCGGCAGGAGCGGTCGATTCTGCCGCCTGAATGCAGGCTGACCGCGTCCCGGCCGCGGCAGGCGCCGCCTACAATCCGCCGCTTCACCCCGCGACATGTCCATCCACACCGACGACTTCGCCCCGGTACCGCAGCGCGTGGTGTCCGCGGCCCCCGCCTCGCCCAACGAAGAAGCCATCGAGCGCGCCCTGCGGCCCAAGCTGCTGCAGGAATACGTGGGCCAGGCCAAGGTGCGCGAGCAGCTCGAGATCTTCATCGGTGCCGCCCGCAAGCGGCGCGAGGCGCTCGACCATGTGCTGCTTTTCGGCCCGCCGGGCCTGGGCAAGACCACGCTGTCGCACATCGTCGCGGCCGAACTTGGCGTCAACCTGCGCCAGACCAGCGGCCCGGTGCTCGAGAAGCCCAAGGATCTGGCGGCGCTGCTGACCAACCTCGAGCCCAACGATGTGCTCTTCATCGACGAGATCCACCGGCTCTCGCCGGTCGTCGAGGAAATCCTGTACCCCGCGCTCGAGGACTACCAGATCGACATCATGATCGGCGAGGGGCCGGCGGCGCGCAGCATCAAGCTCGACCTGCAGCCCTTCACGCTGGTGGGCGCCACCACGCGCGCCGGCATGCTGACCAACCCGCTGCGCGACCGCTTCGGCATCGTGGCGCGACTGGAGTTCTACACCGCCGAGGAGCTCACGCTCATCGTCACCCGCAGCGCCGGCCTGCTCAACGCGCCCATCGACCCCGAGGGCGCCTTCGAGATCGCCCGTCGTTCGCGCGGCACGCCCCGCATCGCCAACCGGCTGCTGCGCCGTGTGCGCGACTATGCCGACGTGAAGGGCGATGGCCGCATCACCCAGTCCATCGCGCACAAGGCGCTGGCCATGCTCGACGTCGACCCCGAAGGCTTCGACCTGATGGACCGCAAGCTGCTGGAAGCGGTGATCCACCGCTTCGACGGCGGTCCTGTGGGCCTGGACAACATCGGTGCCAGCATTGGCGAGGAGTCCGGCACCATCGAAGACGTGATCGAGCCCTACCTGATCCAGCAGGGCTACCTGCAGCGCACGCCGCGCGGGCGCATCGCCACGCTGGCGGCCTACCGCCACCTCGGCGTGGCGGCGCCCAGCAGCCGCAGCGCCGACGGGGACTTGTTCGGCAGCTAGCCGGACGGCGGGGCGGCTGCCAGAATCGCCGCCGCCATGCATACCCACGACCTCAGCCCCTGGCAGCACAGCCATCAGTTCGACACCGGCAACCCCGCCGCCGAGCGCAGCACCCGCTGGGTGCTCGCCATCACCGCCGCCGCGATGGTCATGGAGATCGCCGCCGGCTGGTGGTTCAACTCCATGGCGCTGCTGGCCGACGGCTGGCACATGAGCTCGCATGCGGTGGCCATCGGCGTCAGTGCCTTCGCCTACACCGCGGCGCGCCGCCTGGCGCGCGACCGGCGCTTCGCCTTCGGCACCTGGAAGATCGAGGTGCTGGGCGGCTTTGCCAGCGCGGTCTTCCTGCTGGTGGTCGCGGGCCTGATGGTCTTCGGCTCGCTGGAGCGGCTGTGGTCGCCGGAGCCGATCCATTACCGCGAGGCGGTGATCGTGGCCGCGCTGGGCCTGGCGGTGAACCTGCTGTGTGCCTGGCTGCTGGCGGGCGCGCACGGGCATGACCACGGACACGGCCATGGCCATGGCCATGGCCATGGCCATGCACACGGCGGGCATGGGTACGGTCACGGTGAGCACGGACACGACCATGGCCACCACCACGACCTGAACCTGCGCTCGGCCTACCTGCACGTGCTGGCCGATGCCGCCACCTCGGTGCTGGCCATCGCCGCGCTGCTGGGCGGCTGGTTCCTGGGCTGGGCCTGGCTCGACCCGGTGATGGGCGTGGTCGGCGCGGTGCTGGTGGCCAACTGGGCGCGCAGCCTCCTGCGCCAGACCAGCGCGGTGCTACTGGACCGCGAGATGGACCATCCGGTCACCGAGGAGATCCGCGAGGGCATCGAGACCGGCCTGGCCGATTCGCACACCCGTGTGGCCGATCTGCATGTCTGGCGCGTGGGCCGCGGGGCCTATGCCTGCGCGGTGACGGTCGTCACGCACTCGCCCACACTGGACGCCGACGGCGTGCGCGCCTGCTTCTCGATGCACGAGGAAATCCGGCACTCCACCGTCGAAGTGCAGCGCTGCAGCGCCTGAGCGCCCGTCTCTGAACGGCGTGCCAACCGCGGGGCTCCGCGCCCACCGACGGTGGTGCTTACGGCCCGACCACCGTCACGCCTTCTTCGCGCGAACGCCACGAGGGCGTCACGCAGGCCGCCGATGCTGACGGCCCATGCAACGCGACGACGCCTTCCTGCGCGCCTGGCAAGACAACGCCGGTCGCCTGTCCGATGCCGGCGAGGACGAAGGCGGGGGCGAGCGCCCCGTGCTGCGCTTTCGCACGCTGTGGATTTCCGACCTGCACCTGGGCACGCCCGGCTGCCAGGCCAACGCCCTGCTCGACTTCCTGAAGAACACCGAGTGCGAGACGCTGTACCTCGTGGGCGACATCGTCGACGGCTGGCAGCTCAAGCGCCACTGGTACTGGCCGCAGGCCCACAACGACGTGGTGCAGAAGCTGCTGCGCAAGGCGCGCAAGGGCACGCGGGTGATCTTCATCCCGGGCAACCACGACGAGTTCGCCCGCAAGTACCTGCACCACAACTTCGGCGGCATCGAGGTCGCCGACGAATGGGTGCACGAGACGGCCGACGGCCGCAAGCTCTGGGTGATCCATGGCGACCTGTTCGACGGCGTCATCCAGTGCGCCAAGTGGCTGGCCTACGTGGGCGACTCGCTCTACGAATTCACGCTGCGCCTGAACCGGCATTTCAATTCGCTGCGCGCGCGCATCGGCCTGCCGTACTGGTCGCTGTCCAAGTACCTCAAGCACAAGGTCAAGCGCGCCGTGAGCTACATGGGCGACTTCGAGCAGGCCGTGGCCCGCGAGGCCGAGCGCCGCGGCATGCAGGGCGTGGTCTGCGGCCACATCCACCATGCCGAGATGCGCGAGATCGACGGCATCCTGTACTGCAACGACGGCGACTGGGTCGAGAGCCTGACGGCGCTGGCCGAGCATGCCGACGGCCGGCTGGAGCTGCTCGACTGGACGCCCCGCGTGCGCCAGCAGGGCCGCCGCGCGGCGCAGCCCGTGCCGGCCCTGGGCTGATCGCCCGGCGCGAGCGCCGCCCCAAAGCCCCGGTCCGCACGGCGGGCGCGCTGCCGTCTGCGAAAATGGCGGGTTGCCCTGGAGCCCGCCTGTGTCCTCTCCCTACGCCGCCGAAACGCGCCGCCGCCGCACCTTCGCCATCATTTCCCACCCCCACATCGGGCTCTAGGTCAAGCAGGGTCAGGCCGCGCCACGGCCAGGCCGTTTGCGAGGAACAGACGAGGAAGGCGCACCCGTCGCCGTGGTCAAGTAAAGCCACGGCGCGACAGGTGCAGACAGGGGCAACGTGTACATAGCCGTGTACATAAAATCCGCTCTCGCAACCCGCTTCGCGCTATGTACACACATAGGTGCGAAATGGCGCTCTCCGACACTTGGCTCAAGGCCCATCATGGGAAGGAACGGCCCCGCCTGGCCGAACATGGCGACCGCGACGGCTTGGGCGTCCGCGTAACGCCCAAGGGCAAGATCACGTTCCAGTTGCGGTTCCGCTACGACGGCAAGTTCTCCCGACTTGACCTCGGCACCTATCCGCAGATGTCGCTCAAGGAGGCTCGGGTCGAGGCACAACGTCTCCGCGCACGCCACGAGCAGGGCCACGATCCTAGGATCATCCGCCTGCTGGACCGGCAGGCCATCCTCAAGGCGGAGTCCGTGGAATCACTGTTTCGTCAGTGGTATGCGGCCTACTGCACGAAGAACAAGAAGGGGCACCACGACATCCTCCGGTCCTTCGAGCTTCACGTGTTTCCGCTGATCGGCAAGCTGCCTGCCGAGCAGGTGACCCTGCATCAATGGCTCGATCTGTTGGAGAAGCAGGCGGAGGCAAGGCCCGGCATCGCCGAGCGCATCCTCGTCAACGCCAAGCAGATGCTGAAGTGGGCAGTCCGTCGGAAGCTGGTTGCCGCGAGCGCCCTCGCCGGAATCAATGCCAAGGAAGACCTGCAAATCAAGAAGCTCCCGGGCTCGCGCACGTTCTCAGCCGATGAGATCGCGCGCTTCTGGCGTGCCATTGAGCGTTCCCGCATGGCCGCCAAGAACAGGCTCTTCCTGAAGCTCTGCCTCATCTACGGATGCCGCAACGGCGAACTGCGGGCCGCAGAGAAAACCCACTTCGACTTTGAGCGCAGCGTCTGGACTGTGCCGCCCGAGAACCACAAGCTCGGCCACGCCACCGGCAAGCCGCTCCTGCGCCCGATCCCGCCCGGCATTGCTCCGCTGGTCAAGGAGGCGATGGCACTGAGCAATGGGAGCCGCTACCTCTTTACCAACGCCGGTAGCGACGAGCCGATGGGCACGAGTGCGCCACTGGCGCTGCCCTACAACGTCATGCAGTGGCTGCGGCGGCATGAGGGGTTCGAGATGGAGCATTGGTCGGTGCACGACCTCCGGCGCACGGCGCGGACGAACTTCTCGACGCTCACGGCTCCGCACATCGCCGAAATCATGCTCGGTCACCGGATGCCTGGTGCGTGGCAGGTCTACGACCACCACGACTATCTGCAGGAGCAGGCCGAGGCCTACACGGCGTGGCTTCGGCGGCTGGAAAGCTTAACGGCACCATGAGGGGCGTGGCCCCGGACTACCGCCGGGGGCCGACGTTTCTTTAGAAGGGAATGTCGTCATCTCGATCGTCGAATCCGACCGGGCAGGGTGGCGGCTCCGCCTCCATCTCCGCGAACATCGCCGTGTTGAGAACACAGCTCAGAAATCCATCCGGCGTTGCGAAGCCTCGTGCAAGGCACTCGACCTGCGCAAAGGCCGCGATGTCGGGCGGCAGACACAGTGTGATCGCATAGCAGCCGCCCGGAAGCTTGCGCAGTGTGGGCGTGGTCATAGCGCCAAGCTCTCCTCAGTTCGACCGAATGCCCGCGCGCGCGTGTGCGCACGCTCACGCTGCTCCCATTCCGTGACTTCCCTCGCGTCCCAGAGATTGAAGCTTCCGGCGTGCTGCATGCAGGGTGGTGGGAACGGGTTGATTTCGCGCTTCATGCGCCGGAACAATGTGCGCGCCGAGCAGCGGTAGCGCACGCACAGGTCCCTGGTCGAGAAGTAGCTGTCTGACATCACGCCCTCCATTGACAGTGTCACCAATCTAAGAGCGTCCTTGTTCGTCGGTCCTCGCGTGTTCCTCGCGGGAGCTCGCCCCTTTTCCGGCGGTAAAGGGCTACCGCGGACAAAGGCGGGTGTTCACGTACCACGAGACGTGCAAGCCCCAGATTCCCCAACGCTTTTCCAACGTCGTTAACCATTTCTTAGTGAGTGAGGGTGCAGACTGAAGTTATGAAAACCCAAGGTTGCGTTGGTTGGAAGGGAGCCGTCCATGCAGATACTCATTCACGGAGAGATGTCGATCGCCGACATCCGGCAAGCCATCTTCGAAAAGCTGCACGAACTGGAGGACGACTTCGCCGTGAAGTTCTCGCGCGGTGCCACGCTCTACGTCAACCCAACTGACGGCAAAGGCCACAACGTGGAGCCGCGTCGCTATGGACGCAGCGTAAAGAAGCTTGATTGCGACGGCCCGTATCGTTCCGCCGCCGATGACTTCAAGCTGTAGGCGGGGCAAGTCCGATGATAAAGCCGCCCTTCTACATTGGACTTGACGAGGCGCGGCAGGCGCTGTCTGAGATCGGAATCGAGCTGACCCATAAGCAAATCAAGCGTGCAGCCGATCCTGATGCGGCAGGTCGCCGCAAGCTCCCCTTCTTCGTCGATCCCATCGACGGTCGTCTCAAGATCGAACGTGGAACTCTTCTGGAAATCTACATGCGCTGTCAGATTGACGCCGAGCGCGCTGCGCATGTTCAGCCGTCGCGCTCGCCCTCTTCTCCGAAACCCTTTGACCCGAGTCCATGAGTGCGGTAAGCCTGGTTCATGTCAGACATCAGGAAGAGAACAGGCGCAAAGGGCACCACGTATCAGGTCCGATATGCCGCGCCAGGCACGAAGACCGGCTATGCGTACAAATCGTTCGACACGCGCAAGGAAGCGGTAGCCTTCCGCGAAACCGCAGGTACCCGAAACCGGCCGCCCAAGGCCACCGTTCTGACGGTGCCTGAAGCCGTTCAACGCTGGCTGGACATCTGCGAGAAGATCGGACGCGATGGCCGTGAGGTGGTAGAGCGAGAGACGCTCAAGGAGTATCGCCGCCGCGCCAGCGTGATGTGCGAGTACGCCTGGGACAAGCCTCTAACTGAGCTACGCCCCGCTGACTGCGTTCAGTTCCGCAACTGGCTTCTGACCAACAAGAGTCGCGACTTGGCACGCCGCACGCTCTCGTCCTTTCATTCGATGCTGATCGAGATGAAGCATCAGGACGAGATCGACACCGACCCTGCGCATGGCATCACCATCAAAGCGCACGGTCGTTACGAGGACGACGATGCAGACGTAGATATCCCGTCGGACGACGAGATGCGCGCCATCCTGGCCGCTGCCGACCGTATGGGCAGCAAGAACGACTTCATGCGCAAATGCTGGGCGCGTTACCGGCCTATCGTCTACCTCGCTGCCTTCTCCGGCATGCGTCCGTCCGAGTATCGGGGGCTTACCTGGGACAACATCCACAGGGACCGTGTTGAGGTCGTGCAGCGCGCGGACAAGTCAGGCGTCATTGGCCCGGTTAAATCCAGAGCGGGCAGGCGAACCATTTATCTCCCACGCTTGGTGACCGACATGATCTTCGCCTGGAAGGAAGACTGCCCGGCCTCGGAACTCAACCTTGTGTTCCCGACCGACAGCGGTAAGCCCCTCATGCTCAACAACTTTGCCACGAGCGCATGGAGGCCACTCATGAGAGAGGCGGGGCTCGTCGTCGAGAAGAAGACGCCCGTCAAGCAGCGTGGCAAGTCAAAGAAGGTGGTCTTGACGCCGCTCTACACGCCGTATGCCTTGCGGCACTATTTTGCCTCGAAGCTCATCGAGAAGCGGCTCGATCTAAAGCTCATTCAGGAAGCGATGGGCCACTCGAAGGCGGAGATCACCTTGAACGTATACGGACACCTGCTCAAGGGTCGCGAAGAGGAGAAAAAACGCGCCGCCGAGAGCCTCGTCAACGACCTTCTGAAAACGTGTGGCGAATCTGTGGCGATCAGCCTGTAAGCCGCAGAAATCCGCCAGTTCTTTTCAGCCTTCCAAGCTGGCTATGAGGGTTCGATTCCCTTCACCCGCTCCATCAATCAGATCAATGACTTAGAAGGCATTAATTTTCCATAGCGTTGAGAAATCTGCCGATTTGCCACAAACGGGCCACCCGCCGAAACCCGCAGAAATCCGCCATTGTCCGAACCAACAGTTTTGAACTTGTGGCGAGTTTGTGGCGAATCGCCCATCCAAACATGGCGGTGCGTCTACGGTCCAGGATGCAGCGGCTGCGCTTGGCGGATGTTCTTCACGGTCTTGGCCGCCACTTCACGCTCAGTCAGTGGCCGGGTTCGATCGGACGCTACCAATGTGGCGATCTTGAACATCGCCTGAAGCTTGCCCTTGGGCATGCGCAGCAGTTCTTCGATGGTGGGGATGTCGTTCTTCATTTGTTCCTCCTGTGTTGGAGGCCGCCCAGCGCGGCCTTGCAGGACCGCCCAAGGACAAACAAGGGAAACCGTCGCACCGGCAGGGGTCGCAACGACGTGGAGAAGTGCCTGGCACTTGCGACGGTCTGCCCGTTTTGTCATGACGGGACCCAAAGGCCGCCTGCGCGGCAGCCCGCAGGCCAAGGACCTTGGAAAGGCATCACCCACGAATGAAAACATGCCTTCCGTGCTGCAGCGTAGCTCGGGCCGATTTATGATTGACGTACATCGTCCGGACGCATACTCTGACCTGACAACACTGACAGCGCAGGGAGGGGCATGAGCTCACCCACCATGAGGCGAAAGATGGCAACCGCAGTTCAGCATCCCGGCGAGGTCCTCGCCGCACGGCTTGAGGCCGTTGGCATCTTGCCGACGGAACTGGCGCGGCAGCTTTCTGTTCCGGCGAACCGGATCACACAGATCGTCAACGGCAAGCGCGGAATCACCGGCGACTCGGCCCTACGGCTCGCCCATTGGTTCGGCACCGAGCCGGAGTTCTGGATGGGCTTGCAGGCCCGCTACGACCTACAGCTTGCTGAGGTCGAGGCGGGGCGCGCGATCAGGTCGTTGCCCAAAGGGCCGGATGTTCACGGCCCGAAGGCTGGCAAGCAGGCGCAGACCGCATAGAGGATAGTTTGATGACAACAACGAAGGCGGCAAACCGCCGCAGATCGATCGGGCAAGTGATCGCCGCATCCTCGGATGACAAAGGGGCGTGCAATTGAACGCCGTCGAAATCGAGCAGGCCATTACTGATCTCGCTGAGCAGCCATTTGACGCGGCAAGCTTTCCCTATGCCTTTCTGGAGGCCTTTGGAAACAAGGCTACGACCATTCAGCGTCTGCGTAGCGGTGCCACAAACAAATCCGATCTTGGCGGCGTCCTTCAGACCAGCAACATCCACATTGCGGTCTGCCAGACCGGCCAGGTCACGCAGACACTCTCAGCCCTGAGAGTCAGTCCGGCCACGTCGAGGGCCAAGGCCAAGTTCATTCTCGCAACGGACGGGGCCGACTTCGAAGCCGAGGACCTGACCGGCGGCGGAACCGTCGCCTGTGCCTTCAAGGACTTTCCGGACCACTTTGGCTTCTTTCTTCCGCTTGCGGGCATAAGCACGGTTCGGCAGATCAGCGAGAACGCCTTTGACATCCGGGCGACCAGCCGCCTCAACCGGCTGTATGTGGAGTTGCTGAAGGACAATCCCGACTGGGGCAAGGCCGAGCGTCGCCACGACATGAACCACTTCATGGCGCGTCTCATCTTCTGCTTCTTCGCCGAAGACACCGATATCTTCATCGGTAAGGGCCGCTTCACTGAGACCATCGCGCAAATGAGCGCGAAGGACTCGGTGAACACCCATGAGGTGATCTCCGAACTGTTCCGCGCGATGAACACCAAGGCGGAAGACCGGGCCGCCGAAGGCATCGCCCGCTGGGCGACAGACTTTCCGTACGTCAACGGCCAGTTGTTCTCGGGGAACCTGGAGGTACCGCGTTTCAGCCGCATTGCGCGGTCTTACTTGCTGCACGTCGGTGGACTGGACTGGACCAAGATCAACCCGGACATCTTCGGGTCGATGATCCAGGCCGTTGCCGAGGATGAGGAGCGCGGCGAGCTTGGCATGCATTACACGAGCGTGCCCAACATCTTGAAAGTGCTCAATCCGCTGTTCCTGGATGACCTGCGCGCGAAGCTTGAAGAAGCAGGCGACAACGCCCGTACCTTGCTCAACCTGCGCAAGCGCATGTCGAAGATCAGGGTTTTCGACCCGGCGTGCGGCTCGGGAAACTTCCTTGTTATCGCCTACAAGGAAATGCGCGCCATCGAAGCCGAGATCAACAAGCGGCGTGGTGAATCAGATCACCGTTCTGAGCTGCCGCTCACCAATTTTCGCGGAATCGAGCTTCGCGACTTCCCGGCGGAGATTGCGCGCCTCGCTCTGGTCATCGCTGAGTACCAGTGCGACGTGCTCTATCGCGGGCAGAAGTTGGCCCTGGCCGAGTTCTTGCCGCTGCGCAACGAAAACTGGATCATTTGCGGCAATGCGCTGAGAATTGATTGGCTGAGCGCATGTCCACCGACTGGAACCAGCGTGAAGGTGAGGGGCGACGATCTATTCAACACACCGCTCGATCAGGCAGAGATCGATTTTCAGAATGAAGGCGGCGAGACCTACCTTTGCGGTAATCCACCGTACAAGGGCAGTCAATGGCAAAGCGCTGAGCAGAAGGGCGACCTTCAGTCGATCTTCGAGGGTCGCACCAACAACTGGAAGTCTCTCGACTACGTCGCTGGGTGGTTCATGAAGGCAGCGGACTACGGCACGAAGACGACCGCCGTGGCAGCATTCGTTGCGACCAACTCTATCTGTCAGGGTCGCCAGGTAGCGAACCTTTGGTCCCTTGTATTCTCTACCGGCCATCAAATTTCCTTTGCGCATACGTCCTTTAAGTGGGCCAATCTAGCAACCCATAACGCAGGTGTTACGGTTGTCATTGTCGGCGTGTCAAATCACCCGCCTCACTTGCGCCCGCTTTATTTCGAGAATCCCAATGGCAGCGGTTCGGTCAAGTCCGTAGACCACATCAATGCCTACTTAGTACCTGGCCAAGGCGTAATTGTTGGCCCAGAACCGCGCCCAGTTTGCGCGCTTCCGGAAATGAGCTTCGGCAACATGCCCAACGAAGGGGGATATCTTCTCCTGACTGTGGATGAGGCAAGTGCGGCCGTTGCGGCCGGAGTTCCTCCCATGTTCATTCGAAACTTCGTTGGTTCTAGGGAGTTCATACAGGGCGATAGACGGCTTTGCATCTGGGTGAGGGATGACGACTACGAGGCTGCTAGTCTGAATCCTTGGCTCTCCGACCGTTTCAAGGCCGTACAGGCGCAACGGATGGCTTCCAATCGGAAGACAACGAGGGAACTCGCCACTGTTCCTTATCGCTTTGGAGAGGTGCGCCAAACTGGCAACGAACAAACCATAGTCGTGCCCCGGGTAAGTTCCGAGACAAGGGAGTTCCTCCCGGCTGGAGTTGTCGATGGCGGAACGATAATCGGCGACAGAAATTTTGCGCTTTATGACGCGCCCATCTGGAGCATCAGCCTCATTACGTCCAGACTCCATTGGGTGTGGATCAGCACGGTTTGCGGACGACTCGAGCAGCGCCTGTCTTATTCAAACACGCTCGGATGGAACACGTTCCCGGTTCCCGCGCTGACAGACAAGAATAAGGCCGACCTCACGCGCTGCGCCGAGGACATCCTTCTGGCGCGTGAGCACCACTTCCCGGCAACCATCGCCGACCTGTACGACCCGGATGAAATGCCGGACGACTTGCGGGCGGCTCATGAGCGAAACGACGAAGTGCTGGAGCGTATCTATATCGGTCGCCGGTTCAAGAACGATACCGAACGACTGGAGAAGTTGTTCGACCTCTACACCAAGATGACCGCCGAGGCCGCACCGGCCAAGGCGAAGAAGCGCAAGGCAGGCGCGAACGCATGAACGACAAAAGCAAATCCGTCCCCTCCGTTTCCGTGTCCTACGCCCAGAGCGGCGTGTCCACGAAGGCCAATGCTCTTGGCATGCGCCCGATGCAAGAGCGCGCATACGAGAAGCGCGGTGAGCAGTACCTGCTAATCAAATCGCCCCCAGCGTCTGGCAAGAGCCGGGCGCTCATGTTTGTAGCGCTCGACAAGCTCAAGAACCAGGGGATCAAACAGGCGATCATCGTCGTGCCTGAAAAATCCATCGGAGCGAGCTTCAATGATGAGCCGCTCTCGAAGTTTGGCTTCTGGACCGACTGGCGCGTTGAACCTAAGTGGAACCTGTGCAATGCGCCTGGCAACGACAACGGCGGCAAGGTCAAGTCCGTTGGCGTATTCCTCGAAGGGCCGGACAAGGTGCTCGTCTGTACGCACGCCACCTTCCGATTCGCGGTCGATGCCTACGGTATCGAAGCCTTCGACGACCGGCTGATCGCCGTCGATGAGTTCCATCACGTGTCCGCGAACCCCGACAACAAGCTCGGCCTTCATTTGGGAGAGTTCATCGCGCGCGGAAAGACTCACATCGTCGCGATGACCGGCTCTTACTTCCGGGGCGACGCCGAAGCCGTGCTGGCGCCATCGGATGAGGCCAAATTCGATACTGTTACTTACACCTACTACGAGCAGCTCAACGGCTACGAGTACCTGAAGCAGCTCGACATCGGCTACTTCTTCTACAGTGGCCCGTATGTCGATGACATCCTCAATGTCCTCGATCCAGCCGAGAAGACCATCGTCCACATACCGAACGTCAATTCGCGCGAAAGCACGAAAGACAAGATGCGGGAGGTTGAGCACATCATTGAAGCGCTCGGCCAGTGGCAAGGTATTGATCCAGCGACCGGCTTCCAGCTCGTCAAGCTCCCGGATGGCTGCGTCCTACGGATCGCCGATCTTGTCGATGACGACGCGGGCAAACGCGACCGCGTGTCGGCAGCACTCAAAGACCCGGCGCAGAAGAACAACCGCGATCATGTAGACATCATCATCGCGCTCGGCATGGCTAAGGAGGGCTTTGACTGGATATGGTGCGAACACGCGCTCACGGTCGGCTATCGCGCCAGCCTGACCGAGATCGTGCAAATCATCGGACGCGCCACCCGCGATGCGCCCGGCAAGACCCGCGCGCGATTTACAAACCTGATCGCAGAACCTGATGCCTCTGAGGACGCGGTCACCGAGGCCGTCAACGACACGCTCAAAGCCATCGCGGCGAGCCTGCTGATGGAGCAGGTGCTCGCGCCGCGCTTCGAGTTCCGCCCCAAGAACCCGGACAACGGTCCCACGCCAGGTTTCGACTATGGCGAAAACGGCTACGACCCGAACAGGTCAAATGTCGGCGTCAATCACGAGACCGGCCAGGTGCAGATCGAGATCAAGGGGCTTGCCGAGCCGAAGAGCAAGGAGGCCACGCGCATCTGTCAGGAAGACCTGAACGAGGTGATCGCGAGCTTCATTCAGGACAAGACCGCTATCGAGCGCGGCTTGTTCGATGAAGACCTTGTGCCGGAGGAGCTTACGCAGGTTCGCCTTGGCAAGATCATCAAGGACAGATACCCCGAGCTTGATGCCGAGGATCAGGAGACCGTCCGTCAGCACGCCATCGCGGCCTTGAATCTGACGCAGCAGGCCAAGCAGATCATGACGGGCGACGACAACACGGAGCCCACCGCCAACACCGCGCTCATCGACGGTGTCCGGAAGTTCGCGATGGATGTCCGCGAGCTGGACATCGACCTGATCGACCGGATCAATCCTTTCGGGGAGGCTTACGCGATCCTTGCCAAGACAATGAGCGAGGAGAGCCTGAAGCAGGTCGCGGCAGCGATCTCTGCGAAGCGCACGACCCTGACGCCCGAAGAGGCGAAGGATCTGGCTGTCCGCGCCGTCCAATTTAAGAAGGAACGCGGGCGCATCCCTGCGCTCGACGCGCAGGACGCATGGGAACGAAAAATGGCTGAGGGCGCGTCCGCCTTCATGCGATACAAGGCGGAGGGTCGCTATGAGTGATCCAGACCTCGACGAACTGGCCTCCGAGCTTTCCGAGTTCTCCGCGCCTGAGAAAAAGGGTGGACGCCCTCCCCATGAAGAGCGCGTGATCGCAGGCTTCGAGGAAATCCAGCGGTTCTTTGCGCAGCATGGCCGCGCGCCGCAACACGATGAGGATCGAGACATCTTCGAGCGGCTCTATGCCGTACGCCTGGATCGCCTGCGCGCGCTCCCGGATTGCCGTACGCTGCTCACACCCCTCGATCACCAAGGCTTGCTCGGAGCTGCAGTGGTGGCCGCCGAGCCAACCCCGACTTACAGCGTAGATGACCTGGCCGCTGAACTGGAGGGCGTTACAGGTGCGAACGACATCACGGTCCTGCGCCACGTCCGCACGAGCGCGGACAAGCGTGCCGCCGAGGAGATCGCTGATCGCAAGCCATGCGAAGACTTCGAGACGTTTAGGCCGCTGTTCGAGCACATTGAAGCTGAGGTCAAAACCGGCCTGCGTCAGGCTCAGCTCATCTCGGCGGGAAGCCGCTCGATTGACGCGGGGGACTTCTTCGTCCTCGACGGCATCACGCTGTACGTTGCCGAGGTCGGCGAGCCGCTCAAGACGACCGCCGGAGAGGTGGATCGTCGTTTGCGCCTGATCTTCGCAAACGGCACAGAGAGCAATTTGCTTCTGCGGTCTCTTCAACGCGCGTTCTACAACGATCCTGCAGCGAGGAGACTCACGTCCCCGGACACGGGGCAGTTGTCTTTCGGTGGCGAGTTGGAAGCGGATGACGTTGAAAGCGGCACCGTCTACGTTCTGCGCTCGCTGTCGGATCACCCCTACGTCGCGCAGCACCGCGATCTCATCCACAAGATCGGCGTCACGGGTGGCAAGGTGGAAACACGCATCGCTGATGCTGAGCGCGACGCGACATACCTTCTTGCCAAGGTCGAGGTCATTGCCACGTACAAGCTGGCGGGCATCAATCGCACGAAGATGGAGAACGTCTTCCACAGGGTCTTCGCCGCAGCCCGTTTGGATATCACGATCAACGATCGCTTTGGCAACCCCGTCATCCCGCGGGAGTGGTTCCTCGTGCCGTTGTTCGTGATCGACGAGGCTGTCGAGCGCATCAAGGATGGCTCGATCACCCGGTACGTCTACGACCCGAAGGCCGCTCGCCTCGTAGCGCGATAGGCTCATCGTGGAACCGATCAGCGCCTTCCTGGCCCGTCTTGGTTTTCCCTTGCGCAACACACGATGGTCGTGGGGCGCACACTCCGATCTTGGCGTGTTGCTGACCACATGGGAAGACGACCTCGCTGAGGACGGGCGATTTATCCGCGTTCTGGGGTGGCGGTCGCAAGAGCGCTCGCCTGCAGGCTTTGGCGAGCGCGTGGATCATCTGCGCACCCTCTGGTCGGGTGGGCTCGCGGGGTATGCCGTTGTCGCGAAGGCGAAGGACACCAAAGCGCAGCCGCGGAAGATTCAGTCCTACGACAACGAGAACGTCCGCGCCATCGTTTCGCTCGTGGCGCAGCCCGACGGCTCCGTCTGGGCCGAACTGGGCGAGGCCGTGCCGGTCCTGAAGCTGAAGAAACATGCCATCAGCCATCGTTTGATACCCGGTGAGGGTGCTTTCCCGATGGCACGCGCCCCCAGCAAGACTTTCAAGAACAGCACTGCTTCCTACATTGCGAAGCTGCCCGCCATGCGTCAGTGGCTCATCGACGTAGCCAGGCGTCGCGCGACCGTCACTTATGCAGAGGCCCGCGCCCCCTTTGGGCTGCGCTCACTGGAGCACCGACATGCGATGGATCGCATCGGCCACGAATGCGTGGACGCTGGCGAGCCGGTTCTCACGTCGCTCATCGTCCATGAGACGACGGGCCGATGTTCCGTAGGCTTCGTCAATGAGTTCCGTCGCGACGATGCCGAAGAGCGCCAGGACTGTTATGCGTTCTGGCCGCCACATGGTGCGACGCCCGTCGAGAGCGAAAAGCGTAGCAAGGACGCGCAGCCCTCCCCCGGCAGCCGCGCACCTGACGAGACGCTACAAGCACGTGCCGCGCGCTTTGCCAAGGTCGCTGTAAGGCCCGAGCAGGCCGCATTCCGGCGACGCGTGTTCCTGGAGCACAAGGGCGCTTGTGTCGTCACCGGCTGCACCATTCCCGAGGCGCTTGACGCGGCACACCGGCAGGGACGCGACTGGCGGCTCGGCCACAACAGCGGTGGCGATGGTCTCCTCCTGCGCAAAGACATCCATGCGCTCTATGACGCGAAGCTCGTGAACATCAGCGACAGCGGCGCGGTGATGTCTCGCAGTGATCTTGCGGCTCATTACCGGGACTATCTGCGCAAGTCCTGACGCCCTGCCCTTCGAGAACGCGACGCGGGTTGGGTTGTCGTCGTTCTTGTTTCCTTTCCTTCTTGAGCAATTGCTTTATGCCTGAGAGCCTGGCACGGGCGCAGCCCGGTCAAGGGCGAGGCTGCGCTCGTCCTCGCTTCCGCGCCCCATCGTTCCTTTGTGGCTTGTGCAGCTCCGGGCGACCCATGACCGCTTCTGCTTGATCCCGTGCCTTGTCTCGTCACGTCGCAACGCTCAATGAAAGGAGAACGACGATGACAACCACCAAGAAACCCGCCTTCATCGCTTACGCTGTAACCGGCGAGGGCAAAGATGCCTTCTGGACCCGCATCGGATCGGTCTGGCCCCACAATCACAGCGAAGGCTTCAGCATCGAGCTGAACGCGCTGCCTGCCAACGGACGCATCGTCCTGATGCCCCCCAAGGCGATCGAGAGCACAGAAGGTGCGGAGGTGGCGCGATGAGCGCCCCTCTCTTTCCCCTTGGGCAAGTGGTCGCCACCCCCGGCGCGCTCAACGCCACGAACAGCACGTTCGAACTGCTGGGCCTTCTGACACGCCACATCCACGGCGACTGGGGGTGCTGATCCCGAAGACGCCGAAATGAACCGGCGCGCGGTCGAGGCGGGTGATCGCATCCTATCGGCCTACGCCATCGACCCCGGGAAGCCTTGCGCAGGCTTCGGCGACAACTGCCTCTGGGTCATCACCGAAGCCGACCGGTCGGTGACAACGATCTTGTTGCCCGAGGAATACTGACCCGCACAACCGTCGCCCGCCACCTCTCCGGCTTGCGGGCGACATTGGAATGACGATTTATCAGAGGCGCGCCAGCGCCTGTTTGCGGACAACTTCCGGCAAGCACGGGCAAGCGGCCACACGTTCATCCCCGATGATGCCGACCACCCATGCAATGTGATGCGGCAGCACCCGCATGCGGGCATGCGTGAGCGCATTGTGGAGCGCATCAGCAATGCCTGCGCTACCGAGCGCGCGTTCGACATGCGCATGCTTGAGGAGATCGACGGTGCAGCCGAGCGGCACAGAGGCATACTGGTCAGCGGCCAGACGGCGCGCCTTGCGCTCTTCAACGAGCGCGCGGGCACTGTTCTCAACGGCAAAGGCGATCGTGGCGGCTTCACCGTCGTCAAGGGTGCCGCCGGACGCGCCGATCACCAGGCTTTCGAAGTGAAGCAGGCCCTGCGGCCCGAGCGTCACGACCTCAATCAACCCGGCGTCGATGAGCTGCGCGAGCCGGGCTGCGTCCTGGCGGCCTTTGCGAAGACCGCCTTTGATCTCATCGACAACGACATCAACTACCGCTACGCGATGAGGCAGCGCCCGAAGCAGCGTCTCGGCGCAGCCCGTCGCGTTGAGATTGATCACGACACTTGTATCCGCGATCAGCAATGCAGGTTTGTCAGATAAGGAGGGTGGGAGCGCCATCGGCCTCATCCTCCTGCAACTCGATGTCTTGCAGCATTTCGCGAAGCTCGATGCGATCAAGATGGAGAAGCCGCGCAAGCTGACCTTCACTCAAGAGTGCGCGTCTGTAGGCTTCTGCGGCCAGCAGATTGAGCCGCAGGGTCGTAGGCTTGTTCGCCTCTGCCTTGTGCTGATCTTCCGTTCGCAGATCACCAAGGACCTGTTGCGCCTGCTCATCAGTGATACCGCCGTTTGCCGCGAACCAGTCCCACGTGCCCTTGCGGGTCAGGCCCAGCTCTTCCAGCCGTCGGACCATGGCTTCGCGTGAGACGCCGAAGAAATGCGCCAGCACGATGATGTGGCGGCGCGTCAGATGCGTCGATCCAGCCGTGACCTCCTGAAACTTCTGGCGCACCCCGCCAGCAGGCGTCAGGAAGGAGCGGCCAAAAGCGTTGGCGTAGCGCTCTTCGCGCGAGTTTTCCGGCTCATCCGCGTGCAAGACCTCAGGCTCATGCCGCACCGAGATGAAATGCCCCAGCTCGTGCCCGCCCGTCTGGTTGCGGCGCTCGCGCGGATGATTGGCGTTGAGGAGGATGCATGCGCCGAGCGTCTCGTCGTAGACGAAGACGCCCGAGACTGATCCTTCAAAGCGCCGTACATACACCCGTATGCCAAGCTCCATTTCCAGCAGCGTGACGATGTCCGCGATGGGCGCAAAGCCGAGGCCGAGGCGTTGCCGCAGTTCCAGCGCGTCCTGCTCTGCCTGCACCCGCACGTCACCGGGCAGGATTGGCCTCTCCGGCGGATAGTTGCGGGCGCGCTTCACACCCAGCACGTTCTCCAGCTCCACTTCGGCGCGTGCCAAGTTGGCGAGCAGCTCGGTCGCCGCGGCGGCGGCAAAGTCTTTGGTATCGAAGAGCTTCCGAAAGCGCGGCACCAGATCGACATGCACCGCCTCACGACGCAGGATGGCATTGACGGACACGCCATACGCCTTCGCGAGTTGCTGCAGCTCGTCGATGCGCACACGGCGCTGACCTTGCTCGACGGCAACCAGCGTCGTGCGCGCAACGGATATGGCGTCGGCGGCTTGCTTCTGCGTTAGATGTGCGGCTTCACGGGCGAGGCGCAGGCGCTCCCCCACTTCGGCCGGTGGCATCGCGCTCAAGGGTGATTCGGTCATGGCCGCCCCACCCAGTTCATCACGAAGGCCTGCGGCCCCAGGCTATCCAGAAAATTCATCCATTCACTTTCATGTTGATTCAATAAGCGGTTCAGCGATGCGCGGACCGTGTATTCGGGAAGCGCACGGGAGCGGCTGAGCTGAGAAACGGTCAGGTCGATCATTCCCTTGTTCATCGGCGACTTCTGTAGCGTCGCCAGATGGTCAAGATGAAGCGTGCCCGCGATGGCGTATTCGCGCAGGGCCTTCGTGGTGTGAGCAAAGCCAGACGCCGCACCCTCTTCGAACGTCGGTGCCGAGAGGCTCTCCCACACATACGTCTGCGGCTCTTCACTCAGGCCTGCCGCATGGACGCTCAAGCGTCTGAGCATGCAGGCCGCACAGATGCCGCACTGGCGCTTGTGTCCGTCAACGGAGGATTGCCGGTTTTGCTGCCAGCATGACCAGGTCGTGCTCCACGATCCACCGTCTGCACATGCACGCACGAATTCGGCCAGCGTTTCGCCCTTCGTGTACCAGAGTCGCGGGAACTCGAACTGCACGCGGTGATGGAAGAGCGCCTGGAGGAAGACCTCCATGCGGTCCATGAAGGGCGGGTAGCTGCGGTAGTCCTCGTAGCCCTGACCAACAGCCGCAAGCACAGGCCCGAGCGCACCCTGACCGCTCTCCGTCACGATGATCCGGTGGGCCTTGACCAGGTAGGCGGCGATGCCACTCACGAGCGAGAACTTGAAGCCCCGAGAGCGCGCGCTCGATTCTTTGAACGCGCCGGTCTTCGGCTTCACGCGGTAGGGGATCGAGGTGAATGGCTGCTTCACATTCGATGCGCTAGTGCCCGGCAGGAAGTCTTTGGTACCGAGGCGGACGCGAATCAAGCCGTCACCTATCTCGCGATGCATCAGGCTGGCAACAGCGCGCGAGTCGAGCCCTTCGCTAAAGGGGATCACAGCCTTTGCGTCGCTCGACAGGTCAAAGGGAAACTGGTGCGGCTTGTGGGCGGGAGCCTTGCGCGCCACGAAGGACAGGTCCCAACGATCACCCGTAAGAAATTCAAGCACGTCCTTCAAGCTGGTAATGACAGGCACGGCGTTCCAGCGATCTGGATGGTGAACCGGAATGCAAATCTCGAAAGCACGGCCCCAGTGCTGCGTCTTGCGTCGCTGCAAGCGATCGCAGAACTCCACGGCCGCAGCGACGACCAGCGCGTCGAATATGATGGGCTCCCATCGGGCCAGACAGTAGCTCTCCAGATGCTCCGTCGAGAATTTCAGGTCACCGCCGATCTCGCAGGGCGTGCGTCCGCGCCGGGGGCGCTCGCCGGTCTCCACAACATCGACACGCAGAGCCGGGGCCACAGTCTTGTCATCGTCATGTTTCATGGCAGCGGCACTCCTTCGTCCACGTCGGCATGCTTGCGGATGCTGCTACCTCGTCGCGCGCGCGGCTCCAGGCCCGCACACTGCCGGGCAAGCCCCGTCATGTCAGCACTGCCCATGGCATCCGAAATACGGGTACGGACTTGCGCCGTCAGCCGTGCGGAGGCCTTGCGGCAGTAGTGCTCCTCGATCTGGCGCACGGAGCGCGCCGCATAGGACTCGAGCGCGCGCTTCGTCGCCTCCGTGAGGCCCACCTCGCCAGTGAGTCCCTCGGCAAGGACCGATGACGCATGAGCGGTCAGCAGGCGACCGAGCCCATAACCCGCCGTGTCGGCGACCACAGCCTCGACGCGCGCGAGGCGCGAATCGGCGAAGAGCCCCGGTTCCTTCTCTAGAAACACGTCGCGAAGGCCCTTCACTACGATGGCGGGGACCTCGTTGGTCCACGTCGTCTTTAGAGCGTGGCTCGCCGCCGCGCTCGTGTCGGCACGGTCGAAGTTCACGTTTTCCGCGAACTCAGCCAGTCGCTTCCATCCGCGCGACATGGGCAAGCTTCGGTAAGGACCATCGCTCATCGGCACCTCCAATGTCAGATATAATTGTCTATATGCCTGACAATGTCAAGTCATGAAGGCAGGGGTGTCGACTGCATGCCGGGCTTTGGGCTCGCGCTTGCGATCAGCGGTCGGCAGCCCACGCATCGCCCACCCTTGAATGTGAATGGCGGCGATGCTCATATGGGCTGTCGCGGAAGGAGAACCAGTTGAAAGGTATGAGCGAGGACGACGACCACAAACGCATCTGCCACGATTGCGTCGGGGAGGCTTACCTCGCGCAGCAGATCGAGAACGACGGCCAGTCGGGAGACTGCTCGTACTGCGGCCAGACACTGGCGTGCATACCCATCACCGAGCTTGCGGATCACATCGAGACGGCGTTCGCCGACCACTACGTGCGCACGGCGAACTATCCCGACTCCTGGCAAGAGCGGGCCATGGCCGACCGTGAGTCAAGCTACGAGTGGGAGCGCGATGGCCAGCCGGTGCTCGACGCCATCGAGGAGGCCGCTTCGATCCCGAGCGACGCCGCCGCAGATGTTCTGGAGATTCTCGACAACCGTCACGGCGACTTCGACTCAGCAGCGATGGGCGAGGAGACCGAGTTCTCCGGGGAAACGTACTACGAAGAAAAGGGGGCCAGCGCTCAGGCCTGGCACGAGGAGTGGCACAGCTTCGAGCAGTCTCTCAAGACCGAGGCGCGCTTCTTCAGCCGCTCCGCTACAGAGCTTCTCGTGCGGGTCTTTGGGCAGATCGATACGCTCAAGACCAAACCGCGTCGTCCGCTCGTTGTCGATGCAGGGCCGAACCGCAAGCTAACCCATCTTTATCGCGCCCGCGTCTTTCAATCAAGCGAGAGGCTCGAAGAAGCGCTTTGCCGCCCGGACTTGCATCTGGGTTCGCCCCCGGCCCGGCTCGCGAGCGCGGGCCGGATGAATGCGCGCGGAATCTCCGTGTTCTATGGAGCGACCAGCGCCGCGGTCGCCCTCGCCGAGGTGCGTCCGCCCGTCGGAAGCAAGGTCGCAGTCGCGAGATTCAACATCATCCGGCCCCTGCGTCTTCTGGACCTCACCGCGCTTGATGGTGTCAAAGACGGTGGCAGCATCTTCGACCCCAGCCTCAGAGGTCGGCTCGAACGGGTCGCGTTCCTGCGGACCCTCGGTGAGCGCATGACGCGCTCTGTCATGCCGGACGATGAGGCCTTCGACTACCTGGCGACGCAGGCGGTTGCGGACTTCCTGGCGACCGAGAACGAGCCACGGCTGGATGGGATCATCTTTGGTTCGGCGCAGGCGAAGACGGGACGGAATGTCGTGCTCTTCCACAAGGCCGCACGTTTGGAAGCGATGCAGTTCCCGGAGGGTGCCCTTATCGAGGCCCATACGGGCTACGGCACTGAAGATGGCTGGGAGATCGACTACGGTGTCAGTGAGACCGTGCCAAAAGCGAAGAAACCTGCACCGCCGGAAGACGGCGACCTGATGATCTTCGATCCCAGGCCTTACTTGAACCACAGGGCAGATAGCGACACTCGTAGCGTTGCTCTGCGCGTCGATACCGGTGCGGTCGAGGTCCACCATGTGGACTGGGTAAAGGTGAATAGCACACGCTTTGACGTGAGTAGACATCGGCACGAGAAGCGGGACCTGAAATTCTGACCTCCTCCGGTTTCAAGGGAGGGCCTGCATTGGCACGGCGCGCCACCACCGTTGGCTGCACGTGCCGACCGGGCTCTATCCGTCTCACGAGTGAACGCGCCTGTAGTCGGAGCCGTAGCTGCACCTCCGGTGGCCTTGCATGAAAACACCGCTCCGTGTCTTCATGACCACGCGGCCCGCTGTCATGCCGTGGATTGACGGACTGAAATGCGCAGGTGAGACTGAGTTGGGATCAGAGAAACATGAACGCGAGGGGTGCAAAGAGATGCGGACCAACGACAAGGGCGAGCCGTCAGAGATCCCGCCTCCCATTGGATTTCAGAACGAGGAAAGCCGATGGCAACGTCCTTGGTGATCGGCAATGGCATCAACCGCGTCACGAACCATGACGCGTCCTGGGAGCATGTGCTCAATGCGCTCACGCCGCAGACGCTCTCCCTTCCGGCTCTCGAACACATGAAGCACAAGCCGTTCGCGCTGGTCTACGAGGAAATCCTGCTGACCCGCCTGTCGAACGACAAGAGCGTGGACGAGCACGCCATGAAACGCCAGATCGCGCGACTCGTTGGCGGATTGCAGTTCAACGACTTCCATCGCCGCGTGATGGACTCTGCCGTCAGGCATGTCATCACGACGAACTATGACTACGGCTTCGAGAAGGCAACGAGACAGGTCTACCCGCGCAGCCATCTGATGCGCGAGAGCAAGTACAGCGTCTTCCGGCGGCGTGCCGTCGGCGACAAGTTCGTCTGGCACATCCACGGCGAAGTCGAAGCGCCCAACACCATCACACTGGGCTATGACCAGTACAGCGGCTACCTGCAGAAGCTGCGCACCTATGCCACCGCCGACCGTGAGTCCAAGAACGGCTCTCCCTTCAAGATGGGGAACATGGCTTTCGACCATGTTCCGGGCACCATCTACTCGTGGCTCGACGTGTTCCTGCGGGACGACATTCACATCGTTGGCCTCGGGTGTTGGCGCCGACCGAAATCTGAGCCACTTTTGAAGGGTCTGCCGACCTAAAACTGAGCCAGGTGAGCAACCTACTCTGCTGCTTTTTTGTGCAGCAGAGGAAGAGGAGTGATCACCATGGACATG
>NZ_JAGOPN010000029.1 GCF_017991995.1 Pseudacidovorax sp. | reverse complement strand
CAACTTGAACTCCAGCGAATGCTGGCGGTATGTCGATCTTGCGGTCATGAACCTTCTCCTGGTGAAGGCCCAGCCAGCGTATCAGTCTCTGCAACTATCGGTGGTCCAGCCCCAGGGGTTCACTCCAGCGCTCAGACAAACGCCGCGAGTCAGTCACAACCGGCCCGCGGGGACCGCGGGCCTCGCTCATCCGGCTGCGCGCCTCGGCGCATCCTGAGGGCGAGTCGACCGGGCGGGCCGGGGCCGGCTCCTGGGTGATCGGGCGTGGTACTTCCCTCTGCCGTCCTTGAAAGCAACGCAGACCCGTTCACCCAACAGCCGTTCGGACTGAGCTTGTCGAAGCCAGGGCACGTCACGTGGGTGTCAACGCCCTTCGACAAGCTCAGGGCGAACGGGTTGATGGACTCACCGACTGGGCAAGCGTGCTGACGGGGTAAGCACGCGGATGGGCCCCTTGGAACCTGACCAACGCCAACACCCGCCGATCACCCCCAAGCCCGGCGGGAGCGGCCCCCAGGGCGTGGCCGTTGGGCGTGCCGAGGCGCGCAGCCTGGCGAGTGAGGTGCGCGAGCATCGCGCACCGGCCGTGACTGACTCGTGGCGCTTGTCCGAGCGGAGCGCGTCAGCGCGCAGCGAGTTGCGCCACGCACTCGCCAGGCGAGCACCGCAGGGGACCCCGAGCGTTCAGCGAGGGGCACGCACATCGGCCGCGCCCTGGGGGCCGCTCCCGCCCGGCGCCCTCGCGGAGACAACGGCTCTCGAACCTCACGCCGACCACAGCGCAACTACTGCCAGCCATCAGCCGCAAGCAGCAAGCACCAGCTGTGGAAGGCCTGCCCCTCAGAAGCCGAAGCCGCGAACCTCGACCAGACCGACCTAGACGTCCAGCACCAGCCGCTTGCCCGTGCACCGCGAGACGCAGATCATCATGGTCTTGCCCGACTGGCGCTCGATCTTGGTGAGGATGCCGTCCTGGTGGTCCAGCTCGCCGTCGAAGTCGAGCACGGGCGTCTCGCAGGCGCCGCACACGCCTTCCTTGCAGCTGTGGTCGGGGTTCAGCCCGGCATCGATCAGCGCGTCCAGGATGGACTTGCCGCCAGGCACCGGCACCGTCTTGCCGCTTTTCTCGCAGACCACCTCGAAGCCGTGCGTCTCCACGGGCGACTCGACCACCACGGCGGCGAAGCGCTCGATGTGGGCGTTGGCGTAACCCAGCTGTTCGCAAGCCTTTTCGAACGCATCGAGCATGGGCGTCGGGCCACAGCAGTAGAAGTGGCTGTCGGCACCGCGGCCTTCCAGCAACTGGGCCAGCTTGGGCGGGCCGCCCTGCTCGTCGTCGAAGTGCCAGGTCACGGGCACCTTGGCCTCGGCGGCCAGCGCGGTGATGGGCTCGATGAAGGCGGCCTCCTTGCGGGTGCGGGCGCAGTACACCACCTCCACCGGCCGGCCCAGGGCGACCAGGCGCTGGAGCATGCAGAAGATCGGCGTCACGCCGATGCCGCCGGCCACCAGCACGCTCTTCGGTGCATCCTCGTGCAGCTCGAAGTTGTTGCGCGGGGCCGAGATGTCGATCACCTGCCCAACGCGCAACTGCTGATGCACGAACTTCGAGCCGCCGCGGCTGTTGCGGTCGTTGAGCACGCCCACCACGTAGCGGCCGCTGTCGCTGCAGGGGTTGCAGAGCGAGTAGCTGCGCACCAGGCCGTTGGACAGATGCAGGTCGATGTGCGAGCCGGCAGCAAAGGCCGGGAAGCTCACGCCGGCCGTGGCCGGGCGGAATTCGACGCTGACGATGCCATCGGCCTCGTGGCGCATCGTGTGGACCAGGGCTTTGAGCGTGGGGGCGGACATGGCGAAAGATCTCTCTGGACTTGTCGGTGTGTTTGGAAGGGAAGCGCGCCCTTCCCTCAGGGGCCGGCACGGCGGCGAGCGCGCAGCGCCCGCATCATAGGCAGCGAGCAAGGCGCATGCCGCCCGCTGCCGACCCACCCCTCAGGCGATCAGGCCTGCGCCGTCTGCTTCGCCTCGATCTGCTGCTGCGCCAGGTTGCGCAGGTGGCGGCGCAGCCGGACGATGCCCAGGTCGTGCTGGTACAGGTTCTCGTGCTGGTTGGCGTCGGGTTCCATGTCCTCCAGCATCACGCGGTCCTGCTCCAGCACGCGCCAGTGGCGCTGCTCCAGCCGGTTGCGGTACAGGAAGCGCCAGGTGTCGCGCTCCCAGCCCTGTGGCAGCTTGCGCACGCGCCAGTGAAAGACCGCCGCCAGGCCGGTGGAGATGGGCGTATAGCTGCCCACGATGATGAAGTTGCCGCCGGGGCCGCCGGTCTTCGGGTACGGGATCTCCAGACGCATCCAGTGGATGCCGGTGTCGCCCCACTCCGTCCAGTCGAAGTTGACGTTGCGCTGGCCTTCCTTCTCGAAGACGAAGCCGGTGTCGGTGGCACGGATGCCGAACTTGGCCTTCGAATCGCCCTCGGCCATCGAGTGCGACTGCTTGTGCAGGAAGGTGCCGTGCATCGGGTCCATGACGTTGTCGAGCACGTAGCGATAGTCGCCCTTCCACTCCGTGTAGCAGAGGAAGTGGCCGTACTCAGCGTCGTTGGTCAGCTCCTCGGGCAGCACCAGCGGCGGCGGCTCGTCGACCGGCTCGCTGCTGTTGTAGAGGAAGACGGCGCCGGCCGCTTCCTTGACATGGAAGTGGCGCGTGGCGCGCGTGCCTTCGAGCTTGCAGCCGGGGCTGCCCGGCACGCGGGTGGTCACGCCGTCACAGCGCACTTCGACGCCGTGGTAGGGACAGGACAGGCGGTCGCCCAGCACCACGCCCTGCGACAGCGGCGCGCCGCGGTGGGGGCAGCGGTCTTCCAGCGCGTGCAGCACGCCGTCGAAGTCGCGCCAGAAGGCGAGCTTGCGGCCCAGGCGGCGCAGCGAAACGGGCTTTTCCTTGATGAAGGAGGATGGGCAGATCGGGTACCAGAGGTCCTTGAGACCGACTTCGAGCAGCTGGTCGACCGGATCGGCGTGGATGGCGATGGTGGTCATGGGGTGTTCCTCGCGGGCGTCGTAGGGTTCAGGGCTGTTCCGACAGGATGGCGATTTCCTGGCGGTAGACCTCTTCGGTCCAGGGCTTGCCGCTGGGGCTGGCCAGGCCGCTGTCGTTGAGCGCCTGCACCAGGCCGGGCAGGTCGTGCACGCCGGCGCCAAAGGCGCGCTCGATGGCATCGCCCAGCAGGTCTTCGTAGGTGGTGGGGTTGCGCTTGCGCGCCTGGTGGGGCTCGAGGTAGCGGTCGGTCATGGTGTGCTCCATCGGGGGGGCGGGAATGCGTTGTTGGTCGAAGGCGGTGCGCCGGCTCACTCGGCCTTGATGCCGCGGCTCTTGATGACGCCGGCCCACACGGCCGTCTCGTCCTTCATGGCCTTGGCGAAGGCGGCGGGCGTCATGGTGGCCTGGGTCATGCCCTGGGCCTTGAGCTTGTCCTGAATCTCGGGCTGCGCCAGGATCTCGGCGGCGTCCTTGGCCAGTTGCTCGGCCACGGCAGGCGGCGTGCCGGCCGGAGCCAGCAGGCCGTACCAGGAGGTGACGTTCACGCCCTGGATGCCCTGCTCCGCCAGCGTCGGGATCTCCGGCGCCACCGGCGTGCGCTGGGCTTCGGTGATGCCGATGGCGGTCAGCTTGCCGCTGTTGATGAAGGGCAGCGCGGCCGGCAGGTTGGTGAACATCAGCGGCACGATGCCCGCCACGGTGTCGTTGAGCGCGGGCGGCGTGCCCTTGTAGGCCACGTGCAGCATGTCGATGCCGGCCTGCTGCTTGAACAGCTCGCCCGCCAGGTGCAGGCCGCTGCCGATGCCGGGCGAGGCGTACGACAGCGCGCCCGGCTTGGCCTTGGCCTGGGCGATCAGGTCCTTGGCCGTCTTGATCCCCGAGGCCGGCGAGGCCACCACCACGTTGGGTGCCTTGGCCAGCATGGTGACCGGCACGAAGTCCTTCTCGATGTTGAACGGGAAGTTCGGCATCAGCGTCGGGTTGATCGTGAGGTTGCCCGCGGGCACCACCAGCAGGTTGTGGCCGTCGCCCTTGGCGCGCTTGATCTTGTCGATGCCGATGTTGCCGGCCGCGCCCACGGCGTTCTCCACCACGGCCGGCTGGCCGTAGCGCTTGCTGAGGCCGTCGGCCAGGAAGCGCGCCAGCGCATCCACCGGACCGCCTGCCGGGAAGGGCGAGACGATGTTGAAGCGCTCGCTGGCGAGCTGCTTGTGCACCTCGGCCGGCGTCTGGGCCCAGACGCTGCCGGTGGCGAGCAGGCCGCAAAGCGTAGCGGCGAGGAAGGACTTGCGTTGCATGACGATCACTTCTTTTCTGTCAAAAACTTGCCCGAGGCGTCCACGCCCTTCTGCCGCCGCGTGTGGCCGTCCAGGCCACCGTCCACGGCCCATTCGGCGAACACCGTCGGGCCGGGCTCGAAGTCGCGGGCGGCCCATTCGGCCGTCAGCTGGTCCTCGTCGGCGTAGTACTCGATCAGGCCGCCGGCCGGGTTCTTGAAGTACCAGAAATAGGCCGAGGAGATCGGATGCCGGCCCGGGCCGAGTTGCGTTTCCCAGCCGCAGCGGGAGAAATGCAGCCCGCCGCCGAACACCTCGTGGATGTCGCGCACGGTGAAGGCCACATGGTTGATGCCGCGCTTGCCCGTGGGTAGCTGCAGCAGGAACAGGTCATGGTGGCCACCGATGTCGGCGCAGCGCAGGAAGGCGCCCCGGCCCGGATAGCGGTCGGAGGCGACGAAGCCGAAGCGGCTGGCATAGAAGGCCTCGCAGGCCTTCACGTCGGCCACGAAGAACACCACGTGGCCCACCTCGATGGGCGTGGCCCGGTCGTAGATCGGGCTGGGCTGGTTGACGCGGGCCTTGTCGGTCCAGGTGTTCACGCGGGCGCAGTCGATGTCGATGGCCTTCTTGCGGCTGACCTGCAGGCGCACGGCCAGTCCGTTGGGATCGGTGCAGCCGATGCGGCGGCCGCCGGCCACCTCGCCGTCGACGAAGCCTGCGTCGCCGCGGATGGCGTCGGCATAGCGGTCGAGGTCGGCGGCGCTTTCCACGCCCCAGACCACCTCGCGCAGCGTGGGGCCGTCTTCGATGGCGGGCGGCAGGCCGGCCTTGTCCATGGCGGCCACCACGATGCGGCAGCCGTTGAGGCTTTCGAACACCAGTTCGTCCGCGCCTTCGTGGGCCAGGGTCAGGCCCCAGTCCAGGAAGAAGCGGCGGCTGGTGGCGAGGTCGTCCGTGCCGTAGGTGATCTGATCGATGCCGAGAACGCTCATTGCTTGATTTCCTTGGGGTTCAGGGTCACTTCGACCATGGGATCGGGGCTTCGTTCGTGCCCCAGTACATGCTCTTCTGCTCCATGTACTGGAAGATGCCTTCGCGGCCCTTCTCGCGGCCCAGGCCCGAGTCGCGCCAGCCGCCGAAGGGCGTGGAGACGGAGAACTGCTTGTAGGTGTTGACCCAGACGGTGCCCGCCTGCACCGCGCGGCCCAGGCGCCAGGCGCGCTTGAAATCGCGGCTCCACACGCCCGCCGCCAGCGCATAGACGCTGTCGTTGGCCTGGGCGATCAGTTCCTCTTCGTTGTCGAAGGGCATGGCGACCAGCACCGGCCCGAAGATCTCTTCCTGCGTGATGCGGGCGTTGTTGGTAAGGCCTTCGAGGATGGTGGGCGTGTAGAAGTAGCCCTTGTCGAAGGCCGCGCCCTGCGGACGCACGCCGCCGGTGCGGATGCGGCCGCCTTCGCTGACGCCCAGGTCCACATAGCGCTCGATGCCCTCACGGTGCCTGGCGGTGATCAGCGGGCCCATCTGCGTGCGTTCGTCCGCCGGATCGCCCACACGCAGGTTCTTGGCGGCCTCGGCCACGCGGGTCACGAACTCGTCGTAGATGCCGCGCGCCACGAACAGGCGCGAGCCCGCGATGCACGACTCGCCCGAGCTGCTGAAGATGCCGTAGAGCACGCCGGCCACGGCATGGTCCAGGTCCGCGTCCTCCAGCACCATGGTGGGCGACTTGCCACCCAGCTCCAGCGACACCGGCATCATCTTGTCGGCCGCGATGTGGGCGATGTGCTTGCCGGTGGCGGTGCCGCCGGTGAAGGACACGCGTTTGACCAGCGGATGCTTGGTGATGGCGTCGCCGATCACCGAGCCCTTGCCCGGCAGCACGCTGACGATGCCGCGGGGCACACCAGCCTCTTCGCAGATCCTGGCCAACTCCAGCGCCATCAACGGCGTCACCTCGGCAGGCTTGACCACCACGGCATTGCCGGCGGCCAGGGCGGGCGCGAGCTTCTGCGCCTCGCTGGCGATGGGCGAGTTCCAGGGCGTGATGGCGGCCACGACGCCCATGGGCTCGTGCACGCTCATCGTCACGAACGGCCCGCGCGAGGGCGTGATGGTGTCCTCCAGCGTCTCCAGCGCGGCGGCGAAGAACTGGAAGGTGCCGGCGGCGCTGGCGACCAGCGCACGGGTCTCGCTGATGGGCTTGCCGTTGTCCAGGCGCTGCTTCTGCGCCAGGTCTTCGGCGCGCTCGCGGATGAGGGCGGCCACGCGGTGCAGCACGGCGGCGCGCAGGTGCGGCAGCATCTGGGCCCAGCCGCTGGTGCGGAAGGCCACGTCGGCACGGGCGATGGCCTCTTCCACATCGGCCAGGCTGGCGGCGCGCAGGCGGGCGATGGGCTCGCCAGTCGCCGGGTACAGGCTCCGGTACTCATCGCCGCCGCCCAGGCGCCATTCGCCGGCCACGTTGATGGGGAGCAGTTCCAGGTTGGGCATCGGGGGCTTCTCTCTCGTGTTTCGTCGTCAGATGACCAGGGGCGCCACACGACCGCGCAGCGCGCGCACCGCGCTGTACACGGTCAGCGCCGAGGTCTTGGGATTGGCGGCCAGCGGCTGGTTGCGCATGGTCAGCTCGAAGCGGCCGAAGGCGCCATCGGCCTCCACCTGGTGCACGTTCTCGGTCACGGCCGGGTCGGCGATCAGGCGCACCGTGGTGCGGTCCAGGCCCAGACCGGCCAGCGACACGGTGGCCGCCACGTTGGCGTTCTTGGGGAACAGGCGCGCGGCATCGCGGGCGCTGCCCTCGAAGATCACCACCTCCGCCGCCAGGGCGTCGAGGTCGCGGCCCTCCTCCGCCGGCGTGCCCTTCCAGGCGCGGGGCGGCTTGCGGCCGGTGTAGCGCACCGTCTCCAGCCCACCGATGCGGGCGGCGGCCAGGGCGTCGATGGCGCCGATGGCGCCGGCGATCAGCTGCACCTGCGTGCCGCCTTCTCGGGCTGCGGCCTCCAGTTGCTCCGGCAAGCCGGGCGCCGACAGCGCACCGACCGAAGCCACGATGGCGGGAATGCCGCGCTTGAGCGCCGGCAGCACATGCTGCTCGATGGCGGCATGGCCGGCCGCTTCGACCACCAGATCGATGCCATCGGCCGGCACGGCCTGCAGCACCTGCGCGCCGGGGGCGAGGCGTGCGGCCACGTCCTGCGCCGCGGCCTCACTGCCCTCGGGCACCACGATGGCCGCTGCGGCCAGGCCGACGTCGGCCTTCACCAGTTCCAGCAGCGCGGTGCCGATGGCGCCGCAGCCGATCAGGGCGAACTTCAAAGCCATGGCGTCCTCAAGCCGCAGGTGCCGCGGGCACCTGGTCCATCTTGTTCACCGGCGGGCCAGCGAAGTTGGTCTTGAAGCCGCCGATGGCGCGCATGTCGATCTCGAGCAGGAAGGGGCCCTTGCGCGACCACGCGCTGTCGAGCACGCCGGGCAGTTCGGCCAGGTCCGTCACCCGGGCATGCGGCAGCCGGATCGAGGCGCACAGCTGCGCATAGTCGGGCGTGTGCAGCTCGACATAGCAGCGGCGGCCGCCGTAGGACGCGTCCTGGATGTTCTGGATCACGCCGTAGCGCTGGTCGTTCATCAGCACGATGAGCGCATCGCACTCTTCCTGCACCAGCGTGGCCAGCTCGCCCAGGTTGAGGATGAAGCCGCCGTCGCCGGCCAGAGCCAGCGTCTTGCGGCCAGAGGCCGTCACGGCCGCGCCTACCGCGGCGCCGATGGCCATGGGCATGCCCATGCCGATGCCACCGCCCGTGGCGTGCACGCCGGCATTGGCCTCGAAGAAGCGCAGCTCGCGGTTGCCCCAGGTGCTGTTGGAGACCGTGACGTCGCGCACCCAGTTGAACTGGCGGCCTGCCTGCTTCTGCAGCTGTTGCACCAGCGCGGTGTAGGGGCCCAGGCCGTCGTGCAGGGAGGCCACGACTTCGTCGTGCGTCTTGCGCAGGTCGGCCAGCAGTTCCGGGTCGGCCTTCCAGCCGCGGGCTTCCAGGCGGTCGGCCAGGCCATCCAGCACCAGGGCGGAGTCACCCCAGACGAAGCCGTCGTCGGCATAGCAGCGGCCCTGCTGGGCGGCATCGGCGTCGATGCGCAGCAGGGGGCGCGGCAGCTTGAGTTCGTACTTCAGCGTCTCGTTGCTGCGCAGGCGCGAGCCCACCACCAGCATGGCGTCGCAGCGCTGGTAGAAGGCCTCGACCGGCTTCTGGATGTTGTAGGCGCCCAGCGAGGCCGGGTCGTCCTCGGCCACGATGCCGCGGCCCTGCACCGTGCTGACGATGCCGAAGCCCAGCGCCTTGAGGCGGGCCACGGCCGCGCCGGCATGGCGGGCGCCGCCGCCCAGCCACAGCAGCGGACGGCGTTTGGCGGCCAATTGCTCGGCAAGCGCGTCGATGGCGGCCTCGCTCGGCACCGGCACGGTGATGGGCAGCGGCGACAGGTCGGCCGGCATCTCGATCAGCGACTGCTGGATGTCGATCGGAATCTCCACGCTCACCGGGCCGGTGGGCGCGGTCTGCGCGGCCTGCACCGCGGCCTTGAGCGTGGACAGGCAGGTCTCGGCATTGCGCACGCGGAAGGCGGCTTTGGAGACCGCTGTCAGCATGGCCAGCTGATCGGGTGCCTCGTGGATGTAGGCCAGGTTCTGGTCCAGGTACTGGGTCTCGATCTGACCGGTGATGTGCAGCAGCGGTGTGCCGGCGTTGCGGGCCTCGACCAGGCTGCCGGCGATGTTGCCCGCGGCCGGGCCAGTGCTGGTGATGCACACGCCCAGGCTGGAGGTGGAGCGGGCATAGGCATCGGCCATGTTGCCGGCACCGGCCTCGCCGCGGGCCATGACGAAGCGCGTCTGGCCGCGCAGCGCGAAGGCGTCCAGGATCGGCATGTTGTGGATCGAGATCACGCCGAAGGCGGCCTTGACCCCGCACTGTTCGAGGAAGGCGGCGACGACCGTGCCGACGGTGACTTTGGGGGTGGAGGTCATGGGTATTCCGGAATCGAAGACGGGGCTGTTTCAGGCTGCTCTGGAATGGCCGCCCGAGACGTCGATGTGGCTGCCGCTCGTGTACGACGAGAAGGGCGAGACGAGGAAGGCCAGCGCGCGCGCCGCTTCCACCGGCAGGCCCAGGCGGCGCAGCGGGATGTGCTTCTTGATGGCCAGCTCGGCGCTCCACGTGGCCCAGTCCTGCGACTTGTCCTCGCGCGCCTCGAAGCGGCGGCGCCATTGGCCGGACTCGACCAGGCCGATCAGGATGCCGTTGACGCGCACGCCCTGCGGCGCGAACTCGGTGGCCAGCGAGCGCACGAGATTCAGGATGCCCGCGCGCGCGGCCGAGGTGGCCACCATGTGCGGCTCGGGCTGGCGGGCCAGCAATGAGTTGGCGCAGGCGATGGCCGCATCGCCCAGGCGCTGGCGCTCGGCCACCAGCTGCGGCAGGAAGGCGCGGGTGGGATGGATGATCGAGAAGAACTTGAGCTTGAGCTCGTCCATCCAGGCCTGGTCGTCGGTGTCGGCGAAGGTGGAGACCCGGCCCTGCCCCGCGTTGTTGACCAGCATGGCGGCCGGGCCCAGCGCGGCCTGGCTCTCGGCGGCGAAGGACTTGACCGAGTCGGCGTCGAGCACGTCGCAGGTGCGGGCGAAGAGCTTGGCGTTGGGGAACTGCTCGCGCAGGCCGGCGACGGCGCTGTCCAGCCGCTGCACATTGCGGCCGCACAGCGCGACCGAGGCTCCGGCCGACAGCAGCACCTGAACGGTGGCCAAGCCGATGCCTGAGGAGCCACCGGTCACGACGGCTGTGCGGCCGGCCAGGGCGTCCGCGGCGAAGAAGGAAGACGTGGGATTCATGGCGGAAGAAAGCGTGTTCAGCGGCGCAAGGGGATGACCTTGCGCGTCATGCCCGGGTGGGCGCCGTCGAGCAGGCCAGAAATCTCATCGGCCGCGGAGCAAACGCGCTGCACCAGCTGGTCCACCGGGCCTTCGTCGATGTGCGCAGTGGTGAAGGTCGCGCCCAGCGCAGCGATGGTGTGGCCCGCACGGTCGCGCACCGGCGCAGCGATGGTGGAGATGTTGCTTTCGAAGAAGCCCTCGCCCAGCACGTAGCCATGGTCGCGCACGGTCTGGACCATGTCGAACAGGGCGTTGACGGTGCGCGGCGTGTTGTCCGAGAAGACCTCGAGCTTGTCCTCGGGATAGAGCGCGCGCAGTTGCGGCAGGCTCAGGTCGGCCAGCAGCACATGGCCCAGCACCGTGGCATGGGCGGGCAGGCGGGTGCCCACCGTGACCGCGCTGCGGAAGGGCGTGGGCGACGCGGTCTTGGCCACGTAGACGATGGAACGGCCATCGCGCACCACCATGTTGCAGGCATGCCCGATGTCCTCCGACAGGCGGGTGAGCACCGGCAGGCCCAGCTCGGTCAGCTCCAGCGACGCCAGGTATTCGAAGCCCAGGCGCAGCACGGCCAGGCCCAGGCGGTAGTCGCGGCCACTCTCGGTCTTCTCGATGAAGCCCATGTTCTCCAGCGTGGATAGAAGGCGGAAGACGGTGGAACGCGGCAGGTTGAAGCGGCGGGCCAACTCCGGGGCGGAGAGCGTGGGCGTGTCGCGGCTGAACTCGCACAGCAGGCGCAGGCCGCGCTCCAGCGCGGGAACGTTGTAGCGGTCGCCGCTGTCGTCGCTGGGGGCGTCAGGGGTGTCGGTCTGGCTCATGGTGTGTCTCTCCTCACGCGTCTTGTTCTTGGGCGGCGGCCATCAGCAACTGCGCGACGGGCGCCGGCTGCTCCACGTAGCAGGCATGGCCGGCACCGGGCAGCAGGGCGAGTTCGACGCCACAGGCCCGGGCCACCTCGCCGCAGGCCAGGGGCGTGGTGACCACGTCCTCGCTGCCGCAGAGCACCTGCACGGGCATGGCCGGCGGCAGGTAGGCCAGCAGGTCGTCGCCGGTCAGCAGTTCGACGGCCTGGCGGTAGCCGGCATCGTTGAGCCGGCCCATGTTCCAGCGCACCCATTGGCGGGCACGCTCGCTGGCGTTGTCCGAGACGAGCCGCGCGCTGCGCTGCATGGCCATGCCGACGATGCCCAGTTGGTCGAGCGTGGCCAGGCGCTCGCTGCGCACCTTCTGCGCCTGCGCCTCGCGGCCGGCCGCGCCATAGCCACGGGCCGGGCTCATCAGCACCAGCCGCGCGATGCGGCCGGCCAGGGGTGCGCCGGCATGCACGGCGCCGCCCGCCATCAGCGCGCCGAGCGAATGGCCGACGAGCACGCAGCGCGCGATGCCCAGCGCATCCAGCAGTCCCGCCAGACGCGCGGCGTAGTCGGTGGCGCGCGGCGCCGGCCGTGCCACGGACGTGGAGGTGCCATAGCCGGGCGCGTCCCAGGCGATCAGCCGCGCGCCACCACCCACCGCATCGGCCACGCCCAGCCAGGAGGCCGAGCCCGAGCCGATGCCGTGCAGGCACACCAACGGCAGGCCGCCTGCGCCTTGCCCCGCCTCGCGCACGGCCACGACGCCGCCCTGGGCCAGGGCCACCTCACGGACGGGGAAGCGGCGGTCGAGGGCCTCGACTTCGGCTTCGGGCAGCGGAGCGGGGGCGGCAGCAGCGGTCATGGGCAAGCTCGGGTCGGCCAATGGCAGGGGCAACGGGCGATCAGCCGCGCTTGACCTTGGTCAGCGGATGGTCGGCCGGGTAGGTCGGCGTGATGGGCTTCTTGGCACCCAGCATCACGCACATCAGCGCGTCCTCGTCGCCGATGTTGATCTCCTCGCGGTACACGCCGGGCGGCACCGAGATCAGGTCGCGGTCGGTCATGACGGTCTCGTAGCGCTCGCCCTCGGGCGTGGTCAGCACCACCTTGAGCTTGCCGCGGATCAGGAAGAAGACCTCTTCCACGTCGATGTGCAGGTGCGACGGGCCTTCGTGGCCGGCCGGGATCACCATGGTCGAGAAGGTGAAGTGCTCGGCCGGCACGGTGTTGTTGTCCGAGGCGACGCCGGTGCCACCGGTGCCCACGTAGCGCATCTGGGCGCGGCGGTACTTGGGGTCGAAGTCGGCCTGGAACTTCAGCGCGTCCCAGTCGTACTGGCGGGTGGAATAGCGCGCGATGCGCGTGTTCATCCACTGCTCCAGGCTGGCGCCTTCGGGGCGCTCCCAGCTGGGCTTGGAAGGATCGAGTTGCTGCTGGACGGACAGATCGGTCATGGGGCTCTCCTACAAACGGTTTCGGGACGGAAGGCGGAAATCAATTGAGCACGAAGCCGCCGTTGACGGGCAGCAACTGGCCGGTGACGAAGCGCGACAGCGGCGACAGCGCGAACAGCACCGCGCCGCACACATCGGCCGCCTGCTGCTCGCGCGGCAGGGCGCGGCCTTCGAGGTACTTGTCGTGGCGCGCCTTGGGCACGTATTCGGTGGCCTCGACCAGCGTAAGGCCGGGCGCGATGGCATTGACCGTGATGTTGGCACCGCCCCATTCACGCGCCAGCGAACGGGTCATGGCCGCCACGGCGCCCTTGCTGGCCACGTAGGCCAGCAGGTTCTGGGCGCCCCAGAGAGCGGTGTCGGAGGCCAGGTTGACGATGGCGCCACGGCCGCTGGCCGCCAGCGCGCCGTGGCAGGCGCGGCTCATGAGCCAGGTGCCGCGGACATTGACGTCCATCACGCGGTCCCACATCTCGATCTCCAGCGCGTGCGGATCGCGGCCACCGGAGTTGGTGATGGCGCCGTTGTTGACCAGGCCGTCCAGTCCGCCGAGCAGTCGCACAGCCTCGTCGGCGCAGGCCGTGACGGAGGCGGGATCGGTCAGGTCCAGCGCCAGCGCATGCACCTCGTGGCCCTGCCCGCGCAGCGCGGCAGCCTCACTGCGGGCCAGGTCAGCCAGGATGTCGGCGATCACGACCCGGCCACCGGCCTGTGCAATGCACTTGGCAAAGGCCAGGCCCAGCCCACGCGCACCGCCCGTCACCAGCACGCGCCGGCCAGCCAGCAGGGTGGGCGGAAGCTCGGCCATCAGGCTGCGCAGGCTCTCGGGGTCGGGCGTCATGTTCATCGGGCGGATCCATTTGTTTCTTTAGAGAAACGCATGTTCATATATGGAATGAACGGAGATTAATGCAGCGGTCTGCGGTCGTCAAGCCGATCAGACGATGGCGTCGCGCGCGTGGAGCCTGCCTATCCTCCAAATGGATGAAGCTGCGGCACAACAGCCGCAACGCCCGAGCCGGAGACCCTCCCTACACTGCGCCCGCCGCCTCTGGCGGACACACTTTGTTGACAATTTGCCTCAGGCAAGAAAAGAAAGAGGGGCGCTCACATGCGCAATGGGAATCCGAGGAGAAATGCCGGCCTGAAATGGGCCATCGGGCTGGGCTGCGTGCTCGCACTGGCGGCCTGTGGGGGTGGAGGCGGCGGCGGTGGCGGAGGCTTCTTCCTGCCGCCGGCCGCCGCCCCGCAGGCCCCGCAACTGGCCGTCGTGGCCGACGGGACGACCGTCGCTGCCGAGGGGGACGCCTATGTGGTGAAGCCCGGCCAGGTGATCACGGTGAAGTCCAACCAGACCGTGAGCTGGAGCGGCAGCTCGCCCAGCGGCAAGGTGACCGCCGTGGGCACCAGCAGCAGTGACCAGCAATGGCAGGCGCGCCTGGCCAACGCCAACCTGGGCGCCACCGAGGACTATCCGCTGGTGGCCACCGCCACCTCGGGCCAGACGACCACGGTGCGCCTCAAGGTGCGGGCGGGCGACAGCCGCAATGGCGAGTACATGGCCTACGTGTCCAACGGCAGCCGCCAGCAACTCAAGGCGGACTTCGACCTGGGCAGCCTCGAATTCGTCGATACATCGGGCGCAAGCAATGTGGGCACCCTCGTGAAGCCGGCCAGCGGCAGCGCCGTCTATGGGCTGCTTTCGAACCGCGAGACCACGGCGCAGCGCATTTCCGGGCTGCAGGTGCTGCCCGATACGCTGGTGGGCAGCTTCCCCTTCCTGGTGCCGGGTGCGAGCCCCGCCGCTTACGCGCCCTTCCCCTTCGTCGCCACGCGTGCGCTCCTCACGACGGCGGCGGATCTGGACGGCAACTTCAACCGCTTCCGGGTCAACTACAGCGGCACCACCAAGGACTCGTCCATCAGTCAGGTCCAGTTCGCCGGCTCGGGGACGCTCTTTGTGCGCTGCAACGAGGTGGCCATCACCCGTGTGGACGACTGCCCGGCGGGGTCGCTGGTCACCGCCACCCTGGCGCCGGATCCGACGACGCCCGGTCTGTGGCGTGTCACGAACAGCAGCGGGGTTTACGAAGGCCGCGTGTCGGTCGCACGGGTTGGCAGCGAGAAGATGCTGCTCGTGGCGGGCCCCAGCGCCACCGATCCGAGCTCGGCGCAATTCAGCGTCGGCCTGCCGGAGCAGCCTGGTGGCTGGGCGTCGTTCAACAACGCCTTCGGCTGGTCCATCCTCGGCACGCAGGATCAGTCCACGGCCGACCTGAGCACCTACACCCTGAGATCCGCATCGGCCGCCGGCGTCGTCCAGACCGCGCTGACGCTGAACACCCTGGGCTCGGTCGGGCCCAAGGGCATGATGGGAAGCTCCACGGGAGACGGCCGCTACTACTTCGTCGCCCGCTCCGCGCAACTCGAGATGGTGATCGGCGCGCGGGGCAACACCGCCACCGCCGGCTTCTTTCACCTGGGCGTGATCAGCAACTGATCTTCGGCCCTTCCGCGCGGCAGCGATCAGCCGCCGAAACGCGCCGGATCGAAGGGCGCGAGCGCCGCCGGACGCTCCGCCCGCCCCAGCAGCTCGGCCACCCACTGGCCGGTCCTGGCCGATCCGCCCAGGCCCACATGGCCGTGGCCGAAGGCCAGCACCACATCCGGCGTGGCGCGCGCATGGCCGATGCAGGGCAGCCCGTCGGGCAGGCTGGGGCGGTGCCCCAGCCATTGCCGCACGACAAGCGCCTCGCCCGCCGCGCCCTCGCCCAGGGCCGGGAACATCGAGACGAGATGCCGGCGCAGGATCTCCGCCCGGCGCCAGTCGGGCCCGGCGGCCAGCCCGGCGATCTCCACCTGGCCCGCGGCACGCAGGCCCGGCACCATGGCATGCACGATCAGCTTGCCGTCCGCGGCCATCATGGGCGTGCGCGGGCCCACCGGCAGCGCGCCTTCCAGCATCACGTGGTAGCCCCGCTCCGACTCCAGCGGCACCGGCGAGCCGGCCGCCCGGGCCAGCGCCGCGGAACGCGCGCCCGCGCTGATGACGGCGGCGTCGCAGGCGATGTCGCCCGCGGCCGTCCGCACTGCCCGCAGGCGGCCGCCTTCGATCTGCAGCCCCGTCGCCGGCGCCTTGAGAAGGCGGGCGCCCGTGGCCTGCGCATGGCGCGCCAGGGCCGCGACGTAGGCGCCGGGATGCCGGCAGTGCCCGGCCTCGGCCACGTGGATGCCCAGGGTGTAGCGTCGGTCCAGGTCCGGCTCCTCGGCGGCCAGGCGGGCGGCGTCCCACTCGGTCCACTGCACGCCGGTGCGTGCCCGCACGCGCCACGCGAGGGCCTCGGATTCGAACTCGGCCCGTGAGCGGTACACATGCAGCAGGCCCCGATGCTCGATCAACCCGGGCACGCCGGCATCGGCCGCCAGCCGTGCGTGGAGCACGGGCGAATCCGCGAGCATCAGCCGCAGCGCATCGGCCGTGCGCTGCACGCGTTCCTCGGTCCAGCCCGACGCCAGGTAGCGCAGCAGCCAGGGCAAGGCGCGGGGCACATGGCGCCAGCGCAAGGCCAGCGGACCCAGCGGGTCGAGCAGCCAGGCCGGAACCTTGCGCCAGGCCCCCGGCAGCGCTGGCGGGATCACCGAATGCGAGGACAGCCAGCCCGCATTGCCATAACTCGTCGCCTGCTCGCCGCCGGGCTCGCCGGGCTCCAGCAGCGTCACGCGCCAGCCCCGGCGCAGCGCCTCGATGGCGCTCGCACAACCCACCGCCCCGGCACCGATCACCACCACGTGGCGCCCCGTGCGCCCTTCCATCGTCGATTGCATCCGCGCATCGTAGAGGGCGGCCTGTCGCCCCTGGGGCGCCGCCCATAATCGGCGCCCTATGTCAGCCCCTGCCCTTCCCGACCTGCCCTATTCGGGCGCCATCACCGACGTCGCCGGCATCGAGGTCGGCCACCACACCGACAGCCGTCGCCCCACCGGCAGCACCGTCATCCTGGCGCGCGAGGGCGCCGTGGCGGGCGTGGACGTGCGCGGCGCCGCCCCCGGCACCCGTGAGACGGACCTGCTTTCTCCCGGCAACTTCGTCCAGCAGGTGCACGCCATCCTGCTGGCCGGCGGCAGCGCCTGGGGGCTGGCGGCAGCCGACGGCGTGGTGCGCTGGCTGGAGGAGCGCGGCGTGGGCCTGGACGTGCGCTTCGGCCGCCTGCCCATCGTGCCCGGCGCGGTGCTCTTCGACCTGCCGGTGGGCGACGCCCGCATCCGTCCTGACGCGGCCAGCGGCTACGCGGCCTGCGAGGCCGCCTCCACCGCCGCGCCCGCCGAAGGCAACGTGGGCGCCGGTGCAGGCGCGCTGGTGGGCAAGCTCTTCGGCGCCCAGCACGCGATGAAGGGCGGCATCGGCACCGCTTCGGTCAAGGTGGGCGGCGTGACGGTCGGCGCCCTGATCGCCTGCAATGCACTGGGCGACGTGTTGGATCCGGACACCGGCGAACTGCTGGCCGGATCGCGCACGGACGATGGCCGCGCCCTGCGCGACACCCGCCGCAGCCTGCTGCGCGGCGAGCTGCCCAAGCCCTTGCTGGCCGGCACCAACACCACCATCGGCGTGATCGCCACCGACGCCGTGCTGACCAAGGTGCAGGCCCAGCGGCTGGCGGCAGTCGCCCACGACGGCCTGGCCCGCGCCATCAACCCGGTGCACACCATGAGCGACGGCGACACCCTGTTCGCCCTGGCGACCGGCCGCGTGGCGCTGGAGGACGAAGCGCCGGGCATGACGGTGCTCTCGACCATGGCGGCCGAGGTGGCGGCGCAGGCCACGGTGCGCGCCGTGCTCGCGGCCAGGGCCATCGCCACGGCCGAGCTGTCGATCCCGGCCGCGCGCGACTGGCCGCAGCGGCAGGACGGACGCACGCGATGAAACGCCTTTCGCGCAGCCTGATGCTGGCCCTGCTGGGCCTGCGCGACCTGCTGCTCTCGGCCGGGCCGCTCGCGCTGATCGCCGTGGGCGTGCTGGTCGCGGCCTACATCTACCTGGATCCGCAGCCGCCGCGCACCGTGCGGCTGGCGACCGGGCCGCAGGGCAGCGCCTACGCGACCTTCGGCGAGCGCTATGCGGCGGCCCTCCGGTCCAACGGCATCACCGTGCAGCTGATCGGCACCGAGGGCTCCCTGGAGAACCTGCGCCTGCTGCGCGAAGGCCGGGCCGACCTCGGCTTCGTGCGCGGCGGCGTCGCCGATCCGGTCGCCGACCCGGAGGCCGGCATCCTGTCGCTGGGTGCCCTCTTCTACGAACCGCTGTGGGTCTTCTACCGGCCCGCGGCCGTGCACCGGGCCGATGCCGGGCGGCCCCCTGGGCAGGTCCAGGCCGAGCTGCCCTCGCTGGCCGGCCTGCGTCCGCTGCGCCTGGGCACCGACCGGGCCGGCAGCGGCGTGCCGGAACTGGTGACCCGGATGCTGTCGGCCAATCGCATCGACACCGCCCGCATGCGCATCAGCGCGCAGGCACCCGACGATGCCGCCGCCGCCCTGATCGCAGGCCGACTGGACGCCATCGTGCTGGCCTCCGCACCCGAATCTCCGCGCGTGCAGCAGCTGCTGCGCACGCCCGGCATCGCCTTGCTCGACCTGGGCCAGGCCGAGGCCTACACCCGCATCTTTCCCTTCCTTACCGCGGTGACGCTGCCGCGCGGGGTGGTCGACCTGGCCTCGGACGTACCGTCCAGGGACGTGTCGCTGGTGGCAACGACCACCTCGCTGCTCACCCGCGAGGACACCCATCCGGCGCTGCGTCAACTCTTCGCGCAGGCGGCGCAGACCCTGCATGGCCATGCCGGCTGGTTCAACCGGGCACGGGAGTTTCCCAACACCCGGGCCAGCGAACTGCCGGTCAGCACCGAGGGCGATCGCGCCATCAATGGCACGCCGCCGGTCTGGCAGCGCTGGCTGCCCTTCTGGGCCAGCAATCTGCTGGAGCGCATGTGGTTGGTGATCGGCGGCCTGATCGTGCTGCTGCTGCCGTTGTCGCGGGTGGTGCCGCCGCTCTACACCTTCCGCGTGCGGCGGCGGGTGTTCCGCTGGTACGCACGGCTCCGGGACATCGAGGCGCGGATGGAGTCCGATCCCGGAGCGCGCGACGCCCTGCTGGACGAGCTGGACGAACTGGACCGCGTGGCCAACAAGGTGACGGTGCCCCTGTCCTATGCCGAGGAGTTGTACGCCTTGCGCCACAACATCGAGCAGGCCCGGCGGCGCCTGCTTGCGCGGCCCAGAGGCTGAGGGCGGCCCGCGCCTTGGAGCCGCAGCCCACGCACGGCGGGCTGCGGGCTGCGGGCTGCGCAGACGCTCGGGGGCTCAGGGGCTCGGAGGCTCGCCATGGTGGGCGAAGGCGACGCGTGGCACCGTGGTGGCCAGCGCTCCCGCCGGCTGCTCGGCGGCACCGGACTCACTCTTGCCACATCCGGCGCCTCGGCTTCTGAATATCATCGGCGGTTAACCAAAATTAACATCTAAACGGCATTTCCCGCCGTTCGACCACCGCCATGACCTGCTGCTGCCGGCGCCGCGCGCGCCTGCTGTCGCCCACCTCCCGGGGGCGCTCATGATCCATGTCATCACCTGCGACCCCTTCGGCGTCGTGCGCCGCGGCATCCGCGAATTCCTGGCGGAAGCGGTGGACGTGCGGCTCAGCGGCGAGGCGGCCAGTGCCGAGGAACTCAAGCGGATGCTGCGCACCACCCAGTGCGACGTGCTGCTGCTGGCCCTGGCCCTGCCCGGCCGCAGCGGGCTGGATGTGCTGGCCGACCTGGTGGAGGCCGGTTCGACGGTCAAGGTGCTGGTGTATTCGGGCGAGCCGGAACAGCAGTACGCCGTGCGATGCCTGCGTGCCGGCGCCTACGGCTTCCTGTCGAAGGCGTCCGACCCGCGGCTGCTGGTCACGGCCGTGCGCATGGTGGGCCAGGGCCAGAAGTACCTGAGCCCCGAGGCCACCCAGTTGCTGGCCGACACGGTGGCCCGCCCCGACGCCGAGGCGCCTGCCCACCAGCTGCTGTCGAACCGCGAATTGGAAACGCTGGTGCGCATCGCCTCGGGCAAGACCATGGCGGACATCGCGCGAGAGTTCATGCTCAGCCCGAAGACCGTCAACGTCTACCGCATGCGGGTGCGCGAGAAGCTGCACCTGAACAACGATGCGGCGCTGACGGCCTACGCCATCCGCAACCAGCTGATCTGAGACAGCCGTGGAGCGGCCAGGTCAGGCCTGGCGCCGCAACCAGGCCGAGGCGCCTTCCGCCGCCACGAGGCCGCTGGCCATGCAGGCGTTGAGCAGGTAGCCGCCGGTGGGCGCTTCCCAGTCCAGCATCTCGCCGGCGCAGAAGACGCCGGGCAGCCCGCGCAGCATCAACCCTTCGTCCAGGTCGTCGAAACGCACGCCGCCAGCAGTGCTGATCGCCTCGTCGACCGGGCGGGGCCGCAGCAGGGTCAGCGGCAAGGCCTTGAGCGTCGCGGCCACGCGTGCGGCGTCCTGCATGGCCGCCTTGTCCAGCACCTCGTGCAGCAGCGCGGAACGCACGCCATCGAGGTTGAGCCGGCTCTTGAGATGGCTGCCCATGGAGCGGCTGCCACGCGGATGGGCCACTGCGGCCAGCACGCGCTCGGGCGTCCAGTCGGGCAGAAGGTCCAGCGTGGCGGCCGCCTGGCCGGCGGCCGCGATCTCGTCTCGCAGCAGAGCCGAGGCGGCATAGACCAGGCTGCCCTCCACGCCCGTGGACGTCACGACGAATTCGCCCTTGCGGCGGAAGTGGCGGCCGTCGCGGTCCCGCACGTCGAGCACCACCGACTTGAGCGGCTGGCCCGCGAAGCGCTCGGCGAAGAAGGATGTCCAGGCCACGTCGAAGCCGCAGTTCGCCGGCCGCAGCGGCGCGGCGGTGACGCCACGCGCGGCCAGCGGACCGACCCACGCTCCGTCCGAGCCCAGCCGCGGCCAGCTGGCGCCGCCGCAGGCCAGGATGAGTGCATCCGCACGCACCGTCGTCCCACCCTGCGGCGTGTCGAAGCGCAGCGCACCGTCGTCCTGCCAGCCCGTCCAGCGATGCCGCATGTGCAGGCGCACGCCGCTCGCACGCAGCCGGTGCAGCCAGGCGCGCAGCAGCGGAGCGGCCTTCATCTCGCGTGGGAAGACGCGGCCCGAGGTGCCGACGAAGGTCTCGATGCCCAGTGCGTGCGTCCAGGCGCGCAGCGCATCGGCATCGAAGCACCTGAGCAGCGGCTCGACCTGCGCGCGGCGCTCGCCATAGCGCGAAGCGAAAGCGTCGAAGGGCTCGGAATGGGTGAGGTTGAGGCCGCCGCGGCCGGCGAGCAGGAACTTGCGGCCCACGGAGGGCATGGCGTCGTACAGGTCGACGGTGCAGCCCGCGGCGACGAGGCGTTCGGCCGCCATCAGGCCGGCCGGGCCACCGCCGATCACGGCCACATTCGATAGCTTGGTCATTGGCGGCATTGTCGCGTCCGCAGGGTTTCGGCTATCGGCGGCATAGCCGCGGGCTGCCGCGCCGCACAGGGCTTTCTGTCACAATGAAATCAATCTTTCGCCGCTCCCTGCGAGCATCCTCTTCATCGTGTAAGTAGCAAGGCAGACATCATGGCCAGCGAACTCATCAAGCACATCTCCGACTCCTCCTTCGAAGCCGACGTCCTGCAGTCCGACAAGCCAGTGCTGGTCGACTACTGGGCCGAATGGTGCGGCCCCTGCAAGATGATTGCGCCCATCCTGGACGAGGTGTCCAACACCTACGACGGCAAGCTGCAGATCGCCAAGATGAACGTGGACGAGAACCGCGAGATCCCCGCCAAGTTCGGCATCCGCGGCATCCCCACGCTGATGCTGTTCAAGAACGGCCAGCTCGCCGCCACCAAGGTCGGCGCCATGAGCAAGGCACAGCTCACCGCCTTCATCGATCAGCAGCTCGCCTGATCGCCTTCTGCCCCAAATGAAAAGGCCGACGCATCCTTGCGCCGGCCTTTGTTTTTTCCTGTCATAATTCCTGCCATTCGCCGGCCCCAACACAAGGGCACGGTTCGAGTCCAAGGCTTCCGGGGCATCTCTCTCGCCCTGACGCAAGCCCCCCTCCTCTCCCACCGTCACCAAGCATCTCCGCCCGCGGGGCCATTCCATGCACCTGAACGAACTCAAGGCACTGCACGTCTCCGAACTCCTGAAGCAGGCCGAAGCGCTCGAGATCGAAAACGTCGGCCGCATGCGCAAGCAGGAGCTGATGTTCGCCATCATCAAGAAGCGGGCGAAGGCCGGCGAGCAGGTATTTGCGGACGGCGTGCTGGAGATCCTGCCGGACGGCTTCGGCTTCCTGCGCAGCCCCGACACCAGCTTCACGGCCAGCACCGACGACATCTACATCAGCCCCAGTCAGGTGCGCCGCTTCAACCTGCACACCGGCGACATGATCGAGGGCGAGGTGCGCATCCCCAAGGACGGCGAGCGCTATTTCGCGCTGACCAAGCTGGACAAGGTGAACGACGGCGCGCCCGAGGCGAACAAGCACAAGGTGATGTTCGAGAACCTCACGCCACTGTTCCCCAAGGAGCAGATGAAGCTGGAGCGCGACAACTTCAAAAGCGAAGAGAACATCACCGGCCGCGTGATCGACATCATCGCCCCCATCGGCAAGGGCCAGCGCGCACTGCTGGTGGCGCCGCCCAAGAGCGGCAAGACGGTGATGATGCAGCACATCGCCCACGCCATCGCCGCCAACTACCCCGAGATCCACATGATGGTGCTGCTCGTCGACGAGCGGCCGGAAGAAGTGACCGAGATGCAGCGCTCGGTCAAGGCCGAGGTGATCGCCTCCACCTTCGACGAGCCCGCCGCCCGCCACGTGCACGTGGCCGAGATGGTCATCGAGCGCGCCAAGCGGCTGGTCGAACTCAAGAAGGACGTGGTGATCCTGCTGGATTCCATCACCCGTCTGGCCCGTGCCTACAACAACGTCGTGCCCTCCTCCGGCAAGGTGCTGACCGGCGGTGTGGACGCCAACGCACTGCAGCGCCCCAAACGCTTCCTGGGCGCGGCCCGCAATGTCGAGGAAGGCGGCTCGCTCACCATCATCGGCACCGCGCTGGTCGACACCGGCAGCCGCATGGACGAAGTGATCTTCGAAGAGTTCAAGGGCACCGGCAACTGCGAGATTCACCTCGACCGCCGTCTGTACGAGAAGCGCGTGTTCCCCTCGATCCAGCTCAACCGCTCGGGCACCCGCCGCGAAGAACTCCTGCTGGCGCCTGAAGTGCTGCAGAAGACCCGCATCCTGCGCCAGTTCATGTACAACATGGACGAGATCGAGTCCATGGAGATGGTGCTCAAGAGCATGAAGGCCACCAAGACCAACGTCGAGTTCTTCGACATGATGCGCCGCGGCGGCTGAGCCGCCGACCATCCCCCCGTCCTCATGACGCCGCGCCCTTCGCGCGGCGTTTTTCATTGGTGCGTGCGCTTCTTGCAGGTGCGCGGATGCACCAGGCGCGGCGCATCGCGCCCGACCAGACCCGGTTTTTCGTGCCCGTACTGAGGGAAATCAAGGATCTGCAATCTGGCACGCATCATGCGTAATGTCATCTGTCGACAGCTGACAGTAATTGACGGAGCGTTGTGATGCTGATGCAGGACCTGACCCCCAAGACCTTCTCCGATGCCGAGCGCCAGGTGCGCGAGGACCTGGCCGCCGCCTATCGGCTGGTCGCTCACTACGGCATGGAGGACAGCATCTACACGCACATCTCCGCGCGCGTACCGGGTGCCGAGGACCAGTTCCTCATCAACCCGTTCGGCATGCTGTTCCGGGACATCACGGCGTCGTCGCTGGTGAAGATCGACACCGAGGGCCGGATCCTGGAGCCCTCGCCCTACGACGTGAACCCCGCCGGCTTCACGATCCACAGCGCGGTGCACATGGCGCGCCACGACGCGATGTGCGTGCTCCATACGCACACCGTGGCCGGCGTGGCCGTGTCCTCGCTCGCCTGCGGGCTGCAGCCCTGCAACCAGTGGGCGCTGCAGTTCCACAACCGGGTCGTCTACCACGACTTCGAAGGCATCGCGCTCGACCATGGTGAGCGCGAGCGCCTGATCGCCGACCTGGGACCGACGGCCCGCGTGCTGATCCTGCGCAACCACGGTCTGGTGACGTTGGGCCGCACGGTCGCCGAGGCCTTCATCCTGATGCACAACCTGGAGCGTGCCTGCCGCGTGCAACTGGCCATCCAGGCCAGCGGCCAGCCAATCCACCCCGTGCCTGAGGAAGTCTGCGAACTCACGGCTCGCCAGTACGAAAGCGGCGACAGCAACCGCCTGCCCGGCGCCGCCGACCCCGATGCGCGCGAATGGCGCGCCCTGCTGCAGCGGCTGGAGCAGCCCACGGCCACCGCCTCCTTCCGCGACTGACCCCATCCCCCACCAACGCCAACTTGCGCTGACTGAAAGGAAGCCTGACATGCAACGTCGTCGACTCATCCAACTGGGCGCCACCGGCCTGGGCGTCTCCATCGCGGGCGTGCCGCTGCACCTGCTGGCGCAGGAAAAGCGTAGCGGCACCATCAACGTGCTGGTGCAGCCCGAGCCGCCGGGCCTGATGCTGGGCATCGTGCAGAACGGCCCCACGCAGATGATCGCCGGCAACATCTACGAAGGCCTGCTGCGCTACGACGAGAAGCTCGACCCGCAGCCGCTGCTGGCCACCTCGTGGACCGCCAACAAGGAAGGCACGGTCTACACCTTCAAGCTCAAGCCCAACGTGAAGTGGCACGACGGCAAGCCCTTCACCTCGGCCGACGTGGTGTTCTCGGCCGACGTCTTCCTGCGCAAGACCCATGCGCGCTTCCGCGCCAGCCTGCAGCAGATCGAGAGCATCAAGGCGCTGGACCCGTTGACCGTGGAGTTCACCCTCAAGCAGCCCTTCGGCCCCTTCATGGGCATCTTCGAGACCGGCACCATGCCGATGATCCCGAAGCACATCTACGACGGCACCGACTTCCTGACCAACCCGGCCAACGCCACGCCCATCGGCACCGGTCCGCTCAAGTTCAAGGAATGGGTCAAGGGCTCCTACATCCAGTTGGTGGCCAACGAGCAGTACCACCAGCCGGGCGTGCCCAAGGTGGAGAACGTGTACTTCCACGTCATTCCCGATGCGGCCTCGCGCGCCGCGGCCTTCGAGTCCGGAAAGATCGACATCGCCCCCGGTGGCTCGGTGGAGTACTTCGACGTGGCCCGCCTGGCCAAGCTGCCCGGCGTGGAGGTCACGACCAAGGGCTGGGAGTTCTTCGCGCCCCATTCCTGGCTGTGGATCAACAACCGCAAGGCGCCGATGGACAAGGTCAAGTTCCGCCAAGCGGTGATGCATGCCATCGACCGCGACGCCATCGCCAAGGTGGCCTGGCAGGGCTACGCCAAGGCTGCCACGGGCCCCTTCAACAGCCACATCAAGTTCTACAGCGACGACGTGCCGAAGTACCCGCGCGACATCGCCAAGGCCAAGAAGCTGCTCGACGAGGCCGGCTACAAGGGCGAGACCCTGCGCCTGCTGCCCCTGCCCTACGGCGAGACCTGGCAGCGCCAGGCCGAGATGGTGCGCCAGCACCTGGGCCAGGCCGGCATCAAGATCGAGATGACGCCCACCGACGTGGCCGGCTGGAACCAGCGCCTCAACGAGTGGGACTACGACCTGGCTTTCACCTACGTGTACCAGTACGGCGACCCGGCCCTGGGCGTGGCCCGCAACTACACCAGCAGCAACATCGCCAAGGGCTCGCCCTTCAACAACGTCGAGGGTTACTCCAACCCCAAGGTGGACGAGCTCTTCGCCGCGGGTGCCGTCGCGGCCGACCCCGAGAAGCGCAAGGCGATCTACCTGGAGGTGCAGAAGCTGCTGCTGGAGGAAGCGCCCGTGGCCTGGCTGCACGAGATCAACTTCCCCACGCTCTACCGCAGCAAGGTGAAGAACCCCGTGAGCTCCGGCATCGGCCTGAACGACAGCCTCGGCCGCGCCTCCATCGCCTGACCACGCCGCGCACGCACCCATGAAACGCCTGCAGTTCATGCTCACCCGGGTGGCGCAGGGCCTCGTGGCCCTGGTGCTGATCGCCACCGTCAACTTCATGCTGGTGCGGGCGGCGCCCGGAGACCCGGTGTCGGTGATGGCCGGCGAGGCCGGCGCCTCCGACGCCCAGTTCGTCAGCCAGCTGCGCCGCGAGTTCGGGCTGGACCAGCCTTTAAGCACGCAGCTGACCACCTACCTCGGCCATGTCGTGCGGCTGGACCTGGGCTTCTCTTACCGCCAGCAGCAGCCGGTGGCCAAGCTCATTGCCGACCGGCTGCCGGCCACGCTGCTGCTCACCGGCAGCGCCTTCGTGCTGTCGCTGATCTTCGGCGTGGTGCTGGGCGCGCTGGCGGCGCGCAAGGCGGGCTCCTGGCTCGACAGCGCCATCACGGTGGTCGCGCTGGTCTTCTATGCCACGCCGCTCTATTGGCTGGCCATGATGGCCGTGCTGCTCTTCACCGTGCAGATGAACTGGCTGCCGGGCTTCGGCTACATCACGGTGGGCTCGGGCCTCTCGGGCCTTTCCCTGGCCTGGGACATCGCCCAGCACCTGGTGCTGCCCTCGCTCACGCTGGCCCTGTTCTTCATGGCCGTGTACGCCCGCATGACGCGCGCCTCGATGCTCGAAGTCGCGCAGATGGATTTCGTGAAGACCGCCCGCGCCAAGGGCGTGAAGCCCGGCCGCATCCAGCGCGCGCACATCCTGCGCAACGCGTTGCTGCCGGTGGTCACGCTGGCGGGCATCCAGGCCGGCAGCATGATCGGCGGCGCGGTGCTCACCGAGACCGTCTTCGCCTGGCCCGGCATCGGCCGCCTGATGTTCGATGCCCTGCTGCAGCGCGACTACAACCTGCTGCTGGGCTGCTTCCTGGTGACGGCCGCCATGGCCATCCTGTTCAACCTGATCACCGACCTGGTCTACACCCTGGTCGACCCGCGCATCCGGCTGTGACGCCGACGAGGAGCCCACGGCAATGAACAACTCCGGTTTCTGGCGGCGCTTCTGCCGCAACAAGGGCGCGGTCTTCGGCCTCGTGGTACTGGTGCTGCTGGCACTGATGGTGGCCTTCGGGCCGCTGCTGGCCACCAACGACCCCTGGGACATGGTGCAGTCGCCCTTCCTGCGGCCCGGGCAGGAGGCCGGCTTCCTGATGGGCACCGACACCATGGGGCGCGACATCTTCTCGGGCGTGGTGCGCGGCGCGCGTATCTCGCTGCTGATCGGCGTGGTCTCCACCGTGGTGTCGCTGCTGATCGGCGTGGGCCTCGGCGCCGTGGCCGGCTACTTCGGCGGCTGGATCGACGCGGCGCTGATGCGCTTCACCGAGCTGTTCCAGGCGGTGCCGAGCTTCGCGCTGGCCCTGGTGCTGGTGGCGATCTTCCAGCCCTCCGTGGGCTCCATCGTCACGGCCATCGCGCTCGTCTCGTGGCCGCCGGTGGCGCGGCTGGTGCGCGGCGAGTTCCTCACGCTGCGCCAGCGCGACTTCGTGGCGGCGGCGCAGCTGGCGGGCCAGTCCACGCCGCGCATCATCCTCACGCAGATCCTGCCCAACGCCACTTCGCCCATCGTGGTGATGGCCTCGCTGATGATCGCCTCGGCCATCCTGCTGGAGAGCAGCCTGAGCTTCATGGGCCTGGGCGACCCCAACCAGATGAGCTGGGGCTACATGGTCGGCACCGCCCGCACCGTGCTGCGCCAGGCCTGGTGGATGGCGGTGTTTCCCGGCGTGGCCATCGTGCTGACCGTGCTGGCGCTGAACCTGGTGGGCGAAGGCCTGAACGACGGACTCAACACCCGGCTGGGAGGCCGCACCCGATGAACGCCCTGCTCAAGCCACTGCCCGAGATGGAACCCGAAGCGCCGGTGCTGCGCGTCGAAGGCCTGGACATCTGCCTGCCCCCCGGCGGCGACCGTGCCCTTGCCGTGAAGGGCGCCAGCTTCGAGCTGCTGCCCGGCCGCACGCTGTGCGTGGTGGGCGAGTCGGGCTCCGGCAAGTCCATGATCGCCAACGCCATCATGGGGCTGCTGCCCAGGCCGCATGTGGCGCCGGTGGCCGGCCGCATCCTGTTCGAGGGCACCGACCTGCTCACGCTCACCGAGGCGCAGATGCGCGAGCTGCGCGGCCGGCGCATCGGCATGGTGTTCCAGGAGCCCATGACCGCGCTCAACCCGGTGATGCGCATCGGCGAACAACTGGCCGAGGTCTTCGATTCGCACATGACGCTGCCCGCGGCCGAGAAGCGCCGCCGCATCGTCGCCGCGCTGGCCGACGTGGGCCTGCCCGACCCCGAACTGCTCATCGACAGCTACCCCTTCCGGCTTTCGGGCGGCCAGCGCCAGCGGGTGATGATCGCCTGCGCGCTGCTGCTGGAGCCGCGCCTGCTGATCGCCGACGAGCCGACCACGGCGCTGGACGTGACCACGCAGGCGCAGATCCTCACGCTGATGCGCGAACTGCAGCAGCGCAAGGGCACGGCGCTGCTCTTCATCACGCACGACTTCGGCGTGGTCTCCGAGATCGCCGACCACGTGGTCGTGATGCAGACCGGCGTGGCCGTCGAATCCGGCCCGGCGCACGAGGTGCTGATGCACCCGAAGCACGACTACACCCGCAAGCTCATCGCCGCCATCCCGCAGGGCCGCCTGCGCGAGCCGGCCACCGGCACGCAGGAGGACTACGTGCTGCAGGTGCAGGACCTGCGCAAGACCTATGTGAGCGGCGGCGGTTTCTTCAGCAAGGGTCGCCGGGTCGAGGCCGCCAAGGGCATCGGCTTCCAGCTGCGCCGCGGCGAGACGCTGGGGCTGGTGGGCGAATCGGGCTCGGGCAAGTCGACCGTCGGGCGCTGCATCGTGGGGCTGGAGCCTTTCGACAGCGGGCGCATCCTGTTCAAGGGCAAGAGCCTGCTCTCCGGCGCGGCCATGCGCCGGCAGACCCAGGGCAAGGTGCAGATGGTCTTCCAGGACCCGTATGCCTCGCTCAATCCGCGCCACCGCATCGGCCCCACGCTGGCGGCAGGCCCGATTGCCCAGGGCGTGCCCAAGGCCGAGGCCATGGCCCGCGCGCTGGAACTGCTGCGCCTGGTGGGCCTGGGCCCCGAGGCGGCAGAGCGCTATCCGCACGAATTCAGCGGTGGCCAGCGCCAGCGCATCGGCATCGCCCGCGCGCTGGCGATGGAGCCCGAACTGCTGGTGGCCGACGAGCCCGTGTCGGCGCTGGACGTCTCGGTGCAGGCGCAGGTGCTGCAGCTCTTCGCCGAGGTGCGCGAGCGCTTCAGGCTGGCGATGGTCTTCATCACCCACGACCTGCGGGTGGCCGGCGAGATGTGCGACCACATCGCCGTCATGCAGCGCGGCGCCGTCGTCGAATACGGCCCGGCCGCGCAGGTGCTGACCGATCCGCAGCATCCCTACACCCGCATGCTGATCGAGGCGGTGCCGCGCCTCACGGCTGAAAAGGACACTTCGCGTTGACCACCCTCGCCTTCCTGAGCGCCAACCTCGACCTCGGCTACTTGCTGCCGGCCTTCCGCGCCGAGTTCCCCGATGCCGAACTGCGGACCATGGCCGACCTGGGCCCGCTGGACGCCATCGATGCCGCCGTCTGCTGGTGCCCGCCGGCGGGGTTGATGGCCCAGATGCCCCGGCTGTCGCTGATCCAGTCCGTGGGCGCCGGCATCGACCACCTCACGGCCGATGCCGCCCTGCCCGACGTTCCGGTGTGCCGCATCGTCGATACCGACATGGCCTCGGGCATGGCCGCCTATGTGACCTGGGCCGTGATCCACGGCCAGCGCTACATGGGCCGCTACCTGGCCAGCGCCGCCGCCGGCCGCTGGGAAGAAGCGCCCATCCAGCCGCCGCGCGCGCACCGTGTCGGCATCGCCGGCCTGGGCACGCTGGGCCTGGTCTGCGCCCGTGCCCTGATGGCCCTGGGCTACAACGTGCGTGGCTGGAGCCGCAGTCCGCACGAGGTACCGGAGGGCCTGGACTGCTTCCACGGACAGGCGCAGCAGGCCGAGTTCCTGGCCGGCTGCGACACGCTGGTGTGCCTGCTGCCGCTCACCGACGAGACCACGGGCATCCTGAACCGCGAACTCTTCGCGCAGCTGCCGCGCGGCGCGCACCTGATCAACGTGGGCCGCGGCGCCCACCTGGTCGAGGCCGACCTGATCCCGGCGCTGGACGCCGGCCACCTCGGCGCCGCCACGCTGGACGCCTTCGTGCAGGAACCGTTGCCGCCGGAGCACCCCTTCTGGCGCGACCCGCGCATCCTCGTCACGCCCCACATCGCCACCCGCACCCAGCCGGCCGTCATCGCGCGGCAGACCCGCCTGAACCTGGAACGCATCCGCGCCGGCCAGGCTGCCCAGGTCGCCGTCGACCTCCGACGCGGCTACTGAACACCAGAGACCCGACCATGAACGCACGCACCCCCAACGCCGCCGCCGACGTCGCGGCCCACCTGCACTCGTACACCAACCTCGCCACCCACGGCCAGGTGGAGCCGCTGCTCATCACGCGCGGCGACGGCATCCATGTGGAGGACGAGTCCGGCCGCCGCTACATCGAAGGCATGTCCGGCCTGTGGTGCGCCTCGCTGGGCTTCAGCCATCCGCGGCTGGTGCAGGCCGGCATCGATGCGCTCAAGACGCTGCCCTACTACCACACCTTCAACCACCGCAGCAATCCAGCCGCGGCGCAGCTGGCAGAGCGGCTGCTGGCCCTGGCGCCGGTTCCGATGGCGCGGGTGTTCTTCGCCAACTCGGGCTCCGAGGCGAACGACTCGGCGGTGAAGATGATCTGGTACTACTTCAACGCCATCGGCAAGCCGGCCAAGAAGAAGATCATCGCCCGCGACCGCGCCTACCACGGCGTCACGGTCGCTTCAGCCAGCCTGTGCGGCCTGGCGGCCAACCATTCGGACTTCGACCTGCCCATCGCCCGCATCCTGCGCACCGGCAGCCCGCACCACTACCGCGACGCGCTGCCGGGCGAATCGACCGAGGACTTCGCCACCCGCCGCGCCAATGAGCTTGAGCAGCTGATCCTGAACGAAGGCCCCGACACCGTGGCCGCCTTCTTCGCCGAGCCGGTGATGGGTGCGGGCGGCGTGATCGTGCCGCCGCCCACCTACTTCGAGAAGATCCAGGCCGTGCTGCGCAAGTACGACGTGCTGCTGGTGGCCGACGAGGTGATCTGCGGCTTCGGCCGCACGGGCGAGATGTTCGGCTCCACCACCTTCGGCATGCGGCCGGACATCCTCACCTGCGCCAAGTCGCTGTCCTCGGCCTACGTGCCGATCTCGGCCGTGATGGTGTCGCAGCAGATCCACGAGGCGATGGCCGCCAACAGCGGCCGCATCGGCACCTTCGGCCATGGCTACACCTACTCGGGCCATCCCGTGGCCGCGGCCGTGGCGCTGGAGACGCTCAAGGTCTACGAAGACGAAGGCATCCTGGCCCGCACCCGCGAGCTCGCGCCGCGCTTCGCCGAAGGCCTGGCCGTGCAGGCCGAGCGCCGCATCGTCGGCAACATGCGCGCCGTGGGTCTGATTGGCGCGCTGGAGCTGATGGCCGACCGCGCCGCGCGCACGCCCTTCGACCCGGCGCTGAAGGCCGGCTACCAGGTGGCCCAGTACGCCCAGGAAGAAGGCCTGATCGTGCGCGCCATGGGTGACACCGTGGCCCTGTGCCCGCCGCTCATCATCACGCCGGCCGAGATGGACGAGATGTTCGCCCGCCTGGGTCGCGCGCTCGACCGCTTCGAGAAGACGCTCTGAGCGGGACACCACGATGCAGGCCTTCTTCTGCCCCGACCAGTTGCTGCACCAGCCGCAGCAGTACATGCGCATCGGCCGCATCCACAAGCCGGCCGACCTGCCCGCGCGCGCCGAGGCGCTGCAGGCCACGCTGCTGGCGCAGGGCATCCCCGTGTATTCGCCGCCCGAGGCCGGCCGTGCGCCGCTGGAGGCCGTGCATGCGCCGCACTACCTGGACTACCTGTCCGCCGCCTACGAAAGCTGGCAGAAGCTCGGCCGCCCGGGCCTGGAGCCCGGCATCGAGGTCCTGCCCAACCTGTCGCCCTACTACGGCGTGGCGCCCGGCGAGCGACGTCCGCCCTGCCCCAGCCCCTCGCTGCTGGCGCAGACCGGCTACTACGTGGGCGACCTCGCCTCGCCGCTGGGGCCGCACAGCTGGCGCTCCATCCTGCGCTCGGCCCACACCGCGCATGCGGCGGCCATGGCCGTGGCCGGTGGCGAGCGGCTGGCCTATGCGCTGTGCCGGCCCTCGGGCCACCATGCGCACCAAGACCGCGCCAGCGGCTTCTGCTACGTCAACAACAGCGCCGTGGCGGCCGAGGCGCTGCGCCAGCACTTCGGCAAGGTGGCCGTGCTGGACGTGGACGCGCACCACGGCGACGGCACGCAGAACATCTTCTATGCCAGCGCCGAGGTGCTGACCGTCTCCACCCATGCCGACCCAGCGGGCTACTTTCCCTTCTACACCGGCTATGCGCACGAGCGTGGCGCGGGTGCGGGCGAGGGCTTCAACCTCAACCTGCCGCTGGCCCACGGCAGCGGCAATGCCGAGTTCATCGCGGCGCTGGACGAGGCCGTGGCGGCCATCGAGCGCTTCGCTCCCGCGGCGCTGGTGCTGCCCATGGGCTTCGACACCTACCGCGACGACCCGATCAGCGTGCTGCGCCTGGACTTCGACGCCTACCGCGCCATCGGCGAGCGCCTGCGCGCGCTGGCCCTGCCGACGGTGATCGTGCAGGAAGGCGGCTACATGGTCGAAGCGCTCGGCCCGGGGCTGGCGGCGCTGCTGGCCGGGCTGAATCCGTGATCGCCCGTCAGGCCCAGCCGCAAGCGGTGCAAAGGTCTTGCCGATGAGCGCCCTGCCCGCCACGGCCGCGCCGCTGCCCGACTGGCGCCACGGGCCGGGGGCGGGTGTGCTGCTCTTCCTGGGCGCGCTGCTGCTCTTCGCCTTCTACGACGCCTTCGCCAAGCAGATGGTCGCCAGCCATGCGCCGGTGGTCGTCAACCTGTCGCGCTACGTCTGCATCAGCACCGTGGGCCTGGGGCTGCTGCTGCGCCACGGCCAGTTGCGCTTCTGGCGCCAGCCGCACCAGGGCCTGCTGCTGGCGCGAAGCAGCATGCTGGCCCTGGTGGCCACCTGCTTCATGACGGCGCTGGTGACCATGCCACTGGCCGAGGCCACCGCCATCTACTTCACGGCGCCGCTGCTGATGGTGGCGCTGGCGCCCAGCCTGCTGGGCGAGCGGGTGCGCCGTGCCCAGTGGCTGGCCGTGGCGGGCGGCTTTGCGGGCATGCTGCTGATCGTCCGGCCGGGACATGACCTCCCGCTGGCCGGCACGCTGCTGATGGCCGTGTCGGCCACCGGCTATGCGCTGTTCCAGATCTTCACGCGCCGACTGTCGGGGGTGGTGCCGGCACCGGTGCAGTTCGCGCATGCGGCCTTCGTCTGCCTGGCCGTCACGCTGGTGCTGACGGCACTTTCGGAGGACGTCGAGGTGCCGCCCTGGCCGCAGGCCCTGGTGCTGCTGGCGGGCGGCCTGGCCAGCGGCGGCGCGCAGTTGCTGCTGCTGGCGGCCTTCCGGCGCACCCAGGCCTCGACGCTGGCGCCGCTCAACTATGTGCAGTTGCTGCTGGCGGTGCTGATCAGCGCCTTCTGGTTCCATCGCCCGCCCGATGGCCTGGCGATGGCGGGCATGGCCTGCATCGCGGTGGCCGGGGTGTATCTGGCACGATCCGCCGCAACGCCACGACAACGACATCCGGAGACCGCGTGAACGCCGCCCTGCCCACATCCGCCCCCGCCTTCGCCTCGATCCAGGCGCCCGACCTGGTCGGGCTGATCCAGGCCGAGCTGCAGCGGGCCATTCTCGAAGGCCGCATCGGCCCCGGCGACCGCGTGGTCGAGGCCGAACTGGCCCGCCAGATGGGCGTGAGCCGCGCGCCCGTGCGCGAGGCCGCGCGCCGGCTCGAAAGCCTGGGCCTGCTGGTCTCGCGCCCTCGCCATGGCTTCACCGTGCGCACGGTCAGCACCAAGCAGATCGACGACCTCTATGCCGTGCGCATCACGCTGGAGGTGATGGGCGCCACGCTGGCCTGCCGCCACGCCAGCGACGCGCAGCTCGATGCCATGGCGGGCCGCGTGGACGACATGGTCGCCCGCGCCGCCACACTGAGCCAGGCCGAGCGCGTGGCGCTGGACCTGGACTTCCATGCCGCGCTCTGCGCCCTGTCGGGCAACGACTACCTGCAGCAGCTCTTCTCCAACATGGTCAACGAGGTGCGCATGTTCCTGGCGCTGACCGAGGACAGCTATGGCGACCCGGCCTCGCTGGCCCAGACGCACGAACCCATCGCCAACGCCCTGCGCCGCCGCGACGCGCCGGCCGTGGAACAGGCGCTGCGCTTCCACCTGGAGGACGCACGCGAGCATGTCTCGCGGCTGCGGCTGGCCACGCGCTGAACGAACGCGCTTTTCCCTCGACCCTCACCGCACCGACGTCCACCGCCCATGAAAGTCATCTACAGCGACCGCCACGTCGGCCACGATCCGCAGCAGTTCATCGTGCGCGGCAAATTCAAGCGCAGCAACGAGCAGCCCGAGCGCGCTCATTTGCTGCTGCAGGCCGCGCACGAACAGGGCCATGAGGTCATCGCGCCCGAGGACCATGGCCCGGGCCCGCGCGCTGCCATCCACACGCCGCAGTACCTACGATTCCTGGAGACGGCCTGGGCGCGCTGGCAGCAGCTGGACGATCCCTCCTTCGAGGTGATCCCCAACGTGCATCCCTTCCCGGGCCAGCCCTTCACCTACCCCGACAGCCTGGTCGGCCAGGCGGGCTACCACCTGGGCGACATGGCCTGCTCGGTGGGCCAGCACACCTGGGAGGCGGCGGTGTGGTCCGCCCACACGGCCTCGCATGCGGCCCAACTGGTACTGGACGGCGAGCGCGCCGCCTATGCGCTGTGCCGCCCGCCCGGCCACCATGCCTATGCCGACCGGGCGAACGGCTTCACCTACCTCAACAACGCCGCCATCGCCGCGCAGCACCTGCGCCAGCGCTTCGACCGCGTGGCCATCGTCGATGTGGACGTGCACCACGGCAACGGCACCCAGGGCATCTTCTGGCGGCGGCGCGACGTGCTCACCGTCTCGCTGCATGGCGACCCGCATTTCTGCACGCCCTTCTTCACCGGCCATGCGCACGAGCATGGCGAGGGCGATGGGCTGGGCTTCAACCTGAATGTGCCACTGGCCCGCGGCACCGACACCGAGGCCTACCTCGTCGCCCTGCGGCATGCCCTCGACACGGTGCGCGCCTATGCGCCGGGCGCCGTCGTGGTGGCGCTGGGGCTGGACGCCCACGAGCACGATCCCTACCGGGCGCTGGCCGTCAGCACCGAGGGCTTTGCCCGCATCACCGGCGAGATCGCCCGGCTGGGCGTGCCCACCGTGCTGGTGCAGGAAGGCGGCTACCTGTCGCCCGACCTGGGGCCCAACCTGCGCAGCGCACTGGGCGGCTTCGAGGCGGCGGCATGAGTCTGCAAGCGCCACCGACCTCCCAACCCGTCCGCCCTGCGCCCGGCGCGCCCGACGGCGCTCGATCCGTTCGCCCTGAACCTGTCGAAGGGCGAAACGGCGCGCCGGCCGATGTGACCCGGCTTCGGCAGGCTCAGCCCGAACGGACTGGGAGCGAAGACGACGCTTTCGAGCAGTTGCCCGAAGCCGCCGTGCTGTGCGCGCCGCCCGCGCCGGTCGATCTGAACGAGGCCACGCGCCTGCTCCAGCGTCACTACGGACTGAGCGGAACGCTGACGCCGCTGGGCGGCGAGCGCGATGCCAACTTCCTGGTCCAGCCTGCGGATGGCGGCGCGCCCTGCATGCTCAAGGTGTCGCACCCGGTCGAAAGCGCCGTCGTCGCCGACTTCCAGACGAAGGCGTTGCTGCACCTTGCAACGACGGCGCCCGATCTGCCGGTGCAGCGCCTCCTGCCCATGCGCAGCGGCGCGTTCTCTGCGGTGGACACCGTGTTGGGCGACGCCCCCCGCGTCGTCCGCCTCTTCAGCTACCTGCAAGGCCTGCCCCTGCCCAAGGCCCCGCCCGCCCCGGACCGGGCCGCCCACGCGGGCGCGCTGCTCGCCCGGCTGGATGCCGCCCTCGCCGGCCTGTCCCATCCCGCGGGCGAACTGCCCCTGCCCTGGGACCTTCAACGCGCCCTCGGCACCCGCAGCCTGCTGGCGCATGTGGACGACCCCGCCCGCCGCGCGTTCGCCCAGGCGGCGCTGGACCGCTTTGCCGCCGACGCGCTGCCGGTGCTGCGCACACTGCCGCGCCAGCCCATCCACAACGACTTCAACCCCTCCAACCTGCTGGTGGACCCGCAGGCACCCGGGCGCCTGGTCGGCATCCTGGACTTCGGCGACATGGTCGCCGCGCCGCGCATCGTGGACCTGGCGGTCGCGGCCTCCTACCAGCTCGATGCGCAGGCGCCCGCCGAGAGCATCGCGGCCTTCGCCGGGGCGTACCACGCGGTCACGCCGCTTTCGACGCAAGAGCGGACGCTGCTGCCGCTCCTGGTCGCCACGCGCCTGGCCATGGTGGTCGCCATCAGCGGCTGGCGGGCGGCGCGCGAGCCGGCCAATGCGGCGTACCTGCTGCGCAACAACGGCGCCTCCTGGGCGCGGCTGGCGGCGCTGGCTGCCCTGCCTGCCACTGCACTCGACGACGCGCTGCGCCACGCCTGCCCCTGACACACCCCGAGGCGCCTGCCCATGCCGACAACCACTGCCGACCTGATCGAACGCCGCGCCCGACTGCTCGGCCCCAGCTACCGACTGTTCTACGACGAGCCGCTGCACCCGGTGCGCGGCGAAGGCGTGTGGCTGTTCGACGCCGAGGGCCGCCGCTACCTTGACGCCTACAACAACGTCGTCTGCGTGGGCCATGCGCATCCGCAGGTGGTCGAGGCCATCGCGCGGCAGGCCGCCACGCTCAACACCCACACGCGCTACCTGCACGAGGGGGTGCTCGACTATGCCGAGCGCCTGCTGGCGACGATGCCCGCCGAACTGGGCCATGCCGTCTTCACCTGCACCGGCAGCGAGGCCAACGACCTGGCCCTGCGCATCGCCCGCACCCACACCGGCGGCGAGGGCGTGATCATCACGAGCTTCGCGTACCACGGCGTCACCGCCAGCCTGGCCGAGGCCTCGCCCTCGCTGGGCCGCTATGTGCAGTTGGGCCGGGCGGTGCGCACCGTGCCCCCGCCCGATGGCGACGACCTGGACGCCGAAACGCTGGGCGGCCATTTCGCCGACGGCGTGCGGCGCGCCATCGCCGAACTGCAGGCCGACGGAATCCGGCCGGCGGCGCTGCTGGTGGACACGGTCTTCTCCAGCGATGGCATCTTCACCGGCCCGCGCGGCTTCCTGCAGGAAGCCGTGGCCGCGATCCGCGAGGCCGGCGGCGTGTTCATCGCCGACGAGGTGCAGCCCGGCTTCGGACGCACCGGCGAGGCCTTCTGGGGCTTCGAGCGGCACGGCGTGGTCCCGGACATCGTCACGATGGGCAAGCCGATGGGCAATGGGCATCCGGTCGCGGGCCTGGCCGTTCAGCCCGAGGTGATGGCGGCCTTCGGCCGGCAGTGCCGCTACTTCAACACCTTCGGCGGCAATCCGGTGTCGATGGCAGCGGCAAGTGCCGTGCTCGATGTGCTCCAGCAAGGCGCGTTGCAGGCCAATGCGCAGGCGGTAGGCCAATACCTGATGGCCGGTCTGCGACAACTGGGCGAGAAGCACGCGCTGATCGGCCAGGTGCGTGGCGCGGGCCTGTTCATCGGCGTCGAACTGGTCACCGACCGCGCCCGCCGCACGCCCGCCACGGCCGAGGCTGCGCGGGTGGTCAACGGCCTGCGCCAGGCCGGCGTGCTGCTCAGCGCCACGGCCGAGGCGGCCCACATCCTCAAGCTGCGCCCACCGCTGGTTTTCGAGCGCGCCCATGCCGACCTGCTGGTGCAGAGCCTCGACGACGTGCTCGCCCGACTTTGAAAGCGGACTTCCCCATGGCTTCTCCCCTCACGCCCGCGCAGTTGCGCGACGCGGCCCAGGCCCTGACGCCCTGGATGATCGACACGCTCAGCGCCTTTGTTGCTGCGCCCAGCCCTTCCGGCGCCGAGCAACCGGCTGCCGACTTCCTGGAACGCCTGATGCAGGACATGGGCCTGGACTGCGAGCGCATCGTGCTCGACAGCCGGCAGATCGAGGGCCTGGCCCTGTTCTCCTGCCCTTGCGATCCGGACGGCGGCCGGCACAACCTGCTCGCCCGCCATCTGCCACCCACGGGTTCCAAAGGCCGCTCGGTGCTCTTCAACGGCCACCTGGACGTGGTGCCGACCGGCCCGGAATCGCTGTGGACCACCGGCCCCTACGTGCCGCGCGTGGAGGACGGCTGGCTGTATGGCCGCGGCGCCGGCGACATGAAGGGCGGCATCGTCTGCGCGCTGGCCGCGCTCCAGTTGCTGCGCACGCTGGGATTCACCCCGGCCGGCACCGTCGGCCTCAACGCCGTGCTGGACGAAGAGAACACCGGCAACGGCACGCTCGCGACTCTGCACGCGCTGCAGACCGCCCGGGCCAAGGCGAAGCTCAACGACTTCGACGCCGTCATCATTCCCGAGCCATTCGGCGAGACGCTGATGAGCGCCCAGGTGGGCGTGAGCTGGCTGTTCGTCACACTGACCGGGCGGCCGGCCCACGTCGCCTACATGGGCCAGGGGCTCAACCCCATCGAGGCGGCGATGGCGATCATGGCCGACCTGAAGGAGCTGGAAGCCGAGTGGAACCGTCCCGAGAACCGCCACCCCGCCTTCGCCGACGTGGCCCATCCGGTCAACTTCAACCTGGGCCGGATCGACGGCGGGGAATGGAATTCTTCCGTGCCCTGCTCCTGCACGCTGGGTCTGCGGATCGGCTACTACCCCGGCATGGACCCGGCGGACGTAGAGGCCCAGGTCGGTGCCCGCATCCGCGCCAAGGCCCACGCGCTCAACCCGGCGCTGATGGTCGAGATCGACGCACGCGGCCACCGCTCGCCCGGCTGCGTCTACGACCTGGAGGCGCCCGCCATGCGCACGCTGGCCGACGCCCACGAGAAGATCGTCGGTCAGCCGCCTGCGCGCCTCGCCTGCACGGCCACAACTGATGGCCGGCACTTTCGGCTGATGAGCGACATCCCGGTGACCAACTACGGGCCCGTGGCCCGCCACATCCACGGCATCGACGAGGCTGTCTCCCTCGAAAGCATGCAGCGCGTGACGGCCGCCATGGCGCAGTTCATCGTCGACTGGTGCGGCGTGGTGGAAGCCTGAGCGGCCGAGCGCGCCCTGCACTGGCGCTCTGTGAACTGCCGCGCTAGAATCGAGGGCTTTTCGCGGCAAGTGCTGGCACGATGGTTGTGCACAGTGGCTCCCGCATCGACGCTCAAGGAATCACCATGGCCAAAGAAGGCATCCATCCCGACTACCGCGAAGTCCTGTTCCTGGACCTGTCCAACGGCTTCAAGTTCGTCACCCGCTCCTGCGTGAACACGCGCGAGACCGAGACCTTCGAAGGCAAGGAATACCCCCTGTACAAGCTGGACACCTCCAGCGAGTCGCACCCCTTCTACACCGGCACCCAGAAGTCGGTGGACAACATGGGCGGCCGCGTCGAGAAGTTCCGCAACAAGTTCGGCAAGACCGCGCTGTCCTCCAAGTAAGCCGTCTTTGCACACAGCGCCGCCCCGTGCGGTGCACCGAGGGCAGCCCGGATCTCCGTGCTGCCCTTTGTTTTTTCCCCCATGCGCCGCCCGATGATCCGGGCCGCACGCCCGCCCGCCAGACCGTGAGCCCCGCGCATTGAGCCCCCCCAATCCCGCCATCGTTGCCCAGAACGCCGTGCGCCGCCTGCCCCGGGCGGCGCTGTTGCTGCTGTGTGCCGCCTACCTGATGCCCGGCCTGCTGGGCCGGGGGCCGTGGAAGAGTGCGGATGTCGCCTCCTTCGGCTACATGGCGGCGCTGGCCGAGGGCGGCGGCCTGGCACGCTGGCTCGACCCGCTGCTGCTGGGCCTGCGGCCGGAGATTCCGGCCCTGCTGCCCTACTGGATCGGGGCCTGGGCGATCCAGCTCTCACCCTCGTGGCTGCCGCCCGACCTGGCGGTGCGCATCGTGTTCGCGCTGATGCTGTGGTGCACCTTCACCGCCACCTGGTATGCCGTGTACTACCTGGCACGGACGCCGCGGGCCCAGCCGGTGGCCTTTGCCTTCGGCGGGGAGGCCCGGCCGACGGACTATGCGCGCGCGGTGGCCGATGGCGGGCTGCTCGCACTGATCGCCAGCCTGGGTCTGGCCCAACTGGGCCATGAAACCACGCCGGCGCTGGCACAGCTCTTCTTTGCCTCGCTGCTGTTCTATGGCGCCGCTGCGCTGCCCTATCGGCGCGCAGCGCCCCTCACCGCCTTCGGCATCGGCACGCTGGGGCTGTCGCTCAGCGGTGCGCCCTCCATGGGCCTGATCCTGAGCGGTGGCTGCGCGGTGCTGGCCTGCCGCGAATGGCTGCTCGGCCAGCGCGAGCCCGACGGCGACGCCAGTCCGGTGTACGACCGCACCGGCGTCTTCGGCCTGGCCGCCCTGGCACTGATCGGGGCAGCCGTGGCGGCTGCCCTGGGCCAGTTCCACTGGAACCTCTCCCTGCCCGGCAGCGACCCCAACGAGCGCCTCATCGCCGAGGCGCGCGGCCTGCTCAAGCTCTTCCTCTGGTTCACCTGGCCGGCCTGGCCGTTGGCGATCTGGACGCTGTGGCGCTGGCGCCGGCAACTGACGGCCCGGCACGTGGCGCTGCCCCTGGGCTTCATGCTGGCGGCCTCGTTCTCGACCATCTTCACGGACTTCGGCGAACGCTCCCTGCTGATCGGTCTGCCCGCCTTCGCCACGCTGGCGGCCTTCGCGCTGCCCACCTTCCGGCGCAGCGTCTCGGCGCTGATCGACTGGTTCACCCTGCTCTTCTTCAGCGGCGTGGCGCTGTTCATCTGGGTGTACTGGATCTCGCTGCACACCGGCGTGCCGGCCAAACCCGCCGCCAATGTGTACCGGCTGGCGCCGGGCTTCGTGCCCGATTTCTCCTGGATCGGCTTCGGTCTGGCGCTGGCCGCCACCATCGCCTGGGCCTGGCTGGTGCGCTGGCGCACCGGGCGACACCGCGCCGCGCTCTGGAAGACGATGGCCCTGCCCGCCGGCGGCGCCGCGCTGTGCTGGCTGCTGCTGATGACCTTGTGGCTGCCGCTGCTCGACTACGCCCGCAGCTACGAGCCGCAGGTGCGCGCCCTCTCGCAACGCATGGGCGCGCAGCCCGGCTGCGTAGACGAGCTCGGCCTCAACCGCGCCCAGATCGCCGCGCTGCGCCACCACGGCCGCGTGGCGCTGCAACCGCTGGCCGACGGCAGCCGGTGCACTTGGCTGCTGGTGCATCCGGACTACCTGTTCAGCCTGCCCAACCGGGTCCGCATGGCCGACTGGCATTTCGAGGGCACCTTCCGCCGGCCCACCAGCCCCAGCGACGACCTGCTGCTGTTCCGCCGGCAGGCACCGCAGTGAGCGAGCGGCGCCTCATCGCCCGCCACGCCGGCACGGTGCTGGTCGGCCAGATGGCGACCATGGCCTTCGGCGTCACCGACACCGTGGTCGCCGGCCGCTTCGACCAGGATGCGCTGGCGGCGCTGTCCATCGGTGCGGCCATCTTCATCAGCGTGTTCGTGGCGCTGACCGGCACACTGCAGGCGCTGCTGCCGGTCTGGGCCGAGCTGCACGGGGCCGGCCGGCGCGAGGCCATGGGCCGCTCGGTGCGGCAGGCGCTGTACCTGTGCGCGGCCACCACGGCGGTCGGCGCGACGCTGCTGCTGTCGCCCGGCCCGCTGCTGGCCTGGACCGAGGTGCCGCCCGCCATGCGGGGCGCGGTCGGCCAGTACCTGGCCGTGCTGGCCGCGGCCCTGCCGGCGGCGCTGCTGTTTCGCATCTACGCCACCCTGAACCAGTCCATCGGCCGGCCGAGTTTCGTCACCTGGCTGCAGGTCGGCGCGCTGGCGGTCAAGGTGCCGCTGTCGATCTGGCTGACCTTCGGCGGCCTGGGCGTGCCCGCACTCGGCCTGATGGGCTGCGCACTCGGCACGCTGACCGTCAACTGGCTGATGCTGGCCGTTGCGGTGCTGATGCTGCGCCACCGCCCCGAATACCAACCCTATCGCCTCTGGCGCCGGCCCGAGCGGCCGGACTGGCCGCAACTGGGCGCCTTTGCCCGGCTGGGGGTGCCGGCGGGGCTGTCGGTGATGGTGGAGGTGAGCTCCTTCACCTTCATGGCCCTGTTCATCGCCCGCCTGGGCAGCACGGCCACGGCGGCACACCAGATCGCATCGAACCTCACCGCGGTGGCCTACATGGTGCCGCTCTCGCTGGGCCTGGCCACCAGCGCCCGGGTCGGCTACTGGATGGGCGCCGGCCGGCCGGACCAGGCGCGGCGCGCCTGCTGGCAGGGTCTGGGCATGGCGGTGCTGGCCGCGTTGATGGTGGCCGGCTCGCTGCTGGCTTTGCGCGGCACCATCGTCCAGTTCTACACGCGCGAGGCGGCCGTGGCCCATCTGGCGGCGGGCCTGCTCGCGGCCTGCGCCGCCTACCACCTGGCCGACGCGACCCAGACGCTGTGCATCTTCGTGCTGCGCTGCTTCCGCATCACGGTCGCGCCGCTGCTCGTGTACTGCGCCCTGCTGTGGGGCGTGGGGCTGGGCGGCGGCTACTGGCTGGCCTACCACGGCCTCGGGCCCAGGCCGGCGCAACATTCGCCGCTGGCGTTCTGGATCATGGCGGCCGCGGCATTGGGCGCCGCGGCGTTGATCCTGCTGGCGCTGCTGCGGCTTGCGGTGGGCCGCGCAGGCCGCCGCTGAACCTGAACGGCGGCGGGCCGCCGGGGCTCAGCGGCCCTGGATACCCAGCAATTCGACCTCGAAGTTCAGCGTGGCATTGGGTGGGATCACCCCACCCGCGCCGCGGCTGCCGTAGGCGATGGCCGGCGGGCACACCAGCTTGGCCTTGCCGCCCACCTTCATCTTCTGCAGGCCCTCGGTCCAGCACGGAATCACGCGGTTGAGCGGGAACTCGGCCGGCTGGTTGCGGGCATAGGAGCTGTCGAATTCCTTGCCGCTGTCCGGGAAGGTGCCGCGGTAGTGCACCCGCACTGTGTCGGTCGCCGAGGGGCTGGGGCCGGTGCCCTCCTTGACGCTCTGGTAGACCAGGCCGCTGGGCGTGGTGACGGCGGCGCTCTGGGCGTGGACAGCGCCACAGGCGAAGAGAAGGGTGGCGGCAGCGGCGCCGAGGGCACGCGAAACGATGGTCATGGGCTCTCCCGAGGTGGAAAAGCGGCGGATCATAAGCCGCGCCCCTGACGCTCTCTGCGCCCCCGCCGCAGCAGGTCAGGCCGAGCGCGGGCCCGGAACCTGCATCGCTTGTCCTACCCGGCAGCCGGGCGGCAAGCGCGATCATGCGTCGGTCTCCCGCCACGGCCGGCCCCTCGCCCACCGACACCGCCCATGCGCTACCGCACGACGATCCAGCATCAGGTCTTCGACTTCGACGATCTCCGCCAAGTGATGGCCTGCGCCAGCCCGGCGCGCTCGGGCGACTACCTGGCCGGGGTCGGCGCCGCGACCGCGCAGCAACGCATGGCGGCACGGCATGTGCTGGCCGACACGCCGCTCAGGCAGTTCCTCAGCGAGGCATTGGTGCCCTACGAAGAGGACAACATCACGCGGTTGATCCTCGACGGCCATGACGCGGCCGCCTTCGCACCGGTCGCGCATCGCACCGTGGGCGATTTCCGCAACTGGCTGCTGTCCGATGCGGCGGACACCGCGGCGCTGACCGCGCTGGCGCCGGGGCTGACGCCGGAGATGGTGGCCGCCGTCTCCAAGCTGATGCGCAACCAGGACCTGATCGCCGTCGCGCGCAAGTGCCGGGTCACCAGCCGCTTCCGCAACACCCTCGGTCTTCCCGGCCATCTGGCCGTCCGGCTGCAGCCTAACCATCCGACCGATGACCTGCGCGGCATCGCCGCCTCCACGCTGGACGGACTGCTCTACGGCGCAGGCGATGCGGTGATCGGCGTCAACCCTGTCTCCGACAGTCTGCCGGTGCTCGAGCGGCTGCAGCACATGCTGGCCGAGGTCATCGAGCGCTTTGCCATTCCCACCCAGAGCTGCGTGCTCACCCATGTGACCAACACGATGAAGCTCATGGAACGGGCCGCGCCGGTGGACCTGGTGTTCCAGTCCATCGCCGGCACCGAGAAGGCCAACCTCTCCTTCGGCGTCACGCCCGAACTGCTGGACGAGGCCTGCGAAGCCGCCCGCGCACTGGGCCGCGGCACGCTGGGCGACAACGTCATGTACTTCGAGACCGGCCAGGGCAGCGCGCTGTCGGCCAATGCGCACCACGGCGTCGACCAGCAGACCTGCGAGGCGCGGGCCTATGCGCTGGCGCGGCGCTACCGGCCGCTGCTGGTCAACACCGTCGTGGGATTCATCGGGCCGGAATACCTGTTCGACGGCAAGCAGATCATCCGCGCCGGGCTGGAAGACCATTTCTGCGGCAAGCTGCTGGGCCTGCCCATCGGCTGCGACGTCTGCTACACCAACCATGCCGAGGCCGATCAGGACGACATGGACACGCTGCTGGTGCTGCTGGCCACGGCTGGGCTCACCTTCCTGATCGGCGTGCCGGGGGCGGACGACGTGATGCTCAACTACCAGAGCACGTCCTTCCACGACGCTCTGTTCCTGCGCGACACCCTGGGCTTGAAGCGCGCACCCGAGTTCGAGGCTTGGCTTCAGCACATGGGCATCACCGGTGCCGATGGCCGCTTGGTGCCAGGGCCTGCACCGATGCTGCAGCAGGGCATGCAGCGGCTGCGCCTTCTGGGAGCCGCCGCATGAGCACCGCATCGAACGAACCGACCCAAGCCTCTACCCGGGTTACTCCAGCAGAAGACCGATCTGCCCCGCCCGTGACGCCCGACCCCTGGCAGGCCTGGCGCGCCGCCACGCCCGCCCGGCTGGCCCTCGGCCGCGCCGGCAGCGGCATGCCCACCGACGAGACGCTGCGCTTCGGCTGGGCGCATGCCATGGCGCGCGATGCCATCCATGCGGCGCTGGACGCCGACGCGCTCGCCCGGTCGCTCGAAGAAGACGGCTGGTCCGTCCTGCGTGCCCGCAGCCAGGCGCCCGACCGGGCCACCTACCTGCGCCGGCCCGACCTGGGCCGCAGCCTGGACCCGGCCGACGCCGAGGCCCTGCGCGGGCGTCCGGAACGAGGCTGCGATCTCTGCCTGATGGTGGGCGACGGCCTGTCGTCGTTGGCCATCGAGCGCCATGCGCGGCCGCTGCTGGCCGCCCTTCGCGCGCAGTTGCCGACCGACCTGCGCATCGCGCCCGTCGTCGTGGCGACGCAGGCGCGCGTCGCACTGGCCGACGAGGTGGGCGAGGCCCTGGGCGCGCGCCTCGGCGCGATCCTGATCGGCGAGCGGCCTGGCCTCTCCAGCCCGGACAGCCTGGGCATCTACCTCACCCACGAACCACAACGCGGGCGACATGACGCGCAGCGCAACTGCATCTCGAACGTACGTCCGGAGGGCCTGGGCTACGAGGCGGCCGCCTTCAAGCTCGGCTGGCTGGTGCGCGAGGCGCTGCGCCGCGGCCTGACCGGCGTTCAGCTCAAGGACGAAAGCGACGACGCGGTGCTCGACGACGACCGCCCGCCGCGCATCGACTGACGCCGGGCTTCGCCTGGCGCGTCAGCGCAGCAGGCTCAGGCCATGCGCGATGCCGACGGCGAGGCCGCCGGCGTTGATGACGAGACCGAGGAGGCGACGGGGAGCGGTGATGGCGGTGTTCATGGACGTCAATGCTAGGCAGCAGGTCCTGCGCTGTGAATTCGAACGTCCTCATCGCAGCCATAGCCAACGCCGCAGGCCCTGCGCCCGGGCGCAATCCGCGCGACCGCGGCCCCGGTCTCCGCTGCCTATGATCGAACGCTGGACCACACAGCCCCAACGAGACAGGAGACATCCGCCATGAGCCAACGCTACCCGCTTGCCGAACTCGACCAGGTCCCCGAGGACATCCGCGCCCGCATTCTGGCCGTGCAGGAAAAGGCGGGCTTCGTGCCCAACGTCTTCCTGGCGCTGGCCCGCCGCCCCGCCGAGTGGCGCGCCTTCTTCGCCTACCACGATGCGCTGATGGAGCCCGAGAGCGTGGGCCGCACCAGCGCACTCAGCAAAGGCGACCGCGAGATGATCGTCACCACCACCAGCGCGGCCAACCAGTGCCTCTACTGCGTGGTGGCGCACGGTGCGCTGCTTCGCATCTACGAGAAGAAGCCGCTCGTGGCCGACCAGGTGGCCGTCAACTGGCGCAAGGCCGACATCTCCGAGCGCCAGCGCGCCATGCTGGCCTTTGCGATGAAGGTGTGCGAGCGGTCGCACGAGGTCGACGAGGCCGACTTCGCCGCCCTGCATGCCCACGGCTTCGACGACGAGGACATCTGGGACATCGCCGCCATCACCGCCTTCTTCGGCCTGTCGAACCGGCTGGCCAGCTTCAGCGGCATGCAGCCGAATCCGGAGTTCTTCCTGATGGGCCGGGTGCCGCGCGAGAAGCCGGCCGACAAGCCCGCACGGCAAGGCTGAGGGAGCAGCCTGCCTATGATGGCCGGCTGCCTTCCCTGTCCTCCATGATTCCTGCGCCTCCCACCGCTCCAGCCGCTTCCCCATCGGCCGCAGCCACCGACCCATTGCAGCGCCTGCGCGACGCGACGTCGGCCCTGCACGCCCGGCTCGACACCGGATTGCCCATCGCACGCGAGGGTGCCGGCCCCGCCGACTACCTGCGGCACCTTGCCCTGCTGCGCGGCTGGGTCGGCGCTCTCGAGGAATCGGGTGCCCGCGGCCCGCGCCTGGCGGCGGAGCGAGGCGCCCTGGAGGCGGAATTGGTCGACTGCCAGCAGCGGCTGGGTCTGCAAGCGCCGCGCATCGCATTGGCGGCGCTGCCCGATCCGGTCTTCCAGGCCGACGGTGCGGAATGGGGGCTGGCCTATGTACTGGAAGGCTCCCGCCTGGGCGGCCAGGTGCTGCACAAGCGGCTGGCGCCGGCCATGGCCCCCCTGTCGCTGGACTACCTGCGCGGCGCAGGCTCCGCCACGGGTGCGCGGTGGAAGCACTTCGTCGCCGAACTGCAAACGGCACTGCAAGGCGCCGCCCGGCAGGACGCCGCTGCTGCGGCTGCGCGGCGCGCCTTCGAACTCCTGCTGCGGTGCCACGAGGCGCTGCAGACCGCCTGGCCCGAACCGGCCTGCGCTGCTCGCGGCTGAAGAGGCTCACTGGTGGTCCCAGGGCGAGGCCGCCCTGGAGGAATCAACCGGCCGACGCCTGCCGGCACCCTTCGAAGGCATCCAGCGTCGGCTTGTAGGTGGGGCTCTTGACGTCTACCAGCCCCATGACGGTGTGGTACAGGTTGTCGTGCGTCAACGGCATGTCCACCGACTTGCGCAGGCAGGCGTCTCGCACGCCGGTGCGCCCGCCGAGCCCGCCATCGAGCCAGGCCACGAAGGGCACGTGCTTCTGCACGTCCGGCGCAAAGGCATAGGGCACACCGTGTAGGAAAAGGCCGTACTCGCCCAGCGATTCGCCATGGTCGCTGAGGTAGAGCATGCCCGTGTCGAAGCGGTTGCGGCGGGCCTTGAGCCAGTCGATGGCGTCACCCAGGAACCGATCCGTGTGTGCGATCGAGTTGTCGTAGGCGTTGATCAGCTCGCTGTGCGCGCAGTCGGACAGCGTCACGGTGCGGCATTCGGGCTGGAAAGGCTTGCCGTCCGGCGGTGAGCGGCGGAAGTAGGCCGGGCCATGGCTGCCGATCTGGTGCATCACCAGCACCACGCCGCGCGCCACGCGCTCGGGCGGCAAGGCGGCGATGCGCGCGTCCAGGCCCTTGAGCATCACGTCGTCCAGGCATTCGTCGCCGCTGCACAGCGTGGGGTTGGCCGCAATCTCCTTGGCGTCGTTGGCCTCGACATGGGGCACGCGCTCGCACACGCCCTTGCAGCCCGACTGGTTGTCGATCCAGAGCACGGCCAGCCCGGCGGCCTGCACCACGTCGAGCAGGTTCTCGTAGTCCTGCTTGCGGCCTTCGTAGTCCTGCTTGCCCAGGTGCGAGAACATGCAGGGCACCGACGCGGCGGTGTTGGTGCCGCAGGAACGCATGTCGTGGAAGCTCACCACGTTGCGGGCCTTGAGCGCAGGGGTGGTGTCGCGCGCATAGCCGTTGAGGCCGAAGTGGTCGGCCCGGGCCGTCTCGCCGACCACCAGCAGCAGCAGGCGCGGCCGGCTCTGCCCCGCATAGCTGGCGCCCAGCGCCGCACCACCGGAAATCGGCACCAGCTTGCGGCTGCGATGCAGCAAGGGGCGCGTGGCCGCCATGCCGAAGGAATACACGCTGGCCAGCGGATTCATCATGTAGCGCAGATGGGGCTGGTTGCGCATGAGCGGCGCGATTTGACGCGACATGACCATGCCGCCGCCCACGGTGACGGCGACCGCGGCCGCAAACAGCACCGCATTGCGCCAAAGCGCACGCAGCGGCCGCTGCGGGATCACCGGCACGCACCACAGCCACCAGATCGCGGGCACCGCCACGACCAGCACACGCAGCGCCATCGTCAGGCTGAGCAGATCGCGCGCCTCGCCCGGATCGGTCTGCAGCACGTTGAGCGCCATGGACGGGTCCATCACCATCCGGTAGGTGGCCATGTAGTGCTGCACCACCGCAGCCACGACCACCAGCAGCATCCATAGCGGCTTCATGAAGCGCGACCAGGCCGTGAGCGACAGCAGCGCCACCAGACCGCCGCCCAGCAGCCAGGCCATGCCGACGATGTTGGGCATGTAGAGGCTGGGGGCGCGGCCGAGTTCGGCGAGTTCCATCCACAGCGGCCAGTTCGCGGCCAGCAGCAGGTAGGCGGTGAGCACCAGGACGATCGTGCGCGGCGAGCGTGCGCGCAACAGCCAGCCGCGGGGACCCGCAAAGTCGGGCGCGGAATACGCGCCCAGACGCGGCGCGGGAGAGATCAACGGCATGCCGACAGCGTAGGTGTCGGCACTGAAGTCACCCTGAACCTCTTCTTCAGGCTGCGTTCAGTTTGGCGTCAGTTGCGCGCCGGCGCCGGCCCGTCATGGCCATGTCCACCGCCCAACCGGCCATCCAGCATGCCCAGCCGCTCCACAGCGTGTGGCTCAGAAAGTGCGCGCCGCGCAGCTGCTGGCCGACGCCCAGCACCAGGCCGGCCACGACGGCCGCCATGAGCCATCCCCGGGCGAATGCCGCCGAATGCCGCCGCCACACGAACCAGCCGCCGACGAAGCCGAAGGCCGCCGAGGCATGGCCCGCCGGAAAGCAGTGCCCCGGCCCGCCATCGGCCACGCCCCAGCGCCAGTGCGAGACATGCTCGGCCACGCCACCGAAGACACGCAGGTCCCACGGGCAACTGGTCAGGCTGAACTTCTTGAGCAGGGTGACGGCGCCAACCGCCGCCAGCACCGACAGCAGCAGCTGCCAGCGCTCGGGGCGCGACAGCCGGCGCCAGGGGCCCATTGGCAGCCACACGGCAGCCAGCATCCCCAGCACCAGAGCCCAGCTGAGCGCCTTGCCCCCTTCGTGCATCAGGCTGGCCAGTGCCCAGTTGCTGCGCAGCGGAAAACCGAAGGGCGTGCCCGGCAGGCTGGCCAGCCACAGGTCGCCGCCCCCCAGGTCCCAGCCGACGAGGGCCGCGGTGACGGCCAGTGTCGGCCAGAGGGGGGAAACGGAACGGGAAGACGCATCCATGGGCGGCGCGCAGCCTAAGCCCGGGCCGTGAATGCAGCCTGAAGCGGCCCACCTCGGCGGCTGGCGCCGGCCCCGGACGGTGCCCCGCACTAGACTCCGCCCCATGCGCATCCTTCTCGTCGAAGACGACCTCAACCTCGCCGACGCCGTCTGCAGTTACCTGCGTGCGAAGGCCTTCATCGTCGATGCGGTGCCCAGCCTGGCGGGCGCGCGCGCGGCGCTGGCCAGCGCGCGCTATGCCGCGGTGCTGCTCGACCTGCACCTGGGCGACGGCGACGGGTTGATGCTCATGCCCGGCCTGCGCACCCTGCCCGAGCGGCCCATCGTCATCGTGCTGACGGCCCGCGACCAGGTCAGCGACCGCATCCGGGGCCTGGATGCCGGCGCCGACGACTACCTGATCAAGCCCTACGACCCCGCCGAGCTGCTGGCCCGGCTGCGCGCCGTGGAGCGCCGGCGCAGCAGCGTCGAGTCGGCCACCGTCCGCCTGGGTTCGCTCGAGATCGACCTGGGCAACGACCAGGTCCGCGTGCACGGCGCGCCGGTCACGCTCACGCAGAAGGAATGGGCACTGCTGCGCGTGATGGCCAGCCGCCCCGACCGCATCCACAGCCGCGAGACCCTGCTCGATGCGCTGTACGGCTTCGACGACGACACCGACAGCAACACCCTGGAGGTCTTCGTCAGCCGGCTGCGCCGCAAGCTGGGCCGGTCGCACATCCAGACCTTGCGTGGCCTCGGCTACCGGCTGGCTCCTGGGGACGATGCCCCCGACGCCGGTCCGGAGCCGGGCCCGTGAGCGCCCGTCCCATCGACGAGGCCGGACGGCCCGTCGCCTCCGGCGGGGCCGCGGTCCAGAAGGGCGCGCGTACCGACGGCCAGTCCGACGCCGACGCGAGGCCGGAGCGGGCTTCCCTCGCGGCCCGCCTCACGCGCACGCTGATCCTCTCCGTCGGCGCCATCTGGCTTCTGTGCGTGCTGGCCGTCGTCTGGTATGTGGACCGCGAGATCAGCTTCAACTTCGACAACGAACTGGTCGAGGTGTCGCACCGCATGTTCGACATCGCCGTGGAGCAGTACGACAGCCTCTCCGGCGGCAAGAAGCCCGAGCAGCCGCTGGTGGCGCCCGCGCCGCTGTTCATCCAGGACGAAGTGGTCTACCAGATGGTCGACGGCGGCACGCGACTGCTGCTGCATTCGTCCAACGCACGGCCCGACTACTTCGACGTGCCGCTCGCGCCGGGCTTTGCCGACACGCCGGACTGGCGCATCTACACCGTCCGGCATCCTACGCGCGACCTCTTCCTGCAGGTGGCCGACCCGATCTCCGAACGGCGCGAGGCGGTGGACCGCACGCTGTTCGGCCTGATGGTGCCGCTGATCACCGCCCTGCCGCTGCTGGGGCTCGTGCTCTGGCGCATCGCCCGGCGCGAACTGCGGCCGTTGCAGACGCTGGCGGACGAGATCGCCAGCCGCAGCAGCACCGACCTGCGGCCCATCGAGCTGGCGGGCCTGCCGCACGAGCTGCGTTCGGTGTGCGACGACGTCAACCACCTGCTGGAGCGGCTGGCCCAGGCGCTGAACGTGGAGCGCGCGCTGGCCGCCAATGCGGCGCACGAGCTGCGCACGCCGTTGGCGGCGGCCCGCCTGCGCCTGCAGACCGCGCTGGACCACGGCCTCTCGCGCCAGGACGTACAGGCTGCGCTCGATTCGCTGCGGCAGCTGAGCCACCGAGCCGAGAAGCTGCTGCAGCTCTCGCGCGCCGAATCGGGGGCTGCGCTGGCACGGCGGCCGGTCGACCTGGTCAAGCTCGCCGGCGCGGTGGCCGAGGAGTTCTGGCAGGACGCCCGCGCCGCCGAACGGCTCACCCTGCATGTGCCCGAGGAGACGATGTCCCCCGTCCAGGGTGACGTGGACGCCCTGGCCATCGCCCTGCGCAACCTGATCGAGAACGCGCTGCGCTACGCCCCCGAGGGCGCGGTCGAACTGGAGGTGGTCGCACCCCGCACGGTGCTGGTGCGCGACAGCGGCCCGGGCGTGGCACCCGACAAGCTGCAGGCCCTGCGCGAGCGCCACGTCCGGCAGACCGACGACCGCACCGGCTACGGCCTGGGCCTGTCCATCGTCACCACGATCGCCGAGCACCAGGGGGCCGAGCTGCAGCTCCTGTCGCCGCCCCCCGGCCGCGCCAGCGGCTTCGAGGCGCGGCTGTCGATGCCCGGCTGAACTCAGCCGCCGACCAGGGCGCGCAGCCAGTCCGGCAGGGGCTTGGCCTTCTGCGCCGGAAAGTCCACCCAGATGGTCGTGGCGCCACCCGCGGCGCAGATCACCTCGGGCGCCTCGGCGCGGGCCATGGTGGCCCAGCTCTCGAAGGTGGTGCGCGCCGGATCGCTCACGTACATGCGCAGCAGCACGTCGCCGGGGTACTCGATCTGGCGGTAGAAGTTGCAGAAGGCATTGACGATCACCATGCCCTCGCCCTTCGGGTCGGGCTGGAAGCCGATGGCGCGCATCCAGTCGATGCGTGCCGTCTCCATGTAGCGGAAATAGCTGCCGTTGTTGAGATGGCCCATGGCGTCCATGTCGCCCCAGCGGATGGGGATTGCCATCTCGTAGACCAGCTTCTTCTGTTCGGGAATCTCGATGCGCATGGCATGGCATCGTAGGCCCGTCCGCGGGCCCATCAGGAGCGGTATCTCCCCGGGCTGGCGTCGCCTATGTGACCAGGGCCTGACCTCTAGAATGCGCAGTGCTTCACAGGCGTGCCAGCCCCATGGCCGCGCCCCCTCGAACCCATTCTCCGATCCCACCCGATGACACAAGAAGAGATCCTCGCCCAGTTCGGCCCGCGCGAAGCCATGGAGTACGACGTCGTCGTCGTCGGCGGCGGCCCCGCCGGCCTCTCGGCCGCCATCCGCCTGAAGCAGCTTGCGGCGCTCAACGACAAGGAGATCTCGGTCGTGGTGCTGGAGAAGGGCTCGGAGCCCGGCGCGCACATCCTGTCGGGCGCCATCATGGACCCGCGGGCACTCACCGAGCTGATCCCTGACTGGCAGGCCAAGGGCGCACCGCTGAACCAGCCGGTCACGGCCGACACCTTCCTGCTGATGAGCGAGACAGGTGCGACGCGCGTGCCCAACTTCATGCTGCCGCCCAACTTCCACAACGAGGGCAACTACATCGTCAGCCTGGGCAACGTGGTGCGCTGGCTCGCGACGCAGGCCGAGGAACTCGGCGTGGAAATCTTCCCGGGCTTCCCTGCCGCCGAGGTGCTCTACAACGAGGACGGCTCGGTCAAGGGCGTGGCCACCGGCAACCTGGGCATCGGCAAGGACGGCGAGCCGACCGAGAACTTCCAGCTCGGCATGGAGCTGCATGCCAAGTACACGCTGTTCGCCGAAGGCGCGCGTGGCCACCTGGGCCGGCAGCTGATCAACCGCTTCAAGCTCGACGACGGCCGCGATCCGCAGAGCTACGGCATCGGCATCAAGGAGCTGTGGGAGATCGACCCCGCCCGCCACGAGCCCGGCCTGGCAATCCACACCGCCGGCTGGCCGTTGCCCAACGACACCTACGGCGGCTCCTTCGTCTACCACGCCGAGAACAACCAGCTGATCATCGGCTACGTGGTCGGCCTGGACTACCAGAACCCGCACCTGAGCCCCTTCGAGGAGTTCCAGCGCTTCAAGACGCACCCCAACATCCGCTGGTACCTCGAAGGCCAGGACCAGGGCCTGAAGCCCGCCAAGCGCATCTCGTACGGCGCGCGGGCCATCACGGCCGGCGGCTTGCTGTCGCTGCCCAAGACGGTGTTCCCGGGCGGCGCGCTGATCGGCTGCGAAGCCGGCTACCTCAATGCCAGCCGCATCAAGGGCAGCCATGCCGCCATCAAGACCGGCATGCTGGCCGCCGACGCCGCTTTCGAGGCGGTGCAGGCCGGCCGCCAGTTCGACGAACTGTCGTCTTACCCCGAGGCCTTCGAGAAGAGCTGGCTGCACACCGAGCTCTACAAGGCCCGCAACTTCAAGCAGTGGTTCAAGAAGGGCCTGACGGTGGGCACGGTGATGACCGGCATCGAGCAGTTCGTGCTGCGCGGTCACATCCCCTGGACCATCCACCGCACCGAGGCCGACCATGCCCGTCTGAAGCCGGCGGCCGAGTGCAAGAAGATCGCGTACCCCAAGCCCGACGGCAAGCTCACCTTCGACCGCCTGAGCTCGGTGTTCATCAGCAATACCAACCACGAAGAGAACCAGCCGGCGCACCTGACGCTGAAGGATCCGACGGTGCCCACGCGCATCAACCTGCCCCAGTACGCCGGCCCCGAGAGCCGCTACTGCCCGGCCGGCGTGTACGAGTTCGTGCCCGACGAAGCCGCCGGCGGCGGCAAGGAGCGGCTGCAGATCAACGCGCAGAACTGCGTGCACTGCAAGACCTGCGACATCAAAGACCCGACGCAGAACATCGTGTGGGTCACGCCCGAAGGCGGCGGCGGGCCGAATTACACCGGCATGTAAGCAGCAAGGGCGCCATCGGCGCCCTTCTTCTTTTTGGCAGGTTCACGGCCCGCGCAGCAGACCGCCACGGCCTGCGCCTGCGAAGCTCAGGCGCGCGCCGGCACCTGCTGCGCCTGCTCGGCCCGCGCGTCGTGGCCGACCAGCAGCACCAGCACGAAGGCCAGCACCGACAGCAGCGCCAGGAACATGACCGCGAACACGTCGTTGCCCATGCGGTCGCGCAGCATGCCGAAGATCGTCGGGCCGATGTAGCCGCCGAGGTTGCCGATGGCATTGATCCATGCGATGCCCGCCGCCGCGGCCACGCCGCTCAGGATGGCAGTGGGAAAGGTCCAGAACACCGGCAGCGCGCTGAAGATGCCGAACGCGGCCAGCGTCACCGCCGCCATCTTGGGCACCGGCGCCGCGATGTTGGCCGCGGCCACCAGCCCGACGAAGATGCAGGCCAACGGAATCAGCAGGAAGGCCTTGCGCTCGCGCCGCGCGTCCGAGGCGCGCGACCAGAACAGCATGGCGATGGCGCCCACCAGGTAGGGGAAGGCGTTGACGAAGCCCACCTCCACATTGCCCAGGCCGCCGAAGCCCTTGATGATCTGCGGCAGGAAGAAGCCCAGGCCGTACAGCGGCACCGTGATGCCCATGTAGATGAAGCCCATGGCGATGACGCGCCAGTTGCGCAGCGACTGCGTCCAGGAGATGGCATGCAGCGCCTCGCGGTTGCGGCGCTCGGCGGCCAGCGTGGTCGTGAGCCACTGGCGCTCCTCGCTCGTCAGCCACTTGGCGTCGGCCGGCCCGTCGGGCAGGCAGGCCAGCACCACCCCGGCCAGCACCAGCGCCGGCAGCGCCTCCAGGATGAACAGCCACTGCCAGCCGTGCAGGCCCATCGCGCCTTCCATGTTCAGGATGTAGCCCGAGATGGGCGAGCCGATCACCGTGGAAATGGGCACCGCGAACATGAACCAGCCCACGATGCGCGCCCGGTACGCCGCCGGGAACCAGAGCGTCAGGTAGAAGATGACGCCGGGAAAGAAGCCCGCTTCGGCCGCGCCCAGCAGGAAGCGCACGAGGTTGAAGCTGGTGGCGCCGCCCACGCCGGCCTGGATGGCCGACAGCACGCCCCAGCTGAGCATGATGCGGGCGATCCAGCGCCGCGCGCCGAAGCGCTCCAGCGCGAGGTTGCTCGGCACTTCCAGCAGGAAATAGGCGACGAAGAAGATGCCGGCGGCACTGCCGAACACGGTACTGGTGAAACCCAGGTCCTTGGACATCGAGGCGCCCGCGAAGCCCAGGTTGACCCGGTCCAGGTAGGCGATGAAGTAGCTGACCATGAGCAGCGGCAGCAGCCGCCAGCTCAGCTTGGACACGGTGCGCCGTGCGATGTCTTCCATGCGTTGTCTCCTCTTGTCATGGGATGCGCGGCCGCACGCTCACTGCTGCGGCCCTCGGACAGTATGGGCATGTCGCGCGCCCAGCGCGCGGATGGCGTCAGCCCCCGCTCAGCCCGCGGGGGACGTCCTGTCGCCGACACGATCGGCGGGCTCGGTGTGCGCGGATGCTGCGTCCGTGAAAGTCCCGACGCGCTGGGCGGGGGCCGCGGGGCATAGTCAGCATCCCTTCAGGCGCTGGGCAAACCAGCCGCCTTGCTGCAGCGAATCAGGAGACTCCCCCATGAAACTCACCCGCCTGGCCGCCGGCCTTGCCCTGGGCCTCGGCATGGCTTGCGCCGCGCTGGCGCAGACCACCATGAAGATCAGCATCTCGGTGGCGCAGAACTCGCACCAGGGCGTGGCCATCGACACCTTCGCCAAGGAAGTCGAAAAGCGCACCAACGGGCGCTACAAGGTCCAGACCTTCTACAACGGCGCCTTGGGCGGGGAGCGTGAGTCGATTGAGGCCGTGCAGCTCGGCACGCAGGAGCTGGCCTTCTCCTCCACCGGTCCGGTGCCCAACTTCGTGCCCGAAACCAAGATCCTGGACGTTCCCTTCCTGTTCCGCGACAAGGCCCATGCGCGCGCCGTGCTCGACGGCCCCATCGGCCAGGACCTGCTCAAGAAGTTCGACGCCAAGGGCTTCAAGGCGCTGGCCTGGGCCGAGAACGGCTTCCGGCACATGACCAACAGCAAGCGCGACGTGAAGGCGCCAGAGGACCTCAAGGGCCTGAAGATGCGCACCATGGAGAACCCGGTGCACATCGCGGCGTACAAGACCTTCGGCATCATCACCACGCCGATGGCCTTCCCCGAGGTCTTCACCGCCCTGCAGCAGGGCACCGTGGACGGCCAGGAGAACCCGCTGCCCGTGATCATCTCGGCCAAGTTCGACCAGGTGCAGAAGCACCTGTCGCTCACCGGCCATGTTTACTCGCCCTGCGTCTTCGTGATGAACAAGGGCGTCTTCGACAAGCTCGCGCCGCCCGATCAGCAGGCCTTCCTGGACGCCGCCAAGGAGGCCGCCAAGGCCAACCGCGCCCGCGTGGACGAGGACGACGCCCGGGGCGTGGCCGACCTGCGTGCCAAGGGCATGACGGTGATCGACAACCTCGACAAGGCCAAGTTCGTGGCGGCGCTCGCCCCGGCCCAGGCCCAGTTCGAGAAGGACTTCGGCAAGGCCAACCTGGACCGCATCCGCAACTACCAGCCCTGAGCTGGCCGGGCAATGCCCCCGCACCCTCGGCCCGCCTTGCCGGCGGGCTTTTTCATTCCCAAGAAACGCCTGTGAGATGAAAGACAAGTTCCTGGCCTTCGAACGCCGGACCACTGCGCTGTCCATGGCGCTGGCCTGCCTGATGCTGGTGGTGGCCGCGTCGCTCGGCATGTTCCAGATCGTCACCCGCTTCGTGCTGGAGCAGCCGGCCGAATGGAGCGAGATCCTGATCCGCATCAGCCTGATCTGGATGGTGTTCCTCGGCATTCCCATGGCCTTCCGCCAGGGCGCGATGGTGAGCGTCGACGTGCTCTACCGCTGGAGCCCGCCGCGCGTGCGCCGCCTGCTCGACGCGGCCGTGAGCCTGGCGGCCCTGGCCCTGATCAGCGTGATCCTGTGGTGGGGCTTCGACTACGCGATGCGCGGCCGGGTGCAGTCGATGGCGGGACTCGAAAGCCTGTCGATGGTGTGGGCCTACCTGGCCCTGCCGGTGGGGGCGGTGTTCTCCATCTTCGGCATCGTGGGCAACTACCTCGATCCCAAGCGCCTCGAACTGGAGACCGCGCAATGACCCCCCTCATGGTCGGCACGATGGTGCTGTGCTTCGCGCTGTCGGTGTCGGTGGCGGTGTCCATCGGCCTGGCGTCCATCGTCGGCATTCAGGTCAACGGCGCCAACATGCTGATCTCCGCCAAGGAGATCTTCAACTCGATCAACAAGTTTCCGCTGGCCGCCATTCCCTTCTTCATCCTGGCGGGCAACCTGATGGAGACCGGCGGCATCTCCCGACGGCTGGTGGAGTTCGCCAAGAGCATCGTGGGCGGCATCCAGGGCGGCCTGCCCATGACCTGCGTGCTGACCTGCATGATCTTCGCAGCGGTGTCCGGCTCGTCGGTGGCCACCACCTTCGCCATCGGCGCCATCCTGATTCCGGCGCTCATCAAGCATGGCTACCCCACCAACTACGCGGCCGCCCTGCAGGCGACGAGCGCCGAACTGGGCGTGATCATTCCGCCGTCGATCCCGATGATCCTGTACGGCGTGAGCGCCGAGGTGTCCATCGGCGAACTGTTCATCGCCGGCTTCGGTCCGGGCCTGCTGATCAGTGGGGCGCTGATGCTCTTCGTCTGGGTCTACTGCAAGTGGAAGGGCTGGGGCAAAAACGACGGCGAAGAGCGCATGCCCTTCGGGCGCGCGCTATGGCAGGCGGGCTGGGCACTGCTGATGCCGGTGATCATCCTGGGCGGCATCTATGGTGGCGTGTTCACGCCCACCGAAGCCTCGGCCGTGGCGGTGTTCTACGCGCTGGTCGTCGGCATGGTGATCTACCGCGAGATCCGCCTGCCGGACCTCTACGCCATCCTGCGCAAGTCGGTGCTGTCCTCGGCCGTGATCATGTTCATCATCGCCAATGCGGGGTTGTTCGCCTTCCTGATCACCCGCGCCGGCGTGCCCGAGGCCATCGGCCACTGGCTGGAGGCGGTGCTGCAGTCGCCCACCATGTTCCTGCTGGGCGTCAACGCAGCGCTGTTCGTGATCGGCATGTTCATCGAGACGAGCGCCGCCATCATCGTGCTGGCCCCCATCCTCGCGCCCGTGGCCCAGCACTTCGGCATCGATCCGGTCCACTTCGGGCTGATCATGGTGGTGAACCTGGCGCTGGGCATGATCACCCCGCCCTTCGGCGTCAACCTGTTCGCCGCCTGCACCGTGGCGCGCATCTCGCTCGACAAGATCGTGACGCGGCTGATCCCGTTCATCCTGGTGGTGCTGGCCTGCCTGATGGTCATCACCTACGTGCCGGCGCTGTCGCTGGGCCTGCGTAACCTGGTGTACGGGCGCTGAGCGGCTTCAAATAGCGCCCGCGACGCGCGCCTTGTCCCTTACACTGCGCGCTTCGTCAGGAGAGAGCCCCGCGCGACGGGGCCGCCGAAGGCGCAGGACTCGACGAGTTCCGAACGCTCAGGCAAAAGGACTGGCGGCACGCCCCGGGTTCGGGGCGTTTCCCTGCTGGAGAGAGGCGTCGTGGCCCAGGCCGCGCGTCCACCGAAGGAGCAAGCCCCCATCGCGGGGTGAATCTCTCAGGTAAAGCGGACAGCCGGGGTGGACCACGACAGCCGTCGTGGCGCTGTACACCCCGTGAGATGTCCATGTCCGCTGCTGCCCCCTCTCCTGCCACACCCCTTCTTGACACCCCGCTGCGCGGCCTGCATGTCGAACTGGGCGCCCGCATGGTGCCCTTTGCCGGCTATTCGATGCCGGTGCAGTACCCCGCAGGCCTGATCGCCGAGCACCGCCACACGCGCACCGCCGCCGGCCTGTTCGACATCTCGCACATGGGGCAGTTGCGCGTCTCGGGCCCCGAGGCGGCCGCCGCGCTGGAGACGCTGATGCCGGTGGACGTCATCGGCCTGGCACCCGGCAAGCAGCGCTACGGCCTGCTGCTGGACGACGCAGGCGGCATCCTCGACGACCTGATGTTCTTCAACGAGGGCGACGATTCCTTCTTCGTGATCGTCAACGGCGCCTGCAAGGCGGCCGACATCGCCCACATCCAGGCCCGCATCGGCCAGCGCTGCACCGTTGAACCCCTGCCCGACCACGCGCTGCTGGCGCTTCAGGGCCCGCAGGCCGCGGCCGTGATGGCCCGACTGGCGCCCGGCAGCGAGCGCCATGTGTTCATGACCGGCGGCGCCATGGCCATCGGCGGCATCCCGGCCTTCGCCACCCGCAGCGGCTACACCGGCGAGGACGGCTTCGAGATCTCCGTCGCCGCCGCCGATGCCGAGCGGCTGGCCCGCCTGCTGCTGGCCCAGCCCGAAGTGGCGCCCATCGGCCTGGGAGCCCGCAACTCGCTGCGGCTGGAGGCCGGCCTGTGCCTCTACGGCAACGACATCGACACCACGACCACGCCCGTCGAGGCCGCGCTCACCTGGGCCATCCAGAAAGTGCGCCGCACGGGCGGCGAACGCGCAGGCGGCTTCCCGGGCGCGGACAAGGTGCTGGCCCAGCTGGACGGCAGCGCCCCGGTCGCCCGCCGCCGCGTCGGCCTGGTGGCGCTGGAGCGCGTGCCGGTGCGCGAGCACACGGCCCTGCATGTGCCCGGCGGCGCAGCCATCGGCGAGGTGACCAGCGGCCTGCTGGCGCCAACGGTCGACCGGCCCATCGCCATGGCGTACGTCGATACGGCCCACGCCGCTGTCGGCACCCGCATCGACGCCCTGGTGCGCGGCAAGCCGGTGCCCATGGAGGTCGTTCCCATGCCCTTCGTGCCGGCACGCTACTACCGCGGCTGAGCCGCTGCGCGCGCCCCTCTCCGCCTGCGTTCCGACATGCCGCACCGCGTCCGTGCCGTCAGACAAATGCCGACGCGCCTGCGCCCGGGGCGTACACGCAGCCGCCCCGCCCTGCGCTGATACTCGTCGCTCGACCTTTTCATTCAATCCCCCTCTTCTTCTTTCAGGAGCCCCGCATGACCATTCACTACTCCAAGGACCACGAGTGGATCGAGATCGCCGACCACGAAGCCGCCACCGTCGGCATCACCGTGCATGCGCAGGAAGCGCTCGGTGACGTGGTCTTCGTCGACCTGCCCGAGGTGGGCAAGACCTTCAAGCAGGGCGAAGTGGCCGGCGTGGTCGAGTCCGTCAAGGCGGCCGCCGACATCTACATGCCCGTGACCGGTGAAGTCGTCGAGGTCAACGAAGCATTGCGCGCCGACCCCTCGCTGGCCAACAGCGACCCGATGGGCGCCGGCTGGTTCTTCAAGGTGCTGCTGCAGGACAAGGACATGGCCGAGTTCGACCAGCTGATGGACGAGCCGGGCTACGCCAAGTTCACCGAAGGCGCCTGAGGCCCCCGCCGGCGCGTTCGCGTGGACGCGCTGGCATCACTCCCTCTCCCTCTGGGAGAGGGTCGGGGTGAGGGCCACGGCCTCTCCTTCACCCTCCGCGCTTCCATTTCCCACGGCCCAGAGCTCCCGCTGTGCGAGAGCCCCTCTTTTTTTCTCTTCTTCCCACCACCCCGCCGGCCCGCTGCCATGAGCTCTTCCGCCCCCTCCCTGCGCGACCTCGAGAACCCCACCGAATTCATCGCCCGCCATATCGGCCCCGACGCCGAAGCCGAGGCGCGCATGCTGGCCACCGTGGGAGAAAGCTCGCGCGCGCAGCTCATCGACAGCATCGTGCCGCCCTCGATCCGCCGGAGCCAGCCGATGCAGCTGCCGCCGGCGGTGACCGAGGCCGTGGCGCTGGCCGAGTTGAAGGCCATCGCATCGAAGAACCAGCGCGTGAAGAGCTTCATCGGCCAGGGCTACCACGGCACGCACACGCCAGGCGTCATCCTGCGCAACGTGCTGGAGAACCCCGCCTGGTACACCGCCTACACGCCCTACCAGGCCGAGATCAGCCAGGGCCGCATGGAGGCGCTGGTCAACTTCCAGACCATGGTCACCGACCTGACCGGCATGGCCATCGCCAATGCCTCGATGCTGGACGAGGCCACCGCCGCCGCCGAGGCCATGACCCTGGCCAAGCGCAGCGTCAAGAGCAAGAGCAGCCGCTTCGTCGTTGCCGGCGACGCGCATCCGCAGACCATCGAGGTGATCCAGACCCGCGCTGCGCCGCTGGGCATCGAGGTGGTGCTGGCCAACTCACTGCAGCAATGGAACGATCTGCTGGCCGGCGACTACTTCGCCGTGCTGGCGCAGTACCCCTGCACCAGCGGCCGCATCGACGACCTGCGCGCCGATGCCGAGCTGATCCACGGCAAGCAGGCCGCGCTGATCGTCGCCACCGACCTTCTGGCCCTGACGCTGATCGCGCCGCCCGGCGAATGGGGCGCCGACATCGTGGTCGGCAGCACCCAGCGCTTCGGCATGCCCATGGGCGCCGGCGGCCCGCACGCGGCCTTCATGGCCTGCCGCGACGAGTTCAAGCGCTCGCTGCCCGGCCGCCTGGTGGGCGTGAGCGTGGACAGCCACGGCGCGCCCGCCTACCGCCTGGCCCTGCAGACGCGCGAGCAGCACATCCGCCGCGAGAAGGCCACCTCCAACATCTGCACGGCGCAGGTGCTGCCGGCCGTCGTGGCCAGCATGTATGCCGTCTACCACGGCCCCGCCGGGCTGACGCGCATTGCACGCCGCGTGGCCGCCTATACCGCCATCCTGGCCGCGGGTCTGAAGCAACTGGGCGCGCCGCTGCGCGAGGTGCCCAGCTTCGACACGTTGTCGCTGCATACCCAGGACCAAACCCAGCCGATCCTGGCCAAGGCCCTGTCGCTGGGCCTCAACCTGCGCGTGTACTTCGGCGAATACCTCTGCATCGCCCTGGACGAGACCACGACCCGCGCCGACCTGGCGCTGATCTGGCAGGCCTTCGCCGCCGACGGCCAGGCGCTGCCGCGCGTGGAGGACTTCGAAGCCGAGCTGCCCTCGCTGATTCCCGCCAGCCTGCGGCGCACCAGTGCCTTCCTGACGCACCCGGTCTTCAACACGCACCACAGCGAGACGGCCATGCTGCGCTACATCCGCAGCCTCTCCGACAAGGACCTCGCGCTGGACCGCAGCATGATCCCGCTGGGCAGCTGCACCATGAAGCTGAACGCGACGAGCGAGATGATCCCGATCACCTGGCCCGAGTTCGCCGATGTGCATCCCTTTGCGCCCGCCGGGCAACTGGCCGGCTATGCCGAACTCGACGCGCAACTGCGCGACTGGCTGTGCCAGGCCACGGGCTATGCCGGCATCAGCCTGCAGCCCAATGCCGGCAGCCAGGGCGAGTACGCCGGCCTGCTGGCCATCAAGGCCTGGCACGAGAGCCGCGGCGACAGCCACCGCAACATCTGCCTGATCCCCTCCTCCGCGCACGGCACCAACCCGGCCAGCGCGCAGATGGCGGGCATGCAGGTGGTGGTGACGGCCTGCGACGCCAACGGCAACGTCGACATCGACGACCTGAAGCGCGCCTGCGAGAAGCACGGCGACAAGCTGGCCTGCATCATGATCACCTACCCCAGCACGCATGGCGTGTTCGAGACGCGAGTGAAGGAGCTGTGCGAGATCGTGCATGCCCACGGCGGCCGCGTGTACGTGGACGGCGCCAACATGAATGCCCTGGTCGGCGTGGCCGCGCCTGGCGAGTTCGGCGGCGACGTGAGCCACCTGAACCTGCACAAGACCTTCTGCATTCCCCACGGTGGCGGCGGCCCCGGCGTGGGTCCGGTGTGCGTGGTGGAGGACCTGGTGCCCTTCCTCCCCGGCCATGCGACGGGCGGCAAGCCGGCGACGGTGGGGGCGGTGTCCGCCGCGCCCTTCGGCAACGCCGCCGTGCTGCCGATCAGCTGGATGTACATCCGCATGATGGGCGCCGAGGGGCTGAAGCAGGCCACCGAAACGGCCATCCTCAACGCCAACTACATCAGCGCACGCCTCGCCGACCACTACCCCACGCTCTACGCCAGCGCCAACGGCCATGTGGCCCACGAATGCATCCTGGACCTGCGCGGCCTGAAGGAGAGCAGCGGCGTGATGGCCGAGGACGTGGCCAAGCGCCTGATCGACTACGGCTTCCATGCGCCGACGCTGAGCTTCCCGGTGGCTAACACGCTGATGGTGGAGCCCACCGAGAGCGAGCCGCTGGCCGAGCTGGACCGCTTCATCGAGGCCATGATCGCCATCCGCGGTGAGATCCGTCGCATCGAGGAAGGCGTATGGCCGCGCGAGGACAACCCGCTGAAGAACGCGCCGCACACGGCAGCCACGCTGGTGGCGACCGACTGGGCGCATCCCTACTCCCGCGAGGTGGCGGCCTTCCCGCTGGCCACCCTCAAGCAGGCCAAGTACTGGCCGCCGGTCGGGCGCGTGGACAACGTTTACGGCGACCGCAACCTGTTCTGCAGCTGCGTGCCGGTGAGCGAGCTGCAGGACGAATCGGCCTAGGACTGGGTTGATCCGGAGCGGCCACTGTCGGCACCCGTGACGGGCGATCTCGGCGCTGTTGTGCTCGGGGCTTGGTGGCTTTGGGCTTTGGGCACTGGGCTTTGGGCGTGCGAAGCGTGTGTGCGATGGTCCGGCCCTGGTGCCGGTGAGGGCGTGGCGGCGCTTCAAGTGGGGCGGTCGGCGCTGCGCGCCGACTTCCCTCCGGTGCTCGGACAGACGGGCCGCGGCAGAACTCGCTACGCGCTTCGC
>NZ_JAGOPN010000028.1 GCF_017991995.1 Pseudacidovorax sp. | reverse complement strand
GCTGGCGACATCCACGCCGACAAACGCAGTAGCCGGATGAGTCTTCATTGCGCAAAATACGAGCGCCGGGATGTGCCTGCTGTCGGCGTGAGCTTGCAAGAATCGGGGATCGTTGCTGCACAGCGCACGCAACGTCGCCAGGTTCCTTATCGACGCTCGGCGCAGGGATGGGGTGATGACTCAGGGTGTCGGTCGGTGGGGTCTGAAGCTACCGCCGATGCTTGTCGATGTCCCTACATCCCGGCTCCTCGCCCTTTCTTACGGTTTGGTTGATGGGAGCCAAACCATACAAGCCTGTCGAAGCCTCACCCAGCAAGGTGGAACCGAGGCAGGTGAGGACGGCCCGCCTTTGAGCCGCGCGCCGCTCTGCCCTTAGACGAGTTCAGGGCGAACGGAGTGAGGACTTGGACGGACGAACCCGGCAGCTGAGGCGCAGCGTCGAGGCGGAGGATGGCGGTGTGCGTGCGGAGGAGCCATTCGCGGCGCCGTGCAGTGTCCCAAGCACGTCGGTGTAGAGCGAGCACCCGTCCCGTGCAGCAAGTCGGTCAGCGCGAGCGTGCACCGGGAGCGCGCATGCCGACGTCCTCTGCCGGGTTACCGTCCCGGCGACGCGGCCACCGCAGCCAGGCAACTGACCGCCCAGTGCAGGACTCAGCGCCGCGCCGGCACCACCGCCGCCAGCTGCTCGCGCAACCACCGGTGCGCCGCATCCTGCTGGTGGCGCAGATGCCACACCATGTACATCGGCAACGGCGGACAGGCGACCGGCACCGCCGCGCTGGCGAACTCGCGCATCAGTCCCTCACCCAGCAGCCCCGGCACCGTCGCCAGCAATGAAGTGCCGCGCAGGAAGGCCGGCAGACCCGCGAAGCCCGGTACCGTGACCACAAAATGCCGCTCGATGCCTCGCGCCGCCAGCGCCTCGTCCAGCGCCATGCGCCGCTGGGGCGGATAGACCACCGTGGCATGGTCCGCGGCCAGCCATTCGCGCCGCGTGGCCGGCGCCTCGCGCACGGCCGGGTCGTAGAAGACGCGCCAGCGGTCCTCGAACAGGCGCTTCTGCACGATGTCGCTGCCCTCGGGCGGGCGCGGGCTGACCACCAGCTGGCACTGGCCGCTGCGCAGCATCTCGGCCGTGGGCACGTCCGAGGGCAGCACGCGCAGCACCAGCCCCGGCGCCTGCGCCCGCAGCCGCGCGGCCAGCGGCACCAGCAGCACCTCGCGCTGGAAATCGTTGGCGGCGATGGTGAGCGCGCCGCGCCAGGCCGCCGGATCGAAGCGCGCATGCCGCGCAAAGGCCTGCAGCTGCGCCAGCAGCTCGCGCGCCTGCGGCGCCAGCGCCTGCGCATGGGCCGTCGGCACGATCCCGCGGCCCGACTTGACGAACAACGGGTCACCCGTGATGGCGCGCAGCTTGTCCAGCAGATGGCTCACCGCCGACTGCGTGACACCCAGGCGCTGCGCCGCGCCGGTGATGGAACCCGTCTCCACCACCGCCACCAGCAGGCGCAGCAGCCGGGCATCCAGATCCGACCAATCGAAATCGCTCATGCGATCCATGATGATCCATCGGTTTATCTTTGGCAACGGCAGGCGAATACTGGCGGCCTTCCTTCACCACGGGATCGACGAGGAGACCGCATGACCACCCCCACGCCAGGGCCCATCGAGGGCACCACCCTGTTCGACGGCGATCAGGCCCGCAAGGGCTACGCGCTCAACAAGATGTGCTTCTCCTTCAACGAAGAAGCCAATCGCCAGGCCTTCCTGGCCGACGAGGAGGGCTACATGCGCCGCTATGGCCTCAATGCCGAGCAGGCCGCGGCCATCCGCGCGCGCAACGTGCTGCAGCTGATCGCTGCGGGCGGCAATGCCTACTACCTGGCCAAGTTCGCGGGCATCTTCAAGCTGGACATGCAGGACATCGGCGCCCAGCAGACCGGCCTCTCCAAGGACGAATTCAAGGCCCGGCTCGTCGCAGCCAACTTCCAGTAACACAAACCCGGAGACATTCCATGGCCACGATCATCGGCGGCGTCGGCACCTCGCACATCCCCGCCATCGGCAACGCGATCCACAAGGGCCTGCAGGCCGAGCCCTACTGGAAGCCCTTCTTCGACGGCTACCCGCCCGTGCACGACTGGCTGGCGACGGCGCGGCCCGACGTGGTGGTCATGTTCTACAACGACCACGGGCTCAACTTCTTCCTCGACAAGATGCCCACCTTCGCCGTCGGCGCGGCGTCGCAATACGCCTCGGCCGACGAGGGCTGGGGCATTCCGGCGCAGCCGCCGGTGGGGGGCGAGCCGGCGCTGTCGTGGCAGCTGATCAACACGCTCGGCGAGCGCGACTTCGACATCGTCAGCTGCCAGGAGATGCTGGTCGACCATGCCTGCACCCTGCCGCTCAAGCTGCTGTGGCCGCAGGGCGACTGGCCGGTGACGATCGTGCCGGTGTGCATCAACACGGTGCAGTTCCCGTTGCCCAAGGCCAGCCGCGTCTATGCGCTGGGCAAGGCCGTCGGCGAGGCGGTGGCGGCCTGGGGCGAGGACCGGCGCGTGCTCTTCGTCGCCTCGGGCGGGCTATCGCACCAGCTGGACGGCACGCGCGCCGGCCACATCAACAAGCGCTTCGACCTGCAGTTCATGGACAGCCTGCTCACCAACCCGGAATGGGCCACGCAGTTCTCGATTCACGAGATCGTCGAGAAGGCCGGCACCCAGGGCGTGGAGCTGCTGATGTGGCTGGCCATGCGCGGGGCGCTCACCGCCGCAGGCCCGTCGGTGCGCAAGGTGCACGCCAACTACCACCTGCCGATCTCGAACACCGCAACGGCGCTGCTGGCGCTGGAGACGGCCTGACGCGCGCGGCCCCGCCATCGGGGGCCGCCAGAAAGAAAGAGCCCCATGAATAAAAGCCCGCGGGCAATCGCCTCGCAGGCCTTTTGGTTGGGGCTGCCCCGCTTACTTGCTGGCCGTGCGGTGCAGTTCGGACTCCGGCACCGTCTTGAGCTCGCCCGGCAACGAGGCGATGTACTGGGCCAACTGCTTGAGTTCGGCGTTGCTGTAGGGCTTGACCTGCGTGCCCATGACCGCGTTGGAGCGGCCGACGAGGGGGTGGCTGGTCTTGTAGGCCTTGAGCGCCACGAAGAGATAGTCGCCGTACTGGCCGGCCAGCTTGGGCACGGTGACGTCATTGGGGGTGTTGAAGTTGGCGCCGTGGCACTTGGTGCAGCTGTTGTCGGCATTGCGGGCGATCAGGGCCTGGACCTTGTCGCTGGGTGCCGCGGCATTGGCCGGCGGCGCCGCCCCGTCGTTCAGCCCCAGGGCCGAGTAGTAGGCGGCCAGGTCGGCGATGTCCTGCTCGGTGAGGGTGTCGGCGATGGCCCGCATGGTCGGGTGCTTGCGGTCGCCGCCCTTGTAGGCGGTGAGCGCCGCGGTGATGTAGCCGGCGCTCTGGCCCGCGATCTTGGGCACCTTGTGCACCTCGGGGAAGCTGGCCTGGTAGCCCACGATGCCGTGGCAGCCCACGCACATGGCCACCTTCTTCGCACCGTTGTCGGCATTGCCCGTCACCTTCTGCGCGGAGGCCACGCTGGTCACGCAAGCGACAGCGAGGGCAAACATCGTGGTCAACAGCTTGTTCATTTTGCGCGCAAAATCTCGTGAGGACTTGGGGGATCGGCGGGCGATTATAGGAAGCCGACCCTTGCGCCGACCCGCTGGAAAGCCCTGATCGCACGTGCATCGGGCGCACCTTTCTCCCGCTTTTCCCCACTGCAAGCCATCCATGAAATTCAAGGGTTCCGACAACTACGTCGCCACGCAGGACCTGATGCTGGCGGTCAACGCCTCCATCACCCTCAAGCGCCCGCTGCTGGTCAAGGGCGAGCCGGGCACCGGCAAAACCATGCTGGCCGAGGAAGTCGCCAGCGCGCTGGGCCTGCCGCTGCTGCAGTGGCACATCAAGTCCACCACGAAGGCGCAGCAGGGCCTGTACGAGTATGACGCCGTCAGCCGCCTGCGCGATTCGCAACTGGGCGACGAGCGGGTCAAGGACATCCACAACTACATCGTCAAGGGCGTGCTGTGGCAGGCCTTCACCGCCGACGAGCCGGTGGCGCTGCTGATCGACGAGATCGACAAGGCCGACATCGAATTCCCCAACGACCTGCTGCGCGAGCTGGACCGGATGGAGTTCTACTGCTACGAGACGCGCCAGCTCATCAAGGCCAAGCACCGGCCGGTGGTGTTCATCACCTCCAACAACGAGAAGGAGCTGCCCGACGCCTTCCTGCGCCGCTGCTTCTTCCACTACATCAAGTTCCCCGACGCCGAAACGATGCGCCGCATCGTCGAGGTGCATTTCCCCGACCTCAAGCAGGAACTGCTGGCCGCGGCGATGAAGACCTTCTACGACGTGCGCGGCCTGCCCGGCCTGAAGAAGAAGCCGTCGACCTCGGAGCTGCTGGACTGGCTCAAGCTGCTGGTCGCCGAGGACATCCCGCTGCAGGCCCTGCAGAGCAAGGACGAGAAGGTCGCCGTGCCCCCGCTGGTGGGCGCGCTGCTCAAGAACGAACAGGACGTGACCCTGTTCGAGAAGCTGGTGTTCATGCAGCGCAACAATCGCTGATCGGCCTGCGCCGCTGCAACGACCGTCCTGCCCACCTGCCAAGCTGCCATGGCCTTCGTCGACCCCGTTGAACTGAGCGAGCGCGGCGTGCGTCTGGTGCCCCTCGCGCCCGCACACGAGTCGGGCCTGGCAGCCGCTGCCGCCGACGGCGAACTCTGGAACATCCGCGTCACCTCGGTGCCCGAGCCCGAGAACACCGCCACCTACATCGCCCAGGCCCTGAAGATGCGCGAGGACGGCAGCCGCCTGGCCTTCGCCGTGCTCGACGAGGCCAGCGGCACGGTGCTCGGCACCACCAGCTACCACGACATCGTGCCCACCATCCGCCGGGTGGAGATCGGCTACACCTGGTATGCCAAGCGGGTGCAGCGCACGCATGTCAACACGACCTGCAAGTTCCTGCTGCTGCGCCATGCCTTCGAGACGCTCCAGTGCCATGTGGTGGGCTGGCGCACCGACAACTTCAACTTCGCCAGCCAGCGCGCCATCGAGCGCCTGGGCGCGAAGAAGGACGGCGTGATCCGCGGCCACGCCCTGCGCCGCGACGGGACGATCCGCGACACCGTGATGTACAGCCTGCGCACCGGCGAGTGGCCGGAGGTGAAGGCGCAGCTGCTGTACCTGATGGACAAACCCCGTCTTGCCTCAGGAGGCTGACATGAGCGCACTCCCGAAAGAAATCGCCCAACTCGGTGTGCACGAGAAGCTGCAACTCGTCGAGGATCTGTGGGACAGCATCGACCAGGACCTCATGCCGCCGCTGAGCGAAGAACTCAAGGCAGAGCTCGACCGTCGCTGGGCGTGGGTTCAGGCAAATCCCGGCACCGCATGCACGCCCGCCGAACTCGCCGCATCGCTGGGCGTCCGGCTCTGAATCGATGCAGTTCGAAGTGCATCTCGAGAAGCCTGCGCAACAAGACCTGCGCATGGCCTTCGAGTGGTACGAAGCGAAGCAAACGGGCCTTGGCGCCGAACTCCTGCGCAGCGTCGCCGCTTTGGTGGAATTGCTTTCGCGCGATCCGCAGCGCTTCCGCCACGGGCCTGGCGCCTATCGCAGCGCCAAGCTGCGCCGCTTTCCCTACGCCATGCACTATCGGATCGAAGGCCAGCATGTCCATGTGCTGGCGTGCGTCCATTTCCGCCAGAGTCCCGAGCGCTGGCCAGGAGCCTGACCCATGCTGATCGACTTCTTCTACACCCTGCGCGCGGCCAAGCTGCCCGTGTCGGTCAAGGAATACCTCACGCTGCTGGAGGCCCTGCAGGCCGACGTGGTGGGCCCGAACTCGGACGATGCCTTCGGCATGGACGACTTCTACTACCTCAGCCGCACCGCGCTGGTGAAGGACGAGAAGCACTACGACAAGTTCGACCGCGCCTTCGCCGCCTACTTCAAGGGCGTGGAGATGCTCACAGACTTCACCAAGGAAGTGCCGCTGGACTGGCTGCGCCAGGTGCTGGAGAAGGAGCTCACGCCCGAGCAGAAGGCCGCCATCGAAAAGATGGGCTGGGACGAGCTGATGGAGACGCTCAAGAAGCGCCTGGAGGAGCAGAGGGAGCGCCACGAGGGCGGCAGCAAGTGGATCGGCACCGGCGGCACCTCGCCCTTCGGCAACGGCGGCTACAACCCCCAGGGCATCCGCATCGGCGGGGTCGGCAAGAACAAGAGCGCCGTCAAGGTGTGGGAGCAGCGCGCGTACAAGGACTACGACGACACCCAGGAGCTGGGCACGCGCAACATCAAGATGGCGCTGCGCCGGCTGCGCCGCTTCGCGCGCGAGGGGCATGAAGACGAGCTGGACCTGGACCAGACCATCAGCCGCACCGCCGCCAATGCCGGCTACCTCGACATCAAGATGCGGCCCGAGCGGCACAACAACGTCAAGGTGCTGCTGCTGATGGATGTGGGCGGCACCATGGACGAGCACGTCGCACGCGTCGAAGAACTCTTCTCGGCCGTCAAGACCGAGTTCAAGCACCTGGAGTTCTATTACTTCCACAACTGCGTCTACGACTTCATGTGGAAGAACAACCGCCGCCGCTTCAGCGAGAAGTTCGCGACCTGGGACATCATCCGCAAGTACAACAAGGACTACAAGCTGGTGTTCGTGGGCGACGCGACCATGAGCCCCTACGAGATCCTGCAGCCCGGCGGCAGCGTGGAATACAACAACGAGGAGCCCGGCGCCGAATGGCTGCAGCGCCTGACGCACGCCTTCCCCAAGTTCGCCTGGATCAACCCCGAGCCGCAGGGCGTGTGGCAATACCGCCAGAGCATCTCGGTGATCCAGCAGCTGATGTCGCAGCGCATGTTCCCGCTGACGCTCAAGGGGCTGGAAGACGCGATGCGGCTGCTGTCGAAGTAGCACAAGGCCGCCGAACTCGCATCGGCAAGCCCCCGCAGGACGGGCGGCATTCCGACATGGCGGCCTCGAGGCCGATGCCAGAATGCTGCCCATGCCCAGGGTGGATTCCCGTCGACCGACGCCGGCACGCACGCCGGCGTTTCTTTTTGTGCTGCTGCTTCTCGGTGCCCTGCTGCTGCAGGGCTGCAGCCTGCTGTCCGGCCGGCACAAGGACGACAAGGCGGGCGCCGACGACGCGCCGTCGGCCCTCACGAGCAACGGCACAGACGCCTCGGGCGGGCGGCACGGCTTCAACGTGCGCGTCGAAGGTCCCGCCGAAGCCCGCGAGCTGCTGGAGCAGCACCTGGAGCTGCAGCGCTACCGCCGCCTGGACGACCTGCAACTGGCCGAGATCTCCCGCCTGATGGTGGCCGCCGACGCCAATGCCCGCGAGCTGCTGGGCACGCTGGGCTACTTCACGCCCACGCTTAAGATGGAACTGGTGGACCTGCCGGCCGACGCCGCCGTGCCCTACGAGGTCCGCATCCGGGTCGATCCGGGCCCGCGCACCAAGGTGACGGCCGCCCAGGTGGACTTCGCCGGCCCCATCGCCACCGCCACCGACGAGAAGACCGCCGCCCAGCGCAAAGCCATCCGCGACGGCTGGACGCTGTCGGCCGGCCAGGACTTCACCCAGTCGGCCTGGGACGGCGCCAAGAACACCGGCCTGCGCAAACTGGTCGCGCAGCGCTTTCCCACCGGCAGCATCTCGCTGAGCCGCGCCGACGTCGACGCCGATGCCGGCACCGCCCGGCTGTCGGTCACCTACCAGTCGGGCCCGGCCTACCGCTTCGGGCCGCTGGAGGTGCGCGGCGCCGAGCGCTACAGCGTGGACGGCGCGCGGCGCATCGCCCGCGTGCCCTCCGGCCAGCCCTACGACCAGCAGGAGCTGCTCGACGCCCAGGCCCGCATGGCCAGCAGCGGCTACTACGACTCGGTCTTCCTCACGCTCGACACCGATGCCGACCCGCAGGCCGCCACCGTCGTCGCGCAGGTGCGCGAGGCCAAGCTGCAGAAGATCGTGCTGGGGGCGGGCTTCACCTCCGACTCCGGGCCGCGGCTGTCGGCCGACCACATCCACAACCGCATGCCGCTGCTGGACTGGCGCGCGGTGACCAAGCTCTCGGTGGACCGCAACACCCGTTCGCTCAACAGCGAATGGAGCGCGATCCCGGGCGACGACGGCTGGCGCTGGATCACCTCGGGCGAGCTCAAGCAGGACCTGTCGGGCGACTACGAGGTCGACAGCGGCCGGGCCCGCTTCGGCCGCAGCAAGTCCGACCCCAAGATCGACCGCGCCTACTACCTGCAGTACGACTACGCACTCAACCGCGGGCTGGGCGCACCGCCTTCGGCCTCGGCCCTGAGCGCCAACTGGTCGTGGACCGGCCGCTATTTCGACGACGCCGGCGCGCCGCGGCGCGGCTGGGGCCTGGGGCTGGAGCTGGGTGCCGGCTACACCCTGAGCGGCGCCCAACGGCCGTTCACCCGCGCCGACGTGCGCTCGCTCTACATCCTGCCGCTGGGCCGCGTGGCCGAGGGCGACGCGCCCGGCCTGGCACGGCAATCGCGGCTGGCGCTGCGGGCGCAGGTCGGCGCCGTGACGGCCACGGACGATGCGCAGATCCCCTCCACCCTGCTCTTCCTGACCGGCGGCGACACCAGCGTGCGCGGCTACGCCTACCGCTCCATCGGCACCACCAATGCCAGCGGCGCCACCGTGGCGGGCCGCTACCTGGCCGTGCTCAGCGCCGAATGGCAGAAGCCGCTGGTCTTCGACAACAAGGTCTCGGCCTGGGAAAGCGTGGTCTTCGTCGACGCCGGCAGCGTGGCCGACCAGGTGAGCCAGCTCAACAAGCCGCAGGTGGGCGTGGGCGTGGGCGCCCGCTGGCGCAGCCCCGTGGGGCCGGTGCAGGCCGATCTGGGCTATGGCGTGGAGACGCGCAAGTTCCGGCTGCACCTGCGCCTGGGTTTCAGCTTCTGACGACATCGTGAGCACCGACACGCCGCCCTCCCCGACGCCGGAGCGTCCGCCGATGACGCCGGGCGCGTCGAAGCCCCGCACCCGTTCCCGCACGCGCCGGGTGTTGCGCGGCCTGGCCTGGACAGTCGTCGGCCTGCTCGCCCTGGTGCTGCTGCTGCTGGGCGGCGCCTGGTGGTGGGCCGGCAGCGACAGCTCGCTCGCCACCGTCCTGACACGCGCCGCCCGGTACCTGCCCGCCGGCCAGACGCTGGAGACACAGGAGGTGACCGGCTCGCTGCGCAAGGGCGGCCGCATCGGCCTGCTGCGCTACCGCACGCCCGATCTCACGGTCGAGGTGCACCAGGCCGAGATCGGCTGGCAGCTGCGCCCGCTGTTCGACCGCCGGGTGCAGCTGGGCGAAGTGCGTGCCGCGCAGGTGCTCATCGAGGCCAAGCCCGCGCCCGCGGATGCGCCCAAGAAGCCGCTGCAACCGCTCGAACGACTGGTGCTGCCGGTGGTGGAGGTGGACGTGCCCTTCCGCATCGGCGAGGTCCGCTGGGCCGGACCGCCGCCGGTGGTGGCGCAGCAGCTCGCCGGCCGCTACCGCTACCAGAAAGCCCAGCACCGGCTCGACCTGGACGGCGTGGACATCGAAGGCGGCCACTACAGCGGCCAGGTGCAGCTGCAGGGCGACGGGCCGATGGCGCTGAATGCCGCGCTCCAGGGCCGCCTGCAGGCGCCGCTGGGTGACGGGCGCACCCTGCCCGTCCAGGCGACGGCCACCGCCAAGGGCAACCTGGCGGGCGCCAATGCACGGCTGGCCGTGCAGGCCGAGGCCCGCGCCGAGCAGGCCGACGAGAAGGCCGGCGCGCTGTATGCCAAGCTCGATGCGAACCTGGCGCCCTGGGCGCCGCAGCCCGTCATCGACGCCCTGGCCACGCTGCGCGACGTCAATGTCGCCACCTTCTGGAAGACCGGGCCCTTGACCCGCCTGAGCGGCGAGGTCGCCGTCCAGCCCGACGCCCAGACCGGCGAACAGGCCTGGCGACTGCGCGCCGACCTGCGCAACGCCATGCCCGGTCCCTGGGACCAGCAGCGCCTGCCGGTGGAGCGCCTGCGCGCCCGCATCGGCTACGCCGGTCCGGCCGAGGGCACCTGGACGGTGGACGAGGCCCATGTCGAGGCCGGCCATGGCCGCATCGACGCCCAGGGCCAATGGAAGCCCGCGCCCGCGCCCTGGCAGGTGCAGGCCCGCGTCGAGGGCGTACGCCCTGGCGAGCTGCACACCGCGCTCGAAGGCGGTGTCATCAGCGGCCCGGTGACTGCGCGGCAGGAAGGCGATGTGCTGCGCTTCGACACCGACCTGCGCGCCCAGGGCGGCCGTGCCAGTGCCCAGGGCCTACAGGGCTTCGGCCTGGAACGTCTGCTGGCCAAGGGCCAGTACAACCTGCGCACGCAGCTCGCCGAGCTGCCGACCCTCCGTGTGGAGGCCGAGGGCGCCAGCATCGAGGGCCAGGTGCGCGCCCGTGTCGCCGAGCAGGCGGGCAGCGGCGACCTGCGCCTGGTGCTGCCCGGCATCAATGCGCGGCTGCAGGCCGACATGGCCCCTGCCCGCGGCACCGGCCAGGCCGAGGTGCAGTTGCAGGACGCCGCCCGCCTGCAGGCCTGGCTCAAGAAACTGCCCGGCCTGTCCAGCATCGACAAGGCCATGACGGCCGAAGGCGGGGCACGCCTGGATGCCCGCTGGAGCGGCGGCTGGCGCAGCTTCCAGGAACGGCTGGCCAAGCCGACAGCCCCCCTGCCCCGCGGCAGCGCGGAACCCACGGTCAACGCCAAGCTGAGCACGCCGCAACTGCTGCTCAAGCCCGGTCCTGCCGCGGACGGCACGCGACCGGCCCCCATCCAGCTGACGACCTTCGCCGCCACGGTCGACGGCAGCCTGGCCCGCGCCAGCCTCGCGCTGTCGGGCGAGGTGCGCCAGGGCGAACGCCGGGCGCGGCTCGACACCAGCGCCAGCGGCGGACTGGAAGCCGCCGGCCAGTGGCGCATCGCCCTGGCCCGGCTGCGTGCCGACGTCGACGATGGTGGCCGTGGCGACACGCCCTGGGTGCTGGAACTGGGCCAGGGCTTCGAGACCCGCGTGCGCCAGTCCGGCGACCGCCTGCAGGTGGAGACCACCGCCGGCAGCGCCACCGTGCGCGGTCCGGTGCCCGGCACCGTGCGGCTGTCGTGGGAACCGATCCGCCTCAGCTCAGGCAATAACGGCGTGCAACTGCAGACCAAGGGCCGCCTGCAGGGCCTGCCCATGACCTGGAGCCGCGCCTTCGGCGGCGACACCAGCCTGCGCGAACTGGGCATCAGCGGCGACCTGGTCTTCGACGGCGACTGGGACATCGCCGCCCTCGACCAATTGCGCGCCCGCGTGCGCCTGGGCCGCGCCAGCGGCGACCTGCGGGTGCAGGCGGGCGAAGCCGCGCTGGTGCGCAAGCTCGAAAGCCACGGCACCGGCGCACCCGGCGAGGTCAAGACCGACTCCAGCGACACCGCACCCTCCACGCCCGCGGGCCTTCGCCAGGCCGAGCTGCGCCTGGATGCCGAAGGCGACACCGTGCGCGCCAGCCTGGACTGGGACAGCCAGCGTGCCGGCCGCATCCAGGCCAATGCCTCCACCCGCCTGCAGCGCCAGGGCGAAGGCTGGCAATGGCCAACCGACGCGCCGTTGGCCGGCCGCCTGCAGGCCAGCCTGCCGCAGCTGGGCGTGTGGTCCATGCTCGCGCCACCGGGCTGGCGCATCGCTGGCACGCTGGAGGCCGACGCCACGCTGGGTGGCCAGCGCAACGACCCGCGCTGGAACGGCACCGTCCGCGCCGACCAACTGGCGCTCAAGGCCGCTGTCGAAGGCCTTGACCTGCGCGACGGCCGCCTGCGCGCCACGCTGGCCGGCAATCGCGTGGTGATCGATGAATTCCGCCTGCAGGGCGGCCCCGGCAGCCGGGTGCGCATTCCTGGCCGCAGCGGCAACCTGAGCACCGTCTCCAGCCAGGCCGCGCAGGACGGCGGCAACCTGTCGATGAGCGGCGAACTGGGCTGGGGGCCTGCGAGCGCCGGACGCTCGGGCCTGTCGATGTCGATGCGCGGCGAGATCCGCAGCCTGCGCGCGCTGGTGCGCTCCGACCGGCAGCTCACGCTCTCGGGCCAGCTGCAGGCCGGCCTGCAGGACGGGCAGATCCGCCTGCGCGGCGACCTCACGGCCGACCGCGCCGTGATCATCCTGCCCGACGAAAGCGCGCCCGGCCTGGGCAGCGACGTGGTGGTGCATTCCGCCGCCCGCGACGCGCAGGAGCGCAAGAAGGCCGAGGCGGCCGAGGTGTCGCCGCAGCAGCCGACCACGGCCAGGCCGCCGGACATCCAGGTGAGCTTCGACCTGGGCCGCGACTTCGCGGTGCAGGGCCGCGGCATCACCACGCGGCTGGAAGGCAAGCTGGACATCCGCGCCACCAGCACCACGGCGCCCCCGCGCGTGACCGGCGAGATCCGCACCGTGCAGGGCCAGTACCGCGCCTACGGCCAGGCGCTGGACGTGGAAAGCGGCATCGTCCGCTTCAACGGTCCCGTGGACAACCCGCAGCTGGACATCCTGGCCCTGCGACCCAACATCAGCCAGCGCGCGGGCGTGCAGATCACCGGCTCGGCGCAGGCGCCGCGGGTCAAGCTCTATTCCGACCCGCCGCTGTCGGACGCCGAGGTGCTGTCGTGGGTGGTGCTGGGCCGGGCCTCCGCCGCCAGCGGTGGCGAGGCGCAGCTGATGCAGCAGGCCGCCCTGGCGCTGCTGGGCCGCCTGGGTGCGGGCGGCGAAGGCGGCAGCCTCGCCAGCCGCTTCGGCCTGGACGAGATCGGCTTCAAGGGCGGCGGCAACGGCGACGTGGCCGGCTCGGCCATCACGCTGGGCAAGCGGCTCTCGGACGACTTCTACGTGACCTACGAGCGCAGCCTGGCGGGCACCCTGGGCACGATCTACTTCTTCTACGACCTCACGCGCAACCTTACGCTGCGCGGGCAGGCGGGGATTCAGAGCGGGATCGACCTGATCTACACGGTGCAGTACGACTGACGGGCGCGTGCAGAGCACGGCAGTCGAGGGGCAGGAAGACCCGTCAGCGGGACGGCGCAAACCCGACCTTGCCCGTGCGCAGGCGATAGACCTTGCCCACGCCTACCGTCGCGACATACAGCGTGCCCGCCTCCGGACCGCGACCGAAGCCCACGTTGACGGGACTTTCACGGTTCGGCAGGGTGAGTCGCGCCACCAGGGCGCCGTCCGGCGTCATCACGTAGATACCGGGTCCCGACGGCGCACTCGGCAGGGCGAGATAGAGGTTGCCATCCACATCCGTCGTCATGCCGTCCACGCAGCCGGCCTTCTCCAGGTCGAGCAGGACCCGGGGTGCGCCCGGCCGACCGGCGGCATCCAGCGGATACGCCACCAGGCCGCCCGCCCCCGTGCGGTCCAGGGCCGGCCTGCCCTGCTCGCCGAGCGCATTGGTCCCGGGATCGCAATGGCCCACGTACAAGGTCCGCCCATCCGGCGACAGCTCGATGCCGTTCATCTTGGCGTCGTTGCCGAGGATGCGCGATACCGGCCACAGGCCCTTCGAACTGGCCTCGGGCGGATCGAGCCGGTAGACGGCGTTGATCCGCTGTTCGATGGTCTCGGGTCCGAACAGGCGAAGGTCCGAGAAGAAGATGCGGCCGGCGCGATCAATCGCCACATCGTTCGGTGCATTGAACTGCCGGTTCTCGTGGAAATACGCGACCACGCGATAGCCACCGCTGCGCAGGTCGGTCACCGAGACGCGACGACCGCCGTAGTCGGCCCCTTCCGCGGCGACCAACCGATCCTGCGCGTCGATGGCCAGGCCGGCCGCCATGTTGCTGGGCTCGCGGAAGATGCGCGGCGTGCCACCGGGCGGCACCACCCAGATGCGACCGCCCTGCACACCGGCCGCATCGCTGCAGCCGACCGAGCGTGTGATCTCGGTGAAGTAGACGCTGCCGTCGGACGCACTGGCGATGCCTTCCATCACGCCGCAGCCGCCCGCGTGAACCAGCTCGAAGGAAGGTGCGGGAAAGAACTCCTGCTGGCGCGCCGGTGCGGCATCGCCGAGTTGGCTCAGCCGCATGGGCGCCGTTTGCGCATGGGCCTGCAGCGCCAGCACGAGCCCCGCCAGCAGAATCATCGGTCGCATGTCATGTCTCCTTGTTCTCGGCGTTCAGGCGTGGCGTTGGAGGAAGGGCAGGACATGCGCCAGCACCTCGTCCGGTGCCTCCTCGGCCATCAGGTGACCGCAGTCGACGGCCGCGCCCTCGACATCGTCGGCCCAGGCCCGCCAGGTCTCGACCGGATCCGGTGCACCTGCAGTCGACGCAGACCACAGCACCTGCAGGGGGCAGGCGATGCGGCGGCCGGCCGCGAGATCGTCGCGGTCGTGCTGCAGGTCGATCGAGGCCGCCGCGCGGTAGTCCTCGACCATGGCATGCCGCACCGACTCCCGGGCGAATGCCCGGTGGTACTCGGCCAATGCCTCGGGCGTGACCGCGTCGACCTTGAGCACCGCATTGCGCAGCGCCCAGTCCAGGAAGTAGCCCGGATGGGCGCGCAGCATGCGCTCGGGCAGGTCGAAGGGTTGCGCGAACAGGTACCAGTGGAAGGCCTTGAGCCCGAAGGCCATGCCGGCGCGCTGCCACATCGTCTCGGTCGGGACCACCGTCAACGAAACGAAGGCGCTGACAGCCTCCGGACGATCCAGGCACAGGCGATAGCCGACGCGCGCGCCGCGGTCGTGGCCCATGACCGCGAAGCGTTCGAAGCCAAGGGCCTGCATCAGGGCCACCTGATCGCCCCCCAGCGTGCGCTTGCAATGATGGATATGCAGCGGATCGCCGCCCGGCCCGACGCTGTCGCCGTAGCCGCGCAGATCCGGGGCCACGACGGTGAAATGCCGCGCCAGCGTCGGCGCGATGCGGTGCCAGGCCACATGGGTCTGCGGATACCCATGCAGCAGCAGCAGCGGCGGCCCGCTGCCACCCACCTCTGCATGGATGGTTGCGTCACCGAGTGCGAAGCGACGCACGTCGAAACCTGGAAAGAAAGGCGTGCTCATCGCTGGTCTTCGTCGAAGAAGAAATCGGCCATCGCTTCGAGCTGCTCGTCCATCATGTGCCGGCCCGGCACGACGCGCGCACCGAGTTGCCGTGCATGCGCCAACAGCGGCGTGATGGACGGCTCCATGATGACCTCGGCCACCGTGTGGCCGGGCAGGATGGCCGACGGCGCGATGGGCAGTGGATCATCGGGCCGCATGCCCGCGGGCGTCGCATTCACGACGAGATCGCGCGGACTGGCAGCGTCCCACCGGCCGGCGGCATGCCCAAGCGCACGCAGGCGATCGACCAGGGCAAGCTGCTTCGTCTCGTCGACGTCGTGCACGTCGATGGCCGCCGCGCCCGCCGCGGCCAGCGACAAGGCGATCGCGCAGCCTGCGCCGCCCGCGCCGACCAGGCCCACACGACGTCCCTCGACGTCGAAGCCGCTGCGTACCAGCCCGCGCAGAAAGCCGGCACCGTCGAGCAGGTCGCCCTGCCAACCGTGCGGGGTGCGCCGGACCACGTTCACGGCGCGCGCCCGCTGCGCGGCCGGCAGCAGTTCCATCGACAGCGCAGCCACGCGCTGCTTGTGCGGCACGGTGACGACGATGCCCGCGAAGTTGTGCACCACATGCAGGGCGTCGAGCAGGCTGCCTACCGCCTCTCCCCGCACATGCATCGGCACCAGCACCGCGTTCGTTCCCCGCGCCTGGAGCAGGCGCGTCAGCGGCAGCGGCGCCTTCACCTGGGCAACAGGGTCTCCGATGATGCCGAGCACGACGGTGCGGCCGTCGAGCCGCATCCCCTTCCAGGGTTCATGAGTGGTCATGGCCGAGCCCTCGAAGGAAGTGATGGGCGCTGCGCCAGGCGGCGGCGGCGCGCGAATGGATGTCGAGCGTGGCCGTTCGGATCGCACTCGGCGACTCCACCGACAGCACCGCGTCGTCGCCCAGGTAAGGCAGCAGACGATGGACCGGCAACGCACCCTCGCCGGCAAAGAGCCGGTGGGCCCGGCCCTCTTCGCTGGCCGACAGGCCAGGATGCCGCCGGGCGGGTGCGTCATTGATCTGCATGAAGTGGTGGTCGATGGACGGGTCCGCCATGTCTTCCGGCGTGCAGCCTGCGCGGAAGAAATGCAGCGCGTCGACCACCACGCGCACCGCATCGTGCGCGAATGGCCGGACCAGTTCCCGGGCCACCTGCAGCGAGCGCGCCGCCGTGTAGACCATGAACTCGAGGCCGAGATTCAGGCCGTGCGAGGCGGCACGCTCGGCCAGCATGCCGATGTGGGCCGTGGCGCGGCCGGTGTCGACGTCGTCCACGTTCACCATCAGCCGCCGTGCGCCCAGCGCCTGGGCCGAAGCCAGGACGCCGTCGAACGCCCGCGCGTCGAACGCAGGCCCGATGCGCACGATCTCGACATCGTGTACCTCGATCCCCAGGTCGTGAAGGCGAGCGAGCGTCTCGCGCAGCATCGGGCCGCCCTCGTGCATGGGAAAGGGCGCCTCGCCGGGACGCGCTGGATGCAGCCGCATCCCGACGCCGCGAAACCCCGCCGCATGGGCCGCCTCCACCAGTTGCGGCGGCGACGCATCGAGCATGCCCAGGTGCGCGAGCGAGAGCGCGAAGCTCATGCCGGCACCGCCGCGCGCGCCTGGCGCAGCGGCACGCCCTGTGCCGTCAGCGCCGCCTGCAGCCGCTTCAGGTCCACGTTGCGCGGCAGCACGTTGTGGTCGGCCGCCAGCGCTGCGGCCGTGCCGGCGGCCTGGCCGGTGAGCCAGCACTGGGGAATCTCCCGCAGGAAGCCGTGGGAGTTCGCATCGCAGGCGATGTGCTTGCCCGCCGCCAGCACGCCGTCCAGCGTCTCGGGCACGAGCGCACCGTAGGGCACGGAGATGTTGGGAAAGCGCGGCGACGGGCTGGGACTGATGCCGATCTCGTCGGGCTCGATGGCACCGGCGTCCCACGTACCGCGAAGCACCCGCTTCACGCCCACCAGCCGGCGTCCGTGGCGCGTACCGATCTGCGGTGCCATGAGCATGATCCAGGCGCGCTCGAAACCCGGTGCATGTGCGCGGTAGAACGCCAGATGGTCTTCCATGCTCCGGCGCGATTCCCATTCGACCTGCGTCATGTCGTCGACATCGAGCGCGCTGAAGCCGGCCTTGCGCGGACCGAGGAAGGTGGCGACGTCGTTGCGCCACGAGACGAGGGGCTTCTCGAAGCTGCCGACCGTCTCGCGACCGCGCGCCATGAACGCGGCAAAGGCCTCGGGCTCGTGGGCGCGGAAGTCGAGCCAGCGCTGCATGTCCACGCCCGCGTACAGCCAGGAGGTGTTGATGCAGTGATGGATCTCGCGCGCGTCGATGTCCGAGTCGTAGGCCGCACCGGCCGCGGCATAGAGGTCGCCCTCGCCCGTCGTGTCGACGACCACGTGGGCCAGGATCGCGCGGCGGCCCTGCTTGCTCTCGAAGATGGCGCCGGTCACGCGGCCGTCGTCGACCACCGGCGCGACCATCCAGGCGTGCAGGATCAGGTCGACGCCCGCCTCGCGCACCATCTGGTGGTACACGCCCTTCAGCCGCTCGGGATCGATGGTCGGCGAATGGGTGACCACGCCGTGGAAGGCCGCGGTGCGCAGCGCCCAGTGCGCGGCCTGGTCCGGATCCTTCGATCCCCACGCCTCGCGCGGCGGCCCCGCGACGGCATCGGCACCCAGTCGCTCCATGATCTCGGCGGCAAGCCCCTGGATCACCGGCTCGCCCTCCCAGTCGCTCATCCGGTCGATCCAGATCACGAGGCCGCCGGTGGAGAGGCCGCCAAGGTGGTTGTAGCGTTCGAGCAGCACCACCCGCGCGCCGGAACGCGCAGCGGCAACCGCGGCCGCGACGCCGGACGGGCCGCCGCCCAGCACCAGCACGTCGCAGCGTGTGTGCACCGGCGTGTGCCGTGCGGCCTCGGCGATGTGGCCTTGCGGCGCACGCTGCGTGCGCTGGCTCTGGCGCAGGTTGACGTCGGATTGGAAGAAGTGGCGGTCTTCCGCGGTGAGGGTTCCCATCGTGCAGCTTTCGAGAAGGAGAAGTGGATGTCAGGCGGCCAGTTCGCGAAGGAGCGCGCTCAAGGGCCCGGGGGCGGTCACCATCGCGTCATGGCCGGTCGCGAGCTTTCGCGTCTGCCAGCCCGCGTCCGCGCGCACGCGGGCCTTGGTCGGCTCCAGCGTGGCGATCGGATCGACGGTGCATTCGATGTAGGTCTTTGGCAGGCCGTTGCCCAAGGAGGACTTGAGCTGCAGCGGCTGCAGGTAGGTGCCCACGGGTTGCGGCGTCATGCGGCGCTGGACCCATGCTGCATCGGCCGCAGCCGTGACCCCGAATGCCGACGGCGGCAGCGCAGGCGCCGCGCCCACGCCGGCACCGGTCTCACGGATGGTCTTCATACGCTGGTCGACCACGGACTGCGGGAAGTCCGAGAACAGGCTCTTGCCGGATTCGAGAAGCAGCGAATCCAGGAACACCAGCTGCCTCAGCCGGGCGCGCGCACGATCGGCGACGCCGGAGATGACGATGCCGGCGTAGCTGTGGCCCACCAGCACCACGTCTTCCAGCTCCTCGTACTCGAGCAGGTTGACGATGTCGTCGATGTGCGTGTCGAGGTTGACCTGGGGCGACAGGAGGTGCCGGCGCTCGCCGAGCCCCGTGAGCGTCGGCGTGAAGACCAGATGTCCCGCGGCGCGCAGTGACGCCGCCACGTGCTTCCAGCACCAGCCGCCGTGCCAGGCCCCATGCACGAGGACGAAGGGGGGTGAATCCGAGCGCGCCGAAGCGCGCAGCGGGCCGGCGAGGCTGGCTGCGGCCAGGCCGACAGCGAAGAGATCTCTGCGTTGCATGTCCGCTCCTTATTCGTTGCGTGCGCCGGTCAGCTTGATCACGCGGCCCCACATCGCGGTGTCTTCCACGATCTGGCGGGCGAGCACATCGGGCGCACTGCCGATGGCCAACCAGCCCTGGTCCTGCAAGCCCTGCTTCACGGCGGGGATGCGCAGGATCCGGGCGATCTCCTCCGACAGGCGGTCGGCCGCGGACGAGGGCAGGCTGGCCGGGCCGAAGATGGCGTTCCACGAAGTCACGTCGAACGGGCTGCCCGAGGCGTCGAGCGCCGACTGGATCGGCGGCACATCGCCCGCGCCCGGAGAAGGCTGGGCCGAGCTGATTCCGTAGAGCCGCAGGCGCCCGTTCTTCGCCTGCGGCACGGCGATGGAGGGAATCATGAATGCCAGGTCGATCTGCTGGCCCATGAGCGCCGTCGCGACCTGCGGAAAGCCCGGGAAGGGCACATGCACCGCGCGGATGCCGGTGTGGGCCTTGAGCAGCTCCATGGTCAGGTGCGAACCCGAGCCTGGCCCGATGGACCCATAGCTGAGCTTGTCACCCCGGGTCTTCGCAAAGTCGAGAAAGCCGCGCAGGTCAGCCGCCGGCATCGCATTGCTGCCCACGAGCACGAAGGGACTGCTCGCGACGAGCGAGATGGGCCGCAGGTCGCGCGCCACGTCGTAGGGGGTGGAAGGCGTCAGCGCCTTGGCGGTGGTGAGCGGGCCATTGCCGGTGAGGCCGATGGTGTGCCCGTCCGTTGCCCGCGCCACCGCGGTGACGCCGATGCTGCCGGTGGCGCCGACCTTGTTGTCGACGACCACCGGTTGGCCGAGGGCCTGACCGAGGGGATCGGCGATCAGGCGCGCCAGCGCGTCGGGGGACGAGCCTGGCGGAAAGCCGACGATCAGGCGCAGCGGCTTCTGGGGCCATGCAGGACTGGCGTGCACCAGGGCCGGCGCCAGCGACGCTGCGAGCGCACCGCGCAGCAGATGGCGCCGTCGGGATGAGAAGTCGATAGGGGCTTGCATGCGTGTCTCCGGTCTGTCCGCGTTTGTCGTCCCCCCCATTCTTGAACCGGCGCACCGCGGCGAGCGTGATACTTCGTCATTCTTCGCATCACGCTTCGTGATGACCTGGAGGGGACAACGACCATGCCGCCACTCACCCCACCGCGCACGCCCCGCAGCCACACCGTCGACATCGACCTGCTGCGGGTGTTCGACACCTTGCTGCGCGTCGGCAGCTTCACCACGGCCGCCAAGGCGCTGTCGCGCACGCAATCGGCGGTCAGCATGCAGCTGAAACGGCTGGAAGATCAGCTCGGCGTCCAATTGGTTGACCGCAGCAAGCGGCGGCTGAACGCCACGCCCGAGGGCCTTCAACTGCTGCCGCTGGCGCGGCAGATGCTCGGCCTGAACGACCAACTGTTCCACGACATCGACATCGCAGAGGTGTCGGGAAGCATCCGCATCGGTGCCATCGAGCACTACGCCACGCGCGTGCTGCCGGCGCTGATCGCGGAGTTCTGCCGCCTGTATCCGAGGATCCATGTCGAGCTGGAGCACGGGGTGTCGTCGCTCATGCACGCGGAACTGGGTGCACGCTATGACCTTGTGGTGGGCATCGGACCGGTCGGCTCGGGGGAGGGTCGACGCCTGTCGAAGTCGCGCGTGGTGTGGGCATCGACGCCAGGCTCGACCACCCATCTGCAACGCCCATTGCCGCTCGCGCTCAATCCCGAGGGCGCGATGCTGCGTGACTGGGCGACGCACGCGCTCGACCGGGCGGGCATCGCCTGGCGGATCGCCTACACGAGCACCACGGTCACGGGGCTCGAAGCGGCGGTGCGCGCGGGCATCGCCATCGGCGTGTTCCGCGAGGCCACGATCTCGAAGCGGCTCAAGGTGCTGGGCGGACGTGAGGGCATGCCCGCCATGCCGGAATGCGAAGTCTGGCTGGCGGCCGCGCCCTTGCCAGGACGCAGGGCGGTGGAGCTTCTTGAAGCGTTCCTCATCCAACGGTTGCGCAGATCGCCGCGCTGAGCAAGCCGCACCTGCAGGCACGGTCGTCTCTCATCCAACCCGCTGCACGCGCCGTAGAAGCGACATGGCCACCCAAGCGTCCCCTCCTTCCCCCAGCCAGAGCGCGGCAGCGAAAGCCGTGGCACCCTTGCCGCCGCGCCGGCTGCTGTGGGCCAACTTTGCCTGGACGCAGATCGCCTGGTTCGCCGCCGTGCTGGGCGCGGCGCACGGCTGGCCGGTGCTGGGCTGCCTGCCGTTGGTGGCGGGGTTGGCTTGGCACCTCTGCACGGTCCGGCGCGCGCAGCCGGAGGCGCGGCTGCTGCTCTATGCCGTGCTGCTGGGCACGCTGGCCGATGCCGGACCGGTGCTGCTGGGCGCCGTGACCTATCCCAGCGGCCAGTGGACGGCGGCGCTACCGCCCTTCTGGCTGAGCGGACTGTGGGCCGCCTTTGCCACATCGATCAACCTCACGCTGCGCTGGCTGCACGGCCGGCCCGCGCTGGCGGCACTGCTGGGTGCGGTGGCGGGGCCGCTCGCCTTCTCGTCGGGCGTGCGGCTGGGCGGCGCGCAGTTCGTCGACGCGCCGCTGGCCCTGGGCTGGCTGGCGGTCGAATGGGCGCTCCTGCTGCCGCTGCTGTGCTGGCTGGGACGGCGACATGACGGCGCGGCCGGCCCCGCTGCGGCCGTGCCGCTGCGCGAAGGCGGTTGAAGGCAGGGTGCCGCCGACGGCAGCGCGCGGCCACCCGTCAACGCGGTCGATCCGCCCGGCGCCGTCAGGCTACAGCGGCCGCACCATGAAGCGCGCGGCCGCGTCATAGCTGGCCAGCTTGGCCGCCAGTGCGGGCACCTCGCGCACCTCGAAGCCCTGCCGCGCCCAGAAGCCGGCCGAGCCGTTGACGGCCACCAGCGCCATCTCGCGGCAGCCGGCGGCCACGGCCTGCGCGGCCAGCAACGGCATGGCGCGCCCGGCCGCCCCCAGGCCCCGGGCCACGGGCAGCAGCGCCATGTCGTGCAGGTAGTAGATGGGCGCAGGCTCGGGCAGGCGCTGCAGCAGCGTGTCCAGCGCGGGCGGCGCATCGGCATGCCAGGGATGGCTCAGCACATAGCCGGCGAGCGCACCGTCGCGCGTGACCAGGCACAGGCAGCCGCCGCCGAAGAGGGCCAGGCGCTCGGCGAAGACGGCCTCGCCCTCCGGATAGTCGGGATGGACCTCGGCCGCGATCTGCAGCACGGCGGGCAGATCCTGGCCTTGCATCGGCCGCCAGTGGGCAGCGGGTGGCGAAGCAGGCGAGGCAGGCGAGGCAGGCGAAGCAGGCGAAGCAGGCGAAGCAGGCGAAGCAGAAGCGTCGGACATGCCCCGAGCATAGACAGCGCGCCACCGTCACCGCAGCGACACGTTCGCGCCCTCCAATGCCGGCCATGCACAGCCCAAGCCGGAACCACGCGTGAGCCGCGGCATGCACTGGCTGCTGGCCGCGCAGTTCTTCTCGGGCCTGGCCGACAACGCGCTGCTGGTCATCGCCATCGCGCAGCTGATGGCGATGGGTGCGCCGGTGTGGATGGCACCGATGCTCAAGTTCTGCTTCACGCTGGCCTATGTGCTGCTCGCGCCCTGGGTGGGCGCGCTGGCCGACCGCTGGCCCAAGGCCCTGGTCATGCTGGCCGCCAACCTGCTCAAGGCGGGCGCGGCCTGCGGCATGGTGCTGGGGCTGCACCCGCTGTTCGCCTTCGCGCTGGCGGGGCTCGGGGCCGCGATCTATTCGCCGGCCAAGTACGGGCTGATCACCGAGCAGGTGCCGCCCGCGATGCTGGTGCGCGCCAATGGCTGGATCGAGGTCAGCACGGTCTGCGCCATCGTGCTGGGCACGGGCTTCGGCGGCCTGCTCGTCAGCGCGCGCATGCCGGGCGTGGGCATGGCCCTGGCCGTGGTGCTGGCCACCTACGCGCTGGCAGGCCTGCTCAACCTGCTGATCCCGCGCGGCGTGTCGCACGGCAGCGGCGTGGGCTGGGCGCCGGCCGCGCTGGTGGGCCGATTTGCCGTCGCCAATGCCACGCTGTGGCGCGATGCGCAGGGCGGGCTGTCGCTGGCCATCACCACGCTGTTCTGGGGCGCGGGCGCCACGCTGCAGCTGGTGGTGCTGGCCTGGGCGCAGGACGCGCTGGACCTGGGCCTGGACCAGGCGGCCTACCTGCAGGCCGTGGTGGCGCTGGGCATCGTGGCGGGCGCGGCGCTGGCCGGGCGCCTCGTTCGTCTGCACCAAGCCCCCCGCGTGCTTCCGCTGGGCGTGCTGATGGGCGCCGGTGTGCCGTTGATGGTGAGCGTGGACACGCTGCCCGTGGCCGTCGTCCTGCTCACGCTGATCGGCGCCCTGGCCGGCCTGCTGGTGGTGCCGATGAACGCGCTGCTGCAGCACCGCGGCCATGTGCTGCTGCGACCGGGCGAATCCATCGCCGTGCAGAACTTCAACGAGAACCTGGGCGTGCTGCTGATGCTGGGCGTGTATGCCGCCCTGCTGGGCCTGGACCAGTCCATCGCCCTGCTCACGGGCGCCCTGGGCGCCTGCGTGGCGCTGGGCACGCTGCTGGCCGCAGGCCTGTATGCGCGCCGCAGCGCGGCACGACCTCATTGCGCCAGCGCGCCCCAAGCACCCTCTCTGTCTGCCACCTCTTCCACCAGGGACCTGCCATGAAACTGCTGATCGTCTCGGATGCCTGGGAACCCCAGGTCAACGGCGTCGTGCGCACGCTCAAGATGACGCGCCGCGAGCTGCAGCGCCTGGGCGTGGAGGTGCATGTGCTGTCGCCGCTGGACTTCCGCTCGGTGCCCTGCCCCACGTACCCGGAGATCTCGCTGGCGCTGACCTCGCGCGCCGGCGTGGCCCGCCGCATCGACGCCATCGACCCCGACTGCCTGCACATCGCCACCGAAGGCCCGCTGGGCTGGGCCGCGCGCAGCATCGCCCTCTCGCGCGGCTGGCCCTTCACCACGGCCTACCACAGCCGCTTTCCGGAATACGTGCATGCCCGCGTGCGGCTGCCGCTGGGCTGGAGCTATGCGGTACTGCGCCGCTTCCACAACGCCGCGCGGGCCACGCTGGCGCCCACACCGGCCATCGTGGACGACCTGAAGCAGCGCGGGTTCACGCAGGTGCGGCTGTGGTCGCGCGGCGTCAACCTGGCGGCCATGACCCCCGAAGGCCCGCGCATGGAGCGGCCGGCCGAGCCGGTCTTCCTGTACGTGGGCCGCATCGCGGTGGAAAAGCAGGTGCACAAATTCCTCGAACTCGACCTGCCCGGCCAGAAATGGGTGGCCGGCGAAGGCCCGGAGCTGGCCAAGCTGAAGGCCCGCTTCCCCGAGGCCCGCTGGCTGGGCCTGCTGGACGTGGAGGCGCTGGCCAGCCTCTACCGCACGGCCGACGTGACCGTCTTTCCCAGCGTCACCGACACCTTCGGGCTGGTGATGGCCGAGTCCATGGCCTGCGGCACGCCGGTGGCCGCCTACCCGGTGCCCGGCCCCATCGACGTGGTGGGCATGGATTCGCCCGGCGGCGTGCTCGACCAGGACCTGCGCGCCGCCTGCCTGGCCGCACTGCACAAGCCGCGCGAGGGCGTGCGCCGCTTTGCCGAGCGCTACAGCTGGCCGGCGGCCACGCGGCAGATGCTGCAGGCGCTGGCGCCGCGGCGTGGCGACAAGTCCGCCGCGCTGGCCGCCGCCGACCGCATCGCCGCCGAGGGCACGGCCGCAGTCGATGACGACCGCGCCGGCAACGGCGGGGCCGCACAGGGCAGCGGGCCCACCGCCGTGGCCGTGGCCGCCACTGCCTGATCGCCACCGCGGAGCCGCCGCCATGAAGATCGCCGTCGTCGGGGCCGGCTACGTCGGCTTGGCCAATGCCGTGATGCTGGCGCGCCATCACCATGTGGTGGTGCTCGACACCGACGCACGCAAGATCGAGGCCCTGCGCGCCGGCCTGAGCCCCATCGTCGACGCCGAGCTGCAGGCGCAGCTGGCCGGCGGCGGGCTGGACCTCACTGCCACGCTGGACCGCAACCTGGCCTACGACGGCGCCGAGCTGGTGATCGTCGCCACGCCCACGGACTACGACCCGGTGGCCAACCACTTCGACACCCGCAGCGTGGACGCCGTGACGGCCGATGCGCTGGCCTGGGCGCCGCAGGCACTGGTGGTGGTCCGCTCCACCGTGCCCGTGGGCCACACGCGGGCGCTGCGCGCGCGCCTGGGCCACGACGCGATCGTTTTCGCGCCCGAGTTCCTGCGCGAAGGCCGCGCGCTGCACGACAGCCTGCATCCCAGCCGCATCGTGGTGGGCGACACCGGCCCGCGCGGCCAGCGCGTGGCCGCCCTGCTGCGCGAGGGCGCCCTGGCGATCGAGGTGCCGCTGCTGCTCACCGGCAGCAGCGAGGCCGAGGCCATCAAGCTCTTCGCCAACACCTGCCTGGCGATGCGCGTGGCCTTCTTCAACGAGCTGGACACCTATGCCCTGAGCCATGGCCTGGATCCGCGGCAGATCATCACCGGCGTGGGGCTCGATCCGCGCATCGGCCTGCACTACAACAACCCCAGCTTCGGCTACGGCGGCTACTGCCTGCCCAAGGACACGCAGCAGCTTCTGGCCAACTACGCCGACGTGCCGCAGAACCTGATCCAGGCCATCGTCACCGCCAACACCACGCGCAAGGACTTCCTGGCACGCGACATCCTGGCGCGCATGCATGGCGCGGCGGGCACGGTGGGTATCTACCGGCTGACCATGAAGGCCGGCTCGGACAACTTCCGCACCAGCAGCGTGCAGGGCATCATGAAGCGCATCAAGGCCAAGGGCGTGCCGGTGATCGTGTACGAGCCCACGCTGGCCGATGACCAGTTCTTCGGCTCGCCGGTGGTGCGGGACCTGGCGCGGTTCAAGCGCGAGGCCGCGCTGATCGTGGCCAACCGCGCCACGCCAGAGCTGGACGACGTGCGGGACCGGCTCTACACCCGCGACCTCTTCGGTGGGGACTGAGAACGCTCCCCCCAAGCCGCTTCGCGGCTCCCCCTCCCTGGCGCCTTCGGCTTGGAGGGGGCGCACCCAGAGGCCTGGCAAAGCCAGTTCCTCGGGTGCCCTGGCATGGCCTGCTCCGCGGCCATCGGTGTGTCGAATTTGCTCAGGTCTGCTGCGCCTCGCCCGCGCTCACGAAGCGGCGCTCGCGCATCCACTTGGTCACGACCCACTTCTCGCCCTGCTCCACGGGGCTGCTGGCATGCAGGCAGCGCGGGTCCACGCCGCCCTGGCCGTCGCCGTACTCGAAGTAGCAGGCATGGCCCTGCACGGGCGAGAAGGCCAGTCCCAGGTGGGGAAACACGGTCTGGCCCCCTGCCGGCACGTCGTTGAGGTAGGTCACCAGCGTGCTCACGCGCTGGCCGCTGCGGGCCACCGAGTCGCGGTTGGCGGCATTGGTGGGCGCCAGGTAGTCGTGGTGCGGCTCGCTGCCCGCGCCGACCGGGTAGTGCAGCAGCTGCAGCCCCTCGCCGTTCTCCAGCGGCAGGTTCATCAGCGCCGACAGGCGCCGGTCGAGGCGGGCCACCAGCGGGTTCTCGCCCAGGCGGAAGAACATGCCCCAGCTGCTGCGATGCTGGCTGACCACGTCCCGGCCGCTCATCGGATCGACCAGCGTGGACGGCCGCAACCGCGGGCGCGCCATGTCGATCAACGCCCGGCATTCGGCCGCGTCCAGCACCGGGCCCAGCGCGGCCCACACGGGATCGTGGCCGCGCGCATGCACGGTGACCTCGCGGTCCGCCGCAGCGATGCGGTGGCCCGCCGCCAGGCGTGGCCGGGCGATGAAGGGATGTGCCGCCGGCTCATCCGGCACCGCCACGCTGTCCACCGGCGAAGCGACGCCACGTTGGCGGGCGTCCACGAAGGCCGCGACGATGGCCTGCGCCGCAGGGCCGGCCATGCCCTGACCGACCATCGCGTCGACCAGCCCACCGGGTGGCGCGCCGGCATCGAGGTTGTGGGTGATCCAGTGGCCCAGCTCGGGCAGGAAGCGAAGGACGGTACTCATGACAAGGGAATGATCGGCCGGACTGGCAGCCCGCAGCCTGACGCGGAAGGCACCCGCTGGCCCGCGCGCGCCGACCGTTGCCGGCCGATGCGCCGCCGCAGACTGCGCCACCGCACCACGGCCGCACGCAGGGCCATGGCCACGCCGGTCATCACCAGCAGGCTGAAGACCACGTCGCTGGCAAAGTGCCCGCCCTGGGCCACCCGCGCCGCGCCGAGCAGCAGGCACAGCAGGGCGCCGGCCGCCCACCAGCGCCGGCGCACCCGCCGCACGCCCCACAGGCCGAAGCCCGCGATCACGAAGCCGGTGGCCGCATGGCCGCTGACGAAGGAACAGTTGCGCTCGCAGGCCCGCGAGAGGCTGCCCACCGGCACATAGTCGCTCGGCCCGCCGAAGGGTCGGACCTGCTGCGGCCGGGGACGGCCGACGTGCTCCTTGAGGCCCTGGTTGACCACCAGGCACACGCCCAGCAGCAGCAGCGCCACGGCGGCCAGCAGCCGGCCGCGCCAGCGCCGCACCACGCCGAAGGGAATGCGCCGCGCCGGCACCAGCAGCACCAGCAGCCCCGCCATACCCAGCACGCGGCCGAGTTGCGGCACCAGCCGCCACAGGTCCAGCACTCCGTGGTACAGGTTGCCGATGAAGCCGGTGGGAATCTGCGGCAGGTAGAAGGGCGCGGAGGCCGCCAGGTCCAGCGCCGGCCAGGTGCGGAAGACCAGGCCGCAGGCCAGCATGGCCGCCAGCCAGCCGAGCCAGGCCACCTGGCGCGGGCACGGTCGACGACGCGCGCGACCGGGCACCGGCCGGACCTGGGGCGCTGCAGATGCAGGGGCTGATGCAGCAGGTGCCATGGACGCCATCGGCACGGCGCACATCTCCTCACCCAGGGCAAGCGGCTGCAGGCTCATGGTGCACCGTTCCATCGCAGCAGCACCAGGCCGCCCATGCGCAGCAATGGCTGCCAGGTCGGCAGGGTGGCATCCGCGCCGGACGGCCGGCGCCCCGCCGGCAGGGCCGCCAGTTGCGCCGCGAGGATGTCGACCTGGTCCTCGCGCGCCAGGGCCAGATCGCCCGGCAGGGGCGGCCGTCGCGGGGCTTCGCGTCGGGCATAGACGGCCACGCTGGGCAGGTGCAGACCCCACTGCACCAGCGTCGCATCGGCCGCGTTGTCGGTCCGCGCCAGCACTTCGGCGGCCCGCTGGCCCGCCGCGCGCACCGGCGCCTGTAGCTGCCGGCCCCACCATGGCACGACGGCCAGTGTCAGCACGAGGGCCACACCGGCGCCGGCCGCGCTCCAGCGCACGGACGGGGACCAGCGGCGCAGGCGCAGCAACAGCAGCACGCCCAGCGCGGCGGCCAGGGCCGCGACGGCCAGTGGCGCCAGCGCGGCGGGCTGGCCGATCAGCGCGCGATAGAGCGGATTGGCCACGCGCGCCGCATGCAGGGCGATCCAGGCCGTCACCGCCACGGCCGCCGCCGGCCACACCGCCAGCAGGCCCGCCTGCACGTAAAGGGCCCAGCGTGCATTGGGCGCGCCTTCCAGCCAGCGCGCCGCCTCGCGCCCGGCCAGCAGCGCCACCGGCGTGAAGCCGTACAGCACATAGTGCGGCAGCTTGGTGCCCGAGAAGCTGAAGAACACCAGCACGAAGCCCGCCCACAGCAGCAGGTAGCGGCCCAGCGGCTCGCGCCAGTGGGCGCGCAGGCGGGCCAGCAGCGGCACCAGCAGCGGCGTCCACGGCAGCATCAGCAGCGGCAGCAGCACCACGTAGTACAGCAGGCTGCCGCCATGGCCTTCCAGCGGGCCGCCGTAGCGCTGCAGGTTGTGGCGCAGCAGGAAGCCGTCGACGAAGGCCATGCCATGCCGGTGCAGCGCGTAGGCATACCAGGGCAGCGCGACGGCCACGAAGATGAGCCACGCCCCGCCGTCGCCCAGCAGTGCCCGTACGCGCGGTGCCCAGCGCGCGCGGCCCGAGGTGACGATCCACAGCAGCAGGGCGGCCACGGGCACCAGCAGCGCCACCGGCCCCTTGGTGAGCACGCCCAGCCCGCACCACAGGGCGGCCCTTCGCAAGGCAGCACGCGCATCGGCGCCGCCTTCGGCATGTCGCCACAGCTCCAGCGCCGTGAGGGCCAGCCACAGGTTGAGCAGCGCATCGGCCGTGGCCGCGCGGCCGATCAGCAGCACGCCCGCGCTGGTGCCCAGCACCGTGCCGGCCAGCATGGCGGCGCGGTGGCCCCAGCGCGGCCAGGCGAAGGCCGCCACGGCCAGCACCCAGGCCCAGGTGGCGATGCCCGAGGGCAGGCGCAGCGCCGCCTCGTTCAGGCCGAAGAGTTGCACGCTCGCGGCCTGCAGCCAGTAGATGAGGATGGGCTTGTCGAAGCGCGGCTCGCCGTTGAGCGTGGTGTGGCCCCAGTCGCCGCTGGCCAGCATCTCGCGCGTGGCCTCGGAGAAGGCGCCTTCGTCCACATCGAACAGCGGTGCCAGCCCCAGGCCCAGCAGTGCGACCAGGCCCATGGCCAGGGCCCACAGCGCCATCGAGCGGCGCTCGGCGGCGGGCCGCGTCGCGATGAACTCAGCCACGCGCATCGGCGCTCCCGGTGCACCAGCCCTCGGCGGCCGACGGTGGCGCGGCCTGGCCACGCCGCAGCACATAGGGCGAGCCATGCCGGCCGCCGTAGTAGATGCGGGTGACCAACTCGGCCAGCACGCCGGTCATCAGCAGTTGCAGCCCGCCCAGCAGGCAGAAGAAGCCCAGCGACAGCAGCGGCCGGCCGCCGATGTCGTGGCCCGCCAGCTTGAGCGCCGCCAGGTAGGTCAGGATGAGCGCGCCCGCCCCGCCCACCGACAGCCCCAGCACGCCGAAGAAATGCCCCGGCCGCGCCGCGAAGCGCATGAAGAAGGTGATGGCCAGCAGGTCCACCACCACCCGCAGCGTGCGCGAGAGGCCGTACTTGGACTGGCCCGCGCGACGCGGATGGTGCGCCACCGGCTCCTGCGCCATGCGCGCCGGCGAGGTCACGGTCGCGAGCCAGGCGGGGATGAAGCGGTGCATCTCGCCATACAGCCGCACCTCGCGCAGCGTCTCGGCGCGGAAGGCCTTGAGGCTGCAGCCCAGGTCCTCGAAGTCCAGCCCCGTCACACGGCGGATCAGCCGGTTGGCCAGGCGCGAGGGCAGCTTGCGCAGCCAGAGCCCATCCTGCCGGTCGCGGCGCCAGCCGGCCACGATGTCCAGGTCTTCGGCGAGCAGACGTTGCACCAGGCGCGGGATGTCGCGCGGATCGTTCTGCAGGTCGCCGTCGAGCGTGACGATGACGTCGCCGCGTGCCGCGTCGATGCCGGCCTGCATGGCGGCCGTCTGGCGGAAGTTGCGCGCCAGGCGCAGCACGCGCACATGCGGGCCCAGCTCGGCGGCGCGGCGCTCCAGCGCGGGGCCGGTGCCGTCCTGGCTGCCGTCGTCGACCACGATCAGTTCCCAGGGCGCGGGGTAGTCCGACAGCGCGGCCTGCACGGCGTCGATCAGGGCGGCGGCGTTCTCCACCTCGTTGTACATGGGCACGACGACGGAGAGGCGGTGCGCCGGCAGCGGCGCGGCGTCGCGCACAAGCAGATGGGTGGGGTCGATGCGGTCCATGGAAGAGCAAGAGGGGGGATTCACGGCAGCGCCCGCGCGGGCGCTGCAAGGCCGCGGCGCGCCGCCAGCACGGCCAGCGCCGCGCCCACGCTCGCCAGCAGCCAGAGGGCATGCACCAGCAGGGCGGCGCCGATGACGGTGGTGGCGTCCATCGGCGCGGCGCCCGCGGCGCACGCATGCACGCCCGCCAGCGCGCCGGCCTCGAAGACGCCCAGCCCGGCGGGCGCCTGCAAGGGCAGCGACGCACCCGCCTCGGCCCCGGCCGCGCCGCACCAGCCGAGGGCCACCGGATGCAGCCCCGCCGCATGCAGCAGCAGGGTCGAGACGCCCAGCTTGATGGCCCAGTTGGCCACGCAGAAGACCCACGAGCGCCAGCCGCCCCGGCCGCCATACAGCCCCTGCAGCAGGCGCTGCAGCCGGGGCGCGCCGTCGGCTTCGATCACGTCGCCCACACGCCCGACCCAGCCCCTGCGCAGCACCACGGCGGTCAACAGGACCAACGCGGCAACGGCGGCCAGCGCCAGGGCCGGCGACACCAGCAGCGCCAGCACCATCGTGCCCAGCACCACCGCGTCCTGCAGCCGCAGCCACAGCAGGCTGGGGAGCGACTGGGCCAGCGGCACCTGCCAGTGGCGATGCAGCCACCAGGCATAGCCCGCCTCCCCGGTGCGCAGCGGAAGCAGCGACACGGCCGCGTTGTGCCAGGCGAACAGCGCCAGGCAGTCGACGAAGCGCGCGCCGGTGCGGGCGCGCCATTCGGCATGCAGCCGTGCTGCACGCAGCCCGTAGGTGGCCAGCACGCCCGCCAGCGCCAGGGCCCAGGTCGCGGTCGGCATGCGCCGAGCGGTGCCGGCCAAGGCGCGGGCATCCACGCCACTGAGCAGCCAGGCCAGCAGCAGCAGCGCAACCAGCGCCGACAGGGCCTGCATCGCTCGGCGGATCGCGGAACCGGCACGCAGCGGCATGGGGCTCACCCCGCCCGCTCCGCCATCCAGCCAGAGCGGCGCCCCGACACCGCGGGCACCACCACCCGGCGCAGGCGCAGCAGGCCACCGGCCACGCCGGCCAGGCCCAGGGCCCACTGCACCGGCGCGCCCAGCGGATAGCCGGTCGCCGTCCACAGCATGGCCAGGCCGGCGCCCAGCTGCACGGCGGCCATCACCGCCTGGGCCCGGCGCCGCGTGAGCAGGCCGCTGAGGTCCCAGCGCTGCGCCGCCCGCAGGCTGAGCGCCGCCGCCACCAGTCCCAGCGCCGCACCGGCCAGCACGTCGCTGGGCCAGTGCGCGCCCACCGCGATGCGCGACAGCGCCACCGCCGCCGCCATGCCCCACAGCAGCGCGCGCTGCGCCGCCGAGCAGCGGCGCGTGTGCAGCACCACCCAGACGAAGGCCACCGCCGCCAGCGCATGCCCCGAGGGCATGGCCAGGTGCACCAGCGGATCGCCGATCACATGCAGCTGTTCCGGCGGCAGCACGCCCGGCGGGCGCAGCTGCACGAACAGGCGCTTGGGCACATGCGAGAGCAGCCCACCCAGCGGAAAGGCCCACATCAGCGCGTTGATGAGCCGCATCGCCCCACGCTCACGGCCCGGCGACAGCGCCAGGCCGACCAGCCCGATGGACAGGCCCAGCCCCAGCACGCTCAGGCCCGACCAGAGCGTCTCGGGCAGCCCGGCCGCCCATGTGTTGAGGCCGCGGAAGAGCGGCAGGTCGGCCTCGGTCAGGCGCAGCAGTAGCGCGCCGAGCAGCAGGGCCGCCACGGCCAGGGGCAGCCGGTGCATCGGCAGCGCCGAGGACGCGATGGAAGAAGAGGTCGGGGTCGAGGACATGGCGCAGCGGGGCAATGGACAACGCGGACCGCCTGACGGTAGGCAGGCTCCATGTCAGCGGTGCGACCGAAAGCTGAATGCCACATGGCTGACTTGTGGCGGCGTCACATTGCGGCGCATGACCTCCGTGCTCGTCACCGGCGCTGCCGGCTTCATCGGCGCCCATGCCGCGGCGGCCCTGGCGTCGGCCGGCCACCGCGTGGTGGGCTGCGACAGCTTCAACAGCTATTACGACCCGCGGCTCAAACACGCCCGCGTGCAGGCCCTGCTGACGCCGCTGGGCGTGGAGGTGGCCGCGCTCGACCTGTCGGACGTGGCCGCCACCCAGGCCTTCTGGGCCCGCCACCGCTGCGAGGTGGTGCTGCACCTGGCCGCGCAGGCCGGCGTGCGCCATTCGGTGCAGCGGCCGCTGGAGTACGCCACGGCCAACCTGGTGGGCTTCGCCTCGGTGCTGGAGGCCTGCCGGTTGAACGGCGTCCGCCACCTGCTCCACGCCAGCTCATCGAGCGTGTACGGCCAGCGGGCCGACGCGCCCTTCCGCGAGCAGGACAGCACCGATGCGCCGGCCTCCTTCTATGCCGCCACCAAGAAGGCCAACGAGCTGATGGCGCATGCCACGGCGGCCGTGCACGGCCTGCCGGCCACCAGCCTGCGCTTCTTCACCGTGTACGGGCCCTGGGGCCGGCCCGACATGGCCTACTGGGGCTTCGCCGAGGCCATCCAGGCCGGCCGGCCGATCACGCTCTATGGCCACGGCCTGCTGCAGCGCGACTTCACCTGCATCGACGACGTGGTGGATGCGCTGCTGCGCCTGGTGCGGCGCGGACCGCCCGCGCCCGATGCGGAAGGCGTGCCGTGCGAGGTGCTCAACCTCGGCCACCGGCAGCCGGTGCGGGTGGTCGACTTCGTGGCGCAGCTCGAAGCAGCGCTGGGCCGCCGGGCCGTGGTGGCCTTCGCACCCAGGCCGGTGGGCGACGTGCCGCTCACCTGCGCCGACCCGTCGCGGCTGGAGGCGGCCATCGGCCCCTGGGCAGCGACGCCGCTGGCGGAAGGGTTGCCGCGCTTCGTGCAGTGGCTGCGGGGGTGGAAGGGATGGGGCGAAGACCCGGCCCGGGTACCGGCGGCGGCCTCGGTCCAGCTCGCCCCCGCCTGAGCACCGACCGGGCGAGCTACTCCGCCACAGACGCTCAGTGGATCGCCGCGTACATGATGTCTTCCTGCGTCACCCGGTCGCCCGCGAACTCGGTCACCACCTTGCCCTGCTTGGCCACCAGGATGCGGTCCGACAGCGCCATCACCTCCGGCAGGTAGGAGGAGATGACCACCACCGCCTTGCCTGCATCGGCCAGGCGGTTGATCTCGGCATGGATCTCGGCGATGGCGCCCACGTCCACGCCGCGGGTCGGCTCGTCGAAGACGATCAGCTCGGGCTCCTGCACCAGCGACTTGGCGATCACCACCTTCTGCTGGTTGCCGCCCGACAGCTCGATCACCTTGACCTCCTTGCCGATGGCCCGCACGTTGAGCAGCCGCGTCCAGTGCTCGCCCACCTGGCGCGCCCGCTCGCGCGACACCAGCCCCCCGATGCCGCGCAGCTTGCCCAGCAGGCCCATGTAGATGTTGTGGGCGATGGACATGGTCTCGAAGAAGCCCTCCACCTTGCGGTCCTCGGTGATGTAGGCGATGCCGTCGCGCACCGCCTGCCGGCCCACGCGGTAGCGCACCGGCCGGCCGTGCAGCAGCACCTCGCCGCCATGGAAGAAATCGCGCTTGATCAACCCGGCCACCACCTTGAAGGTCTCGGTGCGGCCCGCCCCCACCAGGCCGAACACGCCCGTCACCTGCCCGCGGAACACCGACAGCGAGTTGTTCTTGACCATGGCGGCCATGCGCAGGTTGCGCACCGACAGCACGCATTCGCCGGGCGGCCGCACGCTCGCCTTCTTCTGGCCGTAGAGGGTCTGCGACAGGTCGCGGCCCACCATGGCCTGCACGATGCGGGCGGTGTCGAAGTTCTGGCGCAGGTCGGTCACCACGTGGCGACCATCGCGCAGCACGGTGATGCGGTCGGCCAGCAGCAGCGCCTCCTCCAGCGCATGCGAGATGAAGACGATGGACACGCCCCGCGCCTTGAGGTCGAACACCAGGTCGAAGAAGTACTTCTTCTCCTCGGGCGTGAGGCTGGCCGTGGGCTCGTCGAAGATGATGATGCGGGCCTTGTGCAGCACGGCGCGGGCAATCTCCACCATCTGCTTCTTGGCCGCCCCCAGCGAGGCCACGGTGGCCGTGGGATCGACGTCGAAGTTGAGCGACTGCAGGAACTGCTGGGCGGCGATGTAGATGCCGCGCAGCCGGTTGAAGAAGGCCTCCTGCCCCAGGAACAGGTTCTGCGCCACCGTCATGCTGGGCACGAGGCTGGTCTCCTGGAACACCATGGCGATGCCGCGCTGGCGCGCCTCCAGCGGGGTGCGCAGCTGCACCGGACGGCCTTCCACATGCAGCTCGCCGCTGCTGAGCGCCACCACGCCGGCCATCACCTTGGTGAGGGTGGACTTGCCGGCGCCGTTCTCGCCCAGCAGGGCGTGGATCTCGCCGGACTGCAGCGCGAAGTCCACGCCGTCGATCGCCGGCACGCCGCCGTAGGTCTTGGTGGCCTGGCGCAGTTCGAGCACGGGGATGGCGGTCATGCGGGAGCTCCTCGGTCCAGCGGAAGGCGCAGCAGGCGACCGCTGCCACGCGAGGCGATGTACAGCGCGCCGTCGTGCTCGGCCACGGCGGTGATGCCGTGGTGCCGGCCGTCCACCTGGCTGTGCAGCGAGCGGGTGACGCGGCCTTGCGCGTCCATGTGCAGCACCAGGCCGTAGGAGCGCGGCGGCGCCCAGGGCTTGAGCACGCCCATCTGCTTGACGCCCGCGCCCTGCAGCGGCTCCAGGAAGCTCTGGCCCGACGAAAGCGCCGGCGCGATCCAGTAGCGCGGGTCGATGTCGGCCAGCATGCGGCGGCGGTAGGCGTCCTCGCGCAGCACGAATTCGACCAGCTGGGTGCGGCAGACGAAGCAGCAGACCCAGAAGCCACCCTGCGCTGCCGGCACCAGCCGCGAGGGATAGCCGGGCAGCTCGGCCAGCATCGGCGAAGGGGCCGCGCTGCCATTGCCGGCCCGGCGTTGCACGCGGTGGCGCCAGCTTTCGCTCCAGAGCTGGCCGCCGGCACCGTCGCTGGCCACGCCGGCCACGTAGTGCTGGCGCTCCGCCAGCAGCGTGACCTGCCCGCTGGCGGGCTGCCACAGACCCACGCGGCCGGTGGCGCCGTGGCTCATCAGGTCGCGGCACCAGTCCGCCGGACCATGCACGGTGGAGCCGTCGCCCACCAGCAGGCTGCCATCGGCCGTGAAGGCCAGGGCCACGACGCTGCGCAGCGGCTGCTGCCCCAGCTGCCGGAGCACGGCCCCTTCGGCGCCGCCCAGCAGGCGCACCTCGGCACCGTCCAGCGCCACGGCCACGCGGCCGTCCACCGCGGCGGCCAGCGCCGTGATGGGCACGCCGAAGCGCTGCTGCGGCTGCAGCCGCCCGTCCTGCCAGGCATGCAGCGTGTCGCCCGCAGTGGCGAGCAGCCGGCCCTGGCTCACGGCCAGGTCGTCCAGGCCGGGCAGCTCGGCCACCACCTCGGCCTCGTCGAGCTGCCGGTTGGGCCGCAGCGCGCCGTCCATCACCGGCACGGCGATGGAGGCGCTGCCCCGGCCCAGCAGCCGGTCGGCGGCATGGCGCAATGTCTGCAGCATCAGCGGCTCCCCCTGCCCCAGCGGCGGTCGTATTGCACGAAGTCGGGATCGGCCCCTTCGAGCCTGTAGCGGCCGATGCGGTTGTTGGAGATGCCGCCCAGGTACAGGTGGCCCCGGTGCTCGCGCATGGAAGTGATCATGGGATGGTTGACGCCGCCCAGGTCCCACAGCGTCTCCAGGATCTCGCCCGATTCGCTGAACTTGAGCACGCAGCCCGTGTTGATGTTGGGGAACAGCCATTCGTCCACCGGCACGCGCGTGGCCATGCGGCGGCGGAAGCCCGGCATGCGCAGCGCCAGGTCGTAGGCCGGGCTGCGCATGCCCACCAGGGCCAGCCAGTAGTGGCCGTCCGAGGCCAGGTTGATGTTGTCCGGGTAGCCGGGCAGGTTGTCGATGACCATCTGCACCTGGCCCTTGCGCGGCCCGTCGAACCAGTAGCGCTGCACGCAGCAACCCCAGGTCTCGGCGAAGAGGATGGATTGCCCATCGCTCGCGATGGCGATGCCGTTGGGAAAGCGCAGCCCGCGCAGCACCGTGCGGGTGGAGCCGTCGCGCGGGTCGTGGCAGATGATGCGGCCGTTGCCCCGCGCCTCCAGCCCGTCCACCGGCCATTCGTGCATCTCGTAGCGCACGGTGGCCTCGCTGAAGAAGATGCGGCCGTCGTCGGCGATGTCCAGGTCGTCGGCCAGGCGCAGCCGGCTGTCGTCGTTGATGGAGCTCCAGCTGCGGTTGGTCTCGTCGCTGACCCGCTGCACCTCGCGCTGCGGCGTGATGCGGTACAGGCCCATGCCGCCGACGCAGACATGCAGGTTGTCCTCGCGGTCGAAGGCCATGCCCAGCGGCTGGCCACCGATGTGGGCATAGACCTCCATGCGCTGGTAGTCCGGCGCGAAGAAACGGATCACGTCGCCATGGCGCGAGCCGGCATAGAGGTTGTCGTCGCGGTCCAGGATCACGTCCTCGGGCGCCTCGATGCGGCCGGTGCCGATCAGCGTCACGTCGCGCAGCTTGTTGTTGAGCGCGTAGGGGCTGCGGGCGTCGGTGCCGCAGTCCGGCGCGGGCGGCAGCGACAGGTAGGTGGGGCTCACGTAGACCTTGCTCACGATGCGCTGGCGGTTCTTGAGCCAGCGCACGTCCACCACCGCCGCCGTCACCAGCACGGCGGCCAGCACCATGCGGATCACGCCGCCGGGTGCCGACATGGAGGTCAGGCCATTGGTGACCAGCAGCACGATGAGCGTGCCCACCAGTGCCTTGGTGACCGAGCCGCGCCCGCCGCCCAGGCTGATGCCGCCCAGCACCGCGGCGGTGAGCACCAGCACCTCCAGGCCCACGCCGATGTCGGCCCCGGCCGTGGCCAGGCGCGAGGCGAAGAAGCAGCTGCCCGCGGCCGTGAGCACGCCGCTGGCCACATAGCACAGCGCCACCGTGCGCCGCACCGGGATGCCGCTGTTGTAGGCCGAGCGGCGCGAGCCGCCGATGGCCAGGATGTGCCAGCCGGCCCGCAGCCGCGTGAGCAGGATGTGGCCGCCCAGCGCCACCACGGCATAGAACCAGGCCACCGTGGGCAGGCCCAGGAAGGTGCCGCTGCCCAGGAAGTCCCACACCGCCGAGTCGGGCAGGCCACCGGCGATGGCGGTGGAGTACTCCAGGCTCAGGATCTCGTAGAGCGAGCGGAAGATGATCAGCGTGACCAGCGTGGTCAGGAAGGCCCGCAGCCGCAGGTAGCCGATCAGCAGGCCGTTGACGGCGCCCATGGCCGCCCCCGCCACCAGCGTGACCAGCACCGACACGCCCACCGGCCACTTGAGCACATGCATGCACAGCAGGGCGCAGAAGTTGGCCAGCGCGAACATCGAGCCCACCGACAGGTCGATGCCGCCCACGATCATCACCAGCGCCAGGCCCAGCACCACGAAGCCGACCTCGCCCGCCTGGCGCAGGGAGTCGGCCATCATGTTGGCCGAGTAGAAGTTGGGCACCAGCGCGCCCGAGGCCAGCACCACCAGCACCAGCAGCAGCACCGGGACGGCCGTCTCCGTCCAGCGCTTGGACAGGATCTCGCCGATCCAGTGGTCGGGCCACCAGCGGTAGCGCAGGCGCGCCAGGCGCTCGCGCCAGTCGGGGGGAGCGGCGGCCGGCCGGGCCCGTGCCGCCGCGGGGGCGGACAGGGAAGCCCCGGCCGGCAGGCCGGCGTCAGCTGCGAGATGCGCCATGGCCGCTGCGCGTCAGTTGGCCGAGAGCTTCCAGCAGGTGCCGTCGGCGCCCGCATTGGCCTTGGTGATGGGCACCAGCGTGGTGTAGATGTTCTGCTTGGCCGCACCCGGCTTGACGCCGCCCTGCACCAGCCACTTGATCATGGCCGCCATGTTGCTGGCCTGGGTGGGCACGTCGTAGCTGACGTCGTAGTCGAAGGCGCCGGACTTGACCTGGTCGCAGGCGCCCTTCTGCTCGCCGCCGCCCGAGGTGGCGAGGAAGACCTTGCCCGTCAGGCCCGCCTCCTTGATGGCGGCGGCGGTGCCGATGTCCATGCCGTCCCAGAAGCCGATGATCCCGCACAGGTCGGGGTTCTGCTTGAGCACCGTCTGCGTCAGCGCCTTGGCCTTGGCGGCGTCCCAGTCGGCTGCCTGGTTGGAGACCACCTTGATCTGCGGGTTCTTGGCCAGCACGTTCTCCACACCCTTGAGCGTGTAGGCGCTGGTGGCGGCCGTGGGCGCGCCCTGCATGATGGCGATCTTGTTGGACTTGCCCTTGCAGGCCTCAACCACCGCATTGGCCTCGCGCTCGCCGATGTCCACCCAGTCCGCGCCCACGTAGGCGGTCGAGGGCTGGGTCGAGCGCATGTTGATCTGCACGATGTAGATGCCCTCCTCCTCGGCCTTGCGGATGAGCTTGGCATAGGTCTGGATGTCGGGGTTGTGCACCACGATCACGGCCGGCTTCTCGGCGATCAGCGCCGTCAGGGCCTGGGCGCCGGCATTGGTGTTCCAGTTGGGATCGCGCACCACCACCTTCATGCCCCAGGGTTCGAGGTCCTTCTTGAGGCCCTGGTACCAGCCCTGGGCCAGGTCGAAGCCCATGGCCACGGGGATGTAGCCCACGGTCTTGCCCGCCAGGGCCTTGCGGTAGCCGTCGCGGAAGGGCTCGTCCAGCCCCTTGCCCTGCGCCAGCGCCTGGGTGGCACCGGCCGCGCCGAGCACCAGCGTGGTGGCCAGCGCCAGGCGGCGCAGCATGTCGGATGCGGTCTTCATGTCGTCTGTCTCCTCGTTGTCGTCACTGGGCGCCAAATTCGCCTGGCGCCGGGGCCGGGAACCGGTGGATCAGATGTCGCCCTGCTGGGCGGTCTCCTCGTTGCGCGGATTGAGGAAGGAGTCGATCAGGATGGCGGCCAGCAGCACCACGCCCTTGATGATGTTCTGCAGCGAATAGGACAGGTCCAGGATCGTCATGCCGTTGAGCAGCGTCCCGATGAGCAGCGTGCCGATGACCACGTTGAGCACGCCGCCGCGCCCGCCGGCCAGGCCGATGCCGCCCAGCACCACCACGAGCACCACGTCGTAGATCATGGTCGAGTTGAAGATGCGCGTGGGCATGCTGCTGACCGAGGCCGCCATCACCATGCCGGCGAATACGCCGATGAGTGCGGCCAGCACGTACTCCAGCACCACCATGGGCCGGGTGGGCAGGCCGGTGGCCCGCGCGGCATTGGGGTTGTCGCCCATTGCATAGATGAAGGCGCCGGCCCGCATGCGCCGCAGGAAGAAGGCCATGGCCGCGGCCGACAGCCCGAACATGACCACCGGCATGGGCACGCCCGCGAGCGTGCCGCGGCCGAGCCAGGCCAGGCTGTCGAGCGCCGCGGGCCACTGCACCACTTCGAGCTGGAAGAAGAAGGCCTGCCCCAGCCCCGCCAGGAAGAGCCCCGAAGCCAGCGTCGTGAAGAGCGAGGGCACCTCGGCATAGGCGATCAGCCAGCCATTGACCGCGCCGAAGACCAGCGACAGCGCCAGCGCGATCAGGCAGGCCGAGGGCAGGCTGTGGCCGTTCTGCACCAGCTGCAGCAGCAGCCCCGACGGCACCGCCAGCGCCGCGATCATCGAGATGTCGATGCCCCGCCCGATGACCACCGTGGCCATGCCCAGGCCCAGGATGCCGAGGATGGCCACGTTCTGCACCAGCGTCAGCAGGTTGTCGACCTGGGCGAAGCCGGGCAGCAGCATCGCGAAGCCACCGAACAGCAGCAGGAACAGGGCGAAGACGATGGTCTGCTGGGAAATGCGCATGCGCTTCATGCTCGGGTCTCCTGCGTCGTTCTTGTTCAGCCCAGGGCGGCGCGCAGCGTCTGGCGCAGCTCGCGCTTGAGGATCTTGCCGTTGAGGTTGCGCGGCAGCGGCTCGGTGCCCAGCGTCCAGGTCTCGGGCACGGCGTAGTCGGACAGGCGCTCGGCGCAGAAGGCGGCCAGCGCGGCCTGCAGGTCTTCGTCCATGCGGTCCACGCAGGCGAAGGCATGCACCCGCTCGCCCAGCACCGCGCAGGGCACGCCGACGAGGGCGGCCTCGACCACGCGTGGGTGTTCGGCCAGCACGTTCTCGACCTGGGCGCAGAAGATCTTGTAGCCGCCGCGGTTGATGACGTCCTTCTTGCGGTCGAGGATGCGCAGGAAGCCGTCGGCATCCATGCTGCCGATGTCGCCCGAGCGCCAGAAGCCGCCGCGGAACTCGCTGGCCGTGGCCGCCTCGTTGCGCCAGTAGCCCCGCACGACCATGGGCCCGGCGATCCAGATCTCGCCGGCCTCGCCGCGCGGCAGTTCGTTGCCGGCCTCGTCCACCACGCAGATGTCGCCGCAGGCCACGGGCAGGCCCACGCTGTCGCGGTGCGTGGCCGTCATGCCGGCCGGCATGATGGTGGCGGGCGAGCAGGTCTCGGTGGCGCCGTAGGCGTTCATCAGCGTCAGGCCGGGCAGGCGCTCGGCCAGCGCCTCGATGGTGGCGGTGGGCATGGAGGCGCCGCCATAGGCGCCGATGCGCCAGCTGCCCAGGTCGTGTTCGGCCATCTCGGGCAACAGCAGGCACAGGTTGTACATGGCCGGCACCATGATGCTGTGCGTGATGCGCTCCTGCTCGATCAGCCGCACGCAGTCGGCGGCCTTGAACTGCGGCATCAGCACCATGCAGCCCCGACAGTGCACCAGGGTGTAGAGCTGCGCGACAAGGCCTGTGACGTGACTGAGCGGCACGGCCACCAGGCTGCGGTCGCGCGGGCCCAGCTGCATGGCATGGGCGAAGTGCTGCACCGAATGGGCCACGTTGAAGTGGCTGATCATGGCGCCCTTGGGCCGGCCGGTGGTGCCCGAGGTGTAGAGCAGCACGGCCAGGTCTTCCTCCTGCACCGGCTGCGGCTGCAGGCGCGGGGCCGACTGCATCAGTGCGTCGAAGGCCTCGAAGCCGGGCGCCACCCGGCCGGTGGCCACGCGCAGCCGCAGGGCCGGCAGGCTCTGGGCATCGGGCACCAGGGCCTGCAACTCCTCGGCGCAGATCAGCACGGCGGCCTCGGCATCGGCCAGGTTGTAGGCCAGCTCGGCGGTGCGTGCCCGCATGCTGATGGGCATGGCCACCGCACCGAGCCAGGCGCAGGCCAGCGTGGCGATCACGAACTCGGGCCCGTTGCCCAGGTACAGGGCGACGCGCTCGCCCGCCGTCACGCCGCGCGCGGCCAGGCCGCCGGCACAGCGGGCGACGGCGTGCTGCAGCTCGCGCCAGCTCAGCCGCAGCGCGCCGCACACCAGCGCGTCCGCCTCGGCATCGCCCGCCACGGCGTCCACCAGCATCTGCGCGATGCTGCCGGGCCGCTGCACGAAGCAGCGGACCATGCGGCCGTCGAAATGCACTTCACGTCGGATCTCGGGCATCGGGGCTCCCCAGGGCAGGTTGGAGGGTGCGGCCTGCGGGGCCGGCGCCGGGGCGGGCTCGGCCAGTACGCCGCGCATCAGCATCTCGATGCCGTGGCGCACGGCGTCCTGCAGGCTCTGGTCGGCATGCTCGTCAGGGCGGTACCAGCGGCCGATGCCGCCCAGCGCGCCGACCACGGTGTAGACCGCCATGGCCGCATCGCTGCGCACGATCCAGCCGGCCTGCATGCCGGGGTCGATGAGCGCATGGAAGCGGGCATCGATCTCGGCGCGCAGCGCGGCCAGTTCCTCGCGCCGCGGCGCGGCCAGCAGTTCCTCGCCCAGGCGCACCACGCACAGGCCGAAGGGACTGGTCACCGCCGCGGCATAGGCCTGCAGCGCCTCGCGCAGATGGCTGCGGGCCTGGGTGGGCGGCACGGCGCCCAGCGGCGCAGGCACCGCGTCGCGCAGGGCGGCCAGGCCGCGCTGCATGCATTCGAAGAGGATCTGCTCCTTGGCCTGGACGTAGTGGTAGACCGTGGGCTTGGTCACGCCCAGCCGGCGGGCGATGTCGTCGATGGAAGTCCCCTGCACGCCGCGGCTGGTGAACAGCGCCGCCGCCGCCTGCAGCACCGCGTCGCGCTTGGCGCCGTGGCGTTGCTGGCGTTCGCTGGCACCGGGCCAGGGCGAGACGAGGGACTCAGTAGGCATGCGACTCCTGAAGCCTGAATTCGGGCTGACCGCCGCAGTGCGGGGCCAGCGCCTCAATGGCCGAAAAGGGTACTCTGGAGTAGCCTTCTTGACTGGCGGCGATTATTGGGAGCGCTGGACCGGTCCGCGTTCACGGACTTACCCTGAATTGCGGTGCAGCATGGCGAAGGGAGAAGCGGGCGCAGGCAGGCCCTGCCGAAGCAGGTCGAAGACGGGTGACGAGGCCCTGCAGCAGGGCGGTCCGGAAGACCGGCGAGGCTCAGCGCCGGCCGAGCAGCCGGTACTCCCGCGGCGTGCAGCCCGTGGCGCGGCGGAAGGCCTTGGAGAAGCTCGCGGCCGTGGAGAAGCCCGCTGCATAGGCGATCTCCTCGATGGGGCATTCACGTTCGCGCAGCCAGGCCTTGGCCCGCGCGATGCGCCGCTCGGCGACGAAGGCATGCGGCGGCTGGCCGGTCGCAGCGCGGAAGCTGCGGGTGAAGTGGCCCACGCTCATGCAGGCGACCTCGGCCAGTTCGGCCACGCTCAGCTCCAGGTCCAGCCTGGCATCGATGGCGTCGAGCACCCGGGCCAGACGTCGGCTGTCCATGGGGCGCGCCGCCTTCTCGACCAGCGGCCGTGCGGGCCCTTCTTCGGCATAGTGACGCAGCAGGTGGGCGCTGAGCGCCACCGACAGGCTTTCCACCAGCAGCCGGCCGGCGCCCGACTCCTGGTTCAGCTCGGCCACGATCTGCTGTGCGACGGCCGCCACGAAGGGATCGTGCTCGATGGTCTGGTAGCGCAGCACGGCGCGCGCAGGATCGATGTCGAACTCGCGCTGCACCGTGTCGGCAAACGGCCGGGCCGGCAGGAACAGGTGCAGGCAGTCGGCCATGGGCTGGACGACGTTGATGTATTCCTCTTCGATGCCGGCGGGGCACAGCCAGATGGTGCCCGGCCGCCCCACGGTGTTCTCGCGCCGGCCGCCGCCCCGGCGGTCCACGCGGGTGTGGCCGCCGAGCTGGATGGCGACCTCGGTGTCGCGCGGCACCAGCCGCGGCAGCTCGCCCGCCGCATGGCTCCAGCGCTCGGCCAGGACATGACGCCAGCCCTGCGCATTGGAGGTCTGGTGCATCGTGCTGTTGACGTACTTGTCGACCGAATGTCCCAACATGGTGCTGGCGGGGTTGTCGATGCGCCGCGGCGGTGGGTGTGGGGCGCTGCACGCAGTTTCCGTGCCAATGGTCGACATGGCCGAGCGGGACAAAAACAGAGCAAACCCGGACAAGGGCTTCGGGGCCTTGCCTCGCCAGACTCGATGCATCCCACCGATGCGCCGACGAGCGAAAGGAAAGAACGCCATGACCCGCACCACCGTGATGGGCGCCTGCCCGCATGACTGCCCCGACACCTGCTCCCTCATCACCACGGTCGAAGATGGCAAGGCCATCGCCGTGCGCGGCAATCCCGACCATCCCTTCACCCGCGGCCGGCTGTGCGTGAAGGTCAACAACTACCAGGACCGCGTCTACAGCGACCAGCGCCTGCTCTATCCCATGCGGCGTACCGGCCCCAAGGGCAGCGGCCAGTTCGAGCGCATCGGCTGGGACGAGGCCATTGCCGAGATCGCCGCGCGCTTCAAGGACGTGATCGCGCAGGACGGGCCGCAGGCCATCCTGCCCTACAGCTACCTGGGCACGCAGGGCATCCTCAACGGGCTGAACGTGGGCGATCCACTGTTCAACAAGCTGGGCGCCACCGTGTGCGAACGCACCTTCTGCGACTCGGGCTCGTGCACCGCCTACATGATGACCATCGGCCACACGCCGGGCGTGGACCCCGAGAGCTTCGTGCATGCGCGCTACATCATCCTGTGGGCCTGCAACACGCTCAGCACCAACTCGCACCACTGGCCCTTCATCGAACAGGCCAAGAAGAACGGCGCCAAGCTGGTGGTGATCGACCCGGTGCGCACGCGCACCGCGCGGCTGGCCGACTGGCACATCCCCATCCGCCCCGGCACCGACGGCGCACTGGCGCTGGCCATGGCGCACATCCTGATCAAGGAAGGCCAGCTGGACCGCGACTACATCGCGCAGCACACCGTCGGCTTCGACGAGCTGGCCGAGCGCGTGGCGCAGTACACGCCCGAGTTCGCGGCCGGGGAGACGGGCATTCCGGTCGAGGACATCCTCAAGCTCACGCGTGAGTACGCCAGCACGCCGCCGGCCGTGATCCGCATCGGCGTGGCGGTGGAGCGCCATGCGGGCGGCGGGCAAACGGTGCGCGCCATCTCCTGCCTGCCGGCGCTGATCGGCGCCTGGAAGCATGTGGGCGGCGGCCTGCTGCAGTTGCCCATCTGGGCCTTCCCGGTCAACTGGCCCGGCCTGATGCGTCCGGACCTGCAGCCTGCCTCGATGCGCGTGATCAACAGCTGGCGACTGGGCCCGGCGCTCAATGGCGAGCTGCCTTCGGGGCCGCCCATCCGCGCCCTCTTCGTCTACAACGCCAACCCCATGGCCATGGTGTGCGAGCAGGACAGGATCGCCCAGGGCCTGGCGCGCGAGGACCTGTTCACCGTGGTCAGCGAGCACTTCATGACCGACACGGCGCGCTATGCCGACATCGTGCTGCCTGCCACGACGCAGCTGGAGCAGGAGGACATCATGTTCTCCTGGGGGCACCTCTACCTCAGCTACAACAACCAGGCCATCGCGCCGTTGGGCGAGGCCATCCCCAACACCGAGCTGTTCCGCCGCCTGGCGAAGGCGCTGGGCATCGACGACCCCTTCTTCCAGCGCAGCGACGCGCAGATGATCGCGGAGTCGATGGACTGGAGCAGCCCCGTGATGCAGGGCATCACGCTGGACGAACTCAAGGCGCGCGGCTACATGCGCCTGGCCATGCCCGCGGCGGCCGACTGGGCGCCGCACCGCGAGGGCAACTTTCCGACGCCCTCGGGCAAGTGCGAGTTCAAGTCCTCATTGGCCGATGGGGGCAACTTCGTCGCGCCGCTGTTCCGCCAGGGCTACGGTGCCGACCAGTCGGGCGAGCCGGTGGACCCGCTGCCGCACTACATCCGTCCCAACGAAACCCCGGCCACCGCGCCAGTGCTGGCCGAGCGCTACCCGCTGAGCCTGATCTCGCCCAAGAGCCATGCCTTCCTCAACTCCAACTTCGGCAACCTGCCGGCGCAGCAGATGCAGGCCGGCGAGGAACAGCTGGTGCTGCTGCATCCGGAAGACGCCGGCCGACGCGGCATCGAGGCCGGCACGCCCATCCGCGTGTTCAACGACCGCGGTGCCTTCGAGGCCAAGGCCACGCTGTCGGCCGACGTGATGCCCGGCCTGGTGGTGGCGCCCTCGGGCTACTGGCACCGCAGCAGCCGTGGCACCGGCAACGTGCATGCGATCACGCCGACCGTGTTCGCGGACCTGGGGCGCGCGCCGACCTTCTCGGACACGCTGGTGCAGGTCGCAGCCCTCTGAGCGGAAGACGGACACCCCATGGCCTACGTCGTCACCGACCTGTGCAGCGGCTGCCGCTACACCGAATGCGTCACCGTCTGTCCCGTGGAGTGCTTCCACGTCGACGAACGCATGACCTACATCGACCCCGACAACTGCATCGACTGCGGCGGCTGCGCGCCCATCTGCCCGGTCGGCGCCATCCAGGCGGACTTCCTGCTGGCGGCGGACAAGAAGGAATGGATCGGCATCAACCGCGAGCGCGCCGCGCTGACGCCGGTGCTCACGCAGCGCCTGCCGCCGCTGCCGGGCGCGCCGGCGCTGCCGCAGGGCGCAGGCGCATGAGTGCCCCACCCGTCGGCCCCCGCATCGCCGTCGTCGGCGCCGGCCCCAGCGGCTTCTACACCGCCGAGGCGCTGCTGCGCGCCGGCATTCCCGGCCTGCAGGTGGACCTGATCGAGCGCCTGCCGGTGCCGCATGGCCTGGTGCGCTACGGCGTGGCGCCGGACCATCCCAAGCTCAAGCAGGTGAGCGCCGTGTTCGAGCGCATTGCCGCCATGCCGGGCATGCGCTTCGTGGGCGGCGTGGCGCTGGGCCAGGACGTGACGCTGGACGATCTGCGCCGCAGCTACCACGCGGTGGTGCTGGCCACCGGCGCCGCGCAGAGCCGGCGCCTCGGCATACCCGGCGAGAACCTGCCCGGCTGCCATGCGGCCGGCGACTTCGTCGGCTGGTACAACGGCCACCCCGACCAGCGCGACTGCCACTTCGACCTCTCGGCCGAACGGGCCGTGGTGGTGGGCCACGGCAACGTGGCGCTGGACGTCGCGCGCATCCTGACGCGGCCGGTGGACGAACTGCGCCGCACCGACATCGCCGCCCATGCGCTCGACGCTCTGGCCGACAGCCGCGTGCGCGAGGTGGTCGTGGTGGGCCGCCGCGGGCCGGCGCAGACGCACTTCTCGCCCAAGGAGCTGCACGAGTTCGGCACCCTGGCCGGCTGCGATGCGCTGCTGGACGGCAGCGACTGGACGGCGCGCAGCTTCGAGCCACTGCCCGAGGCGGACGCCGAAGCCCGCGCGGCGATCCAACTGCTGCGAGGCTTCTCGACGCATGCGCCCGCGCAGCCGCGGCGCTGCGTGTTTCGCTTCCACCTGGCGCCGGCCGCCATCAGCGGCCACGGGCGGGTGCAGGCCATGCACTTCGTCCGCCCGCCGGAGGCCCCGGCCGGCGGCGAGCTGACGCTGGACTGCGGCCTGGTCTTCGCCAGCGTGGGCCGTCGCGCGCTGCCGCTGCCCGGCGTGCCCTACGACGCCGGGCGAGGCGTGCATGCCAACGCGCACGGGCGCATCACCGAAGCCGGCCGGCCCGTGGCCGGGCTGTATGTCTGCGGCTGGGCCAAGCGCGGGCCGCAAGGCACCATCGGCAGCAACCGCGCCTGCGGCGTGCAGACGGCCGAAGCCGTGCTGGCCGACCTGCCCTTGCTGCGCGAGCGGCACGTGTCGCCGACCCTCGCCATGCAGGCCGCCTGCGAACGCGCCGTGGACCATAGCGCCTGGCAGCGCATCGACCGCGCCGAACTCGCCCGCGGCACCGCCCTGGGCAAGCCGCGCGAGAAATTCGTCGACGTGGACGCGATGCGGGCCGCTGCCCGCCTGGAGGCCACCGCATGCTGATGGACACCCGCAGCCGGGGCGCACTTCCCCCGCTGGTCGACCCCTTCGGCCGCGCGGTGCGCTACCTGCGCCTGTCGGTCACCGACCGCTGCAACCTGCGCTGCGCCTACTGCATGCCGCAGGACATGCGCTTCGCGCCCAGCCCGGAGCTGCTGTCGCTGGAGGAGCTGGAGCGCGTGGCGCGTGCCTTCATGCGTCAGGGCGTGCGCAAGCTGCGCATCACCGGCGGCGAGCCGCTGGTGCGCCGCGGCATCCTCTCGCTGTTCGAGGGCCTGTCCGATGGCCTGCGGGACGGCTCGCTGGACGAGCTGACGCTCACCACCAACGGCACCCGCCTGCCGCAGCTGGCCGAAGGGCTGGCCGCGGCCGGCGTGCGGCGCATCAACATCTCGCTCGACACGCTCGACGCCGATCGCTTTGCGCAGCTCACGCGCGGCGGCTCGCTGCAGGCGGTGCTGGACGGCATCGACGCCGCGCTGGACGCGGGCCTGGCCGTCAAGCTCAACGCCGTCGCGCTGCGCGGCAGCACCGAGCACGAGATCCACGACCTGATCGCTTTCGCGCATGGCCGCGGCATGGCGTTGACGCTGATCGAGACCATGCCGCTCGGCGACACCGGCATGGACCGGGCAGACGGCTTCCTGAGCCTGGCAGCGCTGCGCCGGCAGATCGCGCAGCGCTGGACGCTTGCCGATGTGGCCGAAGGCAGCGGCGGTCCGGCCCGCTATGCGCGCGTGGCGCAGACCGGCGGCCTGCTCGGCTTCATCACGCCGCTCACGCAGCATTTCTGCGGCGACTGCAACCGTGTGCGCGTCACGGCCATGGGCATGCTCCACACCTGCCTGGGCCACGAGGACGGCACCGACCTGCGACGCGCGCTGCGCGCCTCGGCCAATGACGATGCGCTGCATGCCGCCATCGACGGCGCCATCGCCCGCAAGCCGCAGGGCCACGACTTCCGCATCACCGGGCGCGAACAGCCCGTGCGGCTGGTGCGGCACATGTCGGTGACCGGCGGATAGGCCGCGTGGGGCAGGGTCGAAGACGGGCGCGCTAGCATCGCCGCCTTACTCCTCGCCCCCATGCATCTCCACGACCTGCGCCTTCGCCTGCGCGCCGCTGGCGCGGGCCCCAGCCACGAGCACCGCATCCTGCGCACTTGGTCGCAGGCGCTGCCGCGCGATGGCGGCAAGCGACCGACCGCCAACTACTTTCCCGCCGGCCTGCTGGCCGAACTGCCCGCCATCGATGCCGAGCTGGCGGCGCTGGCGCGCGTGCAGGCGGTGCACCCCGGTGAGGACGGCGCCGAGCGCCTGCTGGTGGGCCTGGCCGATGGCCAGACGGTGGAAAGCGTGCTGCTGCCGCGCGGCGGCGTGTGCGTCTCGTCGCAGGTCGGCTGCGCGGTGGGCTGCCAGTTCTGCATGACGGGCCAGGCCGGCCTGCTGCGCCAGGTGCGCAGCGCCGAGATCGTGGCCCAGGTGGCCCTGGCACGGGCCCGGCGACCGGTGAGCCGCGTGGTGTTCATGGGCATGGGCGAGCCCTCGCACAACCTCGACGGCGTGCTGGAGGCCATCGACTTCCTGGGCACCGTGGGCAACGTCGGCCACAAGAACCTGGTCTTCTCGACCGTGGGCGACCCGCGTGCCTTCGAGCGGCTGCACCGGCAGACGGTGCGGCCCGCGCTGGCCCTGTCGCTGCACACCACCGACGCCGCGCTGCGTCGCCGCCTGCTGCCGCGCGCGCCCGACCTCACGCCCGAGCAACTGGTGGAGGCGGCCGATGCGTACGCCCGCGCCAGCAGCTACCCGGTGCAGTACCAGTGGACGCTGCTGGAAGGCATCAACGACCGGCCCGAGGACATCGAGGGCCTGGTGCGCCTGCTGCGCGGCCGCTGGGGCGTGCTCAACCTGATCCCCTTCAACAGCGTGGAAGGCAGCGGCTTCGCCCGGCCCACGCTCGACCATTGCGAGCGCATGGCGCGCACGCTGCACGCGCGCGGCATCCTGACCAAGCTGCGGCATTCCGCGGGGCAGGATGTGGATGGCGGCTGTGGCCAGCTGCGCGCGCGGGCGCTGGGTGGCGCTACGCAGCCGCTGCTGCGGGCGCCTCGACCAGCGCCAGCACCCGCAGCGGACTGCCCGAGCCTTCCTCGATCTTGAGTGGTGCCGAGATGATCAGCGCGCCGGTGGGCGGCAGCTGATCGAGGTTGCGCAGGCACTGCAGGCCGTAGCGGTTGGCACCGTGCATCAGCGTGTGGCACGGGTAGGCCAGCGGCCAGGCGTAGGACTGGCCGGCATCGGTGTTGATGGTCTCCACGCCGAAGCCATGCACCTCGCGCTCGCGGATCAGCCATTCGACCGCCGCCTGCGTGGGGCCGGGGGTGTGCGCGCCATCCTCACGCATGTTGACGAAGGCGGCCGGGTCCGCCAGGCGCTTCGACCAGTCGGTGCGCAGCAGCACCCAGGCACCTTTCGGGATGCGGCCGTGCGCCGACTCCCATGCCTGCAGGAACTCCACCGTCAGCAGCCAGTCGTCGTTCGCGGCCACCTGCGCACTGGCATCGACCACCACGGCCGGCGCGATGAACTGCTCGGGTGCGATGGTGTCGACGGTGTTGCCTGCATGGTCGCGGCCGCTCACCCAGTGGGCGGGCGCGTCGAAATGCGTGCCCGTGTGTTCGCCGCAGGAGAAGTTGTTCCAGTACCAGCCCGGGCCGGCTTCGTCGTAGCGCGAGATGCGTTCCTTCTTGAAGGCCGCCACCTGGCCGAACTGGGGCGGCAGCTGCAGCGGCGGAAAGTCTTCGCTCAGCGTGTGGGTGAGGTCGATGGTGCGGATGGTCTGCGCGCGCATCGCCGCGGCAAGCTGGGTCAGTAGGGTCATCGGTGGTCCTGGTTGGGAGGGAGAAGGTCAGGCGTTGCGCCGGGCGGTCACTTCGATCTCGACCCGTGCGCCCTCCACGGCGAGCGGGCTGCACACGGTGGTGTTGGCCGGGCGGTTGTCGCCCAGTCGCCGTCGCAACGCATGGCTGACGGCCACCACATCGCCGCGGTCGGGCACGTAGACGCGCACGCGCACCACGTCGTCGAAGCCGGCGCCCGCCTCGGCGAGCGCATCGCCGATGGTGTCGAGCGCCAGTTCGGCCTGGGCTGCGGCGCCCTCGGGAAGGCGGCCAGTGCGGAAGTCCTGTCCCACGGTGCCGGAGACGAAGACCCAGCGGCCATCGACCACCGCCCGTGCGTAGCCGGCCAGCTCTTCCCAGCGCGAGCCGCTCAGGATGAAGCGGCGGCCGTTCATGTCGCCTTGAAGCCGGAATCGCGGATCACCTTGCCCCAGGTGGCGTTGGCGTCGACCACCCAGCGCCCCACCTCGGCGGAGGACGCGGGCGTGACCTCGTTGCCCATCTTGGCCAGCCGCTCCTGCAGGTCCGGTTGCGCCAGCACGGTGCGCACGGCACGCTCGAAGGGCTCGACCACCTCGGGCGGCACGCCCTTGGGGCCGAAGAAGGCGAGCCAGGGGTTCTTGTCGATGCCCGCAAAGCCCAGCTCGCGGAAGGTGGGAATGTCCGGCGCGGTGCGGCTGCGCGTCTCGCCCGAGCTGGCGAGGATGCGCACCTTGCCGACCCGGTGGTGCTCGATCAACTCGGTCATCGAGGCGATGCCGATCGGGATCTGGCCGGCGAGCAGGTCCTGCACCATCGGCGCGCCGCCCTTGTAGGGCACGGAGTTCAGCGGCACGCCGAAGGACTGGCCGATCACATGACCGATGAACTGCGGCACGCTGCCTGCGGCCGGGATGCCGTAGTTGGCCTCGGTGGGCCGGGCCTTGACCCAACTGCCGAGTTCGGCCATCGAGGTGACCCCCGTGGCCGCGCTCACCGCCAGCACGTTGTAGTAGCTGGCCACGCCGGCCAGCGGCGTGAAGTCGCGCACCGCGTCATAGCCTGCCGCCGCGATCGTGAGCGGCACGATGACCTGCGTGTGATCGATGGACAGCATGATGGTCGAGCCGTCGGGCGCGGCGGCCTTCAGCGCCTGCGCCGCGATCTGGCCACCGGCGCCGGGCTTGTTGTCGATGACGAAGACCTGGCCGTTCATGGCCTTGCCCAGGCGGTCGACGATGGCGCGGGCCACCACGTCGGTGGCGCCTCCTGGCGGAAAGCCCACCAGCACGCGCACCGGGCCGCTGTAGGGCTTGGCGCCCGCGGCAAGCGGCAGCGACGAAAGCGCGGGCAGCGCGCAGGCGGCGGGAAAGAGGCGGCTGAACTGGCGTCGGTTCATGGCAGGGGTCCTCGGTTCATGGCGTCGTGGAAAAGAAAGCTCATCGGGCGAGCAGCGACTGGATCAGCAGCACTTCCACCTCGTGGCAGCGCACCAGGCGCAGCCAGCGTGCGTCGTCCATGTCGGGCTTGCGCGCGGCATGGAGGCTGATGCGGCAGCCGGGCGTCGCTGCACCGGGCAGGGACGCGGCCTCGACCGTGGCGTGGATGCGGGGCGCCAGCGCATCGGGCGCGCCGCCGACGTGATAGGTGACCCTGCCGCGCGCCGCATCGAGCACCGGCCGCACAAAGCCCTCGGAGCCGTCGAACAGCGAATGGCCCTGCACCACGCCATCACCCACGTCACGGGTCTGCCAGCAGCCCAGCGCCCAGCGGCCGAGTTCCAGGCCGTCGACCAGGAAGGCCAACGCCCGGTCGGCGGGCACGGCGCACAGCACCGACGCGCAATGGATGGAAGCGGGAATGGCATCCATGACGGTGCCGTTCAGCGCGTCAGTCGCGCCAGCTCACGCAGCGCGCCGACCACGTCTTCCGCCGTGTTGTAGAAGTGCGGCGCGATGCGGATCACGTCGTTGCGGGCCGACACCACGAAGCCGGCAGCCAGCATCCGCGCCTCCACGTCGGCGGCGTTGCGCACGCGGATCGCGGTGTTGGCCCCCTTGGCGCCGGGGGCCGTCGGGCTCACCACCTCGAGTCCGAGACGTGGCGCCTCTTCCAGCGCCACGGCCGAGAGCAGGCCCAGCCACTCCTCGATGGCCGGCACGCCGACCTCGTTGAGCAGGCCGATGCTGGCGCGCGCCACGCTCGCGCACATCATGGGGGGCGTGCCCGTGTTGAAGCGTTGCGCACTCGCGGCAAAGTCCAGCCGGGCAGGATCGAAGGCGAAGGGATTGACCCGGCCGAACCAGCCGGTGACGGCCGGCTCCAGCTGGCGAGCCAGCTCGGGTCGCACGTAGAGGAAGGCGATGCCCGGAATGCCCAGCAGGTACTTCTGGGCGCCGGCGGCGAGCATGTCGACGCCCTGGGCGCGCACGTCGATGGCCAGCGAACCGGCCGACTGGTAGGCATCGACGAACTGCAGCGCGCCCTGCGCGCGCGCGGCGGCACCCGTGGCGGCGATGTCCACGAGCTGCCCGTCATAGAAGCAGGCCTGCGACACGGAGACCAGCGCGGTGGACGCGTCGATGGCCTGCACGAGCCGGGCCGTGGTGTCGCTCGCGCCGGGTCGGGCCTGCACGAAATGCACCCGGGCGCCGCGCCGCGACTGCTGCGCCAGCCACACGTGGCAGACCGAAGGAAAGTCCAGGCTGCCGGTGACGATGCCGTCGCGCCCGTCCTCGAAGCGCAGTGCCGAGGCGATGCTGGACGCGGCATCGGACACGCTGCCGAGCACCGCCACATCGTCGGCATCGGCATGGATCATGCGAGCGAACTCGGCACGCGCCAGCGCCACCTGTTCCATCCAGTAGCCCCAGTCGGCACCACGCGTGGTCCACACCGCCAGGTAGTCGTCGATGGCCTGCTTGACCGGCAGGCTCATCGCGCTCTGCGAGCAGCTCGACAACTGGACGGTGTTCTCCAGGATGGGGAAAAGCTTTCGGTATGAAGAAAATGGATGAGTCATGACGCTGTTGTTGTGGAGGCCTTGGGATGCTTGAAGCGATGAATCCGCACGCCGGCGCGGCGGCTTCGCCTTCGGCCTGGATCGAGGTGCCGCAGTTCGACTGGCAGGCACTGGCGGCGGCCGGCGTCCTGCCTGCGGTGGCTTTCCACAAGGGCCAGACGCTGTTCTCGCAGGGGGATGCCGCAACGCATGTGCAGCTCATCGAACAGGGGCGGGTCCGGCTGATGCTGTGGTCCGAATCCGGTCACGAGAAGCACCTGGCCATCGTCGGCCGCCATGGCCTGGTGGGCGAGTGCAGCGCCTTTCTGGATGGCCGGCAGTCGATGACGGCCGTGGCCTCGTGCGACGGGATGGCGCGCCAGATCGAGCGCACCCATCTGCTGCGCTGCATGCAGGCCGACGCCACCTGTCTGCGGCAGGTGCTGTGGCTCATGGGCACCAAGCTGCGCGTACTGGCGCAGCAGAACCTGCTGTTGAGCCAGACCAGCGCGGCCGAGCGTGTCGTGCACCACCTGCTGCAGCTGGCCGACACCTATGGCGAGACGCAGACCGCGGGCGTGGCGATCGGCGTCTCCTTCACGCACCAGGAGATGGCCAACATCACCGGCCTGAGCCGCGTGATGACCTCGAACGTGATGAGCCAGCTGCAAGGCCAGGGGCTGATCGAGATGGCGAAGTCCCATTGCGTGATCCGCGACATGCAGGGGTTGCGGCGACTGGCGCCGAAGCTGTAGACGCCCGGGGGCGGCGCAGCCAGTCTAGGAACGCGGCTGGGGGGTGTATGTCAACGGCTTTACAAGGTGCATCGCGCAATGCCCCCCAAAGAGAAAGCCCGCACAGGCGTTGGCATGTGCGGGCTTGAAGGTGGTGCCCCCAGCAGGAATCGAACCTGCATCTGCCCCTTAGGAGGGGGCCGTTCTATCCATTGAACTATAGGGACCGGGGCACTGGCCGCGCGCCGTGGGAGGCCGGCGGCAGGCCCGCGACTTTAACCCAAGCGGCCGGCCTCGCCGCGCAGGGCCAGCACGTCGGCATGCAGGCTCTGTGCCCAGCCGCGGCGGTCGTGGCCCTCGGCCGGTTGGGGTTCACCGAACTGCACGACGGCCACCAGCGGTGGCGCGCGCAGGGTGCGCCACAGCGAGCTGATCAGGGTGTCGTCGTCGATGTAGATCGGCGCGAAGCTCACGTCGCCAGTGGCGGCATCCAGGAAGCGAAGCGCCACCGGCTGCACCGGCGCATCGGCCGAGATGGCCGACTGCAGCAGGTTGGCATGGAAGGGCAGCAGGCCGCGGCCGTCGCTGGTGGTGCCTTCGGGGAAGACGGCGATGCGGTCGCCCGCGCGCAGCGCCTCGGCCATGTGGTGTGCCACGCGCAGCGCATCGCGGCGCTTTTCGCGCTCGATGTAGAGCGTGCCGGCGCCGGTGGCCAGCGTGCCGATCAGCGGCCAGTGCCGCACGGCCGACTTGGAGACGAAGCGCACATGGCGGGCCGCATGCAAGGTCATGATGTCCAGCCACGAGACATGGTTGGCCACCACGAGCACCGGCCCCGTCTGGGGCACGGGCCCGCGCACCACCAGGCGGATGCCCAGCAATTGCAGCGCGCGCTGCGCCCAGCGCTCCACATGATCGGCCCGCGCCGGCGCGTCCAGCGCATCGAATCGGCGGCGGATGATCCACCAGCCCCGCAGGGCATGGGCCAGCAGCCGCACAAGGCGGCCAAGCGCGACAAGGGATCGGGGCATGGGTGTCGGTCGACGAACGCGAAGGAGGCCGGCGCGCCGCTCAGGCGGCCTCGTGCACCAGCTGTCCGCCCACGAAGGTCGCGCGCACTGCGCCCAGCAGCGCGTGGCCGGCGAAGGGCGTGTGCTTGCCCTGGCTGCGCAGCGCCTCGGGCAGCACCTGCCATTCGCGGCGCGGGTCGGCCACCACCACGTCAGCAGGGCCGCCCACGGCCAGGCGGCCGAGTTGCGCGCCGGTCTCGCCCAGCAGGCGCGCCGGCGCCTGGGTGATGGCCTGCACGGCGCGCGAAAGTCCGGCGCCACTGCGCTCGGCCCACCGCAGCGCCAGCGGCAGCAGCAGCTCCAGGCCGGTAGCGCCGGGTTCGCTTTCGGCAAAGGGCAGGGTCTTGGCGTCGGCCTCGACCGGCGTGTGGTCGGAGACCAGCGCGTCGATGGTGCCGTCGGCCAGCGCGGCCGAGAGCGAATCGCGGTCGCGCTGCTGGCGCAGTGGCGGCGTCAGGCGCGCACGGCTGTCGAAGAAGCCGATGTCGGTGTCGGCCAGGTGCAGCGAGTTGATGCTGACGTCGCAGCTCACCGGCAGGCCTGCCGCCTTGGCCTCGCGCACCAGCTGCACGCCGGCCGCGCTCGACAGTCGGCACAGGTGCACGCGGGCGCCGGTGGTCTTCATCATCTCGAAGATGGTGAACAGGGCGATGGTCTCGGCGGCCACAGGCACGCCCGACAGGCCCATGCGCGTGGCCAGCGCGCCGCTGGCGGCCACGCCCTTGCCCAGGTCGCGGTCCTGCGGGCGCAGCCATACGGTGTAGCCGAAGGTGCTGGCGTACTGCAGCGAGCGCTGCAGCACCACGTTGCCGGACAGCGGCACCTCGGCCTGGCCGAAGCCGATACAGCCGGCCTCGGTCAGCTCGGCCATCTCGGTCAGCACCTCGCTCTTCAGGCCGCGCGTGAGAGCGCCTTGCGGAAAGAGGCGGGCCTTCTGCAGCTTCTCAGCGCGGAACTTGAGCATCTCGACCAGGCCGGGCTCGTCGAGCACCGGGTCGGTGTCGGGCGGGCAGACCAGGCTGGTCACGCCGCCGGCCACGGCCGCGGCCATTTCGCTTTCGAGCATGCCTTCGTGCTCGTAGCCGGGCTCACGCAGACGCGCGGCCAGGTCGACCAGGCCGGGCAGCACCAGGCAGCCGCTGGCATCGATGGTGCGCTCGGCGTTGAAGCCAGCAGGCACCTCGCCGATGCCGGCGATGCGGCCATCGGCGATGGCCACGTCAGCCACGCCATCAAGGCCCGAGGCCGGATCGATCACCCGGCCGTGTTGGATCAACGTATTCATCATTCTTCCCATCAGCAAATGGCGTCCGAGCGGCGTAGCGAGCGCGTCGAGGTTGTGCCGAGCAGCGCAGCCGTACTCACGTACGGCGAGCAGCGCAGGCGCAAGATCGGCGCGCGCAGTAGCCGAGCGGGCGCCATTTCATGCTTCGTTACCTGCCACGATGCTCATGACCGCCATGCGGACCGCGATGCCGAAGGTCACCTGCGGCAGGATCACGCTCTGCTTGCCGTCCACCACTTCCGAGGCGATCTCCACGCCGCGGTTGATGGGCCCCGGATGCATCACGATGGCGTCGGGCTTGGCCAGCTGCAGCTTCTCGGGCGTGAGACCGTAGGTCTTGAAGTACTCCTGGCTCGACGGCAGCAGCGCGCCGCTCATGCGCTCGTTCTGCAGGCGCAGCATGATGACCACGTCGCAGTCCTTGATGCCCTCTTCGAGCTTGTGGAAGACCTTGACGCCCATCGGCGCCAGGTCGCCCGGCACCAGGGTGCGCGGGCCCACCACGCGCACCTCGGCGGCGCCCAGCGTGGTCAGCGCGTGGATGTCGGAGCGGGCCACGCGCGAATGCAGCACGTCGCCCACGATGGCCACCGTGAGGTTGGAGAAGTCCTTCTTGTAGTGGCGGATGGTGTACATGTCGAGCAGCCCCTGCGTGGGGTGCGCATGCCGGCCGTCGCCCGCATTGATGACGTGCACATGCGGTGCCACATGCTGCGCGATCAGATACGGCGCGCCCGACTCGCTGTGCCGCACCACGAACAGGTCGGCCGCCATTGCGCTCAGGTTGGCGATGGTGTCGAGCAGCGTCTCGCCCTTGGCCGTGGAGCTGCGGGCGATGTCGAGGTTGATGACGTCGGCCGACAGGCGCTTGGCCGCGATCTCGAAGGTGGTGCGGGTGCGCGTGCTGTTCTCGAAGAAGAGGTTGAACACGCTCTTGCCACGCAAGAGCGGCACCTTCTTGACCTCGCGGTCGCTCACGCTGACGAAGTTGGCGGCGGTGTCCAGGATCTGCGTGACGATGGCCTTGGGCAGGCCCTCGATGGACAGCAGGTGGATGAGCTCGCCGTTCTTGTTGAGCTGGGGGTTGCGTTTGTAGAGCATCCGATCAGGCCTCCCGCCGGGCCGCCCCAAGGGAGGCCTGCGCCCCCTCGGGGGGCAGCGAATACACGAAGTGATGAGCGTGGGGGTTCAACGCACTTCCTCGACATGAAAGCGGAGGCTGCCGTCGTCGCCGCGTGCGAGCGCCAGAAGCTGCGTATCGGGCAGCGTCAGATGCGCCGCCGCGAAGTCCGCCGCCACCGGCAGCTCGCGCCCGCCCCGGTCCACCATCACCGCGAGCCGCACGCAGGCCGGACGGCCGAAGTCGAACAGCTCGTTGAGCACCGCGCGGATGGTGCGGCCGGTGTAGAGCACGTCGTCCAGCAGCAGCACGTCGCTGCCATCGACATCGAAGGGCAGCTGCGTCTGCGCACTGGCGGCCATGCCGCGGCGGGCGAAGTCGTCGCGGTGCATGGCCGAGGAGATGACGCCGGGCGTGCCAGGCAGGCCCAGGTCTTTCTGCAGCCGCTCGACCAGCCAAGCGCCGCCGGAGGTCACGCCCACCAGGCGGGTGTGGTCGCGCATCAGCGGCTTCACGCCGGCCAGCAGCGTCTGGTAGAGCCCCTCGGCATCGGGCAATGCGTTCACGGAAGGTTCCTCAGGAATTGTTCAAGGATGATGCAGGCGCTGGCGGCGTCGGCGTCGCGCGCGCCGGAGGCGATGGCCTCGGTGGTGCTGTAGCGCTCGTCCACCTGGTAGACCGTCAGGCCGAAGCGGCCATGCAGTTGGCGGGCGAAGCGCTGGGCGGCGCGGGTGTTGTCGTGCGCGGCGCCGTCGGGGTGGTAGGGCACGCCCACCACCAGCGCGTCGGGCTGCCATTCGCGGATGCGGGCCTGGATCTGGGCGAAGCGGGCGTCGCCCTCGGCCTTGATCGTGGCCTGCGGCGTGGCGTTGCGCAGCAGGCGGTTGCCGCTGGCCACGCCGGTGCGCTTGAGGCCGAAATCGAAGGCGAGGAAGGTCTGGAAGTGCGCGGGGACGTCGGCGTTCTCAGGCATGGCCGGCTTCCGGCGACAGGGTCCAGGCGGCCAGGCCGAGCAGCGACAGCGCCTTGTCATAGCGCTGCTCCACCGGCGTGTCGAAGATGACGGCCGGGTCGGCGCCCACGGTGAGCCAGGCGTTCTCGGCGATCTCGGATTCGAGCTGGCCCTGCTCCCACGACGAATAGCCCAGGGTGACCAGCACCTTGCGTGGGCCGGCGCCGGTGGCCATGGCCTCCAGCACGTCCTTGGAGGTGGTCATCTCCAGGCCGCCCGGGATGGTCATGGTGGAGGCGTAGACCGAGTGCGGCTTGCCGTCGTCGGCCGGCGGGGCGCCGGTGGTGTCCTCGCCCACGACGGGCTCATGCAGCACGAAGCCGCGTTCGGTCTGCACCGGTCCCCCCTGGAAGACGGGGGCATCGTCGAGGTCGGGGCGGGCCAGGCGCAGCTCGATCTTCTGGAACAGGCCCTTGAGGTCGATGTCGCTCGGCTTGTTGATGATCAGCCCCAGCGCGCCGCGTTCGCCGTGCTCGCACAGGTAGACGACGCTGCGGCTGAAGGCCTGGTCCTGCATGCCCGGCATCGCGATGAGGAAGTGATGCGTGAGATTGGTCAGGGCAGAATCGACGGACATATGCCTCCAATTTTAGTGGCCGTCGACAAGCCCTTCGCCCGGGGGCTCATGTGGTTCCGGCGTGACCTGCGGGTGCAGGACAACGCGGCGCTCTACCACGCACTGCGCAGCTGCCGTGAGGTGGTCTGCGCCTTCGTGTTCGACCGGGCCATCCTCGACGCTCTGCCCCGGCGCGACCGGCGGGTCGAGTTCATCCAGGAGTCGGTGCTGCAGTTGCAGGCCGCCCTGCGCAGCATGGGCGGTGACCTGGTGGTGCGCCATGCCGTGGCCGAGGAAGAGATCGCCCCCCTCGCCCGCCAGCTGGAGGTACAGGCCGTCTTCGCCAACCGTGACGACGAGCCCGCCGCCCTGGACCGCGACGCCCAGGTGCTCGGCGCCCTGGCCAATGCGGGCGTGAGCTTCCAGACCTTCAAGGACCATGTGGTCTTCGAGCGGGACGAGGTGCTGACCCAGGCCGGCGGCGTCTATTCGGTGTTCACGCCCTACAAGCGCGCGTGGATGGCCAAGGCGGAAGACGCCTTCTACCTGAGCCCCTACCCGGTGGAGCGCCATGCCGACGCCCTCATCCCCACGCCGGCCGAGCACCGCACCGAGGTGCCGGCCTTGGCCGACCTGGGCTTCGAGCCCACCAACCTGCACGAGCTGGGCCTGGGCGGCGGCATGGCCGGCGCGCGGCAGCTCTTCGACGAATTCGTCGGACGCATCGACCGCTACGACAGCACCCGCGACTTTCCCGCCGTGCGCGGTCCCAGCTACCTGGGTGTGCACCTGCGCTTCGGCACGCTCTCCATCCGCGAGGCGGCGGCCACCGCCCATGCCCTGGCCGGCAACGGCAGCCGCGGCGCCGCCACCTGGCTGGGCGAGCTGATCTGGCGCGACTTCTATGCCCAGGTGATGGCGCACCGGCCCGACCTGGCCGAGGGCAAGAGCTACAAGCCCGAGTACGACCGCATCCGCTGGCACCACGGCAAGCATGCCGACCAGCTCTTCGCCGCCTGGTGCGAGGGCCGCACCGGCTATCCGCTGGTGGACGCCGGCATGCGCCAGCTGGTGCAGTCGGGCTACATGCACAACCGGCTGCGCATGGTGACCGCAAGCTTCCTGTGCAAGGACCTGGGGTTGGACTGGCGCCGCGGCGAGGCCTTTTTCGCCGAACACCTGAACGACTTCGAATTCGCCTCCAACAACGGCGGCTGGCAATGGGCCAGTTCGAGCGGCTGCGATGCGCAGCCCTACTTCCGCATCTTCAACCCGGTGACGCAGAGCGAGCGCTTCGACCCGGAGGGCAAGTTCATCCGCCGCTACGTGCCCGAGCTCGCCAGGCTGTCCAACAAGATGATCCATGCGCCGTGGCTCGCCAAGCCGGTCGAACTCGAAGCCGCCGGGCTGCGCATCGGGCAGGACTATCCGGCGCCGGTGGTGGACCATGGCGAGGCGCGGCAGCAGACGCTGGAGCGCTATGCAGTGGCGCGGGAAAGCGCCGAGCGCGCGGCCTGAGCGGGGGCTCCCAGCCTTGGCGTTGGTTGGCGTTGGGTCATGCGGCCAGCGCCCGACGCCAGCGGCGTTCAGCCCGCGGCCGCGCGCCGCTGCAGCAGTTGCGCCGCCACCGCGACGGCGATCACCTCGGGCTCCTTGCCCGTCACACCCGGCACGCCGATGGGGCAGGTGACGCGCGCCATCTCGGCCTCGCCGAAGCCGCGCGCTTCCAGCCGATGCCGGAAGGTGGCCCACTTGGTCTTGCTGCCGATCAGGCCCACGTAGGGCAGGTCGCCCCGCTCGCGCAGGCGCCTGAGGCAGGCAATGACGATGTCCAGGTCTTCCGCATGGCTGAAGCTCATGATGAGCACATGCGTGCCCGGCGGCAGCGTGGCCACGGCGTCCTGGACCGGCTCGCTGTGCTCGGTGTGCACCTGAGCCGGCAATGCATCGGGGAAGACGCCATCGCGGCTGTCAATCCAGCGCACCGAATAAGGCAGCGTGGCCAGCAGCCGCGCCAGCGCCAGGCCTACATGGCCGCCGCCGAAGATGGCGACGGGCGCGAGGTGCTCGGTGAGCTGCCGGCGCAGTTCGGCCGCATCGGCTGCCCCCACGCGGCGCATCGACAGATGCACCACGCCGCCGCAGCACTGACCCAGGCTGGGGCCGAGCGGGTAGCGCTTGCGCAGCGGCCCGGCGGCCGGCGACTGGAGCAGGACGTGGGCCTCGTCGATGGCCTGGAATTCGAGCTGGCCGCCGCCGATGGTCGCCGTGAGGCCCTGCGCCCAGACCAGCATCCAGGTGCCGGCCTCGCGCGGGGCCGAGCCTTCGGTGGCCTCGACGCGCACCAGCACGCCGTCTTCGGCGGCCAGACGGGCAAGGCCGTCGTCGAGGGCGCCGGTGCTCATCGCGCGTCCCCAGGCAGCTGCGCGGACCGGTGCCGCGCAGCACCCCGGGCGGGGCCCGCAGGCGCCGTCATCAATGGAAACACGGCCGCGCCGCCGCGCAGGTATAAAGCCGCGCCATGATCAAGAACACCTTCTCGCGCCTGGGCCTGCTGGCCGCCTGCACCGTGGCCGCTGCATGGCTGGCCGGCTGCGGCAGCACCGGCTCCACGGTGCCGGGCCAGATCTCCGACGCCACGGCGCCGCGCGAAGCGGTGGCCGCCGCCGAGCCCGCGGGCAGCTCCCGCGCCCGCACACCGCGCGAGTACCGGCAGGATGCCGCCCGTCATGTCTATGCGCGCAACGCGGATCGCATCTACGCCGGCAAGCTGCCGCCCATGCTCTACGCCGTCGGCGTACTGGAAGTGAAGCTCGACGCGCGCGGCCAGGTGACCGGCATGCACTGGCTGCGGGCGCCGAAGCACGCGCCCGACGCCATCGCCGGCATCGAGCGCACCGTCCTGGCCGCGGCGCCCTACCCGGTCGCCACGCGGCTCGGGTCCGTCGTGTGGACCGACACCTGGCTCTGGGACCGGAGCGGCCGCTTCCAGCTGGACACGCTGAGCGAAGGCCAACTGCAGCAGTAAGGCAGGCCCGCCGCTGCCGAACCGATGCAGAGGCGGGCGACGCATTCAGGACCCCCGGTACGTGGAGTAGCTCCACGGGCTCACCAGCAGCGGCACGTGGTAGTGCTGGTCGGTGTGGGCCACGCCGAAATCCAGCGCCACGCGGTTGAGGAAGTTGGGCTGCGGCAGCTCGACACCGCGCGCCTTGAAATACCCCGCCACATCGAACACCAGGCGATAGGTGCCGGCCTTGAGGCTGCTGTTGTCATACAGCGGCCCATCGCTGCGGCCGTCGTGGTTGAGGGCGAAGCGCCGCACCAGCGTGGCCGCCTCACCGTCCGTCGTGTAGAGCGCCACCTCCATGCCGGCGGCGGGGCAGCCGTGCATCGTGTCCAGTACGTGGGTGCTCAGGCCCATGGGGCATCTCCTTGCGAGTCGTTGAAATGGACGGCAAAACGCACCGGGGTGGGACCGGGGCAGGACCGGGCGATCCGTCCACAAAAGTGTATACACATTTGTGTCGTGAAGCTATCATGCCCGCCATCATGGAGCCGACCACGACACGCGCGATCGTCGATGCCCTGACCCGGGCCATCGTCGAACACCGGCTGCAGCCGGGCAGCAAGCTGGCCGAACAGAAGCTGGCCGACCACTTCGGCGTCTCGCGCACGCTGGTGAGGCAAGCTTTGTTCCAGCTCTCGCAGAACGGGCTGATCCGCCTGGAGCCGGCACGCGGTGCCTTCGTGGCCGCGCCCTCGGCGGACGAGGCCCGCCAGGTGTTCGGCGTGCGCCGCATGCTGGAGGCCGAGATGGCGCGCGAGTTCGCCCGCCAGGCCACGACGGCGCAGATCAAGGCCCTGAAGGAACACGTTGCACAAGAAAAGGCCGCCGTGGCCGGGGAGGACGTGGAAGGTCGAACCGAGCTGCTCGGCGACTTCCATGTGCGCATGGCGGAGCTGATGGGCAATCAGGTGTTGGCGCAGATCCTGAGCGATCTGATCTCGCGCTGCGCCCTGATCACGCTCATGTACCAGAGCGCCGCCGAGGCCGCGCATTCCAACGACGAGCATGCCGACATCGTCCGCGCCCTGGCGGCGCGCGATGGCGACAAGGCTGCGCGGCTGATGACCGAGCACCTGCAGCACGTCGAGGACAACCTCACCCTGGACCGCAAGGTTCCCACCAGCGACATCACGCTGGCGCTTTCCTGAGACCCCCATGCCCACCGTCTACGACGCCACCCTTCCCTATCCGCGCGACCTCGTCGGCTACGGCCGCGATGTGCCGCATGCCCGCTGGCCGGGCGGTGCCCGCATCGCGGTGCAGTTCGTCCTCAACTACGAGGAGGGCGGCGAGAACAACGTGCTGCACGGCGACCCGGGCTCGGAGCAGTTCCTGTCCGAGATGTTCAACCCGGCGAGCTATCCCGACCGGCACATGAGCATGGACGGCATCTACGAATACGGCTCGCGTGCCGGCGTATGGCGCATCCTGCGCGAGTTCGAGCAGCGCGGCCTGCCGCTCACCGTCTTCGGTGTGGGCATGGCACTGCAGCGCTACCCCGAGCTGGCCGTCGCCTTCAAGGAGCTGGGCCACGAGATCGCCTGCCACGGCTGGCGCTGGATCCACTACCAGAGCGCCGACGAGTCGCTGGAGCGCGAGCACATGCGCTTGGGGCTGGAAGCGATCGAGAAGCTCACCGGCGAGCGCCCGGTCGGCTGGTACACCGGGCGCGACAGCCCGCGCACCCACCGCCTGGTGGCCGACGACGGCGGCTTCGAGTACGACAGCGACTACTACGGCGACGACCTGCCCTTCTGGATGAAGGTGCAGAAGACCGACGGCAGCGTGGTGCCGCAACTCATCGTGCCCTACACGCTGGACTGCAACGACATGCGCTTCGCCCTGCCCCAGGGCTATTCGCATGCCGACCCCTTCTTCCAGTACATGAAGGACAGCTTCGACGCGCTCTATGCTGAGGGCGATCCGGCGGGGCTGGACCGGCCCAAGATGCTGAGCATCGGCATGCACTGCCGCCTGCTGGGCCGCCCGGGCCGCATCACGGCGCTGCAGCGCTTTCTGGACCACATCGGCCGCCATGACAAGGTATGGGTGTGCCGGCGCGTGGACATCGCGCGCCACTGGCGCCAGACGCATCCCTTCACCGACGCGGCCTGAGGAGACACGACCATGGCTCTGACCATCGAACAACTCAACGCCGCCTCCGCCGCCGACGCCGTCGCACTGCTGGAGGGCACCTACGAGCATTCGCCCTGGGTGGCCGAAGGCGCGCTGGGGGAGCGGCCCTTCCGCTCGCTGCAGCACCTCAAGGCCGCCATGGCCCAGGTCGTGACGCGCGCGCCGGCCGAGCAGCAGCTCGCCCTCATCCGCATGCACCCGGAGCTGGCCGGCAAGGCGATGGAGACCAACGCCCTCACCGCCGAATCGACCAACGAGCAGAGCAAGGCGGGCCTGACGGCCTGCACGCCCGAGGAGCTGGCGCGCATCCGCGAGCTCAATGCGGCCTACGGCCAGAAGTTCGGCTTCCCCTTCATCCTGGCCGTGCGCGGCCCGCGCGGCACCGGCCTGCCCAAGGCCGAGATCCTGGCCACCTTCGCGCGGCGGCTGAACAACCATCCGGACTACGAGCGGGCCGAGGCGCTGCGCAACATCCACCGCATCGCCGAGATCCGGCTCAACGACAAGTTCGGCGTCTCGCCCGAACTGGGCAACCAGGTGTGGGACTGGCAGGAGCAACTCGCCCTGCACAGCGACCCGGGCTTTGCCGAGCAGGGCCAGCTCACCGTCACCTACCTCACCCAGGCGCACCGCGCCTGCGCGCTGCAGATCAGCACCTGGATGCACGAGGTGGGCTTCGACTCGGTGGAGATCGATGCCGTGGGCAACGTGGTCGGCCGCTACGAGGCCGAGGGCTTCGTCACCAGCGGCGGGCCGGTGCCCGGCGCACCCACGCTGCTGACCGGCTCGCACTACGACACGGTGCGCAACGGCGGCAAGTACGACGGCCGGCTGGGCATCTTCGTGCCCATGGCCTGCGTCAAGGAACTGGCCCGCCAGGGGCGCCGGCTGCCCTTCGCCTTCGAGGTGGTGGGCTTCGCCGAAGAGGAAGGCCAGCGCTACAAGGCCACCTTCATCGGCTCGGGTGCGCTCACCGGCCACTTCAACCCGGCCTGGCTGGACCAGGCCGATGCCGACGGCATCACCATGCGCGAGGCCATGCAGCAGGCCGGCCTGAAGATCGAGGACATCCCGAAGATCCAGCGCGACCCGGCCAAGTACCTGGGCTTCATCGAGGTGCACATCGAGCAGGGCCCGGTGCTCAACGAGCTGAACCTGCCGCTGGGCATCGTCACCTCCATCAACGGTGGCGTGCGCTACGTGGGCGAGATCCACGGCATGGCCAGCCATGCTGGCACCACGCCGATGGACCGCCGCCGCGATGCGGCCTGTGCCGTGGCCGAGCTGATCCTCGCGGCCGAGAAGCGCGCCCGCCAGGACGCCGACTCGGTCGCCACCGTGGGCATGCTGAACGTGCCTGGCGGCTCGATCAACGTGGTGCCGGGCCTGGCCAAGTTCAGCCTGGACATCCGCGCGCCACGCGACGACCAGCGCAATGCCGTCATCGCCGACGTGCTGGCCGCGCTGGAGGAGATCTGCACCCGCCGCGGCCTGCGCTACACGCTCGAAGAGGCCATGCGCGCCGCCGCCGCGCCCAGCCATCCGGACTGGCAGGCCCGCTGGGAGACCGCCGTCGAATCGCTCGGCGTGCCGCTGTTCCGCATGCCCAGCGGCGCCGGCCATGACGCCATGAAGCTGCACGAGGTCATGCCGCAGGCCATGCTTTTCGTGCGGGGCCTCAACGGCGGCATCAGCCACAACCCGCTCGAATCCACCACCAGCGACGACATGCAACTGGCCGTGCTCGCCACGCAGAAGCTGCTGGACAACCTCGCGAAAGAACAACGATGACCGACTACGCCCAGCTCGACGCCTGGATCGACGCCCATTTCGACGAGGAGGTCAAGTTCCTTCAAGAAATGGTGCGCGTGCCCACCGACACCCCGCCGGGCAACAACGCACCGCATGCCGAGCGCACCGCCGAGTTGATCGCCGGCTTCGGCTTCGACGCCGAGAAGCACGCCGTGCCCGCGCAGGAGGTCAAGGACTACGGCCTGGAGTCGATCACCAACCTGATCGTGCGCCGCCGCTATGGCGACGGCGGCCGCACCGTGGCGCTCAATGCGCACGGCGATGTGGTGCCGCCCGGCGAAGGCTGGACGCATGACCCCTACGGTGGCGAGATCGTGGATGGCAAGCTCTACGCCCGCGCTGCGGCCGTGAGCAAGAGCGACTTCGCCAGCTTCACCTTCGCCGTGCGCGCGCTGGAGGCGGTCGCGAAGCCGGCCAAGGGCGGCGTCGAGCTGCACTTCACCTACGACGAGGAATTCGGCGGCATCCTGGGCCCCGGCTGGTTGCTGAAGAAGGGCCTCACGAAGCCCGACCTGATGATCGCCGCCGGCTTCAGCTACGAGGTGGTCACGGCCCACAACGGCTGCCTGCAGATGGAAGTGACGGTGCACGGCAAGATGGCCCACGCTGCCATTCCCACCACCGGCGTGGATGCGCTGCAGGGCGCGGTGCACATCCTCAACGCGCTCTATGCGCAGAACACCCTCTACCAGCAGGTCACGTCGAAGGTGGAAGGCATCAGCCATCCGTACCTCAACGTGGGCCGCATCGAAGGCGGCACCAACACCAACGTCGTGCCCGGCAAGGTGGTGTTCAAGCTCGACCGCCGAATGATCCCGGAGGAGAACCCGGCCGAGGTCGAGGCCGCCATCCGCGACGTGATCGCCAAGGCCGCGGCCGAGTTCAAGACGCCGGCGGGCGGCATCGAGGTCGAGGTCAAGCGCCTGCTGCTGGCCAATTCGATGAAGCCGCTGGCGGGCAACCAGCCGCTGGTCGAGGCCATCCAGAAGCATGGCCAGCAGCTCTTCGGCCAGCCGATTCCGGCCATGGGCACGCCGCTCTACACCGACGTGCGTCTGTACGGCGAGGCGGGCATTCCCGGCGTGATCTACGGCGCCGGCCCGCGCACGGTGCTGGAGTCGCACGCCAAGCGCGCCGACGAGCGCCTGGAGCTGGAAGACCTGCGCCGCGCCACCAAGGTGATCGCGCGCACGCTGGCCGACCTGCTGGCCTGATCCTCCGCGGCCCCCTCCACTGACCGTTCGCGCTGAGGTTCTATGGTTCTCGTCAAGCGACAGTGGCCGCCAGGCGGGCATCGAACATCGCGTGTTGCTTGAACAGCGAGAAGGCCACGCGCATGAGCTTTCGGGCCAGCACCACCAGAGCCGCAGTC
>NZ_JAGOPN010000007.1 GCF_017991995.1 Pseudacidovorax sp. | reverse complement strand
GACTGCGGCTCTGGTGGTGCTGGCCCGAAAGCTCATGCGCGTGGCCTTCTCGCTGTTCAAGCAACACGCGATGTTCGATGCCCGCCTGGCGGCCACTGTCGCTTGACGAGAACCATAGAACCTCAGGCCGAACGGGTCGGGGTTGGGTCAGGCGAAAAAAAACGCGAGACCGAAGTCCCGCGCCGTTGTGCTCCCGCGCCGCAGTGTCCTCGCGCAGGGCGCGTTGAACTCGCGAATCGGCGGACTTGACGCCGCCGTCCGCCTCAGCGTTTGCGCCGCATGCGCCGGACCTCGTCCAGCACCAGGCAGATGGCGCCCAGCGTGATCGCGCTGTCGGCCAGGTTGAACGCCGGGAAGTGCGAATCGGCCCAATGAAAGTCCAGGAAGTCCACCACATAGCCGTGCATCAGGCGGTCCACCACGTTGCCGATGGCGCCGCCCAGGATGCAGGCCATGGCGAAGCAGAACAGCTTCTGCCCCGCATGCGAGCGCAGCATCCAGACGATGAACACGGCCGCGGCCACACCAATGCCGGTGAAGAACCAGCGCTGCCAGCCCGAGGCGCCGGCCAGGAAGGAGAAGGCAGCGCCCGTGTTGTGGGCCCGCACGATGTTGAAGAACTCGGTGATGCGCGTGGCGTCGCCGAGCTGGTAGTGGCCCAGGATCAGCGTCTTGGTGTACTGGTCGGCGATGAAGATCAGCACCGCCAGCGCCAGCCAGCCCCAGATGCCCAGGCCAGGGCGGGTGGACTCGAATCCGCTGTGCGCCTTCATGGTCATGCCACGCTCCGCGCTTCGCCGGCACCGTACAGGTTGCTGGTGCAGCGGCCGCACAGCGTGGGATGCGCGCTGTCGTGGCCCACGTCGTCGCGCCAGTGCCAGCAGCGTTCGCACTTGGTGGCGGTGCTGGGCGTGACGGCAATGGCGAGCCCGTCACCCGCCTGCAGGTCCACCACCGAGGTGATGAAGACGAATTTCAGGTCGTCGCCCAGTGCCGCCAGCAGCGCATGGTCCTCGGGTGCGGCGGTAAGCCGCACGTTGGCCTGCAGCGAGGAGCCCACGCCGCCCGCGGTGCGCACGGCCTCGATCTCCTTGTTGACCGCGTCGCGAATGGCCTGGATGCGGCCCCACTTGGCCAGCAGGGCCTCGTCCGGCGCGCCGAGGTCGCAGAAGGTCTCCATGAAGATGGATTCCGACTGGCCCGCGAACTTCCACGCTTCCTCGGCCGTGAAGCTCAGGAAGGGCGCCATCCAGCGCAGCATGGCCTGGGTGATGTGCCACAGCGCCGTCTGCGCACTGCGCCGCGCGCGCGAGCCGGGCTGCGTGGTGTAGAGCCGGTCTTTCAGCACGTCCAGGTAGAAGGCGCCCAGGTCTTCCGAGCAGAAGACCTGCAGCTTGGCCACCACGGGATGGAATTCGTAGACCTTGTAGTGGCCCAGCACCTCGGCCTGGAACTGCGCCGCGCGCGACAGGGCCCAGCGGTCGATCTCGAACAGTTCGGCCAGCGGCACCGCATCCTTGGCCGGGTCGAAGTCGCTGGTGTTGGCCAGCAGGAAGCGCAGCGTGTTGCGGATGCGGCGGTAGGCGTCGACCACGCGGGCCAGGATCTTGTCGTCGCCCGCGATGTCGCCCGAATAGTCGGAGGCGGCCACCCACAGGCGGATGATCTCGGCGCCCAGTTTCTTGGTGATCTCCTGCGGATCGATGCCGTTGCCGAGCGACTTGCTCATCTTGCGGCCCTGGCTGTCCACGGTGAAGCCGTGGGTCAGCAGGCCGCGGTAGGGCGCGCGGCCTTCCAGCGCGCAGGCCAGCAGCAGCGAACTGTGGAACCAGCCGCGGTGCTGGTCATGGCCTTCGAGGTACAGGTCGGCCTCGGGGCCCTGGTCGTGGTGCACCGTGGGGTGCGTGCCGCGCAGCACATGGAAGAAGGTGGAGCCGGAGTCGAACCACACCTCCAGGATGTCGCTGCTCTTGGTGTAGTGCGGCGCGTCCTCGGTGCCCAGGATCTCTTCGGTCGTCACGCGGCTCCAGGCCTCGATGCCGCCCTGCTCGACGATGGCGGCCGCCTGGTCCAGGATCTCCATCGTGCGCGGATGCAGCTCGCCGGTGAGCTTGTGCAGGAAGAAGGGGATCGGCACGCCCCAGCTGCGCTGGCGCGAGATGCACCAGTCGGGCCGGTGCGCGATCATGTCGTGCAGCCGGGCCTTGCCGTTCTCGGGATAGAAGCTGGTGTCCTCGATGGCCTCCAGCGCGATCTGCCGCAGCGTCTTGGCCGGCTTGGCGCCCGGCACGGTGAACACGCCTTCGCCTTCGTCCATGCGGATGAACCACTGCGCAGCGGCGCGGTAGATCACCGGCGTCTTGTGGCGCCAGCAGTGCGGATAGCTGTGGGTGATGGTCTCGGTGGCCATCAGCCGGCCGGCCTCGCGCAGCGCCTCGATGATGTGCGGCACCGCCTTCCAGATGTGTTGGCCGCCGAAGAGCGGGAAATCCGGCTCGTACACGCCGTTGCCCTGCACGGGGTTGAGGATGTCGTCGTAGGCCATGCCGTGCGCGACGCAGGACTGGAAGTCGTCCAGGCCGTAGGCCGGCGAGGAGTGGACCAGGCCGGTGCCGTCGGTGGCGGTGGCGTACTCGGCCAGATACACGGGCGACAGGCGACGGTAGCCTTCGTGCACGTCGTACAGCGGGTGCTCGAACTCGAGTCCGCCCAGTGCCTCGCCCTGCGCGATGGCGATGACCTTTCCGTCCAGCGCGTAGCGGTTGAGGCAGCTCTCGACCAGCGTGTCGGCCACGATCAGCAGGCCGGGGTCGGTGTCGACCAGCGCGTAGGTCAGCTCGGGGTTGAGGTTGAGCGCCTGGTTGGCCGGGATGGTCCACGCGGTGGTGGTCCAGATGACCGCGAAGGCGTCCTTGTCGATGGCCGGCAGGCCGAAGGCGGCGGCCAGCTTGGCCGGGTCGTGGGCCTTGAAGGCGACGTCCAGCGTCTGGCTCTTCTTGTCGGCGTACTCGATCTCGAACTCGGCCAGCGACGAGCCGCAGTCGAAACACCAGTACACGGGCTTCAGGCCCCGGTAGACGAAGCCACGCTCGATCACCTTCTTGAAGGCGCGGATCTCGCCCGCTTCGTTGGCGAAGTCCATCGTCTTGTAGGGATGATCCCATTCGCCCAGCACGCCCAGGCGCTGGAAGTCGGCCATCTGCTGCGCGATCTGCTCGGTGGCATAGGCCCGGCTTTTGGCCTGCATCTCGTCGCGGCTGAGGTTGCGGCCGTGCTTCTTCTCGATGGCGTTCTCGATCGGCAGGCCGTGGCAGTCCCAGCCAGGCACGTACAGCGCGTCGTAGCCCTCGAGCTGGCGCGCCTTGGTGATCATGTCCTTGAGGATCTTGTTCACCGCATGGCCCATGTGGATCTGGCCGTTGGCGTAGGGCGGTCCGTCGTGCAGGATGAACTTGGGCCGGCCGGTGCGGGCCACGCGCAGGCGCTTGTACAGCCCCTCGTCGTTCCAGGCCTTGACCCAGCCCGGCTCGCGCTTGGGCAGGTCGCCGCGCATGGGGAAGGGCGTGTCGGGCAGGTTCAGGGTCGCGCGGTAGTCGGGGGTCGCGGAGGAATCGGCAGCGTCGGACATGGAGGGCGGAGGGGGAAGGCTTCGACAGGCTCGGCCCGCTCGCGGCGAAGGCCCGCGCGGGAGGGGATGAGGTCAGGCCGCTCGCCCCGAGCTTGTCGGTGGGGCGCCGGCACGGCGGGCGTGCCGGTTAAATTCGGTCGCGCGTGGTCTGGCGCCGCGTTTCCGCGTGGCTGCTGCCCGCCGCGCCGGCGCTGCCGGCGGCGAAATACGCGCGTGCGTCGGCCAGGTCCTGGGCGATGCCCGCGGTCAGGGCTTCCAGGCTGGTGTAGCGCAGCTCGTCGTGCAGTTTGTGCAACAGTTCCACGCGCACGATTTTACCGTAGGCCCCCTCGGGCCCCAGGCTGGCCGGCCATTCGAGGCAATGCGTCTCGAGCAGCACGCGGCCGCCGTTGACGTCGTTCGGGTCCAGTGATGGCCGCACGCCCAGATTGGCCACGCCCGGCAGGGGCCGCTCGCCCAGGCCATGCACCCGCACCACGAAGATGCCGCTGGCGGCGGGCTTCCAGTGCTTGAAGCGCAGGTTGAGCGTACGGAAGCCGTCCGTGCCGCCCGGCGCGCTGGCGCCCAGCGCCCGGCCCAGCTTGCGGCCGTGCACCACATGGCCGGAGATGGCGTAGGGCCGGCCGAGCAGCGCGGCGGCGTCGTCCATGCGGCCGGCGGTCAGCGCCTCGCGCACGGCCGAGCTGGACACCCGCAGCGCCCGCGGCCCCTCGTCGCTGCCGGGCGCGGCGGGGTAGGAGACCTCGTAGCTGTTCATCCGCGCCACATCGAAGCCGCGTGCAGCGCCGGCCGCGTGCAGCATGGCGAAGTCGCCCGCGCGCTTGGCACCGAAGCGAAAGTCGTCGCCCACCAGCACGTAGCGCGCGCCCAGGCCGCGCACCAGCACCTCGTCGATGAACTGTTCGGGCGATTGGCTGGCGAGTTGCGCATCGAAAGGCAGCACCACGGTCTGCGCCACGCCGCAGGCCTGCAACTCGCTGAGCTTGTCGCGCAGCGTGGCGATGCGCGCGGGCGCCAGCTCGGGCCGCCTGGCGACGCCGGCGAAGTAGTCGCGGGGATGGGGCTCGAAGGTCAGCACGCAGCTGGGCAGGCCGCGGTGGCGGGCCTCGGTCTGCAGCAGACCCAGCATGGCCTGGTGACCGCGGTGCACGCCATCGAAATTGCCGATGGTGACGGCGCTGGCAGGCGCTACGCCCGGATGGCGGAATCCGCGGAAGATCTGCATGGTCCTGTTATGTTTTTGATAGCTGGCCGCGTCCGCTCGGGAATCCTCCGCGCGTGAACGGGCTGTCATGAATGCCGGTTATATTGTGTCGCTTTCCAGCACTGTCGGGCCGCCCGGCGCCCTTGGCTGGCGGTGCGGACGGTTCTGCGTGGCGTACGTTCCCTGTGTTTTCTTCGTTCGACGAGGAGGCGTTTGTGGTGAAGGTATTGAAGCTGTCGGCCCAAGGGCTGCCCCAGTCGTGGATCTCGCTCGAGCAGGCGGTGATCCATTACGCGGCCGGCGAGGTGCGCTGGGAGGCCGGCGAACAGGTGGCCCTGTTCCGCGGCGGCCACAACGCAATGACGGGCGAGCAGTCCCAGATCGCCGTCAGCAGCATCATCGGCACCCGCGGCGTGCCCCGCATCAGCCCCTTCAGCCTGCGCCCGGGCCTCACCAACAGCAAGCTTTTCGCGCGCGACCGTAACGTCTGCGCCTACTGCGGCGACCATTTCCACGAGGACGACCTGACCCGCGAGCACATCGTGCCCTTCGCACAGAACGGCGTGGACCACTGGATGAACGTGGTGACGGCCTGCCGGGCCTGCAACCACCGCAAGGGCAACCGCACGCCGGAGCAGGCGCACATGCCTCTGCTCTACACGCCCTACGTGCCCAGCCTGTGGGAGGACTTTATCCTGCGCAACCGCCGCATCCTGGCGGACCAGATGGAGTTCCTGTCGGCGCACCTGCCGTCGAGCTCCCGCCTGCACGGCTAGCGGCGCGGCTGGACAGAAGTCTCACGGGCGCCAGGACGGCGCCCGTTTTTCGATGAAGGCCTGCACGCCCTCCTGCGCGGTCGCATCGGCCATGTTGCAGGCCATGGTGCGGGCGGCGTCGTGCAGCGCGGCTTCGAGTCCGGTCTCCAACTGGCGGTAGAAGAGGGCCTTGCCCATCTCCAGCGCAATGCGCGGCTTGGCGACGATGCTCGCCACCAGCGTTTCCACCTCGGCGTCCAGGTTCTGGGCGGGCACCACGCGGTTGACCAGGCCCTGGGCCAGGGCGGTCCGCGCGTCGATGAAGTCACCCGTCACCAGCAGCTCGAAGGCCTTCTTGCGCGGCAGGTTGCGCGACAGCGACACGCTGGGCGTGGCGCAGAACAGGCCGACGTTGATGCCGCTGGTGGCGAAGCTGGCGCTGTCGGCGGCCACCGCCAGATCGCACAGCGCGACGAGCTGGCAGCCCGCCGCCGTCGCCAGCCCATGCACGCGCGCGACGACCGGCACCGGCAGGCGCTGCAGCGCCAGCATCATGGCGCTGCAGCGGTCGAACAGCGCCTGATAGGCCGACTGCGAGGGCGATGCCAGCATCTCCCGCAGGTCGTGGCCGGCGCAGAACGCTCGGCCGTTGGCGGCGATGACGACAGCGCGCAGGCCGGCGTCCAGCGCCAGTCGCTCGCAGGCCGCATGCAGCGCATCGATCAGGGCGACGGACAAGGCGTTGAAGGCGGCCGGCCGGTTGAGGGTGAGCGTGACCACGCCGCGGGCGTCACGCGATTCCAGCAGGATGGGCTCGTCGGTGTTCGTCACGTTTCCTTCCTCCGTCGGTGGGGGTCGACCGGGACCGGGCCGGGCCTTCAATGAGGGTTCTGCCAGGCCGTCGGCGGGCGGTCAGTAGGTCAGCTCCAGCAGGCTCAGGTGCCCCTCGGCCACCGGCCAGCTTCGCCCGACGATTCGCTCGTCATTGAATTCGCCTTCCACCGCGCGTGCCGGCCCGGCTGCGAGGCGCAGCCGCGAACTCGCCACGCCCGCGCCGCGCGGCGGAACGCCGGGCAGCTGCGTCTGGCCATCGAAGCGCATGCGGTCGCGCTGGGCATCGAAATAGCCGCGCGGCCGGCTGAACACGACCACCGCACCCGCCTGCCGGTCCGCAGCCGCCAACCGCTCGGGCCGCAGGTGGATCACGTCGCTGGAGCGCGGGAAGGGGCTGCGGTAGATGTGCGTGGTGGCATAGCCGGGTGCCACGATCTCGAACTCGTAGCCGGTGCCGGGGCGTGCCGGAAACGGCCCCCAGCGGCCGTCCGCGCCCACCGTCTTGCGCCAGGCAGGCCCGCCGCGGCGCTCGCCGGTGGCCGGATCGGTTTCGTAGACGCTGAGCTGTGCGCCGGCCAGCGGCAGGTTGTTGACGAAATCGCCGCTGGTGGGGTCGGCTGGATTCAGGCCGAGCCCGGTGATGCGTCCGTCGAGCACGATCCGCGGCTCGGACGCAACGGCCGTGGCACCCGGTACATCGGCTGTGAGGAAGCGCCAGGTGGCATCAAAGGCCGCCGGGGAGAACGACACCTCGCGGTGATCCGCGCCCGGCAGGACGATGTTGGTGGCACCGCGAAGGGCCGGCCCGTCGGCCGTGATGTTGGTGGGCTTGCCCGGCGCGCCGATCCACAGACCGTCCGGCTTGGCGTACTTGTCGTTGCCGTCGGAGCGCAGCGTCAGCCAGCGCGGGCCGGGCGTCACCTCGTCGCCGCCCGGGCCCTTGGGCGCGTTCAGCTGCCGCATGAAGGGCGACAGGCCGGAGAACTCGCTGCCCTCGCGCCAGCCGGGAATGGCCCAGATGCCATGGGCCGGGTTGCCGCCCAGCGCGACATGGCTGACCCTGGCCGCCCCGCCGCCGTTCTGCACGTAGTTGCGGATGGTGTTGCCGCCGCGCGAATTGCCGACCAGCACGACCTTCTGTGCGCCCGTCTGGCGAAGCACGCGCTCGACCTCCTTGCTGAGGAAGGCCATCGACTCAGCCGTGGAGCTGCGGCCGGGCTGCGCCACCGCATCGTCATCGCGCGCCAGGGGCATCGGTTGGTCGAGCGCGAACAGCCGGTCGCGCGCCCAGCCGTTGGATTCGAAGCGCCACAGCGTCGTCTGCCACAGCGCGGCCGAATCGCCGTTGCCGTGCATGAAGACGACGGGCGTGTCGCGACGAGGCCCGGTGCCCGGCGTGGCGCAGGCGCCCAGCGCGAGACTGGCGGGGGCGGTGATCAACAAGGTACGGCGACGGATCATCCCGAAGCTCCTGGCAAGAGGGCCGACCGGCGGCGCGCGCGTGGTCAGGCCGCCGGAAAGAAGAAAGGCCCGCCAGCGTAAGCCGGCGGGCCTGCGGTTTCATGAAGTGCAAGCACCTGCGCTCAGGCGAACACCCCCGCGCTGTCTTCCATGCGCGCCGACACTTCGCCCAGGTGGTGCAGCGTGTCGCCGAACACCATCTCCATCTGCGTCAGCTTGCGGAAGTAGTGGCTGCCCATGTATTCGTCGGTCACGCCGATGCCGCCATGCAACTGCACCGACTGCTGGCCGACGAAGCGCATCGACACGCCCAGCTGGTACTTGGCGCGGGCCAGGGCCTGGCGGCGCTCGGCCGCCGGCGCGCCCAGCTTGAGCGTGGCGTAGTAGCTCATGGAGCGGGCCAGTTCCAGCTGCATCTTCATGTCGGCGACGCGGTGGCGCAGGGCCTGGAAGCTGCCGATGGTCACGCCGAATTGCTTGCGGGTGTTGAGGTACTCCACCGTCAGCGCCAGCGTCTTGTCCATCACGCCCACGCCTTCGGCGCAGGTGGCGGCGATGCCGATGTCCACGGCCTCTTCGAGCACCGGCAGGCCGTCGGCGGCCACGAGCTGCGCGGCGGCCTGGCTGAAGACGACTTCCGCGGCGCGGCTGCCATCCTGCGTGGGATAGCCCGAGGCCTTGATGCTGCCGTCGGCACGCGGCACCAGGAAAAGGGCGATGCGCCCGTCCAGCTGCGCCGGCACCAGGTAGGCCGCCGCTTCGTCGCCGGCCGGCACCACACTCTTGGTGCCGCTCACGGCGTAGCCGTCGCCGGCCTTGGTGGCCGTGGCTTCGCAGCGGTCCAGGCGGTAGCGCGCGCCCCGCTCCTGGTAGGCCAGCACGACCAGCTTCTCGCCGCTGGCGATGCCCGGCAGCCATTCGCCGCGCACGCCTTCGTCGGCATGGCGGGCAAGCACGGCGCCGGCGATGAAGGACTGCGCCAGCGGCTCCAGCACGATGCCGCGGCCCAACTCTTCCATCACGACCATGGCCTCAACCGGGCCCATGCCCAGGCCGCCGTCGTCCTCGGGGATGTACAGCCCGCCCAGGCCCAGCTCGGACAGCTCGTTCCAGGCGTCGCGGGAGAAGCCGCCGTCCTTCTCGATGCCGCGGCGGCGGTCGAAGTCGTAGGCCTTCTCGACCCAGCGGCCGACGGCGTCGCGCAGTTGCTGCTGGTCTTCAGTGAAATCGAAATCCATGTCTGCCTCCTGTCAGCCCAGCACCGTCTGGGCCACGATGTTGCGTTGCACTTCGTTCGAGCCGCCGTAGATCGTGGTCTTGCGGTAGTTGAAGTAGGTGGAGGCCAGCGGCGCCAGCGAGGCGTGACCGCCCGGGAAGTCGCCCTGCCAGCCGGCCGCCATGGCTTCGCGGATCAGCGGCAGAGAGAAGGGGCCGCCCGCGAGCATCATCAGCTCGGAATAGCGCTGTTGGATCTCGCTGCCCTTGATCTTGAGCAGGCCGGCGATGTCCAGAGAGTTCTTGCCGGACTTCTCGGCCGAGAGCACGCGCAGCACCAGCATCTCCAGCGCCACGATGTCCACTTCCAGCTTGGCGATCTCGTCGCGGAAGCGCAGGTCGTTGTATACACCTTCGGCCTTGGCGATTCGCTTGACGCGCTCCAGTTCGCGCTTGGCGCGGTTGACGTCGGCGATGTTGGTGCGCTCGTGGCTGAGCAGGTGCTTGGCATAGGTCCAGCCCTTGTTCTCCTCGCCGATGAGCTGGTCAGCCGGCACTTCGACGTTGTCGAAGAACACGTCGTTGACCTCGTAGCTGCCGTCGAGCAGGCGGATGGGGCGCACGCTCACGCCGGGCGACTTCATGTCCAGGACGATGAAGCTGATGCCGGTCTGCGGCTTGCCCTCGGTGCTGGTGCGCACAAGGTTGAACATCCAGTCGCCATGCTGGCCCAGGGTGGTCCAGGTCTTCTGGCCGTTGATGATGTACTTGTCGCCGCGGCGCTCTGCGCGGGTGCGCAGCGAGGCCAGGTCGGAGCCGGAGCCGGGTTCGCTGTAGCCCTGGCTCCACCACACTTCGCCGCTGGCAATGCCGGGCAGGAAGCGCTCCTGCTGCTCGCGCGAGCCGAAGGCCATGATGACGGGCGCCACCATCACCGGGCCGAAGGGGATCACGCGCGGCGCGCCGGCGCGTGCGGTCTCTTCCTCGAACAGGTGCTTCTGCACGGCCGTCCAGCCGGGGCCGCCGAACTGCTTGGGCCAGCCGTAGCCCAGCCAGCCCTTCTTGCCGAGGATCCTTGCCCAGCGCTGGTGGTCTTCCTTGGAAAGCTCCAGGCCTTCGTTGACCTTGTGGGCGATGTCTTGGGGCAGGTTGTCCGCCACCCAGGCGCGGACCTCTTCGCGGAACGCCTGTTCTTCAGGGGTGAATGCCAGATCCATGGGGGTTGTCTCCAGAGAAGCGGGATTTTTAGCACGCTCGTTCGCAAGGCCGAGTCCGCCGTGCGACACACGGATAATCCGCCGCCAGTATGCAGAGTTCCCTTCTACGCGGCGCCGGGGTTTTCAACCGGGTGCCAGTCTCCGCCGCAGCGTCCAGCCGTCGACGCCGCGCGGCCGCCGATGCCGGCGCGCAAGGTCGCCGATGAGCGGCAACATCGTCATCCTCGTCTCCGGCGGCGGCTCCAACATGGCGGCCATCGCACGGGCGGCGCAGGCGCGCCGCTGGGCCGAGCGCTTCGGCGTGCGCGTGGCAGCCGTCGTCAGCAACAAGCCCGATGCGGGCGGCCTGGAACTGGGCCGCGAACTGGGCCTGGAGACCGCCGCCGTCGACCACCGCGGCTTCGACAGCCGCGAGGCCTTCGACGCCGCGCTGGCCGACACCATCGACCGCTGGCAGCCCGTGCTGGTGGTGCTGGCCGGCTTCATGCGCATCCTCACACCGGGCTTCGTGGCGCGGTACGAAGGCCGGCTGGTCAATATCCATCCATCGCTGCTGCCGGCCTTCCCGGGCCTGCACACGCATCGGCGCGCCATCGAGGCTGGCTGTCGGGTCGCCGGTGCCACGGTGCACCTGGTGACGGCTGAACTCGACCATGGCCCGATCCTGGCCCAAGCCGTGGTGCCGGTGCTGGCCGGCGACGCGCCCGAGGCGCTGGCGGCCCGGGTGCTGAGCCAGGAGCACCGGCTCTATCCCGAGGCCATCGAGGGCTGGCTCGCGGCGCGCTGAGTCTCTGGGCGGAGTGGGCGGCGACAATCGCCCCCTTATGCATCCCCAAGCCCTGTTGGAAGCCTGCGCCGAACTCACCGGCCGCGTGCTCCGATTCGATCATCCGGCTGACGCCATCGTCTCTCGCTATTTCCGTGAGCACCGGTCGCTCGGTCCCCGCGAGCGCGCGACGCTCGCCGAGACCGTCTACACCATCCTGCGCAAGAAGCTGCTGTTCGAGCACCTGGCCCGCTCCGGCAGCGGCGCGCGCGAGCGGCGCCTGGCCATCCTGGGCTTCCATGGCTCGCGCGACTTCCTCAAGACCGTGCTGAGCGACGCCGAAAAGCGCTGGCTGGACGCCTGCGACGCCGTCGCGCCCTCGGAGCTGATGGCCCAGCACCGCCACAACCTGCCCGACTGGCTGGCCCAGCCGCTGCGCGCCCAGCTGGGCGACACCGACTTCATGGCCCTGGCCGACGCGCTGCAGCAGTCGGCGCCGCTGGACCTGCGGGTCAACACCCTGAGCGCCAAGCGCGATGAGGTGCAGCGCGAACTCAAGGCCGCCGGCATCGCCGCGAAGATGACGCCGTTCTCGCCCTGGGGCCTGCGCACCGACGGCAAGCCGGCCGTCAACCGCCTGCCCGCCTTCGAGCGCGGCGCCATCGAGGTGCAGGACGAGGGTTCGCAACTGCTCACGCTGCTGGTCGAGGCGCGTCGCGGCGAAATGGTGGTCGATTTCTGCGCTGGTGCCGGCGGCAAGACCCTGGCGCTGGGAGCGGCCATGCGCAGCACCGGCCGGCTTTATGCCTTCGACACCTCCGCCCACCGGCTGGACGCGCTCAAGCCGCGGCTGGCGCGCAGCGGCCTGTCGAACGTGCATCCGGCTGCCATTGCCCACGAGCGGGACGACCGCATCAAGCGGCTGGCCGGGAAGATCGACCGCGTGCTGGTCGATGCACCCTGCTCGGGTCTGGGTACGTTGCGCCGCAATCCCGACCTCAAATGGCGCCAGTCGCCCGAGGCGGTGCAGGAGTTGGTGGCCAAGCAGACCGCCATCCTTGCCAGCGCCGCGCGGCTCGTGAAGCCGGGCGGGCGCCTCGTCTATGCCACCTGCAGCGTGCTGCCGGAGGAAAACGAGGCCATCGCCGAGGCCTTCGGCGCCGCGCATCCCGATTTCCTGCCGCTGGAGGCCGCGGAGCTGCTGGCCGCCCAGAAGGTGGCGGACGCCGCCTCGCTGTGCGCCGGCGGCGAGGGCGGCACGCGCTACCTGCGGTTGTGGCCTCACCGCCACGCCACCGACGGTTTTTTCGCCGCCGCGTGGAACCGGCGCTAGAGCACGGCGTCCAATCCCTAGGGATTCAACGCCGTTACACGAAAAACGGGGTGGATTTCAAGCCCGGCACACTAAAATTGTCGGACTGTTCTGACAGGACGACCCCGTCCGTCCGTGTGGAGTACCCAACTTGATGATTTTCGATTCCGCCGTTCTGAGCTCGGCCCTCGACTGGCTTGCCCATGGCCTGTGGGATCTGTCCTGGTGGCAGATCGTGCTGTACACGCTCGCCACGACGCACATCACCATCCTCGCGGTGACCATCTTCCTGCACCGCACGCAGGCTCACCGCTCCATGGACCTGGGGCCCATTCCCTCCCATTTCTTCCGCTTTTGGCTGTGGGTCGGCACGGGCATGGTGACCAAGGAATGGGTCGCCATCCACCGCAAGCACCACGCCAAGTGCGAGACCGAGGAGGATCCGCACAGCCCGCAGACCCGCGGCATCGACACCGTCATGTGGCGCGGCGCCGAGCTATACCGCGCCGAGGCGAAGAACAACGAGACCATCACCAAGTTTGGCCACGGTACGCCCGATGACTGGATCGAGCGCAACCTGTACAGCCGCTTCGGCTGGCAGGGCGTTGGCCTCATGCTGATCCTCAACCTGGCGCTCTTCGGTGGCATCGGCGCCACCATCTGGGCCATCCAGATGTTGTGGATTCCCTTCTGGGCGGCCGGCGTCGTCAACGGCCTGGGCCACTACTGGGGTTATCGCAACTTCGAGGCGCAGGACGCCAGCACCAACCTGGTGCCCTGGGGTATCGTGATTGGTGGCGAAGAACTGCACAACAACCACCACACCTATCCCACGGCGGCCAAGTTCTCGGTCAAGAAGTACGAGTTCGACATCGCCTGGGGTTACATCGTGCTGATGCAAAAGCTGGGCTGGGCCAAAGTGAAGAAGGTGCCGCCGAAGCTGCGCATGGGCGAGGTGCGCCCAGTGGCCGATGAGAAGACGCTCGAGGCCGTCATCGCCAACCGCTACGAAGTCATGGCTGGCTACGCCCGCGAGATGCGTCGCACGTGCAAGCAGGAGCTGTCGCAATTGCAGGCCCGTGGCGCCGACCTGTCGGTGCTGAAGGCGGCCCGCCGCTGGCTGCACCGCGACGACGACAAGGTCCCGGCCGCCGCTCGGCCCAAGCTCGCCGAGGCCCGCGCCGCCCATCCTGTGCTGGACAAGATGGTGACCATGCGCGAAGAACTGCGCCAGATGTGGATGAACACGTCCCAGTCGCGCGAACAACTCGCCGCTGATCTGGCGGCTTGGTGCCACCGCGCCGAAGCCAGCGGAATCAAGGCGCTGCAGGAGTTCTCGATCCGGCTGCGCGCGGCGCACGTTTGAGTTGACCACGCTCCTCGGCCGTTTGCCTAGGCATCCGGCGAACTCAAGAAACCGGCCTCGTGCCGGTTTTTTGTTGCCCGGCCGCGTTGCGCGCGCGACTTGCAACAGGGAGGGTTCCCTGCGGCCGGCCGCCGGTGCGCACTATACAGGCAGCGTGCAACCGGTCGGCTCTCATGCGCGCAACAAAAAACCCGCTGGATCGCAGCGGGTTCTTGCAGATCGCGTGAGCCGAATTACTTCAGCTTCACTTCCTTGTATTCGACGTGCTTGCGCGCCTTGGGGTCGAACTTCATGATCAACATCTTTTCAGGCGTCGTCTTCTTGTTCTTGCTGGTGGTGTAGAAGTGGCCGGTGCCCGCGGTGGACTCCAGCTTGATCTTTTCGCGTCCGCCTTTGCTCGTTGCCATGGTGTGCTCCTTTCAGCTCAGGCTTGGCCGCGTGCGCGCATGTCTGCGAGCACGGCGTCGATGCCGTTCTTGTCGATCAGGCGCAGGGCGGCGCTGGAGACGCGCAGACGCACCCAGCGGTTTTCGCTCTCAACCCAGAAACGACGGTATTGCAGGTTCGGCATGAACCGGCGCTTGGTTTTGTTGTTGGCGTGGGAAACGTTGTTCCCGACCATCGGGCCCTTGCCCGTGACTTCACATACGCGTGCCATGAGGACACTCTTTCATGAACAGCCGTCACCAGACGCTGCGGTCTGCGCGTGACGCACAGACCGTGGGGTGGATCGGCTTGACCTCGCCAGAAAACGGGTGGCGGTGGCCCGGATGCCGCTCGCACGCCGGGGCGCTCAAGCGGCAAAGCCAACGATTATATGAAGGGTGGCGGAGTTTTGTCCACGGCCCGGTGCGCCGGCTCCGCAAACACAAGGCGAACCGCGAGGCGCGGCTGTACTGCAAGGGACTCCGGTTTCAAGCCGTTGAAGCGGTCCCGCCTCTCTGAATGCTCGGTCAGGCGGTACTTTCCTGTTCCAGGAACCGTTGCGCATCAAGCGCAGCCATGCACCCGGTGCCAGCGCTGGTGATGGCCTGCCTGTACACATGGTCCTGGACGTCGCCTGCGGCGAAGACACCCGGCACGCTGGTCATGGTGGCAAAGCCGTTCAGGCCGGAGCGGGTGACGATGTAGTTGTCCTTGAGCTCGATCTGCCCCTGGAACAGATCGGTATTGGGATGGTGGCCGATGGCGATGAAACAGCCCTTGAGGTCGAGTTGCTTTTTGTCCCCGGACTGGACGTTGCGCAGCCGGATGCCGGTGACGCCACTGTCGTCGCCCACCACCTCGTCCAGTTCGCTGTGCAGTTCGAGCACGATCTTGCCTTCCTTGACCTTCTCGTGAACCTTGTCGATGAGGATGGGCTCGGCGCGGAACTTGTCGCGGCGGTGGACCAGCGTGACCTGGCGTGCGATATTCGACAGGTAGAGCGCCTCTTCCACGGCGGTGTTGCCGCCGCCGATCACACAGACGTCCTGCTCGCGGTAGAAGAAGCCGTCGCAGGTGGCGCAGGCTGAGACGCCTCGGCCCATGAACTTCTCTTCCGACGGCAGACCCAGGTACTTGGCCGAGGCGCCGGTGGCGATGATCAGCGCATCGCAGGTGTAGGTGCCGCTGTCGCCCGTCAGCGTGAACGGGCGCTTGCTCAGGTCGACCTTGTTGATGTGGTCGAACACGATCTGCGTGTTGAAGCGTTCGGCGTGTTCCAGGAAGCGCTGCATCAGCTCCGGGCCTTGAACGCCGTGCACGTCGGCAGGCCAGTTGTCGACTTCGGTCGTGGTCATCAACTGCCCGCCCTGAGCCAGGCCCGTAACGAGCAAAGGCTTGAGATTGGCACGGGCGGCGTAGATGGCGGCGGTATAGCCAGCGGGGCCGGAGCCCAGAATGAGGACCTGGGTATGCAAGGGAGTGGTCATAAACTGCGAGCCTGAATGGTGAACGGGGGACCGCGTGTACATTGGGTCACCGGTGGGACGTCAGTATCCTGTTCAGGTTCAATGCATGCGGAGCGCTCTTCTTATGTGCGTGATTGTATTTATTGATGCTGCGTCCCTCGAAGGGCGCGGCACAGGGAGGAAATAGATGTCGATGCTTTCGAACCTGGAACTGCTTCGCCGGGTGCCGCTCTTTGCCGCGCTCACGCCTTCTCAGGCGGCGAACATTGCCGATGCGATCGTCAAGCGGCGCTTCAAGCGCGGCGAACTCATCGTGGAACAGGGCAAGAAGACGAATGCCCTTTACATCATCCTGGCCGGCCGGGCCCGGGTGCTCAGTGCGGACAGCCGCGGTCGAGAGGTGATCCTGGCAACTCTTCAGTCCGGCGACTACATCGGCGAGATGAGTCTCATCGACGACGAGCCGCATTCGGCCACGGTGCGTGCCGACGTCCAGACGGACGTGCTCGTCCTCGGCCGCGAGGCATTCTCGCGTTGCCTGCCGGACAGTTCCTCCATGTCCTACAACATCATGCGCGGGCTGGTCCGGCGCCTACGCCATGCGGATCGAAAGATCGAGTCGCTGGCACTGATGGATGTCTACGGCCGCGTGGCGCGTGCGCTGATGGATTTCGTCACCGAGGACGGTGCCGGCAACTTCGTGGTCCGGGAGCGGATCTCGCGACAGGACCTGGCCAAGATGGTGGGCGCGTCGCGCGAGATGGTCAGCCGCGTCATGAAGGACCTGGAGGAGCGCGGCTTCGTGCAGACGCAGCCCGATGGCTCGATGCTGGTCAAGGACCGCCTGTCCGCGCTGGGCTGAGTCCGCGGTATCCGGACGCGCGGCGCTGCGCCGACGGGCCCGCCCCGAAGCCTGCCTGCGGTGTGTCCGGCCCAAGATGGTTTAGGCTTGCGCATTGCGCGCGGCATGGCCGTGCGTGTCTGCGTCCATGACCTATTCCTTGCACACACTTCACAACACGGCGGCGCCAGAAGTGCCGCCCGTGCGCCAGCGCGCCTTGCGCTTCGCGCATGAAATCTCGCTCGTCGCGGGCTTTGCCCTCATGCTGTTCTGGCTGCTCGCGATGCTCAGCTACACGCCGTCCGATGCGGCGTGGTCCACGTCCGGCACAGGTGGCGTCATCAAGAACTGGGGCGGCGCGCTGGGGGCATGGCTGGCCGACGCCAGCTACTACCTGGCCGGTTATTCGATTTGGTGGGCATTCGCGGCGTCGGTGCGCGTCTGGCTGTCGTCCCTCGCGCAGTGGCTGCGCGGTGGTCGGCCGCAGGGCGAGCCCGAACTGCCGCGCCTGAACCGCAGCCGGCTCATGTTCTGGCTGGGGTTGGTTCTGCTGCTGGTGGCCAGCGCCATGCTTGAATGGTCGCGGCTCTATCGCCTGGAGTTCCGGCTGCCCGGGCATGGCGGCGGTGTGCTGGGTTACCTCGTGGGGCCGGCCGGTGTGCGCTGGTTGGGGTTCACGGGCTCCGCGTTGGTGGCCATTGCGGCGGGTGTGATCGGCTCCGCCCTCGTCTTCCGTTTCTCCTGGGCCCAGGTGGCCGAGGCGATTGGCGCGCGCCTCTATTCGCTCTTCGAGCGGGGTCGCGAAAAGCGCGAACTCGCGCAGGACCTGGCCATGGGCCGGAAGGCGCGCCGTGAACGTGAAGAGGTGGCGGCCCACGACCGCGATGCGCCGTCACCTTCCGACGACAGGGAGCCTGCATTCGACGACGTGCCGCCGCCCGCGCCGCGCCGACGGGAGAAGGCAGCACCCGTGCAGATCGAGCCTGCCGTGGCCGACGTGCCCAAGAGCGAGCGCGTGGTCAAGGAGCGCCAGAAGCCGCTCTTCAAGGAGCTGCCCGACAGCAAGCTGCCGCAGGTGGACCTGCTCGACGCCGCCGCCGGCCGCCAGGAGACGGTGTCGCCCGAGACGCTGGAGATGACATCCCGCCTGATCGAGAAGAAGCTCAAGGACTTCGGCGTCGAGGTGCGCGTGGTGCTGGCCTCGCCGGGCCCGGTCATCACGCGTTACGAGATCGAGCCCGCCACCGGCGTGAAGGGCTCGCAGATCGTCAACCTGGCCAAGGACCTGGCGCGCTCGCTGTCGCTGGTGTCCATCCGCGTGATCGAGACGATCCCGGGCAAGAACTACATGGCGCTGGAACTGCCCAATGCCAAGCGGCAGTCGATCCGCCTGTCGGAGATCCTCGGCTCGCAGGTCTACCACGAGGCCAAGTCGATGCTGACCATCGGCCTGGGCAAGGACATCATCGGCAATCCCGTGGTGGCCGACCTGGCCAAGATGCCGCACGTGCTCGTGGCCGGTACCACGGGCTCGGGCAAGTCGGTGGGCATCAACGCGATGATCCTGTCGCTGCTCTACAAGGCCGAAGCGAGCGACGTGCGCGTGCTCATGATCGACCCCAAGATGCTGGAGATGTCGGTCTACGAAGGCATTCCGCACCTGCTGGCGCCGGTGGTCACCGACATGAAGCAGGCGGCCCACGGCCTCAATTGGTGCGTGGCCGAGATGGAGCGACGCTACAAGCTCATGTCCAAGCTGGGCGTGCGCAACCTGGCGGGCTACAACGCCAAGATCGACGAGGCCAAGTCGCGCGAGGAGTTCATCTACAACCCGTTCAGCCTGACGCCGGACGATCCCGAGCCGCTGCGCCGCGAGCCGCACATCGTGGTCGTGATCGACGAACTGGCCGACCTGATGATGGTGGTCGGCAAGAAGATCGAAGAGCTGATCGCCCGCCTGGCGCAGAAGGCCCGGGCGGCCGGCATCCACCTGATCCTCGCCACGCAGCGACCCAGCGTCGACGTGATCACCGGCCTGATCAAGGCCAACATTCCTACACGCATCGCCTTCCAGGTCAGCAGCAAGATCGATAGCCGGACCATCCTCGACCAGATGGGGGCCGAAGCGCTGCTGGGCATGGGCGACATGCTTTATATGCCGAGCGGCACCGGCTTGCCCATCCGTGTGCACGGCGCCTTCGTCAGCGACGACGAGGTGCACCGTGTGGTGGCCTACCTCAAGAGCCAGGGCGAGCCCGACTACATCGAGGGCGTGCTCGAAGGCGGAACTGTGGATGGCGAGGACGGTCCGATGGGTGAGGGCGGCGACGCGGGCGGCGAAAAGGATCCGATGTACGACCAGGCGGTCGAGGTCGTTCTCAAGCACCGCAAGGCCAGCATTTCGCTGGTGCAGCGCCACCTCAAGATTGGCTACAACCGCGCGGCGCGGCTGGTCGAGGACATGGAGAACGCGGGCTTGGTCAGTGCGATGAGCGGTGCGGGCCAGCGCGAGATCCTCGTGCCGGCGCGCAGCGAGTGAAAGGAACGGAATGCGGAAGTTGATGGCGGGCTGTGTCTTCGCGGCCATGGCATGTGGCGCGTGGGCCGGTGGCTTGGACAGCCTGGGTGCGTTTCTGAAAAGCGTGCGCTCCGGCAAGGCCGACTTCACACAGACGGTGACCGCCCCCCCGAAGGACGGTCAGCCCATGCGCGCCAAGACGTCCACCGGCACCTTCGAGTTCCAGCGGCCCGGCCAATTCCGCTTCGAATACCGTAAGCCCTTTGCGCAGACCATCGTTGCCGACGGCAAGACGCTGTGGCTCTATGACGCCGACCTCAACCAGGTGACGCAGCGCCCGCAGGCCCAGGCCCTGGGCTCCACGCCAGCGGCGCTGATCGCCTCGGCTGCCGACTTGCGTGCGCTGGAGGCTGACTTCACTCTGGCCGATGCGCCGGCGCGCGACGGCCTGCAATGGGTCAAGGCCACGCCCAAGTCACGCGACGCGCAACTGCAGAGCGTGGAGATCGGCTTTCAGGGCGATGCGCTGGCGGCCCTCGATATCCTGGACGCCTTCGGCCAGCGCTCGGTGCTGCGCTTTTCCAACGTGCAGGTCAATCCTTCGCTGCCCGTCGGCAGCTTCCAGTTCAAGCCGCCCGCGGGTGCCGACGTCGTCCGGCAGTGAGACCGCGCTGACGGTCGGACAATCGGCGCATGGCCGATCTGTTTGATTCCCCTTCGCCTGCGGCGCCTCTTGCTGAGGCACTGCGCCCTGCCAGCCTCGACGAGGTCATCGGCCAGAGCCACCTGATCGGCCCCGGCCGCCCGCTGAGGCTGGCCTTCGAATCGGGCAAGCCGCATTCCATGATCCTGTGGGGTCCGCCCGGCGTGGGCAAGACCACGTTGGCGCGGCTCACAGCCAAGGCCTTCGGCTACGAGTTCATTGCGCTGTCGGCCGTGTTCTCGGGCGTCAAGGACATCCGCGCCGCCATGGAGCGGGCCGAGCAGCACTTGGCGCTGGGCCGCAAGACCATCCTCTTCGTCGACGAGATCCACCGCTTCAACAAGAGCCAGCAGGACGGCCTGCTGCCCTTCGTCGAATCGGGGCTGGTCACCTTCGTCGGCGCCACCACCGAGAACCCGTCCTTCGAGGTCAACTCCGCGCTGCTGTCGCGGGCCCAGGTCTACACGCTTCAGTCCCTCAGCGAGGACGAACTCCGTCAACTGGTTCGCCGTGCGCAGGAGAAGGTGCTGACCCACCTGGCTTTGAGCGATGCCGCCGTCGACACGCTGGTGGGCTATGCCGACGGCGATGCGCGCCGCATGCTCAACCTGCTGGAGCAGACCGACACCGCGGCGCGTGCCGCCGGGGTGGAGGAAGTGACACCCGAGTTCCTGCAGAGCGCGCTCACGCTCAACGCCCGGCGGTTCGACAAGGGCGGCGACAACTTCTACGACCAGATCTCCGCCCTGCACAAGTCGGTACGCGGCTCACATCCCGATGCGGCGCTGTACTGGCTTACGCGCATGCTCGACGGCGGTGCCGATGCACGCTACCTCTCGCGGCGCATCGTCCGCATGGCCTGGGAGGACATCGGCCTGGCCGACCCGCGCGCGATGCAGGTGGCCAACGATGCCGCCACCACCTTCGAGCGGCTCGGCTCGCCCGAAGGCGACCTGGCCCTGGCCCAGGCCGTCATCTACCTGGCGATCGCGCCCAAGAGCAACGCGGGCTACAACGCCTACAACCAGGCGCGGGCCTTCGTGCGGCAGGACAAGTCGCGCGAAGTGCCCATTCATCTGCGCAACGCGCCCACCAAGCTGATGAAGTCCCTGGGCCACGGCAAGGCCTACCGCTACGCGCACGACGAGCCCGAAGCCTATGCGGCCGGCGAGACCTATTTGCCCGAGGGCATGGCCGAACCCCGTTGGTACCAGCCCGTGCCGCGTGGGCTCGAAACGAAGATCGCCGACAAGCTCGCCCACCTGCGGCAACTGGACGAACAGGCCCGCGAGGGCTGACACCGGCCTGACGCCGGCGCTCCGTCGAGCCACTCCAGGCTTGCGGAAAACCCCCACGCCGCCTGCACCAGATTGGCGCGGGGCCGTGTCTACAATCCCGCCCACTTCAACCCGCCTCCCACCCATGCTGGCGGGTTTTTTGCTACCTGAACCACGGCGCCAATCCGGTGCTCCGGCTTGGCAGAAGGCGTCCTCACCGGGACGCATAACAAAAGGGACCTCTCTTTATGGAAATATTGCTGCAGCAGATCATCAATGGTCTGGTTCTCGGCAGCATGTACGCCCTGATAGCCCTCGGCTACACCATGGTGTACGGCATCATCAACCTCATCAATTTCGCCCACGGCGAGGTCCTCATGGTCGGCGCATTGACCAGCTGGACCATCATCGGCTGGATGCAGTCGGCCATGCCGGGCACCCCCGGCTGGATCATCCTGATCCTGGCCACCCTGATCGCCTGCGTGGTGGCGGCCACCCTCAACTTCACCATCGAGAAGGTCGCCTACCGGCCGCTGCGCAACAGTCCCAAATTGGCCCCGCTGATCACGGCCATCGGCATGTCGATCCTGCTGCAGACGCTGGCCATGATCATCTGGCGCCCCACCAACAAGGCCTATCCGACGCTGCTGCCCAGCGACTCGGTGCACATCGCGGGGGCGGCCATCTCGCCGACGCAGATCATGATCCTGGTGGTCACCGCGATCTCGCTGGCGGTGCTGACCTGGCTGGTCAACTACACGCGGCTCGGCCGCGCCATGCGGGCCACCGCCGAGAACCCGCGCGTGGCCGCGCTCATGGGCATCCGGCCCGACACGGTCATCTCGGCCACCTTCATCATCGGTGCCGTGCTGGCGGCCATCGCGGGTGTCATGTATGCCTCCAACTATGGCATCGCGCAGCACGCCATGGGCTTCATTCCCGGCCTCAAGGCCTTCACGGCGGCCGTGTTCGGCGGCATCGGCAACCTGGCGGGCGCCGTGGTGGGCGGCCTGCTGCTGGGCGTGATCGAGGCCGTGGGCGCGGGCTACCTGTCCGACGTCACCGGCGGCGTGCTGGGCAGCCAGCACAGCGACATCTTCGCCTTCATCATCCTCATCATCACGCTGACCGTGCGGCCGTCCGGCCTGCTCGGCGAACGCGTGGCGGACCGGGCCTGACGGCCAAGGAGGCTCCATGAAGAATTCCAAGAACCTCGTCGTCTTCCTGATTGCTGCCGTCGCGCTGCTGGCCTTCCCATTGCTGCTGCAGACGCAGGGCAATGCCTGGGTGCGCATCGTCGACATCGCGCTGCTCTACGTGATGCTGGCCCTGGGCCTGAACATCGTGGTCGGCTACGCCGGCCTGCTGGACCTGGGCTACGTCGCCTTCTTTGCCATCGGCGCGTACCTGTATGCGCTGCTCGGCTCCACGCAGCTGACCGATTCCTTCCCGGCGCTGCAGGCGATGTTCCCGAACGGATTCCACACCTCGCTGATCCTGGTGATTCCGGCGGCGCTGGTGCTGGCGGGCATCTTCGGCGCGCTGCTCGGTGCGCCCACGCTCAAGCTGCGCGGCGATTACCTGGCCATCGTGACGCTGGGCTTCGGTGAAATCATCCGCGTGTTCATGAACACGCTGGACCATCCCTACAACATCACCAACGGTCCCAAGGGCATCAGCAGCATCGATCCGATCAGGATCTTCGGCCTGAACCTGGGCCGGCCGCTGAAGATCGGCGACTACACCATCTCTTCGGTGTCGTTGTACTACTACCTGTTCCTGGTGCTGGTCATCTTCACCGTCATCCTGTCGCACCGCCTGCAGAACTCGCGCGTGGGCCGTGGCTGGATGGCGATCCGCGAGGACGAGATCGCCGCCAAGGCCATGGGCATCAACACCCGCAACATGAAGCTGCTGGCCTTCGGCATGGGTGCCAGCTTCGGCGGCGTGTCCGGCGCCATGTTCGCGGCCTTCCAGGGCTTCGTCTCGCCCGAGTCCTTCAGCCTGATGGAGTCGGTGATGATCGTCTCGATGGTGGTGCTCGGCGGCATCGGCCACCTGCCCGGCGTGATCCTGGGCGCCGTGCTGCTGGCGGCTCTGCCCGAGGTGCTGCGCTATGTGGCCGGTCCGCTGCAGGACATGACCGATGGCCGGCTGGATGCCTCCATCCTGCGCCAGCTCTTCATCGCGCTGGCCATGATCCTGATCATGCTGGTGCGTCCGCGCGGCCTGTGGCCGTCGCCGGAGCATGGCAAGTCGCTCAAGGGCGTGCCGCGTGCGCCTGATCCGGTTGCCGGCTCGGCCCAGGCTGTCACGCCTGGCATCGACACGCCGGCCGAAGAGGTGCCTGGTGGCGCCAGCCGGCCGATGTCCATCAACCCCTGAGCCGACGGAAAGGACTCCTCCCATGGCAGACACCATCCTTCACGTGAAGGGCATCTCCAAGCGCTTCGGCGGGCTGCAGGCCCTGTCGGACGTGGGCATCCGCATCGAGCGCGGCCAGGTCTATGGCCTGATCGGCCCCAACGGCGCGGGCAAGACCACCTTCTTCAACGTCATCACCGGGCTGTACACGCCGGACAGCGGCAGCTTCGAGCTGGCCGGCAAGCCCTACCAGCCCACGGCGGTGCACGAAGTGGCCAAGGCCGGCATCGCGCGCACCTTCCAGAACATCCGTCTCTTCGCCGAGATGACGGCGCTGGAGAACGTGATGGTCGGCCGCCACGTGCGCACGCATTCGGGCGTGTTCGGCGCCATCTTCCGCACCTCGGGCTTCAAGGCCGAAGAGCGGGCCATCGCCGATCGCGCACGCGAGCTGCTCGACTATGTGGGCGTGGGCAAGTACGCCGACTTCAAGGCCCGCACGCTGAGCTACGGCGACCAGCGCCGGCTCGAGATCGCCCGCGCGCTGGCCACCGACCCGCAGCTCATCGCGCTGGACGAACCCGCCGCCGGCATGAACGCCACCGAGAAGGTGCAACTGCGCGAGCTCATCGACCGCATCCGCAAGGACAACCGCACCGTGCTCATCATCGAGCACGACGTGAAGCTCATCATGGGCCTGTGCGACCGCGTCACGGTGCTCGACTACGGCAAGCAGATCGCCGAAGGCACGCCGGCCGAGGTGCAGAAGAACGAGAAGGTGATCGAGGCCTACCTCGGCACCGGTGGACACTGAAAGGCCGCGCATGGCACAGACTCTGTTGAAAGTGAGCGGCCTGAAGGTCGCGTACGGCGGCATCCAGGCCGTCAAGGGCGTGGACTTCGAGGTGCGCGAAGGCGAGCTGGTCTCGCTGATCGGCTCCAACGGCGCCGGCAAGACCACCACCATGAAGGCCATCACCGGCACGCTGCCGGCGCTGGCTGGCGAGATCGAGTTCATGGGCAAGTCCATCAAGGGCCGTGGCGCCTGGGACCTGGTCAAGGAAGGTCTGGTGATGGTGCCAGAAGGCCGTGGCGTGTTCACCCGCATGACGATCACCGAGAACCTGCAGATCGGCGCCTACACGCGCAACGACAAGGCCGGCATCGCGCAGGACATCGACCGCGTCTTCACCACGTTCCCACGGCTGAAGGAGCGCGCCACGCAGCTGGCGGGCACCATGTCCGGCGGCGAGCAGCAGATGCTGGCGATGGGCCGTGCGCTGATGGCGCGGCCCAAGGTGCTGTTGCTGGACGAGCCCACCATGGGCCTGTCGCCCATCATGTGCGACAAGATCTTCGAGGTGGTCAAGCAGGTCTACGACCAGGGCGTCACGGTGCTGCTGGTGGAGCAGAACGCCAGTCGCGCGCTGCAGATCGCCGACCGTGGCTATGTGATGGAGTCGGGCCTGATCACCATGGATGGTGACGCCAAGGTGATGCTGAGCGACCCCAAGGTGCGCGCGGCCTACCTGGGCGAGTGACGTGGCAGGCGGCCCTGTGGGCCGCCACAGCCAGGAAAAGAAAACGGGCCGCGCTTTCGCCGGCCCGTTCTGCTTTGGAGGCGCACCGCCGGGGCGGCGGCAGGCGCTCAATCCACCTTCGCGCCCGTGGCCTTCACCACCTGCTCGTATTTGGCCAGTTCGCTCTTCATGAAGGCACCGAACTGCTCCGGTGTGGTCGGCACCGGCTCGGCAAAGAGGGCGGCGAAGCGGGTCTTGGTCTCGGGCGCGTTCAGCGCGCCGACGAAGGCCTGGTTCAGCCGGTCGATCATGTCGCGCGGCGTGCCGGCCGGCGCCACCAGGCCCCACCAAGTGTCGATGGCAAAGCCCTTGAGCGTGTCCGCCACCGGCGGCACCTCCGGCAGGAAGGGGCTGCGCTGCAGCGTGGTCACGGCCAGGGCCTTGAGCTTGCCGCCCCGGATGTTGGGCGCGGCCGTGGCCAGGTTGTCGAAGTTGAAGTCGACCTGGCCACTCAGCAGCGCCAACTGGGCCGGATTGCCGCCGTTGTAGGGGATGTGCACGGCGAAGATGCCCGCCGCCTTCTTGAACATCTCTCCCGCCAGGTGGCCGGCGCTGCCGTTGCCGCCGCTGCCGTAGTTCAGCTTGGCCGGGTTGGCCTTGGCGTAGGCGATCAGGTCCTTGAGGCTGTTGATCTTCAGGCGCTGTGCCGTCTCGGCATTCATCACCAGCACGTTGGGCACTCGCACCATCTGGGTGATGGGCGCGAAGTCGGTGGCCGCGTTGTAGGGCATGCGGCTGTAGAGCCAGGGATTGACCGCGTTCGTCGCCGTGGCGGCGATGCCGATGGTCAGGCCGTCGGGTTGCGCCTTGGCCACCATGTCGGCGCCGATGTTGCCGCCCGCGCCCGGCTTGTTGTCGATGATGATCGGGCCGCCAAATGCGTCCTTGGCCCGCTCGGCCAGGGCACGTGCGGTCACATCGATGGGACCGCCCGCGGCATAGGGCACCACCAGGCGGATCGGCCGGCTGTCGGCGCGCGCCGCGAAGGGCAGAGCGGCGCTGGCGGCCAGCAGGGAGAGCACGGGGCGTCGGGTGATCAGGCGGGTCATGGTGTCTCTGGTTGTCTTGGGATCGGAAGGCCGCCTGCCGTCGGTCGACGGCAGGCGCGGCATGCGGCGGAGCAGGCGCTCAGGGTGCAGCCTTGTCCGCCTCGGAGGTGAAGGCGTCGGCGAAGAATTCCTCTTCGGGCAGTCCGCCCTGGGCCACATAGTCGCGCTGTGCCGACTGCACGACCACCGGCGCGCCGCAGGCATACACCTGGTGGCCGGAGAGGTCGGGCGTGTCCTCGAGCACTGCCTGGTGGACGAAGCCGGTGCGACCGGTCCAGTTGTCCTCGGGCACGGCATTGCTCACCACCGGCACATAGCGCAGCTGCGGCATCTCGGCCAGCTGCTCGCGGATCCAGCCGTCCATGTACAGGTCCTGCGGCCGGCGGCCGCCCCAGTACAGCGTGGCGGGCCGCTCGATGCGCTTGAACTTCATGTGCTCGATCAGCGCCTTGATGGGCGCGAAGCCGGTGCCCGAAGCGAGCAGCACGATGGGCTTGGTGCTGTCCTCGCGCAGGAAGAAGCTGCCGTAGGGGCCTTCGACGCGAAGGATCTCCTTCTCTTTCATCGCGCCGAACACATGGTCGGTGAACTTGCCGCCCGGCATGTGGCGGATGTGCAGCTCGATGCCCGTGCCCGGCTCGGCCAGCGTGTGCGGCGCATTGGCCATCGAGTAGCTGCGCCGCGCGCCGTCGCGCAGCAGGAATTCGACGTACTGCCCGGCATGGAACTTCATCGGCTCGCCGGCCGGCAACTGCAGGCGCAGCTGCATCACGTCGTGCGACAGGCGCACCAGTGTCTGCACCCGCACGGGCATCTTGCGGATGGGGAAGGCGTCGGCATCGACCACCTGACGCGATTCGAGCACCACATCGCTGGTGGCATGGGCGCGGCAGGTCAGGATGTAGCCGGCGGCGGCTTCCTCGGCGCTGAGGGCCTTGGACTGGTAGGCCTCCATCGTCACTTCGCCCGAGAGCTTCTTGCACTTGCAGGAGCCGCAGGCGCCGTCCTTGCAGCCGTAGGGCAGGCCGATGCCCTGGCGGATGCCGGCGGACAGGATGGATTCGCCGGCCTCGGCGTCGAAGCGGCGGCCACTGGGCTCCACGCTCACGGAGAACACGGTGTCGGACATGGGTGGGTATTCTTCGGGGGTTGTGCCGGCGCTGGCGCCGCGTGGGGCGGGCGCGGCCGGTCAAGACTGCGGAAAGCGTTCGATTTTGCCTTCAAACCGTCTTCCCCTCGGTGCGCTGCCGGCGCGCTTCCGCCGCATGCGGCTGCTCGTCGTCGGCTGCGGCGACGTGGGCCAGCGGGCGCTGCGCCAGCTCGGCGGGCGGATGCGCGTGCTGGCACTGACCTCCTCGCCCGAGCGGGTGCCGGCCCTGCGCGCGGCGGGCGCCGTTCCGCTGGTGGGCGACCTGGACCGGCCTGCCACGCTGCGCCGCCTGGCTGGGCTGGCGCCCCGTGTGCTCCATTTGGCGCCGCCGCCGCGCGAGTCCGGGGCGGGTGACGACCGCGACAGCCGCACCCGCGCGCTGCTGCAGGCGTTGGCCCGAAGCGGCGCGGTGGCCGCGCCGGACGTGCTGGTCTACGGCTCCACCACCGGCGTGTACGGCGATTGCGGCGGTGACTGGATCGACGAGACCCGTCCGGTCGCGCCCGCCACGGCACGCGGCCGGCGTCGCGTCGATGCGGAACGTGCGGTGCGCGAGGCCGGCACGCGCGGCCTGCGCGCCAGCATCCTGCGCATCCCGGGCATCTATGCGCCCGACCGGCCAGCGGGCACGCCGCGCGAGCGCCTGCTGCGCGGCACGCCCGCCCTGCGCGCGGAAGACGACGTCTACACGAACCACATCCATGCCGACGACCTGGCGCGCGCCTGCATTGCCGGGCTCTTCCGGGGCCGGCCGCAGCGCGTCTACCACGCGAGCGACGACACGCAGTTGCGCATGGGCGAGTACTTCGACCTGGCGGCAGACCTCTTTGGCCTGCCCCGGCCGCCGCGGCTGTCGCGTACCGAGGCGGTCGCGCAGCTGTCGCCCATGCAGATGAGCTTCATGAGTGAGTCGCGGCGGCTGCGAAACCGGCGGCTCAAGCAGGAACTGCGGGTGCGGCTGGCCTGGCCCGACGTGGCCCGGGGCCTCCAGGGCAGCGCCTCGTAGCTTTCGCAGGCGGCGCACTGGACAGGGACGCCGCCATGGTTCGCCTGCCGCGGATCGGTCACGCGCGCCGGCTGCCCACCGGCACCAGGCCGCGGCGCTCGATGGGCGTGGAGAACACGATCGAGGTCCGCGTCTCGCCATAGCCGTTGATCGTGCCCAGGAAGCGTTCGAGCTCGGGCAGGCTGGGCGCGACCACGGTCATCAGGTAGGAGTCGGCGCCCGCCACGTGATGGCACTCCAGCACTTCCGCGGCGGTGCGCAGCCGCTCCAGGAAGGCCTTCTTGCCCGGCTGATGGACCGTGATGCCCACCATCGCCTTGACCGGGTAACCAGCGAGCGCCGGCTCCAGCTCGGCGCCGATGCGTCGCACCACGCCGGACTCCTGCAGGCGCCTGAGCCGTTCCGCCGTGGCGGCGACGGAAAGGCCGGCCTGCTCGGCCAGGCTCTTCAGCGGCGCGCGGCCTTCCTGCTGCAAGGCGCCGAGCAGCAGCCAGGCGGTGTCGTCGAGCGGGTCGGTGGATGTTCTGGCCATCGGTGCATTGGGCCGTAAAAGGAGTGCGAAATCAAACCTGGTGCCGGAAATATCGGCTGGGACTGCCGACGCCGACGTCGGATGATCGTTGTCGACCCGACTCGGAGATTCCCATGGCCGACATCCAGAACTACGGCAGCTTCCTCATCGCCATCCTGATTTTCCAGGCCGTCCCGGGCGCGGGCACCGTCGCCATCCTCGACGCCACTGCGCGCGGCGGGGTGCGTGCCGGCATGGCCTGCGTGGGGGGCACGTTGGCGGGCGACGCGCTGTTCATGGCCGGCGCCGCACTGGGGCTTGCTGCGCTGCTGCAGGCGAGTCCGGCGCTCTTCGGTGCCCTGCAGCGGGTGGGCGCGGGCTATCTGCTGTGGATGGGCTGCGGCATGCTGCGTTCGACCGCTTGCGTGACGGCCACCGCGACCGAGGTGCCACGCAGCCCGCGCGCGTATGCCTGGCGGGCCTTCGCCATCAGCCTGGCCAATCCCAAGGTGATGCTGTTCTTCGTGGCCTTCTTCCCGCTCTTCATCGCGCCGGGCGCCTCGGCGGCCACCCTGCCGCTCATGATGCTGCACGTGACCGTGCTGAGCCTGTTCTGGCAGGGACTGCTGGTGCTGCTGGGTCGCCAGGTGGCGCGGCGGCTCGTCCATCGGCCGGCCGCGCGCCGGCTGGCGGCACGGCTGGCGGGCTTTGTGCTGGTCGGCCTGGGACTGCGGCTGGCCGTCGGGCTGCGATGAACGAGGCCGGGTGCCTTGGTCAGGGCGCCTTGGCCACATGGCCGTAGCAGGCCTTGAGCTTTTCCCAGTCGTAGAAGTGCTGCGTGCCCGCTGCCCGGGCGCCGTCGCAGCCGGCCTTGAAGTCGGTCTCGCGCTCGTTGTAGAGCATCTTCACCAGCAGCGCGCCGGCGCTGTTGCGGTACACGTCCCATTGCATGTTGGCGGCCATGGGCGACACGTATTCGCCGCGCCACGGGTTGTTCGTCCAGCCGTAGGTCTGTGCCACCGGCACCTGCTGCAGCACGTTCTTCAGACCCATGCGCGAGGCGAAGGGAATCATGATCTCGGCATGGGCGAAGCGCAGCTTGGCCGCATGCGACAGGTCACCGCGAGCGATGGCGTCCACCTCGTTGAACAGGTCGTCCACCAGGATCTGGGCCATCTTGTAGGTGGCCTCGCCCTTCTCCGTGATGCCGGGGCCCTTGTCGTAGAAGTCGGAGGTGTCGTTGGCCTCGGCGAAGAACTTGGCCTGCGCCGCCGGCATGTAGGGCGTGAAGTCCACGCCCGCCTCGGCTTTCATGGCAGGTGCAATGACGTAGAGCTCGTAGAGCAGAGCGCCGGCATCGCCCAGTGTCTTGATGGTGGTCTTGCCGTCGCCCGACAGCGTGCTGCTGAACTTGCCGTCGCTGCTGGTGTAGGTGTAGCTCCCAGTGTTGGCGAAGCTGTAGCTGCCGTTGTCGATCTTGTCGACGAAGGCCGCGGTGAACAGGCGCAGCAGCAGCGTGCGGCCTGCCGAACGGGCCGCGTCGCTGGAGAACAGCCCCGCCTGCTTGGCCAGCAGGTCGGCATCCGAAGACTTGTACTTCTGGTAGGTCTGGCTGTCCTGATAAGTGACGTAGCGCGGGTCGGCCGTGTTGCTCACCAGGTCTGTGGCCTTGACCAGCTTGTGGAAGTACAGCAGGAAGCGGTCGGTGCCGGCCGGCTGTGCAACCGCATTGCCGTTGTCCGGATAGGGCGCTGGTGCCGGCGGGTAGCTCACCAGGCTGGCGAGTGCGGGTTGTGCGCTCTTGAGGGACTGCACGAAGAAGTTGCCGCTGTCCACGGCCCGGTCGACGCCCGAGGTGACGGTGACGATCTGGCGCGGTGCGCTGCTGGCGGCATCGCCCACCTGCTTCCAGAGTGCGCTTTGCCGTTGCAGCATTCGCTTTGCAAGGAGCGTGTGCTCCTGGATGCCCGCCTGCGTCTCGTTGCCGTAGCCAGGCGTGGAAATGCCGGCCACGCCGTAACCGAGCAGGAAGTTGGCCTTCATGATGGCCAGCACATCCGCGCCCAGCTGCTGGCCCAGCGGCGTCAGCGCGCCGTCGGCCTTCGCCTTGGCCCACATGTTGTAGACGGCCAGGTCGTACTTGAGGCTGGACAGGCCGCGCGAGCCGTGCCGCGCCACCATCTGCACCGCGACCGCACTGAAGCCGGCCGGCGGTGCTTCGTAGGTGGAGACGTCCTGCTGGGGACGGTAGGGTGCCTTTGTCTGGTAGAAGCGATCGGTCAGGGCGGCAGCGGCCAGCGTGGTGCGCAGGTCGGCGTTGGTGTCCGCCTCGGCGAGTGCATGTCCGATCCGGGTCAGCGTGTCGTCCGAGCCGGCCTGGAGTGCCGCCTTGTCCGTGGCATCCGCTTCATGGTTGAAGTCCGTCAGCAGCTTCGCCGCCGGCACGCCGGTGGCCAGGGCCACTTTGGCCACGGCCGCGGCAAAGTCCATTCCGGTTTCCATCTCGGCCACGACCGAGGTGGACAGGGCGGAAACCACACCGGGTGCCTCCTTCGGCGCGCGCAGCACCAGCCGCTGCGCGACAGGTGTGGCAGTACCGGTGCTCGGGTCGTACTCGATGGTGGCGGTGCCGAGCTCCGCGACCACCGCGCCCTGCCCGGCAAGGACAAAGCGGCCATCGTTGTCCGTGATTGCCACGGGCTCGCCCTCGTCGCAGTGCAGGTTGGCATTGGTGTCCACGCACACCTTGGCATTGCGGAAGTAGCTGCCGACCACCACGCCGGAGGTGCTGACGGGGCCGGCGCTCTGTCCGGGCGTGGCTGCGCTGGCTGTGGCGGCCGTGCTGCCGGCTGCATTGAAGGTGACGTTGTCGTGCCCGCCGCCGCACGCGGCAAGCAGGAGGGCCAGGGCCGAGGCCGCGCCAGTGGCCAGGGGAGGAAGACGCATGTTGTCGTGCCTAGTGGCGTCCAGAAAAGGGAAGCCGACCATAGGCAGCGTTGATGACGGCCGCGTGACGCGCCGCACCAGGGCGTCACGCGTTCATGTCTGACGCCCGGGCCTTGCCCGCGGCCCGGCATTCAGGAGGGCGGAACTCGGCCCAGTGTCGACAGTGCCTCTGCGTCCGTGCGGTACTGCGCGAACAATGGCCCCGGGGCGAGCAGACCGGCGCGCTCCAGCACCTGCTGCGCGGGCAGCTTGAGGCCCGAGAGGTGCAGCATCACGCCGCGGCTTTCCAGCAGCCGGCGGATGCTGCCGAAGACTTCCGCGCCGGTCAGGTCCACGCGGTTGATGGGCTGGGCGAACAGGCACACGTGGCGCAGGGCCGGATGACGCGCGAGCGCCTCGGTGATGTGGCGTTCCAGTGTGCTGGCCGAGGCGAAGTCCAGCTCCGCATCCATGCGCAGCGCATACAGGTCGGGTGCCAGCGGCGGCAGGTGCCACAGGTGACGGTCGCGCAGGCTGCCGTCCGCGTGCAGTCCCACCTCGATGATGCGCGGGTGCAGGTGGCGGTACATGTAGTGCGACAGCGCCGCCAGCAGCCCGCCCAGCACGCCCCAGTAGATGGACGGCGCCGTCGCGATGGTCAGCACAAAGGTGCCGAAGGCGATGCCAGCCTCGATGCGCGAGATGCGCCACAGCTGCACGAAGGACCGCGGCTTGAGCAGCCCGATGGTGGCCGTCGCCACAATGGCCGCCAGAACGGCCTGCGGCACGTGGTAGAGCAGCGGCATGGCCCACAGCAGCGCCACCGCCACCACCGCCACGTTGAAGAGCGTGGCCCACTGCGTCTGCGCGCCGGCGTACAGCGTGATGGCCGAGCGCGAGAAGGACGAGCTGGTCGGAAAGCTGCCGGTGAGACCGGAGGCCACCTTGGCCAGGCCCTGGCCGATCAGATCCTGGTTCTCGTTCCAGAGCTTGCCCGCGCGGGCGTTGTCCACCTTGGCGCTGGAGGCCGTCTCCAGAAAGCTCACCAGCGTGATCAGGAAGGCCGGCAGCAGCAGCGTGCCCAGTTCGTGCCAGCCCGGCGCCTGTGGCAGGTAGAAGCCGGGCAGGCCGCCTGGCAACTGGCCGACCACGGCGCCGCCGCCCAGCGCATAGCCCAGCAGTGCACTGATCAAGGCGGTGCCGGCCACCAGCAGCATGGTCGTCGGCATGCGCGGCGACAAGCGCTTGCCGAAGAACAGCAGCGCCATGCTGCCCAGGCCGAAACCGATGGCGATGAAGTCCGGCGGCGGGCCCTGCATCACCTGCAGCGGCGTGCGGCCGGTGTAGCCCAGCAGCGCCGGCAGCTGCGACAGCGTGATCAGCACCGCCGCGCCCTGGGTGAAGCCCATCAGCACCGGGGAATTGACCAGCCGCAGCAGCCAGCCGAAGCGCGCCGCGCCCAGCAGGATCTGCATCGCGCCCGACAGCAGGGTGAGCCACACCGCCAGCGACACCCATTCGGCGCTGCCCGGCACGGCCATGGGCGCCAGCGTCGCGCCCACCAGCAGGCTGGTCAGCGCGGTGGGCCCCACCGACAGCCGCGCCGACGAGCTGAACAGCACCGCGATCAGTGCCGGCAGCAGCGCCGCATAGATGCCCGTGACCAGCGGCATGCCTGCCAGCGCCGCATAGGCCACGCCCTGCGGGATCACCATCAGGGCCACCGTGATGCCCGCCAGCGCCTCGCTGACCAACAGACCGCGCGTGGGGTGGGGCCAGTTCAGGAAGGGCAGCCACTGCTTCAGGACGCGGGCCCGGCCTGTGGGTTGGGAGGCTGGCGAGGGGGAGTCGGGGAGGTCGGGATCGGCAGGTGCAGTCATGAAGCGGGCACCGTGCTCAGGCGACGGTGGCGCGCGATTGTCCGCCCACTGGCCTGCAGATCGGCGTCATCCGGGTGTCGGCCGCTGCCTGCGCAGCGCGGCTGCTCAGGGCGCCGTGCAGCTGTCGTCGAGTCCGGCCACGCCGGCCAGCTTGCGCCAGCTGGAGCGCTGCTCCAGGCAGCTCTTCTGCCGGGCCTGCGCCGCCTGGGCCTGTGCCTGCTGGGCGGCCTGTGCGCGCTGCGCCTGCAACTGCGCCACGCGCTCCTTGATGCGGGGCATGGCGGCCAGGGCCGCCTTCTCGCCTTCGAGGATGGCATTGGCCCGCTGGGTGAAGTCGGCGGCGCCGATGTCCAGCACGGCCGGCCGGATGGTCACGTCCGCCCTGGCCAGCTCGGCATGGCCCAGCTTTTGGCCCATGATGGCGATCGACTGGCCCACGGTGCCCAGCAGGTCGCCCGGCGCACGCCCACGGGCCTTGCTGGAGATGTCGACGGCGATGACGACGTCCGCGCCGAGTTGCCGGGCCGCATCCACGGGCACGGGGCTGACCACGCCGCCGTCGACATAGTGGTACTTGCCGATGGCCACCGGCTGGAACACGCCCGGAACGCTGCTGGAAGCCCGCACCGCCTGGCCGGTGTTGCCGCGGGCGAAGACGGTGCGCTCGCCGTCCTCCAGCCGCGTGGCCACGGCCACGAAGGGCTTGGCCAACTGCTCCAGGGGCTTGTTGTGAACCTGGGCGTTGACGTAGTCCTCCAGCTTCTGGCCCAGCACCAGGCCGCCGGACGAGAACTGCAGGTCGCGGATGCTTGCCTCGTCGAGTGCGACGGCCTTCTGCTGCAGTTCGAAGGCGTTCATGCCGCTGGCATACAGCGCGCCGACCACGCTGCCGGCGCTGGTGCCGGCCACCACGGCAGGTGCGAGGCCGTTGGCTTCCAGCATCTTGATCACGCCGATATGCGCAAAGCCTTTGGCGGCTCCGCCGCCAAGGGCGATGCCGATGCGGATGGGGGCACTGCTGCCGGCGGGGGCGGGAGAGGCCGCCGTACTGGGCGCGGCGCTAGTCGCAGCTGCGGGCGTGCGAGGCGCGCTGCCGCAGCCGGCAAGTGCCGCCAGGCCGAGGGCCACGATGGGCCGCCACCCGCGGATGCGGGCGCGGCGGGAAAGGGAAGAAGAAAGTCCTGCTGTCATCGGAAAGGACGGAGTGTGACAGCGGCGAAAAGTGCCCGGCCCGCGGCGCACGGGACACGGGACACGGGACCCCCGCGGCATCTCTTCTGGCTCCCTCTCCCGCGAGCGGAGAGGGGCTCATGCATCAGCCCGCGATGTGCCGCGCCACGGCCTCGCCCAGTTCCGTCGTGCTGGCCTGCCCACCCAGATCGGGCGTGCGCGGTCCTTCGCGCAGCACCGCCTCGATGGCCGCCAGGATGGCGTCGTGCGCCTGCCGGCAGGCGCCTTCGCCGCGGCCCAGGAAGTCCAGCATCAGCGCGCCCGACCAGATCATGGCGATCGGGTTGGCGATGTTCTTGCCATAGATGTCCGGCGCCGAGCCGTGCACCGGCTCGAACAGCGAGGGGAAGGTGCGGTCCGGGTTCAGGTTGCCCGAGGGCGCCAGGCCGATGGTGCCGGTGGTGGCCGGGCCCAGGTCCGACAGGATGTCGCCGAACAGGTTGGTGGCCGCCACCACATCGAAGCGGCCCGGCTGCAGCACGAAGCGCGCGGACAGGATGTCGATGTGCTGCTTGTCCAGCGCCACCTCCGGATAGGCCTTCTTCACCTCGTCGGCCTGCTTGTCCCACCAGGGCATGCTGATGGCGATGCCGTTGCTCTTGGTGGCCAGGGTGACGTGTTTGCGGGGGCGCGATTGCGCCAGCTCGAAGGCGAACTTGAGCAGCCGCTGCGCGCCGACGCGGGAGTAGACCGACTCCTGGATCACCATCTCGCGCTCCGTGCCCTCGTACATCACGCCGCCCAGCGAGGTGTATTCGCCTTCGGTGTTCTCGCGCACCACGAAGTAATCGATGTCGCCCGGCTTGCGGCCGGCCAGCGGGCAGGGCACGCCCTCGAACAGGCGCACCGGGCGCAGGTTCACGTACTGGTCGAACTCGCGGCGGAACTTCAGCAGCGAACCCCACAGCGACACATGGTCCGGCACGGTGGCCGGCCAGCCCACGGCGCCGAAGAACAGGGCGTCCATGCCTTGCAACTGGGCCTTCCAGTCGTCCGGCATCATCTTTCCGTGCGCGGCGTAGTAGTCGCAGCTGGCCCATTCGAAGTGGCTGTACTCGATGGCGATGCCGAAGCGCTGTGCGGCAGCGTCCAGGGCGCGCAGGCCCTCGGGCATGACTTCCTTGCCGATGCCATCGCCGGGCAGGACGGCGATGCGGAAGGGACGGGTTGGGGTGCCTGCGGCCATGGTGGGTCTCCAGATGCGGGAAGGGAAGGAATGGCGTGCATTCTCGTTGCGCACGCTATTCATACAATCCTGCATCCGTGAAGACATTGGCCACGAATCGTGAGCAATATCCCCGCCAATGAAGACCTGCGCGTCTTCCTCATCGTGGCCCGCCAGTCCAGCTTTGCAGCGGCGGCCGAGCAACTGGGCGTCTCGACCGCCTATGTCAGCAAGCGCATCCGGGTGCTGGAAGAGACGCTGGGCGTGCGCCTGCTGCACCGCACGACGCGCCGCGTGAGCGTGACCGACCAGGGCGAGCGCGTCTTCCACTGGGCGCAGCGCGTGCTCGACGACGTGGAGCAGCTGATGCAGGAGGTGGCCGTCACCCGTGGCGAGCCGCGGGGCCTGCTGCGCATCAGCAGCAGCTTCGGTTTCGGTCGTCGGGTGGTGGCGCCGATGCTGTCGGCCATGGCGCGCCGGCATCCGGGCCTGCAGGTGCGGCTGGAGGTGCTGGACCGGCTGGTGGACGTGGCCGCCGAAGGCTACGACGTGGATGTGCGCGTGGGGGACGAGATCGCGCCGCACCTCATCGCCCGCCGGCTGGCGTCCAACCACCGCGTGCTGTGCGCCGCGCCCGCCTACCTGGCCCGTCGCGAGCCGCCGCGCACCCTGCAGGACCTGGCCAGCCACGACTGCCTGGTGATCAAGGAGCGCGACCATCCCTTCGGCGTGTGGCGGCTGCGCGCCGGCGCGCAGGAGGAGGCGGTGAAGGTCACCGGCCCGCTGTCGTCCAACCATGGCGAGGTGGCGGTGCAATGGGCCGTGGACGGCCACGGCGTGGTGCTGCGCTCGCTGTGGGATGTGGCACCGCTGCTGGCCGACGGTCAACTGGTGCAGCTGCTGCCCGAATGGCGGCAGGAGGCCAACGTCTGGGCCGTCTACCCCGAGCGCCTCGCCAGCTCAGCCAAGGTGCGGGTCTGCGTCGAGTACCTGATCGAGGCTTTCGCTGAGGTCAGCGCCGCCGATGCTGGAAGGCCGTCGGCGACTTCCCCGTCGCCTGCTTGAACATGGCGCAGAAGGCGCTGTCTGTGGCATAGCCGCAGGCGTCGGCCACCTGGCTCACGGCCATGCCGCGGGCCAGCAGCGGCAGCGCATGGGCCAGCACCGCCTGCTGGCGCCAGGCCTGCCAGCTCATGCCCAGTTGGTCGCGGAACAGGCGCGCGACGGTGCGCTCGCTGGCGCCGATGCCGCGGGCGCGCTCGGCCAGCGTGGCGCGGTCGTCGGGCGCGCGCAGCACCGCCTCGCACAGCTGGCGCAGGCGCTTGTCCTGCGGCAGCGGCACGTCGATGCGGATCTGCTGCGCGCGCTCCAGCTCGTCCACCAGCAGCGGGGCGATCCAGCGCTCGCGCTGCGGCGAGGCGGGGTCGGCGGGCGGCAGGCCGTCCGGCGTGGTGTCCAGCGCCAGCATCAGGGCGCGCAGCAGCGGGCTGATCTCCAGCACCTCGCAGCGCGCCCAGTCCGGGCCCAGCCAGCGGTGCAGGTAGACGGTGCGCAGCTCGGCATCTTCCACCAGCGTGATGCTGTGCGGCACATCGGCCGGCACCCAGAGCGCGCGCGAGGGCGGGATGATGTAGCTGCCATCCCGCGTCGAGAGCCGGATCACGCCGCGGGTGGAGAAGGTGAGCTGCGGCCAGGGATGGGTGTGGGGCTCGACCTGGGTGTCGGCCGAGAGGAAATGCTCCTTGGCCCGCAATGGCCGCACGGCGTCGGGTGCGTAGAGGTGCGGCGTGAGCGGGCCCACGCTGTGGGCGAGGGCGGCCGGGGCCGTCGCGGAGAGCACATGGCGCGTGCCGGACGAGCGCCGTTTCCGGGCGGGGAAGGCCGCGGCCGGGGCCGCTTCGGCAGGCGTTGCAAGATCTGGCATGTTCTCGACAGAGGTTGGCAGGGTGTCGGCATTCTGCCGTTTTCCGCCGCCTACCATGGCGGGGCGCTGCGGGGCCCGGGTCGGGTGACGCAGCCGCTTCCTCCAACGACAAGAAACCCGCCTGCCGCGTCCCCGGGACGCGCGGCCCGCTGCCATGACCACTGCTTCCTCGTCGCCCTCCGGCGGCTCAACGTCCCTGCGCTCCGATGCCACCCTCATCGGCTTGGTGGGCCTGGCGCATGCCATCAGCCATTTCAGCCAGTTGATCCTGCCGCCGCTCTTCCCCTGGCTGAAGGACGCCTTCGGCGTCAGCTACACCGAGCTGGGTGCGGTGCTGACCGTGTTCTTCGTCACCTCCTGTGCGGTACAGGCGGGCTCGGGCTTCATCGTCGACAAGCTGGGGCCGCGGCCGGTGCTCTTCGTGGGGCTCGGCTGCCTGGGGCTGGCGGCCTTCGGGTACGCCATGGCGCCCAACTACTGGGGCCTGGTCGGGAGCGCCATCGTGGCGGGAGTGGGCAATGGCGTCTTCCACCCGGTCGACTACACCCTGTTCAACCGCAAGGTGGCGCCCACCCGCCTGGGCCATGCCTACAGCGTGCACGGCATCACCGGCAGCCTGGGCTGGGCGCTGGCGCCGGCTTTCGTGGTGCCGCTGGCCATTGCCTTCTCCTGGCGCGTGGCGCTGGCCAGCGCCGGTGCCCTGGCCCTGACAGTGCTGGTGGTGCTGTGGTTCGGCCGCGCCGCGCTGGCGCTGGACGTCAAGGCGGTGCAGAAAGCGACGGGCCAGGGTCCGGGCAGCGAAGGCGCCTTCGCCTTCCTGCGCATCCCGGCGGTGTGGATGTGCTTCGGCTTCTTCTTTTTCTACGCCATGGTCATCAGCGTGGTGCAGACCTTCGCGCCCCAGGCTGCCGGCCGGCTGCACGAGGTGCCGGTGGCGCTGGTGGCCATCTGCGTGACGGTGTACATGGTGGCCAGCTCAGTGGGCATGGTGCTGGGCGGCTTCCTGGCCTCGGACCCGACGCGCTGCGAGCGCATCGTGGGGGCGGGCTTCGGTATCGCCGCCGTGCTGGCGCTGGTGCTGGGCCTGGCGAGCTTTCCGCCCGCGGTGGTGCCGGTGCTGTTCGGCGCCATGGGCTTCGCCTCGGGCATCGCCGGCCCCTCGCGCGACCTGATCGTCAAGCGTTCGACGCCGGCCAATGCCAGCGGGCGGGTCTACGGCGTGGTGTACGCGGGCCTGGACATCGGCCAGGCGGTGGCGCCGCTGATCTTCGGCCGCCTGATGGACGCCGGCCAGTACACCAGCGTGATCCTGGGGCTGGCGATGGTGCAGGCCGTGCTGATCGCCAGCGCTTTCAATGTGCGCCGGGCGCGGCGCGAGCTGCTGACGCCGGCTTCGGCCTGACTTTCCCGCGCCACGGGTCGGCAGTGCAGGCCGCAGGAACACGGCGAGGACTTCCAGGCCGCCGCCGACCGATCCGCCGTGCCGTCGCTGTCGCGCTTTCGCCCGACACCGGGCGACGGCACTCAGAGGATCTCCAGCACCACCTCCTTGGGCCGGCACAGCCGCGTGCCCTTCGGCGTGACCACCAGCGGGCGGTTGATGAGCACCGGGTGGGCCAGCATCGCATCCAGCAACGCCTCGTCGCTGCGGGCGGGATCGAGCAGGCCGAGTTCGGCGGCCAGCGCCTCCTTCTCGCGCAGCACGCCCCGTACGCCGAGGCCGCTGTCCGCACACAGGCGCCGCAGCGTGTCGCGGTCGGGCGGTGTCTTCAGGTAGTGGATGACCGTGGGCTCGATGCCCCGCTCGCGCAGCATCGCCAGCGTGTTACGCGAGGTGCCGCAGGCGGGGTTGTGATAGATCGTGGCGTCGTTGCTTGGCATCCGGGAATTATTCCCACCATACTGGCCGGATGCGCTGCCGACCTCTCCTGCTTCTGCTGCTTGGGCCCGCGGCGATGGCCGCGGTGCCCACGGTCGTGGCGCAGCCGCGGGGCGATGGAGCCGCCGTGGCATCGATGGTGGCGGCCGAGCGGCTCGCCCAGGCCATCGTCCGGATGGCCGCGCTGCGCAGCGACGACCATCTGCTCGACCTGGGCACGGCAGAAGGCCGCGTGGTCGTGGCCGCGGCGCTGGCCGGTGCGCGCGCCACCGGCGTCGAGACCGAACCCGAGCTGCTCGACCGCGCCCGCCAGCGCGCGGCCCAGGCGGGCGTGGCGGACCGGGTCGTGTTCCGCGAGGAAGACCTCCTGCGCACGCGCCTCACCGGCGCCAGCGTCATCGTGATGCACCTCCCGCCCGAATCGCAGCAGCAGTTGCGTCCGGCGCTGCTGCGTCTGGCGCCGGGCACGCGGGTGATCTCCGACACGGACGGGTTGTCCGGCTGGCCGGCCGAGCAGACGCAGACCGTGGAGCTGCCCGACCGCAGTCCCGGCCGTCTACGGACGCAGCGCATCTCTCTCTGGCGCGTGCCGGCACCGGTCGAAGGCGCATGGTGCGCGCCGGGCGGCTTCCAGCTCAGCTTTCGTCAGTCGATGCTGGCGTACCAGGCCACCTTCGCGCGCGGCGCCGGGACCCCCGTGCAGTGGCGCGGCCGCATCGACGGCGCGAGCCTGCCGCCGCCGGTCGGTGGCCAACTGCGGCCCTGGCTGATCTGGAGCGACGGCCAGTTGCTGGTGCGGCGCGGCATTCCAGGACTGCCGGACGGCATCCGCCTCGCGCGGCGGCCCGCTGCCGGCTGCCCGTCCTGAGCCCGCCTGTCCCGCTGGGGTACGCATGCTTGCAAGTGGTGAGCCGGTGCGCGCACCAGCCCGGACAATGCCGCCATGAGTCCCCGCTACTGGTTGATGAAGTCGGAGCCCGACGAATGCTCCATCGATGACGCCCTGACCGCGCCTTTGCAGACCGTACCCTGGACGGGCGTGCGCAACTACCAGGCGCGCAACTTCATGCGCGATGCGATGCAGGTTGGCGATGGCGTGCTCTTCTACCACTCCAGCTGCCCGCAGCCGGGTGTGGCCGGCATCGCCCGCGTGGCCTCGGGCGTGCGGCCCGACCCGACGCAGTTCGATGCGGCCTCGCCGTACCACGACGCTGCCTCCAAGCCCGATGCGCCGCGCTGGCTGCTGCTGGACGTGCAGGCGGTGCGCAAGACGCGGCTGCTCGGCCTGCCCGAACTGCGCGCCGAGCCGGCACTTGCCGACATGCTGCTGCTGCGCAAGGGCAACCGGCTGTCGATCACGCCGGTCACGCCGGCCGAGTGGGCGGCCGTGCTGGCGCTGGCGGATCGCTGAGCCGACGCAAGGCTCGGGCGGCCCGCCGCCAGGCCGCCCCGCGACTGCGCGCCCTCAGGCGGCCAGCAGCGCGTCCAGCCGCGAAAGTCCGGCGATGGTCTTCACGCAGGCCTCGGCGGCTTCGGTGCCCTTGACCGCGAAGTGGCGGTGGAAGTACTTGCGGTGCTCGATGTGCTCGTGGAAGTGGTGCGGCGTGAGCACGGCCGAGATCATCGGCACCTCGGTCTCCAGTTGCACCTGCATCAGCGACTCGACCACGGTGCTGGCCACGAACTCGTGGCGGTAGATGCCGCCGTCGACCACCAGCGCGCAGCACACCACCGCGGCATAGCGGCCGCTTCGAGCCAGGCGTTTGGCATGCAGGGGAATCTCGAAGGCGCCGGGGACGTCGAAGATGTCGATCTGCGAGGCGGGCACGCTCAGGCGTTCCATCTCGGCGAGGAAGGCGTCGCGCGCCTGGTGGACGATGTCTGCATGCCACTGGGCCTCGACCAGCGCGATGCGCCGGTCGCCCAGGGCGGGCAGGATCTGGAGGGGAAGGTCGTTGAGCTGACTCATGGTGTTACCTTTGAACAAAGGGTGGGCCTGAATCAGGGCATCGAGAACACGCACGAAAAGCCGCGCCCGACCCGCAGACCGCGCACGGCATGGCGCCGCACGCGGCCAGGGGCCTGGCCGCATCTCGCGCTCTCTTTCATCCGGACTGTGACCGTCGGCTTCGGAATCGCACCGAAATCTGCTGACCCCGCCACCACGGCCCGTCAAGGCTGCAGCGGCGGGCGCTCGCGGGCTCGTGCGGAAGTCGCCTTCCACCATGACCGCCGGTAGGGAATTTCACCCTGCCCTGAGAACGCTTGGCGGCCACCCGAGGGTGACCGCGGGCGGATTCTAGGAGCGGGTCAAAGCCCTTGCTGTCGCCTTCATTCCGCCTGCGCCTCCAGCGTGCGCACCGGCTGGCGGTTGCGCTCGCTGCGGATCACCTGCAGGCCCGAGCCTACCAGCAGCGCGATGCCGGCCCAGGCCCAGGCATTGGGCACGTCGCCCCAGACAGCGTAGCCCAGGCCCACGGCGAAGAGCAGGGCCGAATAGCGGAAGGGCGCGGTGAGCGACACCTCGCCCTGGCGCATGCACTGGATCAGCAGGAAGTAGGCGGTGGCCAGAAAGGCGGAAGACAGCGCCAGCAGCCCGAGCTGCCCGGCCGTGGCCGGCTGCCAGCCCTCGGCCACCGACAGCGCGCCCGACAGCAGGGTGACGGCCAATGCGGTGGAGAGCGTGACCACGATGGAGGGAATGGCCGGATCCAGCCCGCGGGTGAGCAGGTCACGCGTGGCATGGAACAGCGTCGCCGCCAGGCACAGCAGCGCCCAGGCGTTGAAGCCGTCGCCGCGCGGCTGCACCACCAGCAGCACGCCGACGAACCCGATTCCCACGGCCCACCAGCGCGCCGCGCCCGGCCGCTCGCGCAGGAAGATGGCGGCGAACACCGTCATGAAGAGCGGTGCCGCGAGGTTGATGGCGGTGGCGTTGCCCAGCGGCAGCCTGAACAGCGAGAGCAGGTACATCACCGTCGCGCAGGCATCCACGCCGGCGCGCAGCAGCACGCGCGGATGGCGAAGGGCGCCCAGGCGCCGGTGCTCGCCGAGCACGACGGCCACGGCCAGCACCAGCAGCGTGGCCATCAGCCCGCGCAGGAAGATGAGCTGGCCGGCCGGCAGGCCCTGGCTGACGAACTTGCTGAGCGCGTCGTTGACGACGAAGCACGCCATGGCGCCGAGCATGCAGCCGATGGCGCGTCGGCCGCGACGGGTCGGATCGGGGGAGGGGAGGGAAGGCACGGAGGGCGAGGGTAACGCGGCCTCAATCCGTTCACCCTGGGCGCGTCGAAGGGCCGAACGGCGCGCGCCCCTCACACCACGCTGCGATGCCGCTCGATGCAGATGCGCAGCGTCTCCTCCCCGTCGCGCTGCCACCAGTCCTGCGTCGAGAAGATCTCCACCTCGCAGTGCCCCGCGTAGCCCGCGGCCTCGACCCAGCCGCGCAGTTGCCGCAGCTCGATCACGCCGTCGCCCATCATCCCGCGGTCGTTGAGCAGGTCGCGCGTGGGCGTGAGCCAGTCGCACACGTGGTAGGCCAGCAGGCGGTCCCGGCCGGCGCGTGCGGTCTGCGCTTCGAGCTTCGGATCCCACCAGCAGTGGTAGGCATCGAGGGCGACACCCAGCATGCCCGTGCGGTCCGGGTCGAGCGCGTCGCACAGGTCCAGCGCCTGCTCCAGCGTGTTGACGCAGGCCCGTTCCGCGGCCTGCATGGGATGCAGCGGCTCGATGGCCAGCGGCATGCCGACGCTGCGCGCGTACTCCAGCGAGGCGGCGATGCCATCGCGGACCTCGCTGCGGGCGCGGGTAATGTTCTTGTGGATCGGCTTGCCTTCCAGGGCGCCGGGCAGCGCGCCGACCACCAGCACCAGGCAGGGCGCATCCAGCGCCTTGGCCTCGTCGATGGCCCGGCGGTTGTCGTCCAGCGCCGCGCGCAGGCCGGCCGCATCGGCGGCAGGATAGAAGCCGCCGCGGCAGTAGCCCGACAGCTGCATGTCCAGCGCCCGCAGCTGCCGGCCGATGGCCTGCAGCCCGGCGGCGGCCACCTGGTCGCGCCAGGGGCTGATGGCGCGGATGCCCTGCTCGGCGCACTGGTCGATGATGCGCGCCAGCGGCACCTCGGCGCCGCGCTGGCGGCGGAGGGTGGCGGTGTTGATCGACAGCCAGCGGCTGTCCTGCGACAGGTCGCGCATCAGCCCTCCACCCCGTGCGTGGCCAGCAGTGCCTTCATGCGCCGCACCGCCAGTTCCGGATCGGCCAGCAGGTGCGCCGCGTCGGCCAGGCGGAACAGCTCGGCCAGGTGCGGCAGCGAGCGCGTGCTCTGCTGCCCGCCCACCATGGTGAAGTGCGACTGGTGGCCGTTGAGCCAGGCCATGAAGACCACGCCCGTCTTGTAGAAGCGCGTGGGCGCCCGGAAGATGTGGCGCGACAGCGGCACCGTCGGCGCCAGGATCTCGTGGAAGCGCGCCGTGTTGCCCTGTGCCAGTGCGGCCAGCGCCGCGCTCGCTGCCGGCGCGATGGCGTCGAAGATGCCCAGCAGCGCATCGCTCTTGCCGTGTGTGGGTTCGGTGCCGGCGCCGTCGCCGGCGATCAGCTCGGCATAGTTGAAGTCGTCGCCGGTGTACATGCGCACGCCGGCGGGAAGCCGGCGGCGCATGGCGATCTCCTTGTCCTTGTCGAGCAGCGAGATCTTGATGCCATCGACCTTGTGCGGATGCGCGGCAATGATGCCCAGGGCCGTGTCCATGGCGGCATCCACATCGGTGGTGCCCCAGTAGCCGGCCAGCGCAGGGTCGAACATGTCGCCCAGCCAGTGCAGCACCACCGGCTGCTTCGCCTGGCTCAGCACCCGGTCGTACACGCGCTCATAGTCGGCGGGGCTCTTCGCCACGCGGGCCAGCGCGCGGCTGGCCATCACGATCAGCTTGCCGCCCAGGGCTTCGATGGCGGCCATCTGCGTCTCGTAGCCCCGGATCACGTCGTCCACTCTGCGCACCTCGGCCAGATCCAGGTGGTCGGTGCCGCAGCCGGAGGCGAGGAAGGCGCCCGGCACGTCGCGCGCGGCGTCGATGGAGCGGCCGATGAGTTCCAGCGACGTGGGCCAGTCCAGGCCCATGCCACGCTGGGCCGTGTCCATGGCCTCGGCCACGCCCAGGCCCAGCGACCACAGGTGGCGGCGGTAGGCCAGGGTGGCGTCCCAGTCGACGGCGCATTGCAGCCACGGGTCGATGGCCGCGAGCGGGTCGGCCACGACGTGCGCGGCCGAGTAGGCGATGCGGTTGAAGCGTGCGCCCGGCTGCGGCTGCACGGGCGCGGCGCCGCTGAGCGTGTAGGGGGCCAGGCGGCCGTCGGCGTCGGGCAGGCGAAGGGTCAGGGCCATGGCGTGTACCTCGGTTCGGCGACCATCAGACCTTGAGCGGCGGCACGTCGATCCAGCGCCGCTCCTTCCAGGAGTCGAGCGCGGCCTCCACCAGCTGCACGCCCTTGGCGCCTTCGGGCAGGGTCCACTTGTAGGGCGCGTCTTCCACCACGTGGCGGATGAAGTGTTCCCACTGGATCTTGAAGCCGTTGTCGTAGGTCTCGACGTCCGGGATCTCCTGCCACTGGTCGAAGAAGTTCATCGTCTGCTTGATGTCCGGGTTCCACACCGGCCGCGGCGTGGCCACGCGGGACTGCGCCCGGCAGCTCTGCAGGCCTGCGACGGCCGAGCCGTCGGTGCCGTCGACGTGGAAGGTCACCAGGTCGTCGCGGCGCACGCGCGTGACCCAGCTCATGTTGATCTGCGCGATCACCGGCTCGCCGTTGTGGCCGGTGAGCTGGCAGGTGGCGTAGGCCGCGTCGTCGGCCGTGGCCTCGTAGGGCTGGCCGGCCTCGTCCCAGCGCTTGGGGATGTGCGTGGTGCCCAGGCAGCTGACCGACTTCACCTCGCCGAACAGGTTGTCGAGCACATAGCGCCAGTGGCACATCATGTCCAGGATCATTCCGCCGCCGTCTTCCTTGCGGTAATTCCAGCTGGGGCGCTGGATCGGCTGCAGGTCGCCTTCGAACACCCAGTACCCGAACTCCAGCCGCACCGACAGCATGCGCCCGAAGAAGCCGGCGCGGCGCAGCATGTCCAGCTTGCGAAGGCCGGGCAGGAAGAGCTTGTCCTGGACGGCGCCGTGCTTGATGCCCTTCGTGCGGCCGGCCTCGTCGGCCAGGCGCGCGATCTCCACCGCCTCGTTGAGGTTGGTGGCGATGGGCTTTTCGCAGTACACGTGCTTGCCGGCGCGGATGGCCTGGGCCAGCAGTTGCGGGCGCATCTGGGTGGTGCCGGCGTCGAAGAAGACGGTGTCTTGCGGATTGGCAAGCGCCACCTCCAGGTCGGTGCCCCAGCGATCGATGCCATGGGCGCGGGCCAGCGCCTCGATCTTCTCGGCATTGCGGCCGATGAGGATGGGGTCGGGCATCACGCGGTCGCCGTTGGCGAGTTGGACACCGCCCTGCGCGCGGATGGCGCAGATGGAGCGGATCAGGTGCTGGTTCATGCCCATGCGTCCGGTGACGCCGTGCATGATCAGTCCGAGTCGTTGTGTGGCCATGGAAGGCTCCTCTCTAGAAATTGCAGGGGAAAGGGGCGGCTCAGACCATCGACGAGGCGTGATCGAGCGGTGCGAGGTGGTCGAAGTGGGGCAGGGCGCCGGTGGCAAAGCCAGGCTGGGCGAACAGCGAGTCCAGCGCGATGGCGCCCTCGCGGATCGCCAGCCGGGGCCGGCCGGCGCTGCACTCGTACAGATCGGGGTGGGCCTTGGCAAAGGCCTGGGCTTCGGCATCCGGTGCGGTACCGAAGCCATCCACGTAGTGGTGGCCGTTGCGCTCCGCATGCGTGAGGCCGAGCAGGGCGGCCCAGGCCAGGTCCTGCTGGACCGACAGGCCGGCCTGGCAGGTGAGGTCTTCGGCCGAAAGGAAAGGCGGCGTGCCATGGGCGCTCGCCTGCTGCTCGCGGCGCGCGCGATTGGCCAGTGCCTTCCAGATGCCTTTGCAGCCTTTGCTGGAGATGCCGGCCCAGCCTGCGGCGCGCGCCTGCACGAAGCTGTCCAGCGCGGCATCGCCCTCGTCCAGCAGCAGCGGAACGGGCAGGCGCAATGCCGCCAGGCCGTCGACGAAGCTGCCGTCGCGCGGCAGCGGCTGCTCCAGGTAGAGCAGCGCCTGCGGCCGCTGCGCCACGCGCGGCAGCGTGCGCAGGCCGTCGGCCAGGTGCGCCAGGCGGTCGATGTCGGCGTATTGCTCGTTGCCGTCGAGCGTGTAGCGGTGCTGCGGGCAGAGGCGGTCCAGCACAGCCAGCACGGCGTCCAGCCGGTCGAGGTCGGCCTGCGGGTCGCCGCCGAGCTTGATCTTGAAGAAGCGGTGGCCGTAGCGGCGGATCACCGCGGGCAGGGTGGCGGGCAGTGCCTGGGCGTCGACGCCGGCCGGCTCGTCGTCCAGCGCATCGAGCATGCCGATGGTGTGGCGGGCCTGCAGCGTGGCAGCCGGATGGCGCGTGCGCAGCCAGCCGTTCCAGTCCCAGCCGGCCAGGTCGGGCAGCAGGGGCGTGTCGGCCAGGCCCGGCAGGTTGCGCGCCAGGGCCTCGTGCACCGGCAACCCGGCGGCGCGGCACAGGGCGTCGAGCACGGCGCGGTCCAGCACGGCCTGGCCGAAGGTGGTGCTCAGGGCGGTCTCGCCAGCGGATCGACCCGCGACGGCCAGAGCGCTGCAGTGCCGCTCGAAGAGACCGAAGGCGCTGGCGGGCTGGTCGTTCTCGTAGGCCTGTGCGGCGCGTGTGAAGGCGGTGGCCAGGTCGGCGATGTTGTGGGCGGCATCGCGCTCGGAGCGCTTGTCGAACCAGCGCGGCACCATCATCTCGGCGGCATGGCCGAATGCGCTGCCGTGGCCGGCCACCTCGACCTCGACCCGCACGAAGAGCTGCGGGCAGCGGGTGAGCGTGACCTGCCCGAAGCGGAAGGGCAGGCGCAACCGCATGTCGCGCACGCCGGCCTCCACCCGCCGCACGCGCAGCGGCAGCCCGGCGCCGGCCGACGATGAACCCGCCTCAGTGCGCATCCAGGTGGCCCTGCGCGTAGAAGTGCGCGCGCAGCTGGCGCGCGTAGGCGGCGAAGGCCTCGGTGCCCATCACGTCCAGCGGACGGGGGCGGGGCAGGTCGATGTCGTAGGTGGCGGCGATGCGGCCGGGCCGCTCGCTCATCACCAGCACGCGGTCGGACAGGAACACCGCCTCCGGAATGCTGTGGGTGATCAGCAGCACCGTCTTGCCCGAGGCCTGCCAGATGCGCTGCAGCTCCAGGTTCATGCGCTCGCGGGTCATGGCGTCCAGCGCACCGAAGGGCTCGTCCATCAGCAGCACGGGCGGGTCGTGCAGCAGGGCGCGCAGGATGGCCACGCGCTGCTGCATGCCGCCCGACAACTGCCACGGGTACTTGTGCTCGAAGCCTTGCAGGCCCGCCATGGCGATCAGCGACTCGGCCCGCTGGCGAGCCGCGGCCATGGGCATGCCGCGGATCTCGGCCTGCAGCAGGATGTTGTCGATCACCCTGCGCCAGGGCAGCAGCAGTGCGCTCTGGAACACGATGCCGACGTCGGTCTGCGGTCCGGTCACCGGCTTGCCCGCCAGCCGCAGCTCGCCGCCGGAGATGGGCAGCAGGCCGGCCACCATCTTCATCAGCGTGCTCTTGCCGCAGCCCGAAGGCCCCACCACCGAGACGAACTCTCCGGCGCGGATCTGGAAGTCCAGCGGCCGCAGCGTCTCGACCTCGCCCTCGCGGGTGCGGTAGACCTTGCGAACGCCTCGGCCTTCGATCAGCACCTGGCCGGTGCGGGCGCCGGCGGCCAGCGGGACGACGTTGGACGGCACGGCACTCATGGATTCGCCTTCGGGGTGGCCAATGCCGCGCTCATTGCGGCAGGAAGTCGTTGGTGACCCAGTCCTGGGCCTTGCCGCGCTGGGCAGCGTCGAGGCCGCCGTACTGCACGAGCAGGTCGAGCGACTCGTCGATGTCCTTCATCGAGGCGCGCAGCGGCCGCAGCTTCTGGGTCTCGGGCGAGTGATAGAGCGGCGTGGTGAGCTTGATGCCGATGATCAGCGTGTCGCGCTGACCGGCCTTGCTGTTGGCCTTGAGCAACGCATCGATGGCGGCCTCCGGCTCCTTCTCGGTGGCCTCGAAGGCGCGCGTGGTGGCGCGCATGAAGCGACGTACCAGGTCGCCCTTGTTGGCCAGCGTGTCCTTGTGGGCCACGATGCCCGAGCTGATCAGGTTGACGCCGTAGTCGGCGAAGCGGATGACCTGCACCGGCTTCTTGGTGGCGTCCTGCACCTTGATGTTCTGGTCCATCAGGTAGCCCAGCAGGAGGTCGGCCTGGCCGTGGATCACGGCATTGAGCTTGGTCTGCGCATCGCCGGAGACCACCTTGTACTGGCCTTCCTGCAGGCCGGTTTTCTTCAGGAACAGCGGCCAGATCTGGCTCATCGAGTCGCCGGGCGTCATGGCCACCGTCTTGCCGACGATGTCCTTGGGCGTCTTGATGTTCTTCTCGGCCAGGCCCATCACCGACATGGGGCTGACCTGCAGGGCCACGCCCACCGCCTTGACCGGCGCGCCCTTGGTGGCGGCCTTGATCATGGTCGGCACGTCCACGTAGCCGAAGGTGGCCGAGTTGGCCGCGACGGCCTGGATCGAGACCGCGGAGCCGCGGCCCTCCTGGATGTCGAGGTCGATGCCCTCGTCGGCATAGAAGCCTCGCTCCTTGCCGATGAAGAAGGGCGCGTGCTCGCTGTACACGTACCAGTTCAAGAGCAGCGTGACCTTGTCGCGCTGCTGCGCGAAGGCAGGCGCGGCCATGCTGGCGGCCAGGGCGGCGGTAGCGGCCGCGCGCAGAAGGTGTCGACGTTCCATGCAAGTGTCTCCTTGAAGGGCGAAGGCGAAAGGGGGCGGCGTCGATCAGGCCGTGGCCTGAAGGTCGTGGCGCTGCGAGGCGTGCCAGGGCATGAGCCATCGCTCCACCACCTCGACCGCCAGGAACAGCAGCACACCCATCATCGAAAGCACCACCAGCGCCGCGAACATCAGCGGCAGGTCGAAGGTGCCCGTGGCGCGCTGCAGCACGAAGCCGATGCCTGAGTTGGCGCCGACGAATTCGCCGACCACCGCGCCCACCACGGCCAGCGTGACCGACACCTTCAGTCCGCTGAAGATGGCGGGCAGGGCTTGCGGCAGGCGGAACTTGAGGAAGATCTTGAGCGGGTTGGCGCCCATCGAGCGGGCCAGGTCGATCACGTCCGGCTCCACCGACTTGAAGCCCTGCACCGTGGACACGACCACGGGGAAGAAGCCCAGGAGGAAGGCGGCGATGACCTTGGGCACGATGCCGAAGCCGAACCACACGACGAACAGCGGTGCCACCGCCACCTTGGGCACGGACTGCGAGAACACGAGCAGCGGGTAGACGAAGCTCTCGACCGTTCGCGAATAGGCGATCCACATCGCGATCGGCACGCCGATCACCGCCGAGGCGATGAAGCCACCCAGCGTGGCATAGAGCGTGGGCAGGCTCTGCTGCAGCAGCATCGGCCACTCCGCCACCAACTGCTTGACCACGGCGGCCGGCGGCGGGATCAGGTAGGGCGGGATCGAAAAGATGCGCACGGCCAGGTCCCACAGCAACAGCAGCAGCACGAGCAGCCAGACGGGGCGCGTGGCCGGATGCATGAGCCAGCGTTGCAGCTCGAAGCGCGGGCGGGCAGAGGGGGGCGATCCATCCATCACGACACCTGCAGCTTCAGCGAGTGGTCATAGGGCAGGGCCGGCTTCGCGAAATGGTTGGTGTTGCTCACGAAGTGCAGCGCGCAGGCCCGGCGCCAGTGGCGGCTCTGGTTGGGGCCGGAGTAGTGGAAGGTGTTGCCATGGTGGAAGCTCACCCCGCCTTTGCGCACCGGCGCGGGGGTCATCGGCTGGCGGTCCAGGATCTCGTGCGGCACCTGCAGGTTGTAGGGCTCGTTCTCCGGCGCGAAGTGTTCGTACACCGGCCCCAGGTTGGTGCCGTCGCCGTAGTAGAGGCAGCCGTTCTCCAGCGTGGCATCGTCCAGGGCGATCCAGGCGGTCACCATGCCCTCCGGATCCTCGGGGCCGAAGTAGAAGTTGTCCTGGTGCGCTGGCTTGGGGCCACCCCCTTCGGGCGGCTTGAAGAAGATCTGGCTGAAGTACACCGACACGCCCGGGCCGATCAGCGTCTCCACCAGATCGAGCAGTCGTCGGTCGCGCGCCAGGGCCTGCACGGCCATGCGCTGGGTGTGGGGGTTGTCCAGCTTGCGCAACACGGTGCGGGCCTGAACGCCGCCGTCGACGTACCAGGCGCGCTGCTCGGGCGGCAGGGCGCCCAGGAAGGACTCGCCCCAGGCCTCGATGTCGTGCACCACGGCATCCATCTCGGTCGGGGTGAACACGCCATTGACCGTCAGGTGGCCATGGTGCCGGTAATAGGCGGCGTCGTACGCGTCCATCATGGGACTTCGCTCCTCGAGGTTTGGAAGGCGGAAGGGGCCGGGGCGGCGGCGCCGCCGCCGTACGTCACTGCTGGGCCGCCAGGCCGGCGGCCTTGACCACCGAAGCGTTGCTGGCGATCTCGTCCTTGATGTAGGCGTCGAACTGCTCGGGCTTGAGCGTCCAGGTGTCGGCGCCCAGCTTGGCGAAGCGCTCCTTGACCTCGGGCGTGGCCAGGGCCTTGAGCACCTCGGCATGCAGCCGCTCGATCACGGGGCGCGGTGTCTTGGCCGGGGCCATCATGCCGATCCAGAAGTTGAATTCGGAGCCGGGCACGCCGGCTTCGGCCGTGGTCGGCACGTCGGGCAGGGCGCTGGCGCGTTGCGGCGATCCCACCGCAAGGGCCAGCAACTGGCCTTCGCGGATCTGCCCGATCACGGGGGCGATGGGCGAGAAGTAGTAGTCGACGCGGCCGGCCAGCACCTCGGTGACGGCCTCGGCCGAGCCCTTGAAGGGAATGTTGGTCGCATCGATGCGCGCCGCCAGCTTGAACTTCTCGGCATTGAGGTGCGTGGCGCTGCCCTGGCCGGCCGAGGCGAAGTTGAGCTTGCCCGGCTGGGCGCGGGCAGCGGCCAGCAGGTCGCCCAGCGTGCGGTAGCCCTTCTGCGGCGACACCACCAGCGCATTGGACAGCGAGGAGATCGGTGTCACGCCTGCGAAGTCGCGCACCGTGTCGAAGGGCAGCTTGGCGAAGGTGGACGGGCTGACGGTGTGCGAGGACGAATGGATCATCACCGTGTAGCCGTCCGGCGCGGCCGAGGCGACGGCCGCCTGCCCGATGGTGCCGCTCGCGCCGCCGCGGTTGTCGATGACCAGCTGCTGGCCCATGCTCTGGCTCATCTTGTCGGTGATGGCGCGGGCAATGATGTCGGTGGTGCTGCCGGCCGCAAAGGGCACGATCACGCGGATCGGCTTGCTAGGGTAGGCGGCCTCGGCAAGCGCGGGCACCGGGGCGACGGACAGGGTGAAAGCGGCCGCCAGGGCGGCGCCGGCAACGAAGCGCATCGGTCTTGTCTCCTGTTTTATTCACCAATTGGTGAATTTAGGAGATTCTGTCTCCGGGGCTCTCGCGCCGTCAACGCGTCGTCGTCGGTAGATACCCGGGTCAGTGCATCAGGTAGCCCAGCACCAGTTCCGTCATGTGCGACAGCCGCTGCGCCATGGCCTTGGGCGCGCGCAGGTCACGCCCGAAGATGGCCGAGAGCGTGTGGTTGTTCGACAGGTAGAAGTAGCACAGCGAGGCGATCGAGATGTAGAGCTGGATGGGGTCGACGCCCGCACGGAAGACGCCCGAACGGCGGCCTCGCTCGACCACGCCGTCCAGCAGCTGCACCAGCGGCGAGTTCATCTCCTGGATGCGGTCGGAGCGGCGCAGATGCTCGGCGCGGTGCAGGTTCTCGCTGTTGAGCAGGGTGATGAACTCCGGATGCTCCAGGTAGTAGTGCCAGGTGAAGGAGATCAGGCGCCGCACCGCCTCCACCGGTTCGACCTCGTCCAGGTGCAGCTGCTGCTCGGCCGTCCGGATGTCGGCATAGACGCGTTCGAGCACGGCCAGGAACAGTTCGTCCTTGCTGCCGAAGTAGTAGTAGATGAGGCGCTTGTTCACATCGGCGCGTTCGGCGATGCGGTCCATCCGTGCGCCGGCAAGGCCGTGTCCGGCGAACTCCTCGCGCGCAGCCAGCAGGATGGCGGCCTGCGAGCGGTCGGCATCGCGCAGGCGCGTTTCGGAGAGGGTGGGATCGTCGCTCATCTTCTAATTCACTATATGGTTAACTAAGCGCGCCGGCAACGCGGGCTGCCGATAATCGCCCAACTTTCTGCAGCTTCCGGCGCCCGCGCCTCACTTCACCTCATGACCGCTTCCCGTCCCGCCGGCCATCTGCTGGTCGAATGCCTCGTCGCCCAAGGTGTTTCCCATGTGTTCGGCGTGCCGGGCGAAAGCTTTCTGGCGGCGCTCGACGGCTTCCATGACCACGAGGCGCAGATCCGCTTCGTGGCCTGCCGGCAGGAAGGCGGTGCCGCCTTCATGGCCGAGGCCCACGGCAAGCTGAGCGGGCGTCCGGGCGTGTGCTTCGTGACGCGCGGGCCGGGCGCCACCAACGCATCCATCGGCGTGCATACCGCCTTCCAGGATTCGACGCCGATGGTGCTGCTGGTCGGGGATGTGGGCAGCGATTTCCGCGACCGCGAGGCCTTCCAGGAGGTGGACTTCGCCAGTTTCTTCGGTCCCAGCACGAAGGGTTTCGCCAAGCGGGTCGAGCGCGTGGACGATGCCGATCGCTTGCCGGAGTACGTGGCCCGTGCCTTCGCGACCGCGATGAGCGGCCGCCCGGGCCCGGTGGTTTTGGTGCTGCCCGAGGACATGCTGCGGGCGCCCACGACTGCCCGGCCGTTGCCGCGCGTCGAACCGCCGCAGGCCTGGGCCGACCCGGGCGCGCTTCGCACCCTGCGCACGATGCTGCTGGCCGCCGAGCGGCCGCTCGTCATTGTGGGCGGTGGTGGCTGGACGCCGCAGGCCGCCCAGGCGCTGCAGCGCTTTGCCGAGAACTGGCAACTGCCGGTGGCCAATGCCTTCCGCTTCCAGGACACCTTCGACAACCACCATCCGCTCTACGCCGGCGACGTGGGCATCGCCATCAACCCGCGCCTGGCGGCGCATGTGCGCGAGAGTGACCTTGTGATCGCCATCGGTCCGCGGCTGGGCGAGATGACTACGGGCGGCTACACGCTGCTGGAGGCGCCGCGAAGTTGCCAGAAGCTGGTGCATTTCCACGCCAGCGGGGAAGAGCTTCACCGCGTGTACCAGGCCGACCTGGCGTTCAACACCACCATGAATGCCGCGGCCCGTGCGCTGGAAGTGCTGACCGCCCCGCCGGAGGTGCCTTGGGCCGGCTGGGCGCAGCAGCTGCACGCCAGCTACGAGGCCAACCTGGTGCCGCAACCACTGCCCGGCCCTGTCGACATGGCCGCCATCGTCGGCGTCGTGCAGAAGCGCCTGCCCGCCGATGCGGTGGTGACCAATGGCGCCGGCAACTTCGCCAGCTGGATGCACCGCTTTTTTCGCCACCATGGCCTGGCCAAGGGCTTCAAGACGCAGCTCGCGCCCACCAGCGGCGCGATGGGCTACGGCGTGCCGGCGGGCATCGCCGCCAGCATCGTGTCGGGCCGGGTGGCCTTCACCGTGGCGGGCGACGGCGACTTTCTGATGAACGGCCAGGAACTGGCCACGGCCATGCAGCACGGTGGCCGCAGCATCGTGGTGCTGCTCAACAACGGAATGTTCGGCACCATCCGCATGCACCAGGAGCGCGAGTACCCCACGCGCATCAGCGGGACGGCCCTGGGCAATCCGGATTTCTGCGCACTCGGCCGCGCCTACGGCTATGCGTCGGAACGCGTGACGCGCACAGAGGACTTCGAGGCGGCGTTGTTGCGCGCGCTGGAGGCGCCGACCGGCACGCTGATCGAGATTCCGCTCGACCCCGAAGTGATCACTACGCGCACGACGCTCGGCGCGATCCGGGAGGCTGCCATCGCCAAGGGCGCGGCTGCTGGCTGACGTGCTGAACGGCCGGGTGTCGGCTTTTTCGATCCAGGCCCACTGTCAGGCCCGATAGGCAAAGAAAAAGGGACGTGCATTGCACGTCCCTTTCTGCTGGCCGGAAGGCGCGTCTTACTTGACGTGCGAGCCGATCAGCGAGGCCAGTTCGAACATCGAGACCTGGGCCTTGCCGAAGATTTCCTTCAGCTTGGCGTCGGCGTTGATCATCCGCTTGTTGGCCTTGTCCTGCAGGTTGTTCTTCTTGATGTAGTCCCACAGCTTGCTCACGATGGCAGTGCGGGGCAGCGGGGTGCTGCCGACCACGGCGGCCAGCGCGGGGCTGGGGGTGAGGGCCTTCATGAAGGCGGCGTTGGGGGTGCGCTTGGCCGCGACCTTCTTGGCGGCAGCCTTCTTCGCCGGTGCGGCGGCCGTCTTGGTCGGAGCCGCCTTCTTCGCCGGAGCCGCCTTCTTTGCGGGCGCGGCGGCCTTCTTCGCTGGCGCCTTCGCCGGAGCTTTCTTTGCAGTTGCCATGGTTGAGTCCTTGTCGTTGGATAGATGCAGTCTTCCCAATGAAAACGGTGTCTTCCTGGGTGTCCCTGATGCTAATGGAGAAGAAACGCCTTTCCAAGGGAGAACAAGGCTTTTCAAAGGGGCGCGTTGCTTTTTTCCGAGAGAAACAGGCCCGCGTCGCTCAAAGCTGCGTTTGCGTCGTCCGGCTGCTGCGCGAAGGCCATGTGGCCAGCACGACGCCGGCCAGCGCGGCAGCAAAGGCCAACAGTTGCAACGCCGACAGCGACTCGCCGAGCACGAACACGCCCACGAGCGCCGCCGCCACCGGCAACATCACCGTGAACACACCGGCCTGCGAGGCTGGCACGCCGCCCTTCAGTCCGGTCATCCAGAGCCACACCGTCCAGATGCTGGCCGCCAGGGCGTAGGCCACCAGCAGCATCCACATGCCCGCCGGAACCGCGGCGAAGTCGAAGTTCCAGGCCAGCGCGACGCCAAACGGGGTGCTCAGCGCAAAGCCCCACAGGTTGATCAGTGCGGAGATGCGGCGAGGCCCCAGCCGACCCGTGAGCGATTTGCCGATGACCGCATAGGCCGCTTCGCACAGCACCGCGCAGAACACCAGCAGGTTGCCGAGCCACGGCATGGCAGGCCCACCACCCGTGGCATCCGCATGGGCCTGATGGGGTGCCAGCGCCAGCAGGCCGATGCCCGCGGCGGCGCAGCCGATGGCTGCCACCACCCGCGCGCCGATGCGCTCGCGCAGGAACAGCCAACTGCCGATGGCCACCATCGCGGGAATGGCCGCCATGATCACGCCCGCCGAGACCGCGCTCGTCATGCGCACGCCGAACAGCATGAAGATGGAGAAGAGGAAGTTGCCGAGGAAGGATTCGAGGAACACCAGCCCGCGCGTTCGCCCGGTCATCGGCGGCTCGTCGGCGGGCTTGCGCAGCCAGTGCGGCATCGCGAGTGCGGCGATGCCGAAGCGCAGCCAGGCTAGCAGCAGCACGGGAAAGGTCGCCACCAGTGGCTTGGACAGCGCCACATAGCTGCCGACGAGCGTCATGCTGAGCGCCAGGCAACCATAGGAAAGCAGGCGATGGGACGAGGTCGGCGCAGAGGAGGGCGTCACTAGACTGTTCTTTCTTTCCTTCATGCCCCGCGCTAGCGGGGCGGTCGATCATGCCTGAGCCCCTGAACACCTTCCTTCCGGATCGCTCCCCGGCGCAGCCACGCACCGTGTTCGTCTATGGCACCTTGCGGCGCGGGGGCAGCAATGACATCCATCGCTTCGGACCACCGGCCCCGCGCTTCGGCGGCACAGGCTGCATCGCCGGTGTACTGCACGACCTGGGGCCGTATCCGGGTGTGGTACTCGGGGGAGTCGGCCTGGTCGTAGGCGAGGTGTACGAGGTCGCGCCGGAGGTCGAGCGCGCACTCGATGCGCTGGAGGAGGTCCAGGGTGACGACGAAGGCGAGTACCGCCGGCGCCACGTGTCGGTTGCGCTCAACGGGGGCCGGCAGGTCACGTGCCTGGTCTACGAGATCCATCCCCGGCATGTCCGCGGGACGCCGGTGATTCCTTCCGGCGACTGGATCGCGCATTGGCAGGCGCGACAAGGGCGCGGATGAGCGATGGCTCCATGAGGTCAAGGCTCCGTCTTTTTGCCCGCGGTGCACCTGTGGGCTTGCGCGTGGCCGCCGTTCGATGGCCAGGGGCTTCGCCTTCCACGCAAGGAAAAGGCATTTCTCATGGTGAGATGAGGCGGTGGACGGACGCACTTTCGTCTTTCATGACAAAGAAGTTGATTTCTTGATGCGGAATTCGTTCTCTAACTCATTGAATTCATTGGACTAAAAAAAGTCTTATATAAGACATAAGACACAAGAGGTGCTCGTACAGTAGAGGCCAAGCAGCGATCTCGCCGCCGAGCCTTCCGACCACGCATTGCAACCTTGGAGTCCAGCACCATGCCTCAAGCCATCACCGAACAACTCAGCCGCGACCAGCAAATCAGCGCCCTCGAGAAGGACTGGGCGACCAACCCGCGCTGGAAGGGCGTGAAGCGTGGCTACAGCGCCGCCGACGTGGTCCGCCTGCGCGGCTCGGTGCCGATCGAATACACGCTGGCCCAGCGCGGCGCCGAGAAGCTGTGGGAGAAGATCAACGGCGGTGCCAAGAAGGGCTACGTCAACGCCTTCGGCGCCATCACCGCAGGCCAGGCCATGCAGCAGGCCAAGGCCGGCCTGGAGGCCGTGTACCTGTCGGGCTGGCAGGTCGCTGCCGACGGCAACACGTCCGAGACCATGTATCCCGACCAGTCGCTCTACGCGTACGACTCGGTGCCCACCATGGTCCGCCGCATCAACAACACCTTCAAGCGTGCCGACGAGATCCAGTGGGGCCGTGGCATCAACCCCGGCGATGCGGAGTTCGTCGACTACTTCCTGCCCATCGTGGCCGATGCCGAAGCCGGCTTTGGCGGCGTGCTCAACGCCTTCGAGCTGATGAAGAACATGATCGCGGCCGGCGCTGCAGGCGTGCACTTCGAAGACCAGCTGGCCGCCGTCAAGAAGTGCGGCCACATGGGCGGCAAGGTGCTGGTGCCCACGCAGGAGGCCGTCGAGAAGCTGATCGCCGCGCGTTTTGCCGCTGACGTGATGGGTGTGCCTTCGATCGTGCTGGCCCGCACGGACGCCGAGGCTGCCAACCTGATCACCAGCGACCACGACGCCAACGACAAGCCCTTCCTGACGGGCGAACGCACGCAGGAAGGTTTCTTCCGCGTCAAGAACGGCCTGGAGCAGTCCATCAGCCGCGGCGTCGCCTACGCGCCCTATGCCGACCTGGTGTGGTGCGAGACCGGTGTGCCCGACATCGGCTTCGCCCGCGAGTTCGCCCAGGCCGTGCATGCCGCCTGCCCAGGCAAGCTGCTGAGCTACAACTGCTCGCCCTCGTTCAACTGGAAGAAGAACCTGAACGAAAAGCAGATTGCCTCGTTCCAGGAAGACCTGTCGGCGCTCGGCTACAAGTTCCAGTTCATCACGCTGGCCGGCATCCACATCAACTGGTTCCAGACCTTCCAGTTCGCCCATGCCTATGCCCGCGGCGAAGGCATGAAGCACTACACCGAGATGGTGCAGGAGCCCGAGTTCGCCGCGCGCGAGAAGGGCTACACCTTCGTGTCGCACCAGCAGGAGGTCGGCGCTGGTTATTTCGATGACGTGACCACCGTCATCCAGGGCGGCTCGTCCAGCGTGAAGGCGCTGACGGGCTCGACGGAGGAAGAGCAGTTCCACTGATCGGTTCAGCAGGTTTGCTCAGGGAGCAGGGCTCGGCCACTGGCCGGGCCCTTTTTGCTTCTGGCGTGCGGGTTTGGGCGCGCGCTGGACTGGCGCGGCCTCTTGTGGCCTGCGAAAGCGCCTTCATCCTTTTTGGCAGTGCGTTGTGCATCGGCGCCTCGAGGCGAGGGCCCGCTACAATCGCCGGCTCACCGTCTGTCCACCAACAAGGGCGAGAAAGGCAATCTGGTTATGACACCGCGAACTACAGGCACCGAATCGTTCGGTCCGCTTTCCGAAGGAAGCGGCCGGTAGGCCCGCGCAGCGCCGGCAGGTCCGGCTCGCTCATCCAGCACGAAGCGCGGCTCACCCCCGCGCTTTTTTGTTTTCCGCTCCGAGGTTTTCCATGATCCAGATCACGCTCCCCGACAACTCTCGCCGCGAATACCCCAGCCCCGTGACGGTCGCCGAAGTGGCCCAGTCCATCGGCCCCGGTCTTGCCAAGAACACGGTGGCCGGCAAGGTGGACGGCAAGCTGGTGGACGCCAGCGATCTCATCGACCACGATGCCCGCCTGCAGATCATCACGCCGAAGGACGAGGAAGGGCTGGAGATCATCCGCCACTCCTGCGCCCACCTGGTCGGCCATGCGGTCAAGCAGCTCTATCCGACTGCAAAGATGGTGATCGGCCCGGTGATCGACGAGGGCTTCTACTACGACATCTCCTACGAGCGCCCCTTCACGCCCGACGACATGGCCGCCATCGAGCAGCGCATGAGGGAGCTGATCGCCCAGGACTACGACGTCATCAAGAAGATGACGCCGCGCGCCGAGGTGATCGAGGTGTTCAAGTCCCGTGGCGAGGACTACAAGCTGCGCCTGGTCGAGGACATGCCCGACGAGCAGGCCATGGGCCTGTACTACCACCAGGAATATGTGGACATGTGCCGCGGACCGCACGTGCCCAACACGCGCTTTCTGAAGGTCTTCAAGCTTACGAAGCTGGCCGGCGCCTACTGGCGCGGCGATGCCAAGAACGAGCAGCTGCAGCGCATCTACGGCACGGCCTGGGCCGACAAGAAGCAACTCGATCAGTACATCCAGCGCATCGAGGAGGCCGAGAAGCGCGACCACCGCAAGCTGGGCAAGGAACTCGATCTGTTCCACATCGACGACGTCGCACCCGGCGTGGTCTTCTGGCATCCCAAGGGCTGGGCCCTGTGGCAGGCCGTCGAGCAGTACATGCGCCAGGTCTACAAGGACACGGGCTACCAGGAAGTGAAGGGCCCGCAGATCCTCGACAAGAGCCTGTGGGAGAAGACGGGCCATTGGCAGAACTACCGCGAGAACATGTTCGTCACGGAGTCGGAAAAGCGCGACTACGCGCTGAAGCCGATGAACTGCCCCGGCCATGTGCTCATCTTCAAGAGCGACCTGCGCAGCTACCGCGAACTGCCGCTGCGCTACGGCGAGTTCGGCCAGTGCCACCGCAACGAGCCCTCGGGCGGCCTGCACGGCATCATGCGTGTGCGCGGCTTCACGCAGGATGACGGCCACATCTTCTGCACGGAGGACCACATCCTCGAGGAATGCGTGGCCTACACGTCGCAGTTGCTCACGGTGTATGCGGACTTCGGCTTCACGGACATCCTCTACAAGGTGGCCACGCGCCCCGAGCACCGCATCGGTTCCGACGAGCTCTGGGACAAGGCCGAAGGCGCGCTGATGGAAGCGCTGCGCCGATCGGGCGTGGACTTCGTCATCGCCCCGGGCGATGGGGCCTTCTATGGCCCCAAGATCGAGTACACGTTGCGCGACGCCATCGGCCGCCAGTGGCAATGCGGCACGATGCAGGTGGACTTCAACATGGCCGAGCGCCTGGGCGCCGAGTATGTGACGGAGTCGAGTGGCCGCGCCCATCCGGTGATGCTGCACCGAGCCATCGTCGGCAGCCTCGAGCGTTTCATCGGCATGCTGATCGAGCACCACGCCGGCGCCATGCCTGTTTGGCTCGCGCCGGTGCAGATTTCGGTGCTGAACATCACGGATGCGCAGGCCGACTATGCTGCGGAAGTTGCGAAAACGCTGCGCCATCAAGGGTTTAGGGTGCAGCTCGATCTGCAGAACGAGAAGATCACGTATAAAATACGCAAGCATTCGCTGCAAAAGCTTCCCTACATCCTCGTCGTGGGTGACAAGGAAAAGGAAGCCGGTGCCGTTGCGGTGCGCGCCCGAGGCAATGTCGACCTCGGTGTCATGTCGGTGGAGGCGTTCTCCCAAAAGATCGCCGACGACATCTCCAGCAAGCGTTGACAACCCTCAGGTCCGGCTTTCCTGCCGGGCCTGCGCTTTACTTGGGTGCGTGCCAACAACGGCGTTAGCTACAGAATTTGTAGCATCTGATGAAGGACTGAAGCCATCGCTACTGCATTTCGCGACCGTCGCCAACGCGAGGAACGCCAACACCGCCTGAACCGGGAAATCATGGCCCCGGAAGTTCGCCTGTTCGGACCCGAAAACGAGGCCCTGGGCGTTGTGAGCCTTTCCGAGGCATTGCGTCTGGCCGGCGAGCACGACGTGGACCTAGTCGAGGTGGTTGCTGCCGCCAATCCGCCGGTCTGCCGGTTGATCGAGTACGGCAAGTTCAAGTTCCTCGAACAGAAGAAGGCCGCCGAGGCGAAGTCGAAGCAGAAGGTCATCGAGGTCAAGGAAGTCAAGTTCCGGCCCGGTACCGACGATGGCGACTACAACATCAAGATGCGCAACATCCGGCGTTTCCTGGACGACGGCGACAAGTGCAAGATCACGCTGCGCTTCCGCGGTCGCGAGATCACGCACCAGGAGCTGGGCCTGGCCCTGCTGCAGCGCATCCGGGACGAACTGGGCGACGCCATCGTGGTCGAGCAGTTCCCCAAGCTGGAAGGCCGGCAGATGATCATGATGATCGCGCCGGGCCGCAAGAAGGGTGGGGCGGCTCCCAAGGCCGCCGAGCCGGCAACGTCCGGCCAGGCCTGAAGCGCGAGCTTCGCCTGCCTGCAAAGGATTTCGCCGCCGGCGCCGCAAGGCGCGGGTGGCGGGATGAAGAAGTGCCTCGAAGGCCAACAAGTTCGGGAAGGATTCCCGGCGCCTTGCGAGCACAAGTAAAAGGAGCATTCACATGCCCAAGATGAAGACCAAGAGCAGCGCGAAGAAACGCTTCCGCGTTCGTCCCGGTGGCACCGTCAAGCGCGGTCAAGCCTTCAAGCGTCACATCCTGACCAAGAAGACCACCAAGAACAAGCGCCACCTGCGCGGTGCGGTGACGGTTCACGAGACCAACATGGTTTCGATGGCCGCCATGCTGCCCGGCCAAGGCATTTGATCAACCGACGAACTAGGAAGGATTCAACATGCCTCGCGTCAAACGTGGTGTAACCGCTCGCGCCCGCCACAAGAAGGTTCTCGCCCTTGCCAAGGGCTTCCGCGGTCGTCGCGGCAACGTCTTCCGCATCGCCAAGCAGGCGGTGATGAAGGCGGGCCAGTACGCCTACCGTGACCGCCGCGCCAAGAAGCGCGTCTTCCGTCGTCTGTGGATTGCGCGTATCAACGCCGCCTCCCGTGAACTGGGCCTGACGTACAGCCAGTTCGCCAACGGCATCCGCAAGGCCGGCATCGAGATCGACCGCAAGGTCCTCGCCGACATCGCCGTGCACGACAAGGCGGCTTTCGCCGGCATCGTGGAGCAGGTCAAGGCCAAGCTGGCTGCTTGATTCCGCCCAGTGCGCGTCCGCTCCGGCGGAGCCGCGCACGCCCACGGTTCCAGGGCTGGCGCTTGAAAAAGCTCCGGCCCTTTTTCATGGGCCCCGCAGCGCGCGCATCGACCCCAGGTTGGTGCGTTTGCCCCCAGCGGTCACGGCCCTCTCCATTTCTCCGCATCGCACGCATTCCATGAACGAACTGGACACCCTGGTCGACCAAGCCCGTGCCGCCTTCGCTGGCGCCCGGGCACCCGCTGAGCTCGAGAACGCGAAGGCGCAGTTCATGGGCAAGTCCGGCCGCGTCACGGAACTGATGAAGGGCCTGGCCCAGTTGCCGGTCGACGAGAAGAAGAGCCGCGGCGCCGCCATCAACGTGGCCAAGCAGGCGATCGAGGCCGCGCTCAATGCCCGGCGCCAGGAACTGGCCGATGCTGAACTCAACGCACAGCTGCAGGCTGAGGCGCTGGACGTCACGCTGCCCGGCCGTCGCCGTGTCGGGGGCGGCCTGCACCCGGTGGCGCGCGCGCAGGAACGCATCGAGGCCATCTTCGCCAGCATGGGCTTCGACGTGGCCGACGGCCCCGAGGTCGAGACCGACTGGTTCAGCTTCACCTCGCTGAACAACCCGCCCAACCATCCGGCGCGTTCGATGCAGGACACCTTCTACGTCGACATGAAGGACGACGACGGCCAGCTGTTCAACCTGCGCCCGCATACCTCGCCGATGCAGGTGCGCTATGCCCAGGCTCATGCGCGCCAGTACGCCGGCCAGGAGAGCATGCCCGACATCCGTGTGATCGCGCCGGGCCGCACCTACCGTGTGGACAGCGATGCCACGCATTCGCCCATGTTCCATCAGGTCGAGGGCCTGTGGATCGGCCAGAACGTCAGCTTCAAGGACCTGAAGGTGATGTACCTGGATTTCATCCAGGCCTTCTTCGAGACCAGCGCGCTCAAGCTGCGCTTCCGCCCCAGCTACTTCCCTTTCACCGAGCCCAGCGCCGAAATCGACATCATGTTCGAGAAGGGGCCGCTGGCCGGCCGCTGGCTGGAGGTCTCGGGCTCCGGCCAAGTGCATCCGCAGGTGGTGCGCAACATGGGCCTGGACCCGGAGAAGTACATCGGCTTCGCCTTCGGTTCGGGCATCGACCGCTTGGCCATGCTGCGCTACGGCGTGAGCGACCTGCGCCTCTTCTTCGACGGCGACCTGCGTTTCCTGAACCAATTCCAATAAGACGAGGGCGACCCGATGCAATTCCCCGAATCCTGGCTGCGCGCCTTCTGCAATCCGCCCCTGTCCTCCGAAGCCCTGGCCGACACGCTGACCATGGGCGGCTTCGAAGTCGAGGAGCGCCGCCCCGCCGCGCCACCCTTCACCAAGATCGTCGTCGGCGAGATCAAGGAGGCCGTGCAGCATCCGAATGCCGACCGCCTGCGCGTGTGCCAGGTGGACGCTGGCCAGGGTGGGCTGCTTAACATCGTCTGCGGCGCGCCCAACGCCCGCGTCGGCATCAAGGTGCCTTGCGCGCTCGTCGGTGCCGAGCTGCCTCCGGGCGAGGACGGCAAGCCCTTCAAGATCAAGCTGGGCAAGCTGCGCGGCGTGGAAAGCCAGGGCATGCTGTGCTCCGCCCGCGAGCTGGGCCTGAGCGACGACCACGGCGGCCTGCTCGAACTCACTGGCGATGCGCCGGTGGGCGCCGACGTGCGCGATCTGCTGCAGCTCGACGACGTGCTGATCACCATCAAGCTCACGCCCAACCTGGCGCATGGCCTGTCGGTCTACGGCATCGCGCGCGAACTCTCGGCGCTAACGGGTGCGCCGCTGCAGACGCCGGTGATCGAGCCCGTGCAGCCACAGCTGGACGACAAGCTGCCGGTGCGCGTTGAAGCCGCCGACCTGTGCGGCCGCTTCTCCGGCCGCATCGTGCGCGGCGTGAACACGCGCGCCGCCACGCCGGCCTGGATGGTCGACCGCCTGGCGCGCTGCGGCCAGCGCAGCGTGTCGCCGCTGGTGGACATCTCCAACTACGTGATGTTCGAGTACGGCTCGCCCTCGCACATCTTCGACCTGGACAAGATCCACGGCGGCCTGACGGTGCGCTGGGGTCGCGCGGGCGAGCAGCTCAAGCTGCTCAACGGCAACACCGTCACTGTCGACGAACAGGTGGGTGTGATCGCCGACGAGCGCGAGGTCGAGTCCCTGGCCGGCATCATGGGTGGCGACGCCACGGCCGTGTCCGACGACACGAGCAGCATCTACATCGAGGCGGCCTTCTGGTGGCCGGCCGCGATCCAAGGCCGTTCGCGCCGCTTCAACTTCTCGACCGACGCCGGCCATCGCTTCGAGCGTGGCGTGGACCCGAGTCGCACCGTCGCCATGATCGAGCGCATCACCCGCCTGGTGCAGGAGATCTGCGGCGGCCAGGCTGGCCCCATCGACGACCAAGTCTTGAAGCTGCCCGAGGCCGCGCCGGTCACCCTCCGCGTCGCTCGCGCCGAGCGTGTGATCGGCATGCCGATCACCCAGGCCCAGTGCGCCGACGTGCTGCGCAAGCTGCACCTCGACTTCACCGAAGGCGAGGGCACCATCACCGTCACGCCGCCGCCGCACCGCTTCGACATCGCCATCGAGGAAGACCTGATCGAGGAGGTCGCCCGCCTCGTCGGCTACAACAACCTGCCGTCCACGCCGCCGCTGGCGCCCATCCGCGCCCGCGTGCTCTCGGAAGCGCAGCGCAGCCGCTTCGCCGTGCGCCGTCGCCTGGCCGACCTGGGCTACCAGGAGACGATCAACTTCAGCTTCGTCGAGGCCGCCTGGGAGCGTGACCTCGCGGGCAACGCCAACCCGGTGCAACTGCTCAACCCCATCGCCAGCCAGATGAGCGTGATGCGCTCCTCGCTCATGGGTTCGCTGCTGGCCGTGCTCAAGTTCAATCTGGACCGCAAGGCGCCGCGCGTGCGCGTGTTCGAGGTGGGCCGCGTGTTCGTGCGCGACGACGCCGTCGTGACCAGCGACAGCAGCGTCAAGGGCGTACGCCAGCCGGTGCATGTGGCGGGCTTGGCCTGGGGCGATGACGAGGCTGCGCGCTGGGACGGCAAGCCGCAGCGCGTGGATTTCTACGACGCCAAGGGCGATGTCGAAGCGCTGCTCGCGCCGCGCGCCGTGCGTTTCGAGAAGGCGGAGCATCCCGCGCTGCATCCGGGCCGCTGCGCCCGGGTGCTCGTGGATGGCCAGCCGGTCGGCTTCATCGGCGAGTTGCACCCGCGCTGGCGCCAGCAGTGGGATCTGCCCTTCGCGCCCATGCTGTTCGAGCTGTCCCTCGACGCCGTGACGGCGCGAGCCATGCCGGCCCTGCGTCCGGTGCCGCGCCACCAGTCCGTGGAGCGCGACATCGCCGTGGTGGTGGCTGAATCGGTGAGCCACGACGCCCTGCTGGACGCCGTGCGCGCCGCCGACACCGGTGGCCTGCTGCGCGATGCGGCGCTGTTCGACATCTATCGGCCGGCGCCTGAGGCGAATGTTGCCGCGGCCGGCGCCCTCGCCGCGGGCGAGAAGAGCATGGCCGTGCGCCTGGCCTTCCTGGGGGAGGCCACGCTGACCGACGAGCAGGTCGATGCCGCCGTGGCGGCCATCGTGGCGAAGGCCCAGCAACAGGTCGGCGCCCGCCTGCGTGGCTGACACCGAGGACGACGACATGGAATTCAAGATCGACGCCATCGAGACGCCCGCGCTGACCAAGGCGCAGCTGTCGGAACTGCTGTTCGAGCAGATCGGCCTCAACAAGCGCGAAGCCAAGGACATGGTCGAGGCCTTCTTCGAGGTCATCGCCCAGCGCCTGATCGAAGGTGACGAAGTCAAGATCTCGGGCTTCGGCAACTTCCAGATCCGGACCAAGGCGGCGCGGCCGGGGCGCAATCCGCGCACGGGCGAATCGATCCCGATCGGCCCGCGCCGGGTGGCGGTCTTCCACGCCAGCGCCAAGCTCAAGGAGCAGTTGCACGAAGCCGTCGCGGCCGACGCCGCATCGCCGGTCACGGCCGCCCCCATCGAGGCCGAGCGCGCCGAGCTTGGTTGATGTCAGTGCGAGCCCGCAGGGCGCCCAAGCGCACGCAGTGCTGCGGCACCCGGGCACGAGGACCCGGTCACATCTGCGCGCACTTTGAACGTTCGGTGTCTGGTATGTGCTGCACTGCTGGAGTAACCTCGCACGTTTGCCTCGCACCGTGTTGATTTCGATGGAGAACAGCCTCCCTCCGATTCCCGTCAAGCGCTACTTCACCATCGGTGAGGTGGCTGAGTTGTGCGGGGTCAAGCCGCATGTGCTGCGCTACTGGGAGCAGGAATTCACTCAGTTGCGGCCCATGAAGCGCCGGGGCAATCGCCGCTATTACCAGCATCACGAGGTGCTGATGATCCGCCGCATCCGGGACCTGCTCTACGAGCAGGGCTTCACGATCAGCGGCGCCCGCAACCGGCTGCAGGAACTGGCGCAAGCCGAGCGCGAGCGTCGCCGCCGTGGGGACATGCCTGTCGACGAGGTCGACGCCCAACCTGCCTTCGCCGAGCCGTCCTTCGACGACGAGCCCGTCTTCGAGGAGCCGCCCGCGTTCGTGGCGGAGGGCGCGCGCCACTCGGCGCATCGTGTCGCGGCCGACGCCGAACTGGTCGTCGGGTCGCCGTTGCCGATGATCTCGGACGCTTATCCCGTGGCGCTGCTGCGCCGCGAGCTGGTGGAGATCCGAGACCTGCTCAGCTTCTACTGAGCGAAGCGAATTTCTCTCTTCGAAGTTCGCGAAGACGGTCAAATCCGGTATATACTTTATGGCTTCGGTGTGTGGCGCAGCCTGGTAGCGCACTTGCATGGGGTGCAAGGGGTCGAAGGTTCGAATCCTTTCACACCGACCACTATTAAAGAAGCTGAAAGCCGCTGTGGAGTCAAATCCACAGCGGCTTTTTTGTTTTGGGTGTTGTGTGTCTCGCGGGCTGAACGGCCCGGCTTTCGAAAACAGGAGTTCCGTTTTGGACATCGTTCTGCTGACCAAGGCCGCCATCATGGGCATCGTGGAAGGGCTCACCGAGTTCCTTCCGATTTCCTCCACGGGTCACCTCATCCTCGCCGGCTCGCTGCTAGGCTTCGATGACGGCAAGGCCAAGGTCTTTGACATCGCGATCCAGACCGGCGCGATCTTCGCGGTGATCCTGGTCTACTGGCAGAAGATCAAGTCCACCGTCGTGGCCTTGCCCCGTCAGCGAAAAGCGCAACGTCTGGCGCTCAATGTGCTGATCGGCTTCCTGCCCGCCGTGGTGCTGGGCCTGCTGTTCGGCAAGGCCATCAAGGCACACCTGTTCATCCCCACCGTGGTGGCCAGCACCTTCATCATCGGCGGCTTCATCATCCTCTGGGCCGAGAAGCGGCCGCCGGGTGCCGTGCGCGTCGAGCATGTGGATGACATGACGCCCTGGGACGCGCTCAAGGTCGGCCTGGTGCAGTGCTTTGCCATGATCCCCGGCACCAGCCGCAGCGGCTCCACCATCATCGGCGGCATGCTGCTGGGCCTCTCGCGCAAGGCGGCGACCGACTTCTCCTTCTTCCTGGCCATTCCCACGCTGATCGGCGCGGGCGTCTACAGCCTCTACAAAGAGCGCGCGCTGCTGTCGGTGGCGGACATCCCGATGTTCGCCGTCGGCCTCGTGTTCTCCTTCATCAGCGCCTGGCTGTGCGTGCGTTGGTTGCTGCGCTACATCTCCACCCACAGCTTCATTCCCTTCGCCTGGTACCGCATCGTGTTCGGCCTGATCGTGCTGGGTACGGCCTGGAGCGGGATGGTGGTCTGGGCGGATTGAGTGGCGCGGGGCGGGTCATCGCGCCCCGGTTTCGACCAGCTCAGCCCGAACGGTTGGAGGGCGCATACGCCGGGTGCAGCGCGGTTCCCTGAGCCTGCACATGAGGTGCAAACAGAAAAGCCACCGGTCGCAGGCCGGTGGCTTTTGTCCTTTGGCGCACCGCGTGGCGCTCGCCGACCCCCATGTCCCACGCGGTCCGAGAAAGCCCTCAGAGCAGGTTGCGCAGCGTCGCTTCGATGGCTGCTGCCGTGGCGATCGGCTTTTCCATCGGAAAGAGGTGCGTGCCGTCCAGCATGCTGATGCGCCCGCGCGTCAGGCGCAGCGTGGCCGCCATGCCTGCGCGCTTCATCTCCACCGACTGGCGGCCGCCGATGAAGGCGCAGGGACACTGCAGCGGCCGGCTGCGCAGCAGGCGGCCGATGTTGTCGGGCAGGTTGTCGTAGATCGCGGTCTCGACATCGCGGTCGAAGGCGAGGGCGCGGGCATCGCCATGCACGAAGGTGCCATGGTCGATGTAGTCGTGCAGCACCTGCGGATCCCAGCGCGCGAAGGCCTTCTTGTGGCGGAAGTGCTCGAACACCGCCTCTCGGTCTTCCCAGCTGTCGCGGCGCTTGCGGCTGACCATGCCCGGCGAGACGCGGCGCATCAGCGGCGTGCGCTTGACCAGCCCCAGCGTGCCGGCACGCCAGCCGTCGATGATGGGTGAATCGATCATCACCACGCCGCGTGCGAGCAAGGGATGTTTCGACGCACACATGACGCTCAGGATGCCGCCCAGCGAATGCCCGACGAGGAAGGGCGCGGTGCCCGCGCCGTCGGCGATGGGGGCCGTGAACTCGGCCAACTGCTCGACCAGGTGCGGCCAGTTGTCCGTGACCGGAAAGCGCGGGTCATGGCCGAACTTCTCGATGGCGTGCACGGCAAAGCCGCGGGCGCGCAGGCTGTCGAGCATCACCCGGTAGGTGCTGGCCGGAAAGCTGTTGCCATGCGAGAAGACGATGGGCGGCAGCGTGGCCGCGGCGGATGGCAAGGGCGCGGAGGCAGGCACGGTCGGCAGCAAGCGGTGGAATCGGGAATCGGGGTGGAAGGACAGGGGCAGACGCCGGACGGGGTGCGGCACCGCCCGGCCACGATGCGCGGACGAATCCGCAGGCCGAGCGGGCGGGCCTTCTCAGATGAGCTTCTCGTCCCGCGTCGAGATCTTGCGCAGCGCGCCGTGGCGGCCGGCCGGCATCTTCAGCGGGTGCGCCGTGTGGTCGTCGTTCCAGACCGGGTCTTCCAGGCTGTCGAAGACTTCGCGCAGCTTGCGGCCCCAGCCGTCGCGGATCATGCGGAAGTAGGGGTTGTCGGCGTCGATGCAGATCACCTTGTCGGTCTGCAGGCGGTTGGCTTCGTACACCACCAGATCCAGCGGCAGGCCCACCGACAAGTTGGACTTCATGGTCGAGTCCATCGACACCAGCGCGCACTTGGCAGCCTCGTCCAGCGGTGTGTCGGGCGTGAGCACACGGTCGAGCACGGGCTTGCCGTACTTGGCCTCGCCGATCTGGAAGTAGGGCGTCTCGGGCGTCGCCTCGATGAAGTTGCCGGCCGAGTAGACGAGGAAGAGCCGCATGCCCTCACCCTTGACCTGGCCGCCGAGGATGAAGCTCACGTTGAAGTCCACGCCGGCCGCCTTCAGCGCCTCGCCATCGCGGTCGTACACATGGCGCACGGCGGAGCCCAGCACGCGGGCGGCGTCGAACATGCTCCGGGCGTTCCAGATGGTGATGGGCGGGCCCTCGCGGCCGCGCTCTTCCAGCTCTTCGATCTGCAGGATCTCGCGCACCGACTGCGAGATCGACAGGTTGCCGGCCGACAGCAGCACCATCGTGCGGTCGCCGGGCTTCTCGTAGACGATGGTCTTGCGGAAGGTGCTGATGTGGTCCACGCCCGCGTTGGTGCGGGAGTCCGACAGGAAGACCAGGCCGGCGTTGAGTTTGATGCCTACGCAGTACGTCATGGTGATGCGCGGTCGGCGGGCGGGCCGCGGAGGCTTCAGTCCCGACGCTCGCGTTGGTGCAGCTTTTTGAGTGTGTAGAGCGCTTCGAGCGCCTCCCGGGGGCTCATCGCATCGGGGTCGAGCGTGGCCAACGCGGATTCTACGGGGCTCTCCTGCGGCGTCTGGGCCACGGGCGGTGGCGCGAACAGGTCGACCTGGGCCTGCGCCTGGGTCTGCTGCGACTCCAGCGCCTCCAGCGCGCCGCGGGCATGGTGGATCACCGCCGCCGGCATGCCCGCCAGCCGCGCCACCTGGATGCCGTAGCTGCGGCTGGCAGGGCCCGGCTGCATCTCGTGCAGGAAGACGATGTCGCGGCCGCTCTCGGTCGCGCTCACGTGCATGTTGAGCGCGGCGCGGTGCGTGGCCGGGAACTCCGTCAGTTCGAAATAGTGGGTGGCGAAGAGGGTGAAGGACTTCGCCCGGTCATGCAGATGCGCCGCGATGCCCGCAGCCAGCGCCAGGCCGTCGAAGGTGCTGGTGCCGCGGCCGATCTCGTCCATCAGCACCAGCGAATGCGGCGTGGCGCTGTGCAGGATTTGCGCGGCCTCGGTCATCTCCAGCATGAAGGTGGACTGGGCGTTGGCCAGGTCATCGGCCGCGCCGATGCGGGTGTGGATGGCGTCGATGGGCCCGAGCCTGCAACTGTGGGCCGGTACGCAGGAGCCGATGGAAGCCAGCAGCACGATGATCGCCACCTGCCGCATGTAGGTCGACTTGCCGCCCATGTTCGGGCCGGTGATGACCTGCATGCGCTGGCTGGGCCCCAGGCGCGTGTCGTTGGCGATGAAGGCGCCGCTCGATTTTTCGGCCAGGCGTGCCTCCACCACCGGATGGCGGCCCTGCTCGATCTCGATGCAGGGATGGGCCACGAAGCTGGGCGCGTTCCAGTTGAGCATGTGAGCGCGTTCGGCCAGCGCCGCGAGGGCGTCGAGCGAGGCCAGCGCTGCCGCAACACGCGTGAGGGCCGGCACGTGCGGCTGTAGCTGGTCGAGCAACTGCTCGTAGAGCCACTTCTCGCGCGCCAGGGCGCGGTCTTGCGCGGACAGCGCCTTGTCCTCGAAGGCCTTGAGCTCGGGCGTGATGAAGCGCTCGGCATTCTTCAGCGTCTGCCGTCGGCGGTAGTGCTCGGGCACGCGCGACAGGGCGCTCTGCGTGATCTCGATGTAGAAGCCATGCACGCGGTTGAACTGCACCCGCAGGTTGGCGATGCCGGTGAGGGCGCGCTCGCGCGTCTCCAGTTCCAGCAGGAAGCCGTCGCAGTTCTCGCCGATGGCCCGCAACTCGTCCAGCTCGGCGTCGAAGCCGGTGGCGATCACGCCGCCCTCGCGGACCAGCGCGGCGGGTTCGGGCTGGATGGCGCGGGCCAGCAACCCGGCGCAGCCGGGCGGTGGCACCAGCTCTTCGGCGAAGTAGCCGAGCAGTGGCGCGCCCATGGGCAGCAGCGGCCCCAGGCGCTCGCACTTGACCAGCGCCAGCTGCAGCGCGACCAGCTCGCGTGGGCGCACCTGGCGCAGGGCGACGCGCGCGGCGATGCGCTCCACGTCGCTGGTGTTCTTGAGCTGCTCGCGCAGCAGCTTCCAGGGTGCCGCGGTTTCGCCGGGCGCGGGTGCGCGCAGGGCAGCGATGGCGCCCAACCGGGCCTGGGCCTCGGCCCGGTCGCGGCGCGGGGCCAGCAGCCAGCGCTTGAGCATGCGGCTGCCCATGCCGGTCATGCAGGTGTCCAGCAGCGAGAAGAGGGTGGGCGACTCCTCGCCGCGCAGCGTCTGCACCAACTCCAGGTTGCGACGCGTGGTGGCGGGCAGCTCGATCAACTCGCCATCGCGCTCGACGGCCAGGCGCTGCAGGTGCGACAGCGTGCGGCCCTGCGTGTGCTCGGCATAGCCCAGCAGCGCCGCGGCGGCGGCATGGGCCTGGCCCAGCGACTCCGCGCCCCAGGCCGCCAGACTGGCGGCGCCCAGCTGCTCGCGCAGCTTGCGCTCGCCCAGGCCGGGGTCGAACTGCCAGGCGGGCCGCACCGACAGCGTGAAGCCGCCGGGCTCCCGCTGCAGCTTCAGGCGCTGTTCGAAGGCGGGCGTGACCTCGGCGCTGTAGAGCAACTCGCTCGGGCCCACCCGCTGCAGCCAGCCTTCCAGCGCATTCGCGTCGCACTCGGCCAGGTGCACCTCGGCGCCCGTGACGCTGAGCCAAGCCAGGCCGCAGACGTTACGCGCGCCGGCATGCACCGCCATGAGGATGGCATCGTTCTTGTCGGCCAGCAGTTCGGCGTCGGTGAGCGTGCCGGGCGTGACCACGCGCACCACCTTGCGTTCGACCGGCCCCTTGGCGGCGCCGACCTCGCCCACCTGTTCGCAGATGGCGACCGACTCGCCCAGCTTGATGAGGCGCGCCAGGTAGGTGTCGACCGAATGGAAGGGCACGCCGGCCATGACCACCGGCGAGCCGGCCGACTGGCCGCGCGTGGTGAGGGTGATGTCGAGCAGGCGCGCCGCCTTCTCGGCATCGGCGTAGAACAGCTCGTAGAAGTCGCCCATCCGGTAGAACAGAAGCGTCTCGGGATGGTCGGCCTTGAGGCGCAGGTACTGCGCCATCATCGGCGTGTGGGCGGAGAAGTCGGCGCTGGCCGGCGTCGGCAGGGCGGTGCTCGGGTCTTGCAATTGCTTGTCGATGTCCAGGGGCCGCGCATGCCTGCTGCCGGATGGCGAATGCTGTGCGCGAGGTCGGCCCGCTGCGGGGCGGGCCGACGAAGGGCGTGGATTATCGACCCGGACGCCCTGCCCTCAGCGCCACAGGTTCGTCCGCGCCAGTTCCACCACCTCGTCCCCGCGGCCATTGATGATGGCCTTGAGCAGGTACAGGCCGAAGCCCTTGGCCTGTTCCGCCTCGATCTTGGGCGGCAGCACCAGCTCCTGCTTGGCGGTGACCACGTCCACCAGCGCAGGGCCGTCGTGCGCGAAGGCGGCGGCGAGGGCGCCGTCCAGCTCGGCCGAATTGGTGACGCGGATGCCTCGCACACCCATGGCCGTCGCCATGGCCGCGAAGTCCGGATTCGCCAGGTCGGTGCCGGTGTCCAGATAGCCGCCGGACTTCATCTCCATGGCGACGAAGCCCAGGCTGCCGTTGTTGAAGACGATCACCTTCACCGGCAGGCCCAGCTGCACCAGGCTCAGGAAGTCGCCCATCATCATGGTGAAGCCGCCATCGCCCGAGAGCGAGACCACCTGCCGCCCGGGCGCTGCCGCCTGCGCGCCCATGGCCTGCAGCATGGCGTTGGCCATCGAACCATGGTTGAAGGAGCCGATGAGCCGGCGCCGGCCGTTCATCCTGAGGTACCGCGCGGCCCATACCGTGGGCGTGCCCACATCGGCCGTGAAGACGGCGTCGTCGGCCGCCATGGCGCTCACCCGCTGCGCCACGTACTGCGGGTGTAGTGGCCGGCCTATGCCAGCGGCCACGGCCAGGTCGTCCAGGCCTTCGCGCGCCTTCGCATAGTGGGCCAGTGCGCCATCGAGGAAGCGCCGGTCGTCGTGGTCCTGGAGCCGCGGCAGCAGTGCGGCGATTGTGTCGCCCACGTCGCCGACCAGGCCCTGCGCCAGCGGCGCCCGGCGGCCCAGGGCGCCGGGGTCGCGGTCGATCTGCACGATGTGCGCCTCCTTGGGATAGAAGGCGCGGTAGGGAAAGTCGGTGCCCAGCATCAGCAGGGTGTCGGCGTTCTCCATCGCGTGGTAGCCGGAGGCGAAGCCGATCAGGCCGGTCATGCCCACGTCGTAGGGGTTGTCCCATTCCACATGTTCCTTGCCGCGCAGCGCATGGACGATGGGCGCCTTCAGCCGTTCGGCCAGGGCCACAACAGCGTCGTGGTGGCCCGCGCAACCGCTGCCGGCCAGCAGGGTGATGGCCCGGCTTCCGTCCAGGTGGGCGGCAAGTTCATCGAGCGCGGCGTCCGGCGGCACGACGCGCGGCCGCGGTGCGAGCGGGATGCGCGGCGCCTTTTCCACCGGCGCGGCGGCCAGCGCCACATCGCCGGGAATCACCAGCACGGCCACGCCACCACGCCCCACGGCCGTCTGGATCGCGCGGTGCAGCACGGCCGGCATCTGTGCAGGGTTGGAGACCAGCTCCACATAGTCCGCGCATTCCCGGAAAAGCTCCTGCGGATGCGTCTCCTGAAAGTAGCCCAGCCCGATCTCCGACGAGGGAATGTGCGCCGCGATGGCCAGCACCGGCACCCGATTGCGCTGGCAGTCGAACAGACCGTTGATCAGGTGCAGATTGCCGGGCCCGCAACTGCCGGCGCAGACCGCCAGCCGGCCGGTCAGCGCCGCCTCGGCGCCCGCGGCGAAGGCGGCCGATTCCTCGTGCCGCACATGCATCCATTCGATGCGGCCCAGACGTCGCAGGCTGTCGTTGAGGCCGTTGAGGCTGTCGCCCGTCACGCCCCAGATGCGCTCGACGCCGAGGTCGGCAAGGCTGTGGGCGAGGAGGTCGGCGACGGTGAAGGGCATGGCAGCTCCAAATCAAGGGTAAATACGAATGGACTCGCATTCATCCTAAGAATTTCGCTGGGGCGCTAGCGTAGGAACGGAGCGATACCGGACCTCGATGCGTGCGGCCTGCGCCTCAGGCGGTCCGCACGGCGCGGGGCCGTCAGCGCCTGCGCCCCTGTGACGCTTGGCCGTTTGCCCTCGGAGCGTGTCAGCCCCAGCCCACGCGCCCCTGCGCCGCATCGGTGATGGTGGCCTTCAGCGCGGACGCCGCCTCGTCGACCATCTCGAAGCGAAGCCGCACGACGCTGCCGTGGGTCACCTCCAGCAGGGCGGCGCCGGCGTGTGCCAGTTCGCGGCGGACGGTGCCTTCCAGGGCGTAGGGCACTTCGCAGCTCAGCGCGACGCGCCGTTGCAGCGGCACGGTCTGCGCGGCCTTCAGCGCCTGTGCGACGGCGTCGGTATAGGCGCGCACCAGGCCGCCGGCGCCCAGCTTCACGCCGCCAAAGTAACGCACGACCGTGGCCAGAACGCCTTCGAGCTCATGGTGGCGCAGCACCTCCAGCATCGGCCGGCCGGCGGTGCCCGCAGGCTCGCCATCGTCCACGGCCGCGGATTGGCCGCCCGCCATCAGGGCCCAGCAGACGTGGGCTGCATCCGGATGCTGCGCCCGCAGTTGCGCCACGATGGCCTGCGCGGCCGCCCGGTCGGGCACCGCCTGCACGCAGGCCAGGAAGCGGCTCTTGCGCACCAGCAGTTCGAAGCCGGCAGGCGCCGCGATGGAGAAAGGCATGAGGAAGAGGGCGAAAGGCGCCATGAAGGGCGGGTCGGCGATGATGCCGCAGGCCGAATGGCGGTCGAGAGGAAAGAGAGAACAACGTGATCGGAAACCTGCTGACGGCCGTGGTGGCCCTCATCCACGTCTACATCCTGGTGCTGGAGATGTTCTTCTGGGACACGCCGCGCGGCCACAAGGCCTTCGGCCTGAAACCCGAGTTCGCCCGTGCCACGCGCGTGCTGGCGGCCAACCAGGGCCTGTACAACGGCTTCCTGGCGGCGGGCCTGTTCTGGGGCCTGTGGCTCGGCGCCGCGGGCATCGCGGTCAAGCTGTTCTTCCTCGCCTGCGTGGCGGTGGCAGGGTTGTATGGCGCTGCCACGTCGAGCCGGAAGATCCTGTTCGTGCAGACAGTGCCGGCCGTGCTGGCGATGGCGGCACTGTTGCTGGGCTGAGGCCGCGCCATGGGGGCTGTCTGCTCCCTGTGACGTGACCTCGCGCGATGCGACACCTCTGCTCAATGCCGCACGCCCGTTCGCGCTGAGCCCGTCGAAGCGCTGATGCGAGGCTTCGACAGGCTCAGCCCGAACGGTGGCGCCTGACTTGCGGTGATTGATCGGGGAGGGCCACCTGTCACGCAGCTGCCGCACGCCCCAGCGCCTGCTGCGTCCAGCGCACGATGTCCGCGCCACCCATCGCCCCGGGATGGCGTGCGATCTCCCGGCCCCCGACGAACAGGGCCAGCGTCGGGATGCTGCGGATGTTGAAGCGTGCGCCCAGCCCAGGCTGCGCCTCGGTGTCGACCTTGGCCACCCGCACCTGCGGCTCCAGCGTGCGGGCGGCCTGTTCGAAGGCCGGGGCCATCTGCCGGCAGGGGCCGCACCAGGGCGCCCAGAAGTCCACCAGCACCGGCAACTGACCGCGGCCCACATGGCGGTCGAAGGCGGCGGCATCCAGCGCCACGGGATGGCCGGTGAACAGGGGCTGGTGGCACTGGCCGCAGTCGGGCGCGCTGCCGAGCTGAGCCGTACGCACGCGGTTGGTGGTCTGGCAGTGCGGGCAGACGACGTGCAGGCTGTCTGCGGTGGCGGTGGTCATGGAGGGGTCTCCTTCCTGCGGCGGCAATGGCGGTGACGGGGCGGCGTCGTGGCGGCACGGGCCGCGCGGTCAGGCGGCTGACGGACCTTCCGCCTTTTCGCCCGACGGGGTGGCGCCACCGCGGGCGCGATCCTGCGCACGGGCGATGGCGGCGCGGGCGCTCTGCTCGGCCGCGAGTGCCGCCTCCAGCGGCGCCCGGCACAGGCCGGCGTGCTGATAGCGCAGGTTTTCGTAGATGGCCGCTGCGGCCGGCGAGGCCTGCAGCAGCGGCTGCAGCACGTCCGTGTCCTGGACCTGGTCCAGCGCGGCGGCCAGCCGCTGCGCCACCAGCCGGTACTGGCCGGCATCGGGGTGGCCGCGCTCCATCCGCTCCAGATCGTGGGCGAGCAGCACGGCATGGGGGGTGTGGGTGCGAGAGGTGTTCATGCCACCGAGTTTTGGGGCATACAGGCGCTTTGCAAGAGGCGCCCCCGCGCCGCCGCAGGCGTGCGCGGGGCGCCTGCTGCTGTGCCTCAGGCCAACTGCCGCAACGGTTCCCGCACGGCGTCGGCCGATGCGGGCCGCACCACGCGGGCCACTTCCCGGCCGTCCTTGAGGAAGACCAGCGTCGGCCACAGCTTGACGCCGAAGGCCCGGCCCAGCGGCCGGCCGCTGCCGTCTTCCACCTTGATGTGGCGCAGGCCTTCCGGCGCTTCGGCCAGGGCTTCGGCGATGGCGGGCTGGGCGCCCTTGCAGATGCCGCACCAGTTGGCGCCGAATTCGAGGACGGTGGGCCCGGTGAGGGCGGCCACCTCGTCCTGGCGCAGGCTTTCGGGTTCGTAGGGTCGTGTCATGGGGCGAGTGTGGCAGCGCTGCGCGGGCGGTGTGTGCGGCGGTGCCGGCGTGGGATGTCGGCAGGGGGAGTCGGATGATGGGACGTGAGCGGCGGGCCGCAAGGCGGGCGACGGGCTCAGCCGCCGCGCCGCGCCAGCTTGCGGTAGACCGTGGCCCGGCTCACGCCCAGCAGCCGCGCCGCCTCGGCGACATTGCCCTGGGCGTCGTCGACGGCCTGGCGGATCCACGCGGCCTGCGCCTCCTTCAGCCGCGGGCGCGCGGCGACGCGGGGGCTGGTGCCGCCGCTTCGCGTGGCACGCACCTGGGTGCGCAGGCCGCTCCAGAGCGGGACTTCGAGCGGCGCCCCGCCGCGGGTGGCGGCATCGAAGAGCAGATGCGCCGGTGCAGCGAACACCTCTTCCGCCGGCCAGGGCCCCGTGCCCTGCAGTCCCAGCAGTTGCCGCGCGAGCGCGTTCGCCCCGGTGATGCGGCCGTCGGCGTCGAGCACCAGCAGCCCGTCGCCGTCCGCGCCCTCGACCGGGGCCAGGCAGCCCGGCCAGTTCAACTGCAGCAGCAGCGCATGAGGCTGCGCGCGCAGGAGCCGGTTGCCGATGGTCTGGACCGCGTGGCGGGCCAGGTGCTGCAGCTCGGGCCGCTCGTCCACCTGCACGCCGGTCAGGTCCAGCATGCCGATGCAGCGGCCCTGTGGGTCGAACAGCGGCGCGCCGGCGCAGGTGTAGACACTGGTGTCGTCGAAGAAATGCTCGCCGCGGTGCAGCCAGACCGGGGCCTGCTCGGCCAAGGCCGCGCCGATGGCGGTGGTGCCGACGGCGCGTTCCGACAGGTCGACGCCGACGCGCGCGATGTCCGCGATGGCGCGCTCGTCCTGCGCCGGCAGCGTGCCCACTTCGAGCACCATGCCCTGGGCATCGGTCAGCAGCGCGAAGTAGCGGGTCGCGGCGATGGCGCGCGAGAGCCGGCCCATCACCGGCCGGGCAGCCTCGATCAGTCGCCGGCTCCCCTCGATGGCCTGGCGCAGCCGGGGCGCCGAGATGGGGTCGAACTGCACTCGCTCGCCCGGCTGGCGACCGGCCGCCAGGCAGCGCTGCCAGGAGCGCGTAATCCAGGGTTCGATGGGGGGCGCATGGCGTCCTTGTGTGCCATGCAGCCAGTGCCCGCGCGCCAGCGCGATGGCGCCGGCACGGTCGGGCGCGCGATGGACCAATGTCTCCATGGGGGGCTTTCGTGGGGGTGTTCCATTTTGAGAATTTCGGGCCCGACCGTCCATCGCGCTAGGGTTTTGCCTGAGCGCCGCCCCTGGGTGCGCGCGGAACATGAGACGCTTCGGCCCTCGTGCCACCCAGCCATCCCCTCGAATGGAGACAGCCAGCATGCAGGTATCCCTCAGCGTCAATGGCCGCGCCGTTAACCTCGACGCGCCGCCCAACACCCTCCTCGTCACGGCCATCCGCGAGCATCTGCAGCTCACCGGCACCCATGTGGGCTGCGACACCGCCCAGTGCGGCGCCTGCACGGTGCACATGAACGGCCGTGCGGTGAAGTCCTGCAACATCCTGCTGGCCCAGGCGGCTGGCGCCGAGATCACCACCATCGAGGGCATCGCCCAGCCCGACGGCACGCTGCACCCGATGCAGGCCGCCTTCAAGGAATGCCACGGCCTTCAATGCGGCTTCTGCACGCCCGGCATGGTGATGAGCGCGATCGACCTGTGCCAGCAGCATCCCGGTGCCGACGAGCAGGAGATCCGCGAGCTGCTCGACGGCAACCTGTGCCGCTGCACCGGCTACCAGAACATCGTCAAGGCCGTGAAGATGGGCGGCCAGGGTATGGCCGAAGGCCAGTCGGCCACCTCATCCGCCACCGCCACGGCCTGAGCGAAAAGGAGTCCGCCATGGGTGCATCCGACTTCTCCAAGCTGCCGCACATCGGCGAGGCCATCCGCCGCAAGGAAGACCTGCGCTTCCTGACCGGCGCCGGCAACTACACCGGCGACGTGGTGCTGGCCAACCAGGCGCATGCCGTCTTCCTGCGCTCGCCGCATGCGCATGCGGCCATCACGTCCATCGACACCTCGGCCGCGAAGCAGATGCCGGGCGTGGTCGGCATCTTCACTGGCGCCGACATCGACGGAAAGATGGGCGGCCTGCCCTGCGGCTGGCAGATCAACAACCCCGACGGCTCGCCCATGAAGGAGCCGCCGCATCCCATCCTGGCCATCGGCAAGGTGCGCTACGTGGGCGACCATGTGGCCATGGTGGTGGCCGAAACGGTGGAGCAGGCGCGCAATGCGTCCGAGGCCATCGTGGTCGAGTACGACGTGCTGCCCGCCGTCGTGAGCCTCGTCGACGCAGCCAAGAAGACCGGCCCCGCCATCCATGAGATCGCGCCCGACAACCAGTGCTACAAGTGGACGCTGGGCGACAAGGCACAGGTCGATGCCGCGTTCGAGAAGGCCGCCCACGTCACCAAGCTGGACCTGGTCAACAACCGCCTGATCCCCAACCCCATCGAGCCGCGCGTGGCCGTGGCCGGCTACAACCGCGCCGGCGACGAGTACGTGCTGTACGTGGCCAACCAGAACCCGCACGTCGAGCGGCTGCTGATGACCGCCTTCGTGCTGGGCCTGCCCGAGCACAAGGTGCGCGTGATCGCGCCCGACGTGGGCGGCGGCTTCGGCTCCAAGATCTTCCTGTACGCGGAAGACGTGGCCCTGACCTGGGCCAGCAAGCAGCTCAACCGCAACATCAAGTGGACGGCCGAGCGCTCGGAGTGCTTCCTCTCGGACGCCCATGGCCGCGACCATGTGAGCCATGCCGAGATGGCCATGGACAAGGACGGCAAGTTCCTGGCCATGCGCGTGCACACCGACGCCAACCTGGGCGCCTACCTGTCGACCTTCTCGACGGCGGTGCCCACCATCCTCTATGCCACGCTGCTGGCCGGGCAGTACACCACGCCGCAGATCTACGTGGAGGTGGATGCCTGGTTCACCAACACGGCGCCGGTTGATGCCTATCGCGGTGCCGGCCGGCCCGAGGCCACCTACCTGCTCGAACGCCTGGTCACCCGCTGCGGCTGGGAGATCGGCCTGGGCCAGGACGAGATCCGCCGCCGCAACTTCATCCGCGAATGGCCGTACCAGACGCCCGTCGCGCTGCAGTACGACGTGGGTGACTACGAGGCCTGCATGAAGCGCGCGCAGGAACTGGCCGAGGTGAGCGGCTTCGACGCCCGCCGCGCCGAGAGCGAGAAGAACGGCAAGCTGCGCGGCATCGGCTATTCCAGCTACATCGAGGCTTGCGGCCTGGCGCCGTCGAACATCGCCGGGGCGCTGGGTGCGCGCGCCGGCCTGTTCGAGGCCGGCGAAGTGCGGGTGCATCCCACCGGCAGCGTGACGGTGTTCACCGGCTCGCACAGCCACGGCCAGGGGCACGAGACCACCTTCGCGCAGGTGGTGGCGGCGCGGCTGGGCATTCCGGTCGAGAACGTGGACATCGTGCACGGGGATACCGGCCGCATTCCCTTCGGCATGGGCACCTACGGCTCGCGCTCGATCAGCGTGGGCGGCGCGGCCATCATGCGGGCGCTGGACAAGATCGAGGCCAAGGCCAAGAAGATCGCCGCCCACCTGATGGAAGCCAGCGATGCCGACATCGACTTCAGTGGTGGCGAATTCAGCGTCAAGGGCACCGACAAGAAGATCCCCTTCGGCCAAGTGGCGCTGACGGCCTATGTGCCGCACAACTACCCGCTGGACAAGCTGGAGCCGGGCCTGAACGAGACGGCCTTCTACGACCCCACCAACTTCACCTATCCGGCCGGCACCTACATCTGCGAGGTGGAGATCGACAAGGCCACGGGCGAGGTCAAGGTGGACCGCTTCACCGCCGTGGACGACTTCGGCACCATCATCAACCCCATGATCGTGGAAGGGCAGGTGCAGGGCGGCATCGTGCAGGGCATCGGCCAGGCGCTGCTGGAGAACTGCGTCTACGACAACGAGACCGGCCAGCTGCTCACCGGCAGCTTCATGGACTACGCCATGCCGCGGGCCGCGGACTTTCCCAACTTCAAGCTCGACACCATCTGCACGCCCTGCACCCACAACCCGCTGGGCACCAAGGGCTGCGGCGAGGCGGGCGCGATCGGCTCGCCGCCGGCCGTCATCAACGCCGTGCTCGATGCGCTGGCGCCGATGGGCGTCAAGGAGTTCGACATGCCCGCCACCCCGGCCCGCGTGTGGGAAGCCATGCAGCGCGGCAGCACCACGCCCCAGCAGCAACCGCAGACGCCCTCGCTGGCGGCCAGCACCCAGGGCCGTCCGGCCGCTTGAAACCCTCGAAGGAAGGAGCCTTTTCCATGTACGCATTCACCTTCGAACAGCCCACCGCACTCGACGAGGCGCAACGCCTGGCAGCCGCGGGCGGCAAGCCGCTGGCCGGTGGCCAGACGCTGCTGGCTTCGATGAAGCTGCGCCTTTCGGCACCCGAACAGCTGGTCGACCTGGGCCGCTGCAAGGAGCTGTCGGGCATTGGCCTGCAGAACGGCGAGCTGGTCATCGGCGCCATGACGCGCCATGCCGAGGTCGCGGTCAATCCGCAGGTGCGCGAAGCCTATCCCGCGCTGGCCGACCTGGCCTCGCGCATCGGCGACCGCCAGGTGCGGGCCATGGGCACGCTGGGCGGCTCGGTAGCCAACAACGACCCGGCCGCCTGCTACCCCAGCGCCGTGCTCGCCTCGTGCGCGACCATCGTCACCACGCAGCGTGAAATCGCGGCCGACGACTTCTTCCTGGGCCTGTTCGCCACGTCGCTGGAGGAGGGCGAGCTGATCAAGGCGATCCGCTTCCCGCTGCCCAAACAGGCGGCCTACGAGAAGCTGCGCCAGAAGGCCTCGCACTTCCCGCTGGTGGGCGTGTTCGTGGCCCGCTTCGACGACGGCGTGCGTGTGGCCGTCACGGGCGCGGGCAATGGCGTGTTCCGCCATGCAGGCCTGGAGCAGGCGCTGTCGCAGGCCTTCACGGCCCAGGCGGCCGGCGGTGTGGAGATCGACGCCAGCGAGCTCAACAGCGACCTGCACGGCACCGCGGCCTACCGCGCCAACCTGATCAGCGTGCTGGCCCAGCGCGCGGTGATCAAGGCGAGCCGCTAAGCTCGGCACGATGACCGACGCCCACCGCCCTGCGCCCGCGCCCGACCTTTCCTCCATCGACGCGCTGGAACGGGGCCTGGCGTCACGCGGGTACCTGGCCGACCGGCGGCTGGCGACCGCCGTCTTTCTTGCCCTGAAGCTGCAGCGTCCGCTGCTGCTGGAGGGCGAGCCGGGCGTGGGCAAGACCGAGCTGGCGAAGGCGCTGTCCGGCCTGTTGGGCCGCCAGCTGCTGCGCCTGCAGTGTTACGACGGTCTGGAGCAGCGCGAGGCGCTGTACGAATGGAACTACGCGGCACAACTCCTGCACCTTCGCGCCTCCGAGGCCGGCGGCGCCGCGGGAGGTGAGGGCGCACGCGACGCGGAGGCCGAGGTCTACCAGCCGCGCTACCTGATCCAGCGCCCGCTGCTGCAGGCCCTGCAGGCGCCGGCCCCCGGCGCTGTGCTGCTGGTCGACGAGGTGGACCGCGCCGACGAGCCCTTCGAGGCCTTCCTGCTCGAATACCTGGGCGAGTACCAGGTGAGCATTCCCGAGCTGGGCACGGTGCGCGCCGCGGTGCCGCCGGTGACCCTGCTCACCAGCAACCGCACCCGCGACCTGAACGACGCGGTCAAGCGTCGCTGCCTCTACCACTGGCTGGACTACCCGGAGCGCGAACGCGAGCTGGCCATCGTTCGCGCCCAGGTGCCGCAGGCCGGCGAGGCGCTGTCGGCCCAGGTGGCGGACTTCGTGCAACGCGTGCGTGCCCAACCCTTCGCCAATGCCTTCCAGCGCGCGCCCGGCATCGCCGAGAGCGTGGAATGGGCGCGCGCGCTGGTGGCGCTGGACACCGTGGTGCTCGACCCCGAGGTGGTGGTCGACACCGCCGGCATCCTGTTCAAGCAGCGCGACGACGTGGCGGCACTGAACCACCAGCTGGCCACCGATCTGCTCGCGCCGGAAGCCGCCTGACGAGGGTGCTGTGGCCATGCAAGGCATCCAGCAACTCGGCGACGCGCGACGCGGCAAGCTGGCCGGTCACCTGGCGGGCTTCGGCCGGGCGCTGCGGCGGGCCGGTGTGCGCATCGATCCTTCGCGCATCGCGCTGGGGCTGGAGGCGGCGCTGCTGGTGGGCATCGAGCAACGGGCCGACCTTCAGGCGGCGCTGGAATCGGTGCTGGTCAGCCGCGAGCAGGACCGGCTGGTTTTCCGGGAACTCTTCGACGCCTGGTTCCAGGACCCGGCCCTCGCCCAGAAGATGCTGGCGCGCATGCTGCCCAACGCCGAGGGCCGGGCCGAGCCGGTGCAGCGCCGCAACCGCGTGCGCGAGGCCCTCGCCGCGCCGACCAGGCTCAAGCCCGCCCCCCAGGACGAGGAACTGCAGCTCGACGCCGCCATGAGTGCCGGCACGCGCGAGCGCCTGCAGCATGCGGATTTCAACAGCCTGGGCGCTGCCGAGTACCTCTTGGTCGAGCGCTTGGCGCGCGAGAAGGCGCTGCCCGTGCCCTCCTATGCATCGCGCCGGCTGCGGCCGGTGGCGCAGGCCGGTGCGTCGGCCCGCATCCACTGGCCCGGCGTGTGGCGCCAGGCCGCGCGGCACGGCGGCGAGATCCCCCGCCTGCCGCGGCAGGTCAGGCGCGCACGGCCCCGGCCGCTGCTGGTGCTGGTCGATGTCTCCGGCTCCATGGAGCGCTATGCGCGACTGCTGCTGGCCTACCTGCATGCGGCCACGCGGCCGCTGGTGGGCGAGGGCGCGCGGCGCGACGTCTTCGCCTTCGGCACTGGGCTGACCGACCTCACGCCCGCCTTTCGCCATGCCGACACCGACATCATGCTGGCCGAGGCCGGCCGTGCCATCGCCGACTTCGCCGGCGGCACGCGCCTGGGCGAGGCCCTGGCTCAGTTGCGCCGGCAGCATGCGCGTCGCCTGGTCGGCCGGCGCACGCTGGTGCTGCTGATCAGCGACGGGCTGGACACCGGCGAGCCGGCCGAGCTGGATGCCCAGTTGGAATGGCTGCGTCGCCACACGGGCGCGCTGCTGTGGCTCAATCCCCTTCTGCGCTTCGCCGGCTATGCGCCGCTGGCGCGCGGCGCCGCACTGCTCGACCGCCACGCCGATGCCATGCTGGCCGTGCACAACCTGCAGGCGCTGGACGAACTGGCCGACAGTCTGGCCGCGCTGCTGCGCCGACTGCGCTGAATCCCTCACCTTCATTCATTTCAGGAGACCCACATGGACATGCAAGGCAGCCGCCCCCTGGGCGTGACCCAGCAACAGGCCTGGGAGGCCCTCAACGACCCCGAGACGCTCAAGCGCTGCCTGCCCGGTTGTGACAAGTTCGAGGCCACGGGCGAAGGCCAGTACACCGTCACCATGGCCGTGAAGGTGGGCCCGGTGTCGGCCAAGTTCGCGGGCAAGGTCACGCTCAGCGACATCCAGCCGCCCGAAAGCTACCGCCTCAGCTTCGAAGGGCAGGGCGGCGTGGCCGGCTTCGGCAAGGGCGCGTCCTCGGTCTCGCTGGCGCCCACCGACACCGGCTGCACGCTCAGCTACACCGTGCAGGCACAGGTGGGCGGCAAGATCGCGCAACTGGGCCAGCGCCTGATCGACGGCGCGGCCAAGTCCATGGCGGACGACTTTTTCAAGCGCTTCGATGCCGAGATGCAGCGCGTGCACGGCGTGCCCCCCAACGCTGCCGAGCCGGCAGAAGAGCCCAAGACCGGCGCCGTCGCCGGTCTCATGCAGAAGATGGGCTTCGGCAAGAAAGACAAGCCCGAGGAGGGCTGAACACGATGGAAAACCTCGATGTGATGGTGCTGCGCCAGCTGCGCGACTGGCGCCAGGCCGGCCGCCGGGCGCTGCTGGCGACGGTGGTGCGCACCTGGGGCTCGTCGCCGCGGCCGGTGGGCTCCATCATGGCGCTGGCGGAAGACGGCGCGGTGGTTGGCTCCGTTTCCGGCGGCTGCATCGAGGACGACCTGATCGCCCGCCACAGCCGCGTGGGCCAGCAGGCCATGCCGACGGGCGCACCGGCGCGTGTCAAGTACGGCATCACCGCGGACGAGGCGCACCGCTTCGGCCTGCCCTGCGGTGGCACGCTGGAGCTGGTGCTGGAGTTCGACCCCGACGCGGGCCAACTGGCCGAGCTGGTCCAACGCCTGGAAGGCGGCCAGCTCACGCAGCGCATCGTGCACCTGAGCGATGGCGCCGTCATGCTCGAAGCGGCGCACGCCCCTGCCGAGCTGACCATCGACGACGCCCGGCTGGTCAACACCTTCGGCCCCGAGTACCGCATGCTGCTGATCGGCGCCGGCCAGCTCGCCGAGTACCTGGCGACCATGGCCAGCTTCAGCGGTTTCGCCGTCACGCTGTGCGATCCGCGCGAGGAATACCGCGGCGCCTGGTCGCTGCCCAACGTACGCCTGTCTACCGAGATGCCCGATGACGCCGTCGCCGCCTTCCGGCCCGACCGGCGCAGCTGCGTCGTCGCCCTCACGCACGACCCCAAGCTCGACGACCTGGCGCTGCTGGCAGCGCTGGAGACCGACGCCTTCTACGTCGGCGCCATCGGCTCGCGCCGCAACGCCCAGGCCCGGCGCGAACGGATGATCGAGCACTTCGACCAGACGCCCGAGTCGCTCGCCCGCCTGCGCGGCCCCATCGGCCTGTACATCGGCAGCAAGACGCCGCCCGAGATCGCAGTGAGCGTGATGGCCGAGATCCTGGCCGTGAAGAACGGCGTGGCCCTGCCGCGCGAGATGGCGGTGGCGCAGGCCAAGGAACAGTTGAACGCGCAGACGGGGTAGGCGGCGGCCACATCGGCGCCGGTTTGGGGTGCCGGCCCGGGCGGGGCACTGCGCGCGCGCCTGCAAGGCCGCACCCGTCGCGCTACAGTGCCGGGCTTTTCCGCTTCAGCTCTTTCCCGCCATGCAACGCATCCAGCTCGGTCGCAGCGATCTGCACGTCACGCCCATCTGCCTGGGCACCATGACCTTCGGCGAACAGGTGGACGAGCCCACCGCGCACGACATCCTCGACCATGCGGTGGCCCGCGGCGTCGATTTTCTGGACACGGCCGAGATGTACGCGGTGCCCGCCCGCAAGGAAACCTACGGCGCCACCGAGACCATCCTCGGCCACTGGTTCGCCAGGAACCCGGGCCTGCGCCAGAAGCTCACGCTGGCCACCAAGGTGGCCGGCCCCTCGCGCGGCATGCCCTGGGTGCGTGAAGGGGGCGGCATGACGGCTGCCGACATCGTGGCCTCCTGCGAGGGCAGCCTGCGCCGTTTGCAAACGGACGTCATCGACCTCTACCAGATCCATTGGCCCGAGCGCAACGTGCCCGCCTTCGGCACCATGTACTACGACCCCACCAAGGAGCGCACGCAGACCTCGATCCACGAGCAGCTCGAAGCGCTGGCCGGACTGGTGAAGGCGGGCAAGGTGCGCTACATCGGCCTGTCCAACGAGACGCCCTATGGCGTGCACGAGTTTGTGCGACTGGCCGAACAGCACAACCTGCCGCGCGTGGCCACGGTGCAGAACGTCTACTGCCTCCTCAGCCGCGCGCTGGAGAACGGCCTGGACGAGACCATGCACCGGCTGGACGTCTCGCTGCTGGCCTATTCGCCGCTGGGCTTCGGCCTGCTGACCGGCAAGTACGACGCCAGCGGCACCGAAGGCCCGGATGCGCCCAAGAGCGGCCGCATCGCCCGCTACGAATCGGTGCGCAAGCAGCGCTGGGGCCGGCCCGAGGCGCTGGTCGCCGCGCGCCGCTACAACCAGCTTGCGCGCGACTACGGCATGACGCCCGCGCGCCTGGCCCTGGCCTTCTGCTACACCAAGTGGCAGGTGGCCAGCACCATCATCGGCGTCACCACCAAGGCCCAGTTGGATGAGGACCTGGACGCCTGGGGCACGACGCTGTCGCCCGAGCTGCTGGCCGAGATCGACAAGATCCGCTGGGAGCTGCGCGACCCCGCGAACTGACATGGCCAAGAAGGACAAGGCCCACGTTTCCGAGACCCCGGCCACGGCCGTGCTGCGCGCGGCCAAGGTGGCCTTCACTGAGCATCCGTACGAATACCTGGAACACGGCGGCGCGCAGCACAGCGCGGCGGTGCTGGGTTTCGACCCGTTCACGGTGGTCAAGACGCTGGTGATGCAGGATCAGGACGCCAAACCGCTCATCGTGCTGATGCACGGCAACCGCACCGTGTCGACCAAGAACCTCGCGCGGCAGATCGGCGCCAAGTCGGTGGAGCCGTGCAAGCCCGAGGTGGCCCAGCGCCACAGCGGCTATCAGGTGGGCGGCACCTCGCCCTTCGGCACGCGGCGGGAGATGCCGGTCTACATCGAGTCGACCATCCTCGACCTGCCGCGCATCTGCATCAACGGCGGGCGGCGCGGCTACCTGGTCGGCATCGATCCGCAGGTGTGCGTGCAACTGCTCGGTGCCAAGCCGGTGCAATGCGCGCTGGCAGAATGAGGCGCGGCCCGAACCAGGCCGTCCCGACCACGTATCCCACGATTCCCGAATGCCAAGACGCCGCCTCATGCGCGGCGCCCAACGGCCGCGCTTGAGCGGCCGGCGAAGGTCCTTCCATGAGCCTGCCTCTGTCCTCCATCCTCGTCGTCGTTGCCGCCTATCTGATCGGCTCACTGTCCTTTGCCGTGATCGTCAGCCGCCTGATGGGCATGGACGATCCGCGCAGCTACGGCAGCGGCAACCCGGGCGCCACCAACGTGCTGCGCTCCGGCCGCAAGGGCGCGGCCCTGGCCACGCTGCTGCTGGATGCTGCCAAGGGCTGGCTGCCGGTGTTCCTGGTGCGGCGCTTCGGCGCGGCCTACGGGCTGGACGAGAACGTGGCGGCACTCGCCGGGCTGGCCGCCTTCCTGGGCCACCTGTACCCGGTGTTCTTCGGCTTCAAGGGTGGCAAGGGCGTGGCCACGGCCGCTGGCGTGCTGCTGGGCATCGACTGGATGCTGGGCTTGGCGACGGGGCTGACCTGGATCATCATTGCCTTCTTCTTCCGCTATTCCTCGCTGGCCGCGCTAGTGGCCGCCTTCTTCGCGCCGGCCTACTACCTGCTGGGCGGCGGCATCGCCTGGCCCCTGTACCGCGGCGTGCTGGCGGCCATCGTGGTCATGGGTCTGCTGCTGGTGTGGCGCCATCGCGAGAACATCCGCCGGCTTCTGGCCGGCACCGAATCGCGGCTCGGCGCCAAGGCGAAGGCCAAGGCCAAGACTCCTTCCTCCTGATCAGGATTTCCCCATGGCAGAACTCAAGCGCTTCCACGTCGGCCCCCGCCTGTCGGAGATGGCCATCCACAACGGCACCGTCTATCTGGCTGGCCAGGTGCCGGACGACACCACGCAGGACATCCGCGGCCAGACGGCCCAGGTGCTGGCGATGGTCGACCGCCTGCTGGCCGAAGCCGGCAGCGACAAGACGCGCATCCTGATGACGCAGATCTTTCTGACCGACATCAGCGAGATCGGGGCGATGAACGAGGTGTGGGATGCCTGGGTGCCCGCGGGCCACACTCCGCCGCGCGCCACCGTGCAGGCGGCGCTGGCCAATGCGGCCTACAAGATCGAGATAGTCGTCACGGCCGCGCTGGCCTGACCGCGACGGCGCGACGGCGCGACGGCGCGCGAGCGCTTCGAGCACGACGCGACTTCGGACCGCGATGCACGGCAGCAGCCCGGACGACGAGGCACTCACGGTCGGCCCACCCCGGTTCATCGATCGCCTGTGGGTCTGGATGGAAGGCCGCCCGCTGCGCCGCGCTATGGTAGGCGCGGTGATCTTCGTCGTGTTCTTCAGCGGGCTGTTCGCCTCGTGGATCGGAGTGGCGCTGTGGCGCGGTTCGACGGACCGCAATGCCGGGGCGGTGGCGCTGCTGTACGTGTTGGTGCCCTTCATCGCCGTGGTCATGCTCTTCCTGATCCAGCGCATGATGTACCGGCTGCTCTGGAACCAGGAACGCGCCGTGGCTCGCGGTGAATGGCGGCCGGGCGATCGGGTGCCGCCGCCCGGTCCTCGATCCACGCCCCCGGCGCCGCCTGTGTCCTGGCCGTGGACGTTGCGCGCGCGGCATGCGCTGCTCTACGTGCTCACGCTTGCCGGCTTGCTGTACGGCTTCATGCCCTATGAACACCAGGTCGAGCTGGTGCGGCTGGTCTGGCGGCTGGGCTCGGGCACGGCCACCCGGCGGCAACTGCCGATGTTGCTCTTCGGCTACCTGCCCCTGGTCGTCTTCGGGCTGCTGGCCGTCGCGCTGACCCACCGCCAGCGGCGCCGGCGGGACGCAGGACGGTTCGACGCCCGCGCACGCCTGGTGCTGCGGGCCGAGATGAACTGGCTGTGGGCCTTCGCGACGGCGGCCACGATGACCATCCTGATGCTGCAGTTCTTCGGTCAGCTCATCGTCGCCAAACTCTGATACGCGCCCGTCGCCAGCGGTCCGGGCGAGTCAGTAGCGCCGTTCCAGCACCATCTGGTCGGCGTCGCGCCGCATCGAGAAGCGGTTGATGAAGCTGTTGCCCAGCAGCACATAGGGCATGGCTTGTGGCGAGACGACGGCATCGACGTCGTACACCGTCACGTCGCCCACCTTCACCGAATCCAGCTTGATCCGCCAGCCCGGCGCCGTGCCGTTGGCCGTGTTCATGGTCACCGGCTGCCCGCGTGTGGGATCGAGGCCGATGCGTTGCGCGTCGGCCATGGACAGGGCCACCGCGGTGGCGCCCGTGTCCAGCATGAAGGTCACCGGTCGGCCGTTGATCCCGCCGGCCGTCACGAAGTGACCGCGGCTGTCCGCCGTCAGCACGATGCGGCTGCTGCCGCCGCCGCCGCCGCCAGAGCCGCCGACGCTCACCGGCGCGCCCATGCGCAGCGTGAGCCGCTTGCCGCCGGACTCCACCACGGCCTCGCCGTCCTGCACGCTCACCAGCCGCACGCCCTGCAGGCTCTCTCCGGGCGCCAGCGTCCGGGGCGCGCCCCCGCCCACGATCAGGATCGCGCGGCTGCCGATGGTGCCGGTCAGCGTGATCGATTGGGTCTGAGCCTGCGCTTGCGTGGCGACCGCAAAACCCGCTGCCAGCAATGCGGCGAGGATGTGTGCGCGTGTCCGTTTCATCGCCGCGATCCGCCGCAACGCATCGACACCGCCGACGGCACAGCATCGCTCCCTGTGCCGAAGGCCGCGGAGCAGGCCATGCCAGTGCACCCGCGGAATTTGCTTTGCCAGGCCGCGGGGTGCGCCCCCCTCCAAGCCGAAGGCGCAAGAGAGGGGCTGAGGGTCGCGGCTCCAAGCCTGCCTGCGCAGGCTTGGACGTGCCCGAAGAGCAGCCGCCTCTGGCGGCCGCCCGGAGCCGCGAAGCGGCATGGGGGGTTCAAAAGATCAATCTCTGAAGTTGTCGAAAGAGACCGGCAGATCGGCCACATCCTTGCGGATCAGCGCCATCGCCGCCTGCAGGTCGTCCCGTTTGGCGCCGGTCACGCGCACGGCATCGCCCTGGATGGCCGCCTGCACCTTGAGCTTGCTGTCCTTGAGCAGGCGCTGGATCTTCTTGCCCGTGTCCGAGTCGACGCCGCTCTTGACCTTGAAGACCTGCTTGACCTTGTCGCCGCCGATCTTCTGCACGTCGCCCTTGTCCAGAAAGCGCACGTCCACGTTGCGCTTGGTGAGCTTGCCGCGCACGATGTCCTCGATCTGCGCCAGCTGGAAGTCGGCATTGCCGATCAGGATGATTTCCTTGTCCTTGAGCTCGACCGAGGCCGGCGTGCCCTTGAAGTCGAAGCGGGTGGCGATTTCCTTGGACGCGGTGTCGATGGCGTTGCGCACCTCGACCATGTTGGGTTCGCAGACGGTGTCGAAAGACGGCATGGGGTGTTCTCCTGAAGGTGTCGCGCCCGGGCGCCTGCGCCGGGACGGAAGAGGGCGCCGCCCGCGGACGAAGCCCTGAGGCAGCAGATGCGAAAATTCTCCCATGATCGCCGAGCGCAACGTCCCCCTTCAACCCCACAACAGCTTCGGCATCGTCGCCCGCGCGCAGCAACTCGTCCGCATCCGCAGCGAGGACGACATCGCCGAGGTGCTGGCCCGCGAGGACTGGCGCGAGATGCCCAAGTTCGTCCTCGGTGGCGGCAGCAACATCGTCATCACCGGCGACGTCAAGCCACTGGTGCTCAAGGTCGAGATCCCCGGTCGCCGCGTGGTCGAAGACACGCCGAAGGGCTGCATCGTCGAGATCGGCGCCGGCGAGCTGTGGCACGACACGGTGCGCTGGACGCTGGAGCAGGGCTGCCCGGGCCTGGAGAACATGGCCATGATCCCGGGCACCGTGGGCGGCGCCCCGGTGCAGAACATCGGCGCCTACGGCGTCGAACTGCAGGACCGCTTCGAGTCGCTCGACGGCATCGACCTGGAAACTGGCCGCCGCTTCACCCTCGACGCGGCCCAGTGCGCCTTCGGCTACCGCGATTCGGTGTTCAAGCATCCGCCGGGGAGCGGCCCCAACGACTTCGGCCTGGCCGGCCGCGCGTTCATCACACGGGTGCGGCTGCGCCTGCCGCGGCCCTGGAAGCCGGAGCTGGGTTATCTGGACCTGGCGCGCAAGGCGGCCGAGAGCGGCATCGACGAGCCCACGCCCATGCAGGTCTTCAACTGGGTCTGCGCCATCCGTCAGGCCAAGCTGCCGGACTGGCGCGTGCTGGGCAATGCCGGGAGCTTCTTCAAGAACCCGACGGTCACGCCGGAGCAGTGCGCGGACATCATCGCCCGCGAGCCGCGCATCGTTCACTACCCCATGCCCGACGGCACGGTGAAGCTGGCGGCGGGCTGGCTGATCGACGCGTGCGGCTGGAAGGGCAAGTCGGTGGGCAATGCCGGCGTCTACGAAAAGCAGGCGCTGGTGCTGGTCAACCGCGGGGGAAACACGCACCCCGCCACCGGTGGCGAGGTGATGACGCTGGCCAAGGCCATCCAGACCAGCGTCTACGAGCGCTTCGGCATCCGGCTGGAGCCGGAGCCGGTCGTCGTCTGAACGCGCGTTCAGCCGAAATGGCAGATGTAGCTGTAGGGTTCGCCGCTCACGCGGATCTCGAACTTGGCGTTGCCGGGGATGCTGAATTTCTCGCCGGCGGCGGAGCGCTTCCAGTCGCTTTCGCCGTCGAGGCGGTATTCGCAGCTGCCGGCGGTGCATTCCATGATCTCGGGCGCGCCGGTGCTGAAGGTCAGCGAAGACGGCAGGATCACCCCGACGGTGCACTTGCGGCCATCGGCCAGCGTCACGCCGTGCGAGACGCACTTGCCGTCGAAATACACATTGGCCGAGGTGGCGACGGACACGCCGTCGAGGGTCTTCTGGATGCTCATGGACTGCAGCGATGAGGAGGATGGAACAGGGCCGCGGATTCTAGGGGCCGGTCGGTCGCGCACCGGCGCAGCCCTGCCGGGCTCGCTCACCAGCGCCGGTGCCAGCCGCGCGAGTAGCCGAAGTTGAGCGACAGGCCCACCGGCGGGTAAACATAAGGCGACGGGTAGGCATAGACCGGCGCAGCCACCGGGGCGGGGTAATAGACGGGCGCCGGGTACGTGGTCGTGTAGACGGGATAGCCGGGCGCCACGACGGCCTGGGGCGCGGCAACGGGCATCGGTGCATTCGACACCACGACCCCGGGCTCCGGGGCCACCTGCTCCCAAGGGGCGCGGGTGGCGTAGGTGTTGCCGGCAGGAGGCGGAACCTGGCCCGTCTGCATGCTCGGCTGCGGCGTCACCGGGTAGGTGCTGACGCCCAGGTCGCTCACCTGCAGGCCGATGGTCTGGCCGGGCGGCGTGTCGGTGCGGGTGGTGTAGGTGCGGCCGTTGTACTCGTAGCGCACGCTGTAGCTGGTGCGGCCGTTCTCGACGACCGGGGTGCTCGAGAGCACGCGGCCCTCGGCGTACTGGGGTTGGCTCTGGGCGAAGGTCGGGGCGGCGAGGCTGCCGAGCACGGCCAAGGCCAGAGCGCCGAGCGATGGACGGGGGAAGGTCATGGACATCTCCTGCGTGTGAGAGGCGGCGGACGCGCCGCAACCTCGATTGGACGCCACCCGTTGCGGCGGGTTCAATCCCTCAATGGCCGATGCGGGCCTTCCAGGTGTCGGCATCGAAACCAACGGTAACCGCGCCACCCGGCCATTCGACGACCGGGCGCTTCACCAGACTGGGGTTGGCGCGCAGGGCGGCGGCGGCCGAATCGGCGTCGACCACCGCCTGGCGCGCGCTTTCGTCCAGTTGCCGCCAGGTGGTGCCGCGGCGGTTGACCAGCGGCTCCCAGCCGAGGGCCGCCAGCCAGCGGGCGAGGGCCGTCTCGGGCACGCCCTGCTTCTTGAAGTCGTGGAAGGTGTAGGCCTGGCCCTGGCTGTCGAGCCAGGTGCGGGCGCGCTTGACGGTGTCGCAGTTGGGGATGCCGTAGACGTCGATCATGGGGCGCGATGATGCCTCAGCCGTTGGCGGCCCGTGGCGCGCGGCGCGCCCCCTGCCGCGGCGCGGCGAGCGCCGTCCCGGGGCATCTCCCGTCGCTTGGCCGGTCATTGGTTCGGGGCCGGGGAGCGCGTCAGAGGGCTCGGCGACAATGCCGCCCTCCTATGAAGACCCTCGCCGACTGGCTCGCCTACGCCGAGCAACTGCATGCCAAGAACATCGCCCTCGGGCTGGACCGGGTCCAGGCCGTGGCACGGCGCATGGGCCTCGCGCTGACCTGCCCTGTCATCACCGTGGCCGGCACCAACGGCAAGGGATCCACCTGCGCCATGCTGGAGGCCATCCTGGCCCAGGCCGGCTACCGCACCGGCGTCTACACCTCGCCGCACCTGGTCCATTTCGAGGAGCGCCTGCGCATCGGCGGGCAATCGGTCGAGGGCGAGGCGCTGCTGCCGCATTTCGACGCCGTCGAGACCGCGCGCACGGCCGGCGGCGAAGCCGTTGCGCTGACGTATTTCGAGTTCACCACCCTCGCCATCCTGTCGTGCATGGCAGCCTCGGGCCTCGATGCCGCGATCCTCGAGGTCGGCCTGGGCGGCCGGCTCGACGCCGTCAACATCATCGATGCCGACTGCGCCGTGATCACCAGCGTGGACATCGACCACATCGAATTCCTCGGCACCGACCGTGAAAGCATCGGCACGGAAAAAGCCGGCATCCTGCGCGCGGGCCGGCCCGCCATCGTGAGCGATCCGATGCCGCCGCGCAGCGTGGTGGCCCGCGCCGAGGACCTGGGCGCCGACCTGTGGCTCTCCGGCCGCGATTTCACCGTCAGCGGCGACAAGCAGCAGTGGGCCTGGTCGGGCCGTGGGCGCCGCTATGCGGGCCTGGCCTATCCGGCGTTGCGCGGCGCCAACCAACTGATCAATGCGGCGGGCGTGCTGGCGGCGCTGGAGGCCCTGCGCCCGCGGCTGCCGGTGTCGGCCCAGGCCATCCGCCAGGGCTTTGCCACCGTCGAGCTGCCGGGCCGCTTCCAGATCGTGCCCGGCCAGCCGGCGCTGGTGCTGGACGTGGCCCACAACCCGCATTCGGCGGCGGCCTTGGCCGAGAACCTGGACGCGATGGGCTTCTTTCCGGTCACGCATGCCGTCTTCGGCGCCATGGCAGACAAGGACTTGGCGCCCATCTTCGAACGCCTGGGCCCCCTGGTGGATCGCTGGTACTTTACGGACTTGCCCACGCCGCGCGCCGCGCGGGCCGCGGACCTGATGCGCATGTGGACGGCGCTGAACCGCCGCACGGACGCCAGTGCCTCCCTGCACGCCGACCCCATGGCGGCCCTCTCCGCGGCCACGGCGGCGGCAGACCCGGCTGATAGAATCGTCGTCTTTGGTTCTTTCTTCACCGTCGGCGGTGTTCTCGCGCACGGTGTGCCCCGGCTGACAGCCCGGCATCTGCAGCCGGGTACCTGAATTCGGTCGCTGCGGCGCTATTCGCCCTTCGTCCGCCAGACAGCCGCTCCGCTCGGGGATTCGACGTCCACATGGCTTTCTTCAAGCTTCGATCCAAAGGTTCCCCGGGCAAGGAAGGCCGCGGCAACGTCTCGGCCGCACCGGCCGAAAGCGTCGAATCGCTGCGCCGCCGCGCGCGACACCGCCTCGTCGGCGCCGCCGTGCTGGTGCTACTCGGCGTGATCGGCTTTCCCCTCCTGTTCGACACCCAGCCGCGGCCCGTGGCCGTCGACATTCCCATCGAAATGCCGGACCGGGCCAAGGTCAAGCCGCTGGCACAGGCGGAGGCGCCGGCGGCCGACACCTCGCGCAGCGCTTCCGGCGGCATCGCCTTGCCGCCGCCCGCCAATGGTGTGATCACGGAACGCGCCGATGGCAGTGAGGTGGCGGTGGCGCCCCCTGCCGCGGTACCGGAGCCGCGCCGCGAGGCCGTTGCCAGTTCCGAACCGGCCAAGAGCGAGGCACCGCGCACGGAGCCAGCGCGTGTCGACGCCAAGCCTGAACCGGCCAAGACGCCGGTGACCAAGTCCGAGGCCCCCAAGACCGAAGCCAAGAGCGAGGTCGCCAAGGCCGAGCCCTCGAAGCCCGAGCCCGCCAAGCCAGCCTCGCCGGCGCCGGCGCCGGGCCGCGACGACGGCGCCCGCGCCCGCGCCCTGCTCGAAGGCAAGGCCCCGCAGCAGCAGGTCGTGGCGCAGGCACAGCCCGCGGCCGCAGCACCCGCCGAGGTCGCCGGACGCTTTGTGGTCCAGGTGGGCGCCTTCGCCGACGCCGCCAAGGCCCAGGAAACGCGCCAGAAGCTGGAGCGTGCCGGTCTCAAGACGTACACCCATGTGGCGAAGACGCCCCAGGGCGAGCGCACCCGGGTGCGGGTCGGGCCCTTTTCCTCGCGTGCCGACGCCGACAAGGCCGCCGCCCGCATCAAGGCGCTGGCCCTGCCGGCTGCCGTGCTCACACTCTGATCGCGCTGCGCCATGGCGCTCTTCGACTGGATCGCCGTGATGCTGATCGCGGTGTCGATGCTGATGGGCCTGTGGCGCGGGCTGGTTTATGAAGTGCTGTCGCTGGCGGGGTGGGTCGCGGCCTTCCTGTGTGCGCAGTGGCTGGCGGGCAGTCTGGCTGCGGTCTTGCCTTTCGGTGAACCGGAGGCACCTTGGCGTTACGGGGTGGCGTTTGCGCTCATCTTCATCGTCGTCGCCTTCGTGGGCGGCGCCATTGCGTCGATGACGCGCCGCCTGATCACCGTGGCCGGGCTGCGGCCGGTGGATCGGTCGCTCGGCGCACTATTCGGCGCCGCCCGCGCAGCCGTGGCGCTGCTGGCGATCGCCGTGGTGGTTCATGTGATGGCCTGGCACGACCAGGCCTGGTGGCGCGAGTCGGCCGGCGCGCCCTTCATCGATGCGGCATTGCAGGGTCTCAAGCCCGCGCTGCCGCAGAAACTGGCCAGCTACCTTCCGTAGTTCAGGAAATCAAGGATCTCCCATGTGTGGAATCGTCGGCGTTTTCAGCAACGCGCCCGTCAACCAACTGCTCTATGACGCCATGCTGCTGCTGCAGCACCGCGGCCAGGACGCCGCCGGCATCGTGACGATGCTGGAGCGCAAGTTCTTCATGCACAAGGCCAAGGGCATGGTGCGCGACGTGTTCCGCACCCGCAACATGCGCGCGCTGCCGGGCACCACGGGCCTGGGCCAGGTGCGCTATCCGACGGCGGGCAATGCCTACAGCGAGGAAGAGGCCCAGCCCTTCTACGTCAACGCGCCCTTCGGCATCGTGCTGGTGCACAACGGCAACCTCACCAACGCGCATGCGCTGCGGGCCGAGTTGTTCTCGACCGACCATCGCCATACCAACACCGAGAGCGATTCCGAGGTGCTGCTCAACGTGCTGGCGCACGAGATCGAGCGCGCCACGCGCGGCATCCCCCTGCACATCCAGGACATCTTCACGGCCGTCGAGGCGGTGCACCGTCGGCTGCGCGGCTCCTACGCCGTCATCTCGATGATCGCCGGCCACGGCCTGCTGGTCTTCCGCGACCCGTACGGCATCCGCCCGCTGTGCCTCGGCCGCAATGCTGACGGCGGCGTGATGGTGGCCAGCGAATCGGTGGCGCTGGAAGGCTCGGGCTTCACCTTCGAGCGCGATGTGCTGCCGGGCGAGGCCGTCTTCATCGACCTGCAAGGCCAGGTGCATGCGCGCCAGTGCGCGCCCAACGCCAGCCTGCATCCCTGCATCTTCGAGTTCGTCTACCTGGCGCGGCCCGATTCCACGCTGGACGGCATCTCCGTCTATCAGGCCCGCCTGAACCTGGGCGAGACGCTGGCGCAGCGCGTGGTCTCGACCGTGCCGCCGAGCGAGATCGACGTGATCGTGCCGATTCCCGAGTCCAGCCGCCCGAGCGCCACGCAGCTCGCGCACCTGCTGGGCGTGCCGTACCGCGAGGGTTTCGTCAAGAACCGCTACGTGGGCCGCACCTTCATCATGCCGGGCCAGGCGGTGCGCAAGAAATCGGTGCGCCAGAAGCTCAACGTGATCGCCAGCGAGTTCAAGGACCGCAACGTGCTGCTGGTGGACGATTCCATCGTGCGCGGCACCACCAGCCGCGAGATCGTTCAGATGGCGCGCGACGCCGGCGCCCGCAAGGTCTACATGGCCAGCGCCGCGCCGCCGGTGCGCTTTCCCAACGTCTACGGCATCGACATGCCGACGAAGGACGAGCTGGTGGCCCACGGCCGCACCATCGAGGAGATCCGCCAGATCATCGGCTGCGACGCCCTGATCTACCAGGACGTGGACGCCATGAAGCGCGCCGTGATGAAGGCCGCGCCCAAGACGCCCGGCGCCGTGCCGCTGGGCGGTTTCGAGGCCTCCTGCTTCGACGGCGTGTATGTCACCGGCGACATCGACACCGAGGCCATCACGCGCATGAACGGCAACCGTCCGCGCATTGAGGAGACCGACATCGATTCCTCGCGCCTGACCCTGCCCAACCACAGCGAATGACCATGAGCCCGCAAGATCGCGAACTGCCGGCTGGCCTGCATCCCGAGACCGAGGCCGTGCGCCGCGCCACGGCGCGCAGCCAGTACGGCGAGAACTCCGAAGCGCTGTACCTGACGAGCGGCTACGTCCAGCCGTCGGCAGAGTCCGCCGCCCGCCGCTTCGCCGGCGATGAGGAAGGCTTCACCTACGGCCGCTACGGCAACCCGACGGTCGCCAGCTTCGAGCAGCGCCTGGCCGCGCTCGAGGGCGCCGAGGCCTGCATGTCCACCGCCTCGGGCATGTCGGCCATCCTGATGATGTGCATGGGCCTGCTCAAGGCCGGCGACCACGTGGTGTGCTCGCAGTCGATGTTCGGCTCCACCATCAAGCTGATCGGCTCGGACCTGGCCAAGTTTGGCGTCGAGTCGAGCTTCGTGCCGCAGACCGACATCGCGGCCTGGAAGGCCGCCGTGCGGCCAGGTACCACGCGGCTGCTCTTCGCCGAGACGCCCACCAATCCGCTGACGGAGGTGTGCGACATCGCCGCCCTGGCAGATCTGGCGCACGAGAACGGCGCGCTGATGGCGGTGGACAACTGCTTCGCCACGCCGGCGTTGCAGCGGCCCATGGCCATGGGCGCCGACATCGTCATGCACTCCGGCACCAAGTATCTCGACGGCCAGGGCCGCGTGATGGCCGGCGCGCTGTGCGCCAGCCAGAAGATGGTCACGGAGAAGTTCCTGCCGGTGCTCAAGAGTGCCGGCATGACGCTCGCGCCCTTCAACGCCTGGGTGGTGCTCAAGGGCCTGGAGACGCTGGACATCCGCATGAAGGCGCAGGCCGCCAAGGCGCTGGCGTTGGCGCGCTGGCTGGAGGCGCATCCCGGCGTCGGGCGCGTGTACTACCCTGGCCTTGCCAGCCATCCGCAGCATGAACTGGCCATGGCGCAGCAATCGGGCAGCGGCGGGGCGGTGCTGTCCTTTGACGTGAAGGCTTCCGACCCTGAGCAGGCTCGCCGCCGCGCCTTCCATGTGCTGGACGCGATGCAGTGGCTGTCGCTGGCCACCAATCTGGGCGACACCAAGACCATGTGCGCGCACCCGGCCAGCACCTCGCACGGTCGCCTGACCGAGGCGCAGCGCCAGGCTGCTGGCGTGGGCCAGGGCCTGATTCGCGTGGCCGTGGGCCTCGAACACACCGACGATGTCGCCGCGGACCTCGACCGCGGCCTGAGCTCCCTTCCCGCATGACGAACGCACGCACCCGGACCCGCTTCGCCCCGTCGCCGACGGGCTTCATCCACCTGGGCAACATCCGCTCGGCCTTGTACCCCTGGGCCTTCGCCCGCTCCACTGGCGGCGACTTCATCCTGCGCATCGAGGACACCGACCTCGAGCGCTCGACCCAGGCCGCCGTCGACGTGATCATCGAAGGCATGGCCTGGCTGGGCCTGGACCATGATGAAGGTCCCTTCTATCAGATGCAGCGCATGGACCGCTACAAGGCGGTGTTGGCGGAGATGCAGGCCCAGGGCCTGGTCTATCCCTGCTACATGAGCGTGGCGGAGCTCGACGCTCTGCGCGAGCGCCAGATGGCCGCCAAGGAAAAGCCGCGCTACGACGGCACCTGGCGGCCCGAGCCCGGCAAGACGCTGCCGGCAGTCCCCGAGGGCGTGCAGCCGGTGCTGCGCTTCAAGAACCCCGTCGGCGGCGTCGTCGCCTGGGACGACAAGGTCAAGGGCCGCATCGAGATCCGCAACGACGAGCTGGACGACTTGGTCATCGCCCGGCCCGACGGCACGCCCACGTACAACTTCTGCGTGGTTGTCGACGACATCGACATGGCCATCACCCATGTCATCCGCGGCGACGACCACGTCAACAACACGCCGCGGCAGATCAACATCTTCCGCGCTCTCGGCAAGGAGCCACCGGTCTATGCCCACCTGCCCACCGTGCTGAACGAGCAGGGCGAGAAGATGAGCAAGCGCAACGGCGCCAAGCCGGTGACGCAGTACCGCGACGAGGGCTACCTCCCTGACGCCATGGTCAACTACCTGGCCCGTCTGGGCTGGAGCCATGGCGACGACGAGATCTTCAGCCGCGCGCAGTTCCTGGAATGGTTCGACCTGGACCACCTGGGCCGCAGCGCCGCCCAGTTCGACGAGGCCAAGCTGCGCTGGGTGAATGCCCAGCACCTCAAGGCCATGGCCGACGACCAGCTCGCGCCGCTGGTGGCAGCCCAGCTTGCCAAGCGCGGCATCACGGCGGACGAGCGCCTGCCAGCCATCTGCGGCCTGTTCAAGGATCGCTGCGACACCACCGTGGCACTGGCCGACTGGAGCGCGGCTTTCTACGCGCCCGTCACCGCCAGCGAGGCGGATCGCGCGCAGCACATCACCGACGCTGTGCGCCCGGCGATCACTTCGCTGGCCGAGAAGTTGGCCGGAGTGGCGGCCTGGGACAAGCCCTCCATCGCCGCGGCGATCAAGGAAGTGCTGGCCCAGCACGGCCTCAAGATGCCCGCCCTGGCCATGCCCGTGCGCGTGCTGGTGATGGGCACGCCGCAGACGCCTTCACTCGACGCCGTGCTCGCGCTTTTTTCTCCGGACACCGTGCAAGAAAGATTGCGCAACGCGTAAAAACCTGCATATAATGCAAGGCTCGACACCTGACAGGGTCGACGTCAAAAGCGTCGGTCGAAACGGGGGTATAGCTCAGCTGGGAGAGCGCTTGCATGGCATGCAAGAGGTCATCGGTTCGATCCCGTTTACCTCCACCATCAAGGTGTCGTCGTAGAGAGTCGCAAGACTTTCGTCCAAGGTTTTGACCCTATCGTCTAGAGGCCTAGGACATCACCCTTTCACGGTGAGTACCGGGGTTCGAATCCCCGTAGGGTCGCCAAGTTCGTAGCACTTGGCTCTGTCAGCAGAGCGCAAAGCTGCCTGCCAGGAGTGGTAGTTCAGTTGGTTAGAATACCGGCCTGTCACGCCGGGGGTCGCGGGTTCGAGTCCCGTCCACTCCGCCAGATTCCAGTTCGCAGGCGCAAGCCTTCGATCTCAAGGTCTCGGTGAAAGCCAAGATCAGTGGGGGTATAGCTCAGCTGGGAGAGCGCTTGCATGGCATGCAAGAGGTCATCGGTTCGATCCCGTTTACCTCCACCACTTCAAACCAGTCCAGGTTTAGACCCTATCGTCTAGAGGCCTAGGACATCACCCTTTCACGGTGAGTACCGGGGTTCGAATCCCCGTAGGGTCGCCAAGTTCGTAGCGCTTGGCTCTGTCTACAGAGCGCAATGCTGCCTGCCAGGAGTGGTAGTTCAGTTGGTTAGAATACCGGCCTGTCACGCCGGGGGTCGCGGGTTCGAGTCCCGTCCACTCCGCCAGTCATCCAAAGCCCTTGCCGTTCTGCAGCAAGGGCTTTTTCTTTGGGCCCTGCGCAGTGCACTGCAGGGGCCTTGCCGCCGTTCAAAGCCTCAATGCCTGCGCATACCCCGTCATTTCGAGGTAGCCGCGGCCGACGCGGCGACCGGTCGTGTCGAGCAGATCGCTCAGGCCTTCCCAGTAAATGGCGCCGGTCGAGGCGCGACTGTCCAGTTCCTGGTCGTCGACCAGGGCGCGGACCTCGAAGCGGCCGGCGGGTGTATGGACCTGGCACTGCACCGGGTAGCGTGCCCGCGAGAGCGGGCTCGTCCAGAACCGAAGCGGCTCGAATCGCACGTCCTTGTCTTCGAAGGCCTGCGCTTGCCCGCCCGCCGGCCGCCACGAGCCGCCCGCCCAGAGCGCGCTGCCGTCCGCACGGCGCAGGCGGAAGGCCGTGAGGGCGCTTCCGTCGTCCAGGTTCATGCCGATCCAGTCCCAGCCTACCGCTTGCGGGTGCAGCAGCGCCTCGCTCCATTCGTGGTCGAGCCAGGCCCGTCCCTCCACCCGCAGGGGTGCTTGTCCTTTGACGGCGATGCGACCTTGCACCGCCAGTTGCGGCTGGCTGTAGTAGTAGCTGGCTTGCGCCGCCTCGGGGCCCTTGCGCGAAAGGCCGGCCTTCCCCTGCAACAACACGGCCTGGGTGGGTTGCAGGCGCAGGGAGAGGCCGAAATCGGCGCCCGGCGCCTCGGCGGCATAGGCACCGCTGTCGGCATTGCGCACCAGCGACCAGTCACGCAGCCGCACGTGCGTGTCGTCCTCGGCAGCCTCGGCGATGCCGAAGCCGGCACGGGCGATGCGCTGGTCATGGTGCAGCTTGCCAGCCTGCAGGTCGGTCAGCGCGGCATGGGCGAACAGCAGTTGCCGTGCCGCGAACGCCGACCGCAGAGACTGCGTGCCGTCCACCCGCGAGCGGAAGAAGGTGAGTTGAAAGCCGTAGCGTGCGCCTTGCGGCGACTCGGCATGCCCCGTGGCGTACCACCATTCCGTGCGCAGTCCGGGATGGCTGCCGTGGTCACGGGGAAAGTGCAGGGCGCGCGCAGGCAGCGCCCAGGACGAAGGCAATGGCAAGAACCCGCCAGCCAGCAGGGCCAACACGCGTCGCCGGGTGGCGGTCCGGCCGGCGAGCAGCGGACTCAAGGGCACAAAAGGCATCGGTGGATGATCGCCGATGGCGCACGCCCGCGGCAGAAGCGGGGTAGCACCATCCTCTCACCGGAGGCGTGGGACGGTGAGTGCGCGCGGCACGGGCCTGCCGAGCGCATCGGCGGTGGCCCGCTTCGAGTCCCTCAGCCGTGCAGCGCCGCCTCGATGCCCCGGACAGCCTCGGCGCAGTCGCCGAACCGGCCCTCGACCCAGCGCCCGTCATGGTAGGTCGCAAGGTAGCGCTCGCCCGAGTCGCACAGCAGCGACAGCACCGAGCCGCTGCGGCCCTGCTCGCGCATCTCGTGCGCCAGCGCCAGCATGCCGACGAAGTTGGTGCCCGTCGACGGGCCCACCTTGCGGCCCAGCAGATTGGACAGCACCCGCATGCCCGCGATGGAGGCGACGTCGGGCATCGGGATCATGCGATCCACGACGCTGGGGATGAAGCTCGGCTCCACGCGTGGACGGCCGATGCCCTCGATGCGCGAGCCGGCGCCTTCGCAGTCCCAGTCGCCCGTGGCGTGGAACTCGGCGAAGGCGGAGCCTTCGGGGTCGACCACCGCCAACTGTGTCGCATGCCCGCGAAAGCGCACGTAGCGGCCGATGGTCGCGCTGGTACCGCCCGTGCCGGCGCCCACCACGATCCAGGCCGGCACGGGATGCCGCTCCTGCGCCATCTGCTGGAACATGCTGTCCGCGATGTTGTTGTTGCCCCGCCAGTCGGTGGCCCGTTCCGCATAGGTGAACTGGTCCATGTAGTGGCCGCCGCATTCATGGGCCAGGTCTTCCGCCTCGTCGTAGACCTCCCACGCGTGGTCCACGAAGTGGCAGCGGCCGCCGTAGAAGGCGATCTGCGCCACCTTCTCGGCCGAGGTACTGCGCGGCATCACGGCCACGAAGGGCAGACCCAGCAACCGGGCGAAGTAGGCCTCGCTCACAGCCGTCGAGCCGCTGGAGGCCTCGATCACCGTGGTGCCTTCGCGCACCCAGCCGTTGACCAGCGCGTGCAGGAAGAGCGAGCGCGCGAGCCGGTGCTTAAGGCTGCCGGTCGGGTGGGTGGATTCGTCCTTCAGGTAGAGGTCGATGCCGGCCGCCTCGAAGGCGGGCAGCGGCAGGGGAATGAGGTGGGTGTCGGCGCTGCGCTGGTAATCGGCCTCGATGCGGCGCATCGCGTTGTTCAGCCAGGCACGCGCGCTGTCTTGCGAGAACTGACTCATTTCGCAGGCGGCTGGCAGAAGGCCTGGAAACCTTCGAGGGTGTTGGGGAAGCCCTTGTCCCGGGCCAGCTCCCAGGGCCGCTCGCAGCGCTGGACGGCCTGGCACCACAGGTAGCCGGCCGATATCTTGCAGCTTTGCGGGCCCTCGGTGGCGCCGTTGCCGTCCGCGCCGACGATGCGCGGTGGCGGGGGCGCGAGAGGGATGGCATCGACGGGCCGCGGGCCGTCCGCCGGCGCCGCACAGGCGCCGAGAAGAAGCGCGGCTGTGCCTGCCAGCGCGAGAAGGCGTACGCGCATCGGCTCAGCCCACTTCCGCGATCAGCTCGATCTCGACGCAGGCGCCCATCGGGATCTGCGCCACGCCGAAGGCGCTGCGGGCATGGGCGCCGCGTTCGCCGAAGACCGCGGCGAAGAGTTCGCTGGCGCCGTTGGTCACCAGGTGCTGTTCGGTGAAGGTGGGGGCCGAGTTGACCAGGCTCATCACCTTGACGATGCGGCGCACGCGCTCCAGGTCGCCCACGGCAGCCTGGAGGGTGCCCAGCAGGTCGATCGCGATGGCGCGGGCGGCCTGCTTGCCTTCGTCGGTGCCCATGTCCACGCCCAGCTGGCCCACCCAGGGCTTGCCGTCCTTCTTGGCGATGTGGCCGGACAGGAACACGAGGTTGCCGGTCTGCACGAAGGGCACGTAGGCGGCGGCGGGAACGGCGACGGGCGGCAGTTCGATGCCGAGTTGCTTGAGCGTGTCTTGGATGGACATGGAGGACTCCGGGATTCGGGATGGAGAAAGTAGGGTCGCGGCCGGGACGGGCGCCGTCGCCGGCAGGGTTGCCCGCCGTCGGGCGGCAGGCGCAGGGTCAGCGATTGTCCGGCATGGGCGCGGGCCGGCCGCCGTCGCGGTCCTCGGCACCGGCCGCGGCAGGCGCGATCGAGGAAGCAGCAACGGCCGACGTCGCGGCCACGTCCTGTGCCAGCGCCGCCGCAAGGCCTTCGCGCCGGGCGGCCGGCAGTTCGTCGAAGGGTTGCACGGTGACGCCCACGTCCAGGACATGGCGGGCACCGCCGTGCAGCACGCCGCGCATGGGTGAGACGTCGGCGAAGTCGCGGCCCACGGCCAGCACCACATAGTCCGGGCCGGGCTGGCGGCCGTTGGTGGGGTCGAAGCCGGCCCAGTCGCCCAGGCCGGAGGCCGGATGCTGCGCATCGGCGCCGGCGCCGGCGCCGGGCAGGTAGACCTCCACCCAGGCGTGCGAGGCGTCCGCGCCCACCAGCCGCGGCTGGCCCGGCGGCGGTTGCGTCAACAGGTAGCCGCTCACATAGCGCGCGGGCAGGCCCAGCGCGCGGCAGCAGGCGATCATGATGTGGGCGAAGTCCTGGCAGACGCCGCGGCGCTGCGCCAGCGCCTGCACGGCCGGCGTGTTGATCTCGGTGCTGCCGCTGGCGTATTCGAAGTCGCGGTGGATGCGCAGCGTGAGCTCCATGGCTGCCTCGAACAGCGGCCGGCCCGGCGGGAAGCTGGCCCGCGCATAGGCGGCGAAGTCGTCGTGCGGCGGCACGTGGCGCGACGGAAAGACGAAGTCGGAGGCCGCATCGTCATGCTGGCCCGCCCGGTAGCGGAAGCGCTCGCGCACCACGTCCCAGGCCAGGCGTGTGTCGGCCTGCGGCGAAAGCGCCGGTTGCGCCGTGCGCACCAGGCTTTCCGCAGTGACCACCAGCTGGTCGTGCGTGGACTCGAGGGCGAAGAAGGTGCGGCGGTTGCCGTAGATGTCGTCCGATTCGCTGCGGTGCACGGGCGCGGGGGAGATGGCCAGGCGATGGTCCAGCACGGCCTGGCAGCCCAGGTCGCGTGGGCGCAGGTGCGCCATGTGCTGGGCCGTCTCGACGGCGGGCGCGTAGTCGTAGCGGGTCTCGTGGGTGACGTGCAGCAGCATGGTCAGACGCCCACCGAGCGCACGGTCTCGAAGGTGAGGGTGAAGTAGCGCACGCCGATGGCGTCCGACACGTGGTAGGCCGCCGTCTCGCAGCGTGCGAGCGTCTGCATCAGCGTGCCGTAGCGGCCGTCGGGGCCGGGGTCGCACAGAAGCTCCAGCGACCAGTCGTCCGGATTGGGCAATTCGTACGACAGCGCCGTGAGCCGGTCGGGCGCGCTGCCGGCCAGCTTCGCCAGGCGCTTGCGTAGCGTGTGCGTGACCCAGGCCAGTGAGCGCGGGTTGTCGCCGTCCTGCACGAGCAGATCGACCAGCGAGGCCACGTCGCGCCGCTGCTGGTAGCGGGCATGGAAGGTGATGGTGCTGTCGAACAGGCCCACCAACGCCTCGAAGCCGCTGGCCTCGTGCACGGTGCCGTGCTCGAAGCCCGCGGCCAGCGCGCTGGCCAGGAAGGCCAGCCGCTCGATGTGACGGCCGATGGACAGCAGCCGCCAGGCGTCGTCGCGCGTCATGCGGTCGGTCTGGGCACCGGTGATGGCGGCAAGTGCGGCGCTCGTGGCCTCCAGCGTGCGCAGCGTGGCGCCCACGGCATAGCGGCCTTCGCCGCTCTCGCCGGCCTGCTCCTGGAAGCGGCGCACGAGGTCGGCCTCGGCGCGCACGATGTGATTCCAGTGCTCCTGCGACAGGCGCTCGCGCACGGCCTGCGCCGCCTCGCGCAGGCAGCGCAGGTTGAAGCCCACGCTGCGGCCGTTCTGCGCCTGACCAAGTTCGGCGATCAGCGCGCGCTCGAACAGGCGCCGGCTGTGCGCGGCGCGGGCGCCTTCGTGCTGGCGTGCCAGGCCGGGCACCTCGCGCGGCACCAGGGCGTTGCGCAGGGCCATCTCATGCAGCCAGGCCACGAGCGGGCGGGAGAACTGGTCCTCGCCGCTCAGGTTCTCGAGCGTGAGCCGGGCCAGGCGCAGCGTGTTCTCGGCCCGCTCGGTGTAGCGGCCCAGCCAGTACATGTTCTCGGCCGCGCGGCTGGTGACTGGCGCGCGGTGGCGCTGCAGCGAAGCCGGCGTGCTCTGCGGCGCCAGGCGGGTGCTGCGGTCCACCTCGCCCTCGGTCTGCACCCACACGTCGGCGCTGCTGCCGCCGCGTTGCATCGAGGCGATCTGCGCATCCTGGCCGGCCAGCCGGGCCAGGCCGCCGGGCAGCACGCGCCAGCTCTGCGGCCCGTCGTTGACGGCAAAGACGCGCAGCATCACCGCCTTGGGCACGATGCGGCCGGGCCCCAGGTCCTGCGCCCAGGTGGGCATCTGGGACAGCGGGAGGTAGCTCTGCACCGTATGGGCGTCGCTCTGGCGGATGATGCGGCCGGCCCATTCGTCCAGCGCACGCTGGTCCAGCTGGGTGCCGAGCACGGCCTCGAAGCTGGGATGGATGGTCGAGCCCGGATAGGTGGGCTTGACCGCGCATTCGGCCAGGCGGGGCAGGGCGGCTTCCATGGCGGCCCGCTCGCCACACCACCAGGTGGGCAGGGCCGGCAGGGCCAGTTCCTCGCCCAGCAGGCGCCGCGACAGCGCCGGCAGAAAGCCCAGCAGCGCGGGCGATTCGAGGAAGGCCGAGCCCGGCATGTTGGCGATCAGCAGATTGCCGGCGCGGATCACCTGCAGCAGGCCGGGCACGCCCAGGGTGGAGTCGGGCCGCAGCTCCAGCGGATCGAGGAAGGGATCGTCCAGCCGCTTGATGAGGCCGTGCACCGGGCGAAGGCCCTGCAGCGTCTTGAGATACAGGCGCTCGTCGCGCACGGTGAGGTCGTTGCCCTCCACCAGCGTCACGCCCAGGTAGCGCGCGAGATAGGCGTGCTCGAAGTAGGTTTCGTTGTACGGCCCTGGCGTCAGCAGGGCGATGTGCGGCGGCGAGCCGGCCGGGCACATGCGCTGCAGGCCGTCCATCATGGCCGTGTAGGTGGCGGCCAGGCGCTGCACCTGCAGCGACTCGAAGGCCTGTGGAAACTGCCGCGACACGGCCAGCCGGTTCTCCAGCAGGTAGCCCAGACCCGAGGGCGCCTGGGTGCGCTGGGAGACGACCCACCAGTTGCCGTCCGGCCCGCGCGCCAGGTCGAAGGCGGCAATGCGCAGCCACGTGTCGCCGGGCGGCTTCACGCCGTGCATCTGGCGCAGATAGCCGGGATGGCCGCGCACCAGGGCGGCGGGCAGCAGGCCTTCCTGCAGCAGGGCCTGCGGGCCGTACACGTCGGCCATCACGCGGTCGAGGATGCGCACGCGTTGCAGCACGCCGGTCTCGATCTGCGCCCAGCTGCCGGGCGGCACGATCAGCGGGAAGAGGTCCAGCGACCAGGGCCGCTGCGGCCCGTCGGTGTCCGCATAGACGTTGTAGGTGACGCCGTTGTCGCGGATCTGGCGTTCCAGGCTCAGGGCCCGGCGCGGCAGGTCGGCGAAACCTTCGGGGCCCAGTTCCTCGAAGAATTGCGTCCAGGCCGGCGTCAGTGTGCCGGCTGCTTCGTCCGGGGGCGTGGGCGCTTCGTCGGCCTCATCGGCGACGGGCTCTGCGGTGGCCAGGGCAAGCGCGGGGGCAGCGGTGGAAACCGGGCCGGCCGGCGGCACAGCCGGCCGCTGCGGGCTCGTGCGGCCACGCAGTTCGTCGAAGTGGCCCGGCTCCGCCGCGGGCGCCAAGGCGGCCGCGAAGGCGGCTGGTGTTTCCAGCCCCTGGGCGTCGAAGAGAGAGTCGTTCAGCGGATCCACAGCCGGCGGATTGTCACATCGGATTCACAGAGGACCGGCGGGCGCCCGAGGGCGGCCCGCTGACCGTGATCGATTGCACGACGGCCCGGCGTGGCGCAGAGCCGCGGCGCACGCCAGGGGCGGCCGCACCGGCCGCCCGCGGGCCAGGCCGCGGCCCCGGCGATCACCGCCGCAGGTCCAGCGTGAACGGGAACTCGCGGCTGCCCACCACCTCGATGTTGGCCGGCGGCGTGCGCAGCATGCCGGGCGTGTGGCCCATGCGCGAGAAGCGCGCCAGGCGCCGGCTTTCGGCCTCGTAGGCATTGACGGGGAAGGTGGTGTAGTTGCGCCCGCCCGGGTGGGCGACGTGGTACTGGCAGCCGCCCAGCGAGCGCTTCATCCAGGTGTCGACGATGTCGAAGGTCAGCGGCGCATGCGGATGGATGGTCGGGTGCAGCGACGAGGGCGGGTTCCAGGCCTTGTAGCGCACACCGGCCACGTACTCGCCGGCCACGCCGGTGGGCTGCAGCGGCAGCACCTTGCCGTTGACGGTGACGACATAGCGGCTCTGGTTGAGGCCGGTGACGCGCACCTCCACCCGCTCCAGCGACGAATCGACATAGCGAACCGTGCCGCCGGGCGCGCCCTGTTCGCCCATCACGTGCCAGGGCTCCAGCGCGTTGCGCAGCGACAGCTCCACACCCATGGCCTGCACCTCGCCGACCAGCGGGAAGCGGAACTCGAAATGCGGCGCGAACCATTCGGCTTCGAAGGGGAAGCCCGCCTGGCGCATCTCGGCGATCACGTCGTCGAAGTCCATCTTGACGAAGGTGGGCAGCAGGAAGCGGTCGTGCAGTTCGGTGCCCCATCGGGTGGCCGGCGCCTGGTAGGGCGTGTCCCAGAAGCGGGCGATGAGGGCGCGCAGCAGCAGCTGCTGCACGATGCTCATGCGGGCATGGGGCGGCATCTCGAAGGCGCGCAACTCGAGCAGGCCCAGGCGGCCGGTCGGGCCGTCGGGCGAGTAGAGCTTGTCGATGCAGAACTCGCTGCGGTGCGTGTTGCCGGTGACGTCGATCAGGATGTTGCGCAGCGTGCGGTCCACCAGCCAGGGCGGCATGCCCTGACCGTAGAGCTCGCGGTTGCGCACGATCTCCTTGATGGCGATCTCCAGCTCGTAGAGCTGGTCGTTGCGGGCCTCGTCCACCCGCGGCGCCTGGCTGGTCGGGCCGATGAACATGCCCGAGAACAGGTACGACAGCGAGGGATGGTTGTGCCAGTACAGCACCAGGCTGGCCAGCAGCTCGGGCCGGCGCAGGAAGGGGCTGTCGGCCGGCGTGGCGCCGCCCAGCACGAAGTGGTTGCCGCCGCCGGTGCCGGTGTGGCGGCCGTCGGTCATGAACTTCTCGGCCGTCAGGCGCGTCTGGAAGGCCGCGTCGTAGAGGAACTCGGTGTGCTGCACCAGTTCGCCCCAGTTGTGCGCGGGGTGGATGTTGACCTCGATCACGCCCGGGTCGGGCGTGACCTGCAGCATCTTGAGGCGCGCATCGCGCGGCGGCGGGTAGCCTTCGAGCACGATCTGCATGCCCAGCTCCTCGGCCGTGGCTTCGACCGCGGAGAGCAGGTCGAGGTAGTCCTCCAGGAAGGCCAGGGGCGGCATGAAGACGTAGAGCACGCCCGAGGCCTGGCCCACCTTCTCGGCGGCCGGGCCGTTGGCGCGGCGCGGGTCGCGTGCTTCCACGCACAGGGCCGTGCGCGTGATCCAGTGCGCCGATTCGCCGCGGCTCGGGAAGCGGACGTTGGCGCCGTCCGCCACATGGCGCGCGCTGCCGTCGCCGGGGGCCACGTCCCCGCCGGTGGCACCGGTCGCACTCGGCGGTTGCAGGCGCACCGTGGCACTGGCGCTGCGCGGTGCGCCTTGCACATAGGCCACGTCACCGGCTGCGGCGCCCATGCCACCCTGTCCCCAGGCTTCGGCATAGCGGGCCCGCAGTTCGGCGGCCGGGGGCAGCGCGGCCTGCGGCGCATGCGGATCGCGGTCGATCAGGTAGGGGAAGTCGCCCTTGGCCGCCCAGGGCTGCGAATCCAGCGGCAGGCGGTAGCCCATGGGCGAATCGCCCGGGATCAGGTACATGCGGTCGTCGCGCAGGAACCAGGGGCCGGTCTTCCAGCCGGCACCGGCCAGGGACGGGTTGTCCGTCGCGTTGGAGGAGGGCTCCAGCGGCAGCACGTAGCCGATTACGGCATCGAGCTTCTGCGTGAACACGCGGCGCAGGCGGGCGCGCTCCAGTTCGTCGTCGAGGTTGGACTCGAAGGGGTCGACGTTGACCGGCAGCCGGCGCTCGCGCCAGAGGTAGTAGTAGACGTCCTCGTAGCCTGCCTGGATGAAGCGCTCCGACAAACCCAGCTTGCCGGCCAGGGTGCGGGTGAAGCGATCGGCGTCGGCGCTGGTGTAGTGGGCGGGCTTGCGTTCGTCGGCGAAGAGGGCGGGGTTGTGCCAGATCGGCTGGCCGTCGGCGCGCCAGAAGATCGACAGTGCCCAGCGCGGCAACTGCTCGCCTGGGTACCACTTGCCCTGGCCGAAATGCAGGAAGCCGCCGTGGCCGTATTCGGCGCGCAGGCGGTCCACCAGTTCGGTCGCATAGCCGCGCTTGGTGGGGCCGAGGGCGTCGGTGTTCCATTCGGCGGCGTCACGGTCGCTGGTGGCCACGTAGGTGGGCTCGCCGCCCATGGTCAGGCGCACGTCGCCAGCGGCCAGGCGGGCATCGACCGCCTCGCCCAGGGCCAGCACCTCGGCCCACTGGTCGTCGGTGTAGGGCTTGGTGACGCGCGGCGATTCGTAGATGCGGCTGACGACCATCTCGTGGTCGAACTCGACCTCGGCCTCGTCCACCAGGCCCTCGATGGGCGCGGCGCTCGACGGGTTGGGCGTGCAGGCCAGCGGGATGTGGCCTTCGCCGGCCAGCAGGCCGGAGGTGGCGTCCAGGCCAATCCAGCCGGCGCCGGGCAGGTAGACCTCGCACCAGGCATGCAGGTCGGTGAAGTCGACTTCGGTGCCGCTCGGGCCGTCGAGCGACTTGACGTCGGGCGTGAGCTGGATCAGGTAGCCCGACACGAAGCGCGCCGCCAGGCCCATGTGGCGCAGCAACTGCACCAGCAGCCAGCCGGAATCGCGGCAGGAGCCGCTGGCTTTCTCGAGCGTCTCTTCCGGCGTCTGCACGCCGGGCTCCATGCGGATGAGGTACTTGACGTCCTGCTGCACCTGCTGGTTGAGCTGGACCAGGAAGTCGATGGTGCGCTTCTCGCTGCGATCGATCTTCTCGAGGTAGGCCGCCACCAGCGGCGTGGCCGGCTCCGTCACCAGGTAGGGCGCCAGTTCCTCGGCCTGCGCCTTGGAGTACTTGAAGGGCACCGTCTCCGCGTGCGGCTCGAGGAAGAAGTCGAAGGGGTTGTAGACCGCCATCTCGACCACGAGGTCGACCGTGACGGTGAACTCGGTCGTCTTCTTCGGGAAGACCAGCCGCGCCTGGTAGTTGGCGAAGGGATCCTGCTGCCAGTTGATGAAGTGCTCGGCCGGCTCGACGCGCAGCGAGTACGAGATCACGTTGCTGCGGCAGTGCGGCGCGGGGCGCAGCCGCACGACCTGCGGGCCCAGTTGGACGGGCCGGTCGTACTTGTAGCGTGTGACGTGGTGGAGGGCGGCGTGGATCGACATGGGACTCGGTGGTTTGGGCTTATTCTGGTGACGGCGCGCGTGCAGCAATGACGGGCCCGAGGGCGCATGCTAGCCGAGAAGCAAGCAAGGACTGCGCCATCGGACCCCCCATGCGGCGGGCCGTTCAGGGAGAGAAACAGGCTTGAACACAGGCAGGGTGGCGGTGCGCGCAGGAGGGTGCCTGCGCGCCGTGACGGGGTCATGGCGGGGCAGGGGATGGCCGGGTCTGATGGCGGGGCTGGCCGGCGCCATCGTCGGCATCGCGCTGCAGCTGCGGCAGCCCGCGCTCTGGCCGGTCGGGCCCTATGCCGTGGCGGCGCTGGTGGGGCTGGCGGCCTGGCTGCTCTCTGGCCTCCTGCCTGTGCAGCGCCATCGCGCCGGCCTGCTGCTGGCGCTGGTGGCCGGCTTGGCGGGGGGATTCGCCCAGACGGGCTGGCGTGCCGTTGATCGCCTGGCCGGGGCGCTGGCGCCGGCCCTCGAAGGCCGCGATCTCATCCTCCAGGGGCGCGTGACGGGCATGCCGCAGCGGCGCGATGGCGGCCTGCGCTTCGAGTTCACGACCGAGGGCGAGGCGCCGCTGCCCGGTCGGCTGATCCTGTTCTGGCCGGACGCCGTCGCGTCGCCCGCGCCGTTGCATGTGGGCGAGGGTTGGCGGTTGCCGGTACGGCTGCGTGCACCGCACGGCACGCTCAATCCGCACGGTTTCGACTACGAGCTCTGGCTGTTCGAGCAGGACATCCAGGCGACCGGCTCGGTACGACCTGCGCCGGCTCCCCTGCGACTGCAGACGCCCTCGTGGTGGGAGTGGCCGCTCGAGCGTGCCCGTGAGGCCGTGCGCGACCGCATCCTCGAACGCACGGGCGGCAGCAGCGCGGGCCGGGTGGTGGCGGCGCTGGTCACCGGCGACCAGTCGGCCATCGCGCCGGCCGACTGGACCGTCTTCCGCCTGACGGGCGTCGCCCACCTGATGAGCATCTCGGGCCTGCACGTGACCATGTTCGCCTGGCTGGCAGCGGCCGTGGTCGGCTGGCTCTGGCGGCTCAGCCCGCGATTGATGCTGCGCTGGCCGGCCCAGCATGCCGGTCTGGCCGGCGGCGTGCTGCTGGCGGCCCTCTACGCGGCCTTCAGCGGCTGGGGGCTGCCTTCGCAGCGCACGGTGTGGATGCTCGCGCTGGCCGTGCTGCTGCGGCTGTCGGCCCGGCGCTGGCCCTGGCCGGTGGCATGGCTGGTGGTCTTCGCGCTGGTGGTGGCCATCGATCCGTGGGGGCTGATGCAGGCGGGCTTCTGGCTCAGCTTCGTCGCGGTCGCCGTACTGTTCGCCACCGATGCGGGGCCGGCCGTGGGCCCGCAGGGGCGGGGTGCGGCATTGCGGCGCCTGCTGCGCGAGCAGGGCGTGGTGACCGTCGCGCTGGCGCCGCTGGGGCTGATGCTGTTCCAGCAGGTCTCGGTGGTGGGCCTGGCGGCGAATCTGATTGCGATTCCGGCCATCACGCTGGTCGTGACGCCGCTGGCCATGGCAGGCATCGCCGTGCCGGCCTGCTGGGATATGGCGGCACTGGCGGTGGAGGCGCTGCGCAGCGCGCTGGCCTGGGCGGCGACGCTGCCCGGTGCGACCTTCAGTGCGGCCGCACCGCCGCTGTGGGCGGCGGCCGCGGGCGTGCTCGGCGGCATGCTGCTGGTCATGCCCGGCCCCTGGCGCTGGCGGCTGCTCGGTCTGCCGCTTGCGCTGCCGGTGCTGCTGTGGAAGGCCGAGCCCGTGACGCCCGGCGACTTCGAGGTGCTGGCGGCCGACGTGGGGCAGGGCAGTGCGATCGTCGTGCGCACGGCGGGCCATGTGCTGCTGTTCGACGCAGGCCCGCGCTACGGCCCGCGCAGCGATGCCGGCGAGCGGGTGCTGGTGCCGCTGCTGCGCGCCCTGGGCCTGCGGCTGGACCGGCTCCTGCTGAGTCACCGCGACACCGACCACACCGGCGGCGCCGAGTCCGTGCGCGCCGCCCAGCCGGCGGTGGCCGACTTCGGCGCTCCTTGCGCACGCGGCCTGCGCTGGCGCTGGGAAGGCGTCGATTTCGAGGTGCTGCACCCCGCGCCCGAGGCCGCCCAGCCGCTGGCCCAGCGCAATGCCGATTCCTGCGTGCTGCGCATCGACAACGGCCGCGCCAGCGCCCTGCTGACCGGCGACGTCGAGCAGGCGCAGGAACTGCAACTCGTGCAGGAAAGGGGCGACAGTCTTCGCACCGACCTGCTGATCGTGGCCCACCACGGCAGCCGCAGCTCGTCCAGTTTGCCCTGGCTGCGTGCCGTGCGGCCACGCGTGGCCGTCGCCCAGAACGGCTGGCGCAATCCCTTCGGCCACCCGGCGCCCGAGGTGCGGGCACGCTACCTGTCCGAGGGCATCCCCTTCTTCGAATCCGCGCGCTGCGGGGCGGCCCATTGGCGCAGCACCGAGCCGGATGCCGTCCGCTGCGAGCGGGTGCATGCAGCCCTGTACTGGCACCACCGACCGCCGCCGCCCGAAGGTCAAGAATGAAAACTTTTGCGCACGGTGGGGCCGGGAGATGGCCTTGAACTTGCTAAGCTATGGCTCAAGGAGATTGGTCGTTCCATGCACAAGTTCGATGAAATGTATGAGCGGCTCCCCTACGAAGGGGCCGCGATCCGACAGCACTACCAGCGATACGACCAATGGCTCGCGAAGCAACCCCCCGAGGTGATGCGTTCGCGCCGTGAAGAGGCGGAGATGATCTTCCGCCGGGTCGGCATCACCTTTGCCGTGTACGGCGCCAAGGACGAGGATGGCTCGGGCACCGAGCGCCTCATCCCCTTCGACCTGTTGCCGCGGATCATCCCGGCCGACGAGTGGGCGTCGATGGAGAAGGGGCTGGTGCAGCGCGTGACGGCACTCAACCGCTTCATCCACGACATCTACCACGACCAGGAGATCGTCAAGGCCGGCATCGTGCCGGCCGAGCAGATCCAGGGCAATGCCCAGTTCCGCCCCGAGATGATGGGCGTGAACGTGCCCAACAACATCTATTCCAACATCTCCGGCATCGACATCGTCCGCGCGCCCGACAGCGCCGGCAAGGGCGAGTACTACGTGCTGGAAGACAACCTGCGGGTGCCCAGCGGCGTGAGCTACATGCTCGAGAACCGCAAGATGATGATGCGGCTCTTTCCGGAGCTGTTCGCGCAGAACCGCGTGGCGCCCGTCGCCCACTATCCCGACCTGCTGCTCGAGACGCTGCGCGCCAGCGCGCCGCCGGCCACGGCCGAGCCCACGGTGGTGGTGCTCACGCCCGGCATGTACAACAGCGCCTACTTCGAGCATGCCTTCCTGGCCCAGCAGATGGGCGTGGAACTGGTCGAGGGCCAGGATCTGTTCGTCAAGGACGACTTCGTCTACATGCGCACCACGCGCGGCCCGCGCCGCGTCGACGTGATCTACCGCCGCGTGGACGACGACTTCCTCGACCCCGAGGTGTTCCGCCCCAATTCGACGCTGGGCTGCGCCGGCCTGATGCGCGCCTACAAGGCGGGCAACGTGGTCATCTGCAATGCGGTGGGCACGGGCATCGCCGACGACAAGTCCATCTACCCCTACGTGCCCAAGATGGTGGAGTTCTACCTCGGCGAGCAGCCGATCCTGAAGAACGTGCCCACCTGGATGTGCCGCAACAAGGACGACCTGGACTATGTGCTCGCGCACATGGAAGACCTGGTCGTCAAGGAGGTGCACGGCGCCGGCGGCTACGGCATGCTGATCGGCCCGGCGTCGACCAAGGCCGAGATCGACGAGTTCCGCGAGGTGGTGCGGGCCAAGCCCGATGGCTACATCGCGCAGCCCACGCTGAGCCTGTCCTCGTCGCCGACTTTCGTCGACGCCGGCATCGCGCCGCGCCACATCGACCTGCGACCCTTCGTGCTGTCGGCCAAGGAAGTGCAGATGGTGCCGGGCGGCCTCACGCGCGTGGCACTCAAGGAAGGCTCGCTGGTCGTCAACTCCTCGCAGGGCGGCGGCACCAAGGACACCTGGGTGCTGGAGCCCGACCGCCGCTTCGCCGGCAAGAACGGTCAGAGCCAGTCGCAGACCCAGGGTGGCCAGGGGCAGTCGCAGTCCCAGAGCCAGTCGATGAACTCGTCCTCTTCCGCGGCCTGAGGCAGCACCCTTCGATTTCGAGAAAGACAAGACCCATGCTGTCCCGTACCGCCGACCACCTCTACTGGATGTCGCGCTACACCGAGCGGGCCGAGAACACGGCGCGCATGCTCGACGTCAACTACCAGACCTCCCTGCTGCCCCAGTCGGCCGAAGTGGCCCAGCTGGGCTGGCAGGGCGTGCTGTCCATCAGCGAACTGCGGCCCGCCTACTTCCAGAAGCATGACGCCATCACGCCCGAGGGCGTCATGGAGTTCATGGTCAAGGACGAGAGCAATCCGTCCTCCATCGTGTCCTGCCTCAAGGCCGCGCGCGAGAACGCCCGCGCGGTGCGGGGCGCCCTCACCACCGAGTCGTGGGAGACGCAGAACACCACCTGGCTGGACGTGCTTCGCATGCTGCGCCAGGGCGAGTTCGAGCGCGACCCGGGCCAGTTCTTCGAATGGGTGAAGTTCCGCTCGCACCTGTCGCGCGGCGTCACGCAGGGCACCATGCTGCAGGACGAGGCGTACCACTTCCTGCGCCTGGGCACCTTCCTGGAGCGGGCCGACAACACGGCCCGGCTGGTGGACGTGAAGTTCCACGCCATGAACAGCGAGTTCTTCGGTGGCGGCACCGAAGAGCACCAGGAATACGACTTTTACCACTGGAGCGCGATCCTGCGCAGCGTCTCGGCGTTCGAGGTCTACCGCAAGGTCTACCGCAACGTGATCAAGCCGGAGCGCGTGGCCGAGTTGCTGATCCTGCGCGCCGACATGCCGCGCTCGCTGCACGCCAGCCTGGTCGAGGTGGTCAACAACCTGAGCAAGGTCGCCAACGACCAGAGCGCCGAAACCTTGCGCCGCGCCGGCAAGCTGCTGGCCGAACTGCAGTACGGCCGCGTGGACGAGATCCTGGCCACCGGGCTGCATGCGTATCTCACGCAATTCCTGGATCGCATCAATGAGCTGGGGATGCGGGTCAGCCAGGATTTCCTGGTTCCGACGAATTAAGGAACCCCCTCAGCCGCTTTGCGGTGGCTGCTCAGCCTGCCGTCGCTTGCCGTACGGCGTGTTCCCACCGCGCCATGGCCGCCTCGGCCTGCGTGCGGCTGAGTGTGGGCAGGAAACGGCGCTCTGCTTTCCACAAAGCTGACAGCTCTTCCGTGCCGGCGTAGACACCGCTCGACAGGCCGGCCAGGAAGGCGGCGCCCAGGGCCGTGGTTTCGACCACCGCGGGGCGGACGACCGGAATGCCCAGCAGGTCCGCCTGGAACTGCATCAGCAGGTCGTTGACGCAGGCGCCGCCGTCCACGCGCAGCTCGGCGACGGGCGTGCCGCCGGCGGCCTCGACGTCGCGGCTCATGGCGGCGAGCAGCGCGGCGCTCTGGTAGGCGATGCTCTCCAGCGCGGCGCGGGCGATGTGGGCCACGGTCGTGCCGCGCGTCAGGCCGGTGATGGTTCCGCGGGCGTCGGCGTTCCAGTAGGGCGCGCCCAGGCCGGTGAAGGCGGGCACCATCATCACGCCGCCGGCATCGGGCACGCTCTCGGCCAGGGCCTGCACCTCGGCGCTGCCCTTGATGGCCTGCAGGCCGTCGCGCAGCCACTGCACCACGGCACCGCCGACGAAGACGCTGCCTTCCATCGCGTATTGGGCGACCGCAGCCTGGGCTGTAGCCGCGCCCGGCGCGCCGCCTCCAGCGACAAGGCCGTTCTGGATTCCGGTGGCCCGCGGCGCGGCGCCACGGCCGGCAGGCGCTACCGTCAACTGAGCAGCGCTGGTCACCACCAGGCCATTGCTCGACGGCTGGAAGCGCTCGCCCGTATGCATCAGCAGGAAGCAGCCAGTGCCATAGGTGTTCTTGGCCATGCCGGCGTCGAAGCAGGCCTGGCCGAAAAGGGCCGCCTGCTGGTCGCCGGCCACGCCGCCGATGGGCAGGGCGGCGCCCAGCAGGGCTGGGTCTGTTTCGCCGAACAGGCTGCTGGAGGGCTGCACCTGCGGCAGCAGCGCGGCTGGGATGTCCAGCGCAGCCAGTAGCTCGTCGTCCCAGACATTGCGATGCACGTCGAAGAGCATGGTGCGGGAGGCGTTGGTCACGTCCGTCGCATGCACGCGGCCTCCGGTCAGCTGCCAGATGAGCCAGCTGTCCACGGTGCCGAAGGCCAGCTCGCCCGCTTCGGCCTGCGCGCGCAGGCCGGGCATTTCGTCCAGCAGCCAGCGCAGCTTGGTGGCGGAGAAGTAGGCGTCGATGACCAGGCCGGTCTTGCGCTGGATCTCGGCCTGCATGCCCTGGGCGCGCAGCTCTGCGCACAGCGGCTCGGCGCGGCGGTCCTGCCAGACGATGGCATGGTGCACGGGCTGGCCGGTGCGGCGGTTCCACAGCACGGTCGTCTCGCGCTGATTGGTGATGCCGATGGCACGGACGTCGCTGGCCTTCAGGCCGGCCTTGGCGAGCGCGTCGCGGGCGGTGGCCAACTGGCCGCGCCAGATCTCCATCGGGTCGTGCTCCACCCAGCCCGGCTGCGGATAGATCTGCGGCAGTTCGCGCTGGGCCATGGCCACGATGCGGCCGCCGCGGTCGAACACGATGCTGCGTGAGCTGGAGGTGCCCTGGTCCAGGGCGAGCAGGTAGTCGGTGGGGGATGCCATGGTGTCGTCTCCGTTGAATGGTTGGCGCTGGGTCGCCGCCGTTCAGGCGATCTCGCAGCGCACCTGCGCTTGCGCGAGCAGGTCGGGGAAGGGCGCCGGCGGTTCGGCGTCGGTGAAGAGCCGATCGATGGCCGTGAGCGTTGCCACCTGAACCATCGCCGGCCGGTTGAACTTGCTGGCGTCGGCCGCCAGCCACACTTCCCGACCCTGGCCGATGATGGCCTGGGCCACCTTCACCTCGCGCAGGTCGTAGTCGCGCACGGTGCCGTCCTGCTCGATGCCCGAGCAGCCGACAAGGGCGATGTCCACCTTGAACTGGCGGATGAAATCCATCGTCGCCTCGCCGACGACGGCGCGGTCGCGGGCGCGCACCGTGCCGCCGGCCACGATGACCTCGCAGGCCTCGTTGCCGGCCAGGATGTGGGCCACATGCAGGTTGTTGGTGATGACGCGCAGCCCGCGGTGCTGCAGCAGCGCCCGGGCGATGGCCTCGGCCGTGGTGCCCACGTTGAGGATCAGCGAGCAGTCGTGCGGCACCTGCGCCGCCACGGCCCGCGCGATGCGGGCCTTCGCCTCGGCATGGAGCATCTGCCGCTGCGGATGGGCGATGTTCTCGATGGTGGAAACCGGCACCCGCACGCCGCCATGGAAGCGAGCCAGCAGGCCGGCGTCGGCCAGGCGCTGCACGTCGCGGCGCACCGTCTGCAGCGTCACGCCCAGTTCCTCCGCCAGCTCCTCCACGGTGGCGCTTCCGCGGGTGCGGACGGTGTCCAGCAGCTGGACTTGGCGAGGGTTGGAGTGGTTCACGCGCGTCGATCCGAAAACAAACGAAATGATAAGGGCAAAAATTTGCGGCAAAATCGCGCCAAAAGGAATCGAAATGAACGAATCCGAAAGCATTCGCGCCGCCAGCTTCGAGCTCGACCCCATCCAGTGCGACGTGCTGGTCGTCGGCGGCGGCATCAACGGCTGCGGCATTGCGCGCGACCTGGCCGGCCGCGGCTTCAAGGTGGTGCTGTGCGAGCAGGACGATCTGGCCGCGCACACTTCCTCGGCCTCCACCAAGCTGATCCATGGCGGTCTGCGCTACCTGGAGTACTACGAGTTCTCGCTGGTGCGCAAGGCGCTGGCCGAGCGCGAGGTGCTGCTCAAGAGCGCGCCGCACATCATGTGGCCGCTGCGCTTCGTGATGCCGCACGACCCGGCCATGCGGCCGGCCTGGATGATCCGCGCCGGCCTCTTCCTCTACGACCATCTGGCCAAGCGGGAAGTGCTGCCGGGTTCGCGCAGCGTCGACCTGCGCCGCCACCCGGCCGGTGCGCCGCTCAAGTCGCGCTACAAGCGCGGCTTCGTCTATTCCGATGGATGGGTGGACGACGCCCGACTGGTGGTGCTCAACGCCCTCGACGCACGGGCGCGCGGCGCGCAGATCCTCACCGGCACCCGCTGCGTGGCGGCGCGTCGCAGCGCCGAGGGCTGGACCTGCACGCTGGAGACGGCCGACCATGCCGCCCGCGCCGTGCAGGCCAAGGCGCTCGTCAACGCCGCCGGCCCCTGGGCCGAGGCATTCCTGCGCGGCGCGGCCACGCCCGCGGGCGGCGAGTCGCTGGCCAAGCGCAGCCTACGGCTGGTGCAGGGCAGCCACATCGTCGTTCCGCGGATGTTCGAGCACGACCATGCCTACATCTTCCAGAACCCTGACCAGCGGATCATCTTCGCCATCCCCTACCAGCAGGACTTCACGCTGATCGGCACCACCGACCTGGAACTGGAAGGCCATGACCCGCGGGCCGGCCGCATCACCCCGGGCGAGATCGACTACCTGTGCGAACAGGCCAGCCGCTACTTCGAGCGTGCCGTGACGCCGGCCGACGTGGTGTGGACCTATTCCGGCGTGCGCCCGCTGCTGGACGACGCCTCGGGCGATCCCTCCGCGGTCACGCGCGACTACCTGCTGGAGCGCCACACCGAGGCCGCGCCGCTTCTGTCGGTCTGGGGCGGCAAGATCACCACCTTCCGCAAGCTGGCCGAGGATGCGGCCGATGCCGTCGGCGAGATGCTGAACGACCGGCGTCCGGCCTGGACCGAGACCGCCCCGCTGGCCGGCGGCGAGCTGGCAAGCTGGCTGTCCCCGGAGAGTCGCCGGCTGCCGCCGGATGCACAGTTCGAGCGCTTCGTGCAGGAAGTCCAGCGGCGCCATCCCTGGCTCGAGGCGGCGCTGGCGCGGCGCTGGTCGCGCGCCTACGGCACCCGCATCGCCCAGGTGCTCGGCGATGCGGCGGCCATGGCGGACCTGGGGGCCGCCGTGGCGCCGGGCGTGTTCGAGCGCGAGCTGCGCTACCTGGCCGACGAGGAATGGGCACGCACCGGCGACGATGTGCTCTGGCGCCGCTCCAAGCTTGGCCTGCACCTGGATCCGTCGCAGCGCGAGGCGGTGGACGCCTGGATGCGCCAGTTCGCCATCGGGCCCAGCCTGCGCGCAGCCCACTGAGCCCGGGCGCCCCCCTTGGCCCTCAGCCGACGGTCGAGGACTGGGCCGGCGTGCCCCACCAGGATGCGCCGGATTGCGCAGAGGGGCGGCTGTCGGGCCACCGGATCAGCACCTCGGTGCCGCGGTCGACCTCGCTGCGCACCCGCAGTTCGCCGCCCCCTTCGAGGGCGAACTGCCGGGCGATGGCCAGGCCCAGCCCGGTGCTATGCGCGCGGCCCTTGCCGTTGCTGTAGCCGCGTTCGGTGCAGCGGGCGACCTCTTCGGGCGTCATGCCCACGCCCTCGTCGCGCACTGCCATCCAGACCCAGCCGGGCTGTGCGTCGCGGCCGCTGGCCAGGGTGACCGTGCCACCGGGCCGGCTGAACTTCATGGCGTTGTTGAGCAGGTTGCCCGCCACGCGCAGCAACTCGCCGCGGCCCACGGCCACCCGGCCGCCGCTGTCCAGATGGGTCTGCAGGCGCAGCCCGTCGCGGGCCGCGATGGGCTGGACCATGCGGGCGACGTCCACCAGCACGGCGTCGAGCGCCAGGGGGCCGGTGGCCGGCTCGTCGGCCGCGGGCACCGTGGCTTGCAGCTCGCGCGAGGCGAGGCCCGCCTTGGTGGGCGATGTGGGCTCGGCGGGCATCGGGGGCATGTCGGCGCCGCCGCCACGCGCCAGCCGCCGGCCGTTGAGGGCACCGACCAGCTCGCGCAGCATGTCGGTGGCATGGCCCAGGCCGGCCAGGGCGTCGGCCTCGCCGGGATGGCGCTTTCGCAGCATGGCCAGGCTCAGCTGCAGCGACAACATGGGCGTGGCCAGGTCGTGCAGCACGTTGGCCACCAGCGTCTCGCGTTCGAGCACCAGCTCGGCCTGGCGCCGCATGTCCTCCCGGGCCACGCGCAGCGTGGCCCGCAAGGCCAGTTCACGCTCGATGGACTGGGCCATGGCCTCGAGCAGGTCGATCTCCTGCTCGCCCCAGCGCCGCGGCACCTGGTCGATGACGCACAGGCTGCCGACCACCTGCCCCTGGTGCCGCACCGGCACGCCCAGGTAGGCGGCCACGCCCAGCGTGCGTACCGTCGGCACCTCGCGCCACGGCGACTCGGCCCGGGTGTCCTCGATGGCCAGTGTCCGGCCGAGCGCATGGGTGTAGTGGCAGAAGGTGCGTCCCGCCATGGTGCGGGTGTCGGACAGCGGAGGCCCCGCACCTTCGATCGCCTTGTAGTGGTCGACCTCGGGCCCGATGGCGCCAAAGAACGAGACTGGCGAATGCGTGAGCCTGCGGACCAGGGACACCGCATGGCCGACGGCTTCGTCCACGTCGCGGTCGAGCAGGCCCAGTGCTGCGGTCAGCGCGACGCGGGCAGGTTCGCGGACGGCGAGGTCGATCTCGGATTCAGGCGGGCAGAGCGCCGCAGCCGAGGCGCCGGTGATGCGCTGGGGTCCCGCGCCGGGCGTCGGGAAGGAAAGGGCGTCAGCGCTCATGGGTGGAAAGTGGGTCCGGGGGGGCGGAGGCGCCCAGTGTCGCGCCTTTGTAGGACATTGGCGGGGGTGGCCGGCTCCGGACGGACGATGAACACCAAAGTTCGAGTGGGACAAGAGGCCGACCTGGCCAGCCGCCCGCCGCCTGCCGGGTCGGCGTGCGCTGGCGGTCAGCCCGCCACGGCGGCAGCGAGGTTGCGCCGCGCCTGCGGCTCCCGTTCGGCACGGATGCCGGCCGTGAGGTAGAGCGGCTGGCGCGCCAGGAAGCCCGCCATCAACTGCCGGCGCCGCGGCTCGAACACCTCGGGCGGCACATGGGCGTATTCGGCGCGGATCTGGCGCTCGTACTCGGCGTAGCGGGCGGGCGGTGCGCCGAGGATGGCCAGGTCCACATCCAGCAGCAGCCGGGTGTCTAGGTCTTGCGGCGCCTGCGCGCCGGGCTGGCCGTGGCGCGTCGCCATCACCAGGGCATGCACGCGTCCGGCCGCTTCGGCGGGCGCGCCCGCCGTGATCAGGGCATCCCGTGCCCAATCGGCGCTGCGCGCCTCGTTGTCGCCGGCCTGCACGTCGTACACGGCGTCGTGGAACCACAGGGCCAGCGCGACCTCGGGGGGCCGTTCGGCCAGATCGCGGTGCGCGGCCAGCAGGTGCAGGCACTCGTCCAGGTGCTGCAGCGTGTGGTAGTGGCGCTGGGGCTCGACATAGCGGGTGCAGAGCTGTTCGAGCAGCCCAGCCGGTGCTCGCGTGCCGATTTCGGTCCAGGCCTGCAGCCAGCCGGCGCCATGGCGGGCAAGGAAGGTGTCGCGGTCCATGGCGGCGGCTTCTTCGCTCACTGCGCCATCGCGGCGCGGACGGCGGCGCCCAGCTCGAGCACCGCCATGGCGTAGTAGCTGCTCCAGTTGTAACGCGTGATGACGTAGAAATTCTGCGTGCCGGCGACGTAGCTGGCCGGCGCACTCGGGCCGTTCTGCAGCTCGATCAGGGCCAGCAGGCCCCGGTGGCGCAGGCCGTCGGCGTCGAGCTGTGCGCCGCCGGCGACGAAGGCATCGGCGCTGAAGCTGGGCACGATGTCGGGCGCCAGCAGCACGGGCAGTTGGGCGCGGGCCGCATCGACGCGCACGCCGTAGGTGGCCGGCAGGCCCGGCTGCCAGCCGAAGGCCTTGAAGTAGTTGGCCACCGAGCCGATCACGTCCTGCGGATCGTTCACCAGGTCGATGCGGCCGTCGCCGTCGTAGTCCACCGCGTACTTGGCGATGCTGCTGGGCATGAACTGCGGCATGCCCATGGCGCCGGCGTAGCTGCCGACCGGCGTCGTGGGGTCGGCGTGGGTGCGGCCCTCCTGCGTCAGGAAGTTCTCCAGCTCGCCGCGGAAGAAGGCCTGGCGCTGCGCGGCGCGCGGATGGGCCTGCGGAAAGTCGAAGGCCAGCGTGGCCAGCGCATCCAGCACGCGGAAGCTGCCCATCTGGCGGCCGTAGATGGTCTCGACGCCGACGATGCCCACGATGATCTCGGCCGGCACCCCGTAGTCCCGCTCAGCCCGCGCCAGGGTGGCGGCGTTGTCGCGCCAGAAGCGCACGCCGGCGCCGATGCGCACCGGCTCGACGAAGCGGCTGCGGTAGGCGGCCCAGTTCTTGGCGCCACTGCCGGCCGGTGCGGGCAGCATCAACCGCGGCACGTTGGGCAGCAGGCGGGCCTGGCCGAGCGTTGCGCGGACCCAGGCGGGGTCCAGGCTCTGGCGGGCAGCGATCTCGTCGGCAAAGGCCATGGCATCGGCGCGGCCGGCATAGGCCTCGCCGACGGCAGCGGTGCGCTTGGCGGCCTGCTTGCCGCCCTGCTTGGCGGAGCGGGCAGCGTCGCCGCGCCTGGACGTGGCGCCGGCATCGAGGGCCGGCAGGGCCAGCGACGCGCACAGCGCGAGCGGCAGGAACGGGAAGGAGCGCATCCGGCCGATTGTGCCGAAGGGTGCGCGCATCGCTCACCCTGGCCAGCGCAGGCGCCGGAAGTCGCGCCGCAACGCGGCCAGGTCGTCGGCCGGATCGCGTGCGTAGCGCTGGGCCTCCAGCCGCAGCAGCCAGTCGCGCGTCGGTGTGGCGGCCTCGCCGAAACGCGCGGCGAGCAGCTCCGCCATGCGCCGCGGCGGACTGTCGGGCGGCACGCTCACGCCGGCCCGGGCGAGCCGGGCACGCGCCCGGGCCAGCAGCCGCAGCCACGGGTCGGTGCGTCGACGCTCGCGCCAGGCCCAGGCCGCGCCGCCCAGGCTGGCGGCCACCAGTGCCATCAGCAGTACCCGGGCCAGGTCGGCCGGGCTGGGGCTGTCCATGCCGAGGGCCTTGAGCAGGTCCAGCTGCCGGGTCTGCGTGTAGTTCAGCACCCGCTGGTTCCAGGCGTTGTTGACCGCCTCCCACAGCGCGCGGGCGTGCTGCATCAGCGTCGGGCTCATGGCGCCGATGGCCCCGGCGAAGAAGCCGGGCGGGGGCACCAGGCGCTGGAACTGGCCCACGCGGCCCGGCGACACGGCCGCCGTCGGGTCCACGCGCCACCAGCCCTTGTCTTCCTCCCACACCTCGGCCCACGCATGGGCGTCGCTGTTGCGCAGCGTCCAGTAGCCGTCCACCGGGTTGATCTCGCCGCCCTGGAAGCCGGTGACGATGCGCGCCGGCACGCCTGCAGCCCGCATCAGGATCACGAAGGACGAGGCGATGTGCTCGCAGAAGCCGGCCTTGCGGTCGAACCAGAACTCGTCGGCCGTCTGTGCACCATAGACGCCGGGCTCCAGCGTGTAGACGTAGCCACCCGTGCGCAGCCGCTGCAGCACGGCGTCGACCAGCGCGGTCGTGCTGCCGCCGGCCTGGGCCTGCAACTGGCGGGCGAGCTCGGCTGTGCGCGGATTGCTGCCGGGCGGCAGCGCCAGGTAGAAGCCGGGCAGGCCGGCTCGGCGCACCGGGCCGCTCGTGAAATCCAACTGGCTTTGGCCGCGGTAGCGCAGCAGGTCGCCGATGGGGCGGTTGGTGCTCCACTGCAGGTCGCCGCCCTGGAGCGCGCGCAGGCCGTCGGGCAGGGCGGGCGCCGTGCGCATGGCGTCCAGGGCCAGCAGCCAGGGGCGGTTGCTGGGCTCCAGCGTGATCTCGTAGCCAACTGGCTCGCCGCGGCTGCGCAGCTGGGGCAGGCCGCGCTCCCAGGGCTCGGGCGATGTCCATTCGACGCCATCGAAGCGCGACAGCACCGGCCCGCGGAAGTACAGCGCGGTGCGAGTGGGCGGGGCGTCGCCGTCGAAGCGCACGCGCGCGGCGATGCCGTCGTCCAGCGCCAGCTGCGCGATGGTGCCCACGCGCATGGTGGCCGAAAGGCCGCTGCGCCCGGTCATGCCCTCGTTGGGCGTGCCCCACAGCGGCGCCAGCCGCGGGAAGAAAAGGAACAAGGCCAGCATGACGGGCGCGCCGGCCAGGGTCATGAAGGCCGCGATGCGCGCGGACTGCGCGAGCGGCGGCCGGCCAACCGGCATGTGGGCATTGACGAGCGCAGTGAGCAGCCCCATCAGCGCCAACAGCATCAGCGCCGCCGTCAGCAGCGACTGCGACTGGAAGAAGCTGGTGAGCATCACGAAGAAGCTCAGGAAGAACACCACAAAGGCGTCGCGCCGGGCGCGCAGTTCCAGCGTCTTGAGCGCCAGCAGTACCACCACCAGCGTGACGCCTGCCTCGCGGCCGATCAGCGTGCGGTAGCTCAGCCAGGTGGCCGCCAGCGCGAGCAGCAACATGCCCACGCGCCAGCGCCACCCCGGCAGCGGCGCAGAGCGCCAGGCCAGCAGCCCGCGCCCCACCAGCACGGCGCCGGCCAGGACGCTGGTCCACAGGGGCAGCGTTGGCACCTGCGGCAGCAGCACCACCGCGATGACGGCCAGCAGGAAGAGCGTGTCGCGCGCGTCGCGCGGCAGGCCGGCGGCGCGCGCGCGAAGGCGCGGGGACAGGGCGGTCATGGCGGCATCACGGGGCAAGGGCCAGGGCTTCGAGGCAGGCACGTCGGTGGGCTTCGCCACGCGACGGCCCCAGGCTGCGCCCGCCGATGCGCAGGCCGTAGTCGAGCTCCAGCCGGTCGGCCTGCAGCACCCAGGCAGTCAGGCGGGACAGCCGCGCCTCGGCATCGGGCAGGCCGGTGGCGGCGGCATCCAGCCAGAGCGAATGGCGCGAGGACTGCTGGCTGTCGCGGCTGACCAATTCCTCGGAGCCGGCCGCCTGCGCGCGGGCCACGCGCTTCCACACCAGCTGGCGCAGCGGGTCGCCACGCTGGTAGACGCGCACCCCTTCGAAGCCGCTGCCGCCGGCCTGGCGCCGGGCCGGGCTGGTGTTGTCCGCATCCGCGGGGCCGGTGGGCAGCGGCGGCGCACCCACCTCGGCGGCAGGCCAGACCAGCAGTTGCGCCGCCGGGCGCCAGACGGTCCAGACGCGGAAGGCGCCCATCGGAAAGCGCGTCTCGGCCGTGAGCATGGGCACGGCATGCAGGCCGCGGCGTGGCGGCAGGAAGCCGATGTCCACCGGGGTCTCGCCCTGCGCGGGCACATCCGTCCACGACCAATGCCCGCTGCCTCGCACGGCCAGCCCGATGCCGAAGCGCGTGCGCCGGCCCGTGTTGTGCAGCACCACCCGCAGCACGGCCGCCGTGCCCGCATGGCCGGGCACGGGCGGCAGCAGGTGCATCTGCAGGCCGCGCAGCGTGCCGTGGCCCACATGCATGCCCGCCACCGCGCAGCCAGCGATGAGGAAGGTCAGCAGGTAGCCCAGGTTGAGCTGGTAGTTGATCGAGGCCACCAGAAGCACCAGCAGCGTGGCGGCCAGCAGCAGCCCGGCGCGGGTCGGCAGGATGTACACCTGCCTTTGCGTGAGCGTGACCTGGTCGCTGGGCGCCCGGCGCGCGAGCAGCCAGGTCTCCATGCGCTGGCGCAGGGCGAGGGCCATGAGCGCGTGTGTCAGGGCAGCGCCACGGCGGCCATCATGGCGCGCACCTGCTCGACGGCGCCCCGGCCGGCATCGCCCACCGGGTTGAGGCGATGGGCGATGGTCTGCGGCAGCACGGCCTGGATGTCGTCGGGCGCCGCATAGTCGCGGCCGGCGAGCAGCGCCTGAGCCTTGGCGGCCCGCAGCACGCCGATGCCTGCGCGCGGCGACAGACCCTGCAAGAACCATCGGCCGGAACGCGTGGCCTCGATCAGGTCCTGCAGGTAGGCCAGCAGTGCCGGGGCGGCATGCACCTGCAGCACGCGCTGCTGGATCGCCCGCAGCTCGCCCGCGGTCAGCAGCGCGGGCAGCGTGCCCAGCATCTGGCGGCGATCGGCGCCCGAGAGCAGTTCCAGCTCGGCCGCCCGGTCCGGGTAGCCGAGCGAGATGCGCATCAGGAAGCGGTCCAGCTGCGACTCGGGCAGCGCGAAGGTGCCGAGCTGATCCAGCGGGTTCTGCGTCGCGATGACGAAGAAGGGCTCGGGCAGGGGGCGGGTCTGGCCTTCGATGGTGACCTGCTTTTCTTCCATGGCCTCGAGCAGCGCGCTCTGCGTCTTGGGGCTGGCGCGGTTGATCTCGTCGGCCAGCAGCACCTGGGTGAACACCGGGCCGGGATGGAAGACGAAGCCTTGTTGCCCGCGGTCGTAGATGGACACACCCGACAGGTCGCCCGGCATCAGGTCGGCGGTGAACTGGACGCGCGAGAACTGCAGTCCGAAGGTATGGGCCAGGGCATGGGCCAGCGTGGTCTTGCCGACGCCGGGCACGTCCTCGATCAGCAGGTGCCCGCCGGCGAGCAGGCAGGCCACGCCGTCGCGCACCTGGGCGGCCTTGCCGACGATCACCGTGTTAAGCTGATTCAGCAAGGCGGCGAGCTTGGCGGCCACGTCCATTTTGGTATCCATCCGCAGAAGATAGCGCATGCGCCCCGGCCGGCCGCCGCCTGGGGCCATGCACGAGAAGACGAGACATGGGCAACACCGGCTACTACACGCACCGCGATTTCTGGAAGCACGAAATGGGGCGCGGCCACCCGGAATGCCCCGAGCGCCTGGACGCGATCGAGGACCGGCTGCTCGTCACCGGCGTGGCCGATGCGCTGGAGCGCCACGACGACGACATTCCCCTGGCCACGCTGGCCCAGATCACCCGGGCCCACAGCGCGGAGCATATGGAGCGGCTCGAAGCCCTGGCCCAGCGCCTGGTGGCCGATGCGCCCGCCGGCGGCCCTGACCATGCCCCCGTCGACCCCGACACCTCCCTCTGTCGCGGCACGCTGCTGGCGGCACGCCGCGCGGCCGGTGCCGCCATCGCGGCCACCGACGCGGTGATGGGCGGGCAGCTGCAGAACGCCTTCTGCGCCGTGCGCCCGCCGGGCCATCATGCCTGCCGTGAGCAGGCCATGGGCTTCTGCTTCCTGAACAACGTGGCCATCGCGGCGCGGCATGCGCTGGACGAGCACGGCATCTCGCGCGTGGCGGTGGTGGACTTCGACGTGCACCACGGCAACGGCACCGAGGACATCCTGGCCGGCGACCCACGGGTGCTGATGGTGGGCATCTTCCAGCATCCCTTCTACCCGTTCAGCGGCACCGACCATCCGGCCGACAACATGGTCAACGTGCCCATCCCGGCGTACACCCGCGGCATGGACGTGCGCGAGATGATCGAGGCGGTGTGGATGCCCCGGCTGGAGGCCTTCCGGCCCGAGCTGCTGATCGTGAGCGCCGGCTTTGACGCCCACCGCGAGGACGAACTGGGCCAGCTCGGCCTCAACGAGAACGACTACATCTGGATCACCAGCCGCATCCGCGAGGTGGCCGACCGGCATGCCAAGGGCCGCATCGTCTCGATGCTGGAAGGCGGCTACAACCTCGACGCGCTGGCGCGCAGCGTCGAGGCGCATGTGCGGGTGCTGGCCGACCTCTGAGCGCTGGCGCGCTCAGGCTTGCCATACGCCATAGCCGGCCTCGCGCAGGCCGATCGCCAGTTCCACCTCCATCTCGACGGCGGCGCGGTAGGGCATGGGGTTGTAGGCCTCGTACAACTCGGGCATGAGTCGCTCGCCGTACTTCAAGACGAAGCGATTGGCCTGCACCCCAGCCATGTGGCGGTCGAAGCGCAGGTCCGGGTCCAGGCCGGTCATGCCGACGTAGACGCAGGGCTTGAGGATGTCGTGGTCCGGGTTGGCGCGCCGGAAGGCCGGCTCGTTCCACACGCGCTCGGACAGCAGCACGACGTAGACGTGGTGGTGGTCTCGTGAGCGGCGGCGCGGCATGGGCCGATGATTGTGCGTCGGCACCCCGCATGCCGAAGGTTGCCGGCTGACATCGACGTCTGCTTGCCGGGCCAACGCCGCTTGTTACCCTCGCGCCTCCCGCAACTCCCGTGATCTTCCCCGAAGGGGAAGCCGCCAGCGCATGCTCGACTGGAATGGATTCGTACAGCGCCTCTCCGAGGTGCATGCCCGCACACTGTGGACCGAGATCGCCGCGCTGGTGCTGTGCCTGCTGCTGGCCTGGGGCGTGACCCGGTGGTTCGGCCGCGACCAGCCGGGTGATTCGCTGTGGTTCGGCGAGAAGAGCTTCGACGGCTTGCTCTTTCCCCTGCTGGCGCTGGCCTTCACGGATCTGGCGCGGCGGCTGCTGCTGACGGTGCAGCCCACGCTGCTGCTGCGGGTGGCGGTGTCGATCTTCCTGGCGCTGCTGGCCATCCGGCTCTTCGCGCGGGTGTTGCGGCGGGTGTTCCCGGCTTCTGCGCTGGTGCGGCTGGTGGAGCGCACCATCTCATGGGTGGCGTGGGCGGCCGCCATTCTCTGGATCGTGGGGCTGCTGCCGCCCGTGCTGGACGAGCTGGAGGCGATCAACCTCGGTTTCGGCAAGACGCGGGTCAGCCTGCGCACGCTGTTTGAAGGCGTGCTGTCGTGCGGCGTGGTGCTGATGATCACGCTGTGGATCTCGTCCACCATCGAGAAGCGGCTGCTCACGCCGGCGGTGAGTGACCTGTCGATGCGCAAGGTGGCCTCGAACGCGGTGCGTGCCGGGCTGCTGCTGGTCGGGCTGCTGTTTGCCTTGTCGGCGGTCGGCGTGGACCTGACCGCGCTCTCGGTGCTGGGCGGCGCGCTGGGCGTGGGCCTGGGCTTCGGCCTGCAGAAGCTCGCGGCCAACTATGTGAGCGGCTTCGTGATCCTGCTGGAGCGCTCGATCCGCATCGGCGACAGCGTCAAGGTCGACACGTTCGAAGGCCGCATCACGGACATCAAAACCCGCTATACGCTGATCCGCGCCGGCAACGGCCGGCAGGCCATCGTGCCCAACGAGTCGATCATCACGGGCCGCGTCGAGAACCTGACGCTCGCGGACCTCAAGACCAATCTCAACACCGTCATCGCCGTGGGGTACGACAGCGAGCCGACGCAGGTGCAGGCGATCCTGTGCGAGGCCGCCGCCGCGCAGGACCGGGTGCTGGCCGACCCGAAGCCGGTGGCCTTCCTCACCAACTTTGGTGCCGACGGGTTGGAGTTCACGCTCAACTACTGGATCAGCGATCCGGACAAGGGCAGGGACAACGTGCGCTCGGCGGTCAACATCGCGGTGCTGGAAGGACTGCGGCGAGCCGGCATCGACATTCCTTTTCCGCAGCGCGTCGTGCGGGTGGCGTCGCTGCCGGCCGGTGCGGGCCCGCAGACGCCCCCGGGCGGGGGCGGCGACAGCCAGCCCTCGGCTGGGGACCGGATCGCCACCGGAGGCGCCTGAACGAGGCCGTTGCGGGCCGCGAAAGGGGCCCGACCGGTGATGAACGGCCTTTCCAGCGCCGGCCTTGTCCCTCGGTTCGTGTCGCCAATGCTGCAGCGCACGAGGAATCCGTCACTATAATCTTCAAAAAAGCACGATCGTTCTTTTTATGGCGCCGGCGCTGGCCGCCCGCGTCGCCCCAGCGGGCAAAGCACGCCCGCCGGAGGGGTCGCCCTAGAATGTTTTGCTGAGTTGCGCAGCAACACGCCTTTTGCAATCAACGGAGTCAAGCCAATGAAGATTCTGGTCCCCGTCAAGCGGGTCGTCGACTACAACGTGAAGGTGCGCGTCAAGAGCGACGGCAGCGGGGTGGACATCGCCAACGTCAAGATGAGCATGAACCCCTTCGACGAGATCGCCGTCGAAGAGGCGGTGCGGCTGAAGGAAAAGGGCGTGGCCACCGAGGTCATCGCCGTCAGCTGCGGCGAGGCCAAGTGCCAGGAAACGCTGCGCACCGCCATGGCCATCGGCGCCGACCGCGGGATCCTGGTCGAGACCACCGAAGAGTTGCAGCCCCTGGCCGTGGCCAAGCTGCTCAAGGCCCTGGTCGACAAGGAACAGCCCGCGCTCATCATCCTGGGCAAGCAGGCCATCGACGACGACGCCAACCAGACCGGCCAGATGCTCGCCGCCCTGGCCGACCTGCCGCAAGCCACCTTCGCCAGCAAGGTCGAGGTCGAAGGCGACAAGGCCAAGGTCACGCGCGAAGTCGACGGCGGCCTGGAAACCATCAGCCTGAGCCTGCCGGCCGTGGTCACCACCGACCTGCGCCTCAATGAGCCGCGCTACGTCACGCTGCCCAACATCATGAAGGCCAAGAAGAAGCCGCTGGACACCGTCAAGCCCGAGGACCTGGGCGTGGACGTCAAGCCGCGCCTGAAGACCCTGAAGGTCAGCGAGCCGGCCAAGCGCGGTGCCGGCGTGAAGGTGCCCGACGTCGCCACCCTGGTCGACAAGCTCAAGAACGAAGCCAAGGTCATCTGATCGGCACAAACACGACGAAGGAAAGACAAGACATGACCGCACTCGTCATTGCAGAACACGACAACCAGTCGATCAAGCCCGCCACGCTGAACACCGTCACGGCCGCTGCCGCCTGCGGCGGTGATGTCCATGTGCTGGTGGCCGGCCAGAACGCGGGCGCCGCCGCCCAGGCCGCCGCGCAGATCGCCGGCGTGGCCAAGGTGATCCATGCCGACGGCGCGAGCCTGGCCGAGGGCCTGGCCGAGAACGTCGCGGCCCAGGTGCTGGCCCTGGCCGGCGACTACAGCCACATCCTGTTCCCGGCCACCGCCGCGGGCAAGAACGTCGCTCCGCGCGTGGCCGCCAAGCTGGACGTGGCGCAGATCAGCGACATCACGAAGGTCGACAGCCCCGACACCTTCGAGCGCCCGATCTACGCCGGCAACGCCATCGCCACCGTGCAATCGGCCGACGCCAAGAAGGTGATCACCGTGCGCACCACGGGCTTCGACGCCGCCGCTGCCACCGGTGGCAGCGCGCAGGTCGAGACCAAGGACGCCGCTGCCGACAGCGGCAAGAGTGCATTCGTGGGCCGCGAGGTGAGCAAGAACGACCGTCCGGAGCTGACGGCGGCCAAGATCATCGTCTCGGGCGGCCGCGCGCTGGGCAGCAGCGAGAAGTTCCAGGAAGTGATGACGCCGCTGGCCGACAAGCTGGGTGCCGCCATCGGCGCCAGCCGCGCCGCGGTGGACGCGGGCTATGCGCCCAACGACCTGCAGGTGGGCCAGACGGGCAAGATCGTGGCGCCGCAGCTGTACGTGGCCGCCGGCATCTCGGGCGCCATCCAGCACTTGGCCGGCATGAAGGACTCCAAGGTGATCGTGGCGATCAACAAGGACCCCGAAGCGCCGATCTTCAGCGTGGCCGACTACGGCCTCGAAGCCGACCTGTTCACGGCCGTGCCGGAGCTGGTGAAGGCGCTCTGAGGCCCTCGCCACCGCCGAAGCGCAACTTCAAGGGCATCGTTCGCGATGCCCTTTTTTCATTTCACACTGACTTCAGTACCGTAATTCGCTGGACTACGCCGAAGCCAGATACAGCAGGTTTATCAATAACTTAGGCGCGTTCATCATATGCCGGTGCTTTCTGAAACCTGATCCGGCTTCCTGCCTCGTGGCTCCCATGTGGCCCCTGGAAACCGGGTCTTTCCGAGGAGTCATCGTGGCAAAAATCAAGCTCACCAAGTCCGCAGTGGATGCGGCACAACCCCAGGCGCAGGCCGTCGAACTGCGGGACACGCTGGTGCCCGGCTTCCTGTGCAAGATTACACCAGCGGGCCGCAAGGTGTTCATGCTCCAGTACCGCACGAACGCCGGCGAGCGCCGCAAACCCGCTTTGGGCCTGTATGGCGAACTGACCGTCGAGCAGGCCCGCTCGCTGGCCCAGGAATGGCTGGCCCAGGTACGCCGGGGCGGCGACCCGGCCGCCGACAAGGCGGCGGCGCGCAAGGCGCCCACGGTCACGGAACTGTGCGTGAAGTTCATGGAGGATCACTCCAAGCAACGCAACAAGCCCAGCACCCGCCGGGGCTACCAGGGCGTCATCGACCGCTGCATCGTCCCCTTCCTGGGCCGCATCAAGGTTCAGGACGTGAAGCGCCCGGACGTGGCCGGGGCGATGAAGAAGATGGCGCACAAGCCCGCCGAGGCGAACCGCGCTTTCAGCGTCATGCGCAAGATGTTCAACCTGGCCGAGGTCTGGGGTTATCGGCCGGACGGCACCAACCCATGCCGCCACGTCCCGGTGTACCCCGACGGCAAGGCCACCCACCTCATCAGCGACGAGGACATGGGCAAGCTGTTCCGGCACCTTGACGGTATCGAGGCCGAAGGGCTGGAGAACTACGTCATCCCGCTGGCGATCCGCCTGCAATTCGAGTTTGCCGGGCGGCGCTCCGAGATCATCTCGCTGGAATGGGCATGGGTGGATCTGGACAACCGCCGCGTGGTCTGGCCCGATAGCAAGACAGGTGGCATGTCCAAGCCCTTGAGCGAGGAAGCCTACCGGCTGCTGTCCACCGCGCCGCGCCGGGACGGCTGCCCCTACGTGCTGCCGTCGCCGAACGACCCGGCCAAGCATCTCACCGAGGGCGAGTATTACGGTGCCTGGTGCCGCATCCTGAAGGCGGCGGGCGCTACGCACGTGGGCACGCATGGCATCCGCCACCGTTCGGCCACTGACATCGCCAACTCGGGGATTCCGGTGAAGGTGGGCATGGCGCTGACGGCGCACAAGACCGTGGCGATGTTCATGCGGTACGTCCACACGGAGGACGATCCGGTGCGGCAGGCCGCCGAGCTGGTGGCGAACCGGCGCAAGACGATCACCGGGGCGCAACGCACCGAGCAGGCGTCCGCATGAACGGCAAGATGCCGTCGGCTGCGGCAGGCGCGGCGTTGCCAGCCTTTCGTGTCGGAAATCAGGCCCGCCGAATTGTCGCGACGCTGTCGCGACAATTCGAGCGTGGGTCACCAAGCCTTGCAGCAAGGTTGTCACTTGACAACCTTGCGCATCATCCCCATACTGGAGGTCGCTGATGGCCCGTTCCTCTCACCCGAAGAAAGAGGTCGAGGATGCGCTGCGACACGCCGAAGGGCAAGGCTGGCGTGTCGAAGTCGGCGGTAGCCATGCCTGGGGGCGGATGTACTGCCCGTACAACGATGAGGAATGCCGTTGCGGCGAGTTCTGCATTACCAGTGTATGGAGCACGCCGAAGAACCCCGGCAACCATGCCCGCGCCTTACGGCGCGCCGTGGACAACTGCACCATGGACCGCCAGCAGCGCGAGGCGGATGACGATGGCACCCAGGAATAGCGCGATGGAATACACCTTTACCCTCAAATACCAGCTCACCGATGACGACCGCGATTCGCAGACACTGGTCGAGCGCCTGGGTGAAGCCGGCTGCGACGATGCCCTGGTCGGCATCGGGCAGCCGGGGCGGCTGGCGCTGGAATTTACCCGCGAGGCGGTGGATGCAGATGAGGCAGTGCGCAGCGCGCTGGCCGATGTGCGCCGTGCCGCACCCTCGGCCCGGCTGATCGAAGTGGCGCCTGATCTGGTTGGGCTGACCGATGTGGCCGACATCGTGGGCGTGTCGCGGCAGAATATGCGCAAGCTGATGCTGGCCCATCCGGGTAGCTTCCCGGCGCCGGTGCATGAGGGCAGCGCGTCGATCTGGCATCTGGCGGATGTGCTGGGCTGGATGCAGGCCAAGGGCGGTTATGCCCTGGCGCGGGAGGTGCTGGACGTGGCGCGGGCCGCCCTGCAGGTCAACGTGGCCAAGGAAGGCCGGCGCTTGCCGCGCCTGGCGTTCGAGGAACTGGAAGCGCTGGTGGGCTGATGAAAAGCAGACCCCATGACGAAGCGATGGCCGAGCTGTACCGCAGCGACCCGGCGCTCGCGCTCGAAGTCATCAACGGTGTTCTGGAGGACGGCGACCAGGCCGAACTGCCGACTGTGCTGCGCCAGATGGCGCGGACGTTCGGTGCTGACGCTCGATCTTCCGCAGCCGATGAATTCTCGTATCGCTGATACGAGAATTTCGGCTCGGAGGTGCCACCAGCTTCCCATCAGAAAAGGTCGTCCTCGCACGCTTGCGGCGCTGTCGGACGATCCATTGATGGCTTCTTGACCATGGCCTCCAGTGCGTCAAGGGCCGCTTCGCGGAGCTTTCGGACGCGGGGCAGCAAATCGAACAGGGACAGCCCGAGCTGTGGCGACAGCAGTTCGACGATCAGCCGGTAATGCTCGTCCTCCCGCAAAACTTTCGTCTGGAACAACAGCCAAAAGCAGGACTCGCCCAGTTCCTGCCTGGAGGGCAAGTCCTCTATGGACCGCGACTCAGCGGCCTCGATGTAGGTGTCCACGATGGCTTCTGCCTCAAGCCACAATTCCGAAGCCGTCTCGTCATCGACGGGTTCCTTTTCTGCGAGCTCCCTGATATGCGCAAACGCAGCGGCCTCATCGGCCTGCTTGTAGACCTTGCTGCTGGAAATTCCCATTCTGTTCTCCGATCCGTTTCTGTCGCTGCGATGGCGCATCAGATTAGCGTCACGACGGATTGGTGAGTGAAGTGCTTGTTTTTTAGGGGGAGTGTTCAGATAGCCGTCTGCTGGACGCGCCGGCTCAGTGCTTCCGCACTTTCCTTGCGCTCGCTGTAGCGGTCCACGAGGTACGGCGCCGCATCGCGCGTGAGCAGGGTGAACTTCATCAGCTCCTCCATCACGTCCGCGATGCGGTCATAGTAGGCCGAGGGCTTCATGCGCCCGGCCTCGTCGAACTCCTGGTACGCCTTGGCGACCGAGGACTGGTTGGGGATGGTCAGCATCCGCATCCAGCGGCCCAGCACGCGCATCTGGTTGACGGCGTTGAAGGACTGCGAGCCGCCCGAGACCTGCATCACCGCCAGCGTCTTGCCCTGCGTCGGGCGCACTGCGCCGGCCGACAGCGGAATCCAGTCGATCTGCGTCTTCATCAACCCCGTCATGGCCCCATGGCGCTCGGGCGAACTCCACACCATGCCTTCGGCCCACTGGGCCAGCTCGTGCAGTTCCTTGACCTTGGGATGGTCGGCGGGTGCATCGTCCACCAGTGGCAGGCCCGAGGGATTGAACATGCGCGTCTCACCGCCGAGCGCGCGCAGGATGCGAGCCGCTTCCTCAGCGGCCAAGCGACTGAACGAGCGCTCGCGTAGCGAGCCATAGAGCAATAGGAAGCGCGGCGCGTGCGTGGCGCGCTCGGGTGTCAGCAGCCGTTGGGTATCGGGCAGTTGGAATAGCGCGGTGTCGATATTGGGTAGGTCGATTCTGGATTCAGACACGGCGGCCTTCCGCGTCCACGACCGCTTCGCCGTCTTCCTTGTTGAACGCGCCGCGCTGTGATTGCGGCAGGATGTCCAGCACGGCCTCCGAAGGCCGGCACAGCCGCGTGCCCAGCGGCGTCACCACGATAGGGCGGTTGATCAGAATGGGATGCTGGAGCATGCAGTCGATCAACTGCGCATCGCTCCACTTCGGGTCATCGAGGCCGAGTTCCGCGTAGGGCGTGCCCTTCTCGCGCAATACCGCGCGCACCGGCACGCCCATGTCCGTGATCAGGCGTTGCAGGGTTTCGCGGTCGGGCGGTGTCTTCAGGTATTCGATGACCGTGGGTTCCTCGCCGCTGTTGCGGATCAGGGCCAGCACGTTGCGCGACGTGCCGCAGACGGGGTTGTGATATATCGTGATACTGCTCATGGGAAATGCCTTGCTTATCTGCGGGCAGGGTTCGGGCCGCACTCATACCAGCCCTTGCTTTGGTTGACGATCCGAACGACCAGCAGCATCACCGGCACCTCGATCAGCACGCCGACCACGGTGGCCAGCGCCGCGCCGGACTGGAAGCCGAACAGGCTGATGGCGGCCGCTACAGCCAGCTCGAAGAAGTTGGAGGCGCCGATCAACGCCGAGGGGCAAGCGATGCTGTGCTGCTCGCCGGCCTTGCGGCTGAGCCAATAGGCCAGGCCGGAGTTGAAGAACACCTGAATCAGGATCGGCACCGCCAGCATGGCGATGACCAGCGGCTGGCGGATGATGGCCTCGCCCTGGAAGGCGAACAGCAGCACCAGCGTGAGCAGCAGCGCCGCGATCGACAGCGGGCCGATGCGCTCCAGCGCCCGGTCGAAGGCGGCTTGGCCCTTGTTCAGCAGAGCACGGCGCCAGAGCTGGGCCAGGATGACCGGAATCACGATGTACAGGCCGACCGATACCAGCAGCGTGGCCCACGGCACCGTGATGGACGACAGGCCCAGCAGCAGGCCGACAATGGGCGCGAAGGCAAACACCATGATGGTGTCGTTCAGCGCCACCTGCGACAGCGTGAATACCGGATCGCCCCCGGTCAGCCGGCTCCAGACGAACACCATCGCCGTGCAGGGCGCGGCGGCCAGCAGGATGAGGCCGGCAACGTAGCTGTCGAGCTGGTCGGCCGGCAGCCACTGAGCGAAGACCTGGCGGACGAAGATCCAGGCCAGCAGCGCCATCGAGAACGGTTTGACCGCCCAGTTGACGAACAGCGTCACGCCGATGCCGCGCCAGTGCTGCTTGACCTGGCCCAGCGCACCGAAGTCCACCTTCAGCAGCATCGGCACGATCATGATCCAGATCAGCAGACCGACCGGCAGATTAACCTGGGCGATCTCCATGCGGCCAATGGCCTGAAATACGTTGGGTGCGAACTGGCCCAGCGCGATGCCGGCGACGATGCACAGCAGCACCCACACGCTCAGGTAGCGCTCGAAGACGCTCATGGTGGAGGTGGCCGGCACGCGGCCGGCCGTTTGGGTTCCAACACTCATCGCGCAGACCTCACTTCGTACCAATGCTGCGCAGCTCGTGCTGCAGCGACATGGCATCGAGCCGCTGCAATGGCAGCGACAGGAACAGCTCAATGCGCCGGCGCAAGGTCAGCGCCGCATCCGTGAACGCCTTGCGCTTCTGCTCGTCGGTGCCTTCAACGGCTGCAGGATCAGGCACACCCCAATGCGCTGACATCGGGCGCCCAGGCCATACGGGGCAGACCTCGCCGGCGGCGTTGTCGCACACCGTGAAGATGAAATCCAGCTCCGGTGCACCGGGCGCCGCGAACTCGTCCCAGTTCTTGCTGCGGTAGCCGACGATCGGCATATGCAGCCGTTCCAGCGTGGCAAGCGCCAGCGGGTGGACTTCGCCCTTGGGGTGGCTGCCCGCCGAGTAGGCGCGAAAGCGCCCCTGGCCCAATTCATTGAGGATGCCTTCGGCCAGGATGGAGCGGGCCGAGTTACCCGTGCAGATGAACAGGGCGTTGTAGGTCTTGTTGGTGGTCATGGATGTCTCACATCAGCAGCAGGACGAAGCCGGCTTCACCGCAACGCCCACCGGCTTGCCGCGCGCCGGGGCGCAGCAGGCTGCGGCAGAACCCGTTGCAGGCGCCGCTTCGTTGAAGACCGGGATGCTGCCCAGCGTATGAAAGTGTTCCCAGGCCACGCCCTGCGGATCGGTGATCCAGTGCTTCTCGCTGCGCGCGTAGCAGCAGGTGGTGGTGCCTTCGTCGAGCAGCGCCATGTCGGCCGCCTCGGCGCGTGCCTTCAGCACGGCCAATTCCTCCGCATCGTCGGTCTGGATGCCCAGATGGTCGATGCCTGGTTTGTTGCCCCGTGTGGAGATAGCGAAGTTGACCGGCGGGTCTTCGAGCATCCACTTGGCGTAGTCGCCCTCGACACGCGCGGGCTGCGCGGCGAACAGTTGGGAATAGAAGCCGATGCTGCGGTTCAGGTCATCGACGTGCAGGTGAACGTGAAAGCGCTTCATGGGGAGATCCTTTCAGCAGGAAGTACAGGCAGAGGAGGAATCACTGACCTCGCATGTGCTGCCTTGGCAGCAGTGCTCGGTCAGGTAGCCGAGCAGTCCGTTCATCTGGGTGAAGTCGGCGCGGTAGATCAGGTTGCGGCCCTGCTGCTCGATGGTGACCAGGCCGGCATGGGCCAGCTCCTTCAGGTGGAAGGACAGGGAATTGCGGGCCACGTCGAGCTGGTCGGCGAGGGCGCTGGGTGTCAGCCCTTCGGGGCCGGCGACCACCAGGGCGCGGAAAACCCGCAGGCGCTGGGTGTGGGCCAGGGCGCCGAGGGCGGAAACGGCTTGGGTCTCTTTCATATTTCGATAATACAACATTTATTGAATTAATGTGCAAAAGGGCACTATCGCGCCGAATTGTGGCCATCCGGTCTTGATCCCATCGCGCCTCCGGCTCAATACCTTAAATCTGGTTCGCGCGCCGCGCTTGCCTGTCCGCCCCTTCGCCGCGAGGTGAACGGCCGAACTTCTCCGCTCAACAGCAGTGCAATGCCGCGATCAGCGGGCAGGACACATTGCCATGGTGCGCGTCGCATTCACCCACCAATTTCGACAATGCCGCCTCAATCCGTGTGAGGTCCACCAGGCGGGCGCGCACATCGGCCAGCCGCAGCGAGGCCAGCTCCGCCGCCTCATTGCAATGGGTGCCGTCCTCAAGTTTCAGAAGCTGGCCGATTTCATCCAGGCTGAACCCCAGGCGCTGGGCTGACTTCACGAACTTCACCCGCGCCACATCTGCCGGCCCGTAGCGGCGGATGCGGCCGTAGGCCCGCTCCGGCTGGGGCAACAAGCCCTTGAGCTGATAGAACCGGATCGTCTCCACATTGACTGTGGCCGCCTTGGCAAAGGCGCCGATGGTCAGATTGTCCGAGGCGCTTTCCATGACGCTTGACTCCGTAGTTGACTACGGAAGTAACCTTACAGCATCAAGCGAAGTCCCGGAAGGAAAACCATATGTCGGAACCCAAGAGCGGGCGTGGCGCCCTGGCCGCTGGCGGCCTCGCCGCCATTCTTGCGTCGGCCTGTTGCCTCGGCCCCCTCATCTTGGTCTTGCTCGGTTTCTCGGGCGCCTGGATCGCCAACCTGGCCGTGTTGGAACCCTACCGGCCGATTTTCATCGGCGCGGCCCTGATGGCGCTGTTTTTCGCCTGGCGCAGCATCTTCCGGCCGGTTCACGCCTGCAAGCCGGATGAGGTCTGCGCCGTGCCCCGCGTGCGGACGGCCTACAAGATCATTTTCTGGATCGTGGTCGCGCTGGTCTTGATTGCCCTCGCTTTTCCGTACGTCCTGCCGTTGTTCTATTGAGAGGAATCCACCGTGAAGAAACTTGCCACCGCTATTGCCCTGGCCGTTACCCTGGGCGCTCCGGCGTGGGCCGCCACCAAGACCGTCACACTGTCGGTGCCCGATATGACCTGCGCGTCGTGTCCGATCACGGTCAAGATGGCCCTGTTCAAGGTGGCCGGGGTCCAGAAGACCGAGGTCAGCTATGAAAAGCGGGAAGCCGTCGTGACCTTCGACGATGCCAAGACCAACGCCGGGGCCTTGGCCAAGGCCACCGCAAACGCGGGCTACCCCGCCACCGTCAAGCAGTGAGGTTGCCCGCCATGGCCGAAGCGATCGCCTTGCACATCGACGGCATGACCTGCGCGTCGTGCGCCGAGCACGTCAGAGAGGCGCTGGAGAAGGTGCCCGGGGTGCGCTCGGCCTCGGTGTCCTATCCGCGGCGACGGGCCGAGGTCGAGGCGGATGCGGACATGAACCATGGTCCGCTGGTCGCGGCGATGGCCGCGCTCGGTTACCGCGCACGGGTGTCCGACACGCCGAACAAGGCTGCGGGCTTGTTGGGCAAGGCGCTGGGCTGGCTGGGCAGCGAACCGAGTCACGGTGGTGGCGAGCGGGCGCTGCATGTGGCCGTGATCGGCAGTGGCGGCGCGGCGATGGCGGCGGCACTCAAGGCGGTCGAGCGAGGCGCGCGCGTGACGCTAATCGAGCGGAGCACCATCGGCGGCACCTGCGTCAATGTCGGCTGCGTGCCGTCCAAAATCATGATCCGCGCCGCGCACATTGCGCATCTGCGCCGGGAAAGCCCGTTCGATGCCGGCCTGCCGCCCACGCCGCCGTCCATTCTGCGCGAGCGGCTGCTGGCCCAGCAACAAGGCCGCGTCGATGCGCTGCGCCATGCCAAGTACGAAGGCATCCTGCAGAGCACCCCGGCTATCACCGTGCTGCATGGCGAGGCCCGTTTCATGAATGAAAACTGCCTGACCGTGCAACTGGCGGAAGGCGGTGAGCGCACGGTGGCCTTCGACCGCTGTCTCATCGCCACTGGTGCGAGCCCCGCGCTCCCGCCGATTCCTGGCTTGAAGGGCACTCCCTACTGGACCTCCACCGAGGCGCTGGCGAGCGATGCCATTCCCTCGCGGCTGGCCGTGATCGGTTCGTCGGTGGTGGCAGTCGAATTGGCGCAAGCCTTTGCCCGGCTGGGCAGCCAGGTCACGATCCTCGCGCGCAGCACACTGCTCTTTCGCGAAGACCCCGCCGTCGCCGAAGCCGTCACGGCCGCGTTCCGTGCCGAGGGCATCGAGGTGCTGGAGCATGTCCAGGCCAGTCGAGTCGCCCATGCAGAGGAAGAGTTCATCTTGACGACGGATCGCGGCGAGCTGCGCGCCGACAAGCTGCTCATTGCCACGGGGCGCGCGCCGAACACCCGCACGCTGAACCTCGAAGCGGCGGGCATCGAGGTCAATCCCCAGGGGGCCATCCTCGTCAGCCACACCATGCGTACCAGCGCGCCGCACATCTACGCGGCCGGCGACTGCACCGACCAGCCGCAATTCGTCTACGTCGCGGCGGCGGCCGGCACGCGCGCCGCCATCAACATGACCGGCGGCGACGCGACGCTGGACCTGACGGCGATGCCGGCCGTGGTGTTCACCGATCCGCAGGTGGCGACGGTGGGCTACAGCGAGGCGCAAGCGCGCCACGACGGCGTCGAGACCGACAGCCGCACGCTCACGCTCGACAACGTGCCGAGGGCGCTGGCCAACTTCGACACGCGCGGCTTCATCAAGCTGGTTGCCGAGGCCGGCACCGGACGGCTGATCGGCGTGCAGGCGGTCGCGCCGGAAGCGGGCGAACTGATCCAGACGGCGGCGCTGGCGATCCGCAACCGGATGACCGTGCAGGAGCTGGCCGATCAGCTATTCCCCTACCTGACGATGGTCGAGGGCCTGAAGCTCGCGGCGCAGACCTTCAGCAAGGACGTGAAGCAGCTGTCCTGCTGTGCCGGATAGCGTCATCTCTTGCTGAGCGCGATTTTTTCCAGGAGTCACGCTCGGCAGTGACGCCGGCTTGTTTCACGCGGGCCGGGGATTTCGCGCCTTCACGGCGTTCATGGCAAAGCCTGCCAGAGCAACGGCAAGCACCACGGCTTGCGCAATGGCGGTTTCCGCTGACGGATAGATGCCAAGCACTTCGATGCGCGGCCAATGGATCGGGCTGGCGCTCAACCGGCCGGCCTCCTGGAGGCCGGCAACCCCCTTGCCGGCGAGCACGACCGCGAGCACCGCTACCAGGATCGAGCTGAGACTGAAGAATTTGCCGATCGGCATGCGGGCGCTGGTGCGCAGCATGAACCATGCGAGGACGGCCAGAACGGCCACTCCGCCCACCAATCCACCGAGCAGGGCTCCATTGTTGCCGTCGCCGGCCAGGGCCGAATAGAAAAGCACCGTCTCGAAAACTTCGCGGTAGACCGCAATGAACGACAAGGCGAACAATGCCCATGCCGAACGCCGCGTCATGGCTGCGGAGAGTTTTTCCTTCAGGTAGGCCTGCCACTTGCCCGCCGTGCTTTTCTGGTGCATCCAGAGCCCGACGCTCAGCAGCACAACGGCCGCAAACAGGGATGAAACCCCCTCGGTCACCTCACGGCTTGCGCCGCTGATGCTCACGAAGTAGGTGGCCACCGCCCAGGTCAGGCCACCGCAAGCCAGTGCGGCCATCCAGCCGCCATGCACATAGCCCAGCACATCGCGCCGTTCTGCCTTCTTCAGGAAGGCCAGCATGCCCACGACGATCAACAGCGCTTCAACCCCTTCGCGCAGCAGGATGGTGAGGGAGGCGATGAACGTGGTCAGCGGGTCTGCCTTGTCCGCGCCGAGTTCGGCGTCCACCTGGGCAAAGAGATAGTCCAGCTTCTGCGCCGTGGCATCGGCTTGTTCCAGTTTCCCGCCGGCGAGCGCGCCGCGATAGGCCAGCATGGCGTTTTCGACTTCCGTGAGAAGTGTCTGGTTGCGTGCGCGCAATGCCGGCTCCAGAGGCTCAAATCCATCCAGGTAGGCCGACAGGCCCAGGCGCGTTGCGCTGGCCCGGTCGCCCGCGCGCGCCGCGGCAAGGCTCTCCTGAAGGCGTGTGCGGGCCAAGGCCAGTCCGCCCGAGCCGCTCGCGGCAGCGGTGACTTCCGGGTGGCGGCGAACATAGGCGGTGAGGTCGCGGGCTGCGTCCGGGGGCATCCGCTCGGACAAGGCGGCTTCGGTCAAGGTGGCGGCAGCAGCCAGGTCGGGAAAGACAGCCTTGGCGCTGGCGTCTCGCCCCCAGGACTGTTCGCCGCGTGCGCGCATGGCATCGTCATGCGACAGTGTGCCGGCGAAAAATGCCAATGCCCACCGATCCTCGTCGGAGAGCGTGGCGAAGCTGGGCATCGACGTGCTGGTCACGCCTTGAGAAATGACCTGGTACAGCGCGAGCACGCTGCGCGAACGGGCACGATCACGATCGGTGAAGGCGATCGGCGGCGGTTCGAGCTTGGCGCCGAGCGGGCCGTCGCCTGCACCGGTTGCCCCGTGGCATGCCGCGCAGTTGGCTTCAAACAGCACCTTGGCGCGTGCGAGATCCGGCGGCTGGGTCGGCGAGAGCGGAAACGGATAGGCTTTGACCAGCGCTGCGGCCAGCGAATGGGCGCTGTCGGCCACGGCCTTGGCGTCCGCCTTTGCGGCGATGAGGTCTCCGAGCGCTTTGGCCTGCCGCTGCAACTCGGGCAGCGCCGCAGTGCTCGGCAGTGCGGCAAGCTGCTGTGCGGCGGTTGCCGCGAACTCCTTCATCTCCTCGTACTCGCTGGCACTTTGAATCTGGCCGTTGCTCACCGCGCCGCCGTAGTCAACCGCGAGGTAGTCCAGCAATTGCCAGGTCTGCTTGGCCTGGTCGCTGGCGGCAGGGGCGGCAGCCCAGGCGGGAGAAGCCGACCAGAGTGCGAACAACGCGGCTATTGCCAGGAATCGCCTGGCGCAAAGAGAAAGCATTTTCATGATGTATAAATGTTATTGATTCTCATTTTATCGATGACTCGGACCACTGGGCGTTGCACGATGCAGTGCGAGCGAAGGTTCTAAAACGAAGATTTGCCTGTTGCCGGCGAAAAATGATGGGGCTAACTACGCCGCGCACCTTTCGCTGCACGTATGGCCCTGCGCCACGGCCTGTTGTGCAGAAGGCCTTCAACAGCGTCCACATGGGTCGTCGTCATCGCCAGTGAAAGGTTACGTGGCGACCGCTACCAAGATTAGCGTTCCCAGTGCAATGCGATACCACGCAAAAACTCCAAATCCATGTCCGGTCAAATAACGCATCAGAAGGCGTATCGCAAGCAGCGCAAATGCGAAAGAAGCAATGAAACCCATTGCAAAAACGCCGATGTCGTCGCTCGACAATGCGCCCCAGTGCTTGAAGAGGTTGTATACCGAGGCGGCCCCCAAGATTGGAATGCCGAGGAAAAACGAAAACTCCGTCGCAGCCTGCCGCGAAGCCCCGAACCATAGCCCGCCGATAATCGTCGCGCCTGAGCGCGAAGTACCCGGCCAGAGCGCAAGGCACTGCACGAAACCAATCTTCAGTGCGTCGATTCGGCTGATCTGTTCGGCACGCTCAGCCTTCACTTGCACGGGGCGTCGCTCAGCCCACAGGATCGCGATGCCACCGACAACGAGTGCGACGGCCACCGGCCCCGGACTGAAAAGCAGCCTCTGCACATGAGATCCAATCAGCAGTCCGAGCACTGCCGCGGGCATAAATGCAATGGCAAGGTTCACTAAAAACCGGCGGGAGCCTTGGTCGGCATGCGCTGAGACAACAACGCTTGCCAGACGAGCCCTATATTCCCAGATGACCGCGAGCATCGCGCCGAACTGGATGAACACTTCAAAGACGTCGCGCTTCTCTTTCGCAAGGAATGAGAGCGCATTGCCCGCTAGGATCAAATGCCCCGTCGAGGAGACTGGCAAGAATTCCGTGATGCCTTCGACGACGCCCATCATTAGCGTCTTGAGAACGAGTTCAGCGTGCATTTGCAGGCGGCAGTGGTAGCGCCGAGTGGGACATCGGTTTCTCCGAAGCCGTGCTCACGGCTCCGCATGTGTCAATGAAAATCTGGATCATCGTGCTGGCGAATGGGAATCTGCGCCGTTTCGGCCGCGGCCGCGAAACGCGGCGATCAGCAGAAGCCCCGCTCCCAGGGTGATGCCAACGTCGGCTGCATTGAACGCAGGCCAGTGCCAATCGCCCCAATGAAAATCGAGCCAGTCCACCACGGCCCCATGCCGCACTCGATCAAGAACATTGCCGAGCGCGCCGCCGAGAATTGCTGCATAGCCCACGGCCTCAGGTGTTGCAGTCTTCTCGCGGGCAATGAGCCAGGTGAGAAAGGCAGAAGCAGCGACGCCAATAACAATAAAAAAGCCGCGTTGCCACCCACCCGCCTGCGCCAAGAAGCTGAAGGCCGCGCCTGGATTCAGCCAATGCCCGATGTTGAACCATGGCGTGATTTCATGGGAGCCATACAAGGGAATCCACGCGACGATGGCCGCCTTGGTCGCTACGTCGGCGGCAAGCACCGTCACGGCCAACAGGTACATCCGCAAGACAGCCCTATCAATGGCCATGTGGCTTGATGTCCTCAGACGACCGCAGCAAGCGCATCCCATTGAAAACGACCGCCAGACTGGCACCCATGTCGGCCAGAATCGCCAGCCACAGACTTGCATGTCCAGTAAAGGCCAAGGCCATGAACACCGCCTTTGTTCCAAGCGCAAAGACGATGTTGGCCGTCAGGATGCCGGCTACGCGCTGTGACAGCCGGATGAACTCTGGAAGCTTGCGCAGGTTGTCCTGCATCAATGCGACGTCGGCCGTTTCGATTGCCGTGTCGGTGCCAGCTGCGCCCATTGCGAAGCCTATGCTCGACTTGGCCAATGCCGGTGCGTCGTTGACGCCGTCGCCCACCATGCCGACTGGCCCGCGTGAGAGCAGTTCTTCGATTGCCTGCAGCTTGTCCTGCGGCAGCAACTCGCCCTTGGCGCTGGTGATGCCGACCTGGGCAGCCACGGCTTGCGCGGTTTTCGCGTTATCGCCAGTCAACATGACTGGTTCGATTCCCAGCGACTTGAGTTCGGCGATCGCTTGCCGGCTGGTGTCGCGCACTGTGTCGGCCACGGCCAGCAGGGCGAGTACTTGCTGGTCCGTGGCGAGGAGCACAACGGTCTTGGCCTGGTACTCCAACGCATCGAGCTGAGTCTCGACCTCAAGTGTTGAAAGTCCCAGCTCTTTGATCAGCCGGTGGTTGCCGACGTAATAGACATCTCCATCGACGTTGCCTTTGACGCCGCGTCCAGGGATCGCCTCGAACTTGTCCACCTGGGCATGCGGTTGGTTGTAGCCCGCCACGATGGCGGTGGCCACAGGATGCTCCGACAGAGCATCGATGCTCGCTGCAATGCGCAGAACTTCTTCCTTCGGCAGGCCGCGCAGCGATATGACATCGGTCAGTGCGGGGCGCCCATGGGTCAGGGTCCCGGTCTTGTCCAGGGCCACCGATTTCAGGTGCCGCCCTTGTTCGAGGTAAAGACCGCCCTTGACCAGGATGCCTCGGCGTGCGGCAGCTGCCAGGCCGCTGACCACGGTAACCGGCGTGGAGATCACCAATGCGCAGGGGCAGGCAATGACCAGCATCACCAGCGCCTTGTAGACCCATTCGAACCAGGGCTGCCCGAAAGCGAGCGGAGGAATGACCGCCACGGCAAGGGCAAGCGCAAACACCGCGGGTGTATAGATGCCGGCGAACTTGTCCACGAAGCGTTGCGTGGGCGCGCGTTGTCCCTGCGCTTCCTGGACCGATCGTGCAATGCGGTCGAGGGTGGTTTCGCCCTTGCGCGAGGTAACGCGGAACTCCAGCGTGCCGCGCTCGTTGATGGTGCCGGCGAAGACCGTGGCACCGGCGGTCTTCTCCACCGGCATGCTTTCGCCGGTGATCGGCGCCTGGTTCACCGACGACTGTCCCGCGACGACTTCGCCATCCAGTGCGATGCGTTCGCCCGGACGCACCCGCACAACACTTCCGAGTGGCACGGTATCCGCCTTGACCTCGCGCCATTGACCGTCGGGCTGGCGCACCAATGCGTTCTCTGGCGCCAGGTCCATCAGCTTGCGGATGGCATTGCGGGCCCGATCCAGGCTCAAGGCCTCGATCATCTCGGCGATGCCGAAGAGCCAGATGACCACCGCCGCCTCGGGCCACTGGCCGATCAGCGCCGCGCCGATGACGGCGACCGTCATCAACAGGTTCATGTTCAGCGAACGCGTCTTCAGCGCGATCCAGCCCTTCTTGAGGGTCTCGACCCCACCCAGGCCGATGGCCGCGAGGCAAGCAAGAATGATGGGCCAGGAGGCCTCGGGAGCACCCGCGAAGACCATGGCCTCCGCGCCGAGCGCCAGCACGCCGGAGACCGCCATCCGAATCCATTGCCCGCGCGAGATGCCGGTGCCGAACTCACGGGGAGCGGATGGCGCCGGGTCGGAGGCGCTTTGGAGCACTGGAGCCATGCCGAGCCGCTCGATCGCGCTGGTCACCGGAGCCAGATCGACAAGCTCGTGGCTCACGGTCAGCGTGCGGCCCATCAGGTTGAAATCCAGGGCCTTCACCCCAGGCATGCCTTCGAGCGCCTTGCGCAGCAGGCCCTCCTCGGTCGGGCAGTCCATTTTTTCGATCAGGTACACGGCCTGGCCCTGCGGCCCGGTGTCGTCAGCGTGCTCAATGCTGGCCTTCATGCCTACATCGTTCAGGGCCTTGAGGATCGGCGCGGGGTCGGGCAGACGGTGCTGGACATCGAGCCGTCGCCCCATCAGGTCGAAATCCAGCCGTTCGATGCCATCGACCGCACCAAGGCGCTTGCGGATCGTTGCCTCTTCGGTAGGGCAATCCATGTTCGGAATAAGGAAGCGTGTACCGTTCCCTGTCGCCGGTGCCGGGGTTTGCGACGCCGCCGTGCTGGGGATGAGGGCTTCGACAGCGATTGGCATGCTGCCCGCCGTCTTTTCCACCGGCTTCATTCCCAGGCCTTCGATGGTCCTGGCAATCGGGGCTGTATCGGTCAGCGAATGGGTCACCGTCAGCGTGTGGGCCTTCAGATCGAAGTCCACCGCCTGCACGCCCGCCAGTGGCTCCAGCATCGAGCGCAACTGGCGCTCTTCGCTGGGACAGTCCATCTCCTTGATGAAGTAGATGACCTGCTGCGGCGCGGGTTCCACGACCGCCCGCATGCCGATGTCGTGCAGCGCGCGCAGGATGGCGTTCTGTCCAGCTGGTTCGTGTGTGACCTCAAGGCGGCGACGGGTCAAGTCGAAAGCCATATCCCGGACGCCATCGACCTGCGCCAAGCGCTTGCGAATCTGAGCCTCCTCGCTGGGGCAATCCATGTTGGCTATCCCGAAGTGGGTCACGAGTGGCTCAACGGTCGCCGCTGCGCTCATGGCGCTCGCTGAACAGCACGCCGTGGTGCAGGAGGTTTCGGTGTCTGCTTTCATGGATCGATCCGTTCTTCTTCAAGAGTCAGGTGGTGAGACGGGCCAGCTTTGCCAGTCTCCGCGCAGGAGAGCCAAAGCGCAGACGCCGACAGCGTTGCGACAGGTGCCGTTCCCCTTGTGCTTTCATTTACAAGGGCTATTTCACACCTTGGAGTAGCTCCAAGGTCAAGCGGCTACGATGCATGTCCTGACAACATGTGAGTGTTCTGCGATGAAAATTGGCGAGTTGAGCCACGCCACCGGCGTGGACACCGACACGATCCGGTTCTACGAGAGGACGGGGGTGTTGCCGCCGCCAGCTCGGCAGACCAATGGATACCGGGTATACGGGACGGAACACATCGATGGACTGTCCTTTGTCCGCCACTGCCGGGCCTTGGACATTCCTCTGGCCGATGTCAGGCGGCTCCTGAACTTCACATCCCGTCCGGATGAGGATTGCGCGGACATCAACCGGCTGGTCGACGAGCAGATTGCGAGGGTGCGTGCCCGCCTGACCAGCTTGAAAGCACTGGAAAGGCAACTGACGACGCTGCGCGCCCGCTGCTCCGCAGGACATCAAGCGAAAGAGTGCGGCATCCTTGGCGAGCTGGTCTCTGCAGCGCAGCGGGAAGCGTAGTCAAACAGATCTATCGATGGCGCAGGGCAAGACGCCTGTGCGCAAGCACTGGCAGCAGGCGAAGGCTGTGTTGACATGCGCCGGCAAGACCGCCTAAACTACGTACCAAACAACAGACATAGAGTCTTTTCGTCGTTCGATCGCCTGAGCCATTCTTTTCCCCATGCCGACCCATGCATTCACCATACGCAAACTCGCCGACGCGGCAGGCGTTGGCGTGGAGGCGGTGCGCTATTACCAGCGCGGTGGATTGCTGGCTGCGCCGGATCGCGTGGACGGCGGCTTCCGGCAATTCGGAGGACGATGTCCGTCGTCTGCGCTTCATCAAGCGGGCTCAGGCATTGGGGTACTCGCTGGAGGACATCGCCGAACTGATGTCCTTGAGTACCAAGCGTGATCGGCTGCGCGTGCGGGAAATCACCCGCGAACGCATCGCGGAGATCCGGGAGCGCGTGGCCGACCTGCAGTCGATGGCCTCGGCGCTGGAAAATCTGGCCGATTGCTGCGCCAAAGCGCCAGAAGGTTCGGCCTGTTCGATCATCGCCGCGCTGACCGGGGAGCAGGACTTAGATCCGGCCATCGCCGATCCGAGCCTCGTTGCGCAGGCAAGCGTTGCCGGCCGACGCAGATCCGTGCGGCCGGGCGCTGAAGCCTATCACCGCACTGATGGGGTGGCCGCATGACGATGACGCGCATGTTCAGGCGATTCGTCTGCCGGCTGATGCTCGGTGTGCTGGTCTTCGGCCAGTTGGCCATCGCTGCCTACGCCTGCCCCGCACTGTCGGGCATGCCGCAGTCGCTTCCGACGATGGCCCTGAATGCGTCGGCCGCGGCGATGCCCGGTGATGAGGCCGGTGCTGCGATGGCCGTGTCGCCCGACATGGTCGCAACGTCAGACATGGCCGCCATGGCGAGCTGCGACCAAATCGACGACAACGCCGCCAACTTGTGCGTAGAGCACTGCCGTTTCGGCCAGCAAAGCGCCGACCATGCGTCGGCCCCGACCGTACCCGCGGCGCTGCTGACGACCCTCTACACCCTTCCGGTGCAACCCGAGCCTCTCGGGCATGGCTGGCCTTCGGCCGACGTGATATTCCGGCGCGTCGCGGCGTCTCCGCCGCACGCCATCCTGCACTGCTGTTTTCGCATTTGATCTCCTGACGCTGGTGCGGCCGGCCTGAGCCGGCTGAACCAGACCGATCGGTCGCGCTTGCGCGTGTCCGCGAGTTTCCGCTCGCCCCCGCCAAGCTCCATTCGACCTGATGGCATTCGTCAACTGGAGATCCCATGTTCATCGACTCTTTTTCTTTCCGCACGCCGGGCGGCGCTGTGCCATGGCGCAGGCTTGCTGCCGGCATCGTTGCGGCATTCGCCATGGGCGCCGGTGCAGCCCATGCCGCCGACGGCCTGACGCTGGATCAGGCGCTGCGCCTGGCACAAACCCGTTCTCGCGCGCTCGTGGCCCAGGATGCGACGGCATCGGCCGCACGGGACATGGCGGTCGCCGCCGGACAGCGGCCAGACCCCACCCTCAAGCTCGGCATCAACAACCTGCCCGTCAACGGCGCGGATCGGTTCAGCCCGACGCGCGACTTCATGACCATGCGCTCCATCGGCGTGATGCAGGAGTTCACACGCGAAGACAAACTCAAGGCCCGTGCCGGGCGCTACGAGCGCGAGGCCGAAGTCGCCGAGGCCGGGCGCAGCCTGGCGCTCGCCAACCTGCAGCGCGACACCGCCTTGGCCTGGCTGGACCGTCTCTTCCAGGAGCGTGTGCGCGACATGCTGGTGACCCAGCGCGACGAAGCGCGCCTGCAGATCGACGCCGCTGATGCCGCCTACCGGGGCGGGCGCGGCACGCAAGCCGATGTGTTCGCCGCCCGTTCGGCGGTCGCCCAGATCGACGACCGCATCGAGCAGGCCGAGCGCCAGGTCGCCACGGCCCGCACGCAACTGGCGCGCTGGATTGGCTCCGTCGCAAGCGATCCCCTGGGCTCGGTTCCGGCATTGGATACGGTTCGCCTGAGCCCGCAGGATTTGGAAGCCCAGTTGGCCCACCACCCTGAAATCGCCGTGATGCAAAAGCAGGAAGAGGTCGCGCAGGCCGAAGCCGACATCGCGCAAGCCAACAAGAAGACCGATGTGAGCGTCGAGCTGATGTACAGCCAGCGCGGCCCGGCCTACTCGAACATGGTCTCGCTCAATGTTTCGATCCCGCTGCAGTGGGACCAGAAAAACCGCCAGGACCGCGAGCTGGCCGCCAAGCTCGCCAGTGTCGAGCAAAAGCGCGCCGAGCGCGAGGAAGCCACGCGCGCCCATGTGGCCGAGGCACTGGCGATGCTGCAGGAATGGCGCAGCGACCGAGAGCGCCTGGCGCGCTACGACAGCTCGCTGCTGCCACTGGCCACCGAGCGCACGCGCGCCTCGATCGCCGCCTACCGCGGCAACGCGGGCACCTTGACCGCGGTGCTAGAGGCACGCCGCGCCGAGATTGACACGCGCGTCGAACGCTTGCGCCTGGAAATGGGCGCGGCGCGCCTGTGGGCACAACTGAACTACCTGGTGCCGGCTGGTCACGACACGGCCGCACCCCGCCCCTGAGCACAACCGAGAGACCTCCCATGAAAACCAAAAACCTCGTGATGGCCCTCGTCGCCGCCGGCGTGCTGGGCGCCGCCGGCTACGGCCTCTACACCCTCGGCATGCGCCACGGAGCCGACATGCCGGCCACGCCTTCGAATCCCAGTGGCATGGCATCGCCGCAAGCGGCGACTCCCGCTGTTGCTGCGCCTGCCAATGAGTCGGGCGAGGACGCCACGCGGCGGCATATCGCGGCCGGCCTCAAGGCCGGCGACGTCGATCCCGCCAATGGCAAGAAGATCCTGTACTACAACGATCCCATGGTACCGGCGAACAAGTTCGACAAGCCGGGCAAGTCACCCTTCATGGACATGATGATGTCGCCGGTCTATGCCGACGGGGATGCAGATAAGGGAAACGTCACTGTCAGCTCGCGCATCCAGCAGAACCTCGGCGTTCGCACCGCCGAAGTGACCGAAGGCACGCTGTCGCCGCAGGTGTCGGCGGTGGGCAGCATCGCCTTCAACGAGCGTGACCAGGCGATCGTGCAAGCGCGTGCCACCGGGTACGTCGAGCACCTGTACGTGCGTGCCACGCTGGACCCGGTCGCCAAGGGGCAACCGCTGGTCAGCCTCTATGTCCCGGACTGGGTTGCTGCGCAGGAAGAGTTCCTGTCAGTACGGCGCATGAAAGGCACGGACCTGGGTGGGCTGGTCGACGGTGCGCGCCAGCGCATGCGCCAGGTCGGCATGGACGATGCCCAGATCGCGCTGGTCGAGCGCAGCGGCAAGACCCAGCCACGCATCACGCTGAGCGCGCCCATCGGCGGCGTGGTGGTCGAATTGCTGGCGCGTGAAGGCATGACGGTGATGCCGGGCGCGACGCTGTTCCGCATCAACGGCTTGTCCACCGTGTGGGCCAACGCCGAGGTGCCCGAGAGCCAGGCCGCGCTGCTGCGCCCGGGCGCCAAGGTGCAGGCCCGTAGCCCGGCCGCGCCCGGCAGCAGCTTCGATGGCAAGGTGCAGGCGATCCTGCCCGAGGTGAATCCGAGCACGCGCACACTGAAGGCTCGCCTGGAGCTCGCCAATCCTGGCAGCCGGCTGGTACCGGGGATGTTCGTCACGATGAACTTCGTGGACATGCGGCCCGACAAGACGCTGCTCGTGCCCACCGAGGCGGTGATCCAGACCGGCAAACGCACGGTGGTGATCGTGGCCGAAGACAACGGGCGCTTCCGTCCGGTCGATGTCGAGGCGGGCCTGGAGAACAGTGGCCAGACCGAGATCAAGCGCGGCCTGTCGGCGGGGCAGCGCGTCGTCGTGTCCTCGCAGTTCCTGATCGACTCGGAGGCCAGCCTCAAGGGTGTCGAGGCCCGCTTGAACAGCGAGCCGGCCGTGGTTGCCCCAGCTTCGCCTTCGGCCCCGGTGGCCGCCAGCGCGCCACGGCATGTCGGTGAGGCCAAGGTCGTCAGCGTCGGCAAGGACGCGTTGACCCTGTCGCACGGCGCCATTCCCACAATGAAGTGGGGCCCGATGACGATGGACTTCAAACTGCCGCCCGACGGCGCGGCGCGCAACGTGCAGGTCGGTGATCGCGTGCGCTTCGAGTTCTTCATGGGCGCGGACGACCTGCCGCAGCTCACGCACGTCACGCCGATGGCGGCCGGAGGCAAGCCATGATCGCCAAGCTGATCCGCTGGTCCATCGCCAACCGCTTCCTCGTGCTGCTGGCCACCTTGGCACTCAGCGCCTGGGGCATCTATGCGGTACAGCGAACGCCGCTGGACGCGCTGCCCGACCTGTCGGACGTGCAGGTCATCATCCGCACCACCTATCCGGGCCAGGCGCCGCGCATCGTCGAGAACCAGGTCACGTACCCGTTGACGACGACGATGCTCTCGGTGCCGGGCGCAAAGGCGGTGCGCGGCTACTCGTTCTTTGGCGACTCCTTCGTCTACGTGCTGTTCGAGGACGGGACCGACCAATATTGGGCGCGCTCCCGCGTCCTCGAATACCTCAACCAGGTGCAGTCGAGGTTGCCGGCCCAGGCTAAGGCCTCGCTCGGTCCGGACGCTTCCGGCGTGGGCTGGATCTACGAGTACGCACTGGTCGACCGCAGCGGCAAGATGGACATCTCGCAACTGCGCGCCCTGCAGGACTGGTTCCTCAAGTACGAGCTCAAGACCGTGCCCGACGTGGCCGAGGTTGCCTCGGTAGGCGGCATGGTGCGCCAGTACCAGATCGTGCTTGATCCGGACAAGCTCGCGGCCTACGGCATCCCGCACACCAAGGTCGTGGAGGCGATCCAGCGCGCGAACCAGGAGACCGGCGGCTCGGTGCTCGAACTCGGCGAGGCCGAATACATGGTGCGCGCCTCGGGCTACCTGGGGAGTCTTGAGGATTTTAGGAAGGTGCCGCTGATGACGACAGCCGCCGGCGTATCAGTGCGCCTGGGCGACGTGGCCCGGGTGCAGATCGGTCCGGAGATGCGCCGCGGTATCGGCGAACTCAATGGCGAGGGCGAAGCCGTCGGCGGCGTGATCGTCATGCGCTCAGGCAAGAACGCGCTGCAGACCATTGCCGCGGTCAAGGACAAGCTCAAGGGCCTGGCGTCCAGCTTGCCGCGGGGCGTGGAGATCGTGCCGGTGTACGACCGCTCCGGGCTGATCGAACGCGCGGTCGACAACCTCACGCACAAGCTGATCGAGGAGTTCATCGTCGTCGCGGTGGTCTGCTTCATCTTCCTGTTCCACCTGCGCTCGGCGCTGGTCGCGATCATCTCTCTGCCCCTGGGCATCCTGGCGGCGTTCATCGTGATGCACTACCAGGGCGTCAACGCCAACATCATGTCGCTGGGGGGTATCGCGATCGCCATCGGTGCGATGGTCGACGCGGCGGTGGTGATGATCGAGAACGCCCACAAGCATCTGGAGCACTGGAGCCATGAGCACCCCGGCGAGGTGCTCGAAGGGCCGGCCCGGTGGCGGGTCATCGGTGACTCGGCGGCGGAGGTGGGGCCGGCGTTGTTTTTCTCGCTGCTGATCATCACGCTGTCCTTCGTGCCTGTGTTCACGCTGGAAGCGCAGGAGGGACGCCTGTTCTCGCCGCTGGCGTTCACCAAGACCTACGCCATGGCGGCTGCGGCCGGCCTGTCGGTGACCTTGATTCCGGTGCTCATGGGCTACCTGATCCGTGGCCGCATCCCCGATGAGAAAAACAATCCACTCAATCGCCTGTTGATCGCGGTCTACCGGCCGCTGCTCGACAGGGTGCTGCGCGCCCCAAAGCTCACGCTCGTGGTGGCGGTCGTGGTGCTGGCCACCAGCCTGTGGCCGCTGCAGCACATCGGCGGCGAGTTCATGCCGCGGCTGGACGAAGGTGACCTGCTGTACATGCCTTCGGCGCTGCCGGGACTGTCGGCAGGAAAGGCGGGAGAGCTGCTGCAGCAGACCGACCGCCTGATCAAGACGGTGCCGGAGGTCGCGAGCGTCTACGGCAAGGCCGGCCGCGCGGAGAGCGCCACCGACCCCGCTCCGCTGGAGATGTTCGAGACGACGATCCAGTTCAAGCCGCGCGACCAGTGGCGCGCCGGCATGACGACCGACAAGCTGGTCGAGGAACTTGACCGCATCGTCAAGGTGCCGGGCCTGTCCAACATCTGGGTGCCGCCGATCCGCAACCGCATTGACATGCTGGCCACGGGCATCAAGAGCCCTGTGGGGGTTAAGGTCGCGGGCACCGACCTAGCAACCATCGATCGCATCACCGCAGAGATCGAACGCACGCTCAAGGACGTGCCCGGCGTCAGCAGCGCTTTGGCCGAGCGGCTCACGGGTGGGCGCTATGTGGATGTGAACATCCGGCGCGACGATGCGGCCCGCTACGGCCTGAACATCGCCGACGTGCAGTCGGTGGTCTCGTCCGCCGTGGGCGGCGAGAACATCGGCGAGACGGTGGAAGGCCTGCAGCGCTTCCCGATCAACCTGCGCTACCCGCGCGAGATGCGCGATTCGCTGGAAAAACTGCGCTCCCTGCCCGTCGTGACCGAGCGCGGCCAGCGCCTGGTGCTGTCCGACGTGGCCGACATCCGCATTGCCGACGGGCCGCCGATGCTGCGCAGCGAGAACGCGCGCCTGTCGGGCTGGGTGTACGTCGACATCCGGGACCGCGACCTGCGCTCCGCGGTGCAGGACATGCAGCAGGCCGTGGCCAAGCAGGTAAAGCTGCCGCCGGGCTACTCAATCTCCTGGTCGGGACAGTTCGAGTTCCTGGAGCGGGCCACCGCCAAGCTCAAGGTAGTGGTGCCCTTCACGCTGCTCATCATCTTCGTGTTGCTGTACCTGACCTTCGGCGCGTTCGGTGAAGCGCTTCTGATCATGGCTGCGCTCCCATTCGCGCTGGTGGGCGGCATCTGGCTGCTGTACCTGCTGGGCTACAACCTGTCGATCGCGGGTGCGGTGGGCTTCATCGCACTGGCTGGCGTGTCCGCCGAATTCGGCGTGATCATGCTGCTGTACCTCAAGAACGCCTGGCAGGAGCGAGTCGGCCGCGGCACGACCAGCGAGGCCGATCTGCTGAATGCCATTCGCGAGGGCGCCGTGCTGCGCGTGCGGCCCAAAGCGATGACGGTGGCCGTCATCCTGGCCGGCCTGCTGCCGATCATGTGGGGCACGGGCACCGGCTCCGAGGTGATGCAGCGCATCGCCGCGCCGATGGTGGGAGGGATGGTCACGGCCCCGTTGCTGTCGATGTTCGTCATTCCCGCGGCCTACCTGTTGATGCGGCGGCCGCGCGAGCGCAAGGCATCGCGGCGGATGTTCTGGAGGCGTCGTCATGCGGCCACTTGAACGCTCCGGTGGCGGCCGCGCATGGGGTGCGGCGGTGCTTTGCCTGTCGCTGCTGCTGGGCACAGCGACACGCGCTGCCGTTTCCGCCCAGGAGATTCAGCACGCCGGCCCGGTGATGACGGCAATGGTGGCCTCGCGCCCGTTGCCCAGCAGCGCCGACGATTGCCAGGTATGCCCGGCTTGTGCCATCGCACCGGCACCAGCGGCTCACGCATTCACCGGCGAAGGCGAAGCGCGAGAGCAGGCTCCGGTGGCCTGGCTCGCGCTTGCGACGGTGGCGCCGGCGCCGACCTGGTTCTTTGATGCGGGAGGCGGTCGACTGCGATGGCCTGTACGCCTAGCGTTCTGCCGGTGGCTGGATTGATCCGATGAGGCTCCTCTCGGACTTTTTGGATCAACCAACCTTGGAAAACCATCATGAAAAAATCACTGCTCCCCCTCATCGCCGCCCTGGCGCTGGGCGCTTCTCTGCCTGCACTGGCCGGCCCCGACTTCCAGGCCATCGAGAAGGCACGCGCAGCCAAACAGGCGGCAGCAGCATCGCAAACGGCCAGTACCACCCGAGTCGACGGCACCACAGGTCAGCGGGTGAACTGCCCGACCGACCCGCTGGTGCTGCCGCTGGATCACGGCCCGCGTGCCCAAACGACGCCTGGAGAAAACCGGATGCGCAAGGCGCGTTACGAGGCCCAGGTCAAGGCATGCACGAACCCCGGGTCGTGAGCACCAGCCCATGACTCTCCAACGCTGGCCATTCCCAGTGGCCGCGTTCCATCCGGGGCCTGCCAGAAGGCCGGCCCCATTTTTAAAGCTCAGAAAAGGAAATCCATCATGAAACTCGTCTCAACCGCAACGCTGATCGCCGCCTTGGCGTTTTCTGCTGCCACCTTCGCCCAATCCGGCGACATGGGCAGCATGAAGATGGAGGGTAAGGGCATGCAGGAGTGCATGGACATGAAGGGGATGAAGGGCATGGACATGAAGGACATGGATGCCAAGAAGTGCCAGGACATGATGAAAGGCATGGACGCCAAAGGCACCGCCAAGTCCGCGGCCCATGAGGCCGATGCCGTGGTGAAGGAATTTGACGCGGTCCAGGGCAAGGTCACCCTTGCGCATGGCCCCGTCAAGAGCCTGGGGTGGCCCGCGATGACCATGGCGTTTGGCGTCAAGGACAAGGCCCTGTACGACAAACTCGCCGTGGGCGCGAAAGTCCACGTCGGGTTCAAGAAAGAGGGTGACGGCTACGTCGTGACCTCGGTCAAATAACGCGCCGCAGACGATGTGAGCCTGCGACTACGGTGAACGCGCACGCGTTTCGTAGTCGCATCCTTCCTGCAAATTGATCAAGGTGATCAGCATCGTCACCCAAGGCGTTTTTCTGTTTCACCGCAGATGCAGGGCGATCCCGGCCACTGGAGCATGGCCGGCCACGCTGTCGTGCTGCGCATTGAACCCCTGCGGGTTTCGCCCCATGCGGGCTCTCATCGCTGACACCTCCGGCCCAACTTGCTGACCAGGGCCTGCGCGCTGCGCTTGCCAAGACCGGGTGTAGCTGGATGGTGGGGTGTGGCGGCTTGCTGTCTCCCCATGGTGCCACGGCGTTCGCGCCGTAAAGGGCGGCGCGCCATGGGCGCTTGCGGCCTGCGGCCGTCGTGCCCCTTGACGGCTTGCGCTGCGCCGTGACCCGCAGGGGCTGGGCAATTCCGCCCGGCATCCTTTCAGGAGTTCAGCATGAACTACGCATTCATCACCGACGAGCAGCGTGCGCTGCTGCTGGCCAACGGCCGCGCATCCTTGGAGAACCCGGACTTCGATCCGGCGCCCGTAGTCAAGCTGTTCACGCCCGATGCGGGCGCGACCTGGCTGCTGACCGAGATTGATCCCGACGACCACGACCACGTCTTTGGTCTTTGCGACCTGGGCCTGGGGATGCCGGAAATCGGCTGGGTCAGCCTGGGCGAGCTGGCAGCGGTGCGCGGGCGGCTGGGGTTGCCGATCGAGCGTGACCTGTCTTTCCGCGCCGAGAAGCGGTTGAGCGCCTATGCGCGCGATGCGCGCTTGGCCGGGCGGATCGCTGTCTGACCTGGCCTTGGGAGCGCCGCAAGGCGCTCCTTGTGCTTTCTCGACCATCGAAGGAGATCAATGCCATGAGCAGCCATCACGACTACATCATCGAAATCACGGCGCAGCACGATGCGCTCAAGCCGTTCGCGCCGGAGAACGGCCAGCCCTTGCGCTTCAAGATCGGCGACGCGGTGATCTACACCAACGAGTACGGCGCACAGTTCCGGCGCCGCGTCACCGGGTTCTACCAGCCCACCGGGCTGTCGGGTCTGTACGCGCGCGGTGCGCGATACCTGCTGGACTCGTCATCGCCGTGGATGCCGGTTGCGGAATCCAGCCTGCGTCCTGACGACTCGGCATGATGCCTACGCGCCCCTGACGGGGCGCTGCGCGCTTCGCTTGCCTCCAGGGGAAAGCCCTGCGGGCTATCCCCGCCGCGCGATGCTTGGCACCCCTCAAAGACCGCCGAACCGGCTGCGCCGGATCGGCCAGACAACATCAGCCGCAGATCGACGATGCCTCGCGTTTGCTCATCCTGATCCAGTTGTTCATTCCACTTTGAAGGCTGGGCGTCCCCGGCCACCTGGGAGATAGCCGGTCGCGCTGTCGTGCGCGTGGCGCATCGAGCCGCCTGCGGCGTCTCGCCCCTTCGGGCTTCCATCGTTCCCTCGCTCCGCTCGGCTGACGCCTCCGGCCCGGCTTCCAGCTTCGGGCCTGCGCGCTTCGCTTGCCGTGCGGTCGGTGTGTAGGGACGGCCGTTGCCATGTCCAGCCGTCTTCCCTGACTTCATCACCTTCACCGCGACTGTAGCCCGCGGCTGTGTGCCGTCAAGGCGCGCAGGGCCGTGTCCTCGGCTGCGCCTGCGGGCCGCACCAACCCTGCGCTTGTCTCCTTGACGGCCCCCGTCCGCGCGCTCCTGACCGTCGCGGGCGATGAACTCAGGAAGGACGGTGGCAACAGGGCCAACCGGGTTCCTCGTGCCGACCGCACCGAACAGCCGAAAGGCTGGGCTCCGAATCTAGGAATCCGGTGTGCGGTTTTCTTCAACAGCCTTTTTGTTCAGGAGAACGACATGCTTGCAACCCGTTTCGCTTCCCACTCCCCGGCGCTGCGCAGCGGCTACCCGCTGTCCGATGACCAGATTCGCAGGGTGGCCCCGTCCATCTTCGCGGATGCACCGCATGAGAGCCGTTCCGAGCGGTACGCCTATATCCCCACCGCCGCCGTGCTGACCGAACTGCGCAAAGAGGGGTTTCAACCCTTCATGGTGACGCAGACCCGCGTGCGCGATGAAGGCAAGCGCGAGCACACGAAACACATGCTGCGCCTGCGCCATGCCAGCCAGATCAACGGCGCGGAAGCTAACGAAATCGTGCTGCTGAACTCCCATGACGGCACGAGCAGCTACCAGATGCTGGCCGGAATGTTCCGCTTCGTGTGCAGCAATGGGCTGGTGTGCGGTGACACCGTGGCCGATGTGCGCGTACCCCACAAAGGCAACGTGGCCGGGCACGTCATCGAAGGCGCTTATGAGGTGTTGAGCGGCTTCGAGCGGGTGAAGGAATCGCGCGACCTGATGCGCGGCATCACCTTGGACGATGGCGAATCGGAGGTGTTCGCCCGTGCTGCGCTGGCGTTGAAGTACGACGACCCGGACAAGCCAGCGCCTGTCACCGAATCGCAAATTCTGATGCCGCGCCGCTTCGACGACCGCCGCCCGGACTTGTGGAGCGTGTTCAACCGCACTCAAGAAAACCTCACCAAAGGCGGCCTGTCCGGGCGCAGCACCAACGGACGCAGGCAGCAGACCCGCCCCGTGCAGGGCATTGATTCCGACATTCGGCTGAACCGTGCCCTGTGGCTGCTGGCCGATGGTATGCGCCAGCTTAAGGCTTGAACCGTTCCCCCGCCGGAGGGGCGGTTCCCCTCCATTTCCTTGTTTCACTTATTGGAGATTCACCATGAACGCCGTTACCACTACCGAAGCCCGCGCCGTCCACACCGCAGCCAGCAGCGCAGCGAACGTGCTGCAAGCCGCCGACCCGAGCAAGCACATGATTCTGGTTCCGCTGTCGCGGCTGGTGCTGCGCCCCACGGGCCGCAATGTGCGCAAGACCCCGCGCATGTCCATCCCCGAACTGGCCGCGAGCATCCAGCGCGTTGGCCTGCTGCAAAACCTGATCGTGATTCCCGCCGCTGATGGCGAGCATTACGAGGTGGTGGCCGGTGGCCGACGCCTTGCAGCCCTCAAGCTGCTGGCGAAGAAACACCGCATCGCCAAGGATTGGGAGGTGCCTTGCCTGCAGGTGGCCGATGGCACGGCCCGCACGGCCAGCCTCACCGAAAACGTGCAGCGCGAAGCCATGCACCCCGCAGATCAGTTTGAAGCGTTTGCGGCATTGGTGGCCGAGGGCCGGCCCATCGAGGACATTGCGGCGGATTTCTCCGTCACGCCGCTGGTGGTGCAGCGCCGCTTGAAGCTGGCGAATGTCTCGCCCCGCCTGATGGCCGACTATCGCGCCGATGCCGTGACGCTGGATCAGTTGATGGCGCTGTCCATCACCGACGACCACGCCGCGCAGGAGGCCGCGTTCTATGATGCGCCACAGTGGCAGCGCAACCCGTCCAACTTGCGCGAGCGGCTGACCGAGCGCGAGATTGGGGCATCGCATCCGCTGGTGCGCTTTGTCGGGTTGGACACCTACGAGCAGGCAGGCGGAGGCATCCGCCGCGACCTGTTCGCGGAAGGCGATGCGGGCGTGTACCTCAACGATGCCGCTCTGCTGGAAACGCTGGTGCGCCAGAAGCTGGCGAGCATTGCCGACACAATCCGCACCGAGGGCTGGGCATGGGTGGATGCCACGCCGGGCGTGACCCATGCCGACCTGCACGCCTTTCAGCGTGCGCCGAGGGAGCGCCGCGCACCGGGCAAGCGCGACGCACAGCGCATCGAGAAGTTGCAGGCCAAGATGCAGGAAGTGGCCGAAGCCATTGATGCCGCGATGGACGCCGACGACGAGGACAAGGCCGAAGCCTTGCAGGAAGAAGGCGAGCGCCTGGGCGAGCAGTTGCAGGCATTGGAGGATGGCTTGCTGGACTATGCCGCGAGCGTGAAGGCCGCAGCCGGTGCCATCGTCACCATCGACCGCAACGGCGAAGCCGTCATTCATCGCGGGTTGCTGCGCGAAGCCGAGGCCAAGGCGCTGCGCACGCTGGAGAAGCTGCGCCAAGGTTTTAGCGGCGCGGAAATCGAAGGCGACGACGACGGCGAAGATGCCGACGAAGCACCCAAGGCCGCAGCCATGTCCGACCGGCTGGCCCAACGCTTGAGCGCCCACCGCACCGCCGCGCTGCAAACCGAAGTCGCCCGGCATCCGCAGGTGGCGCTGGCGGCGCTGGTGCATGGCATGGTGCAAACCATCTTGCAGGGCAGTCACTACGGCCACGATCTGCCGCTGGGGGTTCGCCTCACGGTGCAGGACAGGCTGGAAGGCATGGCCCCGGACTGGCCGGAATCGCCTGCTGCTGTGGCTCTGCACGAGGCGCAGCAGGCATGGGGCGAGAAGCTGCCCGAGGACAGCGCCGAACTGTTCGCTGCGCTGCTGGCGATGGAGCAAGGCGAACTGGTCAAGCTGCTGGCCGTGTGCGTGGCTTCGACGGTGGACGTGGTGACGCCGCGTGCCACGGTGCAGCAGCCGGGCGCGGAACTAGCGCAGGCCGTGGGGCTGGACATGGCCGCGTGGTGGCAGCCGACTGCCGAGGGGTATTTCCGGCATGTTCCAAAGGCCGTGATTCTGCGAGCCGTGGGCGAGTACGCGCCCGAGCACGTCACCCGGTTGGCAAAGCTGAAGAAAGCCGACATTGCCAGCGAAGCCGAACGACTGGCCGATGGTACGGGCTGGATGCCCGCCATCTTCAAGGCCATAGGCTCGCAGGGAGCTGCGCAGGAGGAAGGCCCGGAACAGGACGCCCCGGAGGATGCCGAGGTAATGGCGGATGAACCCGCCGAGGCGCTGGCTGCTTGACCCGCGCCAATGGCAATCGCCCCGGCCTTGACCGGGGCGCTTCGCTGGAAGGAGAACCGCCCCATGACCCGCACCACGACCAGCCGCCCGCGCATGGAGGCGATCTACGCGCCCGGCACGGTGCGCGCCCGCCGCTGGCGCGGCGATGGCGACGTGTGCGGCTACCTCCCGCCCTCGGGCTGGACGACGCGCGCCGACCTCGCCGACATTCACCCCATCACGGGACGCGCCTTGCCGCGCGCCGTGTGGTGGCTCATCAAAACGAAGGAATAACCGCGATCAGCACCGCGCCCAGGCCGTTCCGTCCTGGGCGCGGTAAAAGCCCAATCCGGGCGCGGCGGTGGCCGCGCCCGGTGTTGAAGGCCCAACAGCTCCATCAGAACGCCGCCGCCTTCGCTGGCACTCAGGCGGCGGCGTTGAAATTGCCGGGCGTCACGCCCGGCAACGCGCTGTCGGGTTTTCCGGCTGCGCCTCATGCCGTCTTTGCTGTTGTTATAATATAGCCCCCTAGACTATATTAATTGTCGGCTGTCATGTCCCATACCTCTCGCCAGAAAGACAAGCTGGTCGCCCGTGTTCGCCGCATCAAAGGGCAGTTGGAAGGCATCGAGCGCGCTTTGGAATCAGACGCGGCGTGCGTGGAAGTGCTACGCCAGATCGCGTCAGTGCGCGGCGCGGTCAATGGCCTGACCGCCGAGGTGATGGAAGACCATTTGCGCGAGCACGTCCTGGAAGTTGAAACGGACAAGGAGCGCCGCCAGGGCGGCGAGGAAATGGTCGAGGTCATCCGAGCCTACATGAAATAAACCCGCCGCCCGCCGGCGACCTTTTCCAGATGACAGGGACTCCCCGATGACAATGACCTATACCCCCTCGGCCTCAGGCCACGACCATTTCTTTCTCGGCAGCGACCACCAGCGCAATGAGCGCAAGGTGTGGCTGGTGATCGCTCTCACGGCCAGCATGATGCTGGTGGAAATCGTGGCCGGTTCGATCTACGGCTCCATGGCGCTGGTGGCCGATGGATGGCATATGTCCACCCATGCGGGCGCGATGCTGATTACCGCGCTGGCCTACCGCTTTGCGCGCCAGCATGTGGGCAATCCGCGCTTTACCTTCGGCACGGGCAAGCTCGGCGATCTGGCCGGCTTCGCCAGCGCGATCGTCCTGGCCTTGATTGCCCTGCTGATCGCTTGGGAAAGTCTGGTACGGCTCACCCAACCCATCCATATCGACTTTAACCAGGCGATCGCCGTGGCTGTCGTGGGCCTGGGCGTCAACCTGGTCTGCGCTTGGCTGCTGAAGGACGACCATGCGCATCACGGTCACAATCATGGACATCACCACCACGATCACGACCATCATGTGCCAGGCAAGAGCCGCGACAACAATCTGCGCGCCGCGTACATCCATGTGTTGGCCGATGCGCTGACATCCGTATTCGCCATCGTCGCGCTGCTGCTCGGCCGCAGCTACGGCTGGCTGTGGGCTGATCCGGTCATGGGTGTGGTGGGCGCGCTGGTGATTGCCCGCTGGTCATGGGGGCTGATCCGGGACTCCGGCAGCGTGTTGCTCGATGCGGCAGTCGAGGGCGAGGAAGTGCGGCAGGAGATTCGGGAGGCCGTGGAGCCGACGGGAAGCGAGGTTACAGATCTGCATGTCTGGCAGGTGGGGCCAGGGCATTTCGCGGCCATCGTCTCACTGGTGGCTCGGGAGCCCCAGGAGCCCGCGCACTACAAGGCACTGCTCGCGCATATTCACGAACTGTCGCATGTCACGATCGAAGTGCAGCGCGGGGCCGCATGAGCATCGGCGTCACCTTGAAGGCTTGGGCCAGGCGGATCAAGCGTGATGGCGTGACGCTGTGGTTTGCCGGCAAGCATCCCGGCACGCCTTGGTATGCCAAGGCGCTGGGGCTGTTCGTGGTGGCCTATGCGCTCAGTCCCATTGACCTGATTCCAGACTTCATTCCGGTGCTGGGTTATGTGGACGATGTGATCTTGTTGCCCGTGCTGATCTGGTTGACTGTGAAGCTGCTGCCATCCGATGTGCTGGCGCAATGCCGTATTCAGGCCGATGAATGGATGCTGGCGGAAGGCGCCAAGCCGCGGAGCCGGTTCGGGGCAGTGATGATCGTGGCGCTGTGGCTGGTGATGGGGGTGGCATTGTGGTTCTGGCTCATGCCGCATCTTTAGTTTTTCCTGAGGGCATATTGAATGGCATGGGCGTGTCGGCGCGAAGCGCCGCCGGGCTTTCGAGCTGCGTCCCGTGCTTCGTGCCGAATTACGGCCATTCGGCTTCAATCCCTCACGCCTTCGCGCCTGCGCTTGCCTCCTGAGGATCGGCGCAAGGCTCATCCCTGCCGCGCGGTGCTTGACGCCCGTCGAATACCGCCGAACCGGCAACGCCGGATCGGCCAAGCCGGCGCCCCCGCCGCGATGGGCGGGGAACTGGCGAATACGCTGGAGCTTGCTGCGGCAGGTTGTACGGATGCGTGCCGTCCCCGACGCTGACGGTTCCTGCCCATCACGTTACGAAGGACGGTTCACGGGCATCCCGCCCGGCATCGCTATGGAGCTTCCATGCCACGCCTCAAGACTGGCGCCGCAAGGTGTGACCGGGGCGTTCTCGCCCGTCATTGGGGTGTTGACCTGGCCCGCGTCTGGGAGCGAGCCAGTGCAGCGTTCGTGCGGGGATGCCGAGTCAGCCCTGTCTCCTTTCGAAGCGGTTCGGCCCAAGGCGTCCTTGTCTTGTTGTGAATCCTGGCGGTGGCACGGCTGCGCCTCGGGCTTTATGGCTGCAACCGTCCGGCGAAAACAATTTCCCCCTGCGCTGCGCGCATTCCTCGCGGGACAAATTCTTTTCGCCTCCCGGTTCTCCACTGCGTTGCGACCGCAAGCGGTGCAGCCAGCCCGTCTCCCGCCGGTCGGATCACAACAAGGACGCGATGGGCGCGAACCTTGTTCAATCGTAAGGAGATTCATCATGGCAACCATCGGCACCTTCACCGCGGACAAAGACGGCTTCACCGGCACGCTGCGCACCCTGACCCTCAACGTCAAGGCCAAGCTGGTTCCCAACGACAAGGGGGACAACGAACACGCCCCCGACTTCCGCGTGCAGGCGGCGGGCTTCGACATCGGCGCGGCGTGGAAGAAAGTCAGCAAGGCCGAACGGCCCTACGTGTCCGTGACCCTCGACGATCCTTCGTTCCCAGCAACGGTCTATGCCCGGCTGATCGAGGAAGAGGACGGCACGCACACGCTGATCTGGTCGCGCAGCAAGCCCCAGGCGGCCTGATGGCCGCCAGCGCCCCGCCCACGCGGCGGGGCGCCGTGCCGCTTTCGCAGAGCTGCATGGAAGCCTGGTCATTGCAGGAGCGTGGCCCATGTTGGGCCGCTTCTGTTGAGGCATGGGGCGAGTCTGCGGCTGCAAGAACGGCCGGGCGTGTCGGTGCCTTGCACCGCCGGGCTTAGCTGGCTGCGCCCCGTGCCGTCTTTGTCGTCACGGCCATTCGGCGCCAATCCCTCACGCCTTCGCGCCTGCGGCGCTGCGCGCGTCGCTTGCTCCAGGGGATCGGCGCAAGGCCCATCCCCGCCGCGCTGCACTTGGCGCCCCTTGAACACCGCCGAACCGGCTTGCGCCGGATCGGCCGGGCCAGCGCCTACGGCGGGGCCGCCGCTGCGAGCTGGCTTTCAGCCTCGCTCATTAGCACTGCCGTGCTGCATTCGAGCGCGCCAGCGATCTTGAAAATGATCGCCAGCGTGGGCATGTGCTCGCCGCGCTCGATCTTCCCCATGTGGGAACGCTCGATGCCGGCCTGGTGTGCCAGCGATTCCTGCGCGATGCCGCGCTCCATCCGCAGAGCACGCACCGCCGCGCCGAAGGCGTGGGCCAGCTCGGCGTCATGGGTGGTGGAGCCGGCCGGTCGGCCGCGCTGGACGGTTCGCTTCTGCATAGACAGAAGCGTCAATTCGCAGCACAATTAAAACCACGTTATCTTTAACTCATTCATTCCGAATCAATCCTTTTTCGTGCTTCTACGTCTTTACAGAAATACGCATTTGCGGTTTTTCACGGAAGCACAAAACCGAATCCGTGCATTTCCTCAAATCCGCCGATACGGCTTTACGCTTTCACGCTTCGGTGGATTTGTTCCAAGAAAGGGCTGCCCATGAACCGACTCATCACCGAGGACGAGCGCAGGCAGTTGCTGGCCCACGGCCAGAATCGCGCCGCTGGCGGCTCCATCGACCCGTTGCCCGTGGTGCGGTTGTTCACGCCGGACGCGCATCTCACTTGGCTGCTGGCCGCGCTCGATCCGGCCGATGGCGATACGGCCTTTGGCCTGATCGACCTGGGGCTGGGAATGCCCGAGCTGGGCACCGTGAAGCTGTCCGATCTGGAATCCATCGTCGGGCCACGCAAGCAGCCCGTGATGCGGGATCGGTATTTTCAGGCGGCACGCCCGCTGTCGGAATATCTGCGGCTGGCCCAGGAGAATGGTTCCATCCTCGATTGAACCGTTCGCACTGCGGCCAAGCGGGGCGTATTGGGACTATTTCAGTCTTATTCCAGACCTGTCCGGTCTGAATCCGCACTCTTGCATTCAACCCGTGCTGGTGTGACCCAATCAGTCACGATCTTTTATGCGGGTACGGGCACGGTGTTTTGTGCCGCATGACGTTGTCGGGTCGGGCGGTCGTCGCATTCGGACGGGATTCGCAATACACCGGAGCCAATCAGTCTTGACACCGCATGTTACATGCTTGAATTGATGCAGATGATGGTTTTGATCTGGATGCGATAGCTTCGTTTTGATCGGCCCGTGGCGACGTTCCTGCTGTTCGACAGGAGCTTTCGTCATGGTCAGCCCTCACCATTTCCCGCACTGGTATCCCACCGCCGCCTACCTCTACGTTCTGCGGCTCGATGCACTCGCACTGGCCTGGGAGTACCTGCGGCGCCATCCCGACTACCGGCTCGACTGGCTGCACCGTCATCGCCGGCCGCAGGCGGCACAGCACGCGGCGCATCGCTGGGGCTTACGCCTGCTGGAAGACCCAGCCTTGGATGCGCGCGACGCGCATCCGGCCTGGCTCCCCGGCCATGCCGGCGTGGTGCAGCTCTACCCCGATGCCGACCCACCGCAGAATGCCACCGCCTTCGCGTTCTGGCGCATCCCTGGTCACAAGCAATTGATCCACGATGGCAAGCGGCTGGTGCTGATCGCGCGCAGCCCTGGCCATTGCCTGCGCTTCGCGCTGGCACCCGGCCTGGAGGACGGCATGGCTGTCGCCTATGCCCATCACGGCGGTGCTGCCGCACCTGCACGCGGCCATGCGCCCGGTGCGGCGCTGGCCAATGCTCGGCCCCGGCCATCGCATTCGGCCTTGCTGGAACTGCACACCTTGCAGGCGCTCGACGCAACCCTGGCGGGTGCGTCCTTGCGCGATGTGGCCGAAGGCTTGTTCGGCGTGGATGCCGCAGCCGGTTGGTACAGCGACGGCGGCCTGCGCTCCAAGGTGCGCCGCCTGACGCGGCGCGGCGATGCGCTGATGCGCGGCGGCTATCGCCGCCTAGCACAGCTTGCGCCGCTTGAGAAGGGTCGTTTTGAAGGCCACGCAAAACGACCCTGAGCAAGAGAGCTTCATTTTCTGAGACTGCCTCCATCCGGTTGCGCTGTGTGGCCGGAGCCCTGCAACCGATGGAGGTTCTCACCATGCGTCCTGCTCCCTTGCGGCCTGCCGCCGCTCCCGCAACCACCTCGGCCGCTGTCGCGCAACCGCAGCGTTATCTCACCAACGACGAAGCCGCCGACTACCTGCGACTGTCACCGCGCACGCTGGAAAAGCAGCGCGTGCTGGGCGGCGGCCCCAAGTTCCGCAAATTCGGCCGCCGCGTCATGTACGCCGTGGCCGATCTCGATGCCTGGGCTTCCGAGCGCAGCTTCGAGAGCACATCCGATCCCGAGTACGCCGAGCAGCATTCGGCGGACAGCCGTGCGCGCTGACCGCTGGCGCGCGGGTGGCTTTCGCCATGTCCAGCCCTGCGCTGCCGTCCCGGCAGCGGCTCGTGCCAGAGCGCGAACAGCTCGACCTGTTCCGTGCCCTGCCGGGCGACATGGCGCCGCGCGACAGCCAGGATTTGATGGCCTTTCCGTTCTTCTCGCTGGCGAAGTCGCGGCGCGTGGCGCCGATCGACTTCCGCGCCAGCGGCATCACGATCCGCGTGGAGGGAACGCAGGAGCATGGCATCGCCACGATTTGGGATGCAGATGTGCTCATTTGGGCGGCTTCGCAGATTGTGGAGGCGCGCGACGCGGGCTTGCGTCCATCGCGGCTCATGCAGGCCACGCCCTACGAGATCCAGCGATTCATTGGGCGCGGTACGTCGCTGCGCGACTACCAGCGCCTCAAGGCGGCCTTGGATCGCCTGCAATCCACGACGGTGGCCACGTCCATTCGGGAGACCACGGGAAGACGGCTGCACCGCTTCTCGTGGATCAACGAATGGAAGGAACTGGCCGATACCAAGGGCACGCCCTTAGGGCTGGAGCTGATCCTGCCGGACTGGTTTTACGCGGGCGTCATGGATGCCGCGCTGGTGCTGACCATCGACCCAGCGTATTTCCGGCTCACGGGCGGCATCGAGCGATGGCTGTACCGGCTGGTGCGCAAACACGGCGGGCGACAGCCGGGTGGTTGGCAATTCGATTTCCGACACCTGTATCGGAAATCGGGCAGTGCCACGCGCTTCTCAGACTTCGCCTACGACCTGCGCGCACTGGTCGCGCGGCAGTCGCTGCCCGGCTACGTCCTAGGCATCGAGCGGATGCCGGACAACAGCGCCGAGCTGCTGACCTTCCGGCCCGTGCCGTTCGCGGCACGGGGATAAACGGTGCGCAGCTTGTGGACGGGCTCGTGCTATCAGGAGTACGAGGTATCGTGCTATCGGGAGTACGACTCTCGTGCTATCAGGAGTACGGATCGGCCGCAAAGCCAATAACGGCGCGGGTTTCGGCCTCCCCTAACTTCCCTAACTTAAAACATCTAACTGGTAGTAGAAGCGCCGCACCTCGGTGGAAAACCGCCACGCGGCGCGAAGCACAGCGGCAACAACCGGGCTTTCCAACAGGGAGGGCCAGGCCATGATCGTCGCGCTGCTCAACCAGAAAGGCGGCGTCGGCAAAACCACGCTGGCTACCCACATCGCTGGCGAGCTGGCGATGCGCGGCCAACACGTCGTGTTGCTGGACGCCGACCCGCAAGGCTCCGCGCTGGACTGGACGCAGCGCCGCAGCCAGCAAGGTTTGCCAAGGCTGTTCAGCGCCGTGGGCCTCGCACGCGAAACGCTGCACCAGGAAGCGCCAGAACTCGCCAGGCGGGCCGATCACGTCGTCATCGACGGGCCGCCGCGCATCGCCGCCTTGGCGCGCTCCTCGCTGCTGGCGGCCGAGCGCGTGCTGATCCCGGTGCAGCCCAGCCCCTACGACCTGTGGGCCAGCGCCGAGATGGTGGCGCTGATCCGCGAGGCGCAGGTGTTTCGGCCTGCGCTGCGCGCGGCCTTCGTCATCAACCGGCGCGTGAGCACCACGGTGATCGGACGCGAAGCACGCGGCGCGCTGGCCGAGCAGCCGCTTCCTGCGCTGCGCGCGGAAGTGCATCAACGCATCGTGTTCGCCGACAGCGTGGCTGCTGGCCGGCTGGCACGCGAGACGGCGCCGGACAGCGTCGCCGCGCGCGAAATCACCGCACTGGTGGACGAACTGCTGCGGTGGCCGACATGAGCAGCCCCGCCAGCAAGCGCACGACAAAGCGCGTCGGCATCGGCGCGCGTCCGCCCGCGAATCCGCACGCCGAGGCGTGGATTCGCCAGGGCGACGCCGATGCGCTGGGCAAGGGCGACCTCTACACCGCACGCCTGACGCTCGACATCACGCCCGCAATGCGGGCGCGCATCAAGGTGTCGGCGTTCACGCAAGGCGTGACGGTGGCCGAACTGCTGCGCGGCCTGCTGGAGCGCGAGTTTCCAGAACAACGCAGGGAGAACACACCATGACCGCATCCGCTTCGTCTGCCCCCGCGCCTGTTGCCTTCGCGGCCACGGCTGCACCGTCGCCGCCACTCCTAGCACACGCGACGGGGCCAACATCAACGCCGCTAACGCGCGTTTCGCTGGCCTTCCTGGAGCACCGTTTCAAGCTCTACCTGCGCTTCGGCGAACCGGCGCGCACGCTGCGGCTCGACCGCTGGCGCAGTCTCGCCGTATTCATGCCGAATGCCATGTTCTGCCGCATTCGCTGGCAGTCCACCGACTACGGCACTGTTCGCTGGCAGCTCATGGTGATGCAGGCTTGCACGCCGCTGGACGCGGCGCAGCGCATCCCCGGTGTGCAGCCGGGCGCACGCCTGCTGCTGCACACCGAGGGCGAGAACCAGGTGCGCGCCGTGCTGGAGCGCATCGACGCCATCGAGGCGCTGGGGATCGCGCCATCCGCCGCTTCACCCGCGTACTGGCGCACGCTCGCCAACCGGCTCGCTGCGCGCCTGCCGCTGCCCGAATACACCGCCGAGCGGCACGCCGGATGGCTCATCGGGAGGGCGCTGCCATGACCGCCGTTTCGACTGTCGGCACCGCGCCGCGTCCTCGCTCACGCCTGCGCGCTCGCATCGTGCTCGCGTGCCTGTCTGCCTGCGGCCTCGCTGCGCTGGCCTGGGCGTCCTTCGTGCATCCGCTGCCGCGCATCATCTACAACCCGTCCGACAGCGTGGCGGTCGGCTGGTATCGCGTGGAACCGCTCCACCAGCGTACCGACTCGCTGCACCAGCCTTTGTCCGTTGGCAGCATCGTCTTGACCACGTTGCCGGCAGACACCGCCGCGCTGGCCGCGCAGCGCCGCTACCTGCCGGCGCGCGTGCCGCTGCTCAAGCGCGTGGGCGCCGTCGCGCCGCAAACGGTGTGCGTGTTTGATGCGCTGGTCTGGATCGACGGCGTGCCGGTGGCCGCCGTGCTGCCCGCCGACCGGCTGGGCCGTCCGCTGCCTTCCTGGCGGCAGTGCCGCCAGCTTCGGCCTGGCGAACTGTTCCTCTTGAGCGTGACCAACCCGGCGTCGTTCGACAGCCGGTATTTCGGGCCGGTCAGCGCATCCGCCGTGATCGGCGTCGCGCATCCGATCTGGCTGGAATCCCGCCCATGATGGCCGTCGATTCGCTGCACGTTGCCATGCATCTCATCGTGCCATCGGGCGTGTCGTCCTGCTGGTCGTCGCCGTGTCGTCGCGCGTGCAGTGCGGGTGCATTCGCACCGCACTTCGCGCTGTCTCCGGCGCAGCCGTCCAACGTGCAGGCGTCTTGCCTCGAACGCGCCCGGCCTGCGGCCGTATCCGCGTTCGCCGGCGCGCTGGCTGCTGGTGCAGCAGCGCCACCGGGCCGCGATTGCCGGGAGCGGATGCGGGAGGCAAATGCGGAAGGCAAGACAAAAGGACGCGGCACCGGGCCGCGTCGAAAGCCTGTCTGCACGTGGGGGTGGCGCGGCACGGAGCGGCTTTGCCGCCGTGCCGCTTGGGGCGCGAAGCCCGCGCCGATGCAGTCATGTCCACGTGCTTCGCACGCCCGGACACGCCAGAGCTTGCAGGGAGCCCAGCCATGACCAACCGCCGCGATGACGATTTCCGCATCCGCCCCAGCGCCCCGAAGAACCGGGGCCAGGGCTTCGTTTCCAAGGTGCTCAAACAGGCAGGAAAGGCCAGCAGCGGCAAGTCGGCGGTGCGCCGTCCTGGCGGCAGTGGCAAGGGCGCCGGCATCGGCCAGCGGCCCGGCTCGCGGCTGGGACGCGGCCACACGGCGGCGCGCTTCGCGGGCGCGAAGCTCACGCCCATGTCGCGGCGCGTGACCATCAAGACGCTGCTGGTCAATCAGCAGCGGGCCAGTCCGCAGTCGCTCGCCAAGCACCTGCGCTACATCGAGCGCGACGGCGCCGGCCGCGACGGCGAGCCAGGCCAAGCCTATGGGCCGCAGACCGATGCTGCCGGCCTCGACGCCTTCAAGGAACGCTGCGCCGACGACCGGCACCATTTCCGCTTCATCCTCTCGCCGGAGGATGGCGCGGAACTGGACGACCTGCGCACCTACACGCGGCATCTCATGGGCCGCATGGAAGCCGACCTGGGCACACGGCTGGAATGGGTGGCGGTCGATCACTGGAACACCGACAACCCGCACACCCACTTGATCGTGCGCGGACGCGACGACACCGGCAAAGACCTCATCATCGCGGGCGACTACATCGCCGATGGCTTCCGGCATCGCGCGTCCGAGCTGGCGACCGAATGGCTGGGGCCACGCACCGAGCTGGAGATCCAGCAGACCTTGCAGCGTGAAGTGGATCAGGAGCGATGGACGAGCCTGGATCGCACGCTCAAACGCGAACTGGGCGACGATGGCTTGGTGCATGTCGAACGGTTCAACGAACCGCGGCTGCAACGCCAGCGCCTGCTGCTGATCGGCCGCCTGCAACGCTTGCAGCGCCTGGGCCTGGCCGACGAGATGCAGCCGGGCACCTGGGCCGTCCACGCCGATGCCGAAAAGACGCTGCGCGCCCTGGGCGAGCGTGGCGACATCATCCGCACCATGCAGCGGGCCATGCGCGGCGAGCCGCGCGAGCTGGCGGTGTTCGAGGCGGGCGACGATGGCCGAACCATCCTCGGCCGCGTGGCCGCGAAGGGGCTGGCCGACGAGCTGCGCGACCGGGGCTATCTGGTCATCGACGGCGTGGACGGCAAGGCCCACTACGTCGCGCTCAACACCCGCGACGAACTGGCGAACTATCCGGCCGACGCGGTGGTGGAGGTGAAGGGATCGGCCGATGTGCGCGCGGCCGACAAGAACATCGCCGCGCTGGCGAGCGATGGCCTGTACCGCACCGACCACCACCTCGCCATCGCGCAGGGTCAGGCCATGCCCGGCCGCGATCCACAGGAAGTCGTCGCAGCCCATGTCCGTCGGCTGGAAGCCTTGCGCCGCGCCGGCATTGTGGAGCGCGTGGCCGAAGGTCTATGGAAGGTGCCGGACGATCTGCCCGAGCAGGGCCGCCGCTACGACGCGCAGCGCCTGGGCGGCGTGGCCGTGGAGCTGAAATCGCACCTGCCCATCGAGCGGCAGGCCCGAGTGATCGGGGCCACCTGGCTCGACCAGCAGTTGATCGGCGGCGGCTCGGGTCTGGGCGACCTGGGCTTTGGCGGCGAGGCCAAGCAGGCGATGCAGCAGCGCGCCGACTTCCTGGCCGAACAGGGACTGGCCGAGCGGCGCGGGCAGCGCGTGATCCTGGCGCGCAACCTGCTGGGCACGCTGCGCAACCGGGAACTGGCACAGGCCGCGAAGGACATTGCCGGCGAAACCGGCCTGGAGCATCGCCCGGTGGCCGATGGGCAGCGCGTGGCCGGCATCTACCGGCGCAGCGTCATGCTCGCCAGCGGGCGCTACGCGATGCTCGATGACGGCATGGGATTCAGCCTAGTGCCGTGGAAACCAGTGATCGAGCAACGGCTAGGTCAGCAACTTGCTGCCACTGTACGCGGCGGTGGCGTGTCATGGGAGATTGGACGGCAGAAAGGCATGTCCATCATCTGACGAGCAACCTGCTTCCGACGAGTCGAAACTGCGCCCATCCACGATCTGCATTCTCCCGCAATGGCGAGAGGCCAACTTAAGCGATGCGAGGCAGCGTTAGATCAAATTTAGTCGCTGTATCGCTGGACGTTGCCTGCACATGTCCACCATGAGCTTCGGCAATTGATTTGACGATGGCCAGCCCTAGCCCTGCACCTGCGTTCTTTCGTTGGCGGGCAGGATCTACTCGGAAAAAGCGATCGAATAACTTCGGCAGATCAGCCTCCGAAATTCGCTCGCCCGGATTTTCGACACTTATCGTTGTCCATCGTTCATCTTGCGCCAAAGCGACTGTAATACGCGACCCATAGGGAGTATGACGGATTGCGTTGGAAAGAAGATTGTTGAGCGCCCGCAGCAACATCTCACGATCCGCTCGTATTGGTTCGGCAGCACCCTTTGCGTAAAGTGTGATGTTGCGGTCTTCAGCTAATGCCTCGAAGTAGTCAAACAAACCTCGGATCAACTCAGCCAAGTCGATTTCGCCGAGGCGGAGATTTCGAGGGTCATTTTCCGTTTGAGCTAGAAACAACATGTCGCCGATCATGCGACTCATGCGATCAAACTCCTCCAAGTTGGAGTAGAGGATCTCCCGATATTCCTCTGCACTGCGGGGTTGCCCGAGCGCCACATGGGACTGCGTAATCAGGTTGGTAACGGGTGTACGCAACTCGTGCGCAATGTCGGCGGAAAAGTGCGACAGGCGGACAAACCCTTCCTCGATTCTGGCCAGCATGTCGTTGAAGGCGACCACAAGTTCAGCCAGTTCTATAGGTACGTCCAGAGGATCAAGTCTCACATCTAGCTTTGAAGAGCGGATCGTGCGAATCTCCTCGTTGACCTTGCGGATTGGAAGGTGGCCCCATTGCACGGCCAGCCAAGCCACCCCGAGCGCAATGCAGAGAACAAGGCAGGTCGCCCACCAGAGCATGCGCTTGAACTCTGCCAAGAAATCGAGATGAAAGCCGATGTCCATGGCAGCGACGATGCGGTAGCCAGGTGCCGCCGAATCGTCGGCAGGCAGTTGTAGCGCCACACCTCGATAAGACCTCTGATTCTCTTGCCACACCGTCAAATCGTCGGCGGTGATGCGGTTGACCAACTTTTTGCTGCTGGCAAGTTTCGACAGGTCAGGACCCGGCGTGGCATAGATGGTATTGCCCGGCCGATCATAGACACCATAGGTCATCCCATGATGTCCTGCCACTGCATTGGCTAAATGCTGCCGCAACTCATCTTTGTCCATGTCATTAGCGATCTGTCGCAACGGCTCTGCCAAGGCCGTGACCACTGCGTCCAGTTCATGGGCGTCCTGTTGGGCAAAGTGGTGCTCCAGGGATCTAACGACAACCCAGTTGAACGCTAGAAATACCAAGGTAGTGGCAATGCCAACCAGGGCCGTGACCCTCAATGCAAGCGACGCGGGACGGCTTCGCCGTGGCTTATGGCGCGAGGTCATCATCAGGCGCATCGAGCGTGTATCCCATGCCACGTACAGTGTGGATGAGCTTTGGATTGAACGCATCGTCGATCTTTGCGCGCAGACGACGGATGGCCACATCAATGACGTTGCTGTCGCTGTCGAAATTCATGTCCCATACCTGAGACGCAATCAACGAACGCGGCAGAACTTCACCCTGTCGGCGTGCCAGCAGTTCGAGCAACGCGAACTCCTTGCTGGTGAGATTGATGCGCTGACCAGCGCGCGTTGCACGTCGGCGCGGCAAGTCCAGCACCAAATCGGCAACTTGGATGCGATCAGGCTGGCTCGGAGCGCTTCCGCGTCGCAGCAGCGTCCGCACCCGCGCCAGCAATTCCGAGAACGCGAACGGCTTGACGAGATAGTCGTCTGCCCCCAGTTCCAACCCCTTGACGCGGTCATCTACGCTGCCACGTGCGGTTAGAAATAGCACAGGGACTTGTTTGCCAGCATCTCGCAGCGAACGCACGATGCGCCAGCCATCGACATCCGGCAGCATGACATCCAAGACCACCAAATCGTAGGTCTCGCTCATGGCCAAGTGGTGTCCGTCCAATCCGTTACGCGCCAGATCCACGACGAACCCTGCCTCCATGAGACCTTGGCGGACGTAATCCGCCGTCTTGTTCTCGTCTTCAACGACCAACAGCTTCATCGCATGCCCCATGAAATCGCTGCGGCGTAAGGAATTTTGCCGCCCACGATGCCCCATTCATCTGCTTCTTAGGGGCAATGTAATAGTCGCTTCCTGCCACGAAGATGACGCGACCATTACATGAATGTAATCCAAGGGTCATTCATCCGAAAGTGGTCACTCCATAGCATGACCTCCATGCGTCGAACCGTGCCGCCCAAGACCAAAGGCGGCTCTAAAGACGACTTTCAAGTTATCTATGGAGGATTTCAGGCCATGCCGCCTCGTTCGCCCTTTGTAATCGCGCCCCCACTGGGCCTGTCTCGTCGGCGTTTTGTTCAGGGGCTGGCCGCTGGCGGCGTCCTGGCCGGGCTGTCCACCCCGGCGCTCAGGGCATTTGCCCAACAAGGCTCCGCGACGCGCGGTGCCGCCCCTGTGCTGAAGGGCACCGAGTTCGACTTGGTGATCGCCGAATCGCCCGTGAACTTCACGGGCAAGCCAGGCGTGGCTACGACCATCAACGGCTCGCTGCCGGCACCGACATTGCGTTGGCGCGAGGGTGACACCGTCACAATCCGTGTGACCAACAAGCTGCGTGAAGCCACATCCATCCACTGGCACGGGATCATCCTGCCGTATCAGATGGATGGCGTGCCGGGCATCAGCTTCAATGGCATCGCTCCCGGCGAGACCTTCACGTACCGCTTCAAGGTTCAGCAAAGCGGCTCCTACTGGTACCACTCGCACTCCGGCTTCCAGGAACTCACGGGCATGTACGGGGCGATCATCATCGACCCCGCTGGTGCCGAGACCATCCGCGCCGACCGTGACCACGTGCTGCTGTTCTCGGATTGGACCGACGAAGACCCGATGCGGGTGTTCACCAAGCTCAAGTCCCAAAGCGACTACTACAACTACAACCAACCTACCGTCTTCGACTTCTTCCGGGACGCCTCGCGCGACGGCATGGCCGCTGCGATCGACAAGCGCAAGATGTGGAACGAGATGCGGATGAATCCGACGGATCTCGCCGATCTGTCCGCCGCCACGCTGACCTATCTGGCCAACGGCGTCACCCCCGCCGGCAATTGGACGGCGCTGTTCCGACCGGGTGAGCGCGTGCGGCTGCGCATGGTCAACGGTGCGGGCAACACCTTCTACGACGTACGCATTCCCGGACTGAAACTCACGGTGGTGCACGTCGATGGTGTTGACGTGGAGCCGGTGACGGTCGATGAGTTCCGATTCGGTCCGGGCGAAACCGTCGATGTGATCGTCCAGCCACGGGATGACGCTTACACGATCTTCGCCCAGGCGATGGACCGGACAGGCTACGCGCGGGCCACGCTGGCCGTGCGTGAAGGTCTTCAAGCTCCCGTGCCTGCCCTCGATCCGGTCGAATGGCTGACCATGAACGACATGATGGGCAGCATGATGGGGGGCATGGACCACGGCGGGTCCGGCCAAGCCATGGAGATGACGGGCATGACCGGGATGACCGGGATGACCGGGATGGATCATGGGGCGATGGCTGGCATGAATCACGGCGCCATGAACCACGGTGGCATGGCGATGGATCACAGCCAACACGCCGCGGCTGCGGGGGGACTGGCCGTGCCCAGCACTACTGCTCGCCACGCTCGCACCGAGTATGGTGCCAGCACGGACATGCGCGTTGACATGGCGCGCACCAACCTCGATGACCCCGGCATCGGACTGCGCAACAACGGTCGGCGCGTGTTGACCCTCGCGGATCTGCATACCCCGTCGGGGCCGCTGGACAAGAGAGGCCCTGGCCGGGAGGTCGAACTGCACCTCACGGGCAACATGGAACGCTACGCATGGTCCCTGGACGGGCTGGAGTTCGGAAAGTCCACGCCGGTGCACTTCAAACACGGCGAGCGGCTGCGGGTCATTCTGCACAACGACACCATGATGACCCATCCCATGCACCTGCACGGCATGTGGAGCGAGCTGGAAAGCCCCGACGGTCGCTTCCTTGCGCGCCGCCACACCCTGCCGGTGCAGCCGGCACAACGCATCAGCTTCCTGGTGACAGCCGACGCGCTCGGCCGCTGGGCGTGGCACTGCCACCTGATGTTCCACATGGATGCCGGCATGTTCCGCGAAGTCGTGGTGTCTTGAACCCAGCGCACAAGGAAGACCAAGAATGTCCAAAGCACTCCCCACTCGCGCACTGGCCACGACGCTTCTGGCCCTGGTAAGCGTCGCCGCCCAGGCACAAGCACAGAACGACCATGCAGCGCACGGCCAGGCCGACGCTCAAACGGCCGCGCCATCCACTCAGACCGTGGCTCCTGCCGCCGACCCGCACGCGGGTCACGCGACGTCGGCGAGCGGCTCGACCGCGGCCCCGGCCATGGATCACGGCAACATGCAGATGCAGGGCGGGTCGGCGCCTCCTGACGCCCGCGATCCGCATGGCTACTCCAATGGCCTGACATTGGGATCGGGCGACTACGCCGTACCCGGTGTGCCGCGGCTGATGCTGGCCGACGAACACAGGTTCTTCTCGTTGCGCGGCGAAACCCTGGAACGCCGCTTCACGCGCAAAGGGGACGATTCCACGGCCTACGACCTCCAGGCTTGGTATGGGACGACCTACAACAAGGCCGTCGTGAAGGCCGAAGGCGATATCGCCAAAGGAAAGCTCGAAGAATCGCGTACCGAGCTTCTCTGGGGGCACGCCGTCGCACCGTACTGGGACACCCAGCTCGGCGTTCGGGTGGATAACGGAGAAGGCCCGAGCCGTCAATGGTTGGCTTTCGGCATCCAGGGCCTCGCCCCCTACTGGTTCGAGCTGGAGGCGACGGGCTACGTGGGAAGTGGCGGACGTACGGCGCTGCGTGTCGAAGGAAGCTACGAGCTGCTGCTGACCCAGCGACTGATTCTGGAGCCTCGTGCCGAATTGCAGTTCTATGGCAAGGACGACCCGGAACGCGGTATCGGCAAGGGCTTGGCCGAAGCGTCTGCTGGCTTGCGCCTGCGCTATGAATTCAGTCGCCAGTTCGCCCCCTACATCGGCGTGGAACGGGCGGGCAGCTTCGGACGCACCGCGGACTATGTGCGCGCCGAAGGTGGCCGCGCGCAGCAGACGCGCTGGGTGGCTGGCGTGCGATTCTGGTTCTAGAACCTTGTGGGTTTGATCATCTGATGAGAGGCAATCTATGAACATGCACTACGACAGAAGCCAGGGCAAAGTGCCGAGACGCCAAGCATTGATCGCTGGCTTGTTGGTGATGGCACTCGCAGGACCGAGCCTGGCGCAGAGCCGACCGATCGCCAAGGTGTGGAAGGACCCGAGCTGCGGTTGCTGCAAGGACTGGGTCTCACACCTGCAAGGCGCAGGCTTCGATGTGCAGGTTCTTGACACCGGGAACACGGCAGCGCGCACGCGGCTGGGCATCCCGCAGAAGTACGGTTCGTGCCACACGGCGCAGATCGGCGGCTATGCCATCGAGGGTCATGTGCCTGCCTCGGACATTCAACGCTTGCTGCGCGAAGCCCCGCAGGCCATCGGCCTCGCGGCGCCGGGCATGCCGGTCGGTTCGCCCGGCATGGATGGTCCGGCCTATGGTGGACGCAAGGACGCCTACGACGTGCTGCTGATCGGGAAAAACGGTAGTAGCACGGTCTATCAGTCGCATCGCTGACCATCCATCAACCCTTTTCCGTGGAGATATGCCATGCAGCATCAGCACACACAGACCCCCAGCGATCGTCCCCGGTTCTGGCGATCGCGCTACGGCGTGGCGTTCCTCATCATCGCCGCTGTCGCCGCGTATTTCCTGCTCAAGGAGCACACGGCACATGTTGCCGGCTATCTCCCCTTCCTGCTGCTGGCGGCTTGTCCGCTGATGCACCTGTTCATGCACCGTGGTCACGGCCACGGCGGACACGATCATGCCGCGCGTCAGGGTGAGGAAGGTGCCGCACCCGCCAAGGAGCAGAAGCAATGAGTCGCGTGCTCGCACCGTGCGAGCACGCGACGCCGCGCTTGTCTCCTTGCGCGCCTGCGGCCTGCTGCGATCACCAGACACCAACGGTTAACGGCGGAGGGCACTTGTCACTATGAATTCACCCAGCAAGTCTTCAGGACATGAGCACGCAGGCATGGCGGCGGGTGCCACAACGTCCGGCCCGCATACGCACCACCATCACGCCAGCCATGCCGGCAGTGACGACGCGGGCGGGTCCTCAAGCCACTCGCAGCCCGATGCCGCGACGCGCGATCCGGTGTGTGGCATGGCGGTCACGGCGGCGTCGGAGCACCGCTCCACGCACTTGGGGAACACGTACTTGTTTTGCAGCACCGGATGCAAGGCCAAATTCGACACCGATCCGGCGCGATATGCCAGCGGTGGCGCGGGCATAGGCACAGGCAGCGGCCATGCGCCGCATCACCATGCCAGCACCGCAGTTTCACCGGCCCCGGCGGCATCGCCAACCGCACCCGGAACGATCTACACCTGCCCGATGCACCCGGAGATCCGCCAGGATCATCCGGGAACCTGCCCCAAGTGCGGGATGACGCTGGAGCCCCTGCTGCCCGACCTCGACGACGACAACCCGGAGTTGCGTGACTTCTCGCGTCGCTTCTGGTGGACCTTGCCGTTGACGCTCGTGGTCCTGGCGCTGGCGATGCTGGGCGAGCGGCTGCACCTGATGGACATGGCTACGCAGAGCTGGGTCGAGTTGGTGCTGTCGTTGCCGATCGTGCTGTGGGCCGGCTGGCCCTTCTTCTCCCGCGGCTGGCTGTCCGTGGTCAACCGCAGCCCGAACATGTGGACACTGATCGGCCTGGGAACGGGTGCGGCATTCATCTACAGCGTCGTGGCAACCGTTGCGCCGGAAGTGTTTCCAGCCTCCTTCATGTCCATGGGACGGGTCGGCGTGTATTTCGAGGCCGCCGCCGTCATCATCTCGCTGACACTGCTCGGCCAGGTGCTGGAACTCAAGGCCCGCTCCCAGACTTCGGCGGCCGTCAAGTCGCTGCTGGGGCTGGCGCCCAAGACCGCGCGGCGCATCAATGCGGACGGCAGCGAGGAAGACGTGCCGCTCAGCCATGTGCACGTCGGCGACCTGCTGCGCATCCGACCCGGCGAGAAGGTGCCGGTGGATGGCATCGTGCACGAGGGCAGCAGCTCGATTGACGAATCCATGCTGACCGGCGAACCGCTGCCCGTCAGCAAGCGCGCGGGCGACAAGGTCATCGGGGCCACACTCAACACCAACGGCGCGCTGGTCATGCGTTCGGAGCGGATCGGCTCGGACACCGTTCTATCGCAGATCGTCCAGATGGTCGCCCAGGCGCAGCGTTCCAAGGCACCGATGCAACGCATGGCCGATGTCGTTGCCGGCTACTTCGTGATGGCCGTCGTCGCCATTGCGGTCACGACGCTCTTTGTATGGGGATTCTTCGGGCCACAGCCCACCTGGGTCTATGGACTGATCAATGCGGTGGCCGTCCTGATCATCGCCTGCCCGTGCGCGCTGGGTCTGGCCACGCCGATGTCGATCATGGTCGCAACGGGCCGTGGCGCCACGCAGGGCGTGTTGTTCCGCGATGCCGCGGCGATCGAGAATCTTCGCAAGGTCGATACCCTCGTCATCGACAAGACAGGAACCCTGACCGAAGGCCGACCTGCTTTCGATCAGGTCGTCGCAGCACCCGGCTTTACGAACGATGAGGTGCTGCGTCTTGCGGCCAGCCTGGACCAGGGCAGTGAACACCCCCTGGCCGACGCCATCGTGCAGGCCGCGCGTGCCCAGGGCCTCCAACTCGTGAAGCCTCAGAGCTTTGAATCGGGAACCGGCATCGGCGTGCGCGGAAAGGTTGAGCACCGGCAACTGGCGTTGGGCAACACAGTGCTGATGGAACAGTCTGGCGTATCGGTGGAACCGCTCGTACCCCAGGCCGAAACTCTGCGCGGCGAAGGGGCCAGCGTCATGTACTTGGCTGTGGACGGGCAACTCGCGGGTTTGCTCGCCGTATCCGACCCGGTCAAGGGCAGCACCCCCGAGGCCCTGGCCGCGTTGAAGGCTGCGGGCCTGCGGGTCATCATGGCCACCGGGGACGGGCAGACCACCGCCAAAGCCGTCGGTGCACGCCTAGGCATCGACGAGGTGCATGGTGAGGTCAAGCCGGCGGACAAGCTCATGTTGATCGAGCGGCTGCAGAAAGAAGGCCGCATCGTCGCCATGGCCGGAGACGGCATCAACGACGCGCCGGCCTTGGCGAAGGCAGACGTGGGCATCGCCATGGGAACGGGAACCGACGTGGCGATGAACAGCGCTCAGGTCACGCTGGTCAAGGGCGACCTGCGTGGCATTGCTGTCGCTCGCACGCTCTCGGTGAGTACCGTGGGCAACATGAAGCAGAACCTCATGTTCGCCTTCCTCTACAACGCGCTGGGCATCCCCATCGCCGCCGGGGTTCTCTATCCCCTCACGGGCTGGTTGCTGTCGCCCCTGATCGCAGCATTGGCGATGAGCCTGAGTTCGGCATCGGTCGTGGGCAACGCCTTGCGGCTGAGAGCGAGCCGACTGTGACCGAAACATCTTTCAGAACCAACAGGAGTCTGCTATCGCCCAGCGAACCGTTTCTTTCGTTCCACGCCGTTGCGAAGGTGCAAGCCTTATCTCGGCATTTCGTTCTTAAACCACACCTCACACATCCAGGTAGAAACTTCTATGACCCGTTCACATTTCATCGCCAAGCTCGTCGCGCCGATCGCTGCTGGCCTGTTCGCCACCGCCGCATTCGCGCATCCTTCGCTGGTGTCTTCAACGCCGGCCGACAAGTCGCAGGTTTCCGCGCCAGCCACCATCGAGCTGAAGTTCTCCGAAACGCTGGTGCCGCAGTTCTCCGCCGCAAGCCTTGTCATGACGGGCATGCCGGGAATGGCGAGCCATGGCCCGATGAAGATCAACGCCAGCGTCGCGGGTGCCGGCGACGGCAAGACCATGGTCATCACGCCGGCACAGGCGCTCCAGCCGGGCGACTATCGCGTCGAATGGCGTGCCGTCTCCTCGGACACGCATCCGATCACGGGTAACGTCACCTTCAAGGTGAAGTAAGCCCATGGCCGGGGATTGGTTGACCATCGTCCTGCGCCTGGCGCTTTATCTGGACCTGGCGGCGGCGTTTGGCGTCGCCATGTTCGGACTCTATGCTTTGGGCAACGACGAGCGATCCTCGACGATCTCGCGCCGCTATCGCGTACTCATTGGCGCATCCGCCGCCATCGGCATTGTCCTGTCGATGTGGGGCATGACGGTCATGGCCAAGGCCATGTCCGGCGCCCAAAGCTACGCGGAGCTGTCAACGCACGTTTTCGACATGCTCATTACGGGCACGCACATGGGCATCGCCTGGTGCATTCGCATCCTGGCGTTAGTGACGTGTGTGCTCATCGCAGTGTTGCGCATGAATTCAACACTGCGTTTTGCAGCGATGGCCGCTTCCAGTGGTGTGGCGTTGGCGACCCTTGCATGGGCGGGACATGGCGCCATGGATGACGGCGTGCGCGGATACATTCATCTCGCTTCGGACATCACGCACCTCTGGGCGGCCGGTGCCTGGGTAGGCGCATTGATCGCGTTCTTGGTGCTTGCGGCGAACAAACCAAATACCGGGCAAGGCTCAGTAGAGATCCTGAGCCGAACATCCAATGGTTTCGCTCGGATAGGTACTGTGATCGTGGCGGCACTCGTCGTGACCGGAGCCCTGAATTACCTGTTGATCGCTGGGCCATCGCTTGATCCGCTCTTCTCAACGCTCTATGGCCGCCTGCTCGTAGGAAAACTCCTGTTGTTCGGAGGAATGCTCGCGCTGGCGGCAGCCAATCGGTTTCGACTGAGCCCAAGTCTGGAGGCGGCATTGAGAACAGGCAACCACGCACACGCGGTCGTCAAGCTACGGCAGAGTCTGTTCACGGAGGCGACATTAGCCGTTCTGGTTTTGGCGAGCGTTGCGTGGCTTGGCATCCTTTCTCCCAACGGCACCTAATCCTTGACTGGCACCAAATGACAGCACATGAATTGAATGTAATGCACGGGTAAGCGATCTGTAGATCGCGCGCTTCTACATTTAACGGCGCGGCGCAAGTTGTCGTCGTTTTCACAAAGGAGTCGATCATGAAATCGCAAATTGTCATTGCCGCCCTGTTGAGCGCCCTCTCCGTGCCTGCCTTCGCCGGTCATGCAGCAGCCCAGGCAGCCAAGGAGATGGTTCCGCTGGCTGACGGGGGAACGCTGTACGTCTTCAAGGATGGAAAGATGGCACAGGAAAGTCGCTTCGGACGCGCCGTGTATCAATCCATCGGCGCCTCAGTGGCGACGAAGGACGGGCGGAACATTGCCATTACCAGCAATGAAGTTGCTCGCCTCAGCTCGCTGCTTGAACAGGAGCACGGCGGGTAATTCGCGCGATCTGCTGATGCCTCCCAATGGCGTCAGAAAGAAGTCCCAGCGCCTGTCCGATTCGGATAGGCGCATGGCCTTCGGTGACTACCCCGGACAGAAGATTCAATGTGTAGGTTCAAATAACACTTAATAGGAGATTGATTTGTGGAGCTTCGTCATCTACGGTGTTTCCTCGCTGTAGCAGAGGAGCTTCACTTTGCCCGCGCTGCCGAGCGGTTGCACATCGACCAATCTCCGTTATCTCGCACCATCAAGGAGTTGGAGGAAGAACTCGGCGCACGCCTGTTTGTCCGCACCACTCGCAGCACACAACTGACCCGCGCTGGACGGCTGTTTCTGGAGCACGTTCAGCGAGTCTTTACAGTGCTGGAGCAGGCCCGCGATAGTGTCAAGTCCGCCGCCAACGGCTTTTGCGGCCAGTTGCGTATTGCCTTGTCCGATGGCGTCACGCCTTCGCGCCTGCCGGCATTGCTGGCGCGCAGCCGCGAAGAGGACCCCGAGGTGGAAATCCGATTGTTCGAGGTGCCTTTGGATCAGCAGATCAAGGGGCTTCATAGCGACCTGTATGACGCGGGCTTCTCGATGGCAGAGGATGCAGGTGATGGCATCATCGTCACTCCTGCATGGGAAGACGAATTGATGGTGGCGGTACCAGCCCGCCATCCGGTGCTTGCCTTCAAACAGATCCCGCTGAAGGAGGTGTTGCGCCATCCGCTGGCGCTGGGCGACCCAGCAGTGTGCGAAGGCCACGCGCGCCAGGTCGATCGGTTCCTACGCACATGCGGACAAGAGCCGCTGATCGCGCAGCGCGTGGCGACCTTCGACGTGATGATGACTTTAGTCTCCGCCGGCTTAGCATTGGGCTTGGCGGGCGAGGCGCACATTGCTTCCAGCCGCGAGCCGGGAGTCGTGGCCCGGCGCTTGGCGGGCAAGCCGACTATGCTCATGACCTATCTGCTGCGCCGCGATACGGAGCCGTCCGAAATGCTGGCTCGATTTATCGAACGAGTAGATTTTATTGATTCGGCTGATGAACTCGGCATCCCCGAAGACCTTCCACGCGACCGATAGTAGGAATAAGGCTATGAACAAAGTGATATTGCTGATATTGGTCACTGCACTGCCTGCATGCGGTCCTTCTCAACCTTCGGAAACCGTGGATGCGCTCGTAGCCAATCCCGAACGCATCAAAGAGATTCAACGTCAATGCAAGGAAGACCGCGCGAAGGTTGGCGACGAACTATGTCTGCGTGCTGCCGAAGCCGCCAAACGGCGATTTTTCGGTGATCGGCCCGAGCAAAAATCCAAGTAGGTTATCTCTCGGTCGCTTCGCTGCGACGAAGTTCTCGCTGTTACCTCACTACGCCGCAATGCGCTCGCGCTTGCGGCGTTTTTATTGCTTTCGCCACTAAAGGAAATCTGACTTTTTGGGCCTAAATTGCCGCCACATCGGCCTTTGACCGACCTGCGCGAACGCCTTGATCCTCAGTGCTGCGGCACCTCTGTGTGCGGTGATCGGAGGCGAGGTTATGCAAGGGACGAACGTGCTGTTCGGTCAGATCGCCGTGGTATTCGGCATCGTGATCGCTGGCGTATGGAGCGCCACGCAATGGACAGCAGCAGCCCTTGGCTACCAGCTACGCCTTGGCTCGCCCTGGTTCGATCTTCTCGGCACACCGATCTACCACCCGTGGAAACTGTTCGAGTGGTGGTTCTTCTTCGATGCCTACGCGCCGCGCGTGTTCGATACCGGCGGCGCCATCGCGGGCGGCAGTGGCCTGCTGGCGGTGGTGGTCGCCATCGGTATGTCGATCTGGCGCTCGCGCCAATCGCGGCTGGTTACGACCTACGGCTCGGCACGCTGGGCGAACGCGGATGACATTCGCAAGGCTGGCCTCACGCAGCCGGCCGGCGTGTTCCTCGGCCAGCACGACCGCCAGTACCTGCGGCATGAAGGCCCGGAACACGTCCTGACCTTCGCGCCCACGCGCTCGGGCAAAGGTGTGGGCCTGGTGGTGCCGACGCTGCTTTCCTGGCCAGCCTCGGCCGTCATCCACGACATCAAGGGCGAGAACTGGCAGATCACCGCCGGTTGGCGCTCGCGCTTCTCGCATTGCCTGCTGTTCAACCCGACCGATGCGAAGTCAGCGGCCTACAACCCGCTGCTGGAGGTACGGCGCGGCGCGCATGAGGTGCGCGACGTGCAGAACATCGCGGACATTCTGGTTGATCCCGAAGGTGCGCTGGAGAAGCGCAACCATTGGGAAAAGACCTCGCACGCGCTACTGGTTGGGGCCATCCTGCATGTGCTCTACGCAGGCGAAGACAAGACTCTGCGCGGCGTCGCCAACTTCCTCTCCGACCCGGCCAGTCCGTTCGAGCTGACCTTGCATCGGATGATGACTACGCCGCACCTCGTGAACGAGGAAGGTGGTGGCCCACATCCCGTGGTGGCATCCGCTGCGCGCGAAGTCCTCAACAAGAGCGATAACGAACGCTCGGGCGTGCTGTCCACGGCCATGTCGTTCCTCGGCCTGTACCGCGATCCCACGGTGGCCGAAGTCACCTCGCGTTGCGATTGGCGCATCGCTGACCTGATCGCTGCCGAGCATCCGGTATCGCTGTACCTCGTGGTGCCGCCTTCGGACATTTCGCGGACGAAGCCGCTCATTCGCCTGATCCTCAACCAGATCGGCCGGCGCCTCACCGAATCGCTCGACGGCTCCGACGGCATTCAGCGCCGCCACAAGCTGCTGCTGATGCTCGATGAGTTCCCGGCGCTGGGGCGGCTCGACTTCTTCGAGACGGCCCTGGCCTTCATGGCGGGCTACGGCATCCGCAGCTTCCTCATCGCGCAGTCGCTCAACCAGATCGACAAAGCCTATGGCCAGAACCATTCGATTCTGGACAACTGCCATGTGCGCGTGACGTTCGCCACGAACGACGAGCGCACGGCCAAGCGCATTTCCGAAACGCTCGGCACCGCTACCGAGCTGCGCGCGCAGCGCAACTACGCGGGCCATCGGCTCGCGCCGTGGCTGGGCCACCTGATGGTGTCGCGCCAGGAAACCGCGCGCCCGCTGCTGACGCCGGGCGAAGTCATGCAGCTTCCGCCTGACGAGGCCGTGGTGATGGTGTCCAGCGTGGCGCCGATCAAGGCGAAGAAGCTGCGCTACTACGCGGACGCCAATTTCAAGCGTCGCGTGCTGCCACCGCCCGCGCTGGCGGATGGGCAGTACGCCGACGCGCCGCCATTGCGGCCCGACGACTGGAGCGGGTTGGCGATTCCGTCCGTGCCCGCTGCACTGGCCGCCGCGTCCGCTGATGGCCTGGAGAACTTGGGTTCGGCCGACGACGGCGGCCCGCGCCGTCAGCCCGAACTCTCCGAAACCGTCGCCTACGACTCCGAGCTGGCCGCTCCCACGGCCGACCTCGCGCTGCTCGATGACGACGACGACCTGCCGCTTCCCCTTCCTCGCCAGCTTGATCCGGCCATGCAGCGCAGCGCCCGGCTGGCTTCCCTCGACCCCAACGACGGAATCGAGCTATGAGCCACTATCGCCTCAACCTGTTCATCCAGCCGGAGCACGCCAAGCGGCTCGATGAGCTGGCCGCCAAGAAAGGCGTGTCCAAGTCGTCCATCGTCGCGGCGGCGCTCGCATCATGGCTGTCGCCCGATGCCGCCGACCAGCGCGAGGCGGCCATTGCCAAGCGGCTGGATCGCCTCTCGCGCCAGGCCGATCGCATGGAGCGCGACCAGAACATCGCCATCGAAACGCTGGCGCTGTTCATCCGCTACTACCTGACCGTGAGCACTCCGGTTCCCGAGGCGCACCAAGACGCGGCACGCGCGCAAGGCAAGGCGCGCTTCGAGCAGTTCACCGAGCAGCTTGGCCGCCACCTGCTGCGGGGCCGCAGCCTGGTGCGCGACGTGGTGGAGGAACTGCATCCCGACCCAATGCGGATGGAAGACGCGGCGGCAGCCGCGCAAGCGCAGGAGCGTGCCTCATGAGCGCCGCGCCTTCATCCCTCACCACCTCGCTCGACCGCCGCATCCAGATGCTGCGCACGGCGATGGGGCCGCTGATCGCCGCCGCGCTCGAAGACCCGGACGTGGTGGAGGTGATGCTGAACCCCGATCGCACCCTTTGGGTGGATCGGCTTTCCAGTGGGCGCGCGCCGATGGGCGCGGAGTTGCCGGAGACGGACGGCGAGCGAATCATCCGCTTGGTCGCGGCCCACGTTGGCGCAGAAGTCCATCGCGGGCAACCGCTGCTGTCCGCCGAGTTGCCCGAAACCGGCGAACGCTTCGAGGGCATCTTGCCGCCCGCTGCGCCGGGGCCGGCCTTCGCGCTGCGCAAGCGCGCCATCGGCGTCATCCCTCTGTCGCGCTACATCGAGGACGGAATGATGACCGCCGAGCAGGCGGGCTTTCTCGTTCGCGCCGTGCGCGAGCGCCAGAACGTCCTGATCGCAGGAGCCACGAGCAGCGGCAAGACCACGCTCGCCAATGCGCTGCTGGCCGAGATCGCCGCCACGGGCGACCGCGTACTGGTGCTCGAAGACACCATCGAGTTGCAATGCGCGGCCCGCGACCATGTGCCGCTGCGCACGCGCGCCGGCGTCGTGTCCATGACCGAACTGGTGCGGTCGTCCATGCGCCTGCGGCCTGATCGCGTCGTCGTCGGCGAGGTGCGCGGCGCCGAGGCGCTGGATCTCATCAAGGTGTGGGGCACCGGCCATCCGGGCGGTATCGCCACGATCCACGCCGGCTCCGCGCTCGGCGCGCTGCTGCGCCTGGAGCAACTGATTCTCGAAGTGGCGGTGAACCCGCCGCGTGCGCTGATCGCCGAGGCGGTCAACGTGGTGATCCATATCGCCGGGCGCGGGCGCAAGCGCCGCATCGAGAGCATCGCCCGCGTCGTCGGCTTTGACGGCGTGGGCTACCGATTGGCGGATTGGGAGGCGGACGCGCTGGACACGCCGTTTCCCGAGTTGTCGCCAAACCCCGATGCCGTACCCGCTGCGGCGACTTCCTCATCCCTTGACTCACTTGGAGAACTGCCATGACGCAGATGACCATTCCTGCTTTCCGTTTTTCTGCAAATCCGGCTTTGCGTCTTGCGCGGCTGCGCTGCCTGGCCCGTCCTGCGGGGCAAGGGCTGCTGCTGGCCGCGTTGCTGTTGTTCCTGGCCGGAGCCGCGCAGGCCGCCGGTTCCTCGATGCCGTGGGAAGGCCCGCTGCAATCCATCCTCGAATCCATCCAGGGGCCGGTGGCGCGCATCGTCGCGGTCATCATCATCATCGCCACGGGCCTCGCGCTCGCGTTCGGCGACACGTCCGGCGGGTTCCGCAAGCTGATCCAGATCGTATTCGGTCTGTCCATCGCGTTCGCCGCTTCGAGCTTCTTCCTGTCGTTCTTCAGCTTCTCCGGCGGGGCGGTCGTATGAGTGCCCCTGACACCTTCGCGGACGGCTTCGAGGTGCCGCTGCATCGCTCGCTGACCGAGCCGATTCTGCTGGGCGGTGCGCCGCGCACCGTAGCGATCGCTAACGGCACGCTGGCCGCCGCTGTCGGCCTGGGCCTGCAACTGTGGATTCCGGGCGTCGTGCTCTGGATCGTCGGCCATTCGCTGGCGGTGTGGGGTGCGCGCGTCGATCCGCAGTTCATGCAGGTCTTCGCCCGGCACATCAAGCACCGCCCGCTGCTGGACGTGTGAGGGGAGGACGCCGCGATGCTGAACCTCGCCGAATACCGCCAGCGCCCGGCCTTGCTTGCCGACTGGCTGCCCTGGGCCGGGCTGGTCGCACCGGGCGTCGTCTTGAACAAGGACGGCAGTTTCCAGCGCACGGCCCGGTTTCGCGGGCCTGACCTCGACAGCGCGACGCAAGGCGAGCTGATCGCCACGTCGGCGCGGTTGAACAACGCGCTGCGCCGCATGGGATCGGGCTGGGCGCTGTTCATGGAAGCCGAGCGCCGGCCTGCGGCCGACTATCCGCACTCGGAGTTTCCCGAGCCGCTTTCGTGGGTGGTGGAGGAAGAACGCCGGGCCGCCTTCGAGGAATCGGGCCATCACTTCGAGAGCGGCTATCACCTGACGTTGCTTTACCTGCCGCCGGAAGAATCCCGCGCCCGTGCAGCCAAGATGCTCTACGAGAACACACCGACGAATGGCGTGGACTGGCGCGAGCGGCTGCAAGCCTTCGTCGCGGAAACGGATCGCGTCTTTGACCTGCTCGACGGCGTGATGCCGGAAATCGTCTGGCTGGATGACAGCCAGACGCTGACCTACCTGCACACGACCATCTCGACGCGGCGCTACCGCGTCGGTGTGCCCGAAGTGCCGTTCCACATCGACGCCCTGCTGACCGACTCGCCGCTGGTCGGTGGCCTGGCGCCCATGCTGGGCGACCAGCACCTGCGCGTGGTGTCGGTGCGCGGTTTTCCGACCTCGACCTGGCCGGGGATTCTGGACGACCTCAACCGCTTGGGCTTTGCATATCGTTGGAGTACGCGCTTTCTCTGTCTCGACAAATCCGAGGCGGAAAAGGAACTCACCCGCCTGCGCCGCCAGTGGTTTGCAAAAAGGAAGAACGTCATCGCGCTGCTGCGCGAAACGATCTTCCAGCAGGAAAGCCCGTTGGTCGATACTGACGCCAGCAACAAGGCGACCGACGCCGATGCCGCCTTACAGGAGCTGGGCAGCGATCAGGTCGCCTTCGGCTATCTCACCGCCACGGTGACGGTGCTCGATGCCGACCCGGCCGTAGCCGACGAGAAGCTGCGCATGGTGGAGCGGGTCATCCAGGGGCGCGGCTTCGTCACCATCCCGGAAACGCTCAACGCCGTGGATGCGTGGCTGTCATCCATTCCGGGCAATGCTTACGCCAACGTGCGCCAGCCCATCGTCTCGACGCTGAACCTAGCACACATGATGCCGGTGTCCGCAGTATGGGCGGGGCCGGAAAAGAACGACCACCTCGACGGCCCGCCGCTGATCGTCACGCGCACCGATGGCGCGACGCCGTTCCGGCTGGTGACGCACATCGGCGACGTGGGCCACACGCTGGTCGCAGGCCCGACCGGCATGGGCAAGTCGGTCTTGCTCGCCACGCTGGCGATGCAGTTCCGTCGCTATCGCGGTTCGCGCATCTTCGCCTTCGACATGGGCCGCTCGATGCGGGCCACGATCCTGGGCTTGGGCGGCGAACACTACGACCTGGGCACGGATGGCGAAATCGCCTTCCAGCCCTTGGCACGCATCGACCGCGAGGGCTACCGCACCTGGGCCGCAGAATGGGTCGAAGGCCGCTTGCTGCACGAAGGCGTGGCGGTCGGCCCCGACGAGAAGGCGGCTATCTGGTCGGCGCTTGGAAGCCTCGCCGGTGCGCCGGTGGAGCAGCGCACGATGACCGGCCTGTCGGTGCTGCTGCAATCGAACGCGCTGCGCCAGGCGCTCGCGCCCTACGTGCTCGGTGGTGCGCACGGCAAGCTGCTGGACGCTGACCACGACCGGCTCGGCATGGCCGACGTGCAGTGCTTCGAGATGGAGGAGCTGATGCACAGCAAGGCCGCCGTCATGGCCGTGCTGCATTACCTCTTTGCGCGCTTCGATGAACGCTTCGACGGATCGCCCACGCTGCTGATCCTCGATGAAGCGTGGTTGTTCCTCGATGACCCGGTGTTTGCCGCGCGTATCCGCCAGTGGCTCAAGACGCTACGCAAGAAAAACGTGTCGGTGATCTTCGCCACGCAGTCGCTCGCGGACATCAAGGATTCGAGCATCGCCCCCGCGATTATCGAAAGCTGCGCCAGCCGCATCTTCCTGCCGAACCCGCAGGCGACTGAGCCGCAGATTCGCACGATCTACGAAGGCTTCGGCCTCAACAGCCGGCAGATCGAGATCGTCGCCACCGCGCAGCCCAAGCGCGACTACTACTACCAATCCCGCCTCGGCAACCGCCTGTTCGACCTCGACCTGGGGCCGGCCGCGCTGGCGTTTGCGGGCGCTTCCACGCCGCAAGACCAGCGCGACATAGACCGCGTGCTGCTGGACGCCGGCGTACCCGGCTTCGCGGGCGCCTGGCTGCGCCATCGCGGCCTCGATTGGGCGGCCGACCTGCTGCCCTCGTTCCCCGGCCTTGCGCCGGGTTCCCTCGCTGATCAACCCCTGGAGAACCTGTCATGAAAAAGCGTCTTGTCGCCGCCGCAATCGCGGCCATGCTTTGCACCGCCACCGCCCATGCGCAATGGGTCGTGGTCGATCCCACCAACCTCGTGCAGAACACGCTGACCGCGATCCGCACGCTGGAGCAGATCAACAACCAGATCCAGCAGCTTCAGAACGAAGCGCAGATGCTGATGAACCAGGCGCGCAATCTCGCCAGCCTGCCATCCAGCGTGGTCGGCCAGTTGCGCGCCAATCTGGCGACCACGCAGCGGCTGATCGACCAGGCGCGCGGCCTGGCCTACGACGTGACGAATCTGGATCGGGAGTTTCAGCGCCTGTATCCCGAGCAGTACGCCGCCACGGTGAGCGGCGACCAGATGTACCGCGACACGCAGGAGCGATGGAAGAACACGCTCAACGGCTTGCAGACCACGATGCGGATGCAGGCCCAGGTTTCGCAGAACCTGGGCGAAGACGAAAGCGTGCTCGCCGACCTCGTGGGCAAGAGCCAGTCAGCCGAAGGTGCGTTGCAGGCGATGCAGGCCATGAACCAGTTGCTGGCCTTGCAGGCCAAGCAGTCGATCCAGTCGCAGCGGCTCCAGATCACGCAGGATCGCGCTGCCGCGCTGGAACTGGCGCGGCAGGCGGCGGCCACGGAGCGCGGACGTGAGATGACGCGCCGCTTCCTGGGCAGTGGCACGCCGTACACGCCGCAAGCCGTCGATTTCTACAACCACTGACGAGGTGCGGCCATGAAGTACGCGCCTGTCGTGTTCGCTCTCGCGTTCCTGCTGTCCGGCTGCGATCAGCCGCTGTCGGTGGCTTCACTGGCCGCCGATCCATCCCGGTTGCACACGCTGCGCGCGCAGTGCCGCACGGGCGCGCACGACGGCGCGTTTTGCGCGCAGGTGGCCCAGGCCGACCTGCGGCGCTTTCTCTCCGGCCAGACCGGGCCGAGCGAGTATCAGACGCTAGCCGACCTGCCGCCGATTCCGCCCAGCTTCGATGAACCCGCCGATGCCGATGCGCCTGGGCAGGAGGACTCACCATGAACGACGTAACGATCATCGACCGCTTCCTCGATACCTTCTCGCGCTACATCGACTCGGGCTTTGGACTGCTGCATGGCGAGGTGGCGTTTCTGACCGCCACGCTGATCGTCATCGACATGACGATCGCCGGGCTGTTCTGGGCGATGGGCCATGCCGTCGGCCAGGGCGAGGACGTATCGCCAAGCTGATCCGCAAGGTGCTGTACGTCGGTGCCTTCGCCTACATCATCGGCAACTTCAACACGCTGGCCGGCATCCTGTTCCGCTCCTTCGCCGGGCTGGGCCTAACGGCCAGCGGCTCGACCTTGAGCATGGAGAACTTCCTACACCCTGGGCGGCTGGCCAAGGTCGGCATCGACGCCGGTGCGCCGATCCTTGAGCAGATCGGCAACATGGCGGGCTTCCCCGAGGTGTTCGTGAACATCACGCCCATCGTCGTGATGTTCCTCGCGTGGTTGATCGTCATCCTGTGCTTCTTCGTGCTGGCGATCCAGCTTTTCATCACGCTGATCGAGTTCAAGCTGACCACGCTCGCCGGCTTCGTGCTGGTGCCGTTCGCGCTGTGGAACAAGACCGCGTTCCTCGCCGAAAAGGTGCTGGGCAACGTGGTGTCGTCCGGCATCAAGGTGCTGGTGCTCGCCGTCATTGTGGGCATCGGCTCGGGGCTGTTCGCCGAGTTTCAGGTACATCCCGCCGAGCCATCCATCGACCACTCCGTGGTCGTGATGCTGGCCTCGCTGACCCTGCTGGCCTTGGGCATCTTCGGGCCAGGCATTGCAACCGGGCTGGTGTCTGGCGGGCCGCAGCTTGGCGCGGGTGCGATGGCCGGTGCTGCGCTGGGCGCTGCGGGCGCTGCCGTTGCCGTCGGCGCCGCAGCCACGGGCGTCGGCGGCGCGGTAGCTGCTGGAGCGCGCATGGCGCCCGCTGCCGCCAAGCTGGCCGGCAGCGGCGCGCGGGCTGCCGCTGGGGCTGCCAGCAGTGCACGGTCGGCGTTCCAGGCCGGTTCCGCTTCGGCCGGCGGCGGCCTCAAGGGTGCCGCTGCGGGCTTCGGCAATGTCGCCAAGACAGGCGCTCAGGCAGCCGGGCAGAAGGTGGCCGATGGCGCGCGTTCGATGAAGGAACGTGCCGCCGCAGCTTTCCGCCAGGAAGGCACGACTTCGGCGGGAGGCGGTACAGCCGCCGCATCGGGCGGCCCAGCGTCTGGTGGTGATACGCCCTCCACCGCGCCGCAGGAGCAACCCGCCTGGGCCAAACGCCTGCATCGCCGCCAGCAACTCACCCATGCCGCAACCACCGCCGCCCACACGCTGCGCGGGGGCGACGGCGGCAGTTCCAGCCAGGGGCCGAGTCTGCGCGATTCCGATTCCTGATCTTCAAGGAGAACACCCATGCGATTCAAACGACCGCAGGTGCGCTATGCCGACACGCCGCAGCCTGCTACTCCGTACCAATCCGCCGCACAGGTGTGGGACGAGCGCATCGGCTCGGCCCGCGTGCAGGCGAAGAACTGGCGTTTCATGGCCTTCGGCTGTCTCACGCTGGCCGTGCTGATGGCCGGGGGCCTGGTCTGGCGCTCGGCGCAATCCATCGTGACACCCTATGTCATCGAGGTGGACAACGCGGGCCAAGTGCGCGCCGTGGGCGAGGCCGCTACGCCGTACCGGCCCAGCGATGCGCAGATCGCCTACCACCTGGGCCGCTTCATCGGCCTGGTGCGCTCGCTGTCCATCGACCCGATCGTGGTGCGGCAGAACTGGCTGGACGCCTACGACTACACCACCGACAAGGGCGCCGTGGTGCTCAACGAGTACGCCCGCGTGAACGATCCGTTCGCGCGCATCGGCAAGGAGTCGGTGACGGTGCAGATCACCAGCGTGACCCGCGCCAGCGACGCCTCTTTCAACGTGCGCTGGACGGAACAACGCTTCGTCAACGGCGCTCCTGCTGGCACCGAACGCTGGAACGCGGTGATTTCCATCGTGCAGCAGACCCCGCGCACCGAACAGCGCCTGCGCAAGAACCCGTTGGGCATCTACGTCAACGGCCTGTCGTGGAGCCGCGAACTGGATTCTTCCGAAGGAGCCAAGCCATGAACCCGTCTTTCCGTACTTACGTTTCCGTGCTGGCGCTCGCGGCCCTGGCGGGCTGCGCCACCCAGGGCAAGCCGCCGCCGACCATCTCGCTCGATGAGCCGGTGCAGGCGCAGCCGCTGCCGGAGCCGCCTGCACCTGTGGAGGCGGTCGCTGTGCCCGAGGTGCTGCCGATGCCGGCACAGTTGAAGCCAGCGCCCGAGGGCGAAGAAGCCAAGCCGGCGCCGGAGCCGGTCGACGAGAAGGTGCGCGTCTCACGGGCCAATACCGAGGCGCGCGTCGCGCCCACGCGCGAGGGCTACGTCAACGCGATTCAGGTGTGGCCTTTCACGGACGGCGCGCTGTATCAGGTCTATGCGGCCGTGGGCCGCGTGACCGTGATCGCGCTCCAGCCCGGTGAGGAACTGGTGACGGTGGCCGCTGGCGACACGGTGCGCTGGATCGTGGGCGACACATCGAGCGGCAGCGGGGATGCGCTGCGCGTGAACGTGATGGTCAAGCCCATCCGCTCGGGCCTCAAGACGAATCTCGTTGTAACCACCAGCCGACGCACCTATCTGCTGGAACTGACCTCGACAGAGAAGACATGGATGGCGTCGATATCCTGGGAGTACCCCAAGGACAAGATGCTCGCCTTGCAGCGCCAGGCGCAGGCGGCCAGCGCCGCCGCGCCGGTCGAGACCGGGCTGTCGCTGGAGAAGATCCGTTTCCGCTATGCCATCAGTGGCAGCAATCCGCCGTGGAAGCCGCTGCGCGCCTTCGATGACGGCGAGAAGGTATATATCCAGTTTCCCGCCGGCATCGCCCAGGGCGAGTTGCCGCCGCTGTTCGTGATCGGTGCGCAGGGCGACGGGCAATTGGTGAACTACCGCTTCCGCTCGCCGTATTTCATCGTTGATCGCTTGTTCGGCGCTGCCGAGTTGCGCTTGGGCGGGGACAAGGGCGACGTGGTGCGGATCGAGCGCACCGACGGCACGCGGGGGAACTGACCATGAGCCAGGACGACACCCCCGACCTCACCACGCCGCAGGCGGGCAAGGTCGCGCCCGAGGCGGTGGCGCTACGCGCCCAGCCGCGTCCGGTCACGCGCCTGAACCGGCGCACGCTGGCCGTCCTCGTCGGCGGCCTGTCGGTCGCCGTGCTCGGGGCCACGATCTGGTCATTGCAGCCGCATCGGCGCGGCACTGGCGAACAGACCGAGCTTTACAACGTGGATCGCGTATCGAAGTCCGAGGGGCTGGATGGCCTGCCTTCCGACTACTCGAAGCTGCGGAAGGTGCCCGAGTTGGGGCCGCCGCTGCCGGGCGATCTTGGCCCCGCCATCGTCGCTTCGCAGCAGCCGGCCGTAGCCGCTTACGCGGCCCCCGGCCACGATCCGAATGACGCTTTGCGCAAAGAGGCGGAAGCCGCTGCGGCTTCGTCGGTGTTCTTCCGCTCCGGCGGCCAGGGCCAAGGCCAGGCCGCAACGGTGGCGCAGGCGGCGCCGGGTGCGCCGGGTGCTGCAAGCGCGCTCGCAGCCTTCGACCCGCTCGCCGCCGGGCCGGCCTCGACGGCGGCCCAGCCCGCCGACCCGACCGCCACGCAGAACCGGCAAGACCAGAAGGAGGCGTTCCTGAAAGGCGGCTCTACGGAAACCCGCAATTCCGGCAACCTGGCGCTGCCGGCGTCGCCGTATCAGGTGATGGCCGGTACGGTGATCGCCGGGGCGCTGGTCACAGGCATCAAGTCCGATCTTCCGGGCGATGTGATCGCCACCGTCACGGAGCCCGTCTATGACACGGCCACGGGCAAGTTCCTGCTGATCCCGCAGGGATCGCGCATCCTCGGGCGCTACAACAGCCAGGTCAGCTACGGGCAGAGCCGCGTACAGGTGGTATGGAACCGGGTCATCCTGCCCGACACGTCATCGCTGACGCTCGACAACCTCGTGGGCACCGACCCGGCCGGCTACGCCGGCCTGGAAGACGACGTGGACTGGCACTGGAACCGCGTCTTCGCCGGCGCCGTGTTGACGACGCTGCTGGGCGTGGGCGCCGAGCTGGCCGCGCCGGAGAACCGCCAGGACGGCAACCGCATCGTCATCGCCGGGCGCGACAGCGCACAGGACAGCATCAATCAGGTCGGCCAGGAGATCACTCGGCGCAACATGAACATCCAGCCGACGCTGACAGCACGACCGGGCTTGCCGGTTCGGGTGATCGTGGCGCGCGACCTCGTGTTGCGTCCTTACCAACCCATGTTCTATCAGCTTGGAGGTGCGCGATGAGTACCGCCCGAAAACTCCGCCTCGGCCCGTTGCCGTCCAGCGGTAGCACGAAGCTGACGTTCACCTGCCCGGCCAGCCTGAAAGCCGACCTGGACGCCTACGCCGCACTGCACGCGCAGACGTATGGCGAGGCCGTCGATGCAACGACGTTGATCCCGCACATGCTGGAGACGTTCATGGCGGGGGATCGGGGATTCAGAAAGGGAAGCAGGGGCAAGGCCGCACCGCCGAAGTCGGGTTGACGATGTGGACGCATCCACCACCCACTCACGATGAAAGCGCAGCCCTCGGGTTGCGCTTTCGCTTTCTGGGGATGGATTGCGACAGGCCGGGGCATAAGATGGCTATGCGATCTTGCCCGCTGCGGCGCCCCTGCGTTTGCCACCGCAAAGCGCCCATGTGGCACCTAGCCAGAAATGCAGCAAGCGCGCGCCGCAGCCCGAATCTAGGCTAACCTATTGCCCCATAAGACCTTTTGCGCCGCTGCATGACCTCACAAAAGACTTGACAGCGGACATTTTTCATCGCCGGCAGCGGGGCGGCATACCCCGCGGGATCGCCTGCGCCTGGGCGGTCACCCGTTCCGCCACTTTCATCCGAGGAGACTTCCATGAGCTACACCGCGCCCATCAAGGACATGCTGTTCGACATCCAGCATCTGGCGCGCATCGACAAGATCGCCCAGATGCCGGGCTTTGGCGACGCCGGCCTGGACACCGCCGCCGCCGTGCTGGAAGAGTGCGCCAAGCTGACGCAGGACGTGATCGCGCCGCTGAACGTGGCCGGCGACCGCGACCCCTCGTCCTTCAAGGACGGCGCGGTGCGCACCACGCCCGGCTTCAAGGAGGCCTTCCGCCAGTACGCCGAAGGCGGCTGGCAGGGCCTGCAGCATCCGGTCGACTTCGGCGGCCAGGGTCTGCCCAAGACCATCGGCGCGGCCTGCGGCGAGATGGTCAACAGCGCCAACCTCAGCTTCGCGCTGTGCCCGCTGCTGACCGACGGCGCCATCGAGGCGCTGCTCACGGCCGGCTCGGAGCAGCTCAAGGCGACCTACCTGGAAAAGCTGGTGAGCGGCGAATGGACCGGCACCATGAACCTCACCGAGCCGCAGGCCGGCAGCGACCTCGCCCTGGTGCGCACCCGCGCCGAGCCGCAGCCCGACGGCAGCTACAAGGTCTTCGGCACCAAGATCTACATCACCTACGGCGAGCACGACATGGCGCCGAACATCGTGCACCTGGTGCTGGCCCGGGTGAGCGGCGCGCCGGAGGGCGTCAAGGGCATCAGCCTGTTCGTGGTGCCCAAGTTCATGGTCGATGAAGACGGCTCGCTGGGCGCGCGCAACGACGTGCACTGCGTCAGCATCGAGCACAAGCTGGGCATCAAGGCCAGCCCGACGGCCGTGCTGCAGTACGGCGACCACGGGGGTGCCATCGGCTATCTCGTGGGCGAGGAGAACCGCGGCCTGGAGTACATGTTCATCATGATGAACGCCGCCCGCTATGCGGTGGGCGTGCAGGGCATCGCGGTGGCCGAGCGGGCCTACCAGCATGCGGTGGCCTATGCCCGCGAGCGGGTGCAGAGTCGCCCCGTCGATGGCTCGATGACGAAGAGCGCGCCGATCATCCACCACCCCGACGTGCGCCGCATGCTGATGACCATGCGGGCGTACACCGAAGGCTGCCGCGCCATGGCCAGCGTGGCGGCCGCGGCCTACGACGCCGCCCACCACCACGAGGACGCCGAGGTGCGCAAACAGAACCAGGCCTTCTATGAATTCCTGGTGCCGCTGGTCAAGGGCTACAGCACCGAGATGAGCCTGGAGGTGACCTCGCTGGGGGTGCAGGTGCACGGTGGCATGGGCTTCATCGAGGAGACCGGTGCCGCCCAGTACTACCGCGACGCCAAGATCCTGACCATCTACGAAGGCACGACCGCCATCCAGGCCAACGACCTGGTGGGCCGCAAGACGGCGCGTGACGGCGGCCAGGCCGCGCGTGCCATCGCGGCGCAGGTCGAGAAGACCGAGGCCGAACTGCTGGCCAGCCCCAGCGACGACGCGAAAGCTGTGGCGCAGCGCCTGAAGGCCGCGCGTGAGGCCTACCTGGACGTGGTGGACTTCATCGCCGGCCAGGCCAAGGGCGACCCGAATGCGGTGTACGCGGGCAGCGTGCCCTACCTGATGCTGGCCGGCAACCTGGTGGCTGGCTGGCAACTGGGCCGCTCGCTGCTGGTGGCGCTGACGCCCGAGGCCCAGGAGCAGGACGCGGCCTTCATGCAGGCCAAGGTGGCCACGGCGCGCTTCTACGCCGAACACATTCTGGTGAAGGCCGGTGCCACGCGCGACGCCATCGTCGGTGGCGCGGCCAGCGTCACGGCCCTGCCGCTCGAAGCCTTCTGAGGCCGCCGCCGGCCATGCCCACCTGTCGCCCATCGGACGGCAGGCGCGGCAGTCGGCCCCTATAACTTCGCCCGAACCATCGATTCACACGAGAGGAGACTTTCCCATGTCCAGACTGCCTGGCGCACTCGCCCACCTGCCGCTGCCCATCATCGGCTCGCCCCTGTTCATCATCAGCAACCCCAAGCTGGTGATCGCCCAATGCAAGGCCGGCGTCGTCGGCTCGATGCCTGCGCTCAATGCGCGGCCCGCGGCGCAGCTGGACGAATGGCTGGCCGAGATCACCGAGGAACTGGCGGCCTACAACAAGGCCAACCCCGACAAGCCGGCCGCGCCCTTCGCCATCAACCAGATCGTCCACAAGAGCAACGACCGGCTCGAGCACGACATGGAGCTGGTGGTGAAGTACAAGGTGCCGATCATCATCACGTCCCTCGGCGCGCGCACCGACGTCAACGAGGCCGTGCACAGCTATGGCGGCGTGACGCTGCACGACGTGATCAACAACACCTTCGCCAAGAAAGCCATCGAGAAGGGCGCCGACGGCCTGATCGCCGTTGCGGCCGGTGCCGGTGGCCATGCGGGTGTGAAGAGCCCCTTCGCGCTGATCCAGGAGATCCGCGAGTGGTTCGATGGCCCCGTCGCGCTGTCGGGCTCCATCGCCACCGGCGGTGCCGTGCTGGCCGCGCAGGCCATGGGCGCCGACTTCGCCTACATCGGCAGCGCCTTCATCGCCACCGACGAAGCCCGCGCGAGCGACGCCTACAAGCAGGCCATCGTCGACAGCAACTCGGACGACATCGTCTACTCCAGCCTGTTCACCGGCGTGCATGGAAACTACCTGGCGCCCAGCATCGTGGCGGCAGGCATGGACCCGGCCAACCTGCCCGAGGGCGACGTCAAGACCATGAACTTCGCGTCGGGCGAGGGCAGCAAGGCCAAGGCCTGGAAGGACATCTGGGGCTCCGGCCAGGGCATCGGCGCCATCAAGAAGGTGCAGCCCACGGCCGACTTCGTCGCCACGCTGCGGCGCGAGTACGAAGAAGCCCGCCGTCGCCTGGCACTTTGAACCCTGCCGCCGGCGGCCGCGCGCCGCCGCCTCGCTGGCCCCTGATCGACGCACTCAAGGCACTGGCCTGCCTGCTGATCGTGGCCCATCACTTCAGCCGCTACGGGCCCTTGCCCGTGGCGGCTTGGCCGTTGGCGCCGACGCTGTTCGAGGTCCTGGGGCGCGAGGGCCGGCTGGCGGTCCAGGTCTTCCTGGTGCTGGGTGGCTTCCTGACGGCGGCCAGCCTGGCACCCGAGGGTGAGTTGCGTGCGGGGCATCCCTGCCTGCGACTTGTCCAGCGCTACGTGCGGCTGGCTTCGCCCTATCTGGCGGCCCTGGTGGCCTGCGTGCTCGTGGAAGCCCTCGTGCGTCCGGCGCTGCCGGGCGACGACGTGCCGGGCCAGCCGTCGTTCGTCCAGATGGTGGCCCATGCGCTGCTGCTGCAGGACCTGCTGAACCAGCCCGCGCTGTCCACTGGCGTGTGGTACGTGGCGGTCGACTTCCAGCTGTACGGCCTGGCGCTCCTGCTGTTCTGGGTGGCGGCACTGTGGCGGCGGCAGGGCCGGCTCGACGCCTCGGTGGCCCGGGCGCTGGCGGTGCTCATGGTGACGGGGCTGACGTCCGCCTCTTTGGTGGTCTTCAACCGGCACAGCGCGCTGGACGACACGGGCATCTATTTCTTCGGCAGCTATGGCCTGGGCATGCTGGCCTTCTGGGCAGGACGGCTGCGGGCGCCCCGATCCCGCATCGCTGCCGGGTTGGCGCTGGCTCTGCTGGGCGGCGTCGCCCTGTGGATCGACTGGCGCAGCCGCATCGCGCTGGCGCTGGTCGCCACCTTGCTGCTCATGCTGGCGCAGCCGCGGGGATGGCTGGCGCTGTCGGTGTGGGCGCCGCTGGGGCGGCTGGGGACCTGGGCGTACGCGCTGTTCCTCATCCACTTTCCCGTGTTGCTGCTCGTCAGCGCCTCGGCGCAGACGGGCCTGGCGCCCCTGACGCCGTGGCAGGCCCTCGCCGCCCTGGTTGCGGCCTTCGTGCTTTCGGTGGGCGCGGCCCGCATGCTGCACGAGCGGGTGGAGTTGCGTGCCATGTCGTGGCGCGCGCCGGCCGTCTGGGGGACCGGCTTGCTGCTCAGCGGCCTGGCCGTCGGCCTTTGAGGCTCAGATCAGGTTGCGCATCGCCTGCGCGGCCTCGCGCAGCACGGGGAGCACGCGGGCCACGGCGGTCTCGGTGCTCTCCTGGCCCATGGGCATCGTGATGTTCAGGGCGCCATGCACGTCGCCGCGCCGGTCGCGCAGCGGCACGGCGATGCCGCGTGAATTCAGGTCCAGCTGCTGTTCGGACAGCGCCCAGTCCTGGGCCTTGACGCGGGCCATCTCGCGCCGCAGGTCGGCGGGGTCGGCCAGCGTGAAGGAGGTGAAGACCTGCAGCTTGCGTGCGGCCCACCAGGCCGCCGAAGCGGCCTCGGGCAACAGGGCCAGCATGAGCAGCCCGGCCGCCGTCACCTGCGCGGGCACCCGTGCGCCCAGCACGTAGCCGGTGCTCATCTGCCGCTGCGGACCGTTGCGGGCGATGTAGACCACATCGTCGCCGTCCAGCACGCTGAGGTAGGCCGTCTCGTGCGTGCCGACGGCCACGCGCTGCAGGAAGGGCTGTGCAATGCGCGGCAGCCGCGCCGAATCGAGGTACGACTGGCCGAGCCGCAACACGCGCGGTGTGAGCCAGAACAGCTTGCCGTCGCTGGCCACATAGCCCATGTGCTGCAGCGTCAGCAGGTAGCGCCGCGCTGCCGTGCGCGTGAGGCCGGTGCGCTGGCCGGCCTCGCTGGCCGTCATGCGGGGATGGGCGTCGTCGAAGGCCTCAATGATGCCGACGCCGCGCTCCAGGCCGGCGATCCAGTCGCGCCGGTCCAGGCCGGCGGGCGCCTGACCGTCCTGTGCATTCCCTGCGGGGGAGGACGGAGAATCGGGGCTTTCGTCCTCGTGCGATGGCTCGGAGACGGGGGTGGAGGCAAGGCGGCGAGAGACCACGTACAAACCCTTAAGACGTTCGTTGATCGTTCAGTGCTGGGCGATTATCGAACGCCGCGATCCGCCCCCGACTGACGGCCCCGCACCCTGCTGTCTACAGTCCGGGCCGTTGTTCTTGCGGCCTCGACACCGATCCGATTCGCGCATCCGATTCCTGGAGTGAACGACCCGATGGCTTCCATCACTGGCAAGACCGACCTCTACCTCATCCCTGGCGATCCCGTCACCAATGTGCGCCTGCCGCGCATGTTCAACGCCGTCTTCGAGCGCTGCGGCATCGACGCCGTGATGGTGCCGGTGCAGGTGCGCGCCCGCGACTTTGCCGTGTGGCTCAAGGCCAGCTTCCTCGGCCACAACGTCCGGGGCATGCTGATCGCACCGCCTCACAAGCCGCTGGCGGTGGACCTGCTCGACGGCTGCGGCCTGTTCGCGCGCGTGGCGGGCTCGGTCAACATCGTGCGCCGCACGAAAAGCGGAGAGCTCGAAGGCGACCTGTTCGATGGCGAAGGCATCGTCGGTGCGCTGGACTGGTTCGGCATTCCTTTCCGCGGGCAGCGGGTGCTGATCCTGGGCGCGGGCGTGAGCGCTGCCGCCATCGGCGTGTCGCTGGCTGAAGGCGGCGGCGACGACGGCGCGCGCCACATCGCCTTCTATGACCCGGCCGCGGGCAAGGCCGCGGGCACCGCAGCCCGCATCGATGCCGCCTTCGACGCCGAGGTAGTGGCCGCGCCCTCGGCCGATCCGTCGGGCTACGACCTGGTCATCAATGCCACCCAGGTCGGCCTGAAGGGCGAAGAAGCGCTGCCCTGCGACGTCACCCGAATGGCGCCGCACGCGGCCGTGTTCGACATCCTGCTGCGCGGCCAGCCCACGCCGCTGGTGCGCGCCGCGCGTGCGCGCGGCCTCCAGGCCCAGCCCGGCTTCGAGATGCTGATCCAGCAGATGGCGCATTACTTCGATTACTTCGACCTGCCGCAGGCCGCGGCCCTCGTGCGCGAGGACGCCGGCTTTCTGCGGCAGATCATCTATCCGGCCGAACTTCAGGCCGAGATCGCCCAGGCGCCACGGGGCCGCCAGGGCTGATCGCTTTTCGCGTTCTTCCGCCCCCCATCACTGCTTCCATGATCTCCGGCAAGACCACCCTCATCGCCCACATCGGCTACCCCACCGAGAGCTTCAAGGCTCCGATGATCTACAACCCCTGGTTCGACAAGAAGGGCATCGACGCGGTGGTGGTGCCGATGGGCGTGAAGCCCGAAGACTACGTGGCCTTCCTGCCGCTGCTGTTCAGGATGAGCAACATCCGCGGCGCGCTGGTCACCATGCCGCACAAGGTGACCACCATGTCGCTGGTGCACGAGACCACGCCCACGGCCCGCATCGCCGGTGCCTGCAACGCCGTGCTGCTGCGCGATGACGGCACCCTGCTCGGCGACCAGTTCGATGGCGCCGGCTTCGTGCGCGGCGTGGAGCGCAAGGGGCGCAGCTTCCGTGGCGCGCGCGTGCTCGTCTCCGGCGCGGGTGGCGTGGGCTGCGCCATTGCGGCGTCCATCGCGGCGGCGGGCGCGGCGCACCTCTCGCTGTTCGACCTGAACACGGCGTCCGTCGAAGGCTTGGCCGAGCGCCTGCGCGCCCACTATCCGCAGTTGACGGTGAGCACGGGCTCCAACGACCCGGCTGGCTACGACGTGGTCGTGAACGCCACGCCGCTGGGCATGAAGGAAAGCGATCCGCTGCCCTTCGACGTGGAGCGTATCGCACCGACCACCTTCGTCGGCGAGGTGGTGATGAAGACCGAGTACACGCCGCTCCTGAAAGCCGCCATGGCGCGCGGCTGCCAGGTGCAGGTGGGCACGGACATGCTGTTCGAGATGATTCCTGCGTACCTGGAGTTCTTCGGCTTCGGCACCGCGACCGCGGACGAATTGCGTGAGAGTGCGACGCTGAAGTACTGAGCGCTCGAGCGTCGCTCGGCCATCCGCCAGGGATGGCGTAGGCACCGGGTCCGCCAGGGCCCGCATCGATGCCGTTGGCCTGTGAAGGTCGGCGGCATTTTTTTCGCCAGGCGCAGGGGATGTGTCCGGTTTCCACGCGCGCATCCATGCCCTCTTACGCTGCGGCAACCTTCCTTCACATCGCCTGAGGCGCTTCGCCACATCGGCGCGTAAAGCCTGGTGGACTACTTCACGAAGTCTCTTCATTACTGGGGCCGCGGCGCCGAATCCTTGCGCATCTCGGCTTAAATCGAAGCGAGCACCCGAAAGCGAGGTGCATGATTTCGATGGCAGGGAGGATCTCGTGAATACATCCATGATGGCGGCGCCGCGCATGTCCCGGCGCGAGGTGGCAGCGTGCGCCACGCACAACCTTACAGCGCCCCGCTGAGCATTGTGCGATGGCCGTTTCCCGCAAGGCGCTCTTCGGCAGGCTGAACACGACGCTGTTCCGCGCCATCGAATCCGGCGCAGCCTTTGCCAGGCTGCGCGGCAATCCCTACGTCGAACTCACGCACTGGCTGCATCAGCTCTGGCAGGCCGGTGACAGCGACCTGCACCGCATCGTCCGCCACTTCGATCTCCGGCCCGAAGACATCGAGGCGGGCCTGGCGGCGTCGCTGGCCGAGTTGCCCGCTGGTGCCAGCTCGCTCTCCGACATCTCTCGCCATGTCAGCGATGCGGTGGAGTGGGCTTGGGTGATTTCCAGCATTGAGTACGGCGGCCAGTGCGTGCGAGGTGCGTGGCTGCTGCTGGCGCTCCTGCAATCGGCCGACCGGCGTGCGCCACTGCTGCGCATCGTCCCGGCCTTCGCCCGCATCGATGTCGATCGGCTGTCGCAGGCCTGGGCCCGGGTCGTCGAGGGCTCGCCCGAAGGGCGTGAAGGTCCTCAAGACGGCGCGAGCGCAGTCGCTGGCAATGCCGCAGCAGCACCCGGTCTGGGTGCTGGCCCCCTCAGCAGAAACGATGCCTCGGGCCTGGAGCGCTACTGCACCGACCTCACGGCAAAGGCCAGGGCCGGGCAGGTCGATCCGGTGGTCGGACGTCAGCTGGAGGTTCGCGGGCTCATCGACATCCTGCTGCGTCGCCGGCAGAACAATCCCTTGCTCACCGGCGAAGCGGGCGTGGGCAAGACCGCCGTCGTCGAAGGCCTCGCCTTGGCCGTCGCTGCCGGCGAGGTGCCGCCGGCACTGCGCGAGCATCGGCTGCTGAGCGTCGATGTCGGGGCCATGCTTGCGGGTGCGGGTGTCCGGGGCGAGTTCGAGAGCCGGCTCAAAGGACTGCTCGAAGATGCCACCAAGGCCGTGCCGCCGGTCATCCTCTTCATCGACGAAGTCCACACGCTGGTCGGTGCGGGTGGGCAGGCAGGCACGGGCGACGCCGCCAACCTGCTCAAGCCGGCACTGGCCAGAGGCGCATTGCGCAGCATCGGCGCGACCACCTGGGCGGAATACAAGCGGCACATCGAGAAGGATCCGGCACTCACGCGGCGCTTCCAGGTGCTGCAGATCGCCGAGCCCGAGGAGGCCGCCGCCATCGACATGGTCCGCGGCCTCGCGGACGCCTTTGCCCGCCACCACGGCGTGGTGATCCTGGACGAAGCCATCCGTGCGGCAGTCACGCTGTCGCGCCGCTATCTGCCGGCCCGCCAGTTGCCCGACAAGGCGATCAGCCTGCTGGACACGGCCTGCGCACGGGTGGGTCTGTCCATGCACGCACCGCCTGCCGGCGTGGAGCGGCTGCGCCACCGGGTGGCGTCGCTCGAGGTCGAGGTCGACCTGCTGCAGAAGCAGATCCGGCTCGGGTTGAGCGGCGGTTCCGCCGAGGTGTCCCTGCAGGCAGTCCGTACCACGCTCTCGCAGGCCCGCGACGAGCTGGCCGGGCAGCTCCAGGGCTGGGAAGCGCAGGTGGCGCTGGTGCAGCGCATCAGTGCCTTGCGGCAGGACCTTCTGCGCGATGGCGTCGACGCAGCGGATGGCGCGGCATCACCAGTGTCGGCGGAGCTCGCGGCGTTGGACCAACAAGTCCGCGAGCGGCCAGGTCTGGCGCTGGCCCAGGTCGACGAGTCCGTCGTGGCCCAGGTGCTCGCGGATTGGACGGGCATTCCCGTCGGGCGCATGGTCAGCGACGACGCGAAGGCGGTCTTCCAGCTCAAGGCGCTGCTTGCTGCAAGGGTCATCGGCCAAGACTCAGCGCTGCAGACCATCGCCGACCGGGTGCAGGCCGCCAAGGCACGGCTCACCGACCCCGACAAGCCGGTGGGCGTGTTCCTGCTCGTGGGACCCTCCGGCGTGGGCAAGACCGAGACGGCACTCGCGTTGGCGGACGCCATGTATGGCGGCGTACAGAACATGGTCACCATCAACATGAGCGAGTTTCAGGAGGCGCACACCGTGTCCTCGCTCAAGGGAGCGCCGCCCGGCTATGTGGGCTATGGCGAAGGCGGGGTGTTGACCGAGGCGGTCCGCCGCCGCCCGTACAGCGTGGTGCTGCTCGACGAGATCGAGAAGGCCCACCCGGATGTGCACGAGCTCTTCTTCCAGGTGTTCGACAAGGGCTGGATGGAGGACGGCGAGGGTCGTCGCATCGACTTCAGGAACTGCATCATCCTGCTGACCAGCAATGTCGGCGCGGAGGCGCTGATGGACGCCGCCGACCTGGCGTCCGGCGCCGGGGACGCGCCATTGAGCGCCGAGGTCGCGATGCCGGCCCTGAGACGTGTGTTTCCAGCCGCCTTCCTGGGGCGTGTGACCGTCGTCCCCTACCGGCCCCTGCAAGCGCGCGACCTGTCGACCATCGTCGACCTTCAACTGGGCCGGGTGGCCCGGCGTCTCCAGGAACAGCACGGCATCCGAATGCAGGCGAGCGCGCGGTTGGCCGCTTATCTGCGCGAGGTGGGCGGCAACCATGAAGCGGGTGTCCGCCGCCTGATCACCGCCATCGAGCAGGAACTGCTGCCCGAACTCGCTCGCTGCTGGCTCACTGCCCTGGAGCAGGGCCGGCCGCTGGTGGTGATCGACGCCGACATATCCACGTCCGAGCCGCGCGATCCTCGCGCCGCCACGCCGCAGATCCGCATCCGCTGCGCCGCGAGCACGCTGGAGGTGCCGGCGTGAGCGTGCGTGCGGGCTGCCACCCTGGGATCCGCACTGCCGGCACAGCCAGGCCCGGACCGCAAAGCCTCTCGCCGGAGCGCGTGCTCCGTTCCTGAGTCGTCAGCCTTCTTCATCAACCAGCAGGGAGCCTATGAGCAACAGCAGTCAGAAGTTCATTGCGCGCAATCGCGCGCCGCGTGTGCAGATCGAGTACGACGTCGAGATCTACGGGTCGGAAAAGAAGATCGAGCTGCCCTTCGTCATGGGAGTGCTGGCCGATCTGTCGGGCAAGCCCGCGCAGCCGCTTCCGCCCGTGGGCGAGCGCAAGTTCCTGGACGTGGACATCGACAACTTCGACGAGCGCATGAAGGCGATCCAGCCGCGCGTTGCCTTCGCCGTGCCGAACACGCTCACGGGCGAAGGCCAGCTGATGGTCGACATCACGTTCGAAAGCATCGAGGACTTCTCGCCCGCAGCCGTCGCGCGCAAGGTCGAGCCGCTGCGGCAGCTGCTGGAGGCCCGGACGCAGCTGTCCAACCTGCAGACCTACATGGACGGGAAGGCTGGCGCCGAAAGCCTGATCAACCAGCTGATGCAGGACCCGGCATTGCTGAAGGCCTTGAGCGCGGCACCCAGGCAGATCGATGCCGAGCCGGCCACGACGGACCGCTGAAGGGCGGCACCTCCACCATCCAGGAAAGACAAGCTCATGAGTACCGACACCATCGAGTCCGCAGAGTCCAGTGTGCTGCTGGCCGACCCCGGTGAATTCGCCGCCCTGCTGGACCGCGAATTCAAGCCCAAGACCGACGAGGCGCGCAGTGCGGTCGAGGCGGCCGTCCGCACCCTGGCCGAGCAGGCGCTGATCAACGCGGTCACGATCTCCGACGACGCCTACGGCAGCATAGAGGCCGTGATCGCCGAGATCGACCGCAAGCTGTCCGAACAGATCAACCTGGTCCTGCACAAGGATGAGTTCCAGAAGCTCGAGTCGGCCTGGCGCGGCATTCATCACCTCGTGTCGAACACCGAGACGGACGAGAAGCTGAAGATCCGCTTCCTCGACATCTCCAAGGACGACGTGCGGCGCACGCTGCGTCGCCACAAGGGCGTGGCCTGGGACCAGAGTCCCATCTTCAAGCGCGTGTACGAGGAGGAATATGGCCAGCTCGGTGGCGAGCCCTACGGCTGCCTGGTGGCCGACTACTACTTCGACCACACGCCGCCGGACGTCGAACTGCTGAACGCGATGGCGAAGGTGTCGGCCGCCGCGCACACGCCCTTCATCGCGGGCGCTGCGCCGTCCCTGCTGGGCATGGAGTCGTGGCAGGAACTGGCCAACCCGCGGGATCTGGCGAAGATCACCTCCAACCTCGAACACGCGCCGTGGAACTCGCTGCGCGACACCGAGGACTCGCGCTACGTGGGCCTGGCCATGCCGCGCTTCCTGGCACGACTGCCCTATGGGGCCAAGACCAACCCCGTCGACGAGTTCGATTTCGAGGAAGAGACCGACGGCGCGGACCACAGGAACTACGTCTGGAGCAACGCGGCCTACGCCATGGCGGTCAACGTCAACCGCAGCTTCAAGCTCTATGGCTGGTGCACGATGATCCGCGGGGTGGAGTCGGGCGGGACGGTCGAGAACCTGCCCTGCCATACCTTTCCCACCGACGACGGCGGCTTCGACATGAAGTGCCCGACGGAGATCGCCATCTCCGATCGCCGCGAAGCCGAGCTGGCCAAGGCCGGCCTGATCCCTCTGGTGCACCGCAAGAACACCGACCACGCGGCCTTCATCGGCGCGCAGTCGCTGCAGCGGCCGCAGGAGTACTACGACGCCGACGCCACGGCCAATGCCAATCTGTCGGCGCGGCTTCCCTACCTGTTTGCGACCACCCGGTTTGCGCACTACCTCAAGTGCATCGTCCGCGACAAGATCGGCACGTTCAAGGAGCGCGACGACATGCAGCGCTGGCTGAACGGCTGGATCATGAATTACGTGGATGCGGACCCGTCCAACTCCTCCCAGGAGACGAAGGCCCGCCGTCCGCTGGCTGCCGCCGAGGTGGTGGTGGACGAGATCGAGGGCAATCCCGGCTACTACAACGCCAAGTTCTTCCTGCGCCCGCACTTCCAGCTCGAAGGCCTGACCGTGTCGCTGCGGTTGGTCGCCAAGTTGCCGTCGCTGCGCGAGGCGGCCTGAGTCACGCTGTCACACCTCTGTTCATTGACCAAAACAAGGGCGACCCGCCCAGGGAGTAAACCATGTCTCAAGATATCTTTCTGAAGATCAACGGCATCGAAGGCGAGGCGCTCGACGCCGACCACAAGAACGAGATCGAAGTGCTCAGCTTCGACTGGAAGGTGTTCCAGGAGTCCACCATGCACTCGGGCTCTGGTGGTGGTGCCGGCAAGGCCACGGTGGAGGACCTCGAGTTCATCCATTTCGTCGACCGCTCGAGTCCCAATCTGATGAAGTACTGCCTGACCGGCAAGCATGTGCCGGAGGCCAAGCTGGTGGTGCGCAAGGCGGGCGGCAGCCCTCTCGAATATCTCAAGTTCACCTTCACGGACGTCATCATCACCAGCGTGCAGCCGCACGGCTCCAATGACGACGAGCTGCGGGTCCGCGAACGGGTGCGGCTGTCTTTCACCAAGGTGAAGCAGGAGTACGCCGTGCAGAACGCCCAGGGTGGCAGCGGCGGCGCGGTGACCGCCGGCTACGACATCAAGGCCAACAAGGAGATGTGACCCGCGCACGGGGCACCCGGGTCGGCAACGGCTCGGGGATGCCCGTGCGTGTCTCCGCCAAGTGCCGGAGGGGCCGTCTGGTCCTTCCGCTGTCGTGGTTTCGCCTTGCAGATCGAACATGGGTATTCACTTGCTCGCCATCCACGTGCGCGCAGCGCTGTCGCTGCCGGTCAGAACATGCCTGTCTTGCGTCCGATCGGCGCTGATCAGCGGGGTCGCAGGCATGGTGGGGGTGCTGGCCCCATTCAGCCCCGCCCAGGCCCAGTTTGCCTATCCGCGCGAGCAGACGCGGCTGGAGATCAGGGTCTCGGCGGCCGAGGACGTCAACCCCGATGAAAAAGGCCGTGCCGCGCCCATCATGGTCCGCCTCTACGAACTCAAGGGTGACGCGGTCTTCCTGGCCGCGGACTACTTTTCGCTGCAGAACAGCGACAAGGCCGTGCTCGCCGACGACCTGCTCGTGCGGGACGAACTGGTCCTGAAGCCTGGCGAGACCCGCGTCCTGCGGCGACGCTCCCATCCGGACGTGAATGCCATCGGCGTGGTCGCGGGCTACAAGGACCTGGTGAATTCGGACTGGCGGGCGGTCCAGAAGATCGAGCCCGCGCCCGAGGCGGCCTGGTACCGGGCCGTGCTGCCTTCCAACAAGGCCAGCCTCGACATCCGTATCGGATCACGTGGCGTGCGTGTGCTCCAACGTGAATGAGCGCGCCGAAGACATGTCAGGGATGAGCAGATGAGTTGGTACAACAAGGTGGCATGGAGCGAAGGGCTGTTCCTGCGCCCCCAGCTTTTCCAGCAGCAGGAGCGTTACCTCGAGTACGTGGCGCACCGTCGCGCCGCGACCCTGAACGCCTTCTTCTGGGGCTTCAGCCGCTACACCATCGACCCGGAATCGCTGGCGCTCGGCAAGGTGGTGCTGGCGGCAGCGGCGGGCGTCTTTGCGGACGGCACTCCCTTCGAGGCGCCTGCCCAGGCACCCCTGCCGCCACCGCTCACCATCCGTCCAGAGCATCTGGAGCAGGTCATCCATCTGGGTGTGCCCATCCGCACGCCCAACGGCGAGGAGACCACCTTCGAGGACTCCGCGGACGCGGCAGGCTCGCTGGCGCGCTTCTCCGTCTTCGAGACCGAGCTGCGCGATGCCAACTCCTTCGGCCAGGGGCCGAAGGCCGTGCAGCTGTCGCATCTGCGCCTGCGGCTGCTGCCGGAGCGCGAACTGACCGAGGGGTGGATCGGCCTTCCACTCGCGCGGGTCACGCTGATCCGCTCCGACGGCAGCATCGTCCTGGACGAGAACCTGATCCCGCCCGTCACCGGCTATGGCGCGAGCGCGTTGCTGTCGGACTGGATCACCCATCTGCATGGCCTGTGCCGGCTGCGCGCGCAGTCGCTGGCGGCGCGGCTGACGGCCAGCGACGGCAAGTCGTCCGAAGCGGCCGAGGTGTCCGATTTCCTGCTGCTCCAGATCTTGAACCGCTATGAGCCGCTCCTGGAGCACTGGACGCGGGTGCGGGAGACCTCGCCCGAACAGGTCTATGCCGCGCTGAAGATGATGAGCGGCGAGCTGTCGACGTACATCCGGACGGGCTCGCGACGCCCGCCGCCACACCCGGCCTACCAGCACCTGGATCCCTACCTGTCGCTGCGAAACCTGGTGCTGGACATCCAGGCCCAGTTGAACGACGTCCTGGTGCGCAGTGCCCAGAGCATCCGTCTGGAGGAGCGGCCGCATGGGGTTCGCGTGGCCAGCGTCGATCCCACCCAACTGCAGGACTTCACGGCCCTGGTGTTCGCCGTGTCGGCGCAGATGCCTGCCGACCAGCTGATGGCGCAGTTTGCCGCCCGCTGCAAGGTGGGGCCGAGCGATCGGCTGACGGAGTTGCTGCGCTCGCATCTGCCGGGGATCGCACTGCAGTCGCTGCCGGTGGCGCCGCGCCAGATTCCGTTCAACGCGGGCTTCGTCTATTTCCAGCTCGACAGCCGGGGGCCACTCTGGGAGCACCTGCTCAAGTTCGGCGGGCTTGCCCTTCACCTTGCGGGCGACTTTCCGGGCCTGAGGCTCGAACTGTGGGGAGTGCGAGAGCGGTGAGCCTTGCCTTCCTGCCCTGTCCCGTCTCTGCGCCCAGGGTCCCCGTCGGCCTGGGTGGTGGAGGCCGCGCATGACCACACCCATCACGGCCATGGCCAAGGAGCACGCGGTGCTGTCCGCAGGCGGTGGCGGGATCACCGTCGTCGGCGCCGACATGACCGCGGGCTCGTTCATGGGGGTGGCGTGGACCGGTGTGCGCTTCGTCGACTGCGTGTTTGGCGGCCGTGGCAACGTCGCCTTGGCGGCCATGAGCGATTGCAGCTTCCTGACCTGCCGCTTCCTCAGTGCAGACCACGACTTCGGCGTGATGCAGGGAGTCCGGTTCCGCCAATGCGCCAGCCAGGGCCGCACCATCGTCTGTGGGCGCGATGGCAGCACGGCGGTCGTGTTCGAGCAATGCAGTTTTGCCGGAGGCGGCTCGGCGCCGCAGGATTTCCGGGGCATCGGCTGCACCGGCGAAGTCACCTTCCGCAACTGCATCGGGTCTGGCGAGGTGCTGGTGGCGGGAACGGCACTCACGATGGAAGGCTGCCGCTTCTCCGACATGAGCTTCGCGATCGGGCGGCGTGCCGACCGCGGCACCCCGTTGGCGGCCCGCGTGCTGATCGACGGATGCCAGGGCACGGGCCTCTGGCGGATGGTGGCGTGTCGTATGCAGACCAGCCACATCCAGAACAGCCGGTTCGACCGCATCGTCAACGACGGGTCCGAATGCGAGTCCTGAACGCCGGCTCCCTGGCCGCGAGCCACCGCCCCTTTCCCTTCTTCTCTACAGCCCTGTATGCGTGACGGCGAAATCACAGATCACGAGAGTCCCGAGGCATTGCCCAACGACATGCCCGTCGGCGTCGCCGAAGGCGATCCAAGCGCGGCCCACCTTCGCGTCGCGCCCGGCCCTGCGGCAGCGGAGCGGCTCGCTTGCGTCAAGGCGGCCACGAATCCGTTGCTGGAAGCCGCGCAGCCCCTGTTGCGTGCCCTGGCAGACATGGACACCGACCTCGACCCCACCGCTGTGGGCGTGCTGCGCGACCTCCTGGAGCGGGAGATCGCTGTCTTCCAGTCGCTGTGCAACGACGCGCAGATCCGCCACGAGCATGCCGTCGCCGCAAGCTATGCGCTGTGCACGGCCCTCGACGAAGCCGCCAGCAGTACGCAATGGGGCGGTGCCGAAGCCGGATCTGCGGGCGTGTGGGCCGCCCGGCCGCTGGCGGCGCAATTCCATGGCGACATCCGTGGTGGCGACAAGTTCTTCCTGCTGATCGGCCGGCTGGCCGCGAGCCCGCAGGACCACATCGACCTGCTGGAATTGATGTACCTGGTGCTGGGCCTGGGCTTCGAAGGTCGGTTCAGCACGGCTTCGAACGGGCGCCGGCAACTGGAGGCCATCCGCCACCGCCTTCAGGGCCAGATCACGGCGGTCCGTGGCGAGGTGCCGCAGGCGCTGTCGGCGCAGTGGCGGGGCGGTGCGCCGGGCCGGCTCGGCCTGTTGCGCAGCGTGCCGGTCTGGCTCACCGCCGCCGCGGCCTGCGCCGCCGCGCTGGGTCTTTTCGCCTGGTATCGCTATCAGCTGGACCAGTCCACGCTCGCTGTCGAGAAGAAGATCCGCGCCATCGCCTCCGGGGCGGCCGTCGGGGAAGCCGCCCCGCCGGCGCCGCAGGCCTCGCTGCGGCTGCGGGATCTGCTGGCGGGCGAGATTGCCAAGGGGCTCGTCAGTGTGAGGGAGGACCAGCAGCGCAGTGCAGTGAGTTTCAGCGGCGACGCCATGTTCATGCCGGGACGCGCCACCCTGGATGCGGCGATCCTTCCCGTGCTGAACAAGGTGGCTGACGAGATCGCGCGCGTCCCGGGCAGGGTGCAGGTCACCGGACACACGGACAGCGTGCCCATCCGCAGCCAGGAGTTCGCGAGCAACCAGGCACTCAGCGAGCGCCGGGCCGAGGCCGTGGCCGCCGTGCTGCGGCAGCGAGGCGTCCGGGGCGACCGGATCACCGTGCAGGGCAGGGGTGACACGCTGCCGCTCGCAGACAACCTCACGCCTGCGGGTCGGGCCAAGAACCGCCGGGTCGACATCGTGGTGGACGAGGCGTCGGCCGAAGGCGCGGCCGCGGCGGCCATGCCTGCGCAGGCGAATGGTGGCGGTGGGCGCGTTCCCGGCGCCGACAAGGCCGCCGCGCCGCGTGCGTCTTCCACTGCCGCAGGCATGCCCTGAGCGCCCCACGGAGGTCACCGATGCAAGCCCTCACCCAATTCCTGAAGTTCCTGTTCTCGCGGCAGATGCTGGCCTTCGTCACCGTGGTGGCGCTGGCCTGCGCTATCTGGTTCGTGGGCCCGCTGCTGTCGTTCGATGGTGCGCGGCCGCTCGCTTCCGCCGCTGCGCGCGTGACCGTCATCGTGATGCTGCTGGTGCTGCTCAGCCTGTGGCTGGTCGCATGGCCGCTGAGCCTTGTCGGCATCCCGGCCCTGTGCCTGGCAATCTGGCACCTGGGCCCTCTGCTCGCGGTGGGCCAGGTCGCGCCCCTCGCTTCGACGCAGGTGCGCGTCGTGATCGTGGCCATCATCCTGCTGGCCTACCTGCTCTATGGCGTCTACCGGCTCTGGCAGGCCATGCGCACGGACACGGAGTTCCTGCGCAAGGTGCTGGACTTCGGAAGCGGTGCCCGACGCGAGGCGGTCGCCGCGGAGGAGCTGAAGACAGTGTCCGAGATCGTCGCAAGAGCCCTTCGGCAGTTGCGGACCCTGCGTCTGCGTCGCGGATTCCTTCGCCGGATCTTCGAGGGGCGGCGGTATCTCTACGAACTGCCCTGGTACATGATCGTGGGCAGCGCCGGCGCGGGGAAGACCACCGTTTTGCTCAACTCCGGGCTCCAGTTCCCGGTCTCGCGGCAGATGGGCAATGCGTCCCGGGTCTCCGTGCTCGAGTCGGGCGCCGGCACCCTGAACTGCCAGTGGTGGTTTGCCAACGAGGCGGTGCTCATCGACACCGCCGGCCGCTACACGACCCAGGACAGCGACAAGGGCAAGGACACCGAGGAATGGGCCGGCTTCCTGGCATTGCTGCGCAAGCACCGGCCACGTGCGCCGATCAACGGGGCCATCGTCGCCCTCAGCGTCGCGGAGCTGCGCACGTTCACGCCGGACCAACGCGTGGACCATGCCGCCCTGATCCGTGATCGCCTGCTGGAACTGCGCAGGACGCTGGGCATCCGCTTTCCGGTCTACGTCCTGGTGACCAAGGCCGATCTGCTGCAGGGTTTCGAAGAGTATTTCCTCTCGCTCACCTCGGAGGGGCGTGCCCAGCCTTGGGGCTTTACCTTCCCTGTCGGGGCCGACAAGGTCGACGCCGCGCGGGTGTCGGGGGGCAACCGTCAGTCCGCCATGCGGCTGGCACTGGACGAGCAACTGGACCGTCTGCACGAGCGCCTGTCCGCTGGCTTGCGCGGCCGCCTGATCGAGGAATTCGACACCGGCCATCGCCGGCGTCTGTTCGCGCTGCCGCAGGAGTTCGATGCGCTGCGCGAGCCGCTCGTGCAGGTGCTGGAGGAGGTCTTCCTGGATTCCCGCTTCGACGACACGCAATCCCACGCCATGCTGCGCGGCGTGTACTTCACCAGCGGTGCGCAGGCCAGGACGCCACTGCCACCCCCTGCCGATACGGTGTTCGGCCGCCTCAGGCGGGCGCTGGCCGGCGCCGGGCGGCGTACGTCCATCGATGCCGGAATGGAAGCCGCCACGGGCCACTGGGGCTTCTTCCTGCACGACGTCTTCGCGCGGATCATCATCCCTGAGGCTCATCTCGTCCGCCCCAATCTGCGGTGGGAGCTGCGCTTCCGGCTGCTGCAACTGCTGGGGCATGCGCTGGTGCTGATCGTCCTGGCCTGGCTTGGAACCAGCATGGCGCTGAGCTTCCGGAACAACGGCCAGTACCTGAGCATCATGGCGCAGCGGGTGCAGGCCCTGGCCGCCCAGGGCCTGACCGCGGGGCGGACGGTGGACCCGGCCCAGGTGCCCGCGGTACTGGACGCCGCCCACGCGCTGCCGGCCTATGCGGGACTGGATCTCGACCATCCGCCACTCTCCTTCCAGTTCGGCCTCTACAGCGCACCACCGATCGTGGCGGCGGCGCGCCAGCTCTACGCGGGCCTCCAGGACGACCTGCTGCTTCCCGTGGTGATCGCCCGCATGGAGGATGAACTCTCCCGCAGCGTCCGGGAGCGGGACACCCGCTCCGCCTACGCCACGCTGCGTGCCTACAAGCTCCTCCATGATCCGGAGCGTTACATGCAGGGCGGCGCGCGGGATGTCCGCGAGTGGGTCATGAAGGACTGGGAGCGGCGCGACAGCGATGCCCTCTTCGGCGGGCGTGCCGCGATGGTGGGGCACGTGGACCGGCTGTTCTCCGGCGACCGGCTCGTGCAGTCCGGTGCTGTTCCCAAGGAAGTCCTCATCCGCGACGTCCAGGCCTTCCTCGACGGCAACACGTCGACCCAGCGGGTGTACGAGCGTGCGAAGTCGGCCATGACCACCGAGGCGCCCCAGGAGTTCAGCCTGATCCGCGCGGTTGGGCCGCAGGTCGGCACCGTCTTCTCGCGTGCCGACGGGCAACCGCTCGACCGGGGCGTGCCGGGACTGTTCACCTACGCGGGCTACCACACCGTGTTCAACAAGCGCCTGGGGGCGTTCGTGGATCGGGCACTGCAGGAGGATGCCTGGGTCATGGGCCGTGCCGACGCGGCTGCGACAGCGAAGGCGATGGGCACCGAGGCCGAGCGGATCAGGCAGAACGCCGTGCTCATCGAGGATGTCCGCCGGCAATACCTCAGCGAGTATGCCGAGCGCTGGACGGCCTTCCTCGACTCCATCCGCGTGGTGGGTGCGGGCGAAGGTGGCACCAGTCTTGGCTTCGACCTGGCCGTGCTGCGGCAGCTGTCGTCGCCGGACTCGCCGCTGGCCCGCCTGGCCCGCGCGGCGGCACGCGAGACAACCCTGTCTCGCGTGCTCGACGCCGAGCGGCAGCAGGACAAGAGCCTGCTGGACCGGGCCACCGAGCAGCTCGACCTCAAGACGCGCGAACTGGGCCGCAACCTGGGCATCCGTCCCGAGGAGCGCATGGAGCGCGAAGGGGTCGACGACCGGTTCGCCGCCCTGCGGGAGGTGGTCACCGGCCAAGCCGATGTGTCGGCTGGCGTCGCGCCGGCAGGTGCGGGCCGGCAGGGGCTGGACAGCGTGCTGGGCCTCATCAACGAGTTCTACACCGTCCTGGTGGTCGCAGACACCGCCATCACGGCCGGCAGCCTGCCCCCGACGAGCAACGACGTCGGCGCACGCATGAGACTGGAGGCCGGCAAGTTGCCGGCCCCCTTTCGCGAGGTGCTGAGCGCCCTGGCGCAGAGCGGTGCCGACAAGGTGAACCAGGGGGCCACCGAGATCCTCAGGAAGCAGGCTCAGCAGCAGTTCGACCGGATCATGGGCCTGATGGCGATGCAGGTGACCGAGCCCTGCCGCCGGGGTATCGAGGGACGCTATCCCTTCCTGGCATCCGGGCAGGATGCCTCCATCGAGGACGTGACGGCCGTCTTCGCTGCAGGCGGCGCCGCGGACGCCTTCTTCACCAAGTACCTGGCCGCCTTCGTCGACACGGGTGTGCGCCCCTGGCGATACAAGCCACCGTCGACCGGCAATGCACTCGTCGGGGCCGAGAACGTGGCCAATGGCGTGGCGCCCGCGCCGGCCTCCACGGGCCCGACGCTGGTCGGCGAACTGCTCAAGCTGCTGGAGCAGGGCGGGCCCCGGCTCGACACCTTCTACCGGGCCCAGCAGATCCGCGACCTCTACTTCCGCGAGGGCGACGGCCGGCGGCTGGCCTGGAAGGTCGACGTGCGGGTCGCCGAACTCGAGCCGAGCATCACGGCGCTGATGCTGGACATCGATGGCCAGGGCCAGCGCTACGTGCATGGCCCGGTCGAGCCGCTGCCGGTGAAATGGCCGGGGCCGCGCGGGGGCGCCTCGGCGGAGATCACGGCCCAGCCGAGGATCTCCGCCGCGGGCTCGACCCTGATGGCCCAGGGGCCGTGGGCGCTGCTGCGGCTGATGCAGAAGGGCCGGGTCGTCAACACCGCCACACCCGGCAGGGTGGCCGTGGAGTTCGTGCTCGATGGTCGCAAGGCGGTGCTCGATCTCGGCACCGGCAGCCAGCCGAATCCGCTCAACAGCGATCTGTTCAGCGGGTTCCACTGCCCCGGAGCGATGGGCTGAACATGTTGGCGCACCTCTTCAATGCCCGACCGGTGACGTCGCCGGCCATCTGGGGGCGCCTGCCGGCGCATGCCGACTTCGTGCGCCACGGTGTGCGCCACGGCGAGGCCGAAGGTTGGGAGGCATGGCTGAGGGGCGCACTCGGCCGAGCGTCCTCGCAGCACGAGCCGGATGCCGGCCGGGCCCTGCGTACCTCGATTCCCATCGCGTTCGTGCTGCCGCCGGGGCATGTGCCGTTTGCGCAGGGGCGGTTCGTGCTCGGCGTGATCCTGCCGTCGACCGACCGCGTGGGCAGGCGGCATCCTCTCGTGGTCTACCAGGTGGCGCGCCGGGTCTGGATCGAACGCCATTACGAGCGGCACGTTCATGAGCCCCGGAGCTGGCAGTTTGGGCTGGCGCGGCTTCTGGCCCAGCATGTCCAGGCGCGGGCCGACTGCGAGCTGCGGCAACTGGCGCAGCACGTCGACCGGCTGTGGTGCGAGTTGGGCGACGGTGGCTCCGGAGGCCCGGCAGGCAAGGCCGCGGATGCCCCGGCGGTCCGCGCGCCAGCGCATGGCTTCCACGACCCCGCGGCCGCGCTGCATGGGGTGCGGCACCTGCCATGGTCGGACTGGCCTCGGCGCCTGCAGGGCGTGCGCGGCCACTGCGCCTTCTGGCAGCAGGACGTGGCCGGGCGCTTCGTCAATGCCTCCGAGAACCTTGTATCGCTATGGGAGGGCCGGCATGGACGGCATGGTTGAGGCGCCACCGTTGCGGCTGCGGCTCACGCACAGCCATGGCAGGGCGGCCGATGCCCGCCTGGTCCTGGAGCCGGCCGGCATGGCCGTGGGACGGGTGCTGCAGTGTCTGGGTGAAGACGCGGCCGACCTTGGGTCGCAGGGCGATGGACAGCTCGCCTGGCAGGCCGCGGCGCAGCAGTGGCAACTGAGCCATGGGGGGGCGGGCCTGGCTTTCACCCTCAACGGCCGGCGCCTGGCGCTGGGCGAGACGGTGGCCTTGCGTGCGGGGGACGAGCTCGAGATCGGCCTGGTCCGTCTGGTGGTCGAGGGCGCCGGCATCGCAGGCGTGATGGAGGAGCGCGAACCGCGGGCGTGGCCCGCCGCCGGGCGCCAGGCAGAACCCGAGTTCGACCTGCGGGACCTCGCCGGGACGTCGGTCGCTGGCCCGATGGTCGTCGAGTCCGAACGCGCCACGGAGGACCCCTTCAGTGTCCTGGGTCTGGACGCCGTACGGTCGGCGGCGGTTGAGGACCCGTGGCTGGCGTTGCTCGGATTGGATCCCGGGCCAGTGGGCGCCGTGTCTGCGCCGCCGTCTGCGGCCCAGCCTTCGGCCCGGGCGGCGCAGCCGGGCGTGCCGCTGCTCGAGCAACTGCACGAGGAGTTCGTGCGGGCGGTGCGCGACCCCACCGGGCTCCCAAGGCCTTGGGATTGGCCGGAGACGTCGCCCGACCCGCGGGGGCAGGCGCCCTCGTTCGAGGCCCTGTGCGAGGAAGCCCGGTCCTTTGCCCTGCTGCGCGACATCCTTCAACCCCGGGAGGACATGGACAGGCTCATCGACCAGTTCCCCTCCCTGGGCGAGGGCGACCTGCTGGCCGTGGAGGGTGAACCGGACGTGCTGCGGCTCTTCGCGCCTGAGCTCGTGGCGGGCCTGTCCCCGGGGCTGCCCGACCTGACCCGCCGGGAGCACCATGCCCTGGCCGCAGACAGTGCGGTACGACTGGGCCGCGCGATGAACGGCATCGGCGGCGGCGATGCGGTCCCTCCCAAGGGCGAGCGGCCATGACGGCGCAGGACATGCGCCCCCCATCCGGCGAAGCACCCCAGGCCGGTGCCGTGCCCGCGCCGCAAGCGCGCGGCGAGCTCCGGGCCCCGCGGCTCGGGGCGGAGCCGCCCATGGCCGCGCCGCAGACCCGTGCGCACGAGCGCGGCGAGCGCGCCATGCACCCGGGTGTCCGCCTCACCCGGTTGCCGGCCGAGCGCACCTGGCGCGCCGATGGGCGGCTGCTGCCCACGCTCTTCGACCGGCTGCGCGACGACGCGCCCGGGCGTGCTGCCGGCGCGGGCGCCGAGCACGGCATCACGCCCGCCCAGTTGCGCGACATCGTGCAGCGCGACCTCGGCTACCTGCTCAATACCACCAATGTCGAAGACCTGATCGATCGCCGGCGCCATGAGGCCGCCGCGTCGTCCACCCTCAACTTCGGTGTGCCGGCATTGGCGGGAGGCTATGCGTCCGAGCGGCGCTGGGCCGACATCGAACGGATCATCCGCCGTGCGATCGCCGACTACGAACCGCGCCTGATCCCGCAGACCGTGCAGGTGCGGCCGCTGCTGACCGACGAGGCCCGGGACGCCTACAACGTGCTGCTCTTCGAGATCCACGCCATGATCGATTGCAAGCCCTTTCCGCTGGAGCTGACGGTGCGCAGCTCGCTCGATCTCGAGAACAGCCGGATCGCCGTGCGGCCGGCGGCCCCCGCCCTGGACACCCGGCACCCATGACGGCCACCTGCTGCGTGGCGTGAGGAACCATGGATCCCCAACTGCTCGATTACTACAACCGGGAACTGGTCTACATGCGGGAAACGGCGCGCGAATTCGCGGCGTCGCATCCCAGGATCGCAGGCCGGCTCGGCATGCTCGGCATCGAGGTGGCCGATCCCTATGTGGAGCGCCTGATCGAAGCCTTCTGCTTCATGTCGGCGCGCATGCAGATCAAGCTGGACGCCGAGTTCCCGCGCTTCACCCAGCGGCTGCTGGAGGTGCTCTACCCCAACTATCTGGCGCCCACGCCGTCGATGGCGGTCGCGCAGCTCCACCCCAACTACCAGGAGGGCGATCTTGCGCGTGGCTTCGTGGTGCCCCGGGACACGGCCTTTCACGGACAGGTGCCGGCCGGTGAGGAGACGCCTTGCGAGTTCCGGTCCGGCCAGGATGTCACGCTCTGGCCGATCGAGATCGTGGATGCCCGGCTCACGGGCGCTCCACCGGATCTGCCCGGCCTGGAGCGGCACCTGCCGGCCCATGTGCAGGTGGCCGGTGCGCTCCGACTGCGCCTGAGGACGGCGGGCGATCTGCGCTTCCACGACCTGGCAGGCTTCGACAGCCTGCCGGTGTACCTGTGCGGCGACCCGTCGGTCGCATCGCATCTGTTCGAGCTGCTGCACACGTCGGCCGTGGCGTCGTTCACCGGGGCGCCGGGCCAGTTGCTGGTGCGGCCCCATGCGGTCACGTCCCAGGCCCTGGTCCAACATGGGCTGGAGCCCGGACAGGGCCTGCTGCCGCTCGAATGGCGCAGCTTCCACGGCCACAACCTGCTGCACGAGTATTTCGCCTGTCCGGAGCGCTTCTACTTCTTCTCGCTGGCGGGGCTCGGGCCGGGCGTGAGGCAGGTGGCGCACAACGAGCTGGAGATCGTCGTGCTGCTGAGCCGGCCGCCCGGCGCGCTGGCGGCTGTGGTGGACAAGGGGCAGTTCGCGCTCTTCTGCACGCCGGTGGCCAACCTCTTCGAGCGCCGCACCGACCGGCTCGAGATGAATGCCGCCCAGCCCGAGTTCCATGTGGTGCCCGATCGCTCGCGGCCGCTCGATTTCGAGGTCTACGCCATCCGGTCCGTCGAAGGCCACCAGGCCCGCACCACGGCCGGTGTGGAGTTCCGGCCGCTCTACCAGAGCCTCAACGAGGACGAAGGCAACCTCGGCCGTTACTTCAGCGTCCGCCGCGAGGCGCGCACCGCGTCGGACACGGCGCGCCGCTACGGCACGCGCACCCCTTACGTCGGCACCGAAGTGTTCATCTCGCTCGTCGACCAGAACGAGGCGCCCTATCCCGAGGCCATCCGCTACCTGTCGCTGCGGGCGCTGCTCACCAACCGCGACCTGCCGGCACTCATGCCACGCAACGGCCGCGCGGATCTGCGCGTGGCTGATTCCATTCCGGTGGAGGCGGTGGGACTGATCCGTGCGCCGAGCCTGCCCAAGCCGCCGTTCGCGGAGCGTGAGCTCGCGTGGCGGCTGGTGCGGCAGCTCAACTTCAACCATCTGCCGCTGGCGGACATCGGCCATCGTCCGGGGGCGCAGGGCCTGCGGGACCTGCTGCGGCTGTTCGTGAACGGCGCGGACGAGTCGCAGCTGCGCCAGATCGACAGCCTGGTGGGCTCGCGCATCGAGCCGGTGACCCGCCGCCTGCCCGGCAGCGGTCCGCTGGTGTACGGGCGTGGCGTGCAGTGCACCCTGACCGTGGACGAGCAGGGCTTCTCGGGCGCCAGCCCCTACCTGTTCGGGCTGGTGCTGGAGCAGTACCTGGCGCGGCACGTCAGCATCAACGTCTTCACGCAGACCCGTCTGGAGTCGATGCAGCGCGGCCTGGTGGCACAGTGGCCGGTGCGCATGGGCGGCCGCGGCATCGTCTAGGCACATGGCTGAAGCGACCGACCAGGAGCCGGCAACCGGCATGGGACAGCAACCCGCCGCGGCCCGTGCCCATGCCTTGCTGGAGGCCCTGAGCCGCCAGCCCTGGAAGTTCGGTTTCCTGCCGCTGCTTCGGCGCCTGGGGGCCCTGCATCCGGCGCTGCCCCGCATCGGCCATGCGCAACGGCCACAGCAGGAGCCGGTGCGGTTGGGCCAGCGCGCCTCGCTGGCCTTTGCGCCGCGCGAGATCGCCGAAGCCGTGCTGCCGGCACGTGCCACGGCGGCGCCCTATGCGAGCGCCCATCCGCGACGGGGCAACAACCCGGCGCTGCCCGCCGTGCGTGTCTTCGGCCTGGGCCTGCTGGGGCCCAACGGTCCGCTGCCCCTGCACTACACCGAGATCGTGCGCGAGCGCTGGGAGAACCTCGGCGACCCGACGCTGGCGGACTTCCTCGATCTGTTCCACCACCGTTACCTGAGCCTGGTCTACCGCGCCTGGGCCGAAGGGCAGTCGGCGGCCGGGCTCGACCGGCCGGACGACGAGCGCTTCAGCCGGTACGTGGCGTGGCTCACCGGGCATGAACTGGGGGAGATCCAGCACGGACCGTTGCCTGTGCATGCGCGGCTCTCGGCGGCCCCGCACCTGGCCGGCGGCACCCGCCACCCGGCGGGGCTGGCGGCGACCCTGGCCCATTTCTTCAAGGTGCATGTCGAGCTCCAGGAGTTCGTGATGCACTGGATCGACATCGAGAAGCCGGACTGCAGTCGGCTTGGCCAGGCCAACGAGGCCGCACTGCTGGGCCAGGGCGCCATCGCTGGCGAGAAAGTGCCCGACCGCCAGAACAAGTTCCGGCTGGTGATCGGCCCCCTGTCGTTGCAGCAGTACCTGCGCTTCACGCCGGGAGGGGCCGACCTGCCGGTGCTGATCGAGTGGGTGCGCGGCTTCGTCGGCTTCGAGTTCGCCTGGGAGGTCGAGCTGCGCGTCCTGCGTGACAGCGCCCCACCCGCCCGGCTGGAAGAAGGCGAGCGCCTGGGCTGGACGACCTGGCTGGGCCTTGCCGGCATGCCCGCGCCGTCCACCGGCGCGGCGGGTCCCGACCATGACGCATCCCCGCCGCGGGGCCGGCCGCGCGTGGCATCCCGTGCCGGGCCCGAGAAGGACCACGCCGTGGGAATGATCTTCGAGCCCGAACGCTACCTCCCGGCCTGACCGACGCCGCCTCATTTCTACGTTCTTCCGTTTCCTTCCCATGACCCTCGCCGTCCCCCACTCCGCGCCGCTGGCCGGGGCTCGCCATGTCCTCGGCGCCTCGGCCGACTGGTTGCTGCCCGTCAGCGACATCGAACCCTGCGGTCCCAATCTGGAGTACGACCCGGAGTACGCGATGCTCTGGACGCGCCTGCAGCCGCGGGGCGAGGCGCAATACGGCAGCTTCGTCGACACGCCCGAAGGCCCCAACTGGGCCGAGGTCGAGCGCGATTGCCGCCGGCTGCTGCTGCGCACCAAGGACCTGCACCTGATCATCTGCCTCACCCGCGCGCGCACCCGCCTGGGCCAGGCGGCGGGGCTGCTGCAGGGCCTGGACATGCTGGTGCAGTCACTGCGTGCCTGGCCCGACACGATCCATCCGCAGCCGGTCATCGACGGCGAGGCCGAGCCGGCGGTTCGCGCCAATGCGCTGGCGGCACTGGCCGATCCGGAGGGCCTGGTGGGCGACGTGCGCGAGATCGCGCTCGACACCGGGGCCGGCGTGCGCCTGACCGTGCGCGATGTGGAGCGGGCCCTGGCGGTGCCGCGGCCCGAGGATGCACGGTCGCCGGAGTCGGTGCGCCGACAACTGACCGCCCTGCGCCGGGCGGCCGTGGGGGATCCTGACGTGCCGGTGCACCAGCTGGCCGCCGCCTGCCGCCATGTACAGACCATCGCGGCCTGGTGCCGCAGCCATCTGGGCGAGCAGGCGCCCGACCTCCTGCCCCTGCAGCGCATGCTGGCGCTCTTCGTTCCCGCGGCCGATGAACTCGAAGCCGTGACCGCCGTGCCGCCTTCGCCGGCGGCGACCTCGACGCCCGCCGTGGTGGACCTGCGCCGACCGCCGCTGGCCGCGGGCCTGCGACCGGTCACGCGCGACGATGCGCTCGCCGCCATCCGCCAGGTGCGCGACTGGTTCGAGCTGCATGAACCCAGCAGCCCCGTCTCGGCGCTGCTGCGGCAGGCGGAGCGCATGGTCGGGCGGCGCTTCAGCGAGGTGGCCGACTGGGTGCCGCTGGACCTGCTGCGCCAGTGGGAGGCCGCCGACGAACAGGAGACGTCACGGGGAGGCCGGCCATGAACCTCGACGAAGGCGCCATCATCGCGCTGGGCTTGCTGCTGACCGGTGCAGGCGGCGCGCTGGGGGCGGCGTTCGCCCTGGCCGTCTTCTGGCGCAAGCTGCAGGCGGGTGCCGCACGCATGGTGGAAGAGCGCCTCGCCGCGCAGATCGCCGCCCTGCGCCAGGAACAGCAACGCCTGCCGCAGAGCGTGCAGCAGGCCCTTCAGGTCGAACTGGAGTTCCATGCGCGCGAACAGGCGGAGCGCGATGCGCACCATGCGGCCGAGCTGCGTGAGGTGCTGCGCGGCGCCCTGGCCGCCTACGGCTGGATGCCCGCCCCGCCAATGCCCCCCGCGCCCGCACCGGTGCCCGCCGCACCCGCATGGCCGCCAACTGCCGGCCCCGGCGTGGCGCCGCCGCTCGGGCCGGCCAGTCCCGGGCCGGCCGTGGTCGATGGTGCGCAGGCGCCGCGCGCACTGCCGCACTTGAGCGACGCGGAGATTGACGCCCTGCCTGCCGACCTCCCGCTGCCCTCGCGACGCGTGAAGCCGCCGCTGCGGCCCCCGGCCGGTCTGCCGGTGAAGCGGCTCTGAGCCCGCTCTGCGCCGCGGCCCGGCTTCCCTCAGGACCGGCCGGTGCGGACGTCGTGGTTCAGTGCCCGACGCCGGGCATCGGCCGCGTGCGGTAGAACTGCATCGGCACCGCCTCCATCTCCTTGCGCTGCTGCTTCAGCACGGAGCGCTTCATGCGGCCCACCACGTGCATCTCGCAGGGCTTGCAGTCGAAGCGCAGCGTGAGCTTCTCCTTGCCGTTGACCAGGTGCAGCGGCTCGGCCTTGATGGTGCCCTTGACGCCGATCACGCCCTTGGCCTGCTTGGGGCACAGGCTCAGCGAGAAGCGCACGCAGTGCTTGGTGATCATCAGGCTCACCTCGCCTTCCTCTTCCTGGCTCTCGTAGGCCGCATCGATCACCTTGACGCCGTGGCGGGCGTAGAAGTCGTGGGCCTTCTGGTTGAAGACGTTGGCCAGGTAGCTCAGCGAATCCTCGGGGTAGGACACGGGCGGCTCCACCGGCTGCGCGCGCGGCAGGCGCTGGAAGCCCGCGGCGCGCGCCGACTCCAGCGCCTCCACGGCCTCGCGCCGCAGGGCATTGAGCTGCGAGGCCGGCACGAACCACGGCTGCGACAGCGCCAGCTGCAGGTCGATCAACTCGAACACGGTGTTGCCGAAGCGGCCCAGCTGCTCGCGCAGGCTGGCCTCGGCCTTGGCGGCATCGCTGGCCGCCTCATGCGGCAGCGCGATGTCGGCCGCGCCGACGAAGCCGTCCTCGTCGGTCAGCGTGAGCGCAAAGCCCTTGGGCGTCTCCGCCAGGTGGGCCCACAGGCCGATGCGGCGCTCGCTCGACTTCTTGTCGAGCATGCGCACCCAGTCCATGTCGCGGTTGCGGTTGAGTTCGGTGCCGCGGCGCAGGTCCTTGAAACCCTCCATCGGGTCCTTGGGGAACACGCGCCACTTGCCCGCGCCCGGCTTGCCCACCGCCTCGGCGCGATTGATGGCCACGCCCACCAGCTCGCGCTGCAGGTCGTAGTAGCACAGGCCGTCGCCGTTGTGCAGCACGGCGGCGTGGTCGGCGGTCTCCAGCTCGAACCAATTGGGGCCGGTCTGTGTCACCCAGCCGATGGCACGGCCGGGGTTCTTGGGCGTGTCGAAGGCGCCGATGTCCTGCTGGCGGCCGTTGACGAAATAGTCGGTGAACTCGCGGTTGAAGTTCTGTTCGGGGTCGGGCGTGAAGAAGAAGCGCGTCGTGCCGCTCGACGCGCGGGCCAGCGGCGCGGCGCCGCCTTCGCGTTCCTCGACGATCTCGTCCAGCAGCCGGCGGTAGTGGGCCGTGATGTTCTTGACGTAGGCCATGTCCTTGTAGCGGCCTTCGATCTTGAAGCTGCGCACGCCCGCGTCGATCAGCACGCGCAGGTTGTCGGACTGGTTGTTGTCCTTCATCGACAGCACGTGCTTGTCGTGGGCCACGAAGCGGCCCGCGTCGTCGATCACCTGGTAGGGCAGGCGGCAGGCCTGCGAGCAGTCGCCGCGGTTGGCGCTGCGGCCGGTGTGGGCATGGCTGATGTAGCACTGGCCGCTGTAGGCCACGCACAGCGCACCGTGGATGAAGAACTCGATGGTGCAGCGGCTGGGGTCGGTGGCGGCGCGCACGGCGGCGATCTGCTGCACCGTCAGCTCGCGCGCCAGCACGATCTGCGACAGGCCGGCGTCCTGCAGAAAGCGCGCCTTCTCGGGCGTGCGGATGTCGGTCTGCGTGCTGGCGTGCAGCTGGATGGGCGGCAGGTCCAGCTCCAGCAGGCCCATGTCCTGGATGATCAGCGCATCGGCGCCGGCCTCGTACACCTGCCAGGCCATGCGGCGCGCGGCCTCCAACTCGTCGTCGCGCAGGATGGTGTTGAGCGTGATGAAGATGCGGCTGCCGAAGCGGTGCGCATGGCGGATCAGCCGCTCCAGCCCCTGCATGTCGTTGCCCGCGCCGGCCCGTGCGCCGAAGGCCGGGCCGCCGATGTAGACGGCATCAGCGCCGTGGTTGATGGCCTCGATGCCGATGTCGGCGTCGCGGGCAGGGGAGAGCAGTTCGAGCTGGTGGGGCAGGAGCGACATGGTGGGCGCGGATTATCCCAGCGCGCCCGTTTTCCCTTGTTCCTCGCCTACTTGCGCTTGGCCTTGCCCTGCTTCTGCCAGTAGGTGAAGGGGTCCTCGTGCACCTCCAGGTCGATCTCGGCCACGCGGCGACCCAGGCGCTCCTGCACCTCGGCCACCGCCTGGTTGTAGACCAGCGGGCCGATCTCCTCCAGGAAGAAGTTGAGCAGGGCGCCGGCCGCGATGTTGCCGATGCGCTCTTCCATGTTCTCGGCGAAGTAGCGCTCGATGGAGGCCACGGCCTCCTGGCGCTGCTCGCGTTCCAGCTCGATGGTCATTCAAAAGCCTCCGCGCTGGCGCGCTGCAGCGCGAGCGCCCTTCGGAGCGGCCGGGCGGGTGAGCACGGAGGAACCTCCGGCTTCGCCTTCGGTGTGAGCGCCCTTCGGAGCGGCCGGGCGGGCGCTCATGGCTTCACCTCCACCTTCATCCGCGCGTTCGGCACCATGCCGTACATCTCGGGCGCGTACATGGCCTCGACCCGGCTGGGCGGCAGGGCGAAGTCGCCGGCGTTGTTCAGGCGCACGGTGTATTCCATCTTCACCACGCCCTTGGGCAGGTACTCGTAGTAGCTGCGGAAGGCCTCGAAGCTGCGCTCCTCGAAGGCCGGCGCGGCGCGGCCGGAGGCCGACTTCTCGCCCTGCGTCGCGATCTGCGAATCGCGGCCCAGCCCGCTGCCCAGGATGGTGGCGCCGCCGGGGATCGGGTCGCTGATCACCACCCAGGTCATGTCGGTGCTGGCGTTCACCTCCAGCGCCACGCGCAGCACGTCGCCGCGGCTGTAGCGGCCGGCGTTGGCCTGCTCGACCGGCGTGATGGTCTTCTTGATGCTGTAGCCCGCGGCCACCGGCGCCGTCAGCGGCACGGCGGCCATCGACTGCACCGTGAGCCATGGCCGGCCGCTGCCCTGCTGCGTGACCAGCAGCGTGCCGCGGCCTTCGCCTGCCGGCCAGGGCAGGCTCATGGTGTTGTTGCGCAGCATGCCGGCGGCGGCCGGGGCGCCGATGGCGCTGCCCTGGTGCGGCGCGCCGGTCGGGTCGCTGGCCTTGACGCGCTCGACGCGGGCCCAATCCACCTGCGCCTTGGCGTCGCCCAGCGTGGCGCCGGTGATGCCGGTCACGGGCGCGCTCTCGAAGGCGCGGCTGAACTTCTCCAGCGCCAGGCTGCCCCACAGGTTGGCCGTGGTGGTGTTCCAGGCGCCGCGCTGCTGGCGGCCGATGAAGCCGGCGGCGATGCGGCCCAGGTCGTCCTTCCAGGCCGGGTCGTCCATCACCGTGAGCAGCAGACGCGCGGTGTTGACGTCGCCGCCCGCCATCAGCCACCACCAGTAGTCTTCCTGCTCGGTGCTGAAGATCAGCTTGGTGCCTTGATACGAGAGGCGCGCGCGCAGCACCTGGTCGGCTTCGCGCAGGCGCTGCTCGCGCTGGGGCACGTCCTTCACGCGACGCAGCACGTTGATCCAGTCGATCACGGCGCTGGTGGGCCACTGGTTGGGCGCGATGGTCAGGCTGCCGGTCATGGCGCCGGTGGCGCGGCCGTAGCGCGACAGGGCTTCCAGCGCGGCCAGCTTGCGCACGTCCAGGTCCTTGCGCGGACTCCAGAAGTCGCGCTGGATGCGGCCTTCGACGAAGGCGATCAGGCCGTTCTCCATCGGCGTGCGCACGGCGTCGGGCAGGGCGAAGGCAGGGTCGATGCCTGCGGCCTCGTTCGTCGCGGCCAGCAGGTAGCTGGTCAGGATGTCGCTGCCCCGATTGGCGTCGCCGCCCTGTGGCGGGAAGTAGCTGGCCAGGCCGTCGCCGTCCAGATAGCCGGGGATCTGCGCCGCGACCGACTGCCACAGCTTGCCGTCGCGCAGGCCGATGGACTTGCTGGTCTTCTGCTCCAGGCAGGCGAAGGGATAGCGGGCGAACCAGTCGCGCACGCCGGGCAGGCCCTCGGCCAGCCGCGGCTGCAGCGCCAGCTGGATGCCGCCGCGGCCGGGCAGGGCGCCGGCGGGCGCCTGCACGTCGAGCGTGAACATGCCATCGACCTGCGCCAGCGTGGCCTGCTGCACCGTCACCGGCACGGCCGGCAGGATGCGCTGGCTGGCCTTGAGCGCGTCGCGCGCGTTGCCCGAGACGTCCTTGGCCTCGATCTCCCACAGGATGGCCTCGGCCCGCGTCTGGCCCAGTTGGGCGGGGGCGGTCACGTCCCAGGCCAGCTCGCGCGATTCGCCGGCGGGGATGTCCACCGTGCGCGGCTCCAGCGTCAGCAGCGTGGCGCGCGGCGCCACCTCCACCTTCATCGGTTTGGCCGTCGTGTTGCGCAGCGTGAACTGCGCGCGGAACTGGTCGTCCTCGCGCACCAGGGGCGGCAGGCCGCTGATGATCTGCAGGTCCTGCGTGCTCTGGATGGTGGCCTCGCCGGTGCCGAACAGATTCGTGCCCGAGTCGGCCACGGCGACGATGCGGAAGGTGGTCAGCGCGTCGTTGAGCGGCACCGTCACCGTGGCCTGGCCGTTGGCGTCGAGCACCACGCGCGGGTTCCACAGCAGCAGCGTGTCCAGCAGCTCGCGCGTGGCGGCCTTGCCGCCGCCGCCGCCCGCGGGCACGGCCTTCTTGCCGTAGTGCCGGCGGCCGACGATCTCCATCTGCGCCGTCGAGGTCGACACGCCCCAACTGCGCCGCTGCAGCATCGCCTCCAGCAGCTTCCAGCTGTCGTTGGGCATCAGTTCCAGCAGCGCCTGGTCGACGGCGGCCAGCGCCACCTCGGCGCCCGCCGCCGGCTTGCCGCCCGGCAGGCGGGCGGTGATGGTCACCTGCGCCTTGCCCCGCACGGTGTACTTGGGCTGGTCGGTGGCCACCTTCACATCCAGGCGGTGCGCCTCGGTGCCGACGCGGATCTCGGCCACGCCGAGGCGATAGGCCGGCTTGGACAGGTCCACCATCGCCGTCGGCGCCACATACTCGCGGCCCTCGACCCAGAAGGCCGTCCACCATTCACGCGGCGCCTTCCAGCCCCAGCTGAAGAAGGAATACCACGGCACCTCGCGCAGCCGGCCGCGCAGGGCCAGCACGCTCACGTACACGTTCGGGCCCCATTCGGGCTTGATGGTGAGGTTGACCGTCGGGTCCTGGCCGTTGAGCTGCACCACCTGGGTGTCGAGCACGCCCTCGCGCTCCACCGACACCAGCGCGGTGGCAAAGCGGAAGGGGCTGCGCACCTGGAAGTTGGCGACCTCGCCGGGCTGGTAGTTCTTCTTCTCGGGCAGCACGTCGATGCGGTCGTTGTCCTCGCCGCCGAACCACAGCTCGCCCTGCTTGGTCACCCACACCGAACCAGCGGCGCGGCTCGCGCGGCCTTCGCCGTCGGTGGCCGTGGCGACCAGCTCGACCTCGCCGGCCTCCTTGATCTGCGCCTCGCACAGCAGCAGGCCGCGGCTGTCGCTCTGGCCGCTGCAGACGGTGCCCAGCGGCTTCACCTCCGTCTTGTTGTCGTAGGTGTAGAAGCCGCCCACCATGCGCTTGCGGCTGGTGGTGGTGATGCGGGCCACGGCCTCGACCTTGATCTTGGCGTTGGGCTGCGGCTTGCCGGCCAGGTCCAGCGCCAGGGCCTGGAAGCGCAGCTGGCGGTCGGTGGACACCCAGCCCTCGGTCTTGATGCCGGCGACCACCGCCGCCGGCCACAGCGTGCGCGTGCTGCGCAGCGTCTGCACCTCGCCGTTGGGGTCGGCATAGCTGGCTTCGAGCAGCAGCTCGCGCGGGCCGGTGTCGGCCGTGGCGGGCAGCTTGTCGACGTTGACGCGGCCGGCGCCGCTGCGGTCCAGCGTCAGCGGCAGCTTGTCGGCGACGACGCGGGTGTCCTGCGTGGATTCGGGCTGTTCTTCATCACTGTTGGATGAGCGCTCCTCGGCCTTGCGCGGCGGCGAGAAGCTGAAGCCGTCGAAGTCCGGGTAGTTCGGCACCATGCCGCGCACCATGGCCGACACGCGCACCGGCAGGTTGGTGGCCGGACCGCCCGAGACGTAGTTCACCTGCACCGCCACCGGCAGGCTGGTAACGGCCACCAGCGGCTTGTTGTCGGCGGGCGCCACGCGGCCTTCCAGCACCGGCAGGCGGAATTCCTCGACGCGGAACTGGCCGGTCGAATAGCTGCGGCCACTGCGATCGCCGTCTTCCTCGGCCTCGCCGCGCTGCGGCGCTGATCCACTCCGCAGCTCGATCTGGTAGACGCCCAGTTTGGCCGCCGGCGGCACCTGGAAGGTGTTCTCCGCGCTCAGGCCGCCGGTGCCGGTGGAGCGCCAGTTGATCGGCTGGGTGAATTCCTGCCCGCTGCCCACATGCGTGATGACCAGTCGGCCCGGCCGGTCCGTCGGCAGGCCGAAGCCCTGCGCCGTCTGGGTGCGGATCAGGTGCTTCATCGACACCGTCTCGCCGGCGCGCAGCAGCGGCCGGTCGAGCACGGTATGCGCCACCACGTCGGGCTGCGCGTCCATGCTGGTGGGCACGTTGAAGCGCCAGGGCTCGATGCCGCGCTGCCAGTTGCTCCAGACGAAGGCCAGGTCTTCCACGCCCTTGTCGTCCTTGGCGCGGGCGCTGACGAACCAGGCGGCCTCGCTGTAGTAGTCGTCCTCGCCCGAACAGCTCGTCGGCTCGGAGGGCACGTCGGCCAGACGGGCCAGGCCGTTGGCATCGGTGCGGGCCGTGGCGATTTCCCTGCCGAGGCAGTCCGACACGCGCACCTGCGCATTGGCCACCGGCTTGCCCTTGTCGAGCGTGGTGACCCAGGCCAGGCTGTTCTCGCGGCCCAGCTTGAAGTGCACCGCCAGATTGGTGGCGAGCGCCGTCGTGCGCACGTACATCGTGCGGTTGGCGCCGTACTCCTCGTTCAGCAGGGCCTCGCCCAGCTTGCGGGAGGCGATCTCCAGCACATGGAAACCGGGCGTGAGCGGAATGCCCACCACCTCGAAGGGCCGGTCGTCGGCGGCATCGGACTTGGGCATGTCCAGCTGGCGTGCGCCGGCCTGGCTGGTCAGCAGCGAGACGGCGCGCGTCTCCACGCGCTTGGCGTTGTCGCGGTCCACCACCGGCGGCAGCGGTGCGCGGCTGTCGCGGCGGGCCTCGTCGCGCGCCACCGTGGTCTGGTCGTAGCGCTGCACCTTGCGGTACCAGGCGATGATCTCGGCGTCGGTCTTCGGATTGAGGTCGCTCACCTTGCCGGGCGTCAGCGCCTCCACACGCAGGGCAGGCTCCACGCGGCGCACGGTCACCGGCATCAGCGCCACGCCGTTCGGCTCGGCCAGGCGCTCGACCACGCCGAAGGGCGAGGCGGCGAACTTGGCCAGTGGCGGCATGGCGCCGGTGGCGGTCTTCATCGGAAAGCCGTCCTCCTGGCCCAGCGTGCGGCCGGAGGCGTCCTGGAAGCCGCGGGGCAGCGAGATGGTGAAGTCGGTGCGCTCGGGGAAGGGCGCGGGCAGGGTGACCGAATCGACCACCGCGTCGTCGCCGCCGCCGTTGTCCTCCAGCACCGGCTTGATGGTCTTGCCGCCGCCCTTGGCCTCGATCTGGCCGGCCAGCTTGCGGGTGACCGGCGCGTTGAAGCTCAGCGTCATTGGGCGCAGCGGCAGGCAGGCGGCCTGCGCGTTCTCACGCTCGCAGCTGAAGCTGACAGCGAAGGGCTCGCGCACCTCGAAGGACAGGCGCTTCTCCACCGAGTTGGCGACGCCCGAAGGCGTCGCCACCCCCTTGCCGTACACCAGCTGCACCCGGCTGCCGGGCGTGAGCGTTCGGTTGCATTGCAGGGCGACGAAGCGCAGGGGCTCCTTCTTCGCGAGGCTTTCGACGCCGCGTGCCTTGATCAGCACCGCGCGCTGCTCGCCCTCGACCAGCTTGACCGGAATGCGCTCGCCCATTCCATCAGCGGCGCACCAGAGGTTGGACTGAAGGCTCTCGGGCGTGGCGGGGCCGGTGAGCTGGAGCAGGAAGAGCTGCTCCTCGTCGATCTTGCCGTAGCTGGGCCAGTGGTTGCGCACCGCCGGGCCGCCGGTGCTGAAGGCATAGCTCTGCGGACCGGACAGCGCATCCCCTGCGGGCGACTTGAAGCTGGCGACACGGGTGGCGGTGCAGCGCACGCCGGCGGGCAGGTCGTCTTCGAAGGTCCAGACCCAGCGGCGGTCGCTGGTCCAGCGGCCGCTGCCGCGGCCGGCCTGGGCGTTGTCGCAGCTCACGGTGAGCGGCGCGGGGGCCTGGGCGTCGCCGAAGCGTACGGCCGGCTGGTCGAAGCTGGCCACCACCTGCCGCACGCGGGCCACCTCGCCCTGGGGCGACAGGTTGGCGATCTGCAGGGCCTGGGCGCCCAGGGCCGTCAAGCCGGCCGCAAACAGGGCGGCGACGGACGGAAGGCGTCGTGCAAGTCTCATTTCTTGTCCCTCTGACTCGGAAAGCACCCGGCAGGTTAGCGGATGTCCGCGGCATACCCGCCGCAGAACCGGCCGCCTCCTACAATCGCGCCCTCGTCCGCAGGCCGTGCGCGTGGGTGGCAGTAAGCCGTTTCGCTTCAGGCCCGACCGCCGCCACCCGCCTCATGAAACGCCATTGGGAAATCGACGCCTTGCGCGGGCTGATGCTCGTGCTGATGACCGTCACCCACCTGCCCACCCACTTCACCGACCCGCTCGGCCAGCCCTTCGGCTGGGTGTCCGCGGCCGAGGGCTTCGTGTTGCTGTCGGCCTTCATGGCGGGGCTGGTCTACAGCCGCTATGCACGGCGCGATGGCGTGGAGTCGATGCGCAGCGCCTTCTGGCGGCGGGTGCTCAAGATCTACCTGGCGCATGCGGCGCTGCTGCTTTTCCTGTTCACCGTGATCACGGCGCTGGGCGTGCGGCGCATGCAGCCGGCGGTGACCAATCTCGTGTCCTGGTACCTCGCGCAGCCCGGTGAAGGCTTCGTCTTCGGCCTGCTGCTGGTCTACGAGCCGGCGCTGCTGGACATCCTGCCGATGTACATCTTCTTCATGCTGCTGAGCCCCTGGGTGCTGGCTTTCGCACTGCGCCATCAGCGCTGGGGCTGGCCGGCGGTCATGGTGGCCAGCGCCTTGCTGTGGATCGGCGCGCAGTACGGGATGAGCGAATGGCTGTACGGCTGGACCTTCGCGCTGACGGGCCTGCCGGTGCCTTTCAACGAGATGGGCGCCTTCAATGCCTATGCCTGGCAGTTCCTGTGGTTCGGTGGACTGTGGCTGGGCTTCACGCGCAGCGCGCCGCATGCCCGGCCCCTGCGGTTGCACTGGGCGGTGGTTCTGCCGGCGGTGGCGGTGGCGCTGGTGGGGCTGTACTGGCGGCACTTCGGCGAGCATGGCCAGGCGCCCTTCGGCGCGGACATCGCCCGCAATCTGTGGGTGGACAAGTGGCAGCTGGGGCCGCTGCGCCTGCTCAACCTGATCGCGCTGGGCATCGTGGCCATCCGCTTCGGTCCGACCTGGGCCCGCTGGCTGCCGCGTGTGCGTTGGCTGGAGACGATGGGCCGAGCCTCCCTGCCGGCCTTCTGCGCCCATCTGGTGGCGGTGCTGACCGTGCTGGCCATCTTCGGCGACAGCCAGACCTCGCGGCCCTGGTGGGGCGACACGCTGCTGCTGGCCGTGGTGCTGGCGTGGATGTGGGCCGTGGCGCGCTATACCCAGAACGCGGATGCCGCGCCGCCCGAAGAGACGGTTCAGCCGCCCGAGGACCTGGGGTCGGCGAAGGCCGTTGCGCCCGCCGGATCTGCCGGCCTGACCTGAAGCCGGGCGGCTGGGGTACCGCCCGCGGCCATGTCGCCGCCGGACCCACGCAGGGCCGGCCGGGTGTCGCCGGTCAGTGCGGCCGGCTGGCCGTCGTCATTGCACCCGTCGGCGCCATCGCCGGCACCGAGGGTGCGGCCGCCGCGCTGGAGGCGCCCACCGCAGGCGGGGGTTGCACGGGCGTCGCCGCCTGCGCCCCGGCCGTCGGCTGCACCTGGCTGGCGATCACCGAATGCCAGACGCGATAACCCGCCTCGGTCATGTGCAGCCGGTCCGGCAGGAAGAGTTCGGGCCGCGGCTGCCCGTCGGCGCCCAGCATGGGGTTGAAGATGTCGATGAAGTCCGACTTGGCCTGGGTGCGCAGGTAGGCCGCGATGATGTCGTTGGTCTCGCGGATCTTCGGCAGCAGGTGGGCCCGCGACGGGCTGGGCTTGATCGAGATGTAGCTGATGCGCGTGTCCGGCAGCTCGTTCTGCACGGTGTTGACGAAGAGGGCGAAGTCTTCCAGCACCTGGAAGGGCGTGCGGCCTTCGGCCAGGTCGTTGTCGCCGGCGTAGACCAGCACATGGCTGGGCTTGTAGCGCACCACCAGGTCGCGCACGAAGAGGCTGCAGTCGGCCATGGTCGAGCCGCCGAAACCGCGGTTGATGACCACCGGCCAATTGCGGAAGTCCTGGGCCAGGTTGGTCCACATCCGCACCGTGGAACTGCCGACGAAGAGCACGCCGCCTTCGGCCGGCAGGGCCGCCTTGTCCGCCTTCTCGAAGGCCTCCAGAGAGGCCTTCCAGCGCGCATGGGCCGCCAGGTAGGCGGGCGAGGGCGCGTTGGCGGCGACGGCCACCGGGCTCTGCGCCAGGGCCGAAGCGGTCGCCAGCAGGGCGGCAAGACCGAGGGCCACCGGGCGCACGCGCGCACCGAGGCGGGACGAAAGGTGGGGCAGGAGTGTCATCGGCACGAAGAACTCAACCGAACGGCAGCGCAATCGGTTGACGGCTGTCCGAAAAGCAACGGATGTTAGGTCAGCCTGTCGCCGATGCGCCAGCGCGGCCGCCCATTCCCGCACTCGCCACGCGGGCGACGGCTCCTCTTATTGGCAAGGGACGGCATGCCTCTGCCCTGATCGAGCGGCCGCGGAGCAGGCCATGCCAGGGCACCCGAGGAACTGGCTCCGCCAGGCCTCTGGGTGCGCCCCCTCCAAGCCGAAGGCTGTAGAGAGGGGGGAGCCGCGAAGCGGCATGGGGGGATCAAAGTTTCTGGATTTTTGCCTTGGCGATCACGTCGCTCCAGCGCTGGATGTCGGCCGCCAGGAAGTCGCGTGCCTGCTGCGGCGTGCTGCTGCGCGCCGTGAGGTTCAGGTCGCGCAGGCGCTGGACCAACTCGGGCTTGGCCAGGGCCGCCTGGATCTCCTTGCTGAGGCGGTCCACCACGGCGGGCGGCGTCTTTGCGGGCGCGGCCAGGCCATTCCAGGAGCTCAGGTTCATCTGGGCGAAGGCCGGGCCGGTCTCGCGGGCGGCGGGTACGTCGGGCAGCTGGGGCGCGCGGTCCTTGCCGAGCACGGCCAGCGCACGCAGCGTCTTGCCCGAGATCTGCGTCACCAGCGGGCCCAGGATGTCGACCATGGCGTCGATCTCGCCGCCGCGCACAGCCGTCACCACCGGCGGGGTGCCGTTGAAGGGCACCACCTGCGCGTCGATGCCAGCCGTGAGCTTGAACATCTCGGCCGCCAGGTTCTGCGTGGTGCCGATCTGCGGCGTACCGATGTTGAGCTTGCCGGGATTGGCCTTGGCCCAACTGACCATCTCGGGCAGGCTCTTGAAGCGGCTGTTGCCGGCCACCGCGATCACCAGGTCGAAGGTGGCCAGCAGCGAGATGGGCGCGAAGTCCTTCAGCGTGTCGAAGGGCATGGTCTTGAACAGTGCCGCGCTCACGGCCGAGCCGCTGGAGATCAGCAGCAGGGTGTGGCCGTCCGGCTCGGCGCGCGAGACGGTCTCGCCCGCCACGATGCCGCCGGCGCTGGGCTTGTTGTCGATCACCACCGCCTGACCGAGCGGGCCGGCGATGGCCTGGCCCACGGCACGGGCCGTCAGGTCGGCGCCGCCGCCGGCGGCATTGGGCACCACGATGCGGATCGGGCGCGACGGAAAGGTGCCCTGGGCCCCGGCCAGGCCGGGCAGCAGGCTGCCGGCGGCCAGCGCGGCGGAATGGGCTAGGAATTGGCGTTTGCTGTGCATGTCTCGTTCTTGGCGAGGGAGGGAAGAGGGGAAAGAGGGGAGATCCGGCAGCCGCGCTCAGTCGCGCGTCGCCTTGCGCTGCACGCAGTCGACGTAGGCATGGCCGTCGGGTGGACGTCCGGCGCGCTGGCTTTCCCACATCATGCGGCCGAGGCACTCCATGGCCTCGTGGTGCGCCTCCAGCAGCGAGCCGCGGCGCGCGGCCAGCAGTTCCACCGCCTGGCGGATGCCGCGCGGCTGGTCGATGGAGCACTGCTCGCTGATCGACAGGTGCATCGACAGGTGCAGGAAGGGGTTCTCGCGGCCGTCCTTGCCGTCGTAGACGCGGGCGACGGCGGCGTCGGCGTCGGCCAGGTCGGCGTGGTATTCGGGGTGCTGCGCAATCCACTCCGCGGCGATGATCTCGAGCGCCTCCATGGGCTGGCCGGCGCGGTGCTTGGCGTGGACGGCGCAGAAGAAGCGCCGTACGTCTTCCTGGGTGGGATTGAACATCCTGCCGAGGTTAGCACCGGCCACCACGCTGCCGCCGCGGGGCTGTCTTGCGCATCAGGCAAGATCGCGGATTCCCCATTTCACCGTCCGGATGACCAACCTGCCCCCCTGGGCCCGCGAACTGGGCTCCCGAATGCGCGAGCGCGCCCCGCTCAAGATCGTCGGCACCACCATCTGGGTGTGGGTGTTCTTCATCGGCTACTTCTACCTGCTGCGCCACCCGGCGCGGCCACCCCTGGTCATGCCGCTGACCTGGGTCGATGCCTGGGTGCCCTTCGAGCCCCTTGCGCTGGTGCCCTACCTGTCGCTGTGGCTGTACGTGGGCATCGCCCCGGGGCTGCTGCGCGGCTTCATGCCGCTTCTGGTCTATGGCGTTTGGGCGGGGGCGCTGTGCGCCTGTGGGCTGATGATCTTCTACCTGTGGCCCACGCAGATTCCTCCGCTGCCGCTGGACCGCGCCGATGCGCCCGGCTTCGCGCTGCTGGCCGGCATCGACGCGGCGGGCAATGCCTGCCCGTCGATGCACGTGGCCATCTCCGTCTTCACGGCGGTATGGATCGAGCACCTGCTGCGGCGCGTGGGGGCGCCGGCGGCGCTTCGGCTGACGAGCCTGGCCTGGGTGCTGGCCATCGCCTGGTCCACGCTGGCCACCCGGCAGCATGTGGCCTGGGACGTGGTGGGCGGCACGGCGCTGGGCCTGGTGTTTGCTGCGGCCTCGCTGCGGTGGCGCTGGCGCGAGCCGGACGAGGCCCCGCGGATCGAACGGCTATCATGAAATTTGACATTACAGACACAAGACTCATGAGCTCGCTGAAGGAATTGCAGGATCTGATCCAGGAGAAATACGGCATCGACCCTGCCACCCTGGACCCGAACGAGTCCATGCGCGACAAGGGGCTCGATTCCCTCGCCCTGGTTGAATTCCTGTTCGAGATCGAGGACCGCTTCAAGATCTCCATGCCCGATCCGGATCCGAGCATCGAGACCCTCGCCGGCCTGGCCGCGGTGGTCGACAAGGCGCGTGCCGAGGCGGCCGCGAAGCAGGCCTCGTGACGCAGGTCGCCATCACGGGGCTGGGCGTGGTCTCGCCGCATGGCGAGGACGCGCAGGCCATGTTCGCGGCCCTGATGCGGGGCGAATCCGCCATCCGGCCCGTCTTTCCCGACCTGCCCAAGCCCGCCGCCGCGGCCACGCTGCAGTTCGACGGATCCCGCTGGTTCACCAAGCTGCAGCTGCCCGGCGTGGACCGGGTCAGCCAGTTGGCGGTCGCCGCCGCCGAGATGGCCGTCCGCGATGCCGGCGCACTGCGCGATGTGGCGCCTGAGCGCCTCGGTGTCTACGGCGGCTGTGGCATGGGCGGCGCCACGGCGCTGGAGGCCGCCTACCGCGGCAACGGCCGGGTGCCTCCGCTGACCATTCCCGCCTTCATGCCCAACGCGCCGGCGTCGCAGGTGGCGATGCGGCTGAATGCGCGCGGGCCGGTGTTCACCTATTCGGTGGCCTGCGCCTCGTCGGCGGTGGCCATCGCCGAGGCCGCCAAGGCGGTGCAGCGCGGCGAGGTCGATGTGGCCATCGCGGGCGGCAGCGAGGCGCTGATCGTGCCCGGCGTGGTGCTGGCCTGGCAGGCCATGCAGACGCTGGCGCCGGTGGTGGCGGGCGAGGAATCGCGCGCCGTGCGGCCCTTCGCGGCCGACCGGGCCGGCTTCGCGCTGGGCGAGGGTGCGGCCTTCCTGGTGCTCGAATCGGCCGAGCGCGCCCGCGCGCGCGGCGCCGCGGCGCATGCCCTACTGACCGGCTGGGGCCACAGTTGCGACGCCACCCACCTGACCAAGCCCGACGCGGCCGGCCAGGCCCGCGCGATGCGCGCCGCCCTGCAGGTGGCCGGCCTGCAGCCGTCCGATGTCGGTTACTGCAATGCCCATGGCACCGCCACCCGAATCGGCGACGGCGTCGAGGCCGAGGCGCTGAGTGCCGTCTGGGGCGATGCCATCGGCGCGCTGCGCGTCAGCTCCACCAAGGCGCTGCATGGCCACCTGCTGGGTGCGGCCGGCGCGCTGGAGGCGGCCATCACCGTGCTGGCGGTCAAGAACGGCCAGTTGCCGCCCAATGCCCATGCCGAGCAGCCCGACCCGGCCTTCGGCCTGAACCTGGTGCCGGCGGCCGGCCTGGATGCGCCCGACCTGCGGGCGGCCGTCAGCAGCTCCTTCGCCTTCGGCGGCTCCAACGCGGTGCTGCTGTTCGAACGATCCTGACCGCGCGCCCGGCTTTCAGCCGGGCACGGCCTGTCGCGCGGTGGCAGGCGAGGCCAGCGCGAACTGCATGTCGGCCAGGGCCCGCAGCAGTTGCGCATGCGCGGCCTGCAAGGTGTCGACGCGGGAGCGGGCTTCGTCGATCGCTCCCAGAGCAAGCGCCCGTCCGACCTCGTCGCTGTGCCGGCGCACGATGGCGTGCTCCTGGCGCACCCGGTCGACCAGCGCGAGGCGGTCGACGGCGGACAGGGTGGGTGCTGCGGCGGGGTCGGGCAAGGTCGGCAGCGGCGGCATCACCGGACTTGTGAGGCGCCGGCCGTGCTGCAGCGCATGGCGCAGCTGTTGCAGGTGGCCGCGCGCCTGCACTTCGGCCAGCAGCAGTGGATAGACCTCGTCCGTCCAGCGCACGCGCGCGCAGTCGCGCCAGGCCTGCGGCGGCTGCCACACCTGCACCCAGACCGGCAGGTCGGCCGCCGGCATGGGGCGGGCCACGCCGTAGCCCTGGGCGCGGTCGCAGCCCATCTGCAGCAGCAGGCGGCCGTGGGCCTCGCTTTCCACGCCTTCGGCGATGACCCGCCGGTCCAGCGCGTGGACCAGCCGGATCACGCCATGCGCGATCACCAGGTTGTCGCTGTCCTCCAGCAACTCGCGCACGAAGCTCTGGTCCAGCTTGATGGTGCGCGCGGGCAGGCGCTTGAGGTAGGTGAGCGAGGAATAGCCGGTGCCGAAATCGTCGATGGACACATGCACGCCGAGGGCGTGGCATTGCTCGATGATGCGGGCGGCCTTGACCACGTCGTCCAGGCTGGTGGTCTCCAGGATCTCCAGCTCCAGCAGGTCCGCCGCGTCCGGATGCCGCTCCAGCGCCAGGCCGAGCTTGCGCATGAAGTCGGCCGCCTGCAGCTGCGCGCTGGCCACGTTGACCGACACCGGCAGTCGCAGGCCGGCGGCTGCCCAGCGTCCGGCCTGCACCAGCGCCTGCTCGATCACCCATTCGCCGAGGTCGATGGTCAGCGCATCGTCCTCCAGCAGGGGCAGGAAGGCACCGGGCGGCAGCAGCCCGCGTTCGGGATGCTGCCAGCGGATCAGCGCCTCGGCACCGAGCACCGTGCCCAGGCGCATGTCCACCTTGGGCTGGTAGTGCAGCACCAGCTCGCCGTTGCGCATGGCCTGCCGCAGGCGCTGCGCATGGTGGCCGACATCGCGGGCATGGCGGTCGTCCTCGGCATCGAAGACATGGAAGCGACCGCCGCCGGCCTGCTTGGCGCGGTACATGGCCTGGTCGGCATGGCGCAGCAGGGCTTCGGGTTCCACCTCGTCCTGCGGGAAGAAGGTGACGCCGATGCTCCCGGTGAGCGTGTGGCTGCCGCCGCCCACCTGCAGCGGCAGCGTGATGGCATCCACCACCTGCTGCAGCATGCGGTGGCAGCCTTCGGTGTCGCTGCGCTCGAAGAGCAGCACGAACTCGTCGCCGCCGGTGCGCGCCACCGTGTCGTCGGGCTGGACGGCCGCCTGCAGGTGCCGCGCCACCTGGACCAGCGCCAGGTCGCCCGCCGCATGGCCATGGCCGTCGTTGACGGGCTTGAAGTTGTCCAGGTCCATGTAGCAGACGGCCAGCACCGTGGCGCGCCCGCGGGCCCGTGCCACGGCGTGCTGCAGCCGGTCGGCCAGCAGCACGCGGTTGGGCAGGCCGGTGAGCGCGTCGTAGTAGGCCATGCGCGCCAGTTGCTTCTCCTGCGCCTTCAGGTGCCGGATGTCGGCGAACACGGCGACGAAGTTGCTGACCTGGCCGTGGCCGTCGCGGATGGCCGAGATGGACAGCAGCTCCGGGTACACCTCGCCGTACTTGTTGCGGTTCCAGATCTCGCCGTTCCAGTTGCCCGTCTCCAGGATGCGCTTCCACATGGCCGTGTAGAAGGCGCGGTCGTGGCGGCCCGACTGCATCATGCTGGGGTTGCGGCCGATCACCTCGGCGCGGCTGTAGCCGGTGATGCGGCAGAAGGCCGGGTTGACGTCGACGATGTTGCCCCGCGCGTCGGTCAGGGTGATGCCGTCGTAGGCGTTCTCGAAGGCGGTGGCATGCAGCTTCAGGCGCTGCTCGGCCGCCAGCTGCGCCTGGTAGCGTCGCTGCAGCTCGCCATGGGCGCCCGCCAGCTGGCGCTGCATGCGGTGCCACTGCAGGAAGGCCCAGCTCAGGTAAGCGGCCATGAGCATGGCCAGGCCGAACAGCACCAGGCGCCAGGCGTGGGCCTCGGCGTCCAGGCGCCGCCAACTTTCCTCGTAGCGGCGCTGCACGTCCTGGATGCGGGCCGTGGTGTCGAGCCTGCGCACGGCGTCCACCGCGCCGTCGCGGGCGCTGCGCAGGCGATGGATGGTGTCGCCCTGGGTGAGCAGGCGCTGCACGGGCAGGGCGAGCGCGGGGTCGGACTGGGCGGCCACCCGCAGCGCCTCGGCCGCCGCGTCGGCCTCCGCGCCGTCGCTGTCGCTGTTGCCGCTGCCCGGCAGGAAGCCGAGCACGTAGCGCCGGGCAGCCCCTTGCAGCGGCGTGCTCTCGGTGGCCTGCAGAAGGTCCTGGGCGGCAGAGGGCAGGCCGGCCTGGGCCTGCACCAGTCCGAGGTGGCTGCGCCGGAAGTCTGGCAGGCCGGCGGCCTTGGCCTCCATGGCCGTGCGCAGGGCGGCGAGCGCCTGCTGCAGCGCGGGCCGATCCGCCGCGGGTACGACGTCGGGCAGGGCCTGCAGCTGCTGGATCTGCTGCGCGGCCCGGGTGGCGAACTGCGACAGCGCGCGGTCGTCCACCGTGCGCCCGGCCTGTAGCGAAAGCAGTTGCGCATCGAAGCCGGCATCGGCCTCGCGCACGCCCAGCAACTGGCACAGGAAGGCCATGTGCGCGCTGGCCGGTGCCGGATCGGCGCGCAGGTAGGTGAGGGTGAGGCCCGCCAGCAGCAGCGCCGCCATCGCGCCCACCCGCAGGTACCAGGCGCGGGGCAGTTGCACCGGGCGCGCATCGGGGGCCGCCGCCGGCGCGGCCAGGGCGTGCCGCGGCTGGAGGCTGCCCCAGTCCGAGGGTGGGGCGGAGGGCGCCGCGCTCACGGGGCGGCCTTCGGCAAGGCCTGAGGTGACGGTGCCAGCCGGTGCGGCCGGGCGGGCATGGCGCCGCATCCGGCCATGGCATCGGACCGCGGCGGCGGGTGCAGGCGCCCGGAGGGCCGCGGGGGCAGGGAGGGAGGGCGCATGGCGCGCCGATTCTGGGCAGCGCCGCCCCTGCTTGTATTGCGCTAGATCAAATCTACGGGTTCGGCGGCGACCCTACAGCAGGCTGGACACCCGCGCCGCGGCGTCCAGAAGCGGCGGCAGCAGGCTGTCCTGCATCACCTTGGCGCTGGTCCTGTTGGCCTGGCCGCTGATGTTGAGCGCGGCCAGCACCCGGCCCGCGCGGTCGCGCACCGGTGCGGCGATGGAGATCAGCCCTTCCTCCAGCTCCTGGTTCACCAGGCACCAGCCCTGGCGCCGCGCCTGGGCGATACGCGCGGCGATGGCCTCGGGATCGGTCAGCGTGTGGCGCGTGAGCGGGGCGATGGGCGAGGCGGCCAGGCGGCGCTGCAGTTCGTCCTCGGGCAGGGCGGCCAGCAGCACACGGCCCATCGAGGTGCAGTAGGCCGGCAGGCGCGAGCCGATGCCGACGTTGATGCGCATGATCTTGTGCGTGGGCACGCGCATCACGTAGACCACGTCGGTGCCCTCCAGCACCGCGGCCGAGCACGACTCCTTGACCTGGGCCACCAGCGACTCCATCACCGGCTCGGCGCGGTTCCAGATCGGCATCGACGACAGGTAGGCGAAGCCCAGGTCCAGGATGCGCGCCGTGAGCGAGAAGAAGCGGCCGTCGCTTTCCACATAGCCCAGCGTCTGCAGCGTGAGCAGGATGCGGCGCGCCCCGGCGCGGGTGAGGCCGCTGGCGGCCGCGACCTCGCTCAAAGTCTGGCGCGGCGCGCTGGCGCTGAAGGAGCGGATGACCTGCAGGCCGCGGGCGAAGGACTGCACGAAACCGTCGCCGGGGCGTGGCGCTTCGGGGACTTCGGTGGAAGACGGGGTGGATGGCATGGTCGAGGAAGCGGGCTAGAATTCATTCTAAGAACAAATGTTCGTATTGCGAACATCTTCCGGCTTTTCCCCGTCGACTTTCCCGTGACCCGCGCCCGCCCGTGCAAAGGCTGGCGTCCCTGAAGAAGGAACCCCGCATGATCGACAAACTCGCCGCCTCGGTGGAGGAGGCGCTCCAGGGTACGCCCGATGGCGCCACGGTGCTGATCGGAGGCTTCGGCACGGCCGGCATCCCCGACGCGCTGATCGACGGCCTCATCGCGCAGGGTGCGCGCGACCTCACGGTGGTCAACAACAACGCCGGCAACGGCGAGGCCGGCCTGGCCGCGCTGCTCAAGGCCGGCCGGGTGCGCAAGATCATCTGCAGCTTCCCGCGGCAGGCCGACAGCTTCGTCTTCGACGGGCTCTACCGCGCCGGCAAGATCGAGCTGGAGCTGGTGCCCCAGGGCAATCTGGCCGAGCGCATCCGCGCCGCCGGTGCCGGCATCGGTGCCTTCTTCTGCCCGACAGGCTACGGCACCGAACTCGCGGCCGGCCGCGAGACCCGCGTGATCGATGGCAAGCACTACGTGCTCGAACTCCCCATCCACGGCGACCTGGCCCTCATCAAGGCCGAGCGGGGCGACCGCTGGGGCAACCTCACCTTCCGGAAGGCCGCGCGCAACTTCGGCCCCGTGATGGCCATGGCCGCGAAGACGACCGTCGCCACGGTGCACGAGGTGGCCGAGCTGGGTACGCTCGACCCCGAGGCCATCGTCACGCCCGGCATCTTCGTCAGCCGGGTGGTAAAGATCGACCGCACGGCCACCCAGGCCGGCGGCTTCAAGAAGAAGGAGGTGGCGTGATGGCCGACTACCAACGCCGAACCAAGGACCAGCTCGCCGCCCGCGTGGCACAGGACATCTTCGACGGTGCCGTCGTCAACCTCGGCATCGGCCAGCCCACGCTGGTGGCCAACCATCTGCCCGCGGGCCGCGAGGTGGTGCTGCACAGCGAGAACGGCATCCTGGGCATGGGCCCGGCGCCGGCCGCGGGGGAGGAGGACTACGACCTCATCAACGCCGGCAAGCAGCCCGTGACGCTCCTGCCGGGCGGCGCCTACTTCCACCATGCCGACAGCTTCGCCATGATGCGCGGCGGCCACATCGACATCTGCGTGCTGGGCGCCTTCCAGGTCAGCGCCACGGGCGATCTGGCCAACTGGAGCACCGGCGAGCCCGGCGCCATCCCGGCCGTCGGCGGCGCCATGGACCTGGCCACGGGTGCCAAGCAGACCTGGGTCATGATGGACCTGCTGACCAAGCAGGGCGTGAGCAAGGTCGTGGCGCAGTGCAGCTACCCGCTCACGGGTCTCGCGTGCGTCAAGCGCATCTACACCGACCTGGCGACACTGGCCTGCACATCGCAGGGCCTGCGCTGCATCGACCGCGTGCCGGGCCTGTCGCTGCAGGAACTCGAACGGCTGGTGGGCCTGCCCATTGCCGAAGACACGGCTGCCGACTGAACCCCCCCTCTTTCATCCGATTCCCAAGGAGACCTTCCGCATGACCATCGACGCCTTCATCTGCGACGCCATCCGCACCCCCTTCGGCCGCTACGGCGGCGCACTCGCCAGCGTGCGTACCGACGACCTGGGCGCGATCCCCATCAAGGCGCTGATGGAACGCAATGCCAAGGTCGACTGGCAGGCCGTGACCGACGTGCTCTACGGCTGCGCCAACCAGGCCGGCGAGGACAACCGCAACGTCGCGCGCATGGCCGCGCTGCTGGCCGGCCTGCCCATCGAGGTGCCGGGCGCCACCATCAACCGCCTGTGCGGCTCGGGCCTGGACGCCGTGGGCAGCGCGGCCCGCGCCATCAAGGCGGGCGAGGCGCAGCTGATGATCGCCGGCGGTGTGGAGAGCATGAGCCGCGCGCCCTTCGTCATGCCCAAGGCCGAGTCGGCCTTCAGCCGCAGCAACGCCGTCTACGACACCACGATCGGCTGGCGCTTCGTCAACAAGCTGATGAAGGCGCAGTACGGCGTGGACTCCATGCCCGAGACGGCCGAGAACGTGGCCGAGCAGTTCAAGATCGAGCGCGAGGCGCAGGACCGCATGGCCCTGGCCAGCCAGCAGCGCGCGGTGGCGGCGCAGAAGTCCGGCTTCTTCGAGTCCGAGATCGTGCCCGTGACGATCCCGCAGAAGAAGGGCGACGCCATCGTCGTGGCCAAGGACGAGCATCCGCGCGACACCAGCCTGGAGTCGCTCGCCAAGCTCCGTGGCGTGGTCAAGCCCGAGGGTACGGTCACGGCCGGCAATGCCAGCGGCGTGAACGATGGCGCCTGTGCGCTGCTCATCGCCAGCGAAGCGGCGGCCGCGAAGAACGGCCTGACGCCGCGCGCCCGCATCGTCGGCATGGCGACGGCCGGCGTGGCGCCGCGCATCATGGGCATCGGTCCGGCACCGGCCACGCAGAAGGTGCTGGCGCAGACCGGCCTCTCGCTGGACCAGATCGACGTCATCGAGCTGAACGAGGCCTTCGCGGCCCAGGGCCTGGCCGTGCTGCGCATGCTGGGCCTGAAGGACGACGACGCGCGCGTCAACATCAACGGCGGCGCCATCGCGCTGGGCCATCCGCTGGGCGCCAGTGGCGCGCGTCTGGCGACCACGGCGGTCAACCAACTGCACCGCGGCGGCGGCCGCTATGCGCTGTGCACCATGTGCATCGGCGTGGGCCAGGGCATCGCCCTGATCCTCGAAAAGGTCTGATCAGCGGCCGATGAGCGCCAGGTAGTCGCTGCGCGTGCGCGGCGACACCGAGGCCAGCACCTGCTCGTACGAGGTGCCGTGCCGGGCCAGCAGCCGCGCGCTGGCCACGGCCTTGGAGCGGCAGAACCAGTGGCAGGTGTGCTGCAGCAGAAGCAGCTCCGCACTCATCATGAAGGCCCGCGGCTTGTCGGCCAGCCCGGGCTCGTTGGCCGCCACGGCCGCGATGCCCTTCGCATGGATGGCGAAGGCGCGCCGCACATCGAACAGCAGCCCGCCCGACAACAGCGGCTGCGCCCAGGGCAGCCACATCGGCAGCTTGCTCATCTGCGCCAGCGGTGCCTCCGTGCCGGCCACGTCGGCAGCGAAGCGCCGCAGCTGCTCGGCCAGCGATTCCTCCGTCGCGCACAGCGTCTGCCAGATCTGCCGGCGGCGGTCCTCGTCCGCCTCGTCCAGCCAGCGCAGATAGCCGTCGAGCAGCGTCTCCATCTGGGGTTCGATGCGGTAGGGCGCCAGCTTCGCGCCGAGCAGCGCGATGCGACGTTGTTGATCGCGCCGTTTCAACAAATGCAGGCCGAGCGCGGCCAGGGCCAGCAAGGCCAGGAAGTCCATGAAAGTTCCGCAGGGAAATGCCGAAAACGAGGCAGTGTAGGCAGGTCTGCAACACCTGCCGCGCGCGCAACGTCAGAACGAATACTTAAGGTTTCCAAAAATGTGTCGCGAAGTCCTAAGGTCGAGACACAATTTGCAACATGGCCAATTCCTCTTCAAGATGCGGGGATTGATTGCGCGCCGCACGTTCATTTCTGCCCCATGCGCCTCTTCCTGAGGATTTTTTTTTGCTGTGTCTGGGCCGCCGCCTGGCCCGCGGCAGGACAGGACACGCCCCTGCAGTTGCGGGTTGTGGGGGGGCTGGCCGGCGTTGCCCAGTACACGCAGCACGAGGCGCCTTTCTGGACGCAGACCTTGCCCCGGCTGATGCAGGGGCGGGTGGCTGCGACCATCGCGCCCTTCGACCAGGCCGGGGTGCCCGGCAACAAGATGCTCACCCTGCTGGAGACCGGCGTGGTGCCTTTCGGCACCGTGCTGCTCAGCCAGGTGGGCGGTGAGCATCCGGCCCTCGCCCTGCCCGACGTGGCCGGCCTCAGCGCCGATGCCGCCACGTTGCGGCGGGTGGTCGATGCCTTCCGGCCCGAGATGGACCGCATGCTGCGCGAGCGCTTCAACGTGAAGCTGCTGGCCATGTACATCTACCCGGCGCAGGTCATCTTCTGTGCCACGCCGATGAAGGGCCTGACCGACCTCAAGGGCCGGCGCGTCCGGGTCTCCAGCGGCACCCAGGCCGACTTCGTTCAGGCATTGGGCGGCACCCCGGTGCCGACCGCCTTCGCCGCACTCATGAGCAACATGACCTCGGGCAACACCGACTGCGCCATCACCGGCGGGGCCTCGGGCAACACCCTGGGGCTGCACCGCATCACCCGCTCGCTTTTCACCATGCCGATCAACTGGGGCCTGGCCATCTTCGGCGCCAATGCCGACGCCTGGGCGGTGCTCCCGGCCGACCTGCGCATCGTGCTGGAGCAGCAGTTGCCGCAGCTCGAACGCCGCATCTGGGACCAGTCCATCCGCGACACCGACCTCGCCGTCGCCTGCAACACCGGCGCCGGTCCCTGCGACGGCGGCACGCCCGGCGCCATGGTGGCCGTCGCGCCCACCGCCGAGGACGACCGCCTGCGCCGCCAGATCCTCCGCTCCACCATCCTGGTCAACTGGCTGCAGCGCTGCGGTACCGAGTGCACGCGGCTATGGCAGCGCACGATTGCGCCCGTGGTCGACGGCAAGGCGGCGCGGACGCCATGAAGTCGACCAGCAGCCCGCCGCGGCAACTGGCCGCGTCCACCCTTGCGCTGGCCACGCTGTTCATCGTGGTGGTCTTCGGCCTCTCCGTGTTCGCGGTGCTGGAGATGCGCAGCCGCGCCGTCGACGACGCCCGCGACCAGATCGACCGCTTCCTCAGCGGGTCGGTGGCGGCCGTCAACCAGAACCTGCTGGGCGTGGATCTGCTGCTGGCCGACCTGGGCATGCTGCTGCGCCCCGTGGGCAACGAGGACATGGCCGCGGCGGCGCAGCGGGCGGCCACCAGCATGCAGTCGCTCGCCCGGCACAGCCTGCTGGTCGAGCGCCTGGAGGTGCTGCGTCCGGACGGCAGCGTGGTCTCGCCTCCGGGCGGCGAGGCGGTGCAGCTGTCGCCCGCCTTCACCGCCCGCCTGATGGGCCAGCCCGTGCCCGAGCTGATGACCACGGCGCCCTCGCTCAGCCCGCGCACCTCGCAGCAGGTGCTGTACTTCACCCGCATGGTGCGCCTGCCCGACGGCACGCAAGGCATCGCGCTGGCCGAGGTGCAGGTGGCGTCGCTGGCCCGGCTGCTGGCGCATGGGGCGGGCATCGACGGCATGGAGGTCACGCTCGAAAGCCTCAGCCAGGGCCTGCTGGTCAGCGTGCCTCCGCGCAGCGAGATCGCCGAAGGCTCGGCCTCGCTGCCCGAACTGCGCAGCGCCGCCGATGCGCGCGGCATCGTGCGTGCCAATTCGCGCCTCATGGGGCAGGACGCGCTGATGGCGCTGCGCCCCACGCTCAACCAGGACATCGTGCTCAGCGCGGGCCTGCCCATGGAGGAGGTGCTGGAGGGCTTCCGCACCGAGCGCAACCTGATCGTGGGCGTGACGGTGCTGCTGATGCTGATGGTGGTGGGCGTGTCGGCCTACGCGCTGCACCAGTTGCGCGAACAGTGGCTGCGCCGCCGCGAGGCGCTGCATGCCAAGAGCATGCTGGACCAGGCCCTCGAATCCATGTCCGACGGCTTCGTGCTGCTGGATGCCGAAGGCCGCGTGGCGGCCTGGAACCGGCGCTTCGCCGAGATCTTTCCGCAGGCGCGCGTCGCGCTGGAGGCGCGCATGCACATGGTGGCGGTCGAGAGTGCCGTCTCGGGCCGCAGCGCAGAGGAGGCGGCCCTGCTGCCGCCGAGCCTGCCCGCGCCGGGCGAGCAGGAGCTGGAACTGCCCGACGGCCGCACGGTGGTCGTCGTCAAGAGCCCGACGCCCAACGGAGGCATGGTCTGCGTCTACCGCGACACCAGCGAGAAGCGCCGCCACCTGGCCGACATCGTGGAAGGCAAGGCCCAGCTGCAGGCCACGCTCGACGCGCTGCCCGACGTGCTGCTGGAGCTGTGCCTGGACGGACGCTGCATCGGCTTCCATTCGGCGCGCGCCTCGCTGCTGGACATCGGCGACCCGGTGGGCCGCACCCTGTCGGAGGTGCTGCCCGGCGACGCCGCCATCCAGATCATGGCCGCCATGCGCGAGGCCTATCTGAAGGGCCTGTCCTTCGGCAAGCAGTTCGAGCGCCGCGCCTCGCAGGGCACGGCCTGGTTCGAGATCTCAGCCTCGCGCAAGCTGGTGGGCGAGGGCGCGGACGCGCGCTTCATCGTCATCCTGCGCGACATCACCGACCGCATGTCGGCGCAGCTGCAGATCGACCATCTGTCCTTCTACGACAACCTGACGGGCCTGCCCAACCGGCGCATGCTGCTGCACCGCCTGCAGTCGGCCATCGACGCCAACGTGCGGCGCGAGCGCCAGGCGGCGCTGCTCTTCCTGGACCTGGACCACTTCAAGACGCTCAACGACGCGCAGGGCCGCAATGCCGGCGACGTGCTGCTCAAGCAGGTGGCGCAGCGGCTGCAGCAGCTCATGCGCGAGGGCGACACCGTGGCCCGCCTTGGCGGCGACGAGTTCGTGATCCTGATCGAGGGCCTGAGCGCCGACTCCGCCACCGCCGTGATGCAGACCCAGGCCTTCGGCGAGGCGGTGCTGGCCGAGCTGGGCCGGCCCATCCAGCTGCCGGCGATGACCTACCACGGCACCTGCAGCATCGGTGCCACGCTGATCAGCGCCAGCTCGGCCTCGCTGGAGGACCTGCTCAAGCAGGCCGACATCGCCATGTTCCACGCCAAGACGGCCGGCGGCGACGTGCTGCGCTTCTTCGAGGCCGACATGCAGACCACCGTCAATGCGCGCGCCTCGCTGGAGAGCGAGCTGCGCGCGGCATTGAAGGCGCGCGGCCAGTTCCTGCTGCACTACCAGCCGCAGGTGACCTCCGAAGGGCGCGTGGTGGGCGCCGAAGTGCTGATCCGCTGGCTGCATCCGCAGCGCGGGCTGATCCCGCCGGCCGCCTTCATCGACGTGGCGGAAGAGACCGGTCTGATCTCGCCCATCGGCCTGTGGGCGCTGGAGCAGGCCTGCAAGCAGCTGGACGACTGGAGCAACCATCCGCGCCGCCGCCACCTCACGCTGGCCGTGAACGTGAGCGCGCGCCAGTTCCGCAAGGAGGACTTCGCGGACAAGGTGCGCGAGGTGCTGATCCGCACCGGCGCCGATCCGTCCAAGCTCAAGCTGGAGCTGACCGAAAGCCTGCTGCACGACGAGGTGGCCGAGACCATCCGCAAGATGAAGTCGCTGGCCGCCATCGGCATCCGCTTCTCGATGGACGACTTCGGCACGGGCTACTCGTCGCTGTCGTACATGGCGCAGCTGCCGCTGCACCAGATCAAGATCGACAAGTTCTTCGTCAGCGGCATCGGCACCAATCCCAAGATCGAGCTGATCGTGCAGACGCTCATCGGCATGGCGGCCAACCTCGACCTGGAGGTGGTGGCCGAGGGTGTGGAGACGCAGGCGCAGCTGGACTTCCTGACCCGCAACGGCTGCCGCGTGTGCCAGGGCTTCCTCTTCGGACGGCCGCAGCCGGTGGAGGTGCTGGAGTCGCAGCTCGACACGGAGCTGATCCCGCTCTGAAGGCAGGGGCGCGGGCCGGCCCGGCGTCCCGCGCCGCGTCCTGCACGCCGGGGCGGCCCTCGGCACAATGCCCGCTTCGCTCTTCCTGCCACGGCCCGCCGCGCGGCCGCCCCGCCTTGTCCTTCCCCGAGTTCTTCGCGCCGCCGATCGCGGACCCTGCCTTCTACCTGGTCGCCGTCCCCGCCGTGCTGCTGCTGGGCATCAGCAAGAGCGGCTTCGGCGCGGGCTTCGGCTCGCTGGCGGTGCCGCTCATGTCGCTGGCCATCACGGTGCCGCGCGCGGCCGCCATCCTGATGCCGCTGCTGTTCGTGATGGACGTGCTGGGCATCGCCGCCTTCCGCCGCGACCTGGACCGCCGGCTGCTGGCCTTCCTGGTGCCGCCGGCGCTGGTAGGCGTGGTGCTGGGGGCCTTGCTCTTCCATGCGCTGTCGGCGGCGACGGTGGCCGGCATCGTGGGTGTGTGCACGCTGCTCTTCCTGGCGCAGCGGCTGCTGTTTCCGCCGCGCCCCGATGCGCCGCCGCCCTCGCGCGCCGCGGGCTGGGTGCTCACCGTGCTGTCGGGCTTCACCAGCTTCATCTCGCATGCGGGCGGGCCGCCCATCAACGCCTACCTGCTGCCGCTGAAGCTGCGGCCCATCGTCTTCACGGCCACGATGGCCTACCTGTTCTTCCTGGTGAACCTCGCCAAGTGGATCCCCTACGCCTGGCTGGGCCTGCTGGACGCGCGCAGCTTCAGCACCTCGCTGCTGCTGATGCCGCTTGCGCCGCTGGGCGTGTGGGCGGGCGTGCACGTGGCACGGCGCATCGATCCGACGTGGTTCTACCGCTGCGTCTACGGCGGCATGTTCCTCACCGGCCTCAAGCTGGTGTGGGATGGTTTCTTCTGAAGGCGGCGCGCGCTCGCTGGCCTGCCTCGCCCATCCTCGACTTTCCATTGCAAGGAGTTTTTCGCCCATGGCTTCTGTCCACGAACTCATCGTCCTGACGGGCGCCTCGCGCGGCATGGGCCGTGCGATGGCCAGCCAGCTGCTCGCGCGCGGCGGCGTGCGGCTGCTGTGCCTGTCCCGCGGCACCGATGCCACGCTGGAGACCGAAGCAGCCGCCGCGGGCAGCGAGGTGCTGCAGTGGTCGGCCGACCTGGCCGATCCGCTGCCGGTGGCCGAGCGGCTGGCCGCCTGGCTGGCCGAGCAGGACCCTTCCGCCCTTGGCCGTGCCGTGCTGATCAACAACGCGGGCACCGTGGGGCGCACGGCGCCACTGGCCCGGGCTTCGCTGGGCGAGCTGTCGGCGGCACTGCGCGTGGGCCTGGAGGCGGCGCTGCTGCTGACCAGCGCCTTCCTGTCGGCGACCGCCGGCTGGTCGATGCCGCGGCAGGTGCTCAACATCTCTTCGGGGCTGGGCCGCAATGCCATGGGCAGCCAGGCGCCCTATTGCGCGGCCAAGGCAGGCATGGACCATTTCTCGCGCGCCGTGGCGCTGGAGGAGGCCGAGGAAGGCGGCGCCCGCATCGTGTCGCTGGCGCCCGGCGTGATCGACACCGACATGCAGATCGCGCTGCGCAGCGCCGACGCGGCGCTCTTTCCCGATCGCGGCCGCTTCGAGGCCCTGCACCGCAACGGGCAACTGGATTCGCCCGAGTCGGCCGCCCGCAAGGTGCTGGCCTGGCTGGATCGGCCGGACTTTGGCGCCCAGCCGGTGGGGGATGTGCGGAAATCCTGAACTGAAGCACCCCCCAAGCCGCTTACGCGGCTCCCCCCTCTCTCTGTCGCCTTCGGCTCGGGAGGGGGGCGCACCCGGAGGCCTGGCAAAGCCAGTTCCTCGGGTGCACTGGCATGGCCTGCTCCGCGGCCGTTCGATCAGGAAGGTGACGCCAGGTCTATGCCGGGCGGCGCGCTGGCGCCGCTACAGGTAAATCTTCTGCAAGAGCCGGATCAAGGTCTCGCGCTCGCGGTCGGTGAGCTTGTGGCTGGCTTCTTTCTCCAGCTGGATCACGGCCTCTTCCGCCTCGACCATGAGCTGATGGCCGGCTGGCGTGAGGTGCAGGCCCACCGCGCGGCCGTCGTGCGGATGGGGTCGTCGTTCGATCAGACCCCGGCGGTCCATGGCCGCGACCAGGCTCACGAAGTTAGGCGGCTGGATGTCCAGCGCCGCGCACAGCTGGCGCGAGGTGGCGCCCGGGTTGTGCGCGAGCAGCGAAAGCACCGAGAAATCCGTCGGCTTGAGGCCATAGACGGCCATCCGCTCGGCGAAGGCGACATACACGACCAGGTAGGCGCGGCGCGCGTTGTAGCCCACCAGGCTTTCGAGCACATGGCTGTCCAGCGGCTCGGGCGCGGTGGTCGGGGGCGGGACGGGCTTGCGCGGGCGGGGCTTGGAGGTGGTCATGGCATGCGCAGTCTAGAGCGGCAGGGCCCGCTCACTTCTGCGGCTCGCAGGCCTTCTTGATGATCGCCGCGCGCATGTCGAACTCGGGCAGCACCCAGCGGCGGAAGGCGGCCGCGGCGCGGGCCTGCGTCTCGCCGGCGCCGGGTGCCTGCTCGATCCGGGCCCAGGCCCAGGCCAGCAGCGTCACCATCACCAGCCGCAGATAGTCGTCGGCCAGCTCGTAGGGCAGGCGCGGCTGGGCGTGGGCAGCCATGGCGATCTGCGTGGTCAGGTAGCGCAGCTGGGCCAGGCGGCGCTGGGCGTCGGCATCGATGTCGCGCGAGGCGTCCAGTTCGTCGCGCAGCGCCAGCAGCGTGGCCGCGAAGCCGGCGCCGGCATCGGGCAGCACCTTGCGCACCAGCAGGTCGATGGCCTGGATCTCGTTGGTGCCCTCGTAGATCATGGTCACGCGGGCGTCGCGCAGGATCTGCTCGATGCCCCATTCGCGCACATAGCCGTGGCCCCCGAACACCTGCAGGCAGGCACTGGCGCCATCGAAGCCCTGCTGCGTGCACGCCGCCTTGAGCACGGGCGTGATGTAGCTGCACCACTTGTGCGCCGCTTCGCGCGCCTTGGCATCCTCGGCATGGCGCGCCACGTCGAGCTGCAAGGCGGTGCGGTAGGCGATGAGCCGGCCGCCGTCGATCCAGGCCCGCTGCACGTCGAGCACGCGCGCCACCGCGGGATGCTCGGCGATCAGGCTGGGGCCGGCCGCACGGTCGGCGCCCGGGGCCACCATCTGGCGGCGCTCCTGCGCATAGGCATTCGCCTTCTGCCAGGCGGCGTCGAGCAGGCCGATGCCCTGCAGCGCCACATGCAGACGGGCCGCATTCATCATGACGAACATGGCGGCCAGGCCGCGGCCGGGCTCGCCCACCAGCCAGCCGGTGGCGTCGTCGAAGCGCATCACGCAGGTGGGGCTGCCGTGCAGGCCCATCTTTTCCTCGATGCGCTCGCACTGCAACGCGTTGCGCTCGCCGTCGTCGAGCACCTTGGGCACCAGCGCCAGCGACAGGCCCTTGGGACCGGCCGGCGCATCGGGCAGGCGGCACAGCACCAGGTGGACGATGTTGGGCGTGAGGTCGTGCTCGCCGCCCGAGATGAAGATCTTGGTGCCCGAGACGCGCACGCTGCCATCGGCCTGCGGCACGGCGCGGGTGCGCACCAGGCCCAGGTCGCTGCCGGCATGGGCCTCGGTCAGGCACATGGTGGCCAGCCATTCGCCGGTGGCGACCTTGCCCAGGTAGCGGGCCTTGAGGTCGTCGCTGGCATGGTGGTGGATGCATTCGTAGGCGCCATGCAGCAGGCCCGGCGCCATGGTGAAGCCGTGGTTGGCGCCGGCCAGCCATTCGTAGAGCACGGCCTCCAGCACGGCGGGCAGGCCCTGGCCGCCGTCCTCGGCCGCGGCGGAGAGGCTGGGCCAGCCGCCCTCCACGAAGGCCTGGTAGGCGGCGGCGAAGCCGGGCGGCGTACGGACCTGGCCGTCTTCGAGGCGGCAGCCGATCTCGTCGCCGTCGCGCTGCAGCGGGGCGATCACCTCGCCGACGAAGGTGGCTGCCTGCTCCAGCACCTGGGCCTGCAGGTCGGCATCGACCTCGGCGAAGGGAGCAAGCCGGGACAGCTGCTGGGAGGCACCGAGGACGGAGTCGAGAAGGAAGCGGACGTCTTCAGGGCGAGGGGCGTAATCCATGGCAAACGGGCAGGAAGTCAGGGCGCGACGCAGGCGAAGCTGGTCGCGCGTTCGGTGTCGCCGCCGCGGAATCGTGCGACGGCGGGATAGGGGCACAGGGGACGGGTGCGGTCGGGCGCCCAGCTGGCGGGCACCTCGGGGTTGGGCTGCGGCGAGCCGGGGCCGCGGGCCTCGGCCAGCACCTGCTCGGGCGCGTGGCCGCCCTCGACCCAGTCCACCAGTGCCGTGAGCATGTCGAACTGGTCGGTCGAGGGGCCGCCGCTGCAGTGGTTCATGCCGGGCACCGGGAAGTAGCGCACGAATTCGCCCGCGCGTCCGGCGTGCGTGGCCTGCAGGCGGTCGTACCACGCGGCCGTGTCGTCGGACGAGAACACCGGATCGCCGGTGCCGTGATAGACGATCATCCGGCCGCCCCGGGCCCGCAGCGATTGCAGGCGTTCGACATTGGGCGGCGCCATGAAGGCCATGGCCGATTCGTCGTACGGGGCCTGCGTGGCATCGATGCGGGGTGCATCGCGGTCCATGTCGAAGCCGAGCGCGAAGGCCAAGCCCTGTGGCCGGTCGGCCATCGGCGGCGTGCTGAAGATGAAGGCCACGGCACCGGCGTCGCGGGTGGCCGGGCTGGCGAGCTTCCATTCGCGCCAGTTGGCGCCCGAGACGCCGGGGTCGAAGGGGAAGCTGCTGTAGATCTGGCGGCCATTGCTGTCGCGGGCGCCGGCGAAGACGCGGGCCAGGGCCATCTTCTGGGCCGGATCCAGGCAGCTGTCCTGCCGGCCGGCGGTGCAGGTGGGCACGTCGCGGCCCAGGTTGAAGCGGGCCTGGCAGGACTTGAGGTCGCCGACGATGCCGTCGGTCAGGCCGTCGAGCATGTCGCAGCGCGCCAGGACGGCCCGCGAGAGCGTCTGCAGCTGCCCAGGCGTGAAGGCGGTCTGCAGATCCGGCTCGCCCTGCGCCGTCTTGCCCGTAGCCAATGCCGCGTACTGCTGCGCGCCATACAGCTGCGCGACGGCCGCGCGCGGCAGGTGGAACCCCGGGTTGCCGGCCAGTACGCCGTCGAAGGCCTGCGGCAGGCGCGAGGCCGCCACCATGGCGTGGCGCCCGCCGTTGGAGCAGCCCGCGATGTAGGAGCGGTCGGCCGGTCGCCCATAGGCCTGTGCGACGAGTTGCTTGGCCACGGGCGTGAGCTGGGCCACGGCGCTGTAGCCGTAGTCGCGCCGCGCCTGCGGATCGAGGCCGAAGCGCGGATTGGGCGCCGGATGGCCGGCGTCGCTGCTGACCACCGCGAAGCCCATCGACAGCGCGTTGGTGCGCGGCCCGCCGCCGCCGATGCCGCCCAGCGCCGGCACGACCACGCCGTCCAGCCCGCCGTTGGCCTGGAACAGGAAGCGGCCGTTCCAGGCCTGCGGCAGCCGCAGCTCGAAGCCGATGGCGTAGCGCTGGCCGTCCACCGTGCTGGTGCGCTCGGCCATGCGGCCCTGCACCAGGCAATGCGCCGGCGCCTGCTCGCTGCCGCCGCGCACCGCCACCGGTCCGGCCGGCACGCTGCGCACCGCGGTGAACACCACGCCGGGCGCGGCTTCGAGGCGTTCGCAGGTGTGCAGTTCGCCGGGGCGCGCCGCCTTCATGGCCGTGGCCGCTTCGGGCGGCCGCGAGCCGCAGGCACTGAGCAGGGAGATGGCGCCGCCGATGGCGGCAAGGCGGAAGGTGTTCATGGTCGGGGTCTCGCAAACGGCGCGAAGCCGGCATCGTAAGAGCCGGCTTCGCGATCGGTCAGCCTGGGGTGATCAGGACTCTGCCGTAAAGCCGATCTGCTTGACCAGGGGCCCCCAGCGCTCGTATTCCGCCTTCTGGTCGGCTGCCATGTCCTGCGCCGTGGTGCCGTGGGCCACCAGCCCCACCAGCGCCAGCGAGTCGATCACCGACTTGTCCTTCAGTGCTGCGTTGATCGCCGCATTGGCCGAGGCCAGCGTGGCGGCCGGCGTCTTGGCCGGCGCGTAGAAGCCGAACCACTCTTCCGAGGTCACGTCCGGGTAGCCCAGTTCGGTGAAGGTGGGCACATCGGGCAGGTAGGGCGAGCGCTTCTTGCCGGAGGTGGCCAGGACGCGCACGCGGCCGTTCTTCATGTACTGGAGGTAGTCGCCGCTGGGGTTCATGGCGGCGGCGATCTGGCCGCCCACCAGGTCGGTGATGCTGGGCACGGTGCCGCGGTAGGGCACATGCTTCAGCTCCACGCCCGAGCGCATGCCCAGCAGCGCGCCCAGCAGGTGCGGCATGGAGCCTGCGCCCGGCGAGCCGTAGCTGGCCTGGCCGGGGTTGGCCTTGGCCCAGGCCAGGAAGTCCTTCAGCGTCTTCACCTCGGCCGGCACCGCCGGGCCCACGGCCAGGCCGTGGAACATGATGGCGCCGATGGAGACGGGCGTGACGTCCTCCGGCTTGTAGGCCAGCTTGGGATAGATGTACGGGTACACCGACAGGGCCGACACCGGCGCCAGCGTGAGCACCGAGCCGTCCGGCGGCGAGTTCTTCAGCGTCTCGACCGCGATGCGGCCGCCGGCGCCCGGCTTGTTCTCGACGTAGGCGCCCTTGGCATAGGCGGTGCCGGCGATCTTCTCGGCCACGCGGCGGGCGACGGTGTCGCCGGCGCTGCCGGCGGGGAAGCCGTACATGATCTTGACCTGCTCGATGGCCTGGGCGAAGGCCGACAGGGGCGACAGGGCGCCCAGGGCGGCCGCGCCGCCGAGGGTGTGGAGGAATTGACGACGATGTTGCATGGATGTCTCCGGAGAGCGAAGGAAGAAAACGGGGTCAGCGGCAGCTGAAGTTGGCCGCGTCCTCCAGGCTGCCCGTGCCGTTGTAGCGGGCGACCTTCGGATAGGGGCACAGCGGCCGGGTGCGGGTGGCGGACCAGGTCGCCGGCAGGTCGGTGTTGGCGCCACCGGCATTGCCGGTGCCGCGGGCGCTGGCCACCACGCGGTCAGGGGCCTGGCCTTGCTCCACCCACTTGACCATGGCGCTGAGCATGTCGAACTGGTCGGTGGCGGGGCCGCCTGAGCAATGGTTCATGCCGGGGATCAGGTACAGCCGCGCGAAGTTGGAGGCGTCGCCGCCGTTGTCCTTTTGCAGTTGCTGGTACCAGTCGACCGAGTCGTCGCTGCTGAAGATCGGGTCGGCCGTGCCGTGGTAGACCATCAGCTTGGCGCCGCGCTTCTTGAGCGCCGGCAGCTTGCCGTAGTTGGGCGGCGTCATGAAGGAGATGCTGTTCTCGGTGTAGATGCCCGAGGTGCCGGTCACCTTGGCCAGGATGGTGTCCAGGTTGGTGCTGAGCGCGAAGCTCGGGCCGTTGAAGCTCGGGTCTTCCGGCGGCGACTGGAAGACCAGGCCGACGGAGCCGGAGTCGAGGATCAGCGGCACGGTGAACTTCCAGAACGACCAGCCGCCCGTGTCCAGGCCCGCGTCGTAGGGGAAGCTGCTGTAGATGCGCGTGCCGCTGTTGGTGGTGGCGCCCTTGAACAGCTTGTCGATCTTGGCCTTCTGGTCGGCGGAGAGGCAGGTGCCGTTGCGCGTGGTGGCGCAGGTGGGCACGTCGCGGTTGATGTCGAAGGCGGCCTGGCAGGCTGCGGTGTCCTGCACCATGCCGTCGGCGGCACCGTCCAGGCCGTCGCACTGGGCGAGCACGGCCTTGGTGACCAGCGTGCGCTCGGCCTGGGTGAAGGCCGTGCTCAGGTCGCCCGGCGTGGTCGCCAGCGTGGCATAGGTCTGGGCGCCGGCGATGTTGGCGGTGGCCGCCAGCGGCAGGCGGGTGCCGGGGTCGCCGGCAATGATGCCGTCGTACTGGTCGGCATAGCGCGAGGCCGCGACCATGGCGTGGCGGCCGCCGTTGGAGCAGCCGCCGAAGTACGAGCGGTCGGGGCCCTTGCCGTAGGCGGTCTGGATGGCACTCTTGGCCATGGGCGTGAGCTTGGCCACGGCCTGGTAGCCGTAGTCCAGGCGCGCCTGGGGGTCAATGCCGAAGGTGGCGCCCAGGCTGCCGTCGTGGCCGGCGTCGGAACTGAGCACCGCGAAGCCGGTGGAGAGGGCGCCCGTCAGCGGTCCGCCGCCCAGCGTGCCGGTGGCGGTCACGACGCTGCCGTCCAGGCCGCCGTTGCCCTGGTAGAAGAAGCGACCGTTCCAGGCGCGCGGCAGGCGCATCTCGAACTTGATCGCATAGTTCTTGCCGTCCACGCTGCTGGTGCGGGGGAACATGCTGCCGGTGACCAGGCAGTGCTCGGGCACATCGGTGCCGGCCACCTTGAGCGTGCCGGCCGCGACCAGCGTCGAAGACGCGATGGTGGTGTTGGCGAAGCTGATGCGCGTGGCTAGATCGGTGCACGACTGCAGCGATGCGCCCACCGCGGCCGACAGCTGCGGGATGGTCTCGACTGCAGGCGCCGGTGCGGGCGCCGGCGCAGGGGCGGGTGCAGGCGCGGGCCGGTTGGCGGCGATCAGCGCCGCCGCCAGCGCGGCGTTCTGGTTGTTGTCGTTGCCCGAGCCGCCGCAGGCCGCCAGCAGCGCGAGGGGTGCGGCGGCCGCCAGGGCCCGCAGCGCGAAAGTCTTGCCGTCTTCCTTCTTCATGGTGTGTCTCCGTGGTGGTTCTTCGTGAAGGTCTCGCACAAGGAAAGAGCGGCCCCTCGGCCGCTCCGGGGGTCAGCGCGGCGCCATGCGCAGCGCGCCGTCCAGCCGGATCACCTCGCCATTGAGGTGGCCGTTGGTCACGATGTGGCAGGCCAGCTCGGCGAATTCCGAGGGCTTGCCCAGACGGGGGGGGAAGGGGATGGCGGCCGCCAGCGACTGCTGCACCGGCTCGGGCAGTTCCAGCAGGAGGGGCGTCGCGAAGATGCCGGGCGCCACGGTGCAAACGCGGATGCCGTGCTGCGCAAGGTCGCGCGCCATGGGCAGCGTCATGCCGACCAGACCGCCCTTGGAGGCGCTGTAGGCCTGCTGGCCCACCTGGCCATCGAAGGCAGCCACCGAGGCGGTGAACATCATCACGCCGCGCTCGCCGCCTTCGAGCGCTTCCAGCTTCGCGCAGCGGGCCGCGAAAAGACGGCTCACGTTGTAGGTGCCGATCAGGTTGACCTGGATGACGCGCGCGAAGTCCTCCAGCGGGGCGGCACTGCCGTCCTTGCCGACGATCCGCTTGGCGCTGCCGATGCCGGCCACGTTCATCAGGATGCGGGCCGGGCCGTGGGCTTCGGCCGCGGCGCTCAGGGCCGCGTCGACGCTCGCCGTGTCGGTGATGTCGCAGGCGAAGGCCGTGCCGCCGATGTCGGCGGCGACCTTCTTCGCCTGATCGAGATTGCGGTCCAGCACCGCCACCCGGGCACCCAGCCGGGCGAGTTCGCGGGCCGTGGCTTCGCCCAGTCCGGAGGCGCCACCGGTGACGAGTGCGCTTTGTCCTTCGATCTTCATGACTTCATCTCCTTGTCGGGTCTTGCACCTTCCCCCTTTTGGGGAAGGTGGGGATGGGGGCCCTGGGCGCTGGATGCGTTGCAGCTTTTCGACCGCCGCAGGCCCCCACCCCAGCCCTCCCCCAGTGGGGGAGGGAGCCAATGGCTACTGCCACTGGGGCTTGATGGTGAAAGGCAGCGTGTCGGCGTGCAGGGCCTGCACGGCGGCGTCGCGGTGCTTGAGCACGGCGCGCTGGTTGATTGAGCCCTTGTCGGTGATCTCGCCCTTGTCGATGGAGGGCGGCTCTGCCACCAGCGCGGCCCGGGCGATGCGGTTGGCACTGCCCGTGGCGTCGCCGGCCAGGCGGTCGATCACCTTCTGGAAGTGCAGCTGAACCTCCGGATGCTCCAGCACCGACTTCAGCGGTGCATCGCCCGGCAGCGAGGGAGCCAGCTCGCGCACCGCCTGGGTCGGGAAGATCAGCGCCCCCACTTCCTTCAGGTTGATGCCGGTGAGCACCACGTCCTGCACATAGGGCGCGCCGAACGCGATCACCTTGGCGCGCAGCGGGCCCACGCTCACGAAGGTGCCGGTGGCCAGCTTGAAGTCCTCGGCGATGCGGCCGTCGAAGCGCAGGCCCAGGTGGATGTTTTCGGGGTCGATCCAGGTGACGGCATCACCCGTCTTGAAGAAGCCTTCCTCGTCGAAGGCCTCGTGCGTGGCCTCGGGCATGCGCCAGTAGCCGGGCGTGACGTTGGGACCGCGGTAGCGGATCTCGATCTTGCCGTCGGTGGGCACCAGCTTGATCTCCATGCCTGCGGTGGGCAGGCCCAGGTCGCCGGTGCGCACTTCGGGACGGGTGATGTACAGGCCGAAGGGGCCGGACTCGGTCATGCCCAGGCCCGTGCCCATCACCAGCCGTTCGCCGATCTCGGCCTCCTGCAGGCGGTGAAGCTGGTCCCACACGGCTTGCGGCAGCGCGGCGCCGGCGTAGAAGAACATGCGGCAGCGCGACAGCAGCTTCTTGCGCAGCACCGGGTCTTCCTCCATCGCGTTGGCGATGTACTCGAAGCCGGTGGGCACGTTGAAGTAGACCGTGGGCGCGATCTCGCGCAGGTTGCGCAGCGTTTCGGCGATGCCTGCGGGCGTGGGCTTGCCGTCGTCGATGTACAGCGTGCCGCCGTTGTCCAGCACGATGCCGACGTTGTGGTTGCCGCCGAAGGTGTGGTTCCAGGGCAGCCAGTCGACCAGCACCGGCGGCTCCTCGCCCAGCGCGGGGATGGAGGCGCGCAGCTGCTGCTGGTTGGCGCACCACATGCGGTGCGTGTTGATGACCGCCTTGGGGTTCTTGGTGGAGCCCGAAGTGAACAGGAACTTGGTGATGGTGCCCGGGTGCGTGCCGTGCATGGCCGCCTCGACGGCAGAGGTGGGCTCGGTGGCCAGCAGCTGCGACAGCGGCGTGACCGTGCGGCCTTCCAGCGCGCCGCCGCCCAGCACCACCTCGGTGTCGGCCGGCACCACGGCGGCGATGGCGGCGGCGTAGCGCGTATCGCTGGCGAACACCAGTCCGGGCGTGAGCGTGCCGATCACATGGCGCAGCTTGTCGTAGTCCTTGCTGACCAGCGAGTAGGGCGGCGACACCGGGCAGTGCGGAATGCCGACATAGAGTGCGCCCAGCGCCAGCAGCAGGTGCTCGATGCTGTTCTCGCTGAGGATGGCGACCGGCCGGTCTTCGCTCAGGCCGCGGTCCAGCAGCGCCTGGCCGATGGCACGGACCTTGGCCAGTGCCTCGCGATAGCTGATGCGGATCCAGTCGCCGGTGCTGCCGTCGGCATTGCGCGCGCGGCGGGCCACGAAGGTCCGGTCGGGCGCCATGGCGGCCCAGTACACCAGGCGGTCCGTCATGCGGTGGGCATGGTGGCCCAGCGGCTTGTCGGCCTGCAGGTATTGCACGCCGCCTTCGGCCTCGCGCAGCACGGCGCGGGTGATGCCGAATTCGAGCGCGCGGTAGCGGGCGGCGGGCGCTGCAGTTTGGGCTGCGGGCATGTCGAGTGTCTCCAGCATGTTCTTGTCCTCCGGTGCCTGGGCCTCAGCCCTTGCTGACCTTGGCGGCCTTGCCTTCGAGGAAGGCGCGCACGCGGGCCTTGGCCTCGGGCGCGTCCTGCACGATGCCGGACATCAAGGCCTCGGTGAAGAAACCGTGGTCGGCGTTCTGCTCGGCGATGCGGGGCAGGGCGTGCATGAGCGCATAGTTGGTCAGCGGCGCGTTGGTGGCGATGCGGCGGGCCAGCTCGACAGCCTTGTCCAGCGCGGCACCTTCGGGCACCAGGTACTGCGCGAAGCCGGCGCGCTCGCCGTCCTCGGCGTTGTAGACGCGGCCGGTCATCATCATGTCGGTCATGCGGGCCACCCCGATCAGGCGCGGGATGCGCACCGAGCCGCCGCCGCCCACGAAGATGCCGCGCGTGCCTTCGGGCAGCGCGTAGAAGGTGCTGGCATCGGCCACGCGGATGTGGCAGGCGCTGGCCAGTTCCAGGCCGCCACCCACCACGGCGCCGTGCAGCGCCGCGACGACGGGCACGGGGCCGTGCTGCACCAGCTCCAGCGCGGCATGCCACATGCGGGAATGGCGCAGGCCGCCACCGGCATCGCGCTCGCTGATTTCGGACAGGTCGAGGCCGGCGCAGAAGTGCGGACCTTCTCCGTCGATCACGGCCGCACGCACGGTGTCGGGCAGGCTCTCGAAGGTATTGCGCAGCGCCAGGATGAGGCCGTCGTTGAGCGCGTTGCGCTTGGCAGGGCGCGTGAGGCGGACGATGGCGATGTCGCCCTGGATGTCGAGGCTGAGGTCCTGATGAGTCATGATTGCGTTCGGAAGTTGGATCGATTATGGTTATCCAAAATAATCAATTCAACGGCCCTGAACGGCCAACTCATCAGTACTTACCCGAACGGAGACGCGCCTCATGGACATCGCGAACCTCAGCGCCATCGACATCCACACCCACGCCGAGATCAGCTGCTGGAACCCCTTCGACAACTACGGCGAGGAATACGACCGCGCGGCGGACAAGTACTTCCGCTCCAGCCGCCGCCCCACCATCCAGGAGAGCATCGACTACTACCGCGAGCGCAAGATCGGGCTGGTGATGTTCGGCGTGGACAGCGAGTCCAACCTGGGCCGCCGCCGCATCCCGAACGAGGAGATCGCCGAGGCGGCGCAGAAGAACAGCGACATCATGATCGCCTTCGGCAGCGTCGATCCGCACAAGGGCAAGATGGGGGCGCGCGAGGTGCGCCGGCTGATCGAGGAGCATGGCGTCAAGGGCTTCAAGTTCCATCCGACGGTCCAGGGCTTCCACCCCTACGACCGCATGGCCTGGCCGCTGTACGAGGTGATTGCCGAGCACAAGCTGCCGGCCATCTTTCACACCGGTCACAGTGGCATCGGCTCGGGCATGCGCTGCGGCGGCGGACTGCGGCTGGAGTACAGCAACCCGATGCACCTGGACGACGTCGCCATCGACTTCCCGGACATGCAGATCATCATGGCCCATCCCAGCTTTCCGTGGCAGGACGAGGCGCTGTCGGTGGCCACGCACAAGCCCAATGTCTGGATCGACCTGTCGGGCTGGAGCCCCAAGTATTTTCCGAAGCAGCTGGTGCAGTACGCCAACACGCTGCTGAAGGACCGCATCCTGTTCGGCAGCGACTATCCGTTGATCACGCCCGACCGGTGGATGAAGGACTTCCAGGAGGCCGGCTTCAAGCCGGAGGTGATGCCGGGCATCCTGAAGGACAACGCGGTGCGTCTGCTCGGGCTGAAGTGATCGGCAGGCGCGTCACGGCCGGTCGGCGCTGCCGGCCTGCTGCGTCGCGCCGCCTTGGGCCTCGTGCCGCACGCCCCACGAGTCGCGGGCCCGTCGGCGCTCCTCGCGCTCACGGGCCATCTGTTCCTCGAACTGCTGACGGCCTTCCTTGGCCACCGCAATGAGTTTTTTGCGGTCCTTGTAGTGCGGATAGCTGTCTTCCGCGATGCGCATGTTGCGCAGGCGGAACTGCATCGCCGCCTCACTGGCCTCGTGCGCGGGCCAGCCCAGCGTCTCCAGCACCGAGCGCGCACTGCGAAGCGACGACTCGAACAGCTCGCGTTCGGCCAGGGTGATGCCGCGGTCGCGCAACTGGTAGTAGTGCCCCAGGTTGCGGGCGCGGGCGATGATCTCGGCCTGCGGAAAGTGCTCCCGCACCAGGTCGACGATGGCCAGGCAGGTGGCCACCTCGTCCACCGCCACTACGATGGCACGGGCCTGGCCGGCGCCTGCGATGCGCAGCAGATCGAGTCGCGTCGCGTCGCCATAGAACACGCGGAAACCGAACTCCCGCAGGCCTTGCACCGTGTCGGGATCATGGTCCAGCACCGTCACCGGCATGCCCTGCGACAGCAGCACGCGTCCGACGATCTGGCCGTAGCGGCCGAAGCCGCAGATCAGCACCTGCGCTTCCTGCGGCTCGGAGATCTCCTCCACCTGCGCCCGGATCTGCGGGTCGGGAATGAGGCGGTCGAAGAGCACCAGCAGCAGCGGCGACAGCAGCATCGACAGCGCCACCGCGCCGATCAGCAGCGACGAGGTTTCGGGCGCCAGCACCTGCGCGCCGACGGCCGCCTGGAAGACGACGAAGGCGAACTCGCCACCCTGCGCCAGCAGCAGCGTGAACACCGGCCGCTCGCGCGCCGGCAGCCCCATGGCGCGCGCCAGCCCCAGGATCACGCCGAACTTGAGCGCCATGAAGCCCACCACCAGCGCGGCCATCAGCAGCGGCTGGGCCAGCAGCACGCGGAAGTCGATGCTCATGCCCACGGCGATGAAGAACAGGCCAAGCAGCAGGCCCTTGAAAGGCTCGATGTCGGTCTCCAGCTCACGGCGGTATTCGCTCTCGGCCAGCAGCACGCCGGCCAGGAAGGCGCCCAGCGCCATCGACAGGCCCACGAACTGCATCAGCGCCGCGATGGCCACCACCAGCAGCAGCGAGGCCGCGGTGAAGATCTCGGGCGTGTTGCTGCGGGCGATCCAGCGCAGGATCGGCCGCAGCGCCAGCCGGCCGCCCAGCACGATGCCCCCCACCACGCCGATGATCTTGGCGGCTTCGAGCGCGCGGGCCGTGGCGTCCAGCGGCGCGTCGGCCGGTCCGCTGGCCAGCACCGGCAGCAAGGCCAGGATGGGAATGGCGGCGACGTCCTGGAACAGCAGGATCGAGAAACCCGCCTGGCCGCTGGCCGTCTTGAGCAGCTTGCGCTCGCCGAAGACCTGCAGCGCGATGGCCGTGGAGGAGAGCGCCAGCCCCAGCGCCGCCACCAGTGACACCCGCCAGGGCGCGCCGGCCGCGCAACCCACCGCGAAGAGCACCACGGCGCAGCCCAGCACCTGGGCGCTGCCCCAGCCGAAGATGGGCCGGCGCAGCAGCCAGAGCCGGCGCGGCTCCAGTTCCAGCCCCACCAGGAAAAGCATCAGCACCACGCCGAACTCGGCGAAGTGCAGCACCTCCTCGACGCTGGACACCAGCCCGAGGCCGGCCGGGCCGATGGCGATGCCGGCCACCAGGTAGCCGATGATGGCGCCCAGGCCGAGCGCGCGCGAAAGCGGCACGACCAGCACGGCGGCGCCGAGGTAGATCAGGCTGTTGGTCAGCCAGGCGGGTGCGTGTTCCATGCTCAGCGCACCCCCTGGGCCTGGGGTCGGTCGCCCGCAGGCACCAGGCATTCGGGGCAGTCCTCCAGCTCCGCCAGTTCGGGCCAGTCCGGATAGCTGCTCAGGCGCTGGGCGAAGACCTCCACATGCGCCGCGAGTTCGGGCTCGGGCACGCGCCGGGCATCGTGCAGCAGCAGCGGCGGCAGGAAGCGCATGCCGCACAGGGCCGCCGTCTGTTCGTAGGGCGGCAGGAAGGCGTCGAAGAAATAGCGGTTGTAGCCTGCGGGGTGGTAGCTGTCCTGGGCGCCGCCGGTGCTGGCCACCAGCCACATCGACTTGCCGCGCAGTGCATGGCCACCGGGGCCGTACGCCCAGCCGTAGCCCAGGACCTCGTCCAGCCACAGCTTCTGCAGGGGCGGCATGCTGTACCACTGGATCGGATGCATCAGCACCACCAGCTCGGCGGCGTCCAGTCGCCGCTGCTCGGTCGCCACATCGATGGCGTAGTCGGGGTAGGTGGCGTACAGGTCGTTGACCTGCACGTGTGGAAGACCCAGGGCGGCGTCGCGCAGGCGCCGGTTGGCCCGGGATTCCCGCCAGTGGGGATGCGCCGCCAGCACATAGACCGCGGCCGCGTCAGGCTCGCTGGAGGGGGCGCCGGATGTTGAGGTTGGAATGGTCGGCATGGCGGCGACCATAGCGCAAACGCGTGTCGGCCTGCCGGCATCGGCTGGGCCTACCATGCAGCCTGGTTCAACGCCAGGAGCGCTGCATGCCGGTGGTTCTCGTCGCCAATCCGAAGGGTGGGTCGGGCAAGTCGACGCTTGCGACCCACATCGCGGGCTATTTCGCGAGCCGGGGCCATCCGGTCATGCTGGGCGACGTGGATCGGCAGCAGTCCTCGCGGCTCTGGCTCTCGCTGCGGCCGGCGCAGGCCGTCGGCATCCGCGGCTGGGAGGCGCAGGGGCAGGGCAGCATCGTGCGTCCACCCGCGGGGACAACCCACGCCGTGCTGGACACGCCGGCCGGATTGCATGGCTGGCGTTTCAAGGAAGTGCTGGCGCTGGCAGACAAGGTGGTCGTGCCCGTGCAGCCCAGCCTGTTCGACATCTTCGCGACCCGCGATTTCCTCGACCGGCTGGCGGAGCGCCTGCCGGGCAAGAGGGCGCCGCGCATCGGCCTGGTGGGCATGCGGGTAGGGGCGCGCACGCTGGCCGCCGAACGGCTGCGCGAATTCGCCATGCAGATGAAGATGCCGCTGGTCACGGAACTGCGCGAGACGCAGAACTATGTGCAGCTCGCGGCCCACGGCCTGACCCTGTTCGACCTTTCGCCCACGCGCTACGAGCGCGACCTGGCGCAGTGGCAGCCGCTGATCCAGTGGCTCGACGATTGACGGCCTGGCGCCAGCCGCTTGCGGGAAAGCACCGACCGCTCCTGTCCCGGCGCAGACAGCAGGGCTGGCGGGCCCGGGGCATCATCCGCCGCATGACCAAGCGCATCTTCCAGACCCTTGCCGACCTGAGCGCCTGCGTCGGCCAGGACATCGCCACCAGTGACTGGACCACCGTGACGCAGGCCCAGGTCAACCAGTTCGCCGAGGCGACGGGCGACCACCAGTGGATCCACGTGGATGTGGAGCGCGCCAAGGCCGGCCCGTTCGGCGCGCCCATCGCTCACGGCTTTCTCACGCTGTCGCTGTTGCCGACCTTCTTCGACACCGCGGTCGAAGTGGTCGAGGCCCGCATGGGGGTCAACTATGGCCTGAATCGCGTGCGCTTCATGTCGCCGGTGCCGGTCGGCAGCCGGTTGCGGGCCCATATCAAGCTGCTGTCGAGCGAAGCCATCGAAGGCGGCGGCTACCAGATGGTCTGGCAGAGCACCATCGAACTCGAAGGCGCCGCGAAGCCCGCCTGCGTGGCCGAGTCGGTGGTGCGGCGCTACCCCTGAAATCAGGGCGCGCCGCGGCGGCTCACAGCGTGCCGACTTCGGCGCAGTTGGCGCAGCCCTCGCGCGCCGTGGCCCGCGCACCGGCCTGGACCACGGCCCGATCCGTGTTGCCGCGCACCTGGAGCACGCCGGTGCTGCCGTTGTTGGGCGTCGGCGCATTGCCGGCCTCTGCCTGCACCTGTGCCCGTGACAGCGTGGACTGGAAGGGGGCCGGCGGGTTGGGCGATATCTCGCCGTCCACGGCATGGGCAGCGCCCGCGGTGAACAGGGTGGCGAGGGCAACGGCGGTGAGCTTGCGGATCATGGGAGGCTTCCTTGGTAAGAGGTGGAGGGATGGCGCTTGGCCGCCGTGAGGCTGCACAGGGGCCTGATCCAGATACGCCCGCGCCCTCTGCCTGGATTCACGTGTAGCCAACGGATACACGTTCCCTGGCGCCGCCCCGACTCAACCTTCCGTGGCGAACCCGTTCTGTCGCCAGGCTTCGAACACCGTCACGGCCACCGCGTTCGACAGGTTGAGGCTGCGCTGGCCCAGCCGCATCGGCAGCTTCAACTGCTGCGGCGGGGCGAAGCGCTCCCGCAGTTCGGGCGCCAGTCCGCGGGTCTCGGCCCCGAACACCAGCCAGTCGCCGGGCTGGAAGGCGACGTCGTGCACCATGCGCGTGCCGCGCGTCGTGAGGGCGAACAGGCGCTCGGGCGCCGGCGCGTGCCGGTCGACCAGCGCCTGCCAACTGGCATGGCGCTCGACGCGGGCGAACTCGTGGTAGTCGAGGCCGGCCCGCCGCAGCAGTCGGTCTTCCATCGAGAAACCGAGCGGCTCCACCAGATGAAGCTCGCAGCCGGTGTTGGCCGCGAGACGGATCACGTTGCCGGTATTGGGCGGGATCTCGGGCTCGACGAGAACGATGCGGAACATGGGACGGTCGACCAGGCAGGGAGGGGCGGCGAGCTTAACCGCCGCTGGATGGCCCCGTGCGACGCGGCGATGGTGCATCCGTCACGCGTCGCCGGGGGCGGGCGTGCGCGCGAGCACCAGGGCCGTCACCTGCGCCGCGCCGGCCTGCCGAAGCACCCGGGCGGCGGCACTCAGTGAGGCGCCGGTGGTCATCACATCGTCGACCAGCAGCACGGCGCGGCCCCGCAGGCCGTGAGCGCGCGCGGGCTCCACCGCGAAGGCCCCCCGCAGGTTGCGCAGCCGGTCGGCCCGGCTCAGGCCCGACTGCGGCAGTGTGTGGACCGGCCGCAGCAGCACGTGGGCATTGCAGCGGCCCGGCGCCAGCCGGCGTGCCAGTTCCAGGGATTGGTTGAAGCCGCGCTCGCGCAGCCGTTCCTGCGACAGCGGCATCGGCAGCACGAGGTCGGCGGCGTCGATCAGGTCCGCCGCCCGTGGGTGGCGGCGCAGCACGGCCGCCAGCGGCGCCGCCCAGCCGGCTTCGCCCGCGAACTTGAAGCGCGAGACGCAGGCGCTCCAGGGCCAGTCGTAGTCGCAGGCGGCGACGCATTCGTCCAGGGGCGGCGGATCGCGCAGGCAGGCACCGCAGACGGGCTGGCCCGGCGGCACCGCCAGTGCGCAGTGCCGGCATCGCGGGACGGGGACGGCGAACTGGTCCAGACAGGCGCGGCAGAGCACCTCGTCCGGCCAGGCCCGGCAGAGCGCGCATTGGCTGGGAAGCAGGTCGAGCAGGGCGCTGAACAGTCGGGCAGCCGGGAGGCGAAGCCGGGTCGGCGCAGAGGTCGGCATCGGCTCAATATACTGGCGCGCCCCTCGCCGACCCCGCCCGCCGCCGTGACGATTCGCACGCGGCGCGCCTCTTCATCGACATGTCTTCTTCTTCCGCATCCCGGCCGCCCACCATCGACCCGGTGGCCGCCCGCCGCTGGGCGCGGCAGGCGCCCGGCGATGCGGCGCCCTGGCTCCACGAGGAAGTGGGCCGGCGGATGGAAGAGCGCCTGCAGTGGATCAAGGCCACGCCGCGGCACTGGGCCGACTGGTCGCCGCTTCGAGGTGGCCTGGAGGTGCATGAGCGGGTGGCGCAGCGCTATCCCCAGGCGGCTGCCTATGTGCAGGAGCCGGAGCCGGCCCTGCACGCCCTCACGGCGGCCGCCTTTGCCGCACCCTGGTGGAGCGCGAAGCGCTGGCGGGGCGGCCGGCCGCAAGTCTTCGGCGCCTTGCCTGAAGGGGGCGTCGACCTGCTGTGGGCCAACATGGGGTTGCACATGGCGCCGGACCCCGAGGTCCTGATCGCCGAATGGCACCGCCGCGTGGCGACCGACGGTTTCCTGATGTTCTCCGGCCTCGGCCCCGACACACTGATGGAACTGCGTTCCGCCTATCGGGCTCGCGGCTGGCCGGAGCCAGCCCATGCCTTCACCGACATGCACGACTGGGGCGACATGCTCGTGCATGCCGGCTTTGCCGAGCCGGTCATGGACATGGAGCGCATCGTGCTGACCTGGGGCACGCCCGAGGCGGCGCTGGCCGAATTGCGCACGCTGGGCCGCAACCTGCATCGGGATCGCTTCCCGGCCCTGCGCGGGCGGCGCTGGCGCGCGCAGATGCTCGACCTGCTGGCCGGCCTGGCGTCCGACGAGCACGGCGGACGCATCGCCCTGACCTTCGAGATCATCTATGGCCATGCCTTCAAGCCGGTTTCGCGGGTGGCGGTCGCCCCGGAAAGCGCCATCGGCCTGAATGACATGCGTCAAATGTTGCGACGCGGCCGCGACGGCGCCTAACCGCTCAGGCGACGCTCGCGAAGGGGCTTCGGGGCAGGGCTTGCCCCGACTGCCGAAACAGGGTGCCACGCTACAATTCTTGAGTGCTTGCGGCCCTGGGACTGGCCCTCGGCTGCAGCGGCACCCCCTCGAAAGAGCCCCTCCCGCCCGTGCCGAATCCCGTGTTTCGCTTCGCCACTGTTTCGGGCCAGAGCATCCACTGGTTCCTGCGGCGCAATTGCTCGATCACGCCCAGCCAGCTCGGGTGGGCCTATGCGTCGTTGTGCGTGGTGTCTCTCGGGATCGCCGGTGTCTTCTGGCTGCAGGGCGCCAAGCTCGTGTTGCCATTCGCCTGGCTGGAACTGGCGGCGGTGGGATTGGCGTTCATGTTCTATGCCCGGCATGCGACGGACGGCGAGCGCATCGCGCTGCAGGACGGTCGGCTCGTGATCGAGCACGAGCATGGCGGCAGCGTCGAGCGGGCTGAATTTCTTCGGCACCAGGTGCGCGTGGAGCCCCAGGCGAGCGACCGCTCGCTGATCGAGGTGTCGGCGCAGGGGCGTTCGGTCTGCGTGGGACGCTATGTGCGTCCCGAGCTTCGGGCCGCACTGGCACGGGAGATCCGCAGCGCGTTGCGCGAAGCCTAGCTTCGCGCGGCGCTGGTGGATGGTGGAGACGGTGGATTGTTTGAAGGTCTGAAAAAAGTGAACACGATGAAGAGCATTTGGACCGTGCCGGCAAGATGGATGCTGGCGGCTGGCGTGGCGTTCAGTGGCGCCGCGCATGCAGTCGAGGATCTGCCGGGCGGCCCGATGGTGCGCCAGCTCAACCTTCCGGTGGGGGCGACGCGCATCTCGGAGGAGCAGCACTTCCTGCACAACGTGCTGTTGCTGCTGTGCTTCGTGATCTTCGTCGGTGTCTTCTCGGTGATGTTCTATTCCATCTGGAAGCATCGGAAGTCCGTGGGCCACAAGGCCGCCAACTTCCATGAGTCCGTGGTGGTCGAGGTGGTCTGGACCATCGTCCCCTTCATCATCGTGATCCTGATGGCCCTGCCTGCCACCAAGATCCTGGTGGCGCAGAAGGACACCACCAACGCCGACCTCACGATCAAGGTGACCGGCTACCAGTGGAAGTGGGGCTACGACTACCTCAAGGGCGAAGGGGAAGGCCTGTCCTTCATCTCCACGCTCGACAGCTCGCACCGTGCCCTGTCCGACGCTGGTGCCAAGGGCGATGTGCCCAACGACTACCTGCTCAAGGTCGACAACCCGCTGGTGGTGCCCGAGAAGCAGAAGATCCGCATCATCACCACGGCCAACGACGTGATCCACGCGTTCGCCGTGCCGCAGTTCGGCATCAAGCAGGACGCGATTCCCGGCTTCGTGCGCGACACCTGGTTCCGCGCCGAGCGAACTGGCGATTTCTATGGTCAATGCCAGGAATTGTGTGGAAAGGAGCATGCGTACATGCCGATCCACGTCAAGGTCCTGTCCGCTGCCGATTACACCGCGTGGGTCGACACCAAGAAGAAGGAAGCCGCCGCCAAGCAGGACGACCCCAACAAGGTCTGGACGCTGCCCGACATCCTGGCCCGCGGCGAGCGCGTGTACGCCGCCAACTGCGCGGCCTGCCACCAGGCCAACGGCAAGGGCGCCGGCCCCATCAAGCCCCTCGACGGGTCCGCCGTGGTGCTCGACGCCGACCACACGAAGCAGATCCATGTGCTGCTCAACGGCCAGAACAACGGCGCCATGCCGTCGTGGAAGCAACTGTCCGATACCGATATCGCGGCAGTCGTCTCCTACACCAAGAACAGCTGGTCCAACAAGACAGGCCAGCTCGTGCAGCCGGCCGAGGTGCTGGCACAGCGCGGCAAGTGATGCCGGCGCCATTGCAGTCCCTCCGAGAGTCAGCCAAGGAATAACGACATGAGCGCAGTCCTCGACCCGCATGGCCACACCGCCCACGGTGGCGATGTGCACGACGAACACCACGACCACCCGCACGGCTGGCGCCGCTGGATGTTCGCCACCAACCACAAGGACATCGGCACGCTGTACCTGCTGTTCTCCTTCACCATGCTGATGATCGGCGGCATCCTGGCGCTGCTCATCCGCGCCGAGTTGTTCCAGCCCGGCCTGCAGTTGGTGAATCCCGAGCTGTTCAATCAGTTCACCACCATGCACGGCATCATCATGGTGTTCGGCGCGATCATGCCGGCCTTCGTGGGCTTCGCGAACTGGATGATCCCGCTGCAGATCGGCGCCAGCGACATGGCCTTTGCGCGGATGAACAACTTCAGCTTCTGGCTGATGATTCCCGCCGCCCTCATGCTCGTGGGCTCCTTCTTCCTGCCGGGCGGCGCACCGGCAGCGGGCTGGACGCTCTATGCACCGCTCACGCTGCAGATGGGCCCCTCCATGGATGCCGGCATCTTCGCGATGCACATCCTGGGTGCCTCGTCGATCATGGGCTCGATCAACATCATCGTGACCATCCTCAACATGCGTGCCCCCGGCATGACGCTGATGAAGATGCCGATGTTCTGCTGGACCTGGCTGATCACCGCCTACCTGCTGATCGCCGTCATGCCCGTGCTGGCCGGCGCCATCACCATGACGCTGACCGACCGGCACTTCGGCACGCACTTCTTCAACCCCGCCGGCGGTGGCGACCCGGTGATGTACCAGCACATCTTCTGGTTCTTCGGTCACCCCGAGGTCTACATCATGATCCTGCCGGCCTTCGGCATCATCAGCCAGATCGTGCCGGCCTTCGCGCGCAAGAAGCTCTTCGGCTATGCCTCGATGGTGTACGCCACCAGCTCGATCGCCATCCTGTCCTTCATCGTGTGGGCCCACCACATGTTCACCACCGGCATGCCGGTGACGGGCCAGCTGTTCTTCATGTACGCGACCATGTTGATCGCGGTGCCGACGGCCGTGAAGATCTTCAACTGGATCGCGACCATGTGGCAGGGCTCGATGACCTTCGAGACGCCGATGCTCTTCGCCGTGGGCTTCATCTTCGTGTTCACCATGGGCGGCTTCACCGGCCTGATCCTGGCCGTGGCGCCCATCGACATCCAGCTGCAGGACACCTATTACGTGGTGGCGCACTTCCACTACGTGCTGGTGGCCGGCTCGCTCTACGCCATGTTCGCTGGCGTGTACTACTGGCTGCCCAAGTGGACCGGCGTGATGTACGACGAGGCGCGGGGCAAGCTGCACTTCTGGTGGTCGCTGATCTCGTTCAACGTCACCTTCTTCCCGATGCACTTCCTGGGTCTTGCGGGGATGCCGCGTCGCTATGCGGACTATCCGATGCAGTTCGCCGACTTCAACGCCATCGCCTCGGTCGGTGCCTTTGCCTTCGGCCTGGCGCAGGTGTACTTCTTCCTCTTCGTCGTGCTGCCCGCCATGCGAGGCAAGGGCGAGCCTGCGCCCCAGAAGCCCTGGGAAGGCGCCGAAGGCCTGGAGTGGGAAGTGCCGTCGCCAGCGCCATTCCATACCTTCGAGAACCCGCCCCGCCTGGACGCCACCGCGACCAAGGTGATCGGCTGAGGCTGAACACGTGTCCCCAGCTGCCATGACGCCCGACCAGAAGAAGAACAACCGCCGCATGGGCCTGACGTTGGCCTCCATCGCGGTGCTGTTCTTCATCGGCTTCATCATCCGGATGGCCTGGCTGGGCCACTGAGGATCTTCCATGGCCCTGCACTTTGCCCGGCGCCTGCGCCGCGAGAACCTCCAGATGGTGGGCAAGCTCGCGATCGTGGTGGCGGGCATGTTCGCCTTCGGCTATGCGCTGGTGCCGCTGTACCGTGCCATCTGCGAGGTCACGGGCATCAATGTGCTGGCCCGGTCCGAACTCGACGTGCCGGGTGGCGCCAAGGGCGGCTCGGCGGTCAAGGTTCCGGCCAATACGCAGGTGGACCTGTCACGCACCATCACGGTGGAGTTCGATGCCAATGCACACGGGCTGTGGGACTTCGCGCCCGCCCAGCGCTCGATGCAGGTCCATCCCGGCGAACTGCATACGGTGATGTACGAGTTCCAGAACGTCCAGAACCGCCGCATGGCTGCACAGGCCGTGCCCAGCTATGCGCCGCAGCAGGCCGCGCCGTACTTCAACAAGCTGGAATGCTTCTGCTTCAACCAGTACACGCTGGACGCCGGTGAGAAGAAGCAGTGGCCCGTGGCCTTCGTGATCGATCCGCGCATCTCCAAGGACGTGAAGACGATCACCCTGTCGTACACCTTCTTCGAGGTCGGCGGCCGTACGCCGCCCGCGCCCACGGCGGCGGCCGGCAACGGGGAGCCGCGCTCGTGACCGCGCCGGAAGATGGCCGCCCGGTGCCCAAGCCGTCGCTGTGGCGCACCATCAAGGCAGTGGCCTGGGGCTTCTTCGGCGTGCGCAAGCACAGCGAGTACCAGGAAGACATTTCGCGCCTGTCACCGCTGCACATCGTGGCGGTGGGCTTCGTCGCGGTGCTGGTGCTCATCGCAGTGCTGCTTGCGCTGGTGAAGTTCGCCGTTTCGACCTGAGCCGACATCCGTTCCCCTGCAACCCACAAGACAGAGATCAAGCCTGAGGAGCAACATGAGTTCGACCACCCACGGCACCGCGCCTTACTACTTCGTGCCGGGCCCATCGCGTCATCCGCTGATGGCCGCCATCGGCCTGTTCTTCGTCATCCTCGGGGCCGGGCAGTGGATCAATGACCATGCATGGGGCGCCTATTCGCTCGCCTTCGGCCTGATCTGGTGGTGGGTGGTGCTCTTCCAGTGGTTCCGTGAAGCGGTGGGAGAAAGCGAGGCCGGCAAGTACAGCGCCAAGATCGACCTCTCGTACCGCTGGAGCATGAGCTGGTTCATCTTCTCGGAGGTGATGTTCTTCGGTGCCTTCTTTACCGCCCTGTGGTGGACCCGCACCCACTCGCTGCCGGCGCTGGGCAGCCTGGACAACGCGCTGCTGTGGCCCGACTTCAGGGCCGTGTGGCCCAGCGTGCAGGCCGGTGCCACTGGCTCGCCCGCCGGCATCGTCGAGCCCTTCCAGACCGTGGGACCCTTCTGGCTGCCCACCATCAACACGGCGCTGCTGCTGTCCTCGGGCGTGACACTCACCATCGCCCACCATGCGCTGCGCGCCGGCCACCGTGCCCAGACCATCCGCTTCATGTGGATCACGGTGCTGCTGGGCGTGATTTTCCTCGGTGTGCAGGGCTACGAGTACTACCACCTCTACACCGAACTCAACCTCAAGCTGAGTTCGGGCGCCTACGGCTCTACCTTCTTCATGCTCACCGGCTTTCACGGCCTGCACGTGTTCGTCGGCATGCTGATGCTGCTGTTCATCACGCTGCGCTTGATGAAGGGCCACTTCACGCCGGAGCGCCACTTCGGCTTCGAGGGCGCGGCCTGGTACTGGCACTTCGTGGACGTGGTCTGGCTTGGCCTGTACGTGCTCGTCTATTGGCTTTGACCGACAAGGCTGCCGAAGGGGCCTCGCTATGATCGAGGTCCAGAAAGCACAAAAGCGCCGCAAGGCGCTTTTTTGTTGTCGTCCGCTGAGGACTCAGCGTCCGGCCGGCAAGCCCGTCGGCTGGATGTAGCCGAGCTTCCAGGCGAGCAGCAGGCACAGGAACAAAACCACCGACAACCCGATCCGAACGGTCAGCGCGCGAGCCATGCCACCCGGCCTGGACTTGCCGTCGCGTCCGCCGGTGAGCATGTGGTACAGCGCCCATGCCAGGCTGCCCAGGATGCCCATGAAGCCCAGGGCCACGAGATATTTCATGAGTTCGATTATGTGCGGCCCTGGCCGCGTTCATTGCCATGCGTGACCGGATGCGGGTTTCCTCTTCCTCGTCGCGCGCGCACCCTGCCGTGCGTTTCTGGATCATCACCCTGGCGGCCCTGCTGGTCGCGGCCACAGCGGTCGCCTTGGGCCGCTGGCAGCTTTCCCGTGCCGCGCAGAAGGAGGCTCTGCAGGCCAGCATCGAGACGCAGCAGGCGTATCCCGCCTTGGCAATGGAAGACTTCCTCGCGGTGGAGCAGCCCACCACCGAGCTCCATCGCAAGGTGCGGTTGCGCGGGCTCTGGCTGCCGACGCAGACGGTCTTCCTCGACAACCGCCAGATGCACGGGCAGCCCGGCTTCTACGTGCTCACGCCCCTCGCCCTGGAGGGCACCACGCAGACGCTGATGGTCCAGCGCGGCTGGGTCCCGCGCAATTTTTCGGACCGCACGCAACTGCCGCCGATCGACACACCCGCCGGCCTGGTGGACATCGAGGCCCGCATCGAACTGCCGCCCGCCAAGCTGCTGCAGTTGGGTGCCGATCCGCCGGCCCAGCCCGCGTCCGCCGCGCAGCCCGGAACCGAAAAGCCCGCAGACGTGGCCCACGCCCGCATCCGGCAGAATCTGGACCTGGAGACTTTCCGCAACGAGACCGGGCTGCCGCTGCGCACCGATTTTTCGCTGCAGCAGGTCGGCCCTGCCTCCGAAGGCCTGCTGCGCGAGTGGCCGGCACCGGCGCTGGGCATCGAAAAGCACTACGGCTACGCCTTCCAGTGGTTCGGGCTCGCCGCCCTGGTGGTCATCCTCTATGTCTGGTTCCAACTCATCGCGCCCCGCCGTCGCCGCTCTCGCTGACGAGCCCCTGGGCCTGACCGTCCATTCCATGCCTTCGCCGGGCGAGGCGTTGGGCATGGGCGCCGACGCCGGCCGACAGCGCAAGCGGGGCCGTTGGCAGATGACGCTGGTTCTGCTGTGCTGCGCGGCACCGGTGATCGCCTCCTACTTCACCTATTACGTGATCCGGCCGCAGAGCCGCAGCGTATTCGGCGAGCTGATCGATCCGCAGCGGCCGCTTCCGCCGATCGACGTCCGCACGGCCGATGGCACCCCGCAGCCGCTCGCCCAGCTCAAGGGCCAGTGGCTGTTGGTGGCGGTGGCCGGCGGCGCGTGCAACGAACTGTGCGAGCAGCAGCTCTACCTGCAGCGCCAGTTGCGGGAGACGCTTGGCCGTGAGAAGGACCGCGTGGATCGGGTCTGGCTGGTGTCTGACGATGCACCCATTCCCCAGCGGCTGAAGGCGGCGCTCGACGGTGCGACGGTGCTGCGCGTGCCCGCAGACACGTTGGGGGGGTGGCTGGCGCCGGCCTCAGGCGCATCGTTGGGCGAGCACCTGTACGTGGTGGACCCGATGGGCAACTGGATGATGCGCTTTCCCGCCCGCATGGACCTCAAGGGCGCGGCCAAGGCCAAGCGCGATCTCGACCGCCTGCTGCGCGCGTCGAGTTCGTGGGACCAGCCGGGGCGGTGATCGACGTGCAGACGCAGGCCCTCTATGACTTCGAACCCGTTGCGCTGCTTCTGCTGGGCGGTGCGCTGCTGGCGCTCGGCCCGGTGCTGTGGGTGTGGCGACGCAACGCCGGCGCGGGCGCGGCGCGCCGCCTGCATGCGCTCACGGTGCTGACGCTCTTCCTCACCTTCGACCTCACGCTGTTCGGCGCCTTCACGCGCCTCACCGATTCCGGTTTGGGCTGCCCCGACTGGCCGGGTTGCTACGGCAATGCCAGCCCCCTGGGCGCGCGCCACGAGATCGCCATGGCGCAGTCGGCCCAGCCGACGGGCCCCGTCACGCATGCCAAGGCCTGGATCGAGATGGTCCACCGCTACCTGGCCACGGGCGTCGGGGCACTCATCGTCACGTTGGCACTGGCGACTTGGTGGGCGCGGCGGCAGCAGCGGCTTCACCAGGGCGGTGAGCCGCAGGTCCTCAGTCCCCTGTGGCCCGCGGCCACGCTGGTGTGGGTGTGCCTGCAGGGCGCGTTCGGTGCCTTCACCGTCACCTGGAAGCTGTTCCCGGCCATCGTCACGCTGCATCTGATGGGCGCCGTCGTGCTGCTGATGCTGCTGTGCATCCAGGCCGTGCGCTACCAGCAGGCGGCCGCGGCCCGGCGGCCGGCCGCCGTCACTTCGTCGTTGCGCGGATGGCTGTGGCTGGGCATGGGCCTGCTGGTCGTGCAGATCGCACTCGGGGGCTGGGTCAGCACCAACTATGCGGTCCTCGCCTGCACCGAGTTCCCGAAGTGCCAGGGCAGCTGGTGGCCCACCATGAATTTCGCCCAGGGCTTCCAGCCCTGGCGCCACCTCGGCATGGATACCGCCGGGGCGCCCATCGAATTCGCCTCGCTCACGGCCATCCACTACACACACCGACTGATGGCTTACGCGGTCTTTGCCGTTCTCATCGTGCTCTTCCTCAAGCTCCGTCATGTTCCCGCATTGCGCACCCAGGCCCGCTGGCTCGGGGGCCTTGCTCTGCTGCAACTGGCCACCGGTCTCGGCAACGTGCTGCTGGGCTGGCCGCTGGCTGCGGCCGTGCTGCACACGGGCGGTGCCGCCGCGCTGGCCACGGTGATGACCTGGGCGCTGTGCGAGAGCCGAGTGCAACGGGGCGGCCTGCCGCAGGCACCGACGCGGCGTCCGGCCTTCGGTCCGCAGGAGGCTCGACCGTGAGCGCGCCAGCCCATCCCGCCCAGATGCCGGCCACCAGCGTGTGGCGGCAGTTCTACGCGCTCACCAAGCCGCGCGTGGTGCAGCTGATCGTGTTCTGCGCCCTCATCGGCATGGTGCTGGCCGTGCCCGAGGTGCCTACGCTGGCAGAGCTGCTGCGCATGGCCGAGGCCTGCCTTGGCATCTGGCTGGTCGCCGGTGCGGCCGCAGCCTTCAACTGCCTGGTCGAGAAGGGCATCGACGCCCGCATGAAGCGCACGGCCTGGCGGCCGACCGCCCGTGGTGAACTCTCCGACCGACAGGCGCTTCTGTTCTCTGCAGCGCTCTGTGCGCTCGGCTCGGCCATCCTGTGGTTCGCGGTCAACCCGCTGACGATGTGGCTCACCTTCGCCACCTTCGTGGGCTATGCCGTGGTCTACACCGTGGTGCTCAAGCCGCTCACGCCGCAGAACATCGTGATCGGCGGTGCCTCCGGCGCGATGCCGCCGGTGTTGGGCTGGGCCGCCATGACGGGCAGCGTCGACCCGGAGGCGCTGATCCTGTTCCTCATCATCTTCCTGTGGACGCCGCCGCACTTCTGGGCGCTGGCGCTTTACCGTGTGGAGGACTACCGCCGCGCCGGCCTGCCGATGCTGCCGGTGACGCACGGCAACGAATACACGCGGCTGCAGATCCTGCTCTACACGCTGATCCTGTTCGCGGCCTGCCTGATGCCGTTCATCTATCGCATGAGCGGCTGGCTCTACCTGCTGGCCGCCATTGCCGTGAGCGTGGGCTTCTGCGGCTATGCCTACGCCTTGCGGCGCCGCTATTCCGACCAACTGGCGCGCAAGACCTTCCGCTTCTCGCTCATCCATCTGAGCGTGCTGTTCGCAGCATTGCTGGTGGACCACTACGTCCTATGACCGACCGATTGCCTTCGCCTTCCTCGACGCTCGCGCATACGTTGCCGGCCCGGCGCCGCGCGCTGCAACTGCTGGGCGCCGGCTGCGCTGCCGTGGCGCTGGGTGCCTGCACCGATCCCAAGCCCAGCTTCCAGGCCGTGGACATAACCGGTGCCGACTATGCCAAGGACTTCCGCCTGACCGACATGAACGGCCGCGAGCGCACCATGGCGGACTTCAAGGGCAAGGCGGTGGTGCTCTTCTTCGGCTACGCACAGTGCCCCGACGTGTGCCCCACCACCATGAGCGAGATGCTCCAGGTGCGGGAGAAGCTGGGTGCCGATGGCCAGCGCGTGCAGGTGCTGTTCGTCACTGTCGATCCGGAGCGCGACACGGCCGAGGTGATGAAGGCCTACATGACCGCCTTCGACCCCAGCTTCCTGGCGCTGATCCCCACGACGGAGCAACTGCCCGCGCTGGCCAAGGACTTCAAGGTCTACTACAAGAAGGTGGAGGGCAAGACGCCCACCAGCTATTCGATGGACCATTCGGCCGCGAGCTTCGTCTACGACCCGCAAGGCCGGCTGCGTCTGTACGCCCGCTACGGCCTGGGCACCGACGCGATGGCCTCGGACCTCAAGACGCTGCTGGCGTCGAGCTGAGCCAGACCGTTGACGGGTGCGCCATCCGCGCGCAAGGTGTGCCGGAGGGCGGACGCCCAATGAAAAACCCGGCTTCGGCCGGGTTTCATTGGTAGCGCGCGGCGAAGCTCAGGCGTATTCGGCCAGCGCCTTCTTCATCTTCTTCATCGCCGCCGACTCGATCTGGCGGATGCGCTCGGCCGACACGCCGTAATCGGCGGCCAACTCGTGCAGCGTCATGCCGCCGGAACCGTCGTCATTCACCTTGAGCCAGCGCTCTTCCACGATGCGGCGGCTGCGCGGGTCCAGCGTCTCCAGCGCGGTCGCGATGCCGTCGGTGGACAGGCGATCGCGCTGGCGCGACTCGAGTTGCGCCGTCGGCTCTTGCGTTGCGTCGGCCAGATAGGCGATGGGGCCGAAAGCCTCGTCGTCGCCGTCCGAAGGCGTCGGGTCCAGCATCACGTCACCACCCGACAGGCGGGTTTCCATCTCCACGACTTCTTCGCGCTTGACGTTCAGGTGCTCGGCCACCAGGCCGATCTCCTCGCTGTTGAGGGTTTCCCGATGCGTGTCGGCATCAACCGCCTCGGCCTTGAAACCCTGCTTGAGCGACCGCAGGTTGAAGAACAGCTTGCGCTGGGCCTTGGTGGTCGCCACCTTCACCATGCGCCAGTTCTTGAGGATGTACTCGTGAATCTCGGCCTTGATCCAGTGGATCGCGTAGCTCACTAGCCGCACGCCCTGGTCTGGATCGAAGCGGCGGACGGCCTTCATCAGGCCGATGTTGCCTTCCTGGATCAGGTCGCCGTGCGGCAGCCCATAGCCCAGGTATTGGCGGGAAATCGAGATCACCAGACGCAGGTGCGACAGGATCAGCGCACCGGCGGCCTGCAGGTCGCCTTCGTCGCGCAGACGGCGCGCGAAGTTGCGCTCTTCTTCCTGGGAGAGCAGGGGCAGGCGATTGGCCGCCGAGATGTAGGCGTCCAGGTTGCCCAGCGGGGGCACCATCGCCCACGGGTTGGCAACGGCCAGTGACTGCGAAGACACAGCAGACAGGTTGGACATCGGGGTTACTCCTTGCTTGAGGATATTAGCACTCGGGAGGTTGGAGTGCTAACGCCCGGGTGAGTTCCCATCATTCCCGCATAGTCGATAGTTTTTATTGGTAGGACGTGGACGCCGCCGATACGCCGACGCGTCCTGCGCTCGGGCTGAACCCACCTTGGTGGAGTCCATGAGCTCCGCTTCGCCCGAAGGAGAGCACCGACTGGCTGGGTTAGAGCTCGGCTGGTGGCGCTGCGTTCCCGCCGGGGCGGAACGCAGCGCCTTTCCGGCTCAACCCAGCAGGTTGTGGAGCAGGCCCGACACGGCGCCCACGGGGCTGTTCGCCGCACCCGTGGCCGTACCGCTGGACACGGGCTCGGTGGTGCTCGCGACGGTGCCGACCAGGCTGCCCAGCAGCCCGCCGACCGCGCCGTCACCGGAAAGCAGGCCCCCTGCAGAGCCGGCGAGCCCGCCACCCAGCAGCCCGCTGTCTCCGGCGACGGTATCGAGCACGCCAGCCAGCGCGCCGTTGTCGCCCAGAACGCTGTCCAACAGGTCATTGGCGCCGGTGGCCCCGCTCAGCGCACCACCGACCGGCCCGTTACCACCCAGGACGCCGTCCAGCAGATCCCCGCCCGTGACGTTGCCCAGCACGCCGTCGGCGCCTGCAACGGTATCCAGCAGGCCACCGACGATGCCGTCTTCGCCGAGCAGGCCGCCGACGGCGTCGCCGCCTGTCAGGTTGCCGCTGGCGATGCCGCCCAGCAGGCCATCGTCACCCAGCACATTCCCCAGCAGATCGCCCCCCAGGAGTTCGCCGCCGGTCACGCTGCCCAGCAGGCCGCCGTCGCCGGCCACGGTGTCGAGCAGACCGCCCACGATGCCGGTGTCGCCAGCGATGCCGCCGAGCAGGTCACCGCCGGTGAGCCCACCCAGCAGACCGTCCTGGCCCAGCACGCCGCCGAGCAAGTCACCTCCCAGCAGGTCACCCCCAGTGACGCCACCCAGCAGGCCGTCGCTGCCGAGCACGCCGCCCAGCAGGTCGCCGCCGAGTGCACCGTCGGTGATGTTCGCCACGCCGTCGGTCACGTAGTCCACCTGCTGCGTCACGCCGGAGAGGACGTCGTGCACGATGTTCGAGCCCAGCAGCCCTTCGCTCAGCGGCGAGACCAGGCCGTCCACCGCACCGGTGGCCGTGCCCACGACGTCATCCACGGGGTCCAGCACGTTCGGATCGTTGGCCGTGAAGCTGTCGCCCAGCAGCGGCGACAGCGCACCGCTGACCGTGCCGCCCACGTTGTCCACCAGACCCGTGACCGGTGCCAGCGTGTCCGACAGGCCCAGTTCGCCCACCAGGGGCAGGCTGTCCAGGCTGGCGACGGTGTCGGAGACCACGCCCACCGCGGGGTCCAGCAGCTGGTTACCCGTGCCACCGTCGCCCCCGCCGGTCAGGTCGCCAAGGAGGCCTCCCAGCAGGCCATCGTCACCCAGCACGCCACCGAGCAGATCGCCGCCCAGCAAGTCACCACCAGTGAGGCCACCCAGCAGACCGTCCTCGCCCAGCACGCCGCCGAGCAGATCCCCACCCAGCAGGTCACCACCGGCGAGGCCGCCCAGCAGCCCGTCTTCACCCAGCACGCCGCCGCCCAGCAAGTCACCACCAGTGAGGCCACCGAGCAGGCCGTCTTCACCGAGAACGCCGCCGAGCAGGTCTCCGCCGAGGAGCTCGCCTCCCAGCAGGCCGCCCACGACGCCGTTCTCGCCGACCAGACCGCCCACC
>NZ_JAGOPN010000027.1 GCF_017991995.1 Pseudacidovorax sp. | reverse complement strand
CAACTTGAACTCCAGCGAATGCTGGCGGTATGTCGATCTTGCGGTCATGAACCTTCTCCTGGTGAAGGCCCAGCCAGCGTATCAGTCTCTACAACTATCGGTGGTCCAGCCGCAGGGGTTCACTCCACGCAGCGCGAAGCGCGTAGCGAGTTCTGCCGCGGCCCGTTCATCCGAGCACCGCAGCGGAGTCGGCCCGCAGGGCCGACCGACCCCGTATGAGTCCGCGCGCCCTGGGCCCGGCGCCGGCGCGCGCCCCGGACCTCGCCCACCCAGACCAAACCCAGCTCAACCCAACCCAACGCGCAGGTCAGGTCAGGTCAGGTCAGGTCAGGTCAGCTTCAAGCCCAGGTCCATGAACCGCAACCCTCACTCCGCCACGTAATCCGACACGACCTTCCACTTGCCATCCACGATCTGCGACAGCCGCGACGCGTTGTTGCCCAGCCGCTTGGTCGCCGTGAACGTCATCTTGGGCGAGCCGAACATGTCCGGCTCGAAGGTGCTCGCGTCCATGATCTTGATGAACGAATCGGTCGTGAGATTGGCCCCGGCCTTCTGCGCCACCTGCGCGAAGTCGTCCACGATGGAGTAGCCGTAGACCGAGAACACCGTCGGATCTTCGTTGAACTTGGTCTTGTACTTGTTGGCCCAGAAACGGATCTTGTCGTTCTGCTCGTCGGTGTACGGGTTCTGCACCGTCATGGTGGCGTACATGCCGTCCATCGCCTTGCCGCCCAGCTTGTGGATCAGGTCGGTGTAGGCCGCGCTGGAGCCCAGGAAGACCGGATTGAAGCCGGTCTTGCGCGACTCGCCGATGGTGCCGATGGTCTCGCGGATGATCGTGCCCAGCACCACCACCTCGCAGCCAGCCGCCTTCATCTTGGCCACCTGGCTGCTGAAATCGGTCGCGCCACGCTTGAAGCTGGTCTTCTCGGCCAGCTCCATGCCCACGGCCTTCAGGCCGGCTTCGGCACCGCGGTTCACCTCCAGGCCGAACTCGTCATCCTGGTAGATGGTGCAGACCTTCTTGGCGTTCTTCTCCTTCACCATCTTCGGCAGCGCCATGCGGATCTGGTCGTAGTACGTCGCGGCGAAGGAATACTTGAGCCGGTTGAGCGGCTCGTACATCTCGCGCGCCGCCGTGATCGGGAAGAAGTTGATGATGTTCTTGTCGAACTGCACCGGCATCGCCGCCATGTTCTGGGCCGTGCCGATGTGGCCGGCCATGATGAAGATCTTGTCCTGGTTGACCAGCTTCTGCGCCGCCAGCACGGCCTTCTTGGGGTCATAGCCCGAGTCCTCGACATAGAGCTTGAGCTTGCGGCCATTGATGCCGCCCTGCTCGTTGATCTCCTCCACGCGCAACTGCATGCCGTTGCGCGCCTGCTTGCCGAAGCCGGCCAGCGGGCCGGACAGGTCCTGGATCGTGCCGATGCGGATCTCGTCCTTGCTCACGCCCTGCTGCTGGGCATGGGCCAGCGGGAGGCCGAGCGCGAGAAGGGCGACCGAGGTCGCGGCGGGTCGGAAGGTCTTCATGGCTGTCTCCTTGGGTGGTCGGGGCGGTCGGTATCACGCCGCATACATCGCATCGATCTGCGCGGCGTACTTGGCCTGCACCAGCTTGCGCTTGAGCTTCATGGTGGGCGTGAGCTCCTCGTCCTCGGCGCTGAGCTGGGTGTCGAGCAGGAAGAACTTCTTGATCTGCTCGACGCGCGCGAACTTCGCGTTGACGCGGTCGATCTCGCCCTGAATCAGGTCCTGCACCTCGCGGGCACGCGTCAGGCTGGCGTAGTTGCTGAAGGGCACGTCGTGGTCCTGCGCGAATTTCTCGACGTTCTCCTGGTCGATCATGATGATCACCGTGAGGTAGGGCTTCGCATCGCCGATCACCACCGCGTCGGTGATGTACGGGCTGAACTTGAGCTCGTTCTCCAGCTCGCTGGGCGTGATGTTCTTGCCGCCCGCGGTGATGATGATGTCCTTCATGCGGTCGGTGATGCGGAAAAACCCGTCCGCGTCCACCGTGCCCACATCGCCCGTGTGCAGCCAGCCCTCGGCATCGATGGTTTCGGCCGTCTTCTCGGGCTGGTTGAGGTAGCCCATGAAGACGTTGGGGCCGCGCACGCGGATCTCGCCCGTGCCTTCGTCGATGCGCACTTCGTTGTAGGCCGTGGCAGGACCGATGGAGCCGGGCTTGATGCGGTCGGCCGGCATGCCGGTGGAGGCGCCACCGGTCTCGGTCATGCCCCAGACCTCCAGCATGGGCACGCCCAGCGCCAGATACCAGCGCACCAGGTCCGGCGAGATGGGCGCTGCGCCCGTCACCAGGAAGCGTGCGCGGTGGATGCCGATGAGCTTGCGCACGTTGTCCAGCGCCAGCACCCGCGCCAGGCGGAACTGCAGCTTGAGCGCGCCATCGACCGGCTGGCCGGCCAGCACACGGTCGGCGATGCGCTCGCCCACGCCGATGGCCCAGGCATAGGCGGCGCGCTGCAGCGGCGTCGCCTCCTTGAGCGCAATCATCACGCCGGAGTAGAACTTCTCCCACACGCGCGGCACCGCGAGGAAGACGGTGGGCGCGATCTCGCGCACGTTCTCGGGCACCGTCTCGGGGTTCTCGACGAAATTGAGCACCGAGCCCGTGTACATGGCGAAGTACTCGCCGCCCATGCGCTCGGCCACATGGCACAGCGGCAGGAAGCACATGCGCTCGTCGCGCTCGTCCTGCGCGATCAGCGTGTTGTAGCCGCGCATGGCATACACCAGCCCACCGTGGCTGTGCATGGCGCCCTTGGGCTTGCCGGTGGTGCCCGAGGTGTAGATCAGGATGGCCAGGTCGGCGGGCGTCAACTGGCCCACGCGCTCATCGATGGCCTGGGGATGCAGCCGCAGGTGCTCGCGGCCCAGGGCCCGCAGGTCCTGCAGCGACATCACGTCGGGGTCGTGAAAGTCGCGCAACCCCTTCATGTCGAAGACCACGACCTTGCGCAGCCTGGGCAGCTGTGCCCGCACGCCCAGCGCCTTGTCCAGCTGCTCGTCGTCCTCGACGAAGAGCACCGTGGTCGACGAGTCCTCGCACAGGTAGTGCACCTGGCTGGCCGCGTCGGTGGGATAGATGCCGTTGGAGACGCCCGCGCAGCTCAGCACCGCCAGGTCGGCCAGCACCCATTCGATCACCGTGTTGGACAGGATCGACGCGCAGTCGCCGGGCGCGAAGTCCAGTGCCATGAGGCCGTGCGCGATCTCGCGCACAGCGTCGGCGGTCTGTTGCCAGGTCCAGGCGCGCCAGATGCCCAATTCCTTCTGCCGCATCCACACGCGGTCTCCGCGCAGGCGCGTGGCGTTCCAGAACACGGCGGGCAGCGTCTCGCCAGGCACCACGATGTCGGTGCACGGGGCCATGTGGGCCGTGTCCCAGAGGCCCGCAGGCACGCGGGCCGGGCCGGGCGTGGAAGCCGCCGCGGCAGCCGGTGCCGAGGCATCCAGCCCGGCGCGCAGGAAGCCGGCTGCGGCACGGGCGAGTGTGAAGGGCGGAGTGCGCATGGTGCGGGCCTTTCGTCGTCAGCGCCAGGTCTTCTTTTTCTTCCAGCGCCGCTCGCCGCGGGCGCCGGTCTCCTGCATGCCGAGGTAGAACTCCTTGATGTCCTCCTTCTCGCGCAGGCGCTCGCAGCTGTCCTCCATGACGATACGGCCGTTCTCCAGCACATAGCCGTAGTCGGCCGCGTTGAGCGCCATGTTGGCGTTCTGCTCCACCACCAGCAGCGTGGTGCCGCGCTCGCGGTTGATGCGCACCACGATCTCGAAGATCTCCTTGGTGAGCTTGGGCGACAGGCCCAGCGAGGGCTCGTCCAGCAGGATCAGCTCGGGCGCGGCCATGAGCGCGCGCGAGATGGCCAGCATCTGCTGCTGGCCACCGGAGAGCAGGCCGGCATCCTGCATTGCGCGCTCGCGCAGGATGGGGAAGTAACCGAACACCGTCTCCAGGTCGCGCGCCACGCCGTCACGGTCGCGGCGGGTGTAGGCGCCCATCAGCAGGTTGTCGCGCACCGACAGCAGCGGGAACACCTCGCGGCCCTCCGGCACATGCGACAGGCCCTGCTGCACGATGAAGGCCGGGTCGCGCGCCGTGATGTCGTTGCCCTTGAAGTGCACCGTGCCCTTGCGCGGATCGATGATGCCGGAGATGGTCTTGAGGATGGTCGTCTTGCCGGCGCCATTGCTGCCCAGCACGGTGGCGATCTCGCCACGCCGTACCTTGAGGCTGACGCCGCGGATGGCCTTGATGGGGCCATAGGCGCTTTCGACGTTGAGCAGTTGCAGCACGTCCTCGGCCGGCTCGGCGCCCGGACCCATGGGCAGGCCGGCATGCAGGGGCAACGTGGTCGATGCGATGGCGATGCCGGTACTCATGGGCGCACTCCTGGGTGACGCGTGGCGCGTCGGGATTGCGATGCGACAGGCCGCGTCATGCCGCCACCTTCGGCCGCCGCAGGCTGCTCACGTCCTCGGCGGTTCCCAGATAGGCCTCGATGACGCGCGCATCGGCCTGCACCTCGCGCGCGCTGCCCAGTGCCAGCACCTCGCCCTGGGCCATGGCCAGCACGCGGTCCGACACCTTGGAGACCAGCGTCATGTCGTGCTCCACCATCAGTACGGAGATGCCCAGCTCGTGCTGGATGTCCTGGATCCAGAAGGCCATGTCCGCGGTCTCCTCCACGTTCAGGCCGGACGAGGGCTCGTCCAGCAGCAGCAGTTGCGGCTCGGTGCACAGGGCGCGGGCCAGCTCGACCACCTTGCGCACGCCGTAGGGCAGGCCGGCCACCAGCGAGTCGCGGTGGTGCTGCAGGTCCAGCAGGTCGATCACCTGCTCGGCCTTCTCGCGCGCGGCCACCTCGGCGGCGCGCGTGGCGGGCGTGAAGAACAGCTCCGACCAGAAGCCGGTGCGCCGGTGCACATGCCGCCCGATCAGCAGGTTGTGCAGCACCGTCGCATGCTCGAAGAGCTCGATGTTCTGGAAGGTGCGCGCGATGCCCAACGCCGCGATGGCATGGGGCGGCTGGTCGGTCAGCGTCAGCGGCGCCGCGCCGCCATGCCAGGTGATGCGGCCCGTCGTGGGTTGGTAGATGCGACTGATGAGGTTGAACACCGTCGTCTTGCCCGCGCCGTTGGGGCCGATCAGCGTAAACACCTCGCCGCGCCGCACGTCGAAGCTCACCTGGTTGACCGCCAGCACGCCGCCGAAGCGCACGCTGAGGTCCTGGGCGGAAAGCAGCACGTCGCTCATTTCAACCTGTCGGACTTGGTGAAGGACTTCTGCCGCTTGAACATGCCGCGGCGGTAGAAGGGAAAAAGCTGCAGCCAGGCGCGCACCTTGAGCCAGCGGCCGTACAGGCCCATGGGCTCGAAGAGCACGAAGGCGATCAGCACCAGGCCGTACACCAGCCCCTGCAGGCCCGGCGCCTGGCCGATGGCCTCGGGCAGCCAGTCCTTGCTCAGCGCGATGAGCTGCGGCATCGAGATCAGGAAGATGGCGCCCAGGAACACGCCGTGCACCGAGCCCAGCCCGCCGATCACCACCAGCAGCAGCAGGTCGATGGACTGCAGGATGCTGAACTGGTCGGGCGAGAGGAAGCTGATCTTGTGCGCGTAGAGCGCCCCGCCCAGCCCCGCGAGCGCCGCCGACAGGGCGAAGGCCAGCGTCTTGTAGCGCGCCAGGTGGATGCCCATGCTCTGCGCCGAGATCTCCGAATCGCGGATGGCCACGAAGGCCCGGCCGGTGGGCGCGCGCAGCAGGTTGAGCACGCCCAGCGTGCACAACACGGTGGTCAGCAGGCAGACGAAGTAGAAGGCCTCCGCACTGCTGAAGTCGAACCCGAAGAGCCTGGGCGACTTGACGTGCAGTCCCGCATTGCCGCCGGTCAGGCTCTCCCAGCGCGCGAACACTTCCTCCACGATGAAACCGAAGGCCAGCGTGGCGATGCCCAGGTAGATGCCCTTGACCCGCAGCGCCGGCATGGCCACCACCACGCCCACCGCCGCGGACAGAAGCGCCGCCGCCACCATCGCCAGCGGAAAGGGCACGCCCAGGTTGACCAGCACGCCCTGTGTGTAGGCGCCCGTGCCCAGAAAGGCCGCATGGCCGATGGAGAACTGCCCGGTGAAGCCCGCCAGCAGCATCAGCCCCAGCCCGACCACCGAATAGATGAGCACGAAGTTGAGTTGCGCCAGCCAGTACTCGTCCAGCAGCCAGGGCGCCGCGAGCAGCACCACGCCCAGCAGCGAATACCAGAAGCGGTGCCCGCCGTGCTTGGCCAGGTCGATGTCCTGCGCATAGGAGGTCTTGAAGATGAAACGCATGGCTCAGACCTTCTTGCGCAGCTTCTCGCCGAACAGACCATTCGGCTTGACCATCAGCATGGCCAGCACCACGATGTAAGGCGCCGTGTCCTTGAAGCCGTCGGGCAGGTAGAAGCCGGCCAGCGACTCCACGACGCCGATCACCAGCCCGCCCACGATGGCGCCGGGCAGGCTGCCGAAGCCGCCCACCACTGCGGCCGGAAAGGCCTTGAGCCCGATGAAGCCCATGTTTGCATGCACGAAGGTGATGGGTGCGAGCAGGATGCCCGCCACCGTCGCCACCGCCGCCGCCAGGCCCCACACCAGGCCGTTGAGCCGCTTGACCGGGATGCCCATGTAGTAGGCCGCCAGCTGGTTCTGCGAGCTGGCCTGCATCGCGATGCCCAGCTTGCTGTAGCGGAACATGGCAAACAGCAGCCCGCACAGCACGGCCGTGGCCGCGATCACCACCGCCTGCTCCACGTTGACCACCAGGCCGCCCAGGTTCCAGACCTGGTCCTTGTAGGGCACGGGCAGCATGTGCGTCTCGGTGCCGATGCCGGGCACCATGGTGATCAGCCCACGCGCCACATAGCCGATGCCGATGGTCAGCATGACGATGGAGAACTGCGGCTGGCCCAGGATGGGCCGGATCACCACCAGCTCCAGCAGTGCGCCGAAGGCCACCAGCGCCGCCACGGCCAGCACCGCGGCCAGCCAGAAGGGCAGGCCCAGCAGCGTCATGGCCGCAAAGGCCGCGAAGGCGCCGAGCATCATCAGGTCGCCCTGGGCAAAGCTGACGGTCTCGGTGGCCTTGTAGATGAGCACGAAGCCCAGGGCGATCAGCCCATAGATGCAGCCCTGGGCGATGCCCGAGAGCAGGAGTTGCAGGACCTGCATGTGCGCGCGGCGTCCTTCGTCGCGGGATGGGGCGGGGGCGGCGCGCGCTCAGGCCGCGGCCGGCCCGTGCGCGTCCATCACGGCCAGGCGGCGCGAGCCCGCGACGATGTCGCTGGGCGTGAGGCCGTAGACCTGCCGGATCGAATGGCTGAAGTGGGTGGAATCGGGATAGCCCGCTTCCAGCGCAATGTCGGTGAGGCTCGTGCCCTGGTGCACATAGCGCAGCAGGCTGCGCGCGCTTCCAGGCGCGGAACACGCGAAAGGGCACGCCGACCTGGTCGCGGAACAGGTGCAGGAAGCGCGAGAAGGACAGCCCGACCGACTCCGCGCAGGCCTCGGCGGCCAGGGCTTCGGCCGGATTGGCGCAGATTCGGGCGATCACCTGGGCGATGCGCGCGTCCAGCCGCCGCGGCACGAGCGCCTGGCCGAAGAAGAGCTGGTCGAAATCGGCAGGCGCGGCGGCTTCCCCCTGGCAGGCTGCCAGCAGTTGGGCATGGGCCACCCGCACGCGGCGGAGCATGGCCTCGTCATGCACCGCCCCGCTGCGCTGCAGCAGCGGTGGAAGGGCATCGGCATCGACCGACTCGGCCTCGACCACCACGTTGAAGACCTGGGGCTCAGGGCTTTCGACGCGATGGGGCATGTGCGGCGGCACCACCAGCAGCTCGCCCGACTGCCAGGCGCCGCCATCGATGCTCACGCGATTCGGCAGGCCGCGGGGGGACACGTACACCGCATGGCCACCCAGGCTGCGCGAGCGCGTCGCGCCCAGCAGCCCCGCGTAGAAGACGCGCTGCGCCGTCAGCCACATCACGCGCTCGCCTGCGGCGCGCGCTGCCCTGCTGGTGTGCATTCCCGTGTTTCCTCCTGGTAGAAGGTGCGGCCCCGTGGCGCCTCGGCCAGGGTGCGAAGCGGCTCCCGCCGCGGCCTCACCCGGGAGCCCGTTCGACGGGAAGCGCGCGCCATCGTAGTGGCGTGCCTGGGCGCTTGGAAGCGGGCGGCTCGAGGGACTTACCCTAGGGCGCATGGACATGTCTCCAACAGGTTTGAAGCCGGGGCTCTGAAGGCCCGGTCGTGGATGCGAGGGTAGGCAGCGGCCCGCGCGTGGCGCTTGCGGCAACTGGCTGCCGGCCTCACCCGGACATCGGGACTGACCCGGGGAGCGGACGCTTGTCCCTCGCGTGACTGCGGGCAGCCCGGGCCCATGCACAGACTGCGCGCCGATTCACACAGCAAGACGGAGACACGCACCATGACCTTCTTCCGCATGCGGCGGGGCGCACGCGCGCTCGCATTCGCCACCCTTCTCGGCGCGGGCATCGGCCTGGGGCTGGCGGGCTGCGCTTCGGGGCCCACGCGGCCCGCGGCCTGGTCCGCACCGCAGGCCCTGGTGGCGCCCTCGCCCTTTGCCGGCGTGCATGGGCTGGCCGTGGATGGCAAGGGGCGGCTGCTGGCCGGCTCGGTGGTCGGCAACACGATGTGGGAGGTCGACCGCCGCACCGGCCAGGCGCGCGTCTTCATCGATGCGCCCGAAGGCCAGGCCGACGACATCGCCGTTGGCCCCCGCGGCGAACTGGCCTGGACCAACTACCTGATGGGCATGCTGCGCTACCGCGAGCAGGACGGCGCGCCGCTGCAGGTGCTTGCCAAGGACCTGCCGGGCCTGAACTCGCTGGACTTCGACCGCCGCAGCGGCAAGCTCTATGCCTCGCAGGTCTTCCTGGGCGATGCGCTGTGGGAGATCGACCGCAGCGGCCGCAACCCGCCGCGCCTGATCCGCAAGGACCTGGGCGGCTTCAACGGCTTCGAGGTGGGGCCGGACGGCCTGCTCTACGGCCCGCTGTGGTTCAAGGGCCAGGTGGTGAAGATCGATCCGGCCAGCGGCGCGCTCACCGTCATCGCCGACGGCTTCAAGATCCCGGCCGCGGCCAACCTGGACGGCAAGGGCAACCTGTGGGTGGTGGACACGCGCACCGGCGAGCTGGTGAAGGTGGCGCTGGCGGACGGACGCAAGACCGTCGTGGCGCGGCTCGAGCCTTCTCTGGACAACCTGGCCATCGCGCCGGACGGCACGGTCTACGTCTCCAACATGGCCAACAACGCCATCGACGCCGTGGACCCGGCCACCGGCACACGCCGCAGGCTCACGGGCAGCCCGGTGGCGGTGCCGGCCGGCCTGCGCATCGACGGCCGCACGCTGTGGGTGGCCGACGTGTTCGGCTTCCGCGAGGTCGACACGGCCAGCGGCCAGGTGCGCGACGTCTTCCGCATGCAGCGCGACCCGGCGCTGGAGTACCCCTTCGCGGTGGGCGTCTCGGCCAGCCGCTTCGCGCTGGCCTCGTGGTTCACCGGCACGGTGCAGGTCGTGGACCGCACCGACCGCCGCACGCTGCACACCCTGCACGGCCTCAAGGCACCCTACGACGCCCTGCCCCTGGACGACGGCAGCGTGGTCTACACCGAACTGGGAGCCGGCACGGTGACGCGTGCCAGCGGCCCCGACTTCGCGCAGCGCACGGTACTGGCCAGCGGGCTGCAGGGTCCGCTGCAGCTGGCGCGCGATGGCGCCGGCCAGCTGTACGTGAGCGAGGCGGCCGGCCGCGTACTGCGGCTGGTGCCGGGCGCCGCGCCGGTCACGGTGGCCTCGGGCCTGGCCATGCCCGAGGGCCTGGCCTTCACGCCCTGGGGCAGCCTGGTGGTGGCCGAGACGGCCGCGCGGCGCCTCATCGAGATCGACATGGCGAGCGGCAACCGGCGCACCGTCGCAGAGAACCTGCCCATCGGCATGGCGGGCGGGCCGGGCATGCCACCGCCCTACGTGCCCACCGGCGTGGCCGTGGGCGAGGACGGCAGCATCTACTACGCGGCCGACCGCGACAACGGCATCTACCGCATCCGGCCGGCGCGATGACCGCGCATGGTGCGGCCCTGCCGGGCCGCACCGCGCGTGGGCCTGCGCCTGTGCAACAGCCCGGCCGCCCATGGGCCGTTAGCATTGCCCGTTGATCCTTCCGCCTCTTTTCCTTCCCTTCATTTCCAATCTTCGAGGAGCGAATCAATGGACATCCAGACCGTGGGCATCATCGGCGCCGGCACCATGGGCAACGGCATCGCGCAGGCCTGTGCCGTGTCGGGCGTCAAGGTGGTGATGGTGGACATCAGCCAGGCCGCCGTGGACAAGGGCCTGGCCACCGTCGCGGGCAGCCTCGACCGGCTGATCAAGAAGGAGAAGCTGACCGAGGCGCAGAAGGCCGACGCGCTCAAGCTGATCCAGGGCTCGACCAATTACGACGACCTGAAGGCCGCGCAACTGGTGATCGAGGCCGCCACCGAGAACCACGAGCTCAAGCGCAAGATCCTCAAGCAGGTCGATGCGCTGCTGGCGCCCGAGGTGATCGTCGCGTCCAACACCTCGTCCATCTCGATCACGCAGCTGGCCGCCGACACCTCGCGCGCCGACCGCTTCATCGGCATGCACTTCTTCAACCCGGTGCCGATGATGGCGCTGGTGGAACTGATCCGCGGCTACCTGACCAGCGACGCCACCCATGACGCCGTCAAGGCGCTGGCCCTCAAGCTGGGCAAGCAGCCCATCACCGTGAAGAACGCCCCCGGCTTCGTGGTCAACCGCATCCTGGTGCCGATGATCAACGAGGCCTTCTTCGTGCTCGCCGAGGGTCTGGCCACGCCCGAGGACATCGACGCCGGCATGAAGCTGGGCTGCAACCACCCCATCGGCCCGCTGGCCCTGGCCGACATGATCGGCCTGGACGTGTGCCTGGCGGTGATGGAGGTCTACCTGGAGGAATTCGGCGACTCCAAGTACCGGCCCTGCCCGCTGCTGCGGGAGATGGTCGCGGCCGGCCAGCTGGGGCGCAAGACGGGGCGCGGGGTGTATAGCTACTGAGGCTGCGCGATCGGCGCGCGGCGCGGTCTGCCAGCCTCTCGCGCGCGCCTACGAAACCGAGCTCAGGAGGCATCGAGGCGCGAAGCGCCTTTGCCGCGGCCCGACTTGATCGTGGCGCGCAGGGCCTTCGAGGCGAGCCGGCGCTGGGTGGACGCGAAGGTCGGCTTGGTCGCCCGGCGCGACCTGCGCTCGATGGCAGCGGCGGCGACGATCTCTTCCAGCCGGCCCAGGGCCTCGGCCTTGTTCTGGTCCCGGCTGCGCGAGGACTGGGCCTTGATGACGATCACCCCATCCTTGCTGATGCGCTGGTCCTGACGTTGGAGCAGCCGCTCCTTGACCGCCTCGGGCAGAGAAGAGCGGCGGATGTCGAAACGCAGGTGGACCGCACTGGACACCTTGTTGACGTTCTGCCCGCCCGGCCCCTGGGCGCGGACGGCGGTGAACTCGATGTCGCGGGGGTCGATGGTGAGAGGCATGGCGTGCGGCCAGTCTAGGGGAAGCGATTCAGGCGTGCGGCGGCCGTGGACCTCGGCGGCTACGGGCGGTGCGCGTGGTGGCAGCGGCCGTCGTCTGCGCGACCCCGATGCGCGCGCCGATGCCCTATGTTTCGCGGCTGGAGACAGACAACCCCCCCGAAACGCGCCCACCATGGACATCCAGACCCCCGCCCCCCCGCCCGAAGGCTGCATCAGCTGCGAAGTCGTCGACACGCACATCCTGCTCATCGGCATCAACCGTCCGGCCAAGCGCAACGGCTGGACGCCGCGCATGTTCCGAGAGCTGGCCGAGGCCTACACCCGGCTCGACGACGAGCCCGAACTGCGCGTGGGCGTGCTGCATGCCTTCGGCGACCACTTCACCGCCGGGCTGGACCTGCCGCAGGTGGTGGAGCACCTGCGCCGCGGCGAGAAGCTCGCGCCCATGGGCCTGGTCGAGCCGCACGACTTCGGCCTGCCCGGCTACCGCCGCCGCACCAAGCCCATGGTCGCGGCCGTCAAGGGCATCTGCTACACGGTGGGCATCGAACTGATGCTGGGCGCCGACATCACCGTGGCGGCCGACGACTGCCGCTTCTCGCAGATGGAGGTGCAGCGCTGCATCCTGCCCACCGGCGGCGCCACGCTGCGCATGCCCGAGCGCGCAGGCGTGGGCAATGCGCTGCTGCACCTGCTCACCGCCGACGAGTTCGATGCGGCCGAGGCCTACCGCTGCAATTTCGTACAGAAGGTGGTGCCGGCGGCCGAGGTGCTGGACGCCGCTGTCGGCATCGCTCGCCGCATCGCCGCGCAGGCGCCGCAGGCGGTGGTCGCCACGCGCCTGAACGTGCTCAAGGCCATCGAACTGGGCCAGGCCGCGGCCGTGGCCGACTTCGGCCCGGTGCAGCAACGCCTGCAGACGACGGAGGACGCCGCCGAGGGCGTGCGCGCCTTCGTCGAAAGGCGGCCGGCGCGCTTCACCGGCCGCTGAGGGCGCGCCAGGGACAGGGACGACTCCCCTGTCCGCGGCATGGTCTTGCGCGCAATTGTTTTGCGTGCAATTTAATTGCGCGCACAATCCGATCCATGCCCAAGACGCCCACCACCGCCGAACTGCTCAGCCTGGACAACCAGCTGTGCTTCGCGCTGTATTCGGCGTCGCTGTCCATGACGCGGCTGTACAAGCCGCTGCTCGACGAGTTGGCGTTGACCTACCCGCAGTACCTCGTGATGCTGGCACTGTGGGAGGCGGATGGCGTCACCGTGTCGGACCTCGGCACCCGGCTGTCACTGGACTCCGGCACGCTCACCCCCTTGCTCAAGCGCCTCGAAGCGACCGGCTACCTCAGCCGCATGCGCGACGTGGCCGACGAGCGGCGCGTGCTGATCCGCCTGACGGCCGAGGGCCGGGCGCTGCGGGCCCGGGCCGTGCAGGTGCCGCAGTGCCTGCTGGCTGCCAGTCAGTGTTCGCTGGAGGAGCTCTCGCAGCTCACCCGGCAATTGCAGGCGCTGCGCGACCGCGTGTCCGCCGCCTGATCGTTCCTTGCCTCCCTTTCGTTTTCCCACCCAACCCAGGAGAAAGACCATGACCCACAAGCTCGAAAAAGTGCTCTACACCGCCCAAGCCCACACCACCGGTGGCCGCGACGGTGCCAGCAAGACCAGCGACGGCGCCCTGGACGTGACGCTGAGCTCCCCCGGCTCCGGCAAGCCGGGCACCAACCCCGAGCAGCTGTTCGCCGCCGGCTATTCCGCCTGCTTCATCGGCGCCATGAAGGCCGTCGGCCCCAAGGTCGGCGTGAAGGTGCCCGATGACGTGAGCATCGACGCCAGCGTCTCCCTGGGCCCGATCAAGGGCGGCGCCGCCTACGGCATCGCGGCCAAGCTGGCCATCACCCTGCCGGGCCTGGACGCCGAGCAGAAGAAGAAGCTGGTCGATGCCGCCCACGAGGTGTGCCCGTACTCCAACGCCACCCGCGGCAACGTCGAGGTCGAGCTGTCGATCGCCTGATCGACGCACTCGCCTTGCGATGAAAGACGCCACCTTCGGGTGGCGTCTTTTTTTCGCCCGGCATGCGCCGCCAAAGCCCGCATTTGCGCAAACCCGGCTAAGCAGCGCCGTCGCCGGGCCGGCACACTGGCTGGCATGACAACCAGCCGCGCAGAGACGCGATACAGGGAGCGGGTCGCACGGGTGGTGGCCCACATCGTGGCGCATCCGATGGCAGAGCATCGCCTGGACGAACTGGCGGCCATGGCGCACTTCTCGCCCTGGCACTTCCACCGCATCTATGCCAGCGTCACCGGCGAGAGCGTGGCCGCGACCGTGCGGCGGCTGCGGCTGGCGCAGGCGGCCCGCCTGCTGCAGGAAGGCACTCAGAGCGTCACCGACATCGCGCTCGCCACGGGCTACGACAGCCCGCAGGCTTTTTCCCGCGCCTTCAGCCAGTTCACCGGCCAGCCGCCCAGCGCCTTCCAGCAGGCGATGCAGCGCCTGGCGCGCGGCGCAAACACAGCGGCGGCACCGTCCGACGGTCCGGCAGAAGCGAAGGATGCCCCCGCGCCATCGGGCATCGTCCAGATCGTCGAGTGGCCGGCCCAGCAGGTCCTGGCGTTGCGCCACCAAGGGCCCATCGCCATGATTCCGCACACCCAGCGGCGGCTGCACCTGCTGCTGGGCGAGGCCGCCGACACCGTCTGGCTGGGCATGGTTTGCGACGACCCGGCTGGTCCGCAGGCGGGGCTGATCTACCACGCTGCCGCAGCACCGGGAATGCACGGCACGTCCTGCCACGCCGAACTGCAAGCACTCACCATTCCCGCCGGCCTCTACGCGCGCCACCGACTGGCGGGGCCCTACACCCGCATCAGCGCCGCCTTCGACGCCCTGTATGCCCGCTGGCTGCCCGCCAGCGGCTACGAGCCGGACGACCGGCCCGCGCTCGAGCATTACCTGAATTCGCCGCGCAACGCCCTTCCGGCCCAACTGCGCACCGACCTGCTCATTCCAATCCGCCCCGCCGACGACCGATGAAGCCCCTTCGCCCCGCGCTATTCGCCCTCCTCTTTGCCCTGGCCGGCGCCGGCAGCCAAGCGGCCGGCCTCGCGTTCATCAATGTGCCTGCCGATGCCGACGGACCCGCCTTGCAGGGCACGGTCTGGTCGCCGTGCGCCACACCCGCGGCGGACATCGTGCTCGACCCGCTCGTGGTGAAAGGCGTGCGCGACTGCCCGGTGGCCGGCGACCGGCTGCCGCTGGTCGTGGTGTCGCACGGCACGGGCGGCTCAGCCATGGGCCACCACGACACGGCTGCCGCACTGGCCGATGCGGGCTTCGTCGTGGCCGCCATCGCGCACCCGGGCGACAACTTCCGCGACCTGAGCCGGCAGGCGCGGCTGTCCATCTTTGCCACGCGTCCCGTGGACATGCGGCGGCTCGTCGACCACATGGTCGGGCGCTGGCCCGGGCATGCGGCGCTGGACCCGCAGCGCATCGGCATCTTCGGCTTCTCGCGCGGCGGCTACACCGCCCTGGCGCTCATCGGCGCACAGCCGGACTGGACGCTGCGGCGCGACCTGTGCCCGGCCGGATCGACGGTGCCGCTGTGCCAGGAGGCGGCCCGCGGCGACGTGCCGCCGCCGCCCTTGCCGGACGCCCGCATCCGGGCCGCCGTGGTGGTCGATCCGCTGAGCGTGTTCGCTGCCGCGGGGCTGAAGAACGTGCGCGTGCCGGTGCAGCTGTGGGCCTCGCAATTCGGCGGCGACGGTGTGACGCCCGAGAGCGTGACCGCCGTGCGCGACGGCCTGCCCACGCCGCCGCAATGGCAGGTGGCCGAGGGCGCGGCGCACTTTGCCTTTCTGGCGCCATGCTCGGCCGCGTTCACGCGCATGGCGCCCGAGATCTGCAAGGACGGCCCCGGCTTCGACCGCGCGGCCTTCCACCAGCGCTTCAACGCGGCGGTCGTGGCCTTCTTCCGCCAGCAGCTGGCCGCACCCGCGTCGCGCTGATCGTCTCGGCGGTCCAGCAACCCTTCAACCCGGCGCTCCGTCCTCCATCAGCGCCAGCAGGCGCTGCGCATGCACATGCGGTGAGCCACGGCGCCAGATGGCGTGGGCCTCGGACTGGCCCGAGGCCTCGGCCAGCGGGCGGAACACCACGCCACGCAGCCCGGCGCGCTGCATGGCCGCCGGCACCAGCCCCACGCCCAGGCCTTCGGCGACCAGCGCCAGCACGGCCAGCCAGTGGCGCACCTCGTGCCGCACCTGGGGCACAAAGCCGGCGGCCACGCACAGGTCCAGGATGCGCCCGTGGTAGTCGGGCGAGGCTTCGCGCGAGAAGAGCACCAGCGTCTGCTCGCGCAGGGCCGACAGCGCCACCTCGCGCCGGCGTGCCAGCGCATGGCCGCTGGGCAGGCAGCAGACGAAGGGCTCGCGCACCAAGAGCCGCTGCGCCAGCTCGTCGGGGATGCGGCTGGTGTGGATGAAGCCCAGGTCCAGCTGGTCGTGCTGCAGGCGCGCCGTCTGCTCGGCCGAGTTGAGTTCGGTCAGGCTGAGCTTCACGCGCGGATGCGCCGCCTGGAAGCGCCGCAGCGCCTGCGGCAGCCCGCGGTAGAGCATGGCGCCGACGAAGCCCACCCGCAGCCGGCCCGCCGAGCCCTCGGCCACGTCGCGCACCTCCTGCGCGGCCTCGGCGGCCTGGGCCAGCAGCCGGGCGGCCGAGGCCTGCAGCGCCAGCCCCGCCGGGGTCAGGCGCACGGCCTTGCTGGTGCGCTCGAACAAGCGCGCGCCCAGGCGCGCCTCCAGCTGGCGGATGGCTACGGACAGTGGGGGCTGCGAGATGGCCAGCCGCTGCGCGGCACGGCCGAAGTGCAGTTCTTCGGCCAGCACGGCGAAATAGCGCAGTTGTCGCAGGTCCATCGATAGCTCCTTCGAATGGAACATGTGTCAAACGATATTAGACCTGCATGGATCGGCTCCGAACAATGTGGGGAAAGGCTGGTCGCGGTCGCCCCGCGACGGCCCCCTCAGGAGACACGCGCCATGCCCGACACCCGCCCACCCGCGGCCGCCGCCGCCATTCCCGACCGCCACGGCCAGAACCTCTACACCGCCGATGTCGAGCTGCAGCGCCTGCTGGCGCTGTACCTGCCCGCGCCCTTGCTCGCGCACCTGCAGCCGCACCTTCACCGGCTGGGCGCCCTGGCCGGTGGCCCGCTGGACACCCTGGCCGCCACCGCCGACCAGAACCCGCCCACGCTGAGCCTGCGCAGCCGCACCGGCCAGGACGAGCAGCGCATCGTCAAGCATCCGGCCTATGTGGAGATGGAACGCCTGGCGCTGGCCGAATTCGGCCTGGGCGCCATGTCGCACCGTGAGGAGACGCTGGGCTGGCGCGGCAAGATGCCGCCCGCGGTCAAGTACGCGCTGACCTTCCTCTTCGTGCAGGCCGAGTTCGGGCTGTGCTGCCCGGTCTCGATGACCGACTCGCTCACCCGCACGCTGCGCAAGTTCGGCAGCCCCGAGCTGGTGGCGCGCTTCCTGCCGCGGCTCACCTCGCTGGACTTCGACGAACTGGCCCAAGGCGCCATGTTCATGACCGAACAGGCCGCCGGCTCCGACATCGCCGCCACCGAAACGCGCGCCTGGCAGGACGAGGCCGGCCAATGGCGCTTGTCGGGCGACAAGTGGTTCTGCTCCAACCCCGACGCCGACTTCGCCATGGTGCTGGCCCGCGCCGACGGCGCGCCCGCGGGCATGAAGGGCGTCTCGCTCTTTCTGCTGCCGCGGCGGCTGCCGGACGGCGCGCTCAACCACTACCGCATCGTGCGGCTCAAGAACAAGCTGGGCACGCGCTCCATGGCCAGCGGCGAGATCCGGCTCGACGGCGCCATCGCGCACCTGGTGGGCGAGGCCGGCCGCGGCTTCGTGCAGATGGCCGACATGGTCAACAACTCGCGCCTGTCCAACGGCGTGCGCGCCGCCGGCCTGATGCGCCGCGCGGTGGCCGAGGCCGAGTTCATCGCCCGCGAGCGCCGCGCCTTCGGCCGCACGCTGGCGCAGATGCCGCTGATGCAGCGCCAGCTCGACAAGCTGCGCGTGCCGGCCGAGCAGGCCCGCACGATGGTGTTCCAGACCGCGCGCACGCTCGAGCGCTCGGACGGCGGCGATGCGCAGGCCTACGCGTTGCTGCGCATCCTCACGCCGCTCATCAAGTTCCGCGCCTGCCGCGACGCGCGCAAGGTCACCGGCGACGCCATGGAGGTGCGCGGTGGCTGCGGCTACATCGAGGAATGGAGCGATCCGCGCCTGGTGCGCGACGCGCACCTGGGCTCGATCTGGGAAGGCACGAGCAACATCGTGGCGCTGGACGTGCTGCGCGCCATCCGCCGCGAAGGCTCGCTGCCGGTGCTGCGCGCGCATGTCGCCGGATTGCTGGCCGAGGCCGGGCACGCGCTTGCGCCCGCCTTCGTGCAGGCGCTGCGCCAGGCCATGGACCGCGCCTGCGCGCTCGCCGAGACCGCCACCCAGGACGGTGGCGACGTGCTGGCACGGCAGGCGGCCTCGGCCCTCTACCACTGCACCAGTGCCACCGCCATGGCCTGGGAGTCGGTGCGCACCGGCTCGGCAGACCGGCTGCGCTGGGCGCAGCTGGCGCTGCTGCACCGCGTGCTGCCGCGCGACCCGCTGGCTGCCGATGCACTGCCTGCCCACTGGCAGACGACGCCGGCCACGGCGCCCGCCGCGGACCTGCAGATACCCGCCTGACGTGCAACCGACACCCACAACGACACGGAGACACCCATGACCGCAACCCTTGTTCGCCGCCGCCACTTCGCGCTGGCTGCCACCGCCGCCGCCTTCCTGCCACGCGCCTTCGCGCAGGCGCCCTTTCCGTCCAAGCCCGTGATGCTCGTCGTGCCTTTTCCGCCCGGCGGCCCGACCGACGCCATGGCCCGCACGCTGGCTGCCGAGATGAGCACCCGCCTGGGCCAGCCCATGGTGGTGGAGAACCGCGCCGGCGCCGGCGGCAACATCGGCGCCGAATATGTGGCGCGGGCCGAGGCCGATGGCCACACGCTGATGTTCGGCACCTCGGGCCCGCTGGCCATCAACGTGAGCCTGTACCGGAAAATCGGCTACGACCCCACCAAGAGCTTCGCGCCCGTCATCCAAGTGGGGCACCTGCCCAACATCCTGGTGGTCAACCCCGCACTGCCCGCCAAGGACGTGAAGGAGCTGGTCGCCTATGCCAAGGCCAACCCCAACAAGCTGAGCTATGCCTCGTCGGGCAACGGCGCCTCGTCGCACCTGGCGGGCGTGCTGTTCAACAGCATGGCGGGCACCGAGATCCTGCATGTGCCCTACAAGGGCACCGGTCCGGCCCTCAACGACCTGCTGGGCGGGCAGGTGAGCATGACCTTCACCGACATCCTCACCGCCCTGCCCTACATCAAGGCCGGCAAGCTGCGCGCGCTGGGTGTGGCCACGGCCAGCCGCTCGCGGGCGCTGCCCGAGGTGCCGACCATCGCCGAGCAGGGCTACAAGGGCTACGACGTCAGCGTGTTCTTCGGCATCGTGGCGCCGGCCGGCACGCCGGCCGATCGCATCGCGCTGCTCAACCGGCAGTTCGCGGAGGTGCTGGCCTCGCCCAAGGTCAAGCAGTCCTTCGACACGCAGGGCCTGGAGCCCGCGCCCGATACCTCGCCGCAGCAACTGGCCCGCTTCATCGCCACGGAGACGGCCAAGTGGAAGGGCGTGGTCGCGCAGTCCGGCGCGCAACTCGACTGAGGCATCGCGCGCTCCTATGCATCTGCCTTCCCAAGCCGGCGCGCTGGCCGGCATCCGCGTGCTCGACCTGTCGCGCATCCTGGGCGGCCCCTACTGCGGCCAGATCCTGGGCGACCATGGCGCCGATGTGCTCAAGGTCGAGCCGCCCGGCGGCGACGACACCCGCACCTGGGGCCCGCCCTTTCGCGACGGCGTGGCCTCGTACTACCACGGCCTCAACCGCAACAAGCGCATCCAGCACCTGGACCTGACCACGGCCGAGGATCGGGAGCGGATGCTGGCCCTGGTCGCCGAGGCCGACGTGCTGATCGAGAACTTCAAGACCGGCACCATGGAGCGCTGGGGCATCGGCCAGGCCGAACTGTCTCAGCGCTTTCCACGCCTGGTGTGGTGCCGCGTCACCGGCTTCGGCAGCGACGGCCCGCTGGGCGCGCTGCCCGGCTACGACGCCGCGGTGCAGGCCATGACCGGCATCATGAGCATCAACGGCGAGGCCGACGGCGGCCCGCTGCGCGTGGGCCTGCCGGTGGTGGACATGGTGACCGGCATGAATGCCGCGCTGGGCGTGCTGATGGCCTTGCAGGAGCGCGAACGCAGCGGCCGCGGCCAGTTGGTGGAGGCGGCGCTGTACGACAGCGGCCTGGCACTGCTGCACCCGCATGCGGCCAACTGGTTCATGGACGGGCGCGCGCCCAAACGCACCGGCAATGCGCATCCCAACATCTACCCCTACGACGCGCTGCGCACGGGCACCGACCCGGTGTTCGTGGCCGTGGGCAACGACCGGCAGTTCGCCGCCTTCTGCCGCGTGATCGGGATGCCCGACCTTGCCACCCACGCCGACTACGCCACCGCCGGCGCCCGCTCGGCGAACCGCGATGCGCTCAAGGCGGCGCTGGAGGCGCAGATGGCCGCCCTGGACGGCCGTGCGTTGGTCGAGGACCTGATGGCCGCCGGCGTGCCCGCCGCCCCGGTGCTGGATGTCGAAGCCGCACTTCGGCATCCGCACACGGCGCACCGCGGCATGGTGGTGGAGATGGAAGGCGGCTGGCGCGGGCTGGGCTCGCCCATCAAGCTGGACCGCACACCGGCGAGCTACCGGCATGTGCCGCTGACACCGGGCGCCCGGTTCGCACCGCGGGACTGAACCCATCGCGCCGCCACCGGCGGCGCGCACCCGCTCACCGCCGTCACCCAGGCGACGGCCTTCGCGCTAGCCCGGTCGCGGGCCGGTCGCACAGCCGCTAAGGTGCGCAGTTCATCGCCACGGACCTGCCCCATGCCCACCACCGACTTCCTCGTCCACCCCACCGACCTCGGCCAGACGCACCTGCGCGAGCGCGAGGACACCCCGCTCGAACCCGGCCAGGTGCGCCTGGGCATCGACCGCTTCGCGCTGACGGCCAACAACGTCACCTATGCCGCCTTCGGCGACGGGATGGGCTACTGGCGCTTCTTTCCCACCGGCGACGAGGCCTGGCGCTTCGTGCCGGTCTGGGGCTTTGCGCGGGTGCTGCAGTCCACGCATCCCGGCGTGGCGGTGGGCGAGCGGGTGTACGGCTTCTTTCCCACCTCATCCAAGGTCGTGCTGACGCCCGGACGGCTGTCGCCGGAGCGCTTCACCGACACGGCGGCGCACCGGGCCGAGCTGCCGGCGGTCTACAACCAGTACTTCCGCTGCGCCAGCGATCCGCTCTACACCGCCGACACGGAGGACATCCAGGCCCTGCTGCGGCCGCTGTTCATCACCTCGTGGCTGATCGACGACTTCCTGGGAGACAACGCCTTCTTCGGCGCCGCCGAGGGCGGGCGGGCCACGGTGCTGCTCTCGAGCGCATCAAGCAAGACCGCCTACGGCACCGCCTTCCAGCTTGCGCAGCGGCCCGACGTGCGCGTGGTCGGCCTCACCTCCGACGGCAACCGCGCCTTCTGCGAGGGCCTGGGCTGCTACGACGAGGTGCTGGCCTACGGCGAGCTGGACCGCATCGCCGCCGACGTGCCCTGCGTCTACGTGGACTTTGCCGGCAACGGCGAGCTGCGCCGTGCCATCCACGAACGCTTCGGGCAGCTGCGCTACAGCATGGTGATCGGCAACACGCATGTGGACCAGCGCGCGCCCGAGGGCAGTGCCAAGACGCTGCCCGGGCCCCGCGCCACCTTCTTCTTCGCGCCGACACAGATCAAGAAGCGCACCGGCGAGTGGGGGGCCGAGGCCTTCGGTCAGAAGCTGGCGCAGGGCTGGCAGGCCTTCACCGCCCGCGCCACTCGGGCCGATGCGCCCTGGCTGCGGGTCGAGCAGCACCGTGGCAGCGCGGCGCTGCAGGCGCTCTGGCCCACGGTGATGCACGGCCGCGGCGATCCGCATGCGGCGCATGTGGTGTCGCTCGCGCCCTGAGCATCACCGAACGAAGCGGGCCGCAGCCGGTCACACGCGGAGTTCGCGCCGCAAGGGCCTGGGCGGCGCGCCCACGCTGCCTGCTTCGCGGCTCGGCCGGCACAAGGCTGATGCAGCCGCTTCCACGGCGCCGACAATGCCCCGATGTCTGACATCTCGGCCGCGGCCCATCCCTACGAATCCCTCACGCCCGACGCGGTGCTCGATGCGCTGGCCAGCGTCGGCCTGTATGGCGACGGCCGGCTGCTGACGCTCAACTCCTACGAGAACCGCGTCTACCAGGTGGGCCTGGAAGACCGCTCGAACGTGGTCGTCAAGTTCTACCGGCCCGGCCGCTGGAGCGATGCGCAGATCCAGGAGGAGCACGACTTCGCCACCGAGCTGGCCGCGGACGACATTCCCGTCGTCGCGCCGCTGGCGCTGGAAGGCCGCACGCTGCATCACCACGGCGGCTTCGCCTTCGCAGTGAGTCCCTCGCGCGGCGGACGCGCGCCCGAGCTGGACGACTTCGAGGTGCTGGAATGGGTGGGCCGCTTCCTGGCGCGCATCCACGCTGTCGGCAGCAAGAAGCCCTTTGCCGAGCGTCCAGCACTCGACCTGGCGAGCTTCGGCACCGCCTCGCGCGACTGGCTGCTGGCGCACGAGATGATTCCGCTGGACGTGCAGAAGGAATGGGAAGCCGCCTGCAACGAGGCGCTGGCGATGATCGGCGCCACCGCCCTGGACACGACGAAGCCGGCGGGCGAGCTGCGCTGGCTGCGCGTGCATGGCGACTGCCACCCCGGCAACATCCTCTGGACGCCCACGGACCGGCCCGGCGGCGGCCCGCACTTCGTCGACCTGGACGATGCCCGCACCGGCCTGGCCGTGCAGGACCTGTGGATGCTGCTCTCGGGCGACCGCGCGCAGCGCACGGCGCAGCTGTCGGGCCTGCTCGACGGCTACGAGCAGATGCGCGAGTTCGACCGCCGCGAGCTGGCGCTGATCGAGCCGCTGCGCACGCTGCGCCTGCTGCACTACAGCGCCTGGCTGGCCCGCCGCTGGCAGGACCCGATCTTTCCGATCAACTTCCCCTGGTTCGGCAGCAGCGACTACTGGAAGGGCCAGATCCAGATGCTGCAGGACCAGTGCGAGGCCATGGCCGAGGAGCCGCTGTATGCGTGAAGTGAAGAAGCACCCCCCATGCCGCTTCGCGGCTCCCCCCTCACTTGCGCCTTCGGCTTGGAGGGGGGCGCACCCAGCGGCCTGGCCGAGCCAGTTCCGCGGGTGCCCTGGCGTGGCCTGCTCCGCGGCCCTTCGATCTTTGCTGTCGCACCTATGTCATCCGATGCGGGCGGCGCGCAGCGTGGTCGAGAGCTGACGTGCCGCACGCCGCGACGCCCCCCGACCTCTGCCCCTTGTGCGGCCAGCCCAATGCCTGCGGTGCCGAGGCGGCCCGTTGCAACGGCGAGCCATGCACCGACTGCTGGTGCATGACGGTGGCCATCCCGGCTGCGCTGCGGGCCCAGGTGCCGGCCGAGGCGCAGGGGCTGGCCTGCATCTGCAGGAACTGCGTGGCTCAGGCGTGCCCGGCGCCAAGCGCGACAGTCAAAGCGGCAGGCACTTGAGCTGCACGCCGGGCGCCTGCAGGCGTTCCGCATACAGGCCTTCGCGCGCGGGCGACAGCAGCGCATGCAGGCCTTCCATCAGCGGCACGGTGTCACCCGCCTTGGCCTGGCGGTAACAGCGGCCCAGGTTCTCCAGGCTGGCCTTGAGCGCCTGGCCTTGGGCGGCATCGCTGCGCGCCAGCGCGTCGGCCTGGGCGTTGAGCCAGTCCTGCTGCGCCTTGAGGCTCTGGTCGGGCAGCCTGGCGGCTTCCTCCTTGGGGATCATGGTGGCGTACAGGCGCTGCAGGCTCTGCTCACCACCCTGGGCCATGCGCAGGCTGGCGTCGTAATGCACCTCGAAGCTGCCCTGGCGCCAGATTACGCGACGTACCTTGTAGTCGAGCTGGCCTTCTGCACCGCCCAGGGTCTGGATCAGTTCGCGGGCCTTGGCGTTGTCCGGGTCCTCGCCGAAGTTCTGGCGCAGAGCCTGGGCGATGGCGGCGTCGTCGGGGTAGCGGATGTCGCCGCCGGCCGCATTGCGCTCGCATCCTTGGAGCAGCACTGCGCCGGCCAACGCGGCGGCCAGCGCCACCGGCAGGCGCCGGGGCCTCGTTCTTCTGAATTGCATCGTCTGAAGGTCAATGGAACACGGCCGCAGTGTGCGGGCCGGATCGACCGGCGCACGCCAGAGAAGGCCGACGGACGGTTACGGCCATGCCGGGTTTGTGAACGCCTGTTTCCAAACTGCGTCCAGCCTGACCTCGAATTCGTTTCAGCGGCACGACTTCGGGTTTGACAACACCCTTCAGCTTCTGTTAAGGCTCGCCACCCCTTCGCCGGCCCCGAAAACTGACCACTTTGGTGCACAACCTGACCCGGAGGGAGCTGAGGACGACCCCTCCCATGCGTCTTGGCCTACGGGGTCCAGACCGCGAAATTCTTCACACTTCGGCGCGGGATTTGGAAGCAAACGCAAAAAAATGTGAGCAACACAGCGACTTACATCTATGTCAAAGCGACATCCGGGACGCCGATAGATTGCGGTCCGTGGTCCCCAGCGGACCGCGCTTCAACCCATCTCTCATCGCATCCAACAGGAGTCCTTTCCATGAAGAAATTCGTTGCAGCCGGTGCCGTCGCCCTCATGGCCGGTCTGTGCGCCCCCGCCTTTGCGCAGAGCGGCGCCGTCACCATCCCGGGCGTGGGCAAGGCCAGCGGATCGACCGGTTCCGAGATCACCAACAGCCGCATCACCGTCAGCGGCAACAAGGCGCGCGACGTGCTGGCCGGCGGCGGCGAGGCCGGCGTGATGAAGGTCGGCGCCAACGTCAGCATGACCGGCATGGCCAACGTCAACTCCGTGAACATCACCGGCTCCAAGGTGCGCAACAGCGAGATCACGGTGAGCGGCAACGAGGCCGACACCATCAAGGCCATCGGCGGCACCGCCAACGTCAACTCCGTCAACATCAACTGAGCGGACGCCCTCGCTCGGTGTGCCGGGACGGCCGCCGGGCGGGAGGGCTGATCCGCCCGCCGTCCCGGACACCGGATGGAGACCGTGCCCGTGCCCCAGGCCCCCAGAAAGAAGAACACCGCCCTCGTCCATGCCCTCGCCCTCATGTGCGGCGGCCTGGCCGGCCTGGCGACGACCGGCGTGCAGGCGCAGGAGAGCGTGCTGCATGGCCTCGGCTGGATCACCGAGCGCCCCGGCTCCACGCTGGAAGGCGGCAGCAGCGCCCGCAACACGGGCAACCGCGCCAGCGGCGAAGTGATGGCCGGCGGTGGCAAGGCCACGGCGGGCGCCGGCATCGCCGGCTCGGCCGAGCTCATTGCCACCTCGCAGGCCAACATGATCGGCCTGTCGGCGCTCGACACACGCAATACGCAGGTGTCGGTGCTGCAGAACCAGGTCAGCGGCTTTGTGCGTGCCATCGGCGGCGCGGCCTCGGCCAACAGCGTGCTGCTCTCGGGCGGCCAGGGTCGCCGACCGCTGGCCGACAGCCGCATCCAAATCCAGAACAACCAGGCGAGCCGCATCGAGGCCCACGGCGCCAAGGCGTCGGTGGCGCTCGGTGCGGGCTCGCTGCAATTGCCCGGGCGCGCCATCGCCAACGGCCTGCTGGCCGACGAAAGCGACCTGCGCCGCCTGCGCGCAGACATGACGGGCAACCGCGCCGAAGGCGTGGCCTCGCTCGGCGGCGCGGCCATTGCCAACGGCAGCACGCTGGCGCGCACGCACGTGGACGACCTGCAGATCACCCAGACGGACAACCGCGCCCGCGACGTGCGCGCCGGTGGCGGCAGCGCCAGCGTGGGCTGGGGCGCGATCGCCTCGGCGCAACTCAGCGGCGTGGCCGCGGCCAACGCGCTGACGGCCGCCAACAGCCGCCTCGAAGGCGCGCGCGTGCTGCAGCAAGGCAACCAGGCCGAATCGATCACGGCCACCGGCGGCAGCGCCCTGGCCAACAGCCTGAACCTGGCCGACTACCAGGGCGCCGCGCTGCGTCAGTACAGCGCGCAGATCGCCAACAACCGAGCGAGCCGCGTCGATGCCGACGGCGGCAGTGGCTCGGTGCTGGGCGGCGCGCTGGCCGATGTGCAGATGGCCGCGGTGGCGCTGGCCAACAGCATCTCGGTGCAGGGCGGCAGCGTCGAAGGCAGCACCCGGCACACGGTCAGCGGCAACGTGGCCGACGGCGTGCGCGCCAATGGCGGCGCGGCCGTGGCCAACAGCGTGTGGCTGGACAAGGCCACGACGCGCTCGACCAGCGTGGTCATCCAGGACAACAAGGCCGACAACGTCGCCACCACCGGCTTCCAGGGCAGCGCGGCCGGCGGCCTGATCGCCTCGGGCGAGCAGAACGCCATGGCGCTGGTCAACAGTCTGGGCGTGCTGGGCTCCGAAGTGGACGCGGGTCGCGTCGACATCCTGGGCAACCAGGCCTCGGGCCTCACGGCACGCGGCGGCAAGCTGGTGGCCAATGCCGTGAGCCTGGAAAGGGGCGAGGGCGGCGCATCGCGCCTGTCGGCCCGCACCACGGTGCAGGACAACAGTGCCCGCCAGATCGCCACCGGCGCCGCCTCGGGCGGCGTTGCGGGCGGGCTGGCCTCGACCGACCAGAACGCACGCGCGGCCGTCAACGCCGTGGTGCTGCACCAGAACGCGCGCGCCGACGGCGGCTCCACCCTGCAGGTGACGGGCAACCGCGCGTCCAACGTGAGGGCGTCGGGCGGCACGGCGCTGGTCAACGCCCTGGGCGTGTACCGGGACTCGCAGCTCTCGGGCAGCCCGGTGACGCTGGCCGACAACCAGGCCAGCGACGTGACGGCGGGCGGCGGCTCGGGCCAGGCCATGGGCGCCGGCTCGGCGAAGAACGGCATCCTGGTCGCCAACGGCCTGTACCTCGAAGGCGAGGGCGGCGCACGGCTGGCCTCGTCGCCGCTGACGGTGCGCGGCAACACGGCCCGCCAATTGCAGGCCGATGGCGGCCGGGTGAATGCCAACGCGCTGGCCGTCAACGGCCAGGGCGACGTGCAGGCCAGCCCGGTCACGCTGACCGGCAACCAGGCCAGCGACGTGCGCAGCAGCGGCGAGCAAGGCACGCTCTTCGGCAAGGCCGTCAGCGGCGGCGTGGGCCAGGCCTATGCCAACGCGGTACAGGTGCTGGGCCAGTTGCGCGGCAGCAGCCTGGCGTTGGCCGACAACCTGGCCGGCCAGGTGCGCGGCGACCAGGCCGTGGCGCTGGCCAACAGCGTGCTGCTGGACGGGAACTCGACACTGCAAGGCAGCAGCGTCAGCCTACGGGGCAACCAGGCGCAGGGCGTGCAGGCCAAGGATGGCCATGTGGCCGCCGCCAACAGCCTGGTCAACGAAGGCCGCATCAGCGGTGCGCAGATCGGCATCGACGGCAACCGCGCCACCGTGCAGGCCGATGGCGGGGACGCCATCGCCAACACGGTGCGCAACCGCGGCAGCATGGCCGGCAGCCGCGTGACGATCAGCGGCAACCAGGGCCAGGTGGCGCGCAAGGGCACGGCCAACAGCGTGGACAACAGCGGCACGCTGGCCGGCGGACAGATCACCATCCTGGGCAACCAGGGCAGCGCGCAGGACGGCGGCACCGTCAATTCCTTCGTCAACAGCGGCCGTGCGACGGGCAATGTGCACATCGCCGGCAACACGGGCAGCGCGCGCGGCAACGGCAGCCTGGCCAACAGCGTGCGCAACACCGGCAACTTGGCCGCCAACATCACCATCCTCGGCAACCAGGGCACGGCCAGTGGCGGCGGCGTGGTCAACAGCGTGGTCAACCGCGGCAACCTGAGCGGCGCGGTGGCCATCGTGGGCAACCGCGGCACGGCGTCCAACGGCGGCACGGTCAACTCGCTGGTCAACACGGGCACCATGTCCGGCAAGGTGACCATCGCGGGCAACCAGGGCTCGGCGGGCATGGGCGGCACGGCCAACTCGGTCATCAACCGCGGCAGCATCACCGGCAGCGTGACCATCGTGGGCAACAACGCCCGGGCCGGCATGGGCACCACCACCGCCAGCGTGCGCAACTACGGCGCGCTGGCGGGCGCGGCCGGCGTGACCGGCGGCGCCCCCTGGGCGGCCAGCGTCGGCAAGACGATCACCCTGCCCTCCACCGGCGTGGTCAACCGCAGCGTGACCGTCGGCCCCGCGGTGACGGTGCTCAACATGTGATTCAACCCACTCTGGAGACCTTCTTCATCATGCACGCACGCACACCACAGTGGCCCCTTGTCGCCGCCGCCACCGCCCTTCTGTTGGCCGGCGGGGCGCAGGCCCAGCTCGTCAACTACAGCGAGCAACTGGGCAACTACAGGGACAACAAGGACGCGGGCGTGAAGCTGATCGACGGCGTCACGCCCGGCGTCACGGCCCGCGCCCGGGTGGCCAGGGCGCTCGAGCAGAACAAGGTGGTGGACCAGCAGGCGCTGGTGCAGCCCGACGGCACGCTCAAGCTGCCGGCCAACCAGACCAACCTGGTGATCCGCACCGACTACAGCAACGTCCAGCAAGGGGCCGACGGCCAGCTGCGCATCGCGAGCCCGACGATCCAGGGCAACGTGAGCGGCAACGTGACGCTGTTCGTCGACGGCAAGGGGGTGGAGAACATCACCGTGCTCAACAACGGCCGCTGACGCAGCACCACCGCCCCGGCCCGCGCGGGCCGTACACCGCGTACCGATAACAACAACGCCTCTGCTCACATGACCTTCGCACTCGCCCGCGGCGCCCGGATCAGCGCCCGCCTAGCCACCCTCGCCGCCGCCGCTGCCCTGGTAGCCGGCTGCGCCACCACGGAGAACGCCCTCAAGGACGCCGACCAGCTGCTCGCCGAGCGCGAGGCCGCCAAGTCCCTGCCTACCGCCAACCTGAGCCAGTACGCCGCCGCGCTCACGCGCTTCGGCACCATGCTCGACGTCTACAAGGACGGCGACCCGGTCGTCTACATGCAGACGCGCAACATCCTCGATGCGACCAACCTCTCCAACCCGCTGGTGGGCTCGGAGATCCCGGGCGACATCACCGAGATGGTCCGCACCGCCGTCAACCGCATCGGCGCGCGCATCGTCTACGTGCCCTACCACCCCGACTACCTGATCTCGCAGGCCCAGCTGGGCGCGCGCTTCGGCGTGACCATGCCGGACTTCCTGATCACCGGCGCGTTGACCGAATTCGACCGCGCGCTCTCGGGCGCCGGCCGCTCCAACTCGGCCAGCGTGGACTTCGGCAAGGGCAAGGGCGAGACCAACATCGGCGCCGACTTCAAGCGCACCGCCATCCTCTCGGCCCTGGCGCTGGACCTGAACCTGGTGAGCTTCAGCACCCAGCAGATGGTGCCGCGCGTGCAGGCCTCGAACGTGATCAAGGTGCTGAACTTCAGCTCGGAGGACAACGCCAGCCTGGGCTTCTACGGCGATGCCTTCGGCTTCAAGCTCGAGGGCAAGTACCTGCAGGGTCGGCACTCGGCCATCCGCACGCTGGTGGACCTCAGCGTGCTGGAGCTGATGGGCAAGGCCACCAACACGCCCTACTGGCGCTGCATTCCCGGCGGCACGCCCGACCCGGTGGTGGTGGACAACATGCGCAAGTCCTTCGAGGCGCTCACGCCGCAAGTCAAGATCGGCCTGATCCAGGTGACGCTGCGCAAGTACGGCGAGAACGTGGCCATCAACCAGCAGCTGGACGCGCCCACGCAGGAGGCGCTGCGGCGCGTGTATTCGAGCCGCTATCCACAGCTGGGCGACACGGTGGACGTGCTGAGCTGGCAGGGCTTCGAGCCGCTGTTCTTCGGCGTGCCCATGCCGTGGGACGGCCAGCTGGCCGCGCCCGCCACGGCGGTGCCGGCCGCCGGCACGGTGCCGCCCGCGGCGGCCGCGCCAGCGAGGACGGGCGCATGAGGCTGCGCCGGGCTTCTTCTTGCGGCGTTGGCCGCGGTGCCACCCCGGCGCCGGCGCCATCTGCCAGGGCGAGTGCGCTGGCGGCCCCACTGCTGCTGGCGGCCATGGCCACGACGGCCGCGCTCGGCGCGCCTGCCGTGCGCGCGCAGACCGTGATCGGCAACCCGGGCGCCAACGTGAGCAATGGCGCAGCCGTGAGCAGCGGTGCCGCAGGCGCGGTCGTCAGCGGCTCGGCGGCGGCCACGCCAGTCACGCCCGCAGGCGCCAATACGACGCCCTCTGCCGCCGCCGAGGCAGGCGCGCGTTTCGTCGAATCGTGCCAGCAGGCCATCGAGCGCGGCATGGTCAACCCTGGCTGTCAGGGCCCGCTCTACGGCAGCGAGATCTCGCGCCTCAAGGAAGACGCGCTGCGCACCCAGAACCCTGCCCTGCTCACCCTGCTGGGCGATGCCTACCAGAGCAACCGCAGCGGCATCTCCGACATCGGCCAGGCCTACCGCTGGTACCTGCTGGGCGCGGTGCGCGGCGACCCGCGGGCCATGCAGCGACTGTCCGACCTCTACCGCAACGGCCAGGGCGTGCCCAAGGACAACATCAAGGCCCTGGGCTACGCCCGCCTGGCGCAACGCCTGGCGCTGCCCGGCAGCCAGAACGCCCAGGGCGCCGCCGAGACCATCAACAGCCTGGGCCAGGAGATGGCGGCGGAGGAGACGGCGCTGGCCGACCGCTTCGCCAGTGAACTGGAAGCACAGATGCGGCAGGCGCCTGGCGCGGCTGCATCCGGCGCGCCTGCCGTGCCGGGCATGGCAGCGCCGCCGACGGCGGCGGCCCTGGGGCCGGCGGGGCCCAAGCTCTCCGGCCCGCCCGGCCTGGGCGCCCTGCGGGCCGCCGAGGCCACCGCGCAGCCGCCGTCGCCCGCGCCAGCGCCCGCCCCTGCACGTTCGCCGCTCGGCGGCTTTCCTGGACAGGAGGCGCTGCAGGCGACGCCATCGCCATCGCCATCGCCATCGCCATCGCCATCGCCATCGCGCTGAGCGTCGGGCCCCGGCCGCCCCTCCGCATCCACCGTGACGAGACCTTCGCCATGACCCAGAGACCTTCCACCCCTCCCGCAGCGCCAGCCCGCAGCCCCTTGCGAGCGCCCCGTGTCGCGGCCGCGCTCGCCGCCGGCCTGGTGGCAGGCGCCGGCTGGGCCGCTGGCCTTTCTCCCGACCGAAGCACGACCACCATGATCGAACGTCCCGGCACCGGCACCAACCGCATCGAAGTCACTGGCAACAGCGCCAGCAACGTGCAGGTGCGCTGCGCCGACGGCACCGCCACCACGGCCGGCGCCAACGTCAACAGCGTCGACATCGACAGCCGCGCCCTGCAGGGCCGCACCGTCGTCGTCACCGGCCGCAACACGCGCGACGTGAAGGCTGGCGTCGACTGCGCCCAAGGGGGTGCCGGGGCCGCAGCCAACGTCAACAGCGTCAACATCCGATGAAGCCCACGCACGCCTTCCCAATCGCCACCCTCGCGCTGGCAGCGGGGCTGCTGGCCGCCTGCTCCGACCGCGACAGCACACCGGCGGCATCCACCCCCACGCCGGCACCGGCCGCGGCGCCGATGGCAAGCCCAGCGCCCGCAGTGGCACCGACGGCGGCGCCCGCCGAGGGCAGCGCTTCCGCGCCCGCTCCGGCGCCGACCGCCGCCACCCCCACCAGCGCACGCCAGTTGCCCCTGTCCGTGCAGGGCGTGGCCAGCGCCGGCCTCACCGTTCGCGTGAAGGGCGTGGAGCTGGGGCCCGATGCGACCGTGCTGGACGTCAGCGCCTCCTTCGCCAGCCCGCTCACCAACTGGACGCAGATGGCGTCCGGCGACACCTACCTGCAGGATGAGGCCGGCAACAAGCTCATGCTCAAGCGGCCCGAGGACAACCGCTACCTCAAGATCAAGACCGGCGACACCATGGAGGGCCGACTCGTCTTCCTGGGCGCCGTGCCGGCCGATGCGCGGCAGGTCAAGCTCGTCATCAACGAAGGCAGTCCGCCGGACGACACCAACAGCCCCGGCCTGGAGATGGTGCTGCCGCTCAAGGCCGGCGGATGAAGCGCGCGGCAGCCGTGGTCGGCGCGGCCGGGCTGCTCGTCGCCTGCGCCGCGATGGCACAAGCGACCCCGGCGTCGGCCGCAGGGGGTGGCGGCTATCAGGTGCGGCGCAGCGCCCAGTCGCTGGCCGGAGAGCCCACGCGCTGGCAGCCGGCGGTGGGCGCACCCGTCAGCGAATGGCGCCCGGCCGGCACCGGCAGCAGCTGGCAGCGCGCCGCGGCCGAATCCACCTTCGGCAAGGCCGCCGCGCCCGACACCACGCTGCGTCTGGCGGAGGTGCCGCCCGCACGCCTGGCCCGCACCCGCACCTTGCTGACCGAGCTGAACGCCCGGCCGACACCGCAAAAGGCCATCGTGGTCGACCTGCCGGCGGACGTGCTCTTCGACTTCGACAAGGCCGACTTGCGGCCGGATGCCGAGCCCGCGCTGGCCCGCGCGGCCGAGCTGCTGCAGGGCTATCCCGATGCACCCGTGCGCGTGCGCGGCCACACCGATGCGCGCGGCAGCGACGCCTACAACGACGCGCTGTCGCTGCGTCGCGCGCAGCGCGTGGCCGAGCGGCTGGCCGCCGCGACGGGCACGCGAAAGCTGGAGACCGAAGGCCTGGGCCGGCGCGAGCCCATCGCCGCCAACACCCGGCCCGATGGCCGGGACGACCCCGAAGGCCGCCAGAAGAACCGGCGTGTGGAGATCGTGATCGGCCCGCGCGCGTCGAGCGGATGGACGCAGAGCAAGGAGATGCCATGGCGCTGATCGACTGCCCCGACTGCGGACGCCGCGTGTCGCCACGCGCGCCGAGCTGCCCCAACTGCGGCGCGCCGATCACCGCCAAGGGTCGTCCGGCCGATCAGCGCCTGGTGACGCCCGGCCTGCTCGGCCGCCTGGCCGCGGTGCTGGGCGCCTGGCTGGTGTTTCCGTGGGTGGCGCGGCTGCTCGCCTTTCTGGCGGGCATCGCCCTGCTGATCGTGATGTTCACGACGGCGCGCTGAGCGCACCGCCGGTTCGATCAGGCAGCGAGCGGCTGCTGCGGCAACGGCTCGTCCGCGTTCGCGGCAGGGGCTTCCGTGACCAGCGGTGCGGTGCCCTCGACCGGGACGGGCGCCTGGTCCTGCTGCGACACGGCGGGCTCGGGCGACGGATCCTGGACCGGCACCGGATCGCCGGCCGGCGGCGGCTCCTGCACCGGCGCCGGTTCGCCACTCTCGGCGCGCACCGGCGCCGGCTGGCCGCGCTGCGCGGTCACCAGCTGATGGATGAACTGCAGCTTGCCCACCCCCGCATGCGGCAGCACGAAGGGATAGAAGTCCGGCTGGCCCATGCTGCGCGACAGCTCGTTGAGCACGTTCGTCAGCCGCACCCAGCCGTTGAGGAAGTCCAGGAAGCGGTCGGCGTCCTCGTGCTCGGGCTGCCAGAGGTCCTCGCGGGTGAAGAGGTCGCTGGTGAGTTCGACGTTCACGGCGTTGACGCCGAAGCTCAGGGCGGTGTCCACCGTGTCGGCCATGTGCAGGTAGTGCGCCCAGGTCTCGGCCCAGTCCTCCCAGGGATGGGTGCTGGCGTAGCTGGTGACGTAGCGCAGCGCCCAGTCGGCCGGTGGGCCGTTCTCGTAGTGGCGCTGCAGGGCCTGGCCGTAGTCTTGCGTCTCGTCGCCGAACAGCGCGCGGAAGCCGTCCAACCAGGGCGTGGGCGCGACCAGCACGTCCCAGTAGTAGTGGCCGATCTCGTGGCGGAAGTGGCCCACCAGCGTGCGGTAGGGCTCACGCATCTCGGCGCGCGTCTTCTCGCGCTGGGCGTCGTCGCCTTCCTCGATGTTGAGGGTGATCACGCCGTCCTGATGCCCGGTGAGCACGCGCGGTGCGCCCGGCAGGTTGGAGAGGAAGTCGAAGGCCAGGCCATGGGCCGGATCGGCCAGCCGGGTGCTGATCGGCAGGCCCAGCGCCAGCAGCTGCGACATCAGGCGTCGCTTGGCCGTCTCCATCTTCAGCCACAGCTCGGGGTTCTCCGGCACCGACAGGTCGGGGATGGTGCGCGTGGCGCTGCAGGCCAGGCACAGGCCCGGCGCGAGGCCGTGGGTGTGGGCCAGGCCATGGTCACTCTCGGGATCCTCCGGCACCAGCCAGTTGCAGGCAGCGGCGGTGCTGAAGTTGGCGCAGCGGCGGTAGCGGGGGCCGTCCGGTTCGCCGAAGACGGTGAACAGCTCCGGATCGTCGGTGGGCGCGAGCGGCAGCACGCCGACCCGCGAGGTCACGTAGCCCAGCGGCGTGCCGCAGGCCAGGCACTGGCTGTTGCGCAGATAGACCGGCCGGCCGCACTGGCAGACGTAGGCGCGGCTGACGGCCGGTGCGGCCAGTTCGTCGGCCAGCGCGCCGCCGCTGTGCACCTGGGCGGAAGAACTGTCGGATATGAGCATGGGCACTCCCCTGTTGTGCATCGATAACGGGACGCGGGGACGCACGGCTTTGGGCACGTGCGCCAACGATGCGCGTGTGCTCCGCTCCGCCCCCGGATCGCGGGATTGTTCAGACGCCCCCTGGCCCCGCTCGGCGGGCGAAGCCCCGTATGCTTGTAGGACCGGACGGCCCACCCGATCCGGCGGGGGCGCCGCTCCCGACGGCCCCTGCTCCATGACCGCCCCCACGCCCTCTCCCGCCTCCGCCCCGCCCGCCCATTCGCCGCTGCGCCAGCGCTACGGGCCGCGCTACCGCTGGCTGCTGCTGCTGTCGGTGATGGTGGGGACGATGGCATCGATCATGTCCTCCACCGTGGTCAACGTGGCCATCCCGGACCTGAGCCGGCACTTCGGCCTGGGGCAGGAGCGGGCGCAATGGGTCAGCTCCGGCTTCATGGTGGCGATGACCGCCTCCATGCTGACCACGCCGTGGCTGCTGGCGCGCTTCGGCTACCGGCGCACCTATGTCGGCACCATGGTGCTGCTGCTGGCCGGCGGGCTGCTGGGCGGGCTGGCGGACCTGTTCCCGCTGGTGCTGGCCGCGCGCGTCATGGAAGGCCTGGCGGCCGGCGTGGTGCAGCCCATCCCGGCCATCATCATCCTGCGCGCCTTCGAGCCGCACGAGCAGGGCCGCGCCAGCGGCTTCTTCGGCATGGGCGTGGTGCTGGCGCCGGCCGTGGGCCCCAGCATCGGTGGTGTGCTGGTGGATCTGGCGGGCTGGCGCTCGATCTTCTTCATGGTGGTGCCCTTCTGCCTGGCGGCCTTCTGGCTGGCCTGGAAGTTCGTGCCGCCCACCGCGCCCGGCGGCGCCCAGGCCGGCCGCAGCCATGCGCTGGACTGGCGCGGCCTGCTGATCGGCACCGCGGGCACGCTGTGCCTGCTCAACGGCCTGGTCGAACTGCGCGGCGATGCGCCCGGCCAGGCCGCGCTGCTGCTGGCGCTGGCCGCCGCCGCCCTGGCCACCTTCGTGTGGTGGGAGCGGCGCCTGGCCGCGCGCGGCGACGAGCCGCTGATGGACATGCGCCTCTTCACCCACCGCCAGTTCGCCATGGGCACGGTGGTCGCCTTCATCTACGGCACGGCGCTGTTCGGCTCGACCTACCTGCTGCCGGTGTTCATGCAGGTGGCGCTGCACCTGTCGGCCTCGCACGTGGGCACCATCATGCTGCCGGCCGGCATCGTGCTGGCCTTCACCATCGCCGGCGTGGGCCGGCTGGCCGATCGGCACCCCACCTGGCTGCTGGTGAGCACCGGCCTCTTGCTGCTGACCGTCAGCTTCGCGCTGATGCCCACGCTGTCGCTGGCCGGGCCGCTGTGGCTGCTGACGCTGTATGCCGTGATCGGGCGCATCGGGCTGGGCTTCATCCTGCCCTCGCTCAACATCGGCTCGATGCGGCCGCTGCCCAAGGCCATGATCCCGCAGGGTGCGAGTGCCATCAGCTTCCTGCGGCAGCTGGGCGGCTCGGCGGGCGTGAGCCTGTGCGCCGTGGTGCTCGAATGGCGGCTGGCGGTGCATGGCGATTCGCTGGCGCAGTTGCAGAGCAGCCCGGCGCGGCTGGCGGCCTTCGACGAGGTGTTCCTCATCCTGGCCGGGCTGTGCGGCCTGGCGCTGCTGGCGGCGCTGCAGCTGCGGGAGCGGCACCACCGCGGCTCGCTCTGACCGCAGTGTGCGCGACAGCCGCGACGCGACGGCTCGGGTCTAATCGGGGCCGCTTTTTTCAACCCGGGCCCCAGCCGCCCGACAACAACGAAGGAGATCCCGCAGATGCTCAACCATGTGATGGTCGGTAGCCAGGACATCGAACGCGCCAAGCGCTTCTACGACGCCGTGCTCGGCGTGCTGGGCGCGCCCGAAGGCATGCGCAACACCGGCCCGGGCGGCCACCAGCGCGTGTTCTGGCGCCACGACGGCAACACCTTCGGCATCACCGAGCCGATCAACGGCGAGGCACCCACCGTCTCCAACGGCGCGACCATCGGCTTCAAGTGCACGTCGCCCGAGCAGTTGCAGCAGTTCCACGACGTGGCCGTGGCGCATGGCGGCACCGCCATCGAGGACGCCCCGGGCCCCCGCGGCGACGGCACCATGCACCTCGCCTATGTGCGCGACCCGGACGGCCACAAGCTCTGCGGGCTGTACCGCGCCAGCCGCAAGGCCTGAATCTCCCTTTGCAACGACCGCCCCGCCGCCGCCATGTGCCAGCTCCTCGGAATGAACTGCAACGTGCCCACCGACGTGCAGTTCAGCTTCACCGGCTTCGCCCAGCGCGGCGGCCGCACCGACCACCATGCGGACGGCTGGGGCATCGCCTTCTTCGAGGACCGCGGGCTGCGCCACTTCGTGGACCACCTGCCGGCCTGCGACTCGCCGGTGGCGGAGCTGATCCGCCGCTACCCCATCAAGAGCCGCAACGTCATCGCGCACATCCGCAAGGCGACGCAGGGCGCGGTCAACCTGCAGAACTGCCATCCCTTCGTGCGCGAGCTGTGGGGCCGCTACTGGGTGTTCGCCCACAACGGCGACCTGAAGGACTTCCGCCCGCGGCTGCACGGCAACTTCCATCCCGTGGGCGGCACCGACAGCGAGCATGCCTTCTGCTGGCTGATGCAGGAGCTGGCCAAGTCGCATGCAGACGTACCGAGCGTGGACGAGCTGACGCTCACGCTGCGCGAACTGGCGCCGCGCATCGCGAAGCACGGCACCTTCAACTTCCTGCTCTCCAACGGGCAGGCGCTGTGGGCACATGCGTCCACCAATCTCTGGTCCATCGAGCGGCAGCATCCCTTCACCCTCGCGCAGCTGGCCGACGAGGACTTGTCGATGGACTTCGCCCAGCACACCACGCCGGACGACCGCGTGGCCGTGGTGGTGACGGCGCCGCTGACGACCAACGAAGCCTGGATCCCGTTCGCCCCCGGGGAGCTGCGCGTTTTCGAGAACGGCAGACGCAGGGGCTGACACCCCCGAGCCCCTTCGCGGCTCCCCCGGAGAGATGGCCACGCTGCAACGGCGGGCTTGCGCCCGCACCGCCTTGCGTTGACGATGCGTTAACTAATAATAACAATTCGCATTCTCTCAAGACCCATCTCCATGACCCGACTCTTCACGCCGGGGCCGTTGGCCCTGGCCGCCGGCCTGACCCTGCAGGCGCTGGCCGCCTCGGCCCAGACCGCGCCCGCCGCGACGACCGCACCGACCACAGCCGGCACGCTGTCCACCGTCACCGTCGAGGCCAGCGCCGACGCCTCGGCCGAAGGATTGACCAAGCCCTATGCCGGCGGCCAGGTCGCCCGCGGCGGACGCGTGGGCCTGCTCGGCAACGTCGACCTGATGGCCACGCCTTTCGCCACCACCGCCTACACGCAGGAACTGATCCAGAACCAGCAGGCCCGCAGCGTGGCGGACGTGCTGCAGAACGACCCCTCGGTGCGGGTGGCGCGCGGCTTCGGCAACTTCCAGGAGTCGTACTTCATGCGCGGCTTCATCGTGAACTCGGACGACATCGCCTACAACGGCCTGTACGGCCTGCTGCCGCGGCAGTACATCGCCTCGGAGCTGTTCGAGCGCGTGGAGGTGCTGCGCGGCGCCAGCGCCTTCCTCAACGGCGCCACGCCCTCGGGCGGCGGCATCGGCGGCAACATCAACCTGCTGCCCAAGCGCGCCGGCAACGAGCCGCTGACGCAGCTGACCGTGGGCGGCGCCAGCGGCTCGCAGGGCTATGCCGCGGCCGACATCGCGCGGCGCTTCGGGCCGGACCAGAGCCTGGGCGTGCGCGTGAACGCCGCCCACCGCGACGGCGGCACCGGCGTCGACGGCGAGTCGGTCAAGCTGAGTGCACTGTCGGTGGGCCTGGACTGGCGCGGCCGCGATGCCCGCGTGTCGGCCGACATCGGCCACCAGGAGCACCGGCTCGACGCGGCCCGGCCCAACGTGACGCTGGGCAGCGCGGTCACCGTGGTGCCGCGCGCCCCCGACGGCCGCAGCAACTACGCGCAGCCCTGGACCTATTCGATGGAGCGCGACACCTTCGGCTCCCTGCGCGGCGAGTACGACATCACGCCCGACATCACCGCCTGGGCCGCCGCCGGCGCCCGCCGCAGCGCCGAAAGCAACGCGCTGGCCAATCCGACGGTCAACAACGCCTTCACCGGCGCCAGCACGGCCACGCGCTTCGACAACACCCGCGAGGACGACGTGAAGACCGCCGAGCTGGGCCTGCGCGGCAAGCTGCGCACGGGCAGCGTGGGCCATGAATGGGTGCTGGGCTACTCCTGGTACGACCTGCAGAAGAAGAACGCCTATGCCATGGGCCTGGCGGCGGGCTCCTCGGTCGCCAGCAGCATCTACACGCCGGTCGCCCGCTTTGCGCCGGGCCTGAGCTACCTGGGCAACGACCTCACCAGCCCCGCGCTCAACGGCACCACCACGCTCAGGAGCTGGGCGCTGGGCGACACGCTGTCCTTCCTGGACGACCGCCTGCGCGTGACGCTGGGCGCGCGCTACCAGACCCTCGAATCGACCAGCATCCCTTACGTGGTCGCCAATGCCGGCCGCTTCGTGGCGGGCAGCACCAGCATCAGCAGCTACGACCAGAGCCGCACCAGCCCGGTGGCGGGCGTCGTCTTCCGGCTGCAGGACAACCTGTCGATCTACGCCAACTACATCGAAGGCCTGGCGCAGGGCGACACGGCGCCGACCGCCACCAACGGCGTGCTGGTGGTCAACGGCGGCCAGGCGCTGGCCCCGTATGTCTCCAAGCAGAAGGAAGTGGGCCTCAAGTACGACGGTGGCCGCATCGGCGCCACCGTGGCCGTCTTCAGCACCGAGAAGCCGCGCGCCTACCTGGACACGGCGACCGGCATCTTCTCGGCCCGCGGCGAGGACCGCCACCAGGGCGTGGAGCTCAACACCTTCGGCGAGATCACCCGCGGCCTGCGCGTGCTGGGCGGCGTGACCTGGCTGGACGCCGAGCAGAAGAACACCGGCAGCGCCGCCACCGACGGCAAGCGCGTGATCGGCGTGGCGCGCGCCCAGGGCAGCCTCGGCCTGGAATGGGACGTGCCCGGCGTGCCGGGCCTGGCCCTCACCGGCCGCGTCGTGCGCAACGGCAGCAGCTATGCCGACGCCGCCAACACCCTGCGCGTACCCGGCTGGACGCGCCTGGACGTCGGCGCACGCTACCTCACCGAAGTGGCGGGCAAGCCCGTCACCTTCCGCGCCCGCATCGACAACGCCACGGACCGCAACTACTGGGCCTCAGTGGGCGGCTATCCAGGCTACGGCTACCTGGTGCAGGGCGCACCGCGCACCTTCAACGTGAGCGCCACGGTGGACTTCTGAGCAGCGCGCGGGTTCAGGGCCCGATCCAAGTCGCTGGCCAGGCTGAAGAGCGCGCCATGTCCCGCAGCACGTCCACCACCAGCGCATCGACCGCGGCGCAGGCCACGGTCTGCGGGCGCGCCGTGCCCAGGACGCGCACCACGCGGCGGCGCATGGTGGGGCTGTCGATGGCGATGGTGCGCAGGCGGCCCGCCGCCACCTCTTCGGCCACGGCGCCGGCCGCCAGGATGGTGCTGCCGATGCCCTCCTCCACCGCGCGCTTGACGCTGCCCAGCGACTCGATCTCGGCCACCACGTCCAGCTGCACGCCTGCGGGCGCGCAGGCCTCGTCGATCAGCCGGCGCAGGCCATGCTCGCGGCCCGGCAGCACCAGCGGCCAGCGCGCCAAAGAGGCCAGGCCGATGCGCCGGGGCACCCGGCCCTGCACGGCACTGGTCACCAGCACCAGGCGGTCGTCCAGCAGGGGCTGCTTGGCCAGGCCGGGCTCCGGGGCATCGCCGTAGAGCAGCGCCAGGTCCAGCCGGCCCGACAGCAGCCATTCGCGCACGAAGCCGCTGTAGCCCTCCACCAGCTTGAGCCGCACCTGCGGCAGGCGCTCGCGGCAGGCGCGCAGGAGGGGCAGCGTGGCCACCAGCGCGACGGTGGTGGGCAGCCCGATGGCCACCTCGCCCTGCGGCGCGTCCAGCGCCTCGCGCACCGCCAGGCGCGCCCGCTCGGCATCGGCCAGCACCACCTTGGCGTGTTCGAGGAACACGCTGCCCGCGGGCGTGAGCGCCATGCCGCGGCTGGAGCGCACGAAGAGCGGCGCCGCCAGCTCGGCCTCCAGGGCCGCAATCTGCTGGCCCAGCGCAGGCTGCGCCAGATGCACCTGGGCCGAGGCCTTGAGCAGGCTGCCTGCCTCGCTCACGGCAACGAACAGGCGCAGTTGGCGAAGCTCCATGTGGGGAAGTCCTGGGGTTCAGGGAGGAAGAGGCCGGCCTGCATGGCCACTGCCGGCACGATGGGAAGGCCCTGGGGGCCTGCATGGGCAGATGCTCCGCACGGCACAGCCTATCGCTAGCCGGATGGCATCTAGCCGATAGCCGGAATCAGTATTTCACAGCTAGCCCGCGGCTGACCAGAATCTGGCGTTTCGCCAGCGCCTCGACGCCGGCCCCACGGAGACACCGGCATGCCCCAGCCCCTCGACATCGACCACCTGCGCCAATGGATCGGCCGCACCGAGCAGCTGCACGACCAGGTCACGGCCGCGCCGCTGCGCGCGCTCACCGCCACGCTGGACCGCGACGACGCGCCCCAGGCGCCCGGCGCGCCGATACCGCCGCTGTGGCACTGGCTGTACTTCCTGCCCGCGGCGCCGCAGTCCGAGCTGGGCCCCGACGGCCATCCGCAGCGGGGGGGCTTCCTGCCGCCGGTACCGCTGCCGCGGCGCATGTGGGCGGGCAGCCAGCTCAGCTTCCACCGGCCGCTGCGCGTGGGGCAGGCCCTCATGCGCAGCTCGCGCATCGCCGACGTGCGCCTGAAGGAGGGCCGCACCGGACCGCTGGTGTTCGTCAACGTCGACCACCGCGTCGAGGTCGATGGCGAACTTGCCATCGAGGAGCGCCACGACATCGTCTACCGCGACATGCCGGCACCGGGCGAAGTCCCGCCGCCTCCCGTGGCGGCCACGGCCGAGGCCGCCTGGGTGCGCCGCATCGCGCCGGACGACGTGCTGCTGTTCCGCTACTCGGCCCTGACCTTCAACGGCCACCGCATCCACTACGACCGGCGCTACGTCACCGAGGTGGAGGGCTATCCCGGCCTGGTGGTACATGGCCCGTTGATCGCCACGCTGCTGCTGGACCTGCTGCGCCGCCACCGGCCCGAGGCCACGGTGCGGCAGTTCAGCTTCCGTGCGATGAAGCCCACCTTCGACATCGCCAGCTTCGAGGTCTGCGGTGCGCCGCAGGCGGACGGCACGGTGCACCTGTGGGCGCGCGACGCCGAGGGCCACCTGACGATGGACGCCCACGCCACCCTGGGCTGACGCGAGGCGCGGGCGATCGCGCCCGCGCCGCGGGCCGGCGCCTAGCGCCCCCGACAGGCGCAAGCCAGGCTCAGCCCAGCAGCCAGCCCACGCGCGGCTGCTGTTCGATGCCCCACAGGCGCTCGACCGCCGCGGCCGCCGCATCCGCCGGCAGGGCCGGGCTGCCATAGGCGGCCAGGCGCAGGGCCTTGGCCGTGATCTCCGAGCGCGACAGGGTGTTGCCCGGATCGCCCTTGGGCTCGTCCACGCGGCCCTGCAGCACGCGGCCGTCGGTGGTGTGCAGCGTCACCTTGCCGATCCAGCGGCGCGGGTAGGCGGCGTCCACCTCCGCGTCCAGCACCATCGTCACGCGCTCGCGCAGGGCCACCGTCGCGGGGGCCAGGAACTCAGCGTCGAACTCGCCCAGGCCCGCATGGCCGAAGCGCGCCACCAGGGCCAGCACGGTGCCCATGGAGAACTTGCTCTGGTGCACCGTGACGGGCGACACCACCGGCCCCAGTACGTCCAGCGCGCCCTGGTGCACATGGCAGGTCACCTCAGCGATGTCCTGCGCCTGCAGGTTGTGCGCCTGCATCAGCTGCAGCAGCGCATCGGCGGCGGGATGCGTGTGGCGGCAGGAGGCATGCCACTTGAACGAGGTCTCGGCCGTGGCCCAGCGCGTGCTCAGGCCATCGACCAGCCGCGCCGGATCGGCGTCGGTGGACATGCCGGCCGCCAGGCCGCGCGCGCCGGTGAAGATGTCCGCGGCACCGGTGAAGCCGTCCTGCGCCAGGCAGGCCGCCATCAACCCCGCCGCGGCGGCATGGGCCGTGTGCAACTGCTTGCTGTCGGCGCCCGTGGCCAGGAACTCCCAGAGCCCCGCCGACTGCGTGCCGGCCGAGCCGAAGGCATGCTGCATCTGCAGCGGCGTGAGCCGCAGCAGCCGCCCCAATGCCGCGGCGGCGGCCAGCGTGCCGGCCGTGGCCGTGGTGTGGAACACGCGGTAGTGGCTGCGGCCCAGGAACTCGCCCACGCGGATGCCCACCTCGTAGCCGGCCACGCAGGCGGCCAGGAAATCGCTGCCGCTCGCGCCGCGCTGCTGCGCCACGGCCAGTGCGGGCGCGAAGACCACCGCCGCCGGATGGAACACGGAGCCGTTGTGCACATCGTCCTGCTCGGCCACATGCGAGGCCGCCGCGTTGGCCATCGCGGCGGCCATGGGTGCGCTGCCGCGGCCGTGGCCCAGCACCTCGCAGGGGCCGGCTTCCGGCCCCTGCGCCAGTGCGAAGCCGGCGATGCTGCGCACCGGCCGCGCCCCCTGGCCGGCCAGCACCGAGCCGAACCAGTCCACCAGCAGATCCTCGGTGCGGCGGCGCACCGGCACGGGCACGTCCTGCCAGTCGAGCGTGGCGGCGAAGACGGCCAGCGGGTGGGCGGCGGCGGGGGTTTCGTTCTTCATGGCGGGGGGTGGTCTCAAAACGACCGAGGCAGGCCGAGCACATGCTCGGCCACATACGAATAGATCAGGTTGGTGGAAATGGGTGCCACTTGGTAGAGCCGCGTCTCGCGGAACTTGCGCTCCACGTCGTATTCGCAGGCGAAGCCGAAGCCGCCGTGGAACTGCAGGCAGGCATTGGCGGCCTCCCAGCTGGCCTTGGCCGCCAGGTACTTGGCCATGTTGGCCTGCGCGCCCATGGGCTGATGCGCGTCGAACAGCTCGCAGGCCTTCCAGCGCATCAGGTTGGCGGCCTCGACCTCGATGAAGGCATCGGCGATGGGGAACTGCACGCCCTGGTTCTGGCCGATGGGCCGGCCGAAGACCTGCCGCTCGCGCACGTAGTGCGTCACGCGGTCGATGAACCAGTAGCCGTCGCCGATGCATTCGGCGGCGATCAGCGTGCGTTCGGCGTTCAGCCCGTCGAGGATGTACTTGAAGCCCAGGCCTTCCTGGCCGATGAGGTTCTCCTCGGGGATCTCCAGGTTCTCGAAGAACAGCTCGTTGGTCTCGTGGTTGACCATGTTGGCGATGGGCCGCACGGTCAGGCCGCGCTGCTGCGCCTCCTTCAGGTCGACCATGAAGATCGACATGCCCTCGGACTTCTTCGTCACCTCGGCCAGCGGCGTGGTGCGCGCGAGCAGGATCATCCAGTCGGAATGCTGGACGCGGCTGATCCACACCTTCTGGCCGTTGACCACGTAGCGGCCGTCCTTCTTGACGGCGGTGGTCTTGATCTTCGTGGTGTCGGTGCCGGTGGTGGGCTCGGTCACGCCCATCGACTGCAAGCGCCATTCGCCGCTGGCGATGCGCGGCAGGAAGCGCTGCTTCTGGGCCTCGGAGCCGTGGCGCAGCAGCGTGCCCATGTTGTACATCTGGCCGTGGCAGGCGCCGGCGTTGCCGCCGCAGCGGTTGATCTCCTCCATCACCACGCTGGCCTCGGTGAGGCCGAGGCCCGAGCCACCGTATTCCTGCGGGATCAGCGCCGCCAGCCAGCCGGCGCGGGTGAGCGCATCGACGAAGGCCTCGGGGTAGGCGCGCTGCGCGTCCACCTCGCGGAAGTAGGCGTCGGGGAATCCGGCGCACAGCGCGCGCACGGCATCGCGGATGTCGTGGTGGTTGTCGGACAGCGTCTTGTCGATCATGGCGTGGCGGCGGCCGGGGCCGCGAAGAGGCTCTTCTTCATGGCCGCGATGGTCGGCGGGCACAGCCACCGCGGCAAGCCGGCTTTGTGGAAGCGGGGCTTTCGCATCGATGAAGACGCCCCTTCCACGCACACGAAGGCGTGCCCTTCCATGCAGCCGAAGCCCGGCCTTCGCAATGGCGAATGGTGCGGCGCCCCCGATGCGGCGAAGCTCCTGCCATCAGAACCGACAAGGACGAGACATGGCCGGACAGAAGATGGTGCAGGACAAGGTGGTGGTGGTCACGGGCGCAGGCGGCGGCATCGGCCGCGACATGGCCCTGGCGCTGGCGGCCGAGGGGGCGCGCGTGGTGGTCAACGACATCGGCACCTCCACCACCGGCGAAGGCACCGACGCCGGCCCGGCCCAGCGCGTGGTGGACGAGATCCGCGCCGCCGGCGGCCAGGCCGCGGCCAGCACCGACAGCGTGTCGGAGGCGGCCAGTGCGGGCCGCATCGTGCAGTGCGCGCTGGACCACTTCGGGCGCATCGACGGCGTGGTCAACAACGCGGGCATCCTGCGCGACCGCTTCTTCCACAAGATGAGCGTGGACGAATGGGACGCGGTGATCCGCGTGCACCTGTACGGCAGCTTCCACATGAGCCGCGCCGCGGCCAACCACTTCAAGGAGCAGGAGAGCGGCGCCTTCGTGCACATGACCTCCACCTCCGGCCTCATCGGCAACTTCGGCCAGGCCAACTACAGCGCGGCCAAGCTGGGGCTGGTGGCGCTGTCGAAGAGCATTGCGCTGGACATGCAGAAGTTCAACGTGCGCTCCAACTGCATCTCGCCCTTCGCCTGGAGCCGCATGATCGGCTCCATTCCCACCGACACGCCGGAGCAGCAGGCCCGCGTCGAGAAGCTGCGCCAGATGACGCCCGGCAAGATCGCGCCGCTGGCCGTCTACCTGCTGTCGGATGCGGCCGCCGGGGTCAATGCGCAGGTCTTCGCGGTGCGCAACAACGAGATCTTCGTCATGAGCCAGCCGCGGCCGCTGCGCTCGGTGCACCGCAGCGAGGGCTGGTCGCCGCAGTTCATCGCCGAGCACGCCATGCCCGCGCTCAAGGCCGCCTTCGTGCCGATGGACCGCTCGGCCGACGTGTTCAGCTGGGACCCGGTCTGACGCACCCGCCATGTCCGACGACAGCCCCATCCTCGCCGACGTGCAGGACGGCGTGGGCACCCTCACGCTCAACCGTCCCGAGACGCGCAACGCCCTGAGCCAGGCCATGCGCCCGGCGCTGGCCGCGGCCATCGCCCGCATGCGCGACGACGCGCAGGTGCACACCGTGATCCTGCAGGGCGCTGGCGGCGCCTTCTGCTCCGGTGGCGACATCGGCCAGATGCTGGACCCGGCCCAGGCCGGCCTGCCCTGGCGCGAGCGCATGCGCCAGCTGCACCAGTGGTTCCCGGCGCTGGAGAACCTGGAGAAGCCGGTCATCGCCGCGGTGGACGGCCCCGCCTTCGGTGCCGGCCTGAGCCTGGCGCTGGCGGCCGACTTCGTGCTGGCCACGCGCCGCGCCAGCTTCTGCGCCGTGTTCGGCCGCATCGGCCTGGTGCCCGACCTGGGCGCCATGCACCTGCTGCCGCGCATCGTGGGCCGGCAGAAGGCCAAGGAGCTGGTCTTCACCGCCCGCAGCTTCGGTGCCGAGGAGGCGCAGTCGCTGGGCATCGTCTACCAGGTGGTCGAGGACGCCGAGGCGCTGCAGGCCGCGGCCCTGGGCCTGGCCCGGCGCTTCGGCCAGGCCTCCACCGCCGCCATCGGCATGGCCAAGACCATCATGAACCGCGCCTTCGAGCAGGACGCCGCCGCCCTGGCCGAGATGGAGGCCTATGCACAGACGATGTGTCGCGGCTCGGCCTACCACCAGGACGCGGTGCAGCGCTTCCGCGACAAGCAGCCGCTGCGCTTCGACTGGAACCGCGACGCATGACGACGACGGCAGCGCTCGCGCAGCGGTTGCAGTCGCTGGTGCGCCCCGGCGACACGCTCTGGTGGGGCCAGGCCACCGCCGAGCCGCTGACGCTGACCCGCGCGCTGGTGACCCATCGCCGTGCGCTGGCGGCCGGCGGGCGGCTGCGGGTGTTCGTGGGCATCGCCGCGTCGGACACGCTGCAGCCTGCGCAGGCCGACGTGCTGGACTTCTTCGGCTATGCGGCCGGCGGCGCCCACCGCACCCTGGCCCAGGCCGGCGTGCTGGACATCCTGCCCTGCCATTACTCGCAGCTGCCGGCGCTGCTCGCGGACGGCCGGCTGGCCGCGGACGTGGTGCTGCTGCAGCTGCCGCCGCCCGACGCCCAGGGCCGCTTCAGCCTGGGCCTGGCCTGCGAATACCTGCCCGCCGCCATCGCCCGCGCGCGCGTGCTGATCGGCGAGGTCAACCCCGACGTGCCCTGGACGGCCGGCGGCCCGCTGCTGCAGCGGGCGGACTTCGACCTGCTCGTGGAGGCCACCGAGCCGCCGCCCGACCTGCAGCGCAGCGCGCCCAGCCCGGCCGAGCAGGCCATCGCCACGCACATCGCCGGCCTGGTGGAGGACGGTGCCACGCTGCAGCTGGGCGTGGGCAACCTGCCCGAGGCGGTACTGGCCGCGCTGCACGGCCACCGCGACCTGGGCCTGCACAGCGGCGTGGCCGGCGACGGCGTGGCCGCGCTGGCCGAGGCCGGCGTGCTCACGCATGCCCGCAAGACACGCGATGCCGGCACGGGCATCGCCGGCGTCCTCATGGGCACGGCCGCGCTGCGGCGCTGGGCCCATCGCAACCCGGCCCTGCAGTTGCGCGACACCGGCTACACGCACGATGCGCAGGTGCTGGCGGACAGCCATCGCCTGGCCGCCATCAACAGCGCCATCGAGGTCGACCTCACCGGCCAGGTCAATGCCGAGGTCGCCGGCGGCGTGTACGTGGGCGCGGTGGGCGGCGCGGCCGACTTCCTGCGCGGCGCCGCACGCAGCCGCGGCGGGCTGCCCATCGTGGCGCTGCCTGCCACGCACCAGGGCCGCAGCCGCATCGTGGCCCGCCTGTCCGGACCCGTGAGCACGGCCCGCAGCGATGCCGGCCTCATCGTCACCGAGCACGGCGTGGCCGACCTGCGCGGCCAGCCGCTGTCGCGCCGCGTGCAGCGCCTGATCGACATCGCCGCGCCCGCGCATCGCGACGCCCTGGCCGACGAGGCGCATGCGCTGCTGCGCCAGTGCGGCGCGGCCTTCCATTGACCGTCTTTCCCTTCATCGCCCCAGGAGTCCCCATGCGCCGAGCCGCCATCGTCACCCCCCTGCGTACGCCCGTCGGCGCCTTCGGCGGCAGCCTGCGGCCCGTGCCCGTCGAGGAACTCGCCGCCACCGTGGTGCGTGCCGTCGTCGACCGCAGCGGCGTCGACCCGGCCCGCATCGACGACGTGGTGTTCGCCCAGTCCTATGCCAACAGCGAGGTGCCCTGCGTGGGCCGCTGGGCCGCGCTGCAGGCCGGCCTGCCGGTGGAGGTGCCCGGCATGCAGCTGGACCGGCGCTGCGGCGGCGGCCTGCAGGCCGTGGTGACGGCCGCCATGATGGTGCAGAGCGGCGCGGCCGACGTGGTGCTGGCGGGTGGCGTGGAGAGCATGAGCAACATCGAGTACTACAGCACCGACATGCGCTGGGGTGCGCGCGCGGGCAACGTGCGCTTCTACGACCGGCTGGAACGCGGGCGCGAGCGCTCGCAGCCGGTCGAGCGCTTCGGCCGCATCTCCGGAATGATCGAGACGGCCGAGAACCTGGCGCGCGACTACGGCATCGCCCGCGAAGCCGCCGATGCCTTCGCCGCGCGCAGCCATGCCCGCGCCGCCTCCGCATGGGAAGCCGGCCGCTTCGACGCCGAGGTGGTGCCGGTGACGGTGCCGCAGCGCAAGGGCGAGGCCCTGCGCTTCGCGCGCGACGAAGGCATCCGCCCCGACACCACCGCCCAGAGCCTCGCGCGGCTGCGGCCGCTGATGGCCGAGGGCAGCGTCACCGCCGGCAACGCCAGCCAGCAGAACGATGCCGCCGCGGCCTGCCTGGTGGTGGCCGAGGACAAGCTGGCCGCGCTGGGCCTCACGCCCATGGGCACGCTCGTGGGCTGGGCCGCGGCCGGCTGCGAGCCCTCGCACATGGGCATCGGCCCGGTGCCCGCCACCAAGAAGCTGCTCCAGCGCCTGGGCCTCACGCTGGACCAGATGGACCTGGTCGAACTCAACGAGGCCTTCGCCTGCCAGGTGCTGGCCGTGCTGCAGGGCTGGGACTGGCAGGACCGGGACGCCATCGACCACAAGCTCAACGTCAACGGCTCGGGCATCTCGCTGGGCCATCCCATCGGCGCGACGGGCGTGCGCATCCTGGCCACGCTGATGCACGAGCTGCAGCGCCGCCAGGGCCGCTATGCGCTGGAGACGATGTGCATCGGCGGCGGCCAGGGCATCGCGGCCGTGTTCGAGCGCGCCTGAGCACCGGCCTGCCGCCGGCCACCCGTTCATTCGACAACAAGGAGACAACCCCATGGCCCGCCCCCGCCCCCCTCTTGCCCGGCGCCCGCTGCTGCAGGCCGCTCTGGCCCTTGCGGCCGCCCTCGCGCTGCCGCCTGCCCTGGCGCAGGACAACCAGACGGTGCGCCTCGTCGTCGGCTACGCGGCCGGCGGCCCGGTGGACCAGGGCGCGCGCCTGGTGGCCGTCGCGCTCTCGCGCGAGCTGGGCGCGCCGGTGGTGGTGGAGAACAAGCCCGGCGCCAATGCCACCCTGGCCGGCGGCGAGGTGGTGCGTGCCAAGCCCGACGGCCTGACGCTCTTCTTCGCGGCCAGCCCCACCATCACCATCAGCCCCAACGTGATGGCGCGCATGCCCTTCGATCCGGCCCGCGACCTGACGCCGGTGGCGCCGGTGCTGAGCTACTACAACGTGCTGGTGGCCAACAACGACGAGCCCTTCAGGGCCACGCGCGACCTGGTGACCCATGCCAAGGCGCACCCGGGCAAGCTGAGCTACGGATCGGCCGGCGTGGGCGGCTCCAACCACCTGGGCGTGCTGCTGTTCGCCAGGCGCAGCGGCATCGCGCTCAATCACATTCCCTACAAGGGCAATGCGCCGGCCATGACCGACCTGATCGGCGGCCAGATCGACATGATGATGGACATCATCAGCACCGCCGGCACCTACATCGCGGCGGGCAAGGTGCGGCCCATCGCCGTGACCTCGCCGCAGCGCAATGCCACGCTGCCGGACGTGCCCACGCTGGCCGAGTCGGGCATCGCCGGGCTGGAGGGCTTCGACGTGGGCGGCTGGTACGGCATCTACGGCCCGAAGGACCTGCCCGCGGCCAAGGTGGACAGCCTCAACCGCGCCATCACCGCCACGCTGGCGCAGCCGGCCCTGGCCCGGCGCCTGAAGGAGCTGGGCTACGACGAATGGACCGGCTCGCCGCAGAAGCTGGCCGAACGCGCCGCGCAGGAGCGGGCGATGTGGTCCACCGTGACCCAGGGCATCGTGGTGGATTGACATGCCCACACGCCTGCACCATACCCTGGACCGCTGGCTGGCCGATGCGCCGCAGCGGCCCTTCATCCACCTGCCCGATGGGCGCAGCCTGAGCTTTGCCGAGCTGGGCGCGCTGACCGACGTGGCCGAGGCCGAGCTGCGCGCGCTGGACGTGCGGCCCGGCGACCGCGTGATGGTCGTGGCCGAGAACTGCCCCGAGCATGCGGCGCTGATCCTGGCCTGCAGCCGGGTCGGTGCCTGGTCCTGCGGCGTCAACGCCCGCATGGCACCGGCCGAGGTGGAAGGCTTCGACGCCACCGCGGATGCCCGGGTGGTGTACTTCACGAGCCAGGCCAGCGACAGCGCCGCCGCCCATGCCACGCGGATGGGCGCCGTGCCGTCGGCGCTGCCCGGCCTGCATCGCAGTGCCGTGCGCCCCGCCGCCCGGCCGCAGCCCGACCCGACGCCGGGCGAGCGCGGCGCGGTGGCCGCGCTGATCTTCACCTCGGGCACCACCGGCCGGCCCAAGGCCGTGATGCTCACCCACGACGCCCTGCTGCACTTCGCGCGCGTGTCGGGTGCCTCGCGCCGGCTCGGGCCAGAGGACCGCAGCTACGCCTTCGTGCCGATGACGCACATCTTCGGGCTGGGCACGGTGCTGATCAGTTCGTTGCTGGCCGGCGCGCAGCTGGTGATGCGGCCGCAGTTCGAGCCGCAGGACCTGCTGCATGCGCTGGCCCATGAAGGCGTCTCGCAGCTGCAGGGCCCGCCGGCGCTGTTCTCGCGCCTGCTGGCCCACTTGGAGCACGAGGGCATCGCCCGGCCCGCGGCGCCGCAGCTTCGCTACCTCTACACCGGCGCCGGCCCGCTGGACCTGGCGCTCAAGCGGCGCGTGGAAGCCGCCTTCGGCCAGGTGCTGCACCACGGCTACGGCCTGTCCGAATACGCGGGCTCGGTGCACATCACCCGGCTGGGCGAGCCGCGCGACGACACCAGCGCCGGCTACCGCGTGGCCGAGGCCGAGCTGCAGGTGGTGGAGCCCGCGACGGGCCGGCCGCTGCCCGCGGGCGAGCGCGGCGAACTGTGGATCCGCGGCCGCGGCCTGATGCCCGGCTACTTCCGCGACGTCGAGGCCACCGCGGCCGCCATGCGCCCGGGCGGCTGGTATGCCAGCGGCGACCTGGGCGAGCTGGCGGCGGACGGCGCGCTCTTCGTGGTCGGCCGGCTGAAGGAAATGATCATCCGCTCGGGCTTCAACGTGTACCCGGCGGAGGTGGAGCTGGCGCTGAACACCCATCCCGCCGTGCAGCGCTCGGCCGTGGTCGGCTGCCCCGAGGACGACGGCAACGAGGCCATCGTGGCCTATGTCGAGTTGCGCCGCGGCGCGCTGCTCGACGCCGCGGCGCTGCAGGCCCACCTGCGCCCGCTGCTGGCGCCCTACAAGCGCCCGGCGCGCATCGTGGCGCTGGACGAGCTGCCCACCAACACCAACGGCAAGGTCCTGCGGCGCGTGCTGCGCGAATGGGCCGAAGCGCCGACGCCCTGAACAGGAAGGAGACACCGCCATGCCCATCGCCCCCGTCGATTCCACCCGCCGCCGCCTGTTGGCCGGTGGCCTGCTCAGCGCCGCCGCCTGGCCGCTCGGTGCCCTGGCGGCCGAGCCCTGGCCCAGCCGCCCGGTGCGCTTCATCGTGCCCTTTCCGCCCGGCGGGCCGGTGGACACCACGGCGCGCATCGCCAGCCAGCGGCTGTCGGAGATCTGGAAGACGCCCACCCTCATCGACAACCGCGCCGGTGCCGGCGGCACCGTGGGCGCCGCGGTGGCGGCCAAGGAGGCGCCCGACGGCTACAGCCTGTTCGTGGGCGCCATCCACCATTCGGTCAATCCTTCGCTCATGGGCAAGCTGCCCTACGACATCGAGAAGGACTTCGCGCCGGTGAGCTTCGCGGCGGTGTTCCCGGTGTTCGTGGTCGCGAATGCCGCGGTGCCCGCCAACACCATCGCCGAGCTGATCGCGCTGGCGAAGAAGCCGGGCAGCCAGCTGAGCTTCGGCTCCTCCGGCAACGGCGGCGGCACGCACCTGGCGGGCGAGCTGTTCAACATGGAGGCCGGCACCAAGCTGCTGCATGTGCCCTACAAGGGCAGCGCGCCGGCCATGAACGACCTGCTGGGCGGGCAGGTGCAGCTGATGTTCAGCGACGCACCCACGGCGCTGCCGCACATCCGCTCCGGCCGCATCAAGGTGCTGGGGGTGGCCAGCCCGCAGCGCTCGGCCATGCTGCCGTCGGTGCCCACGGTGGCCGAGTCCGGGCTGCCGGGCTACGAGGCCTATTCCTGGGCGGCGCTGTTCGCGCCGGCGCGCACGCCGCAGCCGGTGCTGGAGCGCATCAACGCCGACTTCAACACCGCCTTCAACGACCCGGCCGTGCGCCAGCGGCTGCTGGAGGCCGGCGCCGAGGCCGACCCCGGCACGCAGGAGGCGCTGCGCCAGCGGCTGCACAGCGAGATGGCCAAGTGGGCCAAGGTCATCAAGACGGCCGGCATCACGGTGTCCTGACCCATGTCCAGCACACCCTCTCCCACCATGCACGTCGGCGCGGGCGCCCACTACCAGGCAGAGCTGGATGCCGGCCGCTTCTGCCTGCAGCATTGCCCGCAGTGCGGCCGCCATGTCTTCACGCCGCGCGAACTCTGCCCCCACTGCGGCGCCGCCCCGCTGCGCTGGGTGCGGGCGCGCGGCACCGGCCAGGTCCATTCGGCCAGCACGGTCCACCGCAAGGCCGAGGACGGCGGACCCTACAACGTGTCGCTGATCGACCTCGACGAGGGCGTGCGCATGATGAGCCGCGTGGAAGGCATCGCGCCCGAGGCCGTTCGCATCGGCCAGCGCGTGAAGGCGCGCGTCGTCCAGCGCGAGGGCCGCGGGCTGGTGCTCTTCCATCCCGAGGAAGGCGGTGCGGCATGACCACGGCCGGACAGATCCCCCGCTCCGCGCTGGATGCCGGCGCCGTCAACCGCGGCCTGCGGGGCCGCGTCGCCATCGCCGGTGCCGCCACCTACGGCTGCGGCGAATCGCCGGGCATGGACGACATGACGCTGCTGGTGCGCGCCGCCCATGCGGCGGTGGCCGATGCGGGCCTGACGATGCAGGACATCGACGGCATCGCCACCTGCAGCGTGTCGGCCAGCATGTGGGCCATGCCGGTGGTGGAGCACCTGGGCCTCAACCCCAGCTACGTGGACGGCACCATGCTGGGCGGCAGCAGCTTCATCGCCCACCTGCTGCCGGCCATCCGTGCGCTGGAGGCGGGCCAGTGCAAGGCGGTGCTGGTGTGCTACGGCAGCGCGCAACGGTCGGCCAGCTTCGGCCGGCGGGAGATGCAGGCCGCGCGGCGCTTCCTCGATCCGCAGCCCTTCGAGTTTCCCTACGAGCCGGTGCTGCCCGTGACCGCCTATGCGCTGGCCGCGGCACGCCATATGCACGAGTTCGGCACCACGCGGACCCAGCTGGCCGAGGTGGCCGTAGCCGCACGCGCCTGGGCCCAGCGCAATCCCGAGGCCTTCAGGCGCGATCCGCTCACGGTGGACGATGTGCTCGCGGCCCGGCCCATCGCCAGCCCGCTGGGCGTGCTCGACTGCTGCCTGGTGACCGACGGGGCCGGTGCCCTGGTGCTGGTGCGTGCCGACCGGGCGCGCGACCTGCCGCAGCCACCGGTGCATGTGCTGGGCACGGCCACAGCGATGTGGCACCGCCAGATCTCGTGCATGCCGGTGCTCACCACCACCGCGGCCGCCCAGTCCGGTGCGCAGGCCTTCGCCATGGCGGGCCTGCGCCCGGCCGACATGGACATGGCCCAGCTCTACGACGCCTTCACCATCAACACGCTGCTGTTCCTGGAGGACCTGGGCTTCTGCGCCAAGGGCGAGGGCGGCCCCTTCGTGGAAGGCGGCGCCATCGCCCCGGGCGGGCGGCTGGCCGTCAACACCAACGGCGGCGGACTGTCCTGCGTGCACCCGGGCATGTACGGCATCTTCGCCCTGATCGAGGCCGTGCGGCAGTTGCGCGGCCAAGCCGGCCAGCGCCAGCTGGCGACGCACCGCACGGCCGTGGTCCACGGCAACGGCGGCACGCTCTCCAGCCAATCCACCGCCGTGCTGGGCACGGCCGACGCCCTCTAAGGAGACCCATGATCCGCGATCCCCAGATCCTCGGTGCGCTGCTCGACAGCGTGAACCGCTTCGTGCGCGAGCGCCTCGTGCCCGCAGAAGACGCCGTGGAGCGCACCGACCAGGTGCCCGCCGACATCGTGCAGGACATGCGCGCGCTGGGCCTGTTCGGCCTGTCGATCCCCGAGCAGCATGGCGGCCTGGGCCTCACCATGGAAGAAGAGGCGCGGGTGCTCTTCGCGCTGTGCCAGACCTCGCCCGCCTTCCGCTCGGTGATCGGTACCAACGTGGGCATCGGCTCGCAGGGCATCCTGATCGACGGCACGCCCGAGCAGCAGCGCGACTGGCTGCCCCGGCTGGCCAGCGGCGAGCTGATCGCGTCCTTCGCGCTCACCGAGCCCGAGGCCGGCTCGGACGCCGCCTCGCTGCGCACCACGGCCCTGCGCGACGGCGACCACTACGTGGTCAACGGCAGCAAGCGCTACATCACCAATGCGCCGCATGCGGGCATGTTCACGCTCATGGCGCGCACCGATCCGCAGGACAAGGGCGCGGGCGGCATCTCGGCCTTCATCGTCGACGCGCGCACGCCGGGCATCCGCTTCGGCAAGCCCGACCGCAAGATGGGCCAGCGCGGCGCCCACACCTGCGACGTGATCTTCGACGACGTGCGGGTGCCGGCCGCCAACCTCATCGGCGGGCGCGAGGGCCAGGGCTTCCGCACCGCGATGAAGGTGCTGGAGAAGGGCCGCATCCACATCGCGGCCGTCGCGGTGGGCCTGGCACGGCGCATCCTGCGCGACGCGCTGGCCTATGCGATGGACCGCCGCCAGTTCGGCCAGCCGGTGGCCGACTTCCAGCTGGTGCAGGCCATGCTGGCCGACAGCCAGGCCGAGCTGTTCGCCGCCGAATCGATGACGCTGGAGGCCGCGCGCCGCCGCGACGACGGCCGGTCGGTGGCCATCGAGGCCTCGAGCGCCAAGATGTTCGCCACCGAGGCCTGCGGCCGGATCGCCGATCGCGCGGTGCAGATCCTGGGCGGCGCCGGCTACATGGCCGAGTACGGCATCGAGCGCTTCTACCGCGACGTGCGGCTGCTGCGCCTGTACGAGGGCACCACGCAGATCCAGCAGATCATCATCGCGCGGGCCATGGCGCGCGACGGGCGCGTGGCCTGAGTCTGTCGACGGGCGGGGTCAGTCCGGGTCGAGCCGGCCCTGCGCATCGGCCACCAGCAGCGCCACCAGCTCCTGCGCGAAGGCCGGCAGCGTCTCGCGCCGGCGCATGCAGATCTGCATCTCGCGCACCGACCACGCGTCCGACAGCGGCACGATGCCGATGGCCATGGCCTGCGCATGGCGGCTGGCGGCCGATTCGGGCAGCACGCCGACGCCTACGCCGGAGGCGATCATGCGGCAGGCGGTCTCGAAGTTGCCCACCTGGATGCGCTGCTTGATGGGCTTGTGCAGCTGGTCGCTGGCCTGACGCAGGAAGGCATGGATGGCGCTGGACTCGTGCAGGCCCACGTAGTCGAAGGCCAGCGTGTCGGCGAAGTCGATCTGCGCCTCGGCCTGCAGCGCATGGCCCTGCGGCACCACCAGCACCAGCCGGTCGCGGCGGTAGGGCAGCGTCTCCAGGTCCTCGGTGCGCACGAGGCCGGCCACGATGCCGATGTCGGTCTGGCCGTCCATCACCGCGCGCACGATGTCGTGCGACAGGCGCTCGCGCAGGTCGATGTTGACGTCCGGGTTGCGCCGCAGGAAGTGCCGCAGCACCGGCGGCAGGAATTCGCTGAGCGAGGTGGTGTTGGCGAACACCCGCACATGGCCCTTGATGCCGCGCACGTACTCCTGCATGTCGCCGCGCAGGTGCTCGATCTGGCCCAGCACGGCGCGCGCATGCGTCACCAGCGCCTGGCCGGGCGGCGTGAGCGTCACGCCCTGGTTGGTGCGGAAGAGCAGCTTGGTGCCGATGCCCTCCTCCAGGTTCTTGATGCGGGTGCTGGCCGCGGGCAGCGAGATGAAGGACAGCTCCGCGCCGCGCGTCATGCTGTTGGCGTCGGCGATGTGCACCATCAGGCGCAGGTCCACCAGGTCGAAATGCATGGCCATGGGCGGGCATTCTAGGAAGGGGCTTTCGACGCGAAGGCCCTGCCCGCCTCGGTGGAAGCCCGCCTTCCACAAATGAAAAGCGCAGCGCCCGCCGCCGCCCGTAGCATGGGCCGGCGGCCTGCTCTGCGCCGTGGAGACAAGCCTGCGATGACCGTTGCCCCGACGCCTGCCCCCGAAGCGCCTGCCGGCGCGCTTTCGCACCTGCGGGTGCTCGATCTCTCGCGCGTGCTGGCCGGGCCCTGGTGCACGCAGAACCTGGCCGACCTGGGCGCCGACGTCATCAAGATCGAGAAGCCCGGTGAAGGCGACGACACCCGCCGCTGGGGCCCGCCCTTCTTCGCGGACGAAAACGGCCAGCCCACCGACCAGGCCTGCTACTTCGCCGCCTGCAACCGCAACAAGCGCTCGGTCACGGTGGACATGGCCACCGCCGAGGGCCAGCAACTGATCCGCGCGCTGGCGGCGCAGAGCGACGTGGTGGTGGAGAACTTCAAGACCGGCGGCCTGGCGCGCTACGGGCTCGACTACGCCAGCCTGTCGGCGCTGAACCCGCGGCTGATCTACTGCTCGGTCACCGGCTTCGGCCACACCGGCCCCTATGCGCCGCGCGCGGGCTACGACCTGCTGGTGCAGGCCATGAGTGGCCTGATGAGCGTGACCGGCCGCCCCGACGACGAGCCCGGCGGCGGCCCGCTGCGGGTGGGCGTGGCGGTGATCGACCTGTTCACCGGCATGTACGCCACCACGGCCATCCTGGGTGCGCTGGAGGCGCGCCACCGCACCGGCCGCGGCCAGCACATCGACATGGCGCTGATGGACGTGGCCATGGCCGTGCTGGCCAACCAGGGCGCGGGCTACCTCAACAGCGGCCAGGTGCCGGGCCGCCTGGGCAACAGCCATCCGAGCGTGGTGCCCTACCAGGACTTTCCGACCGCCGACGGCCGCATGCTGCTGGCCATCGGCAACGACGGGCAGTTCGCCCGCTTCTGCGCCGCCGCCGGCACCGCCTGGGCGCAGGAGCCGCGCTTCGCCACCAACGCGGCACGCGTGGTGCACCGTGCGGCGCTGATCCCGATGATGGACGCCGTGACGCGCCAGCGCCCGACGGCCGAATGGATCGTGCTGCTGGAGGACAAGGCCGTGCCCTGCGGCGCCATCAACGACATCGGCCAGGCCTTCGACGATGCGCAGGTGCAGGCTCGCGGCCTTGCGGTGACGCAGCGCCGCTATGCCGACGGCGAGCGCCCGGCCGGCGAAAAGGTGGACCGCGTGGTCACGGCCGCCAGCCCGCTGCGCCTGTCGGAGACCCCGCCCACCCTGCGCCATGCGCCACCGGCGCTGGGCCAGCACACCGACGCGGTGCTGGCGGAACGGCTGGGCCTGGGCGCCGACGACATCGCCGGCCTGCGCGCCCGCGGCGTGCTCTGAGCCGCAGGCGCAGGGCCGCTCAGGCGGCCTTGACCTGCGCCTCCAGCGCATCGACGAACAGCGCCGGCACGTCGCAGCCGGTCTGGTCGTGGATTTCCTGGAAGCAGGTCGGGCTGGTGACGTTGATCTCGGTGAGCGAGCCGCCGATCACGTCCAGGCCGATCAGCAGCAGGCCGCGCGCGAAGAGCTTGGGGCCGATGGCCTCGGCGATGCGGCGGTCGTCGGCCGACAGCGGCTGGGCCACGCCCTTGCCGCCGGCTGCCAGGTTGCCACGCACCTCGGTGCCTTGGGGGATGCGCGCCAGGCAGTAGGGCACCGGCTGGCCGGCGATCACCAGCACGCGCTTGTCGCCCTGGCTGATCTCGGGCACGAAGCGCTGGACCATGATCGTCTCGGCGCCGCCCTTGTTGAGCGTCTCGATGATGGAGCCCAGGTTCAACGCGTCCTGCTTGACGCGGAAGATGCCCATGCCGCCCATGCCGTCCAGCGGCTTGAGGATGATGTCGCCATGCTCGGCATGGAAGGCGCGCACCGCCGCGTCGCTGCGCGTGACCAGCGTGGGCGCGGTGAATTCCGGAAACTCCATGATCGCCAGCTTTTCCGGGTGGTCGCGCAGCGCCCGCGGCTTGTTGACCACGCGCGCGCCCTCGCGCTCGGCCTGCTCCAGCAGGTGGGTGGCGTAGATGTACTCGGCGTCGAAGGGCGGGTCCTTGCGCATGAGCACGGCGTCGAAGTCCTTCAGGGCCACGCGCTCGCGCAGGTCCACGGTGTACCAGTCGTCGGCATCGCCGGTCAGGGTGATGCGCAGCACCTCGGCCTCGACCACGCCGCCGGAGCGCCAGCCCAGGTCCTGCGGCAGGCAGGCGGCGATGCGGTGGCCGCGCCGCTGGGCCTCGCGCATCATCGAGAAGGTGGTGTCCTTGTAGGTCTTGAACAGGTCGAGCGGATCGGCGACGAAGAGGAAGTTCATGATGGCTTGTGCGTGTTGTCGTGGCTGCCCTGGCGGGCGTCCAGCCTGATCTTGCAGGCAGGTGCGATGTCCTTGCCGGCGGCGGTCTTTGGCCGGCCGGCCTGCTGCACCAGCAGCGCGGCCGCGCCGGCCACCACGCCCCAGAAGGCCGAGCCGATGCCGAAGAGGGTCACGCCCGAGAGCGTGACCAGGAAGGTGATGAGCGCCGCCTCGCGATGCGCCTCGTCGCGCAGGGCCGTGGCCAGGCCGCCGCCGATGGTCGACAGCAGCGCCAGTCCGGCGATGGCCGCCACCAGCTCCCTCGGAAAGGCCGTGAGCAGCCCCGCCACCGCCGCGCCGAAGCAGCCGATCAGCACATAGATGAGGCCGCAGCACACGGCGGCGGTGTAGCGCTGGTGCGAGTCCTCGTGCGCCTCGCGGCCCATGCAGATGGCGGCGGTGATGGCGCTCAGATTGAGCGCATAGCCGCCGAAGGGCGCCAGCAGCAGCGTGGCCACACCGGTCAGCGTGATGAGCTTGCTGATCGGCATGTCGTAGCCCGCGGCGCGGATGGCGGCCACGCCCGGCAGGTTCTGCGAGGCCATGGTCACGACGAAGAGCGGCAGCGCCAGGCTGACGGCCGCCTGCCACGTGAACTGCGGCATCGTGAACACCGGCATGGCTAGCGAGAAATGCACCGTGCTCCAGGCCAGCTGGCCGCGCACGGCCGCATAGGCGATGGCCACCGCCAGCGTCAGCGGCACGGCGTAACGCGGCAGCCAGCGCTTGCCCGCCAGGTAGGTCGCCAGCATCAGCAGCACCAGCGGCAGCGCCGTCTGCGCCGCCGTGAAGGCCGAGAGGCCGAAGCGCGCCAGCACGCCCGCCAGCAGGGCCGAGGCGATGGCCATGGGGATGCGGTTCATCACCCGCTCGAACCAGCCGGTGGCGCCGGCCAGCGTGATGAGCGCCGCGCAGACGATGAAGGCGCCCACGGCCTCGCCCATCGAATAGCCCGCGCCGGCGGTGGCCAGCACGGCGGCGCCGGGCGTGCTCCAGGCCACCATCACGGGCTTGCGCAGCCACAGCGATGGGATGGCGGTAGCCAGGCCCATGCCGAGGCCCAGCGCCCACATCCAGGAGGCGATCTGGGCGGAATCGGCGCCGAATGCCTGCGCGGCCTGGAACACGATGGCCACCGAACTGGTGAAGCCCACCAGCACGGCGACGAAGCCGGCGGTGAAGGCGGGCAGGTTGACATCCCGGAAGAAACGCATAGCCGGCGATTGTGCCGGGCGGGCATGTCGGCCGCCGGGGGCTCGACCGAGGGCGCCGACGCGGGGACACTGACCCAGCCGCACCCCCCGGGCACGTGGCTTGCACGCGCCCGCCCCTTTCGCCCAAGCCCCCAAAGCATCGATGACGACCACCGCCCAACCCACCACCCCCGCCGAGATCGTGGACGAGTTCCTGCGCCTCGTGATGATTCCCGACCCGGCATCGGCCTCGCGCTACACCGCGCCCGACATCCGCATCCGCTTCACCGGCAACCGGCCGATGACGGCGCCGGGCGACACCTCGGCCTTCAACGCCAAACGCTACGCCTGGGTCAAGAAGAAAATCGAGCGCACCGAGACCGTGGCCGGCGGCAGCGAGGACGAGACCGTGGTCTACAGCCTGGGCACGCTCTACGGCGCCTGGCCCGACGGCACGCCCTTCGAGGGCAACCGCTACGTGGACCGGTATGTGGTGCGCCGCGGCTTGATCGTGCAGATGGACGTGTGGAACGACAGCGCCGAATGGCTGCTGGTGCGCGCCGGCCTGGCCACGCTGTGAACCAGCAGCCGATGAGCACGCCGCACGACCCCGGCCGCACCCGCTGGCCCGAGCGCCTGCCGGGGCATGACCGCTTCGACTACCGGCCCATCACCCGCCGCCACGACTACGCCTGGCCCAATGGCGCGCGGCTGGCGGTGTACCTGGGCTTCAACATCGAGCACTTCGCCTTCGGCGATGGCCTGGGTGCCTGCATCGGCCCGGCCTCGCCGCACCCGGATGTGCTCAACCACGGTTGGCGCGAATACGGCAACCGCGTGGGCGCCTGGCGCTGTCTGGAACTCTTCGACCAGCTGGGGCTGCCCACCGGCACGCTGATCAACACCGCCCTGTACGACCACTGCCCCGAACTCGTGCAGGCCTTCGCGGCCCGCGGCGACGAGCTGATCGGCCACGGCCACAGCAACGCCGAGCGCCAGGGCCAGCTGTCGGAGGACGAGGAACGCGCCCTGCTGCAGCGCTGCCGCGACCGCATCGAGCGCGAGAGCGGCCAGGCGCCGGCCGGATGGCTGTCGCCGTGGATCTCCGAGAGCCACCTCACGCCCGACCTGCTGGCCGAGACCGGCTACGGCTACACGCTCAACTGGTGCCACGACGACCAACCGATGCGCATGCGCACCCGCGGCGGCGGGCGGCTGTGGGCGGTGCCCTATCCGCAGGAGCTCAACGACATCCCCATGATCGTGGCGCGCCAGATGGACTCGCGCGCCTTCTGCGACATGGTGGTGGACAACTTCGAGGAGATGCTGATGCAGTCGCAGGCCCAGCCGCTGGTGATGGGGCTGGCGCTGCATCCCTACATCGTGGGCCAGCCGTACCGGCTGCGGCACCTGCGCGAGGTGCTGGGCCACCTGGCCCGGGCACGCGACGAGGGCCGTGTGTGGTTCACCACGCCCGGGGCCATCGCGCGGCACATGGAGGCGGTGGCGGCCGAGGCGCCGGCGGGGGCCTTCGACTGAAGGCCCCACCGCGCGCCCAGGCGGTCACACGACCGAGGCGGCGCCCGCCTCGGTGGGCCGGCTGGCCCGGGGATCGTCCGGCGCGGCGGTGACGATGCTCTTCAGCGGCGGATCGGCCGGCCGCAGCTTCGCGATGTCCGGCCGGGGCCGCGCCAGCGTCGGCGACAGGGCAAACGCCTGCTCCATGGCCAGCGAGGCCGACAGCAGCGGCAGGTCGCCGCGGAAGGTGCCCGTCACCTGCAGGCCGAAGGGCATGCCGCGCTCGTCCGTCCCGCAGGGCAGGCTGATGGACGGATGCGTGGTGAGCGTGACCACATAGGTCAGCGCCAGCCAGCGGTAGTAGTTCTCCTGCGGGCGGCCGTCCACCTCCGCGGCGTACGGCAGCGTCCACGGGAAGGGCGAGACCGGCGTGGTGGGCGACATGACCAGGTCGTAGCCCTCGAACACCTTCTGGAAGCGGCCGATGATGCGCGTCTGCTCGGTCTGCGCCCAGGCGCTGTCGAGCAGGCTCATGCGCACGCCCATCTCGTAGTTGGCACGCGGGTTGGGCCCCAGGCTTTCGGGGTTGCGCTCGTAGGTCTCGCGCATGCCGGCCACGAAGGCCTCGGCGCGCAGCACGTCGAAGCAGCGGTGCACCTCGCCCAGCGCGAACGGCACCTCGTCGCAGGTGGCGAACAGGTGGCGCATGGCGGCCATCTTCTCGCGGAAGGCGCGGCGCACCACCGGGTCGACGTCGCAGCAGCCGAAGTCCTCAGTCCAGGCCACGCGCAGTCGCGACAGGTCGGCCGTGCGCGGCGCCAGGAAGGCCATGGCGTCGAGCGGATGACTGAGCGGATCGCCCGCATGCGGGCCCGCGGTGGCCGCCAGTTGCAGGCAGGCATCGGCCACGCTGCGGCCCATGGGCCCGACCACCGAGATGGGCGACCAGCCCATCGGCTTGCGCACGCTGGGCACCACGCCGGGCGAGGGGCGCAGGCCCACCACGCCGCATTTGGCGGCCGGGATGCGCAGCGAGCCGCCGGTGTCCGAGCCGGTGCACACCGGCAGCATGTCCAGCGCCAGCGCCGCGGCCGAGCCGCCGGAGGAACCGCCGGCATTGAGGTTGGGATCGAAGGGGTTGCCCGTGGCGCCCCACACCGGGTTGCGGCTGTTGGCGCCTGCGCCCATCTCGGGCACGTTGGTCTTGCCGGCCACGATGGCGCCGGCCGCGCGCAGGCGCCGCACCAGCTCGATGTCCTGCGCCGGCACATGGTTGCGCAGGCTGGGCGTACCCGAGGTGGAGAGCAGGCCGGCCGTGGGCTCCAGGTCCTTCACACCCAGCGGCAGGCCGTGCAGCAGGCCCAGGGGCTCGCCGCGCATCACGGCCTGCTCGGCGGCGCGAGCCTCGCCCTGCGCCCGCTCGAAGCAGGTGGCGGTGACGGCATTGACGAAGGGGTTGACCTGCTCGATGCGCGCGATGCACGCCTCCAGCAGCTCGACGGGCGAGAGCTGGCGCGCACCGATCAGGCGGCGCTGCTCGACGGCGGAGAGTTCGACGAGTTCGGCCATCAATCTGCCTTGATGTTGGCGCGTTGCGCGACCGCGCGCATGAGGGGCAGCTCGTTCTCGATCTGCTTCGCGGACGCGGCCTGGCCGGCGAAAGCGGGCTCCGCGCCCTGGGCCGCGAGCGCGGCCTTGGCATCGGGCGAGGCGACGATCTGCGCGATGGCCTTCTCCAGCCGCTCGCGCACCGGCGCGGGCGTGCCCTTGGGCGCGACCAGCATGATCCAGGTGTCGACGTCGATGTCCGGGTAGCCCGCCTCGGCGAAGGTGGGCACGTTCGGCAGCTGCGACGAGCGCTTGGCCGTGGTCACGGCGATGGCCTTGACCTTGCCGCCCTTGAGCTGCGGAATGGCGGCGGTGACGGTGTCCACCGAGAAGGGCACCTGGCCGCCGATCAGGTCGGTCATGGCCGGGGCGCTGCCCTTGTAGGGCACATGCAGCATCTTGGCGCCGACGGCGCCCAGGATGATCTCGCCCGCGAAGTGCGAGGTGGTGCCGGCGCCGAAGGAGGCGTACGAATACTTCTCGGGCGAGGCCTTGGCGGCGGCGACGAATTCCTTCACCGTGTTGATCGGCACGTCCTTGTTGGCCAGCAGCACCAGCGGGATGCGCGCCACGATGGCGATGGGGTCGTAGCTCTTGACCGGGTCGTAGGGCAGGTTGCTGCGGATGGCCGGGTTGGCCGTGAAGGTGGAGGGCGAGCCCAGCAGCAGCGTGTAACCGTCCGCGGGCGCCTTCGCGACGTAGCCGGCGGCGATGGCCGTGCCGGCGCCCGGGCGGTTGTCCACCACCACCGGCTGGCCCAGGGCGGTCGAGATCCGCTGGCCCATCAGCCGGCCGATGACGTCGGCGCTGCCGCCGGGCGGGAAGGGGATCACCAGCGTGATCGGACGGCTGGGATAGTCCGGCTGCGCCATGGCAGGAAGCGCGCCGGCGCTGGCGGCCAGCGCGAGCAGGCCGCACACGGCGGCGCGGCGCGACACCGGGGCAGGACGGAAAGCGGAGATGGACGCGAAGGTCATGGCGACAGGCCTTTCGGAAGACGATGGCCGCATGCTAGAAATGCATCTCCTGTGCAGCAAGCACAAGGCTCTTAAAGCTTCGTTGCCGGTTCGGCAATCTTTCGGCACCGCATCCGATGGCCTCATCCACTCCTCCGTCCACGCCTGCCGCCAAGCCCGCGCGGCGCGATCCCAACCAGCGCGTGCTGCAGGAAGTGGCCCTGCGCTATTTCCTGGAGGTGGCGCGCGCCGGCTCGGTCACCGAGGCCGCGGCCCGACTGGACGTGGCGCCCTCGGCCGTCAGCCGGCAGATCGGCCGGCTGGAGCGCGAGCTGGACACCCTGCTGTTCGAGCGTCGCGCCCGCGGCATGACGCTCAATTCCGCCGGCGAACTGCTGGCCGCCCATGCGCGTCGCGCCTGGCTGGACATCGAGCGCGTGACCGACGACATCCTGGCCCTACGCGGCCTGCGCCAGGGCGAGGTGCGCATCGTGGCGACCGAGGGCTTCGCCTACGAGTTCCTGCCCGCGGTGGTGGCGGACTTCCAGGCGCGCTGCCCGGGCATCCGCTTCCAGCTGGACATGGCGGTGCAGCGCGAGGTGGCGCGCCGCGTGCGCGAGGGGCTGGTGGACCTGGGCGTGACGGTGAGCCTCAGCTCGGAGAGCGGCCTGCAGGTGGCCTTCCGCCATCCATCGCCGGTGATGGCGGTGGTGGCGCCCGCCCATCCGCTGGCCGATCGCCGGCAGGTGTCGCTGGCGCAGCTGCTGGCCTGGCCGCTGGCGCTGCCGGCCGGCACCTCCACGCTGCGGCAGTTGCTGGACATCAGCAGCAGCCGGCAGGGCCTGGTCCTGCAGCCGGTGATCACCAGCGACCACCTCTATCCGCTGATCCAGTACGTCAGCCACACCCAGGCCGTCACCTTCTGCGGCGAACTGGCGCTGCGCCAGCAACTGCACAACCGTACCGTGGTGGCCATCCCCCTGCGCGACCGCGAGATGAACGAGCGCCACTTCGAGGTGCAGACCATGGCCGGCCGGCACCTGCCCGATGCGGCGCGGGCCTTCATCGACCACCTGCGCAAGGCATTGGAATGACACCCTCCATGCCGCTTCGCGGCTCCGGGCGGCCGCCAGAGGCGGCTGCTCTTCGGGCACGCCCAAGCCTGCATTGGCAGGCTCGGAGCCGCGGACCTCAGCCCCTCTCTGGCGCCTTCGGCTTGGAGGGGGGGCGCACCCAGAGGCCCGGCAAAGCCGGTTCCTCGGGTGCCCTGGCGGACAGTTCCGCCCCACGCGGCCACTCGGGCTCGGAGCGTGAACGCATTGCCCAATCGGCAATACGATCTTGCGAAGCACACATTGGTCGGCAATGCAGCCGGCGGAATAATCGCCTTCGGCGCTGGATGGCGCCGCTTCCCCACCTTCAGGGCCGGCGCTCGGCGCCGGCACCCCTCATGACTCAGACCTCCGCCCTGCCCTTCTCCAAGGTCCGCACCGTCGGCCCGCTCGTCTTCCTTTCCGGTGAACTGGGCATCGCCGCCGATGGCTCGGTGCCGGCCGGCATCGAGGCCCAGACCCGCCTGTGCCTGGAGCGCATCGCGGCCACGCTCGCCGGCCAGGGCCTGGCGTTGTCGGACGTGGTCAGCGTGACGGCCTACCTGGTCGATGCGGCCGACTTCGCCGCCTTCAACGGCGTCTACGCCGCCGCCTTCGCCGAGCCGCGGCCGGTGCGCACCACCGTGCGCACGGACCTGATGCTGCCGGGCGCGCTGGTGGAACTGACCGTCATCGCCCACCAGAAGGCCTGAGGCGCATGGGCCGCGAGATCCTCGTCCTCGGCGCCGGCATGGTCGGCACCTGCACCGCCCTCCATCTGGCGATGCGCGGCCATTCGGTCGCCCTGGTCGACCGCGGCCTGCCGGGGCGCGAGACCTCGTACGGCAACGCAGGCATCATCCAGCGCGAGGCCGTGTCGCCCTATGCCTTTCCGCGCAGCCTGGCCAAGCTGGCCGGCGTGGCGCTCAAGCGCGGGGCCGACGTCAACTGGCATCTTGGCGCACTGCCGGCGGTGGCAGCCGGGCTGTCGCGCTACTGGCGCAACTCGGCGCCCGAGCGCTATGCGCCCATCGCCGCGGCCTATGCGCGCCTGATCGAACATTCGACGAGCGAGCATGCCCCGCTGATCGCAGCCGCCGGCGCCGACGACCTGGTGCAGCGCGACGGCTACCTGCACGTGTTCCGCGACGCGGCCAGCTTTGCGCAGGCGCGCCGCGATGCCGAGGCCACCGCGGCCCGGCACGGCCTGCGGGTGCGCGCCCTCGACGGCGCCGCCCTGGGCGCCGAAGAACCCGCCCTCACGCAGCCCCTGCCCGGCGCGCTGCATTGGCAGGACCCGTGGTGCGTGAGCGACCCGGGCGAGCTGGTGGCCCGCTATGCCGCGCATTTCCAGCAGCTCGGCGGCGTGCTGGTGCAGGGCGACGCCGCCACGCTGACGGCGACCGCCCAGGGCTGGCGCGTGCAGACCACGCGCGGGCCGGTGGAGGCGCAGGACGCCGTGGTCGCCCTGGGCCCCTGGGCCGACCGGCTGCTCAAGCCCCTGGGCTACCGGCTGCCGCTCTTCGTCAAGCGCGGCTACCACCGGCACTACACCGGTGGCCCCACACTGCGCCGACCGGTGTACGACCTGGACCGCGGCCTGGTGATCGCGCCGATGCGGCGCGGCGCCCGCATCACGACCGGCGCCGAATTCGCCCGCCAGGATGCCGCGCCCACGCCCTGGCAGCTCACGCGCGCCGAGACCTATGCCCGCGAACTGCTCGACCTGCCGCATCCGGTGGAAGGCGAGCCCTGGCTGGGCGCACGGCCCTGCACCGCCGACATGCTGCCGGTGATCGGCGCCGCCCCGCGTCACCGCGGCCTGTGGTTCAACTTCGGCCATGCGCACCAAGGCTTCACGCTGGGCCCGGCCTGCGGCCGCTTGCTGGCCGAACTCATCGACGGCGGGCCGACGATGGTGGACGCGGCGCCCTACTCGGCGCGGCGTTTCGGCTGAACGTCGGGCGGGCTGGGCGGCAGGATGCCGCCCGATCAGCCGCGCATCAGCGCTTCGATCTCGTCGCCGTCCACCGGCACGCCGCGCGTGATCAGCTCGCAGCCCGTGGCGGTGACGATGGCGTCGTCCTCGATGCGGATGCCGATGTCGTGGAACTGCGCGGGCACGTCGTCGCCAGCGCGCACGTAGATGCCCGGCTCGATGGTCAGCACCATGCCGGGCTGGAGGATGCGGCTGGGGCGGTTCTTGATCACCTCGCCCGAGAGCGGGTCGCGGCGCTCGCTGATCTCGCCCACCTGCGTGGGCTCGACATAGCTGCCGCAGTCGTGCACGTCCATGCCCAGCCAGTGGCCGGTGCGGTGCATGTAGTAACGGAAGTAGGCCCGCTGCTCGATCACGTCGTCCACGCTGCCGACCTTGTTGGCGTCGAGCAGGCCCAGGTCGAGCATGCCCTGCGACAGCACGCGCACCGTGGCCTCGTGCGGGTCGTTGAAGCGGTTGCCGGCCTTGGTGGCGGCCACCGCGGCATCCTGGCTGGCGAGCACCAGGTCGTAGAGCGCGCGCTGCGGACCGGTGAACTTGCCATCGGCCGGGAAGGTGCGGGTGATGTCGCTGGCGTAGCTGTCGAGCTCGCAGCCGGCATCGATCAGCACCAGCTCGCCGGCGCGCACGGGCGCCACGTCGGCGCGGTAGTGCAGCACGCAGGCATTGGCGCCGGCCGCCACGATGGAGCCGTAGGCCGGGAACTGGGAACCGCCCAGGCGGAATTCGTGCAGCAGCTCGGCGTCGAGGTGGTACTCGCGCACGTCGCGGCCCTCGCGCAGCATGCGGGCGCTCAGCTGCATGGCACGGATGTGGGCGCGGGCGCTGATGTCGGCGGCCCGGCGCATCACGTCCTGCTCATGCGCGTCCTTGACCAGGCGCATCTCGTCCAGCGGGCCGCACAGGTCGCGCTGCTGCTCGGGGCACAGGGCGCCGAAGCGCACGCGGGCGCGCACCTTCTGCAGCCAGCCGTCGACGCGCCCTTCCAGGCCGGGATGGGTGGCGAAGGGGTACCAGACGGTGGCGCGGTTCTCGAGCAGCTTCGGCAGGCGGCTGTCGAGTTCGGCAACCGAGAAGGCTTCATCGACGCCCAGGCGCTCGGGCGCAGCCTCGGGGCCGAGGCGGTAACCGTCCCAGATCTCGCGCTCCAGGTCCTTGGGCTGGCAGAACAGCGTGCTGCGGCCCGCGGCGTCGACCACCAGCCAGGCGTTGGGCTCGGTGAAGCCGGTCAGGTAATGGAAGTAGCTGTCGTGCCGGTAGGGGAAGTCGCTGTCGCGATTGCGCTGGCGTTCCGGCGCGGTGGGGATGAGGGCGATGCCATCGGCACCGAGCTGGGCGGCAAGGCGGGCCCGGCGCCCGGCGTAGAGGGAGGGACTGGCGTTCATGGCGACGAGTTGAGTTGGGCGAGGCGCTCGGGGGTGCCGACGTCGGTCCAGCGGCCGGTGTGCAGCTGGGCACTGACGCGGCCATTGTCCATGGCGCGCCGAAGCAGCGGCGCCAGCGCGGCCTTCACGCCCGCCGGGTTGCCGGGCGGGATGTCGCAGTACGGCGGCGCGAAGAGTTCGCGCCGGTACAGGCCGATGGTGGAGAAGGTGTAGCGCGGCGCCGGGTCGTCGGCCGGCAGATTCAGCGCGGAGCCGTCCTGGCCGATGCCGAAGTCGCCGCGCGGGTTGTGCGGCGGATTGGGCACCAGCCACAGGTGGGCCAGCCGGCCGCTCTCGGCGAAGGTCTGCACCTGGGCCTGCGTGAAATGGATGTCGGGCGCGTACACATCGCCGGCCAGGCACCAGAAGAGCTCGGCGTCCAGCAGCGGCAGGGCGCGGGCGATGCCGCCGGCCGTCTCCAGCGCCGCGCCGAAATCACGGCCTTCGTGCGAATAGGCGATCTGCGAGCCCAGGCCCCCGGCCCATTGCGGCGCGGTGCCGAAACGCTGTTCGATCTGCTCGCCCAGCCAGGCCGTGTTGACCACCAGCCGGGTGAAGCCGCCGCGCGCGAGCGCCTCCATGGGCCATTGCATCAGCGGCTTGCCCCGGACATCGAGCAGCGGCTTGGGCTGCCGGTCCGTCAGCGGGCGCATGCGCTCGCCGCGGCCCGCGGCGAGGACCATGGCCGGCGTCACCGTCACACCAGGTGGCGGGACACGCTGCCTCGGTGCAGGACGTTGCGTTCGACGTGCCGCGGCGAGAACAGGACGATCAGCGCCTCCTGCAAAGCCTTCGCGGCGTCGGAATGGTCGCCGCCGAAGTTGCAGACGTACACATCGAGCGTCACGCTGCCTTGCTCGGGCCAGGTGTGGATGCACACATGGGATTCCGCGAGCAGCAGCGCCGCCGTGACGCCGCCGCGCCCGGCAGGGGTGGAGGGAAAGTGATGAGCCAGCTGCCCCACCGCCTTCAATTTGGCGACGGCAACGGCGCGCGTCAGACACTCGAGGAGGATGGTGCCGTCCGTCAGCCAGAAGTCATCGCACTGGCAATCGTGAAGGTCGGCAGTAAGGTGCAGGCCGTGCATGCGTGGACTCTAGCAGTCCCGTGCGGGGCACGGGGAGGGTGTACGACTGATTTATTCGCAAATTGGACACGATTGTGTCCTGCCTTGTACCAAGGCTGACAGCGCTTGACCTGTGTGAAGCGTCCCGGCGAGGGGCCCGGGCGCCCCTCGCTAAAATCGCGGGTTCTCCCCTCCTACACCTCCCCGAAAGCCTTTTCTCATGGCCAACCAAGCCCTGATGGCCAACGCGATCCGCGCGTTGGCGATGGACGCCGTCCAGCAAGCCAACTCCGGGCATCCCGGCGCCCCGATGGGCATGGCCGACATGGCGGCGGCGCTCTGGGGCGAGCACCTCAAGCACAACCCGGCCAATCCGCACTGGGCCGACCGCGACCGCTTCGTGCTCTCCAACGGCCATGCCTCGATGCTGATCTATGCCCTGCTGCACCTGACGGGCTACGACCTCCCCATCGAGGAACTGAAGAACTTCCGCCAGCTGCACAGCCGCACCGCCGGCCACCCCGAGGTGGGCATCACCCCCGGCGTGGAAACCACGACCGGCCCGCTGGGCCAGGGCATCACCAATGCCGTGGGCTTCGCGCTGGCCGAGAAGCTGCTGGCCGCCGAATTCAACCGCGACGGCCATGCCATCGTCGACCACCACACCTACGTCTTTCTGGGCGACGGCTGCCTGATGGAAGGCATCAGCCACGAGGCCGTCGCCCTGGCCGGCGCCTGGAAGCTCGGCAAGCTGATCGCCCTGTACGACGACAACGGCATCAGCATCGATGGCAAGGTCGCGCCCTGGTTCATCGACGACACGCCCAAGCGCTTCGAGGCCTGCGGCTGGAACGTCATCGGCCCGGTGGACGGCCATGACGCGGCCGCCGTCTCCGCCGCCGTCGCCCAGGCCAAGATGGGCGAAGGCAGCAAGCCCACGCTGGTGGTCTGCAAGACGCAGATCGGCAAGGGCAGCCCCAACCGCGCCGGCACCGCCAAGGCCCACGGCGAGCCGCTGGGCGCCGACGAGATCGGCCTGACCCGCTCGGCCCTGGGCTGGGAGCACGCCCCCTTCGAGCTGCCCGAGGCCGTCTACCAGGACTGGGACGCCAAGGCCAAGGGTGCGGCCGCCGAAGCCGCCTGGAACGAGAAGTTCGCCGCCTACACGCAGGCCTTCCCCGACCTGGCCGCCGCCTTCGAGCGCCGCATGAAGGGCGAACTGCCCGCCGCCTTCGACCAGGTGGTGGTCGACGCCGTGCTGGCCGCCCACACCAAGGCCGAAACCGTGGCCAGCCGCAAGGCCAGCCAGCTGGCGCTGGAGACGCTGACGGTGCAGCTGCCCGAACTGCTCGGCGGCAGCGCCGACCTCACGGGCTCCAACCTGACCAAGACCGCCGCCACGCCCGACCTGCGCTTCGCCGCCGACGGCGCCGTGGTGCGCACCGAAGACGGCCGCATCGGCCGCCACATCAACTACGGCGTGCGCGAATTCGGCATGGCCGCCATCATGAACGGCGTGGCGCTGCACGGCGGCTTCATCCCCTACGGCGGCACCTTCCTGACCTTCAGCGACTACAGCCGCAACG